>CAWBEG010000014.1:0-76576 GCA_963787755.1 Vicinamibacterales bacterium
GGTGATAAGCCTTCGAGCCAATCGCGATAAGGTGAGGACTGAGGGCAAGAGCGACTTTGCGCGACCCGGATAACGCGGAAGGCAGCCTTTCCGCGAGTGATTCGATGAGCATGCGATCCGTCTCACTGAACGCGTATGGCGAGTACACGGTGAGGACGCCTGCGACATCATCACCATCTAGGACGGGGACGCTCATGCACAGTCGCAGTGGCGGGCATGTGAGCCGTGCAATTTCACCAAGGTCGAGTTCTGCATCGGCGTTGACCATCAATTGCTTGTTCGCGCAGACCCAGCCAGTGACGCCGTGTCCGAGAATCATCCTCTCCGGTATTCGCGCATCGAACGCGCGATGCATGCCAGCCGTAACCAATGTATGCGTGGTCGGATCGAACTGGAACAGGACGGCAACCGAGTCGGGCAGCGCCTTTCGAAGGAATGTGGCAACGGCGTGGGCGGCATGTTCCCAACTGGCCCCTTCGAGTGTGCCCATGAACTCGTTCAGCCGGTTCCGATGATTCTGCCGCGAGGGTGTTGGCGCTGCGATCGCTATGACTTGGCTCGTTGACCGTGATATCTCACCAACCCGGCTGCGCAGCGGCCCCTGGAACTCGACCGGCGTCTGGTCGCTTTCCGCGTCGGGCGCCGTCTGGACACGCACAAAGGTCTCGACGACGGCAGGGTCGTACATCCGACCGCTGCGGCTACGGATGATCTCAAGCGCATCTTCGTGTGTCATCCGGCGACGATACGGGCGATCTGACGTCAGGGCATCGTAGCAATCGACCACCGACAGAATGCGCGCCCCCAGCGGTATCGCGGCTCCGGACAGCCCGTCCGGATACCCCGTGCCGTCCCAGTTCTCATGGTGGTGCCTCACGATCGGCACGACGGGAAAGGGAAACTCGATCTTTGCGAGAATCGAGGCGCCGATAGGGGCGTGCTTCTTCATCTCCTCATATTCCGCGGGCGTCAGCGGACCCGGCTTGTTCAGAATATGCTCAGGCACGGCAAGCTTTCCTAGATCGTGTAGCAGTGCGGCGGCTTCGAGCGCCTGCACCTCATACTCACCAGCGCCGAGCGTTCGCGCCAACCGCGTACTAAGGAGTTGGACGCGCCGAATGTGTCCGTGCGTGACCTGATCCTTCGCATCAATTGCCATCGCGAGCGTTTCGATGGTCGAGTCGTACAATCGCCGCAATTCGGACAGGTGCTGATTGGAATCCTCGAGCCGACCAGCCGTGTGGTGCGAAGACACGTACGCAGCGAGCAGCATAGGTACCAGTACGACCAGCGCGGTAAGGGCGGCACTCCCGCTCATCTGGATGACCACCGCAGCTAGTGCCAAGCTGACGCTCACATCGACCGCGAGATTGGGCAGATGTTGCCGAAGCAGTGCCCACGGCGCGCCCCCCACGTCTAGCCAGACGGCGGTTCCCGCGAGCAACGTGTTCAGACTGAAGTACACCACTATGAACGCGAGCAGTGGCAGCAGCAGTGGAACGAAGGGCGTCACTTGGTGGAGGAGCGGTGGCACATCGGCCAGCTCGAAGAACAGTGACGATGCGAGGCACAATGAGATCGCCGGCTCGCCCACGCCGAACAGTGTCTGTATCCCGGACCGCTTGCGGCTCCACAGCGAGACCGCCAGTCCGTCGATCGCCGCCACTACTATCGCAGCCGCAGGACCGAACATGAGCGCGGTCGTGAAGAAGACTCCCTCGGACACCGAAATGGTCGCCCGCATCGATGGGATACGAATGCTGAGTGGCCCATTGAGAAATGCCAGGCCAGCAAGGAGGCACCACGCGAGATGCGGCGGATGCGCGACCAAGCTCCATACTGCCCATGCGACCGGCAACATGCCGATGGAGCCTATGGACAAGACGTAGGTGCGACCCGCAGACGACAGGTTGTGGTTCACACACACCTCCGTCCGCTCGTGCGCCGCTCTCGCCAGTCCTCGGCGAGGATGGATGACATCGTGTGATCGAGCAGCCCACTCGGGCATCGGAAGCAGCGGCGGAGTGTCCCCTCCGGCACTGCACCGAGTTTGATCAGAGCCGCCGTGCCGCGCGCGTTCGTGACGGCCGAACGGCACTCTAGCCGACGAACATTCAGCACATCGACCGCGAAATCAATAATGGCGGTCGCGCAGTCGATGAAGGTGCCAGTCCCCCAGAGGGCCTCGTCCAGCGCAAAACCCACTTCCGCTGTGTCAAAGCCGGGTTCAACCGGCCAGAGCTGGAACAAACCGGAAGCGGTACGTCGATCGTGCGGCACCACGGCGAAACACACGTATCGACCTCTCCGGCGCTCGCGTCGGACCCAGCGGATGAACCGTGCGAACTGATCCTCGGTCGTCGGACCCGCGGGCAGATACTGCTGCACTGGTGGCGTACTTAACGCGACGTTCAGCGAACGCGCGTCGCCACTTGTTACTTCCCGAAGTACGGCGGTCCGCGAGCGCAGTATCGGCAGTGCTGCGCGCCACGCGACGCGGGCGGGAGACCGTTCCGCGATGTGCGTTACTCCACTGAGACGAGGCGTACTCAGAATACCGGAGTCCATGCAAAGCCCAATTCATCCGCGGTTGTCCCGGTCGCAGGGTCTAGTGATCCCCACACCAAGCGCTCACCCGTCACCGTGTCCCATGGAATCTGATCCCCGTATATCAACGTGCCGTCTGCGTCATAGGCGAGCACGTTCGAGCCCCAGACCAGGCGCGAACCCCATACAAGGCGATTTCCCCAGACGACACTCTCCTCCGCGCTGCCCCAGACGAGGCGATCTCCCCACACTAACCGATCGCCCCAGACCAGTCGGAGAGCCCAGGCCGGCTCGTTCGTGTAAATCGAATCTCCCCACACGAGTCGATCGCCCCAGACCACGCGCTGTGCCCAATTGAGCACCTCACCATTGGAAAGAGTGGTGAGCGGCGCAAGGAACCTGCTGAGCCACCATGAATATTCCGGGACACCGGTATTGATCGCGCCAGCAAGTGTGATCGCGCCAGCGGCATTGATGGACCCGGCTCCCTGGCTCAGCGTGTCAGCACCAGGGACGTCAGTGGCGGTGAATTGGAGGATGGCCTTAACCGTGTTCGGCGTGGGTGTACGGCCGTTGTTGCTCAGTCGGCTCGCTCGAATGACATCCGCAACCACGCCGGTCACCACGGCGGCTGACATGCTCGTTCCACTCAGCGCCATGTACGTCCGCGTGGCCGCGTTCACGTACCACCCGGGATAACTCCTGTAGAGGTAACTATCCTTCGCCATGAAGGACACGACGCGCCGTCCTGGCGCGACGATGTCCGGCTTCGCATAGCCGTCGTACCATGTCGGTCCGCGAGAACTGAAGGGAGCGACCTCATCATCCGTACGCGTAAGTGTGTTCTTCGTGTCAACCGCGCCGACGGAAATTGCCGACGGCGCATTGCCGGGTGATGCAATGCCCGCGTAGCCGACGGTGCCCGTCTCGCGGTTGATGCCTTCATTTCCCGACGCGACGACCACGACGATGCCCGCGGCAACCGCCCGCTCGACGGCCTGGACGAGAGGGTCGGTTGCGGCCGCCTCGTAAATGGGGTGGCCGAGAGACAAGTTGATGACATCAATCTTGAGCTGCGACTTGTTCGCGATGGCAAACTCGATCGCTTTGATTACAGTGCTGCTGTAGCCAGACCCGTATTCGTCTAGCACTTTCATGCCGATGAGGCGTGCGCCGCGCGCAACGCTTCGATATCGGGCATCGGATTTGTCGTCTTTGTTGCGAATGATGCCGGCCACGTGTGTGCCATGGCCATAGTCGTCGTACTGCTTGCTGCCCTTGCTGCCGTCCTTCAAAAAATCAAAGAATACTGTTACAGGAATCTGGTCGTTATTCACGATCCCGGAGTCCAGGATGGCCACGCCGACGTCCTTCCCAAGCTCAGGTGACCCGATGAGGCCGAGCGTTGGCAGAAGCATGTTCTCCGCCAGTGTGCCGACATTGTCGGCTCCGGCCTGCAGGGGAGCATCAATCGACACCGCCATAACGTCACTGCGCGCGGCGAGAGCGTGCAACTGGCCCACCGGCAGTTCCGCCGTAACAGCGTTAATAAGAAGATGTTCATCGAGCACACCGCCATGTAACTGCTCGAGCGTGCTTTTTATCTTTTCGCCTGCATCCGCCCGCGCGGTAATGATGACCCGGACGCGATCATGTGCCGCGTGGGTCCGAACCGTATGCTGCAGGAATCGATCGAGTTTGGCATGGTCGGCCTTATGGCCGCGCGAAGCGGCGCGTTGCGCACCGGGATTCGCAGTGGCGGCGCACAGGACGGTGACAACCAGTAGTGTTAAACGTGCCATTCGCATGTATAGCGGCAGAGCAACCGAGATGCCACGCTAGCTTTTTTGCTAAGTCTTTTCGATCAGGACGTTTAACGTGTGATGTCAAATCCGTGTTTGCGAGGCCATGTGCCGGCGTGGAACATACGCTAGACGTATACAGCGCGTAATTACTACCGCACGCAAGAGTTGTTGGGAATGTGCCACAGCAGCACACCGAGTGCTGCTACAACCCACTCTGACGGGCCGACGCATTAGAGCTGAACTCGTGGGTGAAGACGACAGGCGGGCGTGGTCGTCTGCATATCGTGGTGCCGATTCAACCTGAGCGCGACTGGTCGGAATGCCTTGCGTTCGCCCGTGCGCTGGCCGAGTTGCTCGTCACGCAGAATTTCGATCTGTACACGACGCAGTTCGCAAAGAGTGGACGTCAGCGGAAGATTCTGATCGACACCTGCGCAACAACCGCACGAATACATCGATTTCAGCGTTTTCGCTCTGAGCACGCCCACACGCGCCGGTGTCCAAGCCCATTGCGTGGAGTCAATTAACGCCTGCAAAATTACCTGAGCGATTCACGCTCAGGAGGTTCCTCGGTTTCGTGGAGGAGATCCGTGGCCAGACTACTGGAGCAGCCGACAGCGCCTTGCCAACGACGCCTTGCAAGCGGTTGGAGTTCGGTGAGCGATGAGTCGCGAGAATGAAACGGTATCAAATATCGTTCTACACTGAACAAATGAACCACGCCCACACCCTTCAATCCCTCTATGACCGCGAGATCAACTTCTGCATCTCAACATTTTTCGATGAGGGTTTTGCGGTTGCTCTCGGGGATGAGACGAACGGCTTCAAAGCTCGGGCAACCGTAGACAGGTATGACGATGCGATCCGGTGGCTTCAGGAGCAAGCCGCAGTTCACTTTCCTACTGAGGCCACCAATGAATAGTTTTCGAGCCCTATGCAAGGCCACAGGATTTTTCACCACTGCCTCTCATGCCTACCACTGTCGCTCCTATAAATTGACGACCGGCTCGGGAAAGGAAAGAAAGGCCAACTTTTACGTGTGATGCGCCTGTCCAATTTTGCACATCTTTGTGTAGGACAAATCCCTACAATCGCGTCGTGATCAATTCAAGCGTCCACTGTCCTTCCTGTCATGGCATCGACATATTCCAAGATGCCTACTGTGAACCTCTCACTGGCACCACCGTTACCCTGTTTTACTACTGCGGCGGATGCACTCACTCGTGGCAGGTCGTCGCGCCCGATAGGCGTCAGCCTGCGTTCGTCACACTCAGACCCATGAAAGACAGGCGGAAATCCGCGTAGGTGGGAACCGCTCAGGGATCGATTCCAGCAGGCCGTTTGGCGGCAGGCCACAGGATTTTTCACCACTGTCTCTCATACCTACCACTCCCCTCCTCAAATCCAGTGGTGTAAATTGTGTCCTCTACCCTCAAAATCGTCAAAATCATTAGTAAATCTGAGTGACGCGAAAGCGTCGTGCGGGTTCGATCCCCGCCCCCGGCGCCAAACACATCAACAAGTTGCGACCTGCGCCCTTCCTCGATGCGCCTGAGCTCGCTTGGCCCACGTGGGCCAAGCGCATCGCCTTCCTCGCCCGGCGCACGTCACGCTGCTTCCAGGCCTTCGCCAAGCTGTTTGAACGCGTCCGAAGGTAAGTGATCGTCCGTTCGATCATCGCGGTAAAGCAATCCGTAATGTAAGCGTCTGCGGCTTCGAGCGGACGCTTCTTCTCGCCCTCCTGGCAGACGTTCGGTATCGACCTCCCGGACGTTAATCCTGCAACCATGATGACTCGAACCTTCCTCTGTCCACCGACCTTCTACGACGTCACCTACTCGATCAACCCGTTCATGGATCCCAGCGTGAAGGTGGATCGCGTGCTGGCATGGCGCCAGTGGTCTCGCCTCGTCGACGCGCTGGAAGCGCGCGGGCTGGATCTCCTGTTCATCGAGCCGCGTGACGGCTGCCCCGACATGGTGTTCCTCGGCGACGCCGGGCTGGTTCTGGGCGATCGGTTCCTGTGCAGCCGGTTCCGTCATCGCGAACGCCAGCCGGAATCTGACCATTACACACGGGCGTTCGGCCACCTCGGCTATCGCGTGATCACACCGCCCGAGTCCGCGGTCCTCGAGGGGCTCGGCGATATCACGGTCTGGGGCGACCGCGCCATCCTCGGATACGGCCAGCGCTCGGATCGCGCCGGGTTCGATGCGTTCCGCCGGTTCGCGCCGTTCGTCGACGTCGTTGCCGAGGTCGAGCTGCCTGATCCGCGTTTCTACCATCTCGCCACCGCGATCGCGTTTCTCGACGCGGACACGATCATGTTCTACCCGGATGCGTTCACGTCCGCGGGCCGGGCGCAGCTCGAGCGCGCGGTCGGCCGCGCGATCGCCGTGAGCGAGCGCGACATCTTCGATCACCAGGCGTGCAATTGTCTGGTCCTCGGCGACACGGTCATGATGGATGGTTGCAGCAGCGGGCTCGAGCGCAAGCTCGCAGGGTGCGGCTTCCGAGTCGAGACCTATCCGATGTCGGAGTTCAGGAAGGGCGGCGGGTCGCTCCGGTGCCTCGTCCTGCCCGCCCTGTCCGGACCCGGGCAGGCCGCCACCGGGAAGATAGCGTCGTGACCCGCGATCTGATCGTCGAGCTGGCGACCGATCGCGACATCGATGCGATCCTCGAGCTCGAGCGGCGAGGCTGGCCCCAGGTGGGATCGATGCAGGCGGATCGGGATCGGTTCTGCCGCCGGGTCGCGCTCGGCGGCATGATCGTCGCGCGACTCGGCGCGGGCGGGAAGCTGGTCGGCGCCATCTCGACGTTCCGGCCGCGATGGATCCACCCGGAGACCCTGGACGAGCTGCTCGGCGGCTGTCCGGACGAGCTGCTGGCGCTTCCCGGGGAACAACGCTGGACCGAGATCCGCGCCCGCTATCGCCTGCCCCGCGACTGGCATGCCGCGACGGACGATGGTCGGCTGGGCGGCGGCGCGCTGCACGATGCCGACGGCGAGGTCGTATTCGGGATCGGGATCACCACCGATCCGCGGGAGCGACAGCGCGGCATCGCTCAGGCGCTGCTCGACGGTGCGCTTGCGATCGCACGCCGCCAAGGGGCGCGGACCTTTCTGGCGTACAGCCGACTCCCGATGTACTCCCTCCATGCATCCGATACCCCCGAGCAATACGTGTCGCGCACGGTGCAACGCGACGGCGTGGTCAAGCCGTTCGACTTCGGCTTCCGTCTTCACTGGGCCGCCGGCGCCAAGCCGCTGCGCAGCGCCGGTGGCCGCTCGCGGTACATCGTGATTCCCGGCTCGATGCCGGACGACGCGGAGAGCTTGACCTGTGGCGTGCTCGTCATTACCCCACTGGGCGACAGGTCGGTGTTTCCGTTCGAGGCGGCGATCGCCGCGTAGCACGTTAGCTGGCCAGTGAGAGCTTGAACGGCAACGATGCGACCGATAAGCGTTTACGCCATTGGGTCGCACATGAGCAGCGCAAAATCGCCAATGGTAGAAAAGCCAAGAGTCTTATACATGTGCCGAGCGGCTTCATTATGCTCGCCGGTGAACAGGATGAGCCGCTCCAATCCATGCACCTGGACCGAGTCAGCGAGAAGCGCGTTCATCGTCGCCTTCGAGAACCCGAAGCCGCGACGTTCCGGCAGTGTGTAAACGCCGCCTATCTGGCCAAGCCGCTTGTAGACGGCGTTGAGGCAGGCCATCGCGACCAAACGGTCATCTTCGAAGTAACCCCACCAGCGGCGCGCCTCGGCACTGCGGCGAAACAGTCTCCCTCGTTCGTCCGGCGTCCCGTGCAACGGTATTCCCTCCTCCGCGCAGAATCCCGCGCTCAAGCGATCCCATTGTTCGAAATCGTCAGCCGCAAGATGTCGAACGCGGGAATCTGGATTGGGTCGTGTGACGTGACTGAGGTCGAGCGCCTGAAGGATCTCTTTTGATGCGAACACCTCGCGAAAGCCCGGCGCGCTCTGCAGGATCGACCAGATCGCCTCGGCCAACCGCCACTCGCCCATGACGCCGCCGATGGAAATGGGCTCCTCGCGACAGGCATCGACGATAGTCTGCGCAAATTCTGTTCGACCACCTGCCTCAGCGAGAATGGCAGTGCGGCGGGTAAGGCAAAAGACCGCGCACACATGACTGCTGTTCTCGATCATTTTGAAATTGCCGGAATTGAGAGCCGGACTGATGCGCGGACCGTTCACGTCCAAGTTGCCGAGCAGGAACATCGAAGTATCCGCGTGCTGTTCCAGGAAGGCGCAAGCTACTTCAAGATTCGATTCGTCCACAGCCCGAACGCGCGGGGACATTGCCATCACGCAAGCCATTCTACGATGGCGTTCGCGTCTTGGGGCTCCTGCCGATTCAGGTACTGAACCGACATAGCGCGCGCGACCTCGCACGTCGCCGGCAGGTTCGCTTCTTTGGGCGGAACGTTGCCCATGTAGCAGCCGGGGATGAGGTAAAACGTCACCGGTTGCTTCGCCGCGGGCGGTGCTTTCACCGCGGCATCGGATGCAGGCTGCGGCGCGCGCATAACCGGCGTCAGGATGTGCCTGAACGTCGCCGATTGTCCGCGCGTGAGATTGACGTCGAAGCTCACGGGCTCGTAGCCACGCGCAAGGATGTCAATCCGGTGGGGACCCGGCTCGAGCACGGCACCTCCATCCTCGAATCGAAAGTCCTCCGGAATGCCGATGTAATAGCCGTCCGCGAATATCTGCGCAGTTGGCGGGTGAATCTCAAGAATGAGCCGCGCGAGCGACGGCTGATCGACGATGACAGGCGCGCCTGATGCCACATCGACAAATTCGCGCTCGACCACGACTTCGCGCTCGACCACCACCGCTGCAGCATATGGAACGAACACGACGTTCGCTCCGCTGTACGGGCGTCGATAGCGTGGCCTGTAATCTCCGTCCTTTTGCCCCGGTCGCCGATGGTCGCGATCGGGAAACGGCCGCAGACCGTGATCGGGCAGGGCGATTGACGATGGGTCCCCTGGGATTCTCGGCGAATTCGTCCGGTAGGTGCGCGCCGGGGCGACCTGTGGACGCTCATCACGCAAGCGTCCGCGCACCGTTTCAGCGGCGGTCGGCCTGCTGCGGCGCTCGCGGCCCGGGGGCGACGCCGCGGCGTCATCCGCCTTCTCCTCGCGCGGTGCCGGCGTGCGTGTTTCCCCGCGCGATTCCGCATGACGGTCGGTCTGCCTCGCTGGAGCCGCCTGAACGGCTTGCTCCCGCGGTACCGCGGTTCGCCCGGTCGCCGATCGCTCCGAACGGTCGCGTTGCTGCCCCACCGCATACGCAGGCACTGCCATCAGGATGACGATGCCGAGAATGAAACGGCGCATGGGAACCCTCACCACTTGTACGGCAGGCTGGCAGGCCTTCTCCAAGCATACGCCTATCTCGTCGAGGTCCGGCGATTGTGACTCTGGGGTTACAACGAAGTCCGCACATATGAGTGTCCTGAGTACGGACCGATTTTTGTCAGCCCACAAATAGCAATCGAGCATGCTG
Source organism: Vicinamibacterales bacterium (assembly GCA_963787755.1). Taxonomy (GTDB): domain Bacteria; phylum Acidobacteriota; class Vicinamibacteria; order Vicinamibacterales; family JAMQPK01; genus JAMQPK01. Next base: position 9,900 of record CAWBEG010000014.1, read on the forward strand.
CGGACAATCGACTGGACAAAGACCCACACAACGGTGACCGCGATTCGTTGGTCTCTGCCCGCGCAAGCCGACGCCAACGCTCAACGCTGACGCGATCGCGATTCCTGAGCCAGATTCAAACTGACCGCGCGTCGCTCGCATTACGACCGACGGCGTAACCACGGAATATCCACCGCGTTCCAGCACGTCGATGAGGAGCTCGGCGTTGTGCCGGTGGTTCGTGCCGCTCGCAGTCAGAAATTCGTGAGTTCCGCGGACACCACGCAGAGGCAACCTGGGCAGACGAGAACGCGCCCGCGGCGAGGCAGTGTCGATGTGAAATTGACCTGGGCGCGTAACAACCGCACTGCTTTCAAGGTAGTGATGGTTTCACCGCACTGCGGGCAGCTTACCGGCGTTTCCAGTCGGTACACGGCATCGGCGTTATCCGCTGTAGACGGGAGGGTCGCCGGAGCGGTCACGGGCGCCAGACGGCGGGCCCATGGCAGGGGCTGGTCCCGCTGAGGCCGGACAGGAAGGATCTCCTGAATGCGCTGCACGAGCGCCTGCGCCGAGAATGGCTTCTCGAGAAATCCGCCATCCGGCCCGCCATCGTGTTGAACGGATTGAATGGCATCGGGCGGAAATCCCGACATGTAGAGCACGAGCGTATCCCGGTGCTTCGTGAGCAACGCCGTGGCGAGCTCGATGCCATTACCCGATGGCAACATGACATCGATGAGCGCGAGATCGATCTTCGTTGGATGGCCGCGGCGACGTGCAACGCGTCCTGCACGTCTGCGGCAAGCAGAACGCGATAGCCCGCATTTGCGAGCGCCTTCGCGGCAAACCCCTGCACATCGGCGTCGTCATCGATGACAAGGATTGTCGGCGCCGTCGTAACAGCCTCCGGTTGCGCCATGGCCATACCTCCCCTATCGGTGGAAGTGTCCACCAGCCATAGTAGACGTCGTCTGACATGCCCATGGTGTGCAATCCGGAACAGCCAGGCGCAAGGGTGATGCACTAACGTCAGATAAATGGTCGAGTCAACCGTTCACCCGAAATCCACGAGGAGTGCGCTATGAACTTAGTCGTGCTGTTGATTGTCCTTCTGTTGCTGTTTGGCGGCGGCGGTCTTTACCTGGGTGGCCCGTTAGTCGGAGGAAGTCTTGGCGGGATCATTCTCATTGTGCTGGTTGTGCTGTTATTGACAGGCGGCCTCAGCCGGGCATAACCGTCACGAACTACCCTCGCCCGACGAACGGCATCTTCGTCGCCATAACGGTCATGAACTGCACGTTCGCATCGAGTGGAAGGCTTGCCATATAGACGACCGCCCGCACGACGTGCGCCACGTCCAGCCGCGGCTCGGCGGCGAGCTGACCGTTGGCCTGCATCACTCCTGTCGTCATTCGTGCGGTCATGTCCGTCGCCGCATTGCCAATGTCGATCTGCCCGCACGCGATATTGAATCGCCGGCCATCGAGCGACGACGATTTCGTCAGGCCGGTGATGGCATGCTTGGTCGCGGTATAGGGCGCCGAATTCGGACGGGGCGAGTATGCCGAAATCGATCCGTTGTTGATGATGCGCCCACCTTGCGGCTGTTGATTCTTCATCAGCAGAAAGGCCTGCTGCGTGCAGAGAAATGCGCCCGTCAGATTGACGTCCACCACCGACCGCCATTCATCAACGGTCAACTCCTCGAGCGGAACGCCGCGGGCGGCAACCCCGGCGTTGTTGAACAACAGATCCAGGCGTCCGAAGGTCTCGCGCGCGGTCGCAAACAACGATCGTACTGAGGTGGCATCGGTGACATCCGTCGGCACGACGAGCGCGTGCGCACCGTGCGGCCCTGCGTCGCGGACCGTCTGTTCCAACGACGCGGCGCGCCGGCCTGCCAGCACGACGCTATAGCTCTCTTCAAGGAGCCCGATCGCGACGGCCCTGCCGATACCGCTTCCCGCTCCCGTGACAATCGCAATCTTTGTTTGTGTGTCGAGCGGCATGAACGCGGCGGAGCTTAGCATGCCGGCGCCAGGCGACGCGTGGCGGCCGTTCAGGCCCTGACGGGGACGCGTACCGCGACGTTTGCCATCGCCATTCCAGGCTTCTGCCGAAACGGCACGTCCACGAATCTCCTTCGGTGCAGATCAACAAACGTCTGCACCAATTTCACCGGGCACCAGCCCGAGACCGCCTCTTTGAGCATGATCTCGTACGCGGCCTTCGACGTCATGGGCGGCCGGTACGGCCGATTTGTCGTCAGTGCGTCGAATACGTCGACCACCGCCACAACCTGAGCCAGCAAGGGGATCTCGTCGCCCGAAAGATGGTCAGGATACCCTCGGCCGTCTTGCCGTTCGTGATGAGAGCGGACGATCGGCCGTACGCGCTCCAGAGACTTCACGGTGCGACACAGGTCGTCTCCAACGACCGGATGCTCACGCATCAACGCGAGCTCATCGGCGTCGAGGCGCCCCGGCTTCAGCAATACCGTGTCGGGCAACGCGATCTTCCCGATGTCGTGCAGGGCGGCGCCCCGATTCAACGTATCGAGATCCACGGGATCCAAATGCAGAGCGACACCAAGTGCGGTCGCGTACTCCGCGAGGCGTTGGCAATGTCCTTCTGTATACGGGTCGCGGGCCTCTACGATGTGCCCGAGCATCGTCATGATGGCTTCGGTCGATTCGAGCTCATCCGTCAATTGCTTCACGCGAAGGAGCGAACGAACTCGCGTCCGAAGCTCCTGCACATCGACCGGCTTGGCGAGAAAGTCGTCGGCGCCGGCTTCGAGCCCCTCCATGCGATGGCTGCGATCGTGGCTCCCCGTCACGAGTATCACCGGCGTCAGCCGCGTGCCTCCGCGTGCCTTCAGTTCTCGACACAATTCCAGACCCGACATTCCAGGCATCACCACATCGACCAACACGAGATCTGGCGGGTCCTCGGCGACGAGGCGCAGTGCGTCAGCGCCATTGTAGGCAACGCGTACGCTGTAACCGGTGACGGTCAGAAGGTCGCGCATGCCATTGGCGTTCGGCGCGTAATCATCGACAACTATGAGCTTGCCGAGAGATTCCATCCGGTTGTCTCCCTGTTGACGTGACGAGGCAGCAGGGGCGGTGCAAACGACGGACCTGACCGGCAAATGAGGGGCGGCGGTAAGCTATAGAAGGGTTGGGACTTGCAGGGTCCGGTGGCGTACTGTTGATAAGGTATGCCGAAAATGTGCCGAATGGGCACCCGCCAATTCCATTTTTGATCGATCCGATGCCATCATTCGTACTTCAGCGCGATCACTCGTACTTCAATGCAACGACCGGATCGATGCGCGCTGCGCGTCGGGCCGGCATGTAGCACGCCGCGGCTGCAACCGCAGTGAGCAGCGCCGACACGGCGACAAATGTTGCGGGATCGGCGGCTGTGACGCCGAACACGAGACCAGACAGAAGCTGACCCATCCAAACTGCGCCCACAAGCCCCAACGCCAAGCCAATCAGGCTGAGGGTCAGTCCCTCGCGAAGAATCATCCGAAAGATATCGCTTCGTTGTGCGCCCACGGCGATGCGGATGCTGATCTCACGCATGCGCGTCGCGATTGAATATCGGACCAGCCCGTAAATGCCTACGGCAGCCAGGAGCAGCGCGACCAGCGCGAAGGCGATCAGCAGCGATGTCTGGAAGCGGCGCTCCTCATAGAATCGACTGAGCCGATCTTCCAGCGTCGTCACGCCATACACCGGCGCATCCTTCTCTACCTGCCGGGCGGCAGCTTGCACCGCTGCCATCATGCGCGAGGGATCTGTGGATGTCCGCACGAGCAGCGTCACGAGCCGCGACGGATTCTGTGCGAGCGACTCGAACATCTGCGGAATCGGGTCATGTTCGGGCCCCTGCCGGCGCATGTCGCCGACGACTCCAACGACGGTAAACCAGGGAGTGTTCGCATCGGTCGGGCCGACCTTGAATCGCCTGCCAACGGCATCCTGCCCAGGCCACAGGCGGCGCGCCATCATGTCATTGACGATCGCTACTTTCGGAGCGTTTGCGCCATCCGCCGCGGAAAATGTCCGGCCTCTCAGCACAGGTGTGCCCACGGTCTCGAAAAAGTCCGCAGTAATCTCGTCTCTTCGAAATCGCACGCGCTCGGGCGCGGCTCGCGTGCTGCCCTCTACCGTGACGATCTGATCAGGATTACCTCCGATGAAGAACTCGCTGGCAATCGCGGCCCTCTCGACACCCGCGACAGCCCTCGTCTGCTCGAGAACGCGCTCGAAGTAATTCACGCGCTGAGCCGTCGCCGGGAACACCGGGCTCGCAAGCTGCAACGACAACACCCGCGCGGTGCTGAAGCCGGGGTCAACGTTCTGGACATTCAGTAAGCTGCGAGTCAAAAGGCCGGCGCCGACGAGCAACATGATCGCGAGCGCGAATTCCGCCACTACGAGAACCCGGCGGATTCTGCGCGTCGCCGCACTGCCAGACGCGCCGCGTCCGCCCTCCTGAAACGCAGGTTTCAGATTGCGGCGCAGCGTCGTGATTGCGGGCGCGAGCCCGATCAGCACTCCTGAAACGAGCGACAACGTGAGCGCCCAGCCAAACCCCCACGGGTCGAGCCTGACCTCGTCCATGCGAACGAGGCCGCCGGGCCTGAGAGACAGAATCAGTCGAATGCCTGCCAACGCAACGAACAGGCTTGCTATGCCCGAGATAACGGCAAGCGTGACGCTCTCGACAATCAACTGCCGGACGATATGCGTCTGGCTGGCGCCCAGCGCCGATCGAATCGCAATTTCCCGATCGCGCCCGGCGCTCCGCGCGAGCGAGAGCCCCGCGATGTTCGCAATCGCCATGATCAGCACGAACGAAACGGCAGCGGTCAGCATCCACAACGCCAATCGAGTACTCGGTGCGGTGACATACAGCGTCAGCGGCATGACGCTGATGCCTCGCTGGCTGGATGCCGGCGACTGTTCGTCGAGCCGCCGCGCGATCGCGTTCATCTCCGTCTGCGCTTGCTGGAACGTGACGTCCGGCCGCAGCCTCGCGACGACGAACCAGGCGCCGGCGCCACGAGCGCGTCGAAGTGTTTCCCAATCAGGAAACAACGTGTGCGGCTCCCACACTTCGGTATCGTCGAACTGGAGCTCGGCAGGGAGGATGCCAATAATGCGAGACGGAAGACCGTCTATCACGAGCGAGGCACCGATGGCATCGCCCGATCCGCCGAAACGCGCCTGCCAGAAATTGTGACTGATGAGCGCCAGTCGCTGCCGCTCATCGGCTTCCTTCTCTGAAAAGGTGCGGCCGTATGCGGGTTGCACTCCGAGGAGCGAAAAATAGTTGGACGAGACTCTGGAAACGCGGATTTGTTCCGAGCCAGTCGTGGTTGTGAGTGTCGGCCTCACGGGATCCGTAACAGCCATGTCAGCGAACGTCTGGCTTTGTCGCCTCCATTCCTCGACGTCACCGTAAGCGGACCTGCCCTGTCGCAGAGCCTGGGTCGGAATCTCTGTCCAGAGCATCGCCAACTGCTCTGGCGCATCATACGGAAGGGGGCGCAGGAGAACCGCGTTGAGCACGCTGAAGATGGCGGTGTTCGCGCCGATGCCCAACGCCAGCGTGAGCACGGCGACAATCGTGAAGCTTGGATTCTTTCTCAGTCCGCGGAGGGCGTACCGAAGGTCCTGAGTGAAACCGTGCATATCGTTGGCAGTATCAACCAGCATGCCGCTCAAAGCCTGCTGATTCCGCGGTTTCCGGCGCTCGCGCGGCCGAACGTGGGATCGAGGTTCCCACGACCGGACAAGCTACTAAGAGGCGGGCATCACGTGCGAATGCTGCTGGACGACATCCGAGTACCGCGGGTCGCGGGTTTCCTTGTAGAAGTGTCCGACCGCATAGCCGCAAAGCAGCGCGAAATCGTACATCGCGGCGAGCTGGTTCCAGAGAATCTCGACCTTTATCGCCCCGTCGGCATTGCCCTCCTGCCACAGGAGATCGACCATCTCACCGTACGCACGAATCGGGCACGGCGCGCGTCCTGCGCACAGCTTCTCGATGGCATCGCCAAGGCTCGATCGAAACAGCACCGGATCAGGTAATTCGCCGGACATGAAGGACGTGAGCATCTTCTGCGCATCGAAGAACTGCAGCTCCCCCGTTGTCCGCAGGGCGGCAACGTTCAACCCGCGCGCCGCAAGCTCGCGAACGATCGTCTCGGTATGCGAAGGAGTGGCGATCACGATGCCCGGCTGACCAGTGCTCAGGCCGTCAGCGAGGAACTGCGCGACTGTGCCGGCCAGGGACGTTTCGTCCTTGTAGAACTGGACGGCGTGATAGTGCTTTTCTGTGAGTGACAATGGTCTCGACCTCTTCTGTTTCAGTCTACCAGCGATGAGCGCCAAAAAAAAGAGTCAGCCGAACGAATTCGGCTGACTCCCCCTCTCGATGCGCTCTTACCAGCGCGGTTCGTTGCGATCGCGACGCGAGCCCGTATTCACGAACCCGGCGCCGTGCTCCGACTTTGGCCGGGCTTCGTTGACGGTAAGATTTCTACCTTCGAACTGATGGGCATTCAACTCGGCGATGGCCTTGGCCCCCTCCTCGTCCGTGCTCATCTCAACGAACGCGAATCCGCGCGACCGTCCGGTGGCCATGTCTTTCATGACCTTGACCGCCTCGACCGTACCCGCCTGCTCGAACAACTCCTGAAGCGTGGCCGCTTCGGTTTGATACGAGAGATTTCCCACATACAATTTCCGACTCATCTTCTGACTCCTCTGCCGCACCGCGGCATTTGGCCGCCTCGGCGGCACACATGTGCCCGCAATCCAAAATAGACCCGGACCGGAATTCGTTTCGTCGCTAAGCAGAATGTGTGGAGAAGCGAGTCAGGAAGGCTCGTTAACCGTCAAAGCAGCGCAGCACTAGCAAAAACCACGCCCAGTGTAACACATACCGCCGTCCCGTGCCGTTTCGGAAAATATTTCCCTGTCGGTAAAACATTCAGCTGCGATGACGCGTTCGTGATCGGGGTTTGTCCTGATCGCGCTATGACTTAGCGGATGTCTCATCATCCCAGCGCCGTGCGCGAATCTTGCTGTGCGGGACTGCGATGGCCCCTGTCGAAGCACGCCGCGCCTGCCGGCATCACGTGCGATGGCCGGCGCGGGTGCGCTCGATTACCGAGCAGAAATGGCGCGCAGGGCAGGTCTTGAACCTGAGTGTGACCGGAGCGCTGCTGCAGCTGGAGCAGCCCTATGAGCTCGGTGAGCGCGTCGAGGTGGAAATCGATTTTCTCGCGCAGCCCGAGTCCAAGACCGTCGTTACCGGGGTCGGATACGTGGTACGCGAACATCGCGGCGAACCCTATCGCGCCGCGGTGCATTTCGATCTGGGCTGCAGACCGGGCCCGCGGGCTAGCGAGCCAGCCGCGCCCGACGCGCGGCCTTGAACGACTTCACGCCGAGCGCCACGTAAAGCGCCATCAGCACCATCATCGCCAGCTGCGCCAACACGGCCGGTCGATTGAGCTCCCCCCGGAAGAGAGCGGGGATGACGCGCAGCGTGCCGAGAAATCCGAGCAGCCCCAAAGCAACCGCGGCGTGCATCGCATGCTTGCGCGCCGATTCGCTTCGCGCAACCAGCGCGAGGATGACGAACACGGCGCCGAAGAATGCCGGAATCAGCGCCGTCACGCTGACGCGGTCTGTCAGGAAATAGCTTGCGAGGCCGAGCACAATCAAAATGAGTCCAAACGTGCGCGTCGTTGAGGGCATTGAAACTCCTATGCCGCGCATTGTAGCCTCGGGTGGTGCCGCCGCGCCAGAAGCCGCTCGACTCGCTCGTGCCCGAGGGAGTGGATAACGTCGAGGTGAACGCGGGCGGTAAGCCCGTGCGGCTCACCAATCTGCGCAAACCGTTCTGGGCCGAACTCGGCATCACAAAAGGCGATCTCCTCAGGTACTACGCTGCGGTGTCACCGGCGCTTCTGCCCCACATCAAGTCGCGTGCGATGGTGATGAAACGATACCCGCATGGCGCCTCCGGCGAATTCTTCTTCATGAAGCGAACGCCGTCGCCACGTCCGTCGTGGCTGCAGACCTGCTCGATCGAACACGACTCGGGCAACGTCATCGATTTCCCGATGATTCAGGATGTCGCCGCGCTGTTGTGGGTCGTCAACCTCGGCTGCATCGACCTCAACCAGTGGTACGCGCGTTGCGACGACGTCGATCGGCCCGATTATTTTCACTTCGATCTCGATCCAGGACCAGGTGTTCCTTTCGAGCAGGTGCTCGAGGCGTCTCTGCTGGTCCGACACGCGCTCGACACGCTCGAGATGCCCTCGTATCCGAAAACCAGCGGCTCGAAGGGTGTGCACGTATACGTCCCTATCAAGCGCGGACCGACGCAGAAGGACGTATGGACGTTCTCGAAGGCGCTCGCGATGACGCTGGCGGCGCAATATCCCAACATCATGACCGCCCAGTATCGGGTAGCGAAGCGGCCCCGCGGCCGGGTCCTCGTCGACTACAACCAGAACGCATGGGGCCGCACGCTCGCCAGCGTGTACTCGGTGCGCCCGACGACCGTCGCCAGCGTTTCGACGCCGGTCACATGGGACGAAATCGAGCGCGGCATCACGTCCGAGCAGTTCACCATGGACGTGGTTCTCAAGCGGATCGCGCGCCACAGCGATCTCTATGCACCTGTGTTGAGCGGCAGAGTGAAAATTCCGGTATGAACTTGGCTGTGATCCTAGTCTCTCGACACAGAGACACGGAGTCACGGAGAAACGCACGGAGGAAATGCGATAAATCTGTGTCGACTGCGTGTCACTGTGCCTCTGCGTCGAAGGACAGGCACTTTTGTATTTTTAGTGAATCGATGTCGCGGACGAGGCCGGTGCTTCCGCGATGGCGCGCGATATCATGTCTTCGAGCAGTTTCTTGTCGATCTGAAACGGACCGGCCACGGCCGCGCCGGCTTGAATTTCGATCGCCACAACGACTCCGCTCTCCTCGAACGGATTCACGATCCAGCTGAAACCTCTCAGGAAGACCGGTGTGTCAGTGGAGTTAGGGTGCTTCGCGCGATGAATGGAGAGCAACATCGCCTTCAGCAATTTCGAGACGTCGTGATCCGTCCACGCCGCCGCGTCGCTCCCGATGCCGGAAATCGTTTGCGTTTTCGCGAAATCGGTACCCCGAAGCCACACATCGACCTGTAGTTCCATTTAGTTATCAACAGCGATTGTACGAGACAGCCGTTCAGCGAGTCCAGCCGGATCGGTCGCCGGCTCGCTGCATGTGAAGTCGTGACACACATACGCGGTTGCCCGTCCGTCGCGCATGCTCATCGCGCTGATGAACGGCAGCATCCGCGCGAGCCGCGACTGTGCGGCGCCGGGCTCAACCGGCACGATGACACTGAACGGATCGTACTTCGCCACAGCCTCGCGCATGAGGAACTTCGTCGCATCGTCATCCGGCACACCGACGATGACGATCTGCGCCACCTTCGCATGGTAGGTCGAGAGCGCGGCCAGCATCATCGGCACCGCCCGAGCCGCCTTGCCGATTTGAGGCCCGAACATCTTCAGCGTTCGATCGATGCGCTCGAAGAGCTCCGCTTCGTTCGTCAGGTGCGCCATCATCAGCAGGTTCAGCACGGATATCGAGCTCGGCGACGGCTCGGCGCCGTCATAGTCTTCCTTCATGCGCAGGATGACGCTCGGATCGGCGCCCGTGGTATTGAACCAGCCGCCGTTCTCGGCATCCCAGAATTGCTCGTCCTGCCTCTTCTGCAGCGCTCGCGCCCACTCGAGCCAACGCGGATCGCCGCCCGCCTGAAACAGCTCGATCAGCCCAAAGATCAGATAGGCGTAGTCCTCGGCATATCCGTCGATAGCCGTGTCCCCCTCCCGGTAGCGCCGCTTGATGACATGCCGGCTCGCATCCCACATGTGCTGTTCGAGAAACCCCGCCGCACGCTCGCCCGCCGCCAGATAGCGTGCGCGCGCCTCTGCCCCTGGCAACACGCGCGCAGCCTTGGCGAAGGCGGCAAGCATCAGCCCGTTCCAGCCCGTCAGCACTTTGTCGTCGAGATGCGGCCGCGGGCGCGAAAGCCGCGCTCGAAACAGAATCATGCGCGAACGCTGCAGAGAGGCGTCGACTTCGTCGCGCGACACGCCGGCTCGCTGCGCCACTTCCTCGATCGTGCTCGCAACATACAGCAGGTTCTTGCCTGTGAACTCCCCTTGTGGATCCTCGGGCGCGTTCCCGTCCGGCCGGATGCCGAAGCGATTACGGAACACATCGAAGTCGTCCTTCAAAAGGGCTTCCAGCTCGCCTTGGGTCCACAGGTAGAACGCCCCTTCGGTCTTGTGCGCGTTCGGATGCGAGGCCTCTTCGGGCGGCACACTATCGGCGTCCTCCGCGGAGAAAAAGCCCCCCTCGGGGTTCGTCATCTCGCGCATCACGTACTCGAGGGTGTCCTCCGCGACCTCGGCAAAGAACCGATCGGCGGCCAGTTGATACGTTTCGAGGCACGCAAGGGTGATCTGCGCCTGGTCGTACAGCATTTTCTCGAAGTGGGGTACTCGCCAGTTGGCGTCGACCGAATAGCGGTGAAAACCACCACCGACGTGGTCGCGCATGCCGCCGAGCGCCATAGGCTGCAGCGTCTTCGCCACCATGAAGGCCGGAGTGTAGTCGCCTGTGCGCGCGGTCTCACGGAGGAGAAACAACAGCTCGCTCGGACGCGGGAACTTCGGCGCGCCCCCAAACCCGCCGCGCGCCTGGTCGAACGTCTGTGCAAACTGCGCGACACCCTCCTTCAGCGCATCCGCGTCGGGCACGTCTCCGCCCGGCGACACGGATCGCAGCCCCCTGATCTGTTCCGTGAGATTTTCAGCCGACAGCTGCACTTTGGCGCGTTCCTGCTGCCACACGCGGACGATCTCGCCAAGGATCTCTGGAAATCCAGGCCTTCCCCATCGCGCGTCGGGCGGGAAGTAGGTGCCTCCGTAAAACGGTTTGAGATCGGGCGTCAACCACACGCTCATCGGCCAGCCGCCCGACCCCGTCGTCGCCTGTACGAACGTCATGTAGACGCGATCGACATCGGGCCGCTCTTCGCGATCCACTTTGATGGAGATGAAATCGCGATTCAGGATATCGGCAATCGCCTGGCTTTCGAACGACTCATGGGCCATCACGTGGCACCAGTGGCAGGTTGAATAGCCAATCGACAGAAAGATCGGGCGGTCGAGCTCGCGGGCTTTGTCGAACGCGTCTTGCCCCCAGGCGTACCATTCGACCGGATTCTCGGCGTGTTGCAGAAGGTATGGGCTGCGCTCAGCCGCGAGACGATTAGACATTCGCTTGAACTCCATTTGCCCGGATGTCGCGCCGCATCTTGCTGTAAGACGCCGTGAACTCGACACCCCACAGCAGGATGACTGCGGAAAAATACACCCAGATGAGAAAGACAATCACGGTGGCAATCGATCCGTGTATGCGGCTGAACTGCGATGCGTCGCGGATGAACCACGCGAATCCTTTGAAACCGGCGTCCCACAACAAGCCGGTGATTAACCCGCCAAGCCACACGTCCTTGACGAGGACTTTCACATTCGGCACGAAGTAGTAGATCAGTCCGAACACGAGCGCCGGAAGCAGCAGCAGGGCGTTGCGGATCATGAAGCCCTGCATGACCTGAAGCGCCGGATAATTCTGGGACACGCCGGCAAACCAGCGGGCGCCGATAATCTGCGCAGCCGTCGCCCCGAGTAGACCGATCATCAGCATGAGGCCGGCAGTCAGGAGCATGAGGAACGAGAACAATCGGTGGCTCCAGAAGCTCCGCGTCTTCTCCACTCCCCATGCGTGATTCACGGCTGTGCTGATAGCGCCAAACACACCGAGCGCGCCCCAAACCAGCAGGACAGCGCCTCCGATACCGAGCCGGATGGGATTCTGCCGGAACGCATCGAGCTGCGCGATGATGAAATCGAAGTGCCCAGGGAAGTACCGCAGCACGAACAGCAGCACTTTCTGCCGCGTCACGTCGTCGGATGTCACGCTGCCAAGGATTGAGACGGTGATGAGGGCAAATGGGAACATCGACAGCAGCGCGTAGTACGCGACGGAAGCGGCGTAGGTGAGATTGTCCGCTTCATAGAATTCGATGACGGCCCGCCATGCAGACAGCCGCGTAATGCGCCACGTTTCTTTCAGTTCCGCTACAACGTCGCGCCCTTCAAACATTAATCGCGCGGGCCCCTCGCCCCGCTCCTCGCCGCTTCGCCGGCGGGGCCCCATCGCCCCGCGCCGCTCGCGGCTCTGGATATAATGCCTTCACATGGCGGACGCACCCAAGAAAGAGCAGATTACGCCGATCAAGTCGGCCTTCGAGCCCCAGAAATGCGAGCTGAAGGACGACCAGATGGTCTGTGAGCGCTGTGGCGCGGAAATGTACAGGATGCACGCGGTATGGCGATGTACCGGGTGTGGGTTTAAGACCGACTGTTGTGGTTGGTAGTGGGAACCTACAGCGAAGCTGCTGCCGACGTCGTCGTTTCTTCCTTCTCCGACTCCTCGAGGATCTTCACCACCATCTCGTACGGCATCATGTTGATGGCGTCGTAGTCGGGCGGGCAACCGAACTCGCGAATCTGTGGAGCGGTCGGGTTGCCGAGGGTGACGCACAGTCCGCACCCGATGCAGAGGTCAGCACGCACGGCGCAAACCATGCGGCCGTCCCGATCCTTCTCCTCGACGATGCAGCCGGCAACGGGACAGGCAGCCTGGCAAATCGAGCAGGCAAACGCGCCGAAACACCGATCGGGGTCGATTACCGCAATCGTCTTCGGGGCCTTCTTCCGCGGCCCGGTCATCATCTTGGTCCACATAGCGTCGTGATTATAGCGGTTCTGGGTTCTGGGTGCTAGGTTCTGGGTTCGGGTTCTGGATTCTGGGTTCCTTCTAGATTTTAGTTTCCAGATCCTTCGCGTCCGCTGCGGTCTCGGGGACGCGGTCCAAATAGTGCTCTGCGTCGATGGCCGCCATGCAACCGGTCCCGGCGGCCGTTATCGCCTGCCGGTAGATATGGTCCTGCACGTCACCCGCCGCGAAAATGCCCGGAATGCTGGTGCGGGTGCCATGGTGCGTCACGATGTAACCGTTCGCGTCCATCTCGAGCTGCCCTTTGAACAAACCGGTGTTCGGCGTGTGACCGATCGCCACGAATACCCCTTCGACCGGAAGCTCGGTGCGTTCGTCGGTCAGCCTGTCGCGCAAGATCATCGCAGTGACCTCGCCTTTCGTTACGTCGAGGATGTCTTCAATCTCGCTGTTCCAGGCAAACTCGATCTTCGGATTGGCGAATGCCTTCTCCTGCATGATCTTCGACGCGCGCAGCGTGTCGCGGCGATGCACGACGGTTACCTTCGACGCGAACTTCGTCAGGAAGATCGCCTCTTCCATCGCTGAGTCTCCGCCGCCGACCACCGCGATCGGTTTGCCGCGGAAGAAGAACCCGTCACATGTAGCGCACGTGGATACACCGTGCCCAAGCAGCGCGCGCTCTGATTTCAAGCCGAGCAATCGAGCGGATGCACCTGTCGCAATAATCAGGGACTCCGCATACACGATGTGATCGCTCACCTCGATCTTGATCGGGCAGCGGTTCACTTCGATTTTCGACACGTTCCCTTGAATGATCTCCGTGCCGAACCGCTCGGCCTGTGCGCGCATGTCGGCCATCAGCTCGGGGCCCATGATGCCGTCCCGAAAACCGGGAAAGTTCTCGACCATCGTGGTGAGCATGAGCTGCCCGCCGGCCTCGAGCCCCTCGATGAGCAGCGGTTTCAGGTTGGCACGAGCGGCGTAGAGCGCCGCGGTGAGTCCGGCCGGGCCGGACCCGATGATGACGACGTTCCGATGTGGGCTCATGTTTGCGTTAGACGTGCTTGTCGATAAGCTGCTTCAGATGATCCTTGTCAGCGAGGCCGACGATCGATTCCACAATCTCGCCGCCCTTGAAGATGAGGATGGTCGGAATACCGCGGATACTGAACTGCGCGGCGGTGTTCGGGTTCTCGTCGACGTTGAGCTTCCCGACGGTGACTCTGCCATCGTAATCGCTCGCAAGCGCGTCGACGGTCGGCGCCAGGCGCCGGCACGGTCCGCACCACTCGGCCCAGAAATCGACGAGCACGGGTTTGTCGGACTTGACGACGGTCTGATCGAAATTGCCGTCGGTGAAAATCTGAATTTTCTCGGATGCCATCGTCTCTCCCACAAAGTCCGCCTGAAGGCGGACACTACCGAAGTACTTACCGGAGCACCGTTCCGATATACGCCCGGGGCCGTCCCCTGGCGCTCTCATACAGTTTGACGTACTCGCGAGCCGATCGGTCCCAGGAAAAGTCCTGCGCGCATCCCTGCCACCTGCAATCTCTTCCAGTTACTTGGGTTAGCAAAGACCGCCCTGGCTCGCTCCATCGTCTCCAGGAGCGCCGCGGGCGTATAAGGCCTGAAGGTGAAGCCGGTGCCCGTTCCGGCGGCGTCATTGTAGTCCGTAACGGTGTCGACGAGCCCTCCCGTCGCCCGGACGACCGGTACGGTGCCGTAGCGCATGCTGTACATCTGGTTGAGGCCGCACGGCTCGAAGCGCGAGGGCATCAGGAAGATGTCGCCCGCACCTTCGATCAGATGCGCGAGCGACTCGTCGAACCCGATTTTCACGGCGAACCGATCCGGATACTTGACGGCCAGACCGCGCAGCAGCTTTTCATACACGGGATCCCCAGTGCCGAGGACCGCAAAGCTGCCGTAACTCGGCAGTGTGGGAGCCAGCTCTGCGATCAGATCGAACCCCTTTTGATCGACGAGGCGCGAGACGATGCCCACGAGCGGCTGCGCAAAGCGCTCGAACGGGGTACCCGGACACAGCAACTCGAAGAGCGCGCGCTTCGCGGCGTCCTTCTTTTCGAGGCTGTGTTCATCGTACGGCTCGGGGAGAAACGGATCGCTCCGCGGATTCCAACGATCGGTGTCGATGCCATTGAGGATGCCGTGCAGATCGGCTGCCCTAGTCGCAAGCACCCCGTCGAACCCGGATCCGTATTCCTTGGTTTGTATTTCACGAGCGTAGGTCGGGCTGACGGTCGTGATGCTGTCGGAAAACAGGATGCCGCCCTTGAGCAGGCTGATCTGACCCCAGAACTCGAGCGCGTCCATCGACATCAATTCCGGGCCCAGCCCGAGTGGGCCGAGCCAATCGACAGGAAAGTTTCCCTGATACGCGAGATTGTGAATCGTGAAGATCGCCGTCATGCCGCTCAGGCGCGGCTCGGCGGCATAGCGGGTGCGCAGGTAGACCGGTGCGAGACCCGCCTGCCAGTCGTGTGCGTGCAGGATGTCGAACGTTTCGCCGGATTGAACGGCGTACTCGAGCGCGGCGCTGCAGAGAAACGCAAAACGCCGGGGGTTGTCGGGATAATCGCCGCCGGCACCGTAGAGCGACTCGCGGTCGTATAGCTCGGGGCGGTCCACGAGCACTGCCCTGACGTTTTCGGCCAGCGGTTGCTCGATAAGGTGCGTGTCAGCGACCGCCCCGCCGATGCCGCTCACTTGGATTGTCCTCGTCGTACCCTGGGCCTGGACGCCGCGATATTTCGGCGTGACGAGCGTCACTCGATGTCCGAGCCTGCCCAACGCCAGCGGGAGGGCGCCGAGCACGTCCGCCAGCCCACCGGTTTTGGAAAACGGTAGCGCCTCGGACCCGACCATCAAGATGGAGACACTCATTCAGCACGTACGCGAGTTAAACAGCGTACGACGGATACTATTGCATCAGTTACAACCGCTGAGCCACAATCCTCACGTGACTTCACCTAAGGCAGATCCGCCGGCAGATCGGCCCGCCGAACGTCCGGCGCGCGCCGAATCGCGTGAGGTTCGGGAACTGCGCGAGCTCAAGAACACTCAGCCCGATCTGGCGACGGCTGCCGACATGCAGATCGAGCTTCTGGGCGCACAGCGGCGGGTGCAAGCCCGAGTCCCGCTGCCCTCGGCCGCCTTCGATCGGCGTAAACCCGACCACGAGCAATGTCGCCCGGCCCTGCAGTTCAAGGATATCCCCATCGATTGGAGTGACTTCCGGTTGATGATCCGGCAGACGGCAGACATCCTCCGCCGTTTCGAAACGCTCGAACTTGCGGATTACGACCGAATCCAGGGGTTAGCGCGCGACGGACAGATCGAAGCCGTGGTCGCGAATTGGTTCGAGGCTGCCATGGCTCCGGCTCGCCGACGGTCCGACGCACGCAGCCCAGAGCGCGAGCTGCTCGATCAGGTGCTCATGCTGGCGATGCGCCCGTTCCTGGCCCGCTGCGCCGAGGCCCTCTTGCCGAGACTGGAGCTGAGCGACTGGCACCACCCCTGCTGCCCCCTTTGCGGCGGCGAGCCTGAGTTTGCGTTCATCAATCCGGCGGCCGAACGTCTGCTGATTTGCGGCCGGTGCACTGGACAATGGCGCTTCGACCCAATCACCTGCCCCTACTGCGAGAACAGCGACCGCAGCCGCATCACGTCATTTACGAGCCGCGACGGCCGGTATCGCATCTACGCGTGCGACGAGTGCCATCGCTACCTGAAGGCCTTCGACGGCCGCGATGGCAGCCGTCCTGCCCTGCTGGCCGTCGACTCCATCGCCACGCTGCCGCTCGATGCCGCAGCCATCCAGCGCGGTTACCAGAGTTAAGAGTCTTCAGCTTCAACACGCAGAGGCGCGGAGACGCACGGAGCGCTCACGGAGGTAATTCTCGCGTGAGACGAGGAAAGGTTACTTGGCTGTGGCGACAGCCGGAGTGGCGAGGCTAAGGGCGCCGGTGCGCTCGGCGAGCCACGTCATGAGGTGACGCGTCTCCCAGAAGCGGCCCAGGTTCGACGTCGCGCCCAGCACGACGACCGCCAGCGAAGGTCCGCCCGAAGGCATCTTCAGCAGCGTCGCCAGACAATAGCCAGCCTTGGTGATGAAGCCCGTCTTGCCGCCGACGACATCCATGTCGCCATTGCGGAGAATCTGATTGGTGCTGCGAACCGTCACCACACGCGCCGACCTGCGGGGTGCGGGAATCGTGCGGAACGAGTATTCCGGCGTCCGCATGACGGGGCCGATGCGATCGTCTTCCGACGCATACGAGATCAGCCGGGCCATGTCGTAGGCCGACGAGATGTTGTCGGCATACAGGCCCGACGGATCGGTGTAGGCGGTGTGGTCCAACCCGAGGTCGTCTGCCTTCTGGTTCATTCTGGCGATGAAGCCGTCATAACCCAGCGGCGAGAGGCGGGCCAGCGCGCGCGCCGCCGCGTTGTCCGACGGAATCAGCAGCAGGTGCAGCAGGTCCGACAGCCGCACCCGATCGTTGGTGCGTAGGTAGGTCGTCGACGCGCGCAGCGTGTCCGCGCGCACAATCTGGACTTCCTGGTTCAGGTCGGTCGCGGTCTCGAGAAAGACAATCGCGGTCATCACTTTCGTGATGCTGGCGATCGAGCGCTCGTCCTGGGAATTCTCTTCGTAGAGCACCTTGCCGGTGGCCGGGTCGTAGATGATGGCGGCGGCGGCTCTGATTTCGGGCACCACGTTGCCGGCTTCGTCGGTGCGATACCGAGGGGTCTTCGCTTCGGCTAGTGCCTTTGCCGACTTGGCGCGGGCAGCGCGGATGCGGGCAGCGCGGGCGCGGGCCCGGGCGGTCGCCGACAGCTTCTTGGCCGGGGCGCCTGCGGCGGCGCCAGCCTCCGGTGCCGCCTGTGCGACAGGGCGTCGAAATGGTGGTTGCGCCTGCGCCCGCGGCTGAAAGGCTTACGCCCAGCCACAGAACAGTCAGGCGGGTGACGCCGCGGAATGTCCTGTCTATATACACTTAGGTTCTCTAAAGGTTCATCGGTATTCTAGCAAAGCCTCGATAGGGCGCCAAGCAAAAAAAGCTACAAGGGACTGAAAATGGACGAGATATCGTTCGATATCTATCAGGGAGCCCAATGAACGACTCAGATCAGGCCGAATATCAGGCACTTCGCGACACCATCCGCGAGCGGGGAACGGCCCGATTGTGTGCTGTTCTGGTCGGCCTGGTCGCGTGGGGCGCCCTCACGATTGCCCTGCTTATCGCGGAGCTCAGAGGGGACGTCACACTCGTGCCCTTCCTCGTACTCGTCGGCACGTTCGAGATCAATTTTTTCATCCACACCGGCGTCGAACGAATCGGCCGCTACATCCAGGTCTTCTACGAAGAGCGCGCGGGCGCTGTCGGATGGGAAACCATCGCGATGAACTACGGCGCGAAGTTCCCCTCCGGACTCGATCCGTTGTTTTCAATCATCTTTGCCGCCGCGACGTCGCTGAATTTTTTCACCTTGCTGCTCGTTGCCCAGCGCCCGGGATGGAACGCGCTTTCACTCCTCGCGCATCTCGCCTTCGCTTACAGAATCGTCTCTGCGAAGAAGAGCGCGGCATCACAACGCGCTCTCGACCTCGATCGCTTTCGAAGTCTGCAATCCAAGTAATTGGTTTCGTGCGCCAAAATTACTCACGTCGTAGTCAAACAGCCACACGACAAAAGTCGACTCTCAACGCGGCGAAAATCGTGATCCATTGATTTGTTCGAAAATGTTCGAATCCTGCCGCGCGATCGTTATCTTTCTGTAGCGGCAAGCGGAACTTTCACGGGTACGGAAAATGCTTAAGCGCTGCACGGAGGCTGATATGGGAAGTTTTGTTCGGCTCCTCGGATTCACAACGCTCGACTGTGGCTGCGTCGTCGGTCGCTACCGCGAGCTGTCCACGAGTCGAGACGTGAATTACGTCGAGGAAAAAGGCGACGCGTGCAAGACGCATGGTCACCGGAGAAATCACACGATCTCCGATCGCCTCGCCGGCGCGTCACTGCTTGACAGCGGTACGATCCGCCTGAGCTATCCCTTGGTCTTGGCCGCTCGGCCATTGGCTTGAGCGAGTACTCGCGCCTGTACAGCACCTCGAGGTTGTTTCCTTCCGTATCCTTTTTCTTCAACCTGATTTCAATCAGACGGCGGCGCTGCGTCGGGTCTGGATTGGTCGAGTAGTACCCCAGCACGTAGTAGTCGCTCGTCTCGGCGTCGATCCGCTTGAGAGCCTTGGTGTGATCGTTCGTGTTGACGACGGCGATTCCGCCCGTCAATTCCGCCAGCACGCGAAGGCTGTCCTGCGATTTCCGCAGATGCTGCTCCCACTCCACCGGATCCACCGGTTCATCGATGTCGCCCCCGGCCACGAGCCCGCGCGGGTCGAACGTGTAGAACGTCGCGTTGGCGCGGTTCGCCTGGCGCGTCAGCTCCGCGAGCCGCATGGACAGCTCGGCGTCGTTGAACTGATTGCCCTGGTTCATCCGCGCGTTGTACGGATCGTTCGGATCGACGTTGCGGTTGTTGAGGAAAACGCTGTCTGCAGTACCCGCACGCGACGAGGCGAACGGATCGAAGTCGTAACCGTTGCTGATCAGCACGACCGCCTTGCGGCGGTGCTGCGTCTGCTGCAGATTGTTCAGCATGTCGTACACGGTCTCGAAAGCGACGTTCGCCCGGTGCATCACTTCCTGCGGCGTCTCGCCCGTGGATGACTGCTGAATGATTTCGGAGGGCTTCAAGCCGCCGCCAGTAATCTTGTTGGCCGCTTCTTCCATGCGCGTGCGGTCGTAGGTGAGATCGATCGCAATCGAGGAGGTGCCGGTCGACACGATGCCGAAGAGATCGCCATCGTGCACGAGCTCTTTCGCCATGTCGCGGAACAGACGGCGCACGCGATGCGTATCGCGGAACTCGAGGTGAAGATCGTCGATGACGAAGATGATGATTCGGCCGGCGGCGTCATTGACCGGGCGCGACGGCGGCAGGATGATGCCTTCGCGTACGGGGGCTACCGTGGCTGTCTGCGTCTGGTAGACACGGCCGCCGTGGACCAGCGTGAACGAGTTGAGCTCCTGCTTGACGCCGTCTTCGTAGACCTCGAAATCGTCCCTTGTGAGGTCGGCCTGGAACTGCCCGCGCCGGTTGCGGACGATGACGTCCGAACTGACGAGGTTGACCGAGGTCCGGAAGGTCGGGTTCGGCGCGTCGGGCACCGCCGGCACGGGGGCAGGTTGCTGCGCGGGTGCGGCCGGTTGCTGCGCGTTCGTGGCATCGCCGAAAGCCGGGGCCACGGCCAGCAAACCCGCAACGAGCCAGGGCGCAAAATTTTTAGTTGTCATAGTTGAAAACTCTCGAAGCAGTATAGCAAGGGGTAAGGGGCGAGGGGGAAGGGGAATTGCCTTTTTCCCCTCACCCCTTACCCCTCACCCCTCACCCCTTTCAGGTTCGGGCTCCGCCGGCCGCTCTCCCCGTCCGCGGCGTCCCCCTCGCCTCGACCGGCGCCGGCGTCGCAACCCCAGCGCCGCACGCAAATCGCGAATCTTCGGCTCGAACGATTCGAGTCCCTGCCGGACTTCTTCGTCAGTGACCCACGTGTCGGGGTTCAGGGATTCGGCTTGCGTGCGGAGCGCTTCGACGCGCTCCGCGTCTCCACCGCGCTCTGTGATGCGTGCCAGCAGCTCGGCGTACCGCGCGCGCAAACGCGTGAGCTGCTCGCGTCCCAGGTTCTGCTCAACCGGCATTGCCGGCGGGGCGATCTTTTCTTCAGCTTCCGGGTGCGTGAGTTGCTCGAAGGCCTGAACGACTTCGGGTTCCAAGGGTTCACGTTCCAGAGTTCCGGTTCCAGGATTCCGGTTCCAGGGTTCCGGTTCCAGGGTTCCGGTTCTGAGGGTTCCAGGTATCCGGGCGTGCGGGTTCGGACGTTCGGCTCGGGTGTCGCGGCAGACGGCGGCGCGGCTCGAGGCGGTCGTGGGCGATCGCGCCGTGGCCGGCGCACGCGCGAGTCGTCGGCCGGCAGCGCAGCAGGCGGCTGCGCTTCGAGTATTTTCGGCCAGTCGAACTCGATGTCGGGGTTGTGGTCTTCGATCCAGCGGATGGCGTCCTCGTCCAGTGCGGGGCGGCCGACCTTGACGCCTGGCGGCGTGCGAAACCAGTAAAGAATGCGCTGCCGCGACCGCCCGTTGCGGCGGCCGGCATGGACGAGCGACGTTGTTTCGTACCCGCGTTTGTCGCGGGTGAACCGCAGAGTTGGCAAAGCTATTTGCGTTTGGGTGATTTACCGGTCTTCTTGCCGGCGTTTGCCGCCGGCTTCTTCTTGCCGCGCCTCGACGGCTTTGCGGAGCGGGCTGCGCCGCAGCTTTCGCGGAGGCTCGTCTCGCCGAGGCCTTGGCGGAGGCGGGCTTCGACTTCGTCCTCGGACTCGCTGTCCGCGCCGCTGGGGCCGGGGCCTTATAGATGGGGAGAAAACGCATCTCGTCGCCGATCCAGTGGTAGGTGTGAATTTCGGCGACCGGAATTTGACTGTCGGAACAGAGCCGTCTGGCGACGTCGACCATCGCCGCCGGTACATACAAATGAAAGGGAGACTTGAGGCGCCCGTAGGGTATCCACTCGGCCATCGCCTCGAGATTGTTGACCGATTCGACGGTCTCCACTTCGATGATGGCCATCACTTTTTTGCCTCTGTCCTGCGAAACGAGCACGACATCCGGGTAGACGGCGGTGATACCCGTCCCAACGGGGCTGTTTCGCTCGGCCCCGGGGTTGATGCCGACGTCGAAACGACGGCGAAACTTGGTCTGTAAAAGGCGGATGACGCGGTCGTGCTCGAGTTGTTCGCGGACCGGCCTGACGAGGATGGGGCTCACGAAATCGCGACTATAACATGGATGCCATGTAAAGGAAGACCCTGTTTAGGCCGATACAGGTGATCGGCAAGTTACAATGACACCCGAGACTCCCAAACAAACATCCCAAGTGGCCGTATCAACGCCGGCGGCAACCCGCACCATCCTCATTGTCGATGACGACCCGAGCGTCACCGAGACCTTTGAGCGGATGCTGCGCCTCGAGGGATATCACGTGGTGACTGCCCTGTCGGCAGAAGCCGGTCTGAACCAGGCTGAGCGTTCGCACCCGCACGCCATCATCCTCGACCTGCGCATGCCGCTCGTCGATGGATTGCAATTCCTGCGCACGCTGCGCTCGAAAGACGCTCTTTCGGCGATGCCGGTCGCCATCGTCACGGGCGACTACTTTCTCGATGATGCCGTGTCCCGCGAACTGCGCGGCCTCGGCGCCGAAGTGCGCTTCAAGCCGCTGTGGCTCGAAGACCTGCTCGCTCTCGCTCGGAACCTCCTGAAAGCGTAAGTTCCTCGAAGTCGCTCGCGTGTATCTGGAGATCTCAGGATCTAGAATCTCAGATCTATAGATACACGTCGGTCATGTAGTACGATCCCCGCCGATGAACGACCGTTTCCTGAAGGCCTGCAGGCGCGAGCCCGTCGATCGCACACCGGTGTGGTTCATGCGGCAGGCCGGGCGCTACATGCCCGAATACCGCGAGATTCGCAGCCGGCACTCCCTGCTCGACATCTGCCGATCCCCAGAACTGGCCACGACCGTCACGATGCAGCCGGTACGCCGCATCGACGTCGACGCGGCAATCCTGTTTTCGGATCTCCTGCTGCCGCTCGAGCCGATGGGTATCCCCTTCGACTTCGTCCGCGGCGAAGGGCCGGCGATTGAAAATCCGCTGCGTTCCGAAGCGGACATCGATCGGCTGAAGTGGTTCGAGCCGCGCGAGGCGCTCGCGCACGTGCTCGAAGCCATCCGAATGATTCGACGCGAGCTCGATGGTCCGCACAACGTGCCCCTCATCGGATTCGGCGGCGCTCCGTTCACGCTCGCGTCGTACGCGATCGAGGGAGGCCACTCGCAGAACTTCGCGCTGACGAAGGCGCTGATGTACTCGAACCCCGCCGCGTGGCACCGCCTGTGTGACATGCTCGGCACGATCATGGGCGAATACATGAAAGCGCAGATTGAAGCGGGCGCGCAGGTGATTCAGATTTTCGATTCGTGGGCCGGCGCGCTCAGCTCGGCCGACTATCGCGAGTTCGTTCTCCCCCACACGCGGAAAATCTTCGACGCCATCGCCGGAACCGGCGTGCCCACGATTCATTTCGGTACCGGCACAGCGAACATCCTCCAGGATCTCCGCGACGCAGGCGGCGATGTCATCGGCGCCGACTGGCGCATCCCGCTCGACGAAGCGTGGGAGCGCATCGGACACGATCGCGCTGTCCAGGGCAATCTCGATCCCACCCTGCTGCTTGCGCCCCTCGACCGCATGCTCACGGCCGCCGACGACGTGCTCGAGCGCGCGGGCGGGCGCGCCGGACACATCTTCAATCTCGGCCACGGCATTCTTCCGTCGACGCCGGTCGATCACGTACAGGCCCTCGCGCAGCACGTGCACCGCTACAGGCTCGCGCATGCCTGACGCTGCGCCCGGCGCGGCAGTGCTGCTGATGGCGCACGGAACACCCGAGTCTGTCGACCAGATGGCCGACTACCTTCGGCTGGTTCGCGGGGGCCGGGAGCCCTCGGTCGAGCTGATCGAAGAAATGACACACAACTGGGAGGCGATTGGCGGCCGATCGCCGCTGACAGACCTTACCCTCCAGCAGGGCGAGGCGCTTCGGGCACAACTCGCGGCCGATGGCCTCGACATGCCGGTTATCGTGGGCATGCGCAATTGGCGGCCGTTCATCGCTGACGCGGTACGCGACATCGCGCGGATCGGTGCCCGGCGTATCGTCGGTATTCCGATGGCGCCGCAGTTTTCGACTCTGAGCGTGCAGAAGTACATCGACGCCGCGACATCCGTCTTGCCGGAGGGTATCGCGTTCTCGTGCGTGCGGTCGTTTCACGATCATCCGTTGCTCATCGAGGCATTTGCCGAGAAAGTGATCGCTGAACAGCCACGTCCCGATGAAGACATCGTGTTTACCGCGCATAGCCTGCCGGAACGTGTGGCCGTCGCCGGCGATCCTTACCCTCATCAAGTCGCCGCCACCGCGAAAGCGATCGCCGATCGATGCGGCATACGGTCGTACCACACGGCATATCAAAGTGCAGGCAGAACCCCTGAACCGTGGCTCGGACCCGATCTCTCGGAGCACGTTCGACATCGAGCCTCATCCGGCGTTCGCAGCATGCTGGTCGTGCCTGTGGGGTTCGTCTGCGACCATACGGAAATTCTGTTCGACGTCGATGTTCAAGCAGCCGCGGCCGCGCGTGAAGCGGGCGTCACCCTCCGGCGCACCCAATCCCTGAATACGTCGCCAACGTTCATTCGGGCGCTGGCGGACTTGGTGAAGTCGGCAGTCGGTAGTCGGCAGTCGGTAGTCGGTAGTCACAGTCGTCAGACGGACTAGATGCGACTGCTGACTCGACTGACGACTAATGACTGATCGAATCGTCGACGTCGCCATCATCGGCGCCGGAGTTTCCGGGCTCGCAGCCGCCTTCGAGTTGCAAAAGCGCAACCGCTCGGTAGTCGTCCTCGAACGCGAACAGCGGCCGGGCGGCATCATCCTGACTGAACGCGTCGGCGAATTCGTCATCGATGCGGGTCCCGACGCCATGCTCGTGCAAAAGCCCGCCGCGGTTGCGCTGTGCAACGAGCTGGGGCTTGGCGATCGGCTGATCCCAACACAGCCTCCGCGCACGGCATTCGTGCTGCGCGACGGTGCGCTCCATGCCCTTCCAGGCGCATCGATTCTTGGATTTCCGACGCGGCTCAAACCGCTCTTCACCAGCACGCTGTTCGGGTTGAGGGCAAAGCTCCGGATGGCGGCCGAGCTCGTCATCCCACGTGCGCCCAATAACGACGACGAGTCGATCGCAGGATTCGTGAGACGCCGGTTCGGGCCCGAAGCCGTCACCTACATCGCCGAACCGCTGCTCGCGGGCATCCACGCCGGCGATGTCGAGCGGCTTTCGATGCGTGCGCTCTTTCCGAGACTTGTCGAGGCCGAGGCAAAAGCGGGCAGCGTCATCAGGGCATTTCGGCGCGAACGTCGCCCTGCCAGCTCGGATGGTGTGTTCCGATCGTTTCCCAATGGCCTCGGCGAACTGATTGACGGACTGATGAAGGCCGTTCCGAAGGAGTCGGTGCGATACGGCTCGAATGTCACAGGCATCGATGAGGGAGACGGTTTCACGATTCGCGTCGCCGACAGGCCACCGATACGCGCGCGTGCCATCATCCTGGCCATTCCTGCGTTTGCGGCCGCCGAACTGCTGCGTCCGGTCGATGCGGATTTGTCCGCCGCGTGCGAGTCGATCCGCTATCTGTCAACAGCGACGGTCGTTTTCGCCTTTCCGCGCGACGCGGTTCGGCACGACTTGAAGGGTACGGGCTTCGTGGTGCCGCGAGCCGAGGGGATCAGCATCACCGCCGGCGCGTGGATCTCGTCGAAGTGGCCTCAGCGCGCCCCGGAAGGCCAGGCCTTATTGCGGGCGTTCCTCGGTGGCGCGCGCGATCCGAACGTGCTGTCCAGGACCGATACCGAGCTAACCAACGCAGCGCTCGGCGATCTCACGAGGATCCTTGGCATCCGCGGCTTGCCGATCATGACGCGCGTGTATCGGTGGAATCGATCGAGCCCGCAACAGGAGGTCGGACACGGTGAGCTGATGAGGCGCATCGACGCGAAGCTCGCCGCGCATCCCGGGCTCTTCGTCTCGGCCGCCGGATTCCGGGGTGTGGGCATTCCCGACAGCATCGGAGATGCGCGCCACACGGCGGGCGCGGCCGCAGCGTTTGTGCGGTCGTGATCGCTATGTCTCACCGCAAAGACGCGGAGACGCAAAGGTTTCTCGTAGAATGAAGAACATGAATCGAATCGCTTTGGTGTTCGCTTTCTTATTCGCACTGCCCTGCGCTTCGATCGCGCAGAACGTGCCGCCGCACGTCGAGGCGCTGCTCAAACAAATCAAGTCCGCCGACAAGGATCAGCTCGCGGTGTCCGAGGAGGACGGCCGGTTTCTGCGGCTGCTCGTCGTCACGAGCGGAGCGAAACACGCGCTCGAGATCGGTGCGGCCAGCGGGTACAGCGCCATCTGGATGGGCCTGGGCATGCGCGAGACAGGCGGAAAGCTGGTGACGATCGAATACGACAAAGCGCGGGCTGCCGAAGCGGCGGCCAACATAAAGAAAGCGGGGCTATCGGACGTCGTACAGGTGGTTTCGGGCGATGCATTCGCAGAAATTCCGAAGGTCCCGGGCACGTTCGATTTCGTGTTCTGCGATGCGTGGAAGCGGGACTACCAGAAATTCTTCGCCATGGTGTTTCCGCGCATGGACAAGGGCGGCCTGTTTCTCGGTCACAACGTCATCAACAAGCGCGACGAGATGGCGGATTTTCTCAAGACCATCCACACCAGCCAGGCCGTGCTGACGTCGATTGTCGCGCCATCGGGAGAGGGTGTGTCCATCACTTTGAAGAGGTAGCGGCGACCGGCCGATAAGACAATGAATGACAACGCCCGCGGCGCCTCTGGTTTTGCTGGTTGAAGACGACTATGGTGTTCGGCGTCCTCTCGAGAAATTCCTCCAGATGCACCACTTCGAGGTGGTGACCGCCGAGACCGCCGACGACGCCATCGATGCGATTCATCTGCATCGTCCGTTGGCCGCGATTATCGACTTGAGGCTGGCGCGAGGCTCGGGGCGGGATGTGGTGGTGTCGATGCCCGCGGGCACGCCGGTCATCATTTTCTCGGGCGTCCCTTCTGAATCAGCAGAGCTCGAGCGCCTGCGCCCTCGGACGCGCCTCGTCCAGAAGCCGTACTCGCTCACCATGCTCGTCGAAGAACTGAAAGAAATGATCAGCAGCGCGAAGCTGTCACAGCACTAGCCGTCGGGCCTGCAGCGCCGAAGCGGCTAGCCGCGAAGGCGGGCGAGCCAGTCCGTCACATCGAAGTACAATCGCCTCTCTGACCCGTCGGTCAGCACGACTTCGTAGGTATCGTACGTGCGTCCATCGACCTGCACCATCGCTTGCTGTTTCATCGTCCAGTTCCTGCCTCGCACGCCAAACCATTTTCCAAGGAGCATCGTTTCGGCACCGGCGGCGCTCAGCCCGCGCGGCGTCTTCTTGATGACAATTGCCGTCTGCAGCGTATCGCCCGGCCCGCCGGTCACAACAAGCGTGCCTTCGTTGATGGAGAGGTCCATTATTTCATGATCTCGGCTCGCTGCCGCTCGCCGAGCAACCATCGCGCTCGATGATTATCGCGTCGCGCTCGGCGTGGTGTCACGGCGCAGTCGTCTTGACTACATCGTAATGCGAGGTATAGCATCGCGATGTATGAAGGCCGAGGTCCTCAAAGGGCACCTGGATTTGCTCTGCTCGCTGCGGTTCAGGGGCGGCCGCGCACGGGTACGCCATTGCCGAAACGATGCGTACGCGAGCGGCGGGACGTTCAAACTGCCCGACGGCACGCTGTATCCAGCGTTGCATCGCCTTGAACGAGCAGGATTACTCGCGAGCCGCTGGTCGGAGGCGACGGGCCGGCGTCGTCGTGTGTACCAACTGACGGCCAAGGGTGAGCGCACGCTGGCGAAGCAGCACGCGGAGTGGCGCGATTTGCGCGCGCCGTTCACGCCATCATCGGGAGCCCGGCATGACATTCGACGACGTTGAGGCGTACCTCGCAATGCTTTCGAACGCTCTTCGAAAGCGCGGTGTGTCGAACCCGCGAATGGTGGAAGAAGCACGCGGTCACCTCGCGGATGCCGTCGCCGATGGAATTCGGCGCGGCCTCGATCCGCGCGCGCGCAGCGCGAGGCACTCGCGCAGTTCGGGTCCGCCGAATCTGTGGCCGCGACGTTTGTGGCTGAGACGTCGCAGAATCATGTGATCGTCTGGTGTTGCTGGCTGCTGCGATGATGGGTATCGCGATCGCCTATGTTGACTCGCGACCGAACTGGGACGACACAGGCATTACCGCGTTCGCGCTCGTGATGGCCGGCGCCACGTGCGGTTTCGTCGCGCCGCGACGGGCATGGCGATGGGCGCTCGCCGCCGGCATCTGGATTCCATCTTCGCGATGTTCAGATCAGCCTCGCCCAGTGCGCTCGCGATGCTGATCGTCGTGGCGTTTCCGTTAGCGGTGCCTACGCCGGCGCCGCAATGCGCGGTGCGCTGTGGAAGCGCCCCGGCGCGTCGATGGCCACCAGGTGTTTCACGACAAGTGCCGAGTGTTCGACTTTGTCGTCGTGTCAAAACGAGGTTGGGTCAATCCGGAACTGGCAGCCGTTGTGGCCGATCCGGATACTGCAACTCGTTCCCTTTTGGCGCGCATGGCGCCTGCGGCACTCGGACCGCTGGGCCACGCCCACTCACTGACGCGGCTCGATGACCAATCGGCGCGTTCGCACGTCAGGATATTCGAGGTCGTTCGGGGAAAAAAGAAGGTGCTCTGCCGGATCGAGATCGCCCGAAGCGGCAGAGACGTTGTTCACTGGTCACGCCAGGGCAACTGAGAGGGAGGGGAGTAAATGAGCGCGAGGTTGGTTGCTCGCGAGCGGAGCGATCCGAGAAACGTACTTGTATGGTGACCCGGGCGGGGCTCGAACCCGCGACCCTCGCATTAAAAGTGCGATGCTCTACCGCTGAGCTACCAGGTCACTCCCACAGATCGTATCGCGCCGAACACGGAATTCTACCAGACCCGGCTTCGCGCTGCGCGATTCCGCCGTTGCGCGGTGCCCTTCCGCCTTCGCGCGGAGCGCTACGGCGCGACAGGACGCGCGGCAAGCCTGTCTGCCCGTAAGATACGCGTGTGTTTTCCAGACTTGTTCGACGCACCCACATGTACCTCGCGCTGTTTCTCGCGCCGTGGATGATCGGCTACGCGCTCAGCACCATCGCGATGCAGCACCGGATGCCGCGTCCGACGATCTTCGTCACGGAGAGCGAACAGAACTACCCGAACGTGTTCGAGCCTGGCACGCCCACGCGGGAAATCGCGCAGCAGATTCTTTCCGATCTCAACCTCGCTGGGGCGTTCGGAGTGCAGGGACCGGGTCCTGACGGCCGCCTCACGATCAACCGCCAGGGCATGTTGTCGCCGCGGCGCATCATCTTCACTCCGCAGAATCGTCGCATCGTCGTCGAGCGCATGGAGCTCGAGACGAGCGGATTTCTCAACCGGTTTCATCGGCGCCGCGGGTATCAGCAGCCGTATGCGGCCGACATGGCGATGGCGATCAGCGTCGATGCCGTCATCGTCGCGATGGTGTTCTGGGCGCTATCGGGCCTGTGGATGTGCTGGGAAATGCGCGCAACGCGCTGGTGGGGGCTTGCGTGCGCGGCTACCGGCATGGGCATCTTCGCAATCTTCGTGCTGACGATATGACATTCCCACACTTCGTCCGCCGGGCGCACTTGTACACCGGGTTGTTCCTGCTGCCCTGGGTCATCATGTTCGGTGTCAGCACCATCCCTATCAATCACCAGTCGCCGGAACCAGAGGAGTGGACGCGTATCGGCGAGCATCCTTTCGACGCGCCGGTGCCCTCGCCGGCAGAGAATCTGCGTCCACTGGGCCGCCAAATGATGGCTGCCGCCGGCATCGAAGGCGGTTACTGGGTGTACCGCCTCAATCCGCAGCAAGTTCAGGTCGGCCATCCCGATTTCCTCACGCCCGTACGCCTCAACTACTTTACACAGGACAAACGCCTTGTCGTCGAGCGACGGCCATTTTCGCTGCGGCCGTTCCTGTCGGGCATGCACACGCGTGGCGGGTACGACATGGATGGATTCTGGGATTCGGTGTGGGCGGTGTTTGTCGACGTCCTGTGCGTCGGGTTGATCCTGTGGATCGCGAGCGGCATTTACATGTGGTGGGGCCTGCCGTCGACGAGGCGATGGGGATGGATCGCTCTCGGAGCGGGATGTCTCTGTTTCGCCGTGATTATCGCGACGCTCTGATGTTCGCGGGGCGCACGCCCTGGACGGCATACAGTTGCTTGCCGCCGCCAGACGAAATGAGATCCACATCAAGCGTCCGTCGCACGTAGTCGATCAGTTCGGGCGCCGCCGTGTTCGTATCGAGCACGAGATAACGAAACGGCAGCAGCGCGACCGGGTCATTCTCTTCAATCGCTTCTTCCCCATTCGACAGCCTCAACAGATTGCCAACTACCGGCATCGCGTCGTAGGCCAGCGCGACTTGCGGCGGCATCCTGTCTATGTATCCGCCGACCACCGGATGGCCATGGATCGTGGCGTCATACAGAAGGCGGCGCTCCTGGCTCCCGCGGACCATCAAAAGGCCATCTCCGATGCCAAACGGTACCTCGATGACGGCGCCATTATCGTTGATGGAAGCGAGCTGTTCGTACACTGCAGGGCGATCGAGCGCGGTCAATGGAATCGGAGCATGCAGATAGTCGATTGCGAGCAGTGCGATGAGCGCCCATTGGATGGCAGGGCGCGCCAGGGCCGACCCAGCCACTCGCAACGCCATCAACACGCCGAGCGCCAGGTACACGCACACCATCGCGCGGCCGGGCATCCACGCGATCCCGACGAGCGGCACGAAGCGCGCGAGCACCTGCGGCAGCGGCAATACAGTGTCGAGTCCTCCTATCGTCAGGAACGGCCCCAGCGCCCAGATCGCAAACACGATGAGGACGACCTTCCACCGGCGCGCCTCTTCTGTATCGAGCCACATGCCTCGTCCGGTCAACAGCGCGACCACAGGAACGATTCCGAGCCAGCCGACCGCCTCGATGCGGTCGAGGCCGAGATATTCATAGAACGTGCTCACCGCGCGGCCGTACAACGGATGAAACGGATTGCCGGCGAGCGGTGCGAGCGCGTCGATACCGCGAGGCCCACTGCGCCAGAAATATGTCTGGCTCACGTAGCGGCCGGACAACGCGAGCCGAAATGCCTGAGCGATGAGCGGCAGGGTGAGGAAGGCGAACGCCGCGGCGGTAATCATGAGCGCCTGCGCGCCGCGCCAGAACGGTTCAGGCGCGGGACGCTCGAAGCGAAACACGATCCGCCACTTTGTCAGCAGCCACGCGAAGGCAAGCAGCCACAAACACAGGAGCGGATTAGTGTAATTGGGGTCGCCGCCTGATAGAACAATCACGGCGATCAAGAACAGGTCGAGCGCCATCAACGCAATGATGATGAGGCGCGCCGTGAAGAGTGATTGTCTCTGCGCGCGCGGCTCGCGATGCAGGCCAAGAACATGCCACGATGCGAGCGTGTACGTCACGGCAAAGACGGACAGATACACCACGTAGTCATACGCTGCATACGCGGCCACGGCAGCGCACAGTCCGCAGCCAAGGGCTGCGGCGATGCTGCCCGTGCGCAACGATCGACGGAGGCAGAGCGCGAATAACGGGACGACCCACGCCGTCAAGAGATCGAAATGTCCAAACAGGTGTGCGGCCACGTACGGCGACCCACCGAACGCAACGCCCGCGAGGAGCGCGGACTGCCGCCGTCGCACAAGATCGAATGCCAGCGCATACGCGCACACCGCGTTCAGGAAAACGGAGACGATGACGTAAAGATTCGCGGACGCAACTATCGACATGCCGCCGAGTGCGGTCGCCGAGAGGTAGCCCTGCATTGCCGCATGCGGATGGCTGATGAGGTCGATGCCGAACGGACTGAACAGATACCTTGATTGAAAGAACTCGAGCTCTGGGGCACTCAACGCTTTTCGCATCCACCACAGGTTCCAGAGGAAGCTGTAGTTGTCACCGCCGGCGCCCGGAATGTGATCGCTGAAATGCAGAACGAGGGGCCACGTCCAGACGATGGACATGGCTGCGAGGAGGCCGAGGGTAGGCACATGCGAGAGCAAGCTACTACCTTGCCCCTCGCCCCTTACCCCTTTCCCCTTAGTTCGCATGCACCCGCGTCTTCACCGCGTGCACGAAGCCGCGGAGAATGGGCGAGATGTCTCCAGGCTGCAGGCCGACCTCGATGAGCGAGAACCGCCTGTCCTCCGCGAATGCCGCGTCGAGCGCATCCCTGAACTGCCGCGGCGTGTGCGCGCGAAATCCGCGGCCGCCCCACAGTTCGGCGAGCTTCGAGAACGGCCACCCGACGGTCTCGTTGTAGCGCGCCTCTGGAAAGAACGCCTGCAACATTTCCCATCGGCTGTTGTTGAGCAGGATCA
The DNA here is from genome assembly GCA_963787755.1 of Vicinamibacterales bacterium. GTDB lineage: Bacteria > Acidobacteriota > Vicinamibacteria > Vicinamibacterales > JAMQPK01 > JAMQPK01. The sequence goes on from CAWBEG010000014.1 coordinate 42,074, forward strand.
CAATCGGGTTGCAGCGGTACTTGCGCGCGTGTGAGATTTCGCTGCCCGTCATCTGAAATGCGCCGTCACCTACGAGCACGAGTGGTCTCCTGCCGCTCGCAATCTGCACGCCCAACGCCGCCGGCACGGCAAATCCCATCGTGGCGTAGTAGGCCGGCGCAATGCATTCGTTCGAGCGTATGTCGACGCTCGCGAACAGCGCATCGCCGGTGTCGGCCACCAGCGGAAACTCCGGGTGCTGCTCGACGAACTCGTTGACCAGCTTGATGACGTGCTTCATCTTGATCTGCTCGTCCTGCTTGAACGGATCGAAGATTTCGGCAGATACGTCGGTCCCTATCGTCTCGACGATATGGCCGAGGACGGGAAGATCCGACATCAGAAGGCGATCGACCAGCATGTCGATCGGCGTGTGCTGAAACTGGTGGTACTTGATGAACACCTCACGGGCGACGCAGATGATGAGGTTGTCTTCGTTGACGCGATCCGCAGAGACCCCCAGGCTCGTGTCGCTGACGAGCTCGCCGAGCAGAAGCAGGCAATCCGATGACTCGACAATTTCGCGAAGCGGCTGTGGGCTGACGCCGCCGAGATAAGTGCCGATGAACTGTGGATGACGTGTCGGAAACACTCCCCGCCCGAGGAATGAGGAGGTGACCGGAATCTGCAGGCGCTCCGCGAGCTCGAGCACCTTTGGAATGAGGTGGAACCTGTGCACCTCCACTCCGACAATCAGCACCGGATTCTTTGCTGCTCTCAGCCTGCTGACGATTTCCTGCGCCGCCTCTTCGACCGCGCCGGCATCGACGCGCAGCTCGACCTGCTCGACGCTGGAGAGCGTGCTGATTTCGGCAAACACCATATCCCGCGGCACTTCGAGATACACCGGGCGCTTGAATTTCAAAGCCACCTCGATGGCTTTGCGAATCTGGGCGGCCGCCGTGCGTGGATCGTCGAGCACGGCGCCGAACTCCGTCACTTCCTGAAATATCTTGAACTGGGAGTCGTACGACTTCACTTCGTGATGCACCTGCACGCCCAGCCTTTTTTCCGACTTGCCCGGGCCGCCAGTGATGACGATGAGCGGCGATTCTTCGGCGTAGGCGCACGCGATCGAGTTGAGAAGGTTGAGGCCGCCGGCGCCGTACGTCACGACGCAGACGCCGAGGCCATTCGTGATGCGTGAGGCGCCGTCGGCGGCGAATCCGACTGCGGGCTCGTGACTGAATGTGATGAGCTGGAACCGGCCGTCCTGCGAAAGGGCTTCGTACAGGTTGAGGACGAAGTCACCCGGTATGCCGAAAATGTGCCGTATCCCTTGTGCGTAGATCTCGTCGAAGAGAACCTGATGAAGTTTCACCTGCGAGGATTATAGTTTCCGCCTGCGGAAACTTCCGAACAAGAGACCAATGGCGAATGCCGCGCAGAGGATCGCGCCGAATCCGAACACCGCGCGGCCGACGACGTCGTTTCCCCGTCCCTGGCTTTCCCAGAACGGCAGGCTGATGGAGGAAGAAAAGCTCCGCTCGCCCGGGCCGAAGCCGACCCATCCGGCGATCGCGGCGAAGCTCGCGAGGATGGTGAAGCCGAGCATGTTCTGCACGGCGCGCACGCGCGGCGGCGCCTCGGCATCGAAGTTCTTGCCCCCGCCGAACACGTAGCCGTTGATCATGGCGGCGGCGCCGAGAATGAATACGCCACCTGCTGCCACACCCACCCACACGGGCGTCCCAGGGGTCAATGGATAGGGAATGATTTCAAGCGCGCCAAGAATCGGCGCGACGCCACATGCCACGAGGACGAGCGCAAGCATCATGGCGCCGCGCGGAGAGAGATCGGCCGGTGTCCTGGGCATCCGGGATCAGCTTCGCAGTTCCCCCTTCAGCGTCTCGGTAAGGTACTTCTTGTGCCGGTTCATGTCGTCTTCGACCGTGCCTTCGCCTGGTCGCGGCATGTCGAAGTCCATCGTCACCCACCCGTCGTAATTGCGCCGGCGCAACTCCTGGAAGAATGCGACGAAATCGACGCCCCCACTGCCGAGGCGCTTGTACAAGTTGACGGCCTTGTGTTCCTCTTCACTCGGCGCAGGGCCGCGCCACCCGCGCGTGGTGCTGTACTTCGCTTCGGCGTCCTTGAGATGGACTGAAGCGACACGCGAGTAGTAGGTGCGCAGCGTATTGACCGGATCGATGCCGCCGAGCGTGGCGTGTCCCGTGTCGAGCACGAGGTACACGTACTTCGGATCGGTCATCTCCATCACCATGTCGAGCTCGGGCTGGCGCTCGACGAGCGTCCACGCGTGCGGATGAAACGCAAACTTGATGCCGGCATCCATCGTCCGCTTCCCCACTTCGTTCAGGTGCCGCGCGAGGATCTTCCCGTTTTCGGCGCTCAGGTTTTCCGATCCGACGCGCCTGCTGAGGTTCACCTTCAGGTGTTTGCATCCGAAGTACGCGACGTACTTCGCGCGCGCCGCGTTGCTCTCGATGGTCGCTTGAATGCGCGCGGGATCGAGATACTGGCCGCCGCTCCCCACCGTGCACAGCGCAATGCCAGCGGCGTCGAGCAGCTTCTTGAACACTTCCGGCGGCTGCTTGACATACTGCGGCATGTCGTCCTCGAACGGCTCCAGCCCGTGATAACCGTACTGCGCCGCCATCTTGATGCCCGTTTCCGGATGCGGCTTGAGGCCGCGAAACTGGTGCCCGCTCATGGCATAGCGCATCTTGTCGCCGGGCAGCGCGAACGCGTGCGTGGCGACCGCAGCCCCAAGCCCCGCGCCAATGAATTCGCGTCGAGTCAGCATAGTGAGCCTCCCTCTATTTTGTTACCTGGGTCGTCATCGGCTGATCTTTTGGAAACACGAACGTGGCGACCAGCATGGTTTTGACGTCGCCCTTGTTCATGCCTTCGTGGACCTTGCCAGGCTCGACGGAAAACGTCTCACCGGTCTTGTAGGTCACTGTCGGCTTCCCTTCGTGGTCCAGCGTGAGGGCGCCTTCCTTGACATAGGCGACCAGCGTCCCGGAATGCATGTGTCGCCCTTCTCGCGAGCCAACCGGCAGCTCGACAGAGACCAATGTCGCGACATAGCCGCCGGGCATCGGCAGAGCCTGGGTCATCAGTGGGGTACGTGTCACCGTCGGCGCTTTCGGAGCGGCGGACTCCTGTGCCGCCGCGGAACCGGCGGCAAGAGCAAGCGCTATACCAGCGAGCTTGAGTGATTTCTTGAGCATGTCCTCTGTTCTCCTTGGGAAGAAATTCTGAGCGATATGATGCTAAACCGGTTTCCCCCGTTTTTGCGCATTATGAGGTATGGGATGGACGGTCCTGGTGGCCATCGCAGGCCTTGTCGTGGCCGGAATGCTGTACCAAGCGATCGGCGCAGCCCGCGACCGGCGAAAGTTCGGCGCACCTGGTGCGTTCGGATCTGTCGGGCGTCATCGCCTCCACTACCGGTGTGACGGGGAGGGCACGCCTGCCGTCATCCTCGAAGCGGGAATAGCCGCGTCCTCCCTGACGTGGAGCCGCGTGCAGCCCGTTATCGCGCGCGAGACGCGTGTGTGCAGCTACGATCGCGCCGGTCTTTCGTGGAGCGAGCCGGCCTCGAGCGATCGCTCGACGGCTGCGCTCGTGAGCGAACTGCGCGCCCTGGTCAAAAGCGCGGACATCCCGCCTCCTTATGTCCTCGTCGCCCATTCGTTTGGCGCGCTCATCATCCGGTCGTTCGCGCGCGCGCATCCGTCAGAGGTAGCCGGACTGGTGTTCGTCGATCCGCTCCATCCCGAGGAATGGTGCGATCCGTCGCCAAATCAGCGGCAGACTCTTCGCGGCGCCATCTTCCTGTCGCGGGTAGGCGCAGTGCTTGCGCGACTTGGTGCGGTGCGCTTTTCTTTGGCGCTGCTCAGCGGCGGCGCGCCCCGAGCGCCCCGACAGTTCAGCCGCATGTTCGGCCGCAGGGCGGCGGCGCTGCTCGAACACCTGGTTGACGAAGTGCAGAAGCTGCCACCGGAAGTGCTTCCGTCGGTTCAGGCGCACTGGTCGAATCCGAAAGCGTTCCGCGGCATGTGGCAGCACCTCGCCGCCATGCCCTCGTGCTCTGCGAATCTCACGCGGGACACCGACGCGTTTGGCGATATTCCAGTCGTCGTACTGTCGGCTGGATCTCGTGCCGCGCAATGGCTCGCCGCCGACGCGGCGCTTGCCGCAGCCTCATCCAACGGACGTCACATCGTTTCACCTCGAAGCGGGCACTGGATCCATCTCGACGATCCGGAGCTCGTCATTCAGGCCATTCGCGATGTAATTACTTCGAGGCGTACTCGAACGGTCCGACCGCCATGTACTGACCCGAATGATCGTAGTTGACGCCATGCGACACGCGGAACCGCGTCGTCGCGCCTAGCTCACCACGTTTCAGGATGATGCCCTCGGGCAGAACGACACCCGGGTGCACGTCCGCGCCTGTGACCGGGTTTTTAATCGGTCCGCATTCCACGTCGACGTAGTCGCCGCACTTCGCCCGTGTGCGAGTCCCGTCAAAGACAAGATCGTATGCAACCGCGTACGGCCCGTGCACTTTCGGCCACGTCCAGCCCAGCACTTCCCACGGGCCGCCGACCTTGCCACCAAGCAGCGTCTCGATGGCCGCGCGCTGCGCCGCGTCAGCGCGCTCGTCGATGAGCACGAGCGCTTCGCCGTTGCCTTCGTGGATGGCGCCCGGCCAGTTCGCATACACGGACAGGCACAGGCCGTCGAGCCGTACATCGCCGTAGGTGCCTCGATCGAATCTGCCACGTCCAACCGCCCTCGCACTTCCCCGTCGTCGGACGCGCGTTGAAATTGCACGGGCAACCCCAATCGCAGTTGCACGCGACGAGCACGTTTCCCGAAAGCTGCCACTTCTCTGCCATAGGAAGCTCCTCTCTCCGCGCGGTACGAGTATATTGCGACATCACGGGACCACTAGCGAAGGCTCAGCGACAATATGTACGGCAGGTGCGCTTCGTCGGTCTTGTCCGTACGCCGCACTTCGATGCGGTAGTCGCCGCCTTCGGACGGCCGCCCGGACACAAAACGCCCGTCGGCCGGCGTCCGCGCGGCGAGCGGGGCGCCGGTGGCCGCGTGCACCACACGAATGACCGCCGCACCGGCGGGCACCCGCTCCAATCTCCCGCTCGCCAGCATCCCCTTCGGCAGATACAGTATCAACGCATCGGTCGCGCCTCGAGCGAGCAGGCCTGGAATCTGTGTTGGTCGCGGCCCGACGCGAATCGCGACACGACGTGGCTCCTGTTTTCGAGCCGTGCCCGCCGGCGCATCAACCTGTGGAACAACATCCGCACTCTCTCCGCTCGCAAACTGCGGCACGGTGATAGAGGAGATGCGCAGCTGTCCTTCGACCTGCGTAACGACGATGGATTGGGTGTCGATCGCGGAGCCGCGCGCGATCGCGTCGCGCAGCGGTGCGTTGAAGACGTCATCGTAACGCTCGAGAAAGCTGGCCGCATCTGCGAACGGAACACGCAGGCCGGCGATTGAGATCGTGATTGGGTACCGAATCAGTGCGGCAATCGTGTCGCGATCGTTGGCTTGCGATGCGCGTTGGAGCTGGGTAAGGAATGCGTCGACGCCAGCCGTCTGAGCATGGCCAACGGCGGACACCGCCAGGAGCCACGCCATCACTCGGACCGCGCCCGCCACCTAACGAATTTTTCGTCCGAGCGCTCCGGATGTGAACGGTTTGTGCAGGAACGCGATGCCCGGCTTCAGCACGCCGTGCTGGACGATGGCCTCGTCGGTGTAGCCGGACATGTAGATCACCTTGAGCGATGGTCTGCGTTTCGTCAACTGCTCGCTCAAATCCGGTCCGCTCGGCCCCGGCATGACGACGTCGGTCAGCAGCACGTCGATCGACGGGTTTTCGTCAAACAGCTCACCGCGCGCAGCGGTTGTCCGTCTTCGTCGAGAAGCGTGCGGCCGGTGCCGCTCAGCCAGCGGAGCGTGCCGTCCGGCCTGATCGTGCGATGCAGCAACGTTGAAGTCCGATCCCAATTTCGTGGAGCTCTCGATCGCTTCGATAACGGCAGCGCGATCTTCGGGGTGAAGGCGCTCGACGAATGCCTCGTAGGTGCCGCCGAACGTTCCGGGTGGAAGGCCGTACTGAGTCTCCATGACGTCCGACCACTGGAGCACTCCGGAGACGTAATCCATATCCCAGATTCCGATATTGGCATTCTGCAGCGCGAACTTTACGCGCTCTTCGGAATGTCGCAGCGTCGCCTCCGCCTGATTTCGCTCGGTGACATCTCTGACCATCGCCAGCAGGTTACCGTCCGGCATCGCTGTCGCGATGACGTCCGCCAAGAACATCGACCCATCCTTCCGCCTGAACTGCCATTCCCGGTGGTAGTCGGGAGTCTCGACGATCAACGTCAATGCCGCTCTGATATGCCCGATTTCTGCCGGCGCAACGATGTCCGAGGCGTGCAGCCCAATAAACTCGTCGCGGGAATAGCCCAGCATGCGGCACATGCTCGGGTTGGCGTCGATGTAGAAGCTCTGGCGATCGGCAATGAGGATGCCCGTCGGGGGCGTACTCGAACAGCGCGAGGTAGCGTTGATCGCTGGCGCGGAGACTCTGTTCGACGCGCTTGCGCTCGGTGATATCGCGGATGTTGCACTGAATGACCTGCTGGTGATCGGACAGGTACATGTTGCTGACAAATTCGACGTCGATCGATCGGCCGTCGCTGGTCTCGAGCGGCAGGTCGTCGTACTGGATGTATTCCTGGCTCTGCAATTCCTTGAACGCGATCTTGCCCTTCTTGATGTCCTGAAACGGTCCGAGCTCCCAGAGTTTTTTCCAAGAATGTCGTTCCTGGAATAGCCGAGCAGATCTGCCAGAAACGGGTTGACGGCGGTGATCTCTCCCGATCCGGCATCGAGGATCAAAATGCCGTCGCGGGCGGCTTCAAACAAGCGCCGGTAACGGATTTCCGATGCACGCAGGCCCGATCGGCGATCGCCAACGCAGAAGCAGAAAGGGTCGCTTCGGGCATCCACAGAGTGTTGCGCGGGAGGCGCCTTTTTCCTGTGCTGTTGTGCACATGGCGCAAGCTCGTTCCAGAACGAGTTCGCGCGGTGATGATAAGATGATCGACTGTAATTCGCCCACCGAACGTCCCCATCGTCCAGAGGCCCAGGACGCCGGCCTTTCACGCCGGTAACGCGGGTTCGAATCCCGCTGGGGACGCCATCGCTTGTGGACACACAATCCCGCTGAAAAAGATCGCCAGAGTGCCGGTCATCCGTGAAGCGTGTAACGCCGGCTCTCCGGGTCGGGCGTGAACAAGATCCGCCCCTCGACCAGCTTCCGCACCATCTGCCGCGCGATCGGCGCGTGCTTCCGCGAGCAGCGCCTGCCACTCGTCCGCTTTCGTGCGGGCGAGCGCCATGAGCTGCGCCAGGTTCAGCGGCACTACCCGCGGCCGGTTGAGGTCCGCGAGCTCGGCGCGAATCCGGTCGTGGCCGCGTTCCTGATCGCGAATCGCTTGCAGCAACGTCGGGATCGATCCGCCCTCGGCAACGGCCTGCTGTGAGACGCGACAGAGCTGTCTCGGCGTGCGTGCGCGCGATCTCGAGCGTGTGCCGCCGCGTCGCGACGTCCTCCGGCGGTGCCGCCACGCGCGCCGCCGCTCGCGCCGTCGCGGCCTCGAGGATCTCCGGGTCGAGCAGCTCGCGCTCGAGCGCCGTCAACACGGCCTGCTCCGCATCCTCCAGGCGCATCTCCATCGAGTTCGGCGCAGACCGTCTTGCCACGGTGATGGAACGAGGAACAGGCGTAGAAGTAGGCGCGTCGGTGCCCATGGTCCCGGCTGCGGACAATCAGCGTCCCGCCGCACACCCCGCAGCGCGAGAGCCCGGTGAGCAGATACTTCGACTCGTGGCCGTCCACCGGTCGTCCCCAAAGCTGGCCGTGCGTGCCGCGCAAATACGTTTGGCGTGTCGTGCTCGAGCCGGCCGTGCGCGGCGAGCCACTGCGCGTCTGAGACGATACGGAGCTGCGGCGCCTCGACGCGTGATCCAGTCGGTTGCCGCCTTCACGCTGCGTCGCTCGAGGCCCCAATTGTTCCGCTTCCGCGTCTTGTTCCAGACGATCACGCCGCGGTAGAGATCGCGATACAGCACTTCGCGAATCGATGTCGAGGCCCACGCGCACGGCCGGCCTTGCTGCGCCCGCGGTGCCGGCACGCGATCGGCGTTCAGCGCTTTCGCGATCGTGCGGAGCCCCTGTCCCGCGGCGCACATCGTGAAAATGCGCTGCACGATCGCGGCCTCCGTCATCGTTGATCCGGCGCTCGACGTGCGAGCGCTTGCCACTCGCGCCGAGGATCTCCACGTTGGCGTAGCCGAAGACGCGGCCGCCGGTGACGTGGCCGGCGCGCGCTTTTCGCAGCATCGCGTCGTAGGTGCGCTGGCGCGCCTTCTCGCGCTCGAGCTCGTCGGCGAACGCCGTCAGCGACAGCATGATCTTGTCGGTCGGACTGTCGAGCGTGCGCTCGCGATCCTCGAGGTAGAAGAACACGCGGACGCCCCGGTGACGAGTTGCTTCAGCGCGTAGGCCGTCTCGATCGCTTCGCGGCCGAGGCGGGATTCTTCGCGACATGACGAGCACCTGAAAGGTCGCCCGCGGCTTGAGGCCGTTCATCAGGCGCAGAAAGCCGGGACGGTTCGCAAATTCGGCACCGCTGATGCCATCGTCGACGTAGACGTGGGCGTCGTCGACGGTCCAGCCTTTCCGCCTGCGCATACCGGCGCGCGTGGTCGACCTGGCGCGCGACCGACTTCTGGTCGTCGGCGATGCCGTTCTGTTCGGTGCTTTTGCGAGCGTAGATGGCTGCAATCATGTTCGACGTTACCCTCATCTAAGTCAGGGGCCGGTTGCCCGAGTTCGTGGGCGCGCGGGACGTGCGGCCTCAACCAAAACACCCGATTGAACTGATTCGCGTAGACGTGCTCGGCGGCAGACCTCGTCAGCTCAGCCGGGGCACCATCGGAAAAGTCGTCGCCCACTATCACCAGCCACAGCTCGGCATACGTTTTTCGGACCGGTTGACACTTGCGCACCTTCTTCGCGATTACGGGCTGGATCAGTTCCGGTCCAATCGGCGCAACCCATCCCCCGTTGCCGGCTTGCCACAGCCGGTCCTGCCCTCTGAGACCGCCGTGTAGGCTGATGGAAGACACGCCAACAGGTAAGCGCTGCCACGGAACGCTGGTCGACTGCTCACCAAATGTCGGTGCCGGCACTTCTCCAACGGCCTGAGCGAGACACCCGGCAAACCTTTCCAGCGTGTTTTTCGTGAGCGAAAACGGCCGGTGGAAGAACACTTGCACATACAACCCAGGCCCGCCCGAACCGGCATGGATCTCACAGGCTCTTCTGACGGCGTGATTCTTGAGACTCTGCTCTTCCTGGTGATGACGCCGTTCTCCGGGCTGCGGCGGTAGATAGAACTCAGTCATCTCAATCCCGACCACCCGATCGGCAGACCGAATAACAAAATCTGGCGGTTCAGGGCCGGCTTCGACGTGTCCCGGCGGAAAGTCGGGAAGGGCCGCTCGAAGCTGCTCCAGGTAGAAACGCTCGCGACGCTTGTCTGCCATCGGCGTTATCGATCACCGCCCGCGTCACGCGGCGTGATCGAGTCGACGGCTCGCTCGGCGTGGTGCTGCGCGTGTGCCACCTGGCGCGCGACGGATTTCTGTTCGTCGGCGACGCCGTTCCGGTCCATGCTCTTGCGTGCGAAGATGGCGGCGATCATGCTCATGCCTCCTTCCGCAGGTCACCCATCGCGTTCACGCGTATGACACCCCCGGTCCCGCTCACGCCTGCTACTTGAAAGTCCTGGCACCAGCCGTCCGGGAGTTTAAGCACGAGCGTGTCGAGGCTAATCGTCAAACGGCGCGCGGTGGTGGCATCGAGAGCGACGCTGAGGTCGATGTGCATGACGGCGCTGCCAGGGCGGCGAGGCGATTTCGTCCAAGTGAAAGGGAATCGCCCAATCGCCTCACAGTCTTCTTCACGTATACGTCGGCTTCACCGGACAGTTGTAGCTCGTCCACGTCGTCTCCCCTCCCTCACTCGTTCCCTTTTTAGCCTCTCATCGACAAGGGCAGCCTCAGCGCGGCCGTTGGTCGAGCGGTCCGCCTGGCGAAGCCGATTTCAGGAGCGTGAGCGGGTGGCTGCCCGCGTGCGCTTCGTTTTCACGTTGACGCCTTGCTCCGCGAGCCACAGGTCGATCGCGCGCCGGATCTGCTCCGAGATCACCATGCCGTCGCGCTCCTTCACACGCTGGAGGCCGGCGAGGAGGGGCGGGTCGATCCGGAAATTGGCCTGCGCGACGAGACGACTCGAGTGGAGATGATCGAGTTCGTGTAGCAGTCGCGCCGCGACTGGGCCGATCGGCACTTCCCCGCGTTCCCATCGCGCAACCGTATTGCCGGTCACGCCGACCTGGGCCGCGAGCGCCGCCTGCGTCAGTCCGAGCCGTCGCCGAATGCGGTTCAGTTCCTTTGGCTGCACGCGAGAGCATTATACACGGTGAATAACTGACGCCACGACCCTTTGTAGAATCGATCAAGCGCCGCGTCGCGATCGGCGCGTGATTTACGGTCGGTTCCCCGAGGGGACGCCTCTGTAGTTCGCCGTGTGCCGAACGGAACAGCGGTCGCACCCCAATGGCGTCAGAGTAATAGGGTGACGCGCGCGATGATGTGGCGACGGGTCGGGGGTCGGCCTCTGCCTCGTTGGGTCATATCTGCGGACGGCGCTGACGTTGGGGCCCCCATGGGCTCGATTTCGCGCTGGCGAACGGTGTCGCCCTCGTGAGCTTTCTGTTCACATGGGCCTGGGCGGCGATCGCCTGGTTGATACGAAGCGGCGTCCGGTTTTTGTGTGGACATAGTTCGGGGGCTCGTGGTCTTGGAGACGATCCAGTTCATCGGCGCGGTGTGGAGCTACAACCATCCCCTATGACACATGTAATGCTCGCTGTTTACGGTCGGTTCAAGGACAGAGAATGAAGGAAGCACCGGTCGAAGGCAAAGCAGAAGGTTTCCTCCGCGGAGTTACATTCCTAGACGGCCCTTCGCGGTTTCCACTGCAATCTTTGCGATGACGTCCACGAGGAGGTCTCTCGCAGCGCCTTTTGCTTTCGCGATGATCGTCTTGAAAACGAAAAACAGCCACCCCGGTGCGTGGTGAATCCACGACCAGATCATCGATGCTCGCTTTGATCAGGATTCGCTCTTCGTCGGATAGGCCCTCAAGTTCGTCGGCAAGGATACGAGCAGCGTACAAACCCAACGCGGTCCAGGGAAACGGCTTGCCGCATCCGCGGCAATACGCTGCTGGTGAAACTCATTACCGTGTATCCCTCAACAGGCGAATGGTATTGGCCCCGGATCTCCACGCCGCATCGTGGGCATTTCGTGATCGTTGGCTGACCACATTTAGGGCAGTGATCCGAGGATTTCTGAGGCGTGTCCTTGATTCCGGAGTTGACTAGATGTCCTCGCAAACAGACCTGGGCAACGTCGTAGTAGGGCTCATACATCAAGGTCTTCTCCTCCCACTGTATTGAACAGCGGATCATAGCTGATCGGATTCGGACCTGATGGCCCTCATAACCGGTCACAGGCGTGGTCTTGCATCAGGTTGCCGCCGACTTTTTTGCGCCGGACGCTCGGCCCGCGATTCGATCGGCCGCCGATGGTGCCGACGTAATACTTGCCTGGCCGCGGCTTCCGACAGTAGGCATACAACATCAGGCGCGCGGCGGTGCTCGTGTCGGCGAGACTGGATTGCGGCCGCACGGCGTGCACATCGCCGCAGACGTCGCACTTGATTTCGTCGCCGGGTTGCAGCCCTTTGCCGGTTGTCATGCGCACCTCGCCGGTATCTCACGCGCGGTCCTACTCGCCCAGCGCCTTCCAAGCGTCGGGTGTTTACAGTTTTGCATCGAGATTCACACATCGGCCTAGGGGTAGGGGGATGCCCAACCGATAAGCGAAATAGGTGAACCGATATGCGCACGTTGATCTTCCTTGTCGCCGGTTCCAGACTCGACTGCGCGTCCGCGCGCGACCGTCAAGCACAAGACGGTTTTTATTCACTCATGAGTATGTGTATTCATGTCTGAATCCAATTCGGACGTTATCGTGGTTTGAACTTACAACAGAACACTCATATGACACTCAAACAACCGACGAAGAAGAACCCCGCAGCGGTCGCCCGGAAGATCGGCGGCAGCCGCAACACGCCCAAACAGCAAGCGGCGCGCGCACGGAACGCGCAATACGCGGGACGGCCCGCGCGGATCTGCCCGACGTGCCGGCTCCCAGTCCAGTCGGGTGCCCTCAGCCTGCACGACGCCTGCAAGATGTGGTCGTGGCGGAAACCGAGCGAGCGGGTGGCTGCTGTTCTTCGCACCTCCGAGCCTTGACCGCCGCACGGGATGCCGCGAGAACGCGTTCCTTTTGCTGATAGGGACTGATCGACGGCCCCCTCAGGCTGCGTCATGTTGCGATTCCTTCTCTAGCGCCAGCGGTCAAGGAGACGCGCCGGAAGTTAACCGCTGCGTCGTCGTCCTCATCGCCATCGGTTAACTTGGTCGTGCACGCGGCAGTTAACCGTTGGCGGCCAGCGGCCGTAATCTGCACGATACATACGTAAAAACCGCGAGGGCGGTTGGTTCTGTCTCGCTGGACGGTCATGTAAGCGTCGCCAGATCCGCACCAATCCTTCGTGCCGCACTCCGCCATGAACGCCTGAAGCCTCGTTGGCGGCGGCCGGATCGGCTTCCAATCGTCCCAGGCGGTCGCGCATGCGATCGCGTTTCATCGTCATCGTGTCCCTGCCGTTCGATAGCTCCACGTAGCCAGCCACAAGCGCCGCAGTGTTCGCGAGAGACTCGCCCGCGTCACACTGAGGGACACGCTAGGACGACCGACGCGCCGCAACAGCTCCGCCCACGTCATCATGCCGGCCATATCACATGGGCATCCTCAGTGTCGTATTGCCAGGTCGGTGCGGCGGCCGTGAACCACGGCGCGGCCTTGCGCTGAGCGTCGAAGGATCACACTATCCTCGCTTTCTGAGCGGTGAGTCGCACCTTCGCGGCCAGGGTGCGACGATTGCGGAGAGCCCGCCGAGCATCGCGCCAGGGCACTCCACTCGACGCCGCGGTGCGTGGTGGCGAGGGCCGTGCCGAGATCAGCGACCTTGGTGCGCAAGGTGGTGAAGCTGGTGATTAGATTAATCCCGCCGGACGCGCCGGCAACATCGGCCACGGGCAACGCCCGAGCAGCTCGAGCCCTGCGCTGCGCGCGGCACGCACACGGCCGCACCGTCCCCTCCGGCGTCTCGGACCAGCTCGTATCGCCGCAGGTCCAACACCACGGCGTCGGCGACTGGCGCATCAACTTCCGCTGCTCTTCGCGACGCTCGAGTTCGATGACGGCGCACATCGCGCGCCACTCGGCCGTTTCGGAAACCATTCGGCGTTGCGCGCCAGGCGCGCGGCGGCCATCTGGATAAATTCGAGCTCGATATGCTTCAACACGTCGTAGTAAGCCCGAATCACCGGTTCGTCACCATCCATGCATCGAAGCTGAGACGCGAGCACGATGAACACGTCCGTGAACTGCAGAAGGCTCATCACTGCGCCTCCTGCCGTCGAATGCTTTCCCGCGCCGCCATGAGTCGTGTCGTTTGCTTCCCGGCCGCCGAGTCTGTCGACGCCTGCACCGCGATTGGGAGGCCCCGCCGCGCCGCTTCGGTGAGCGTCTGCTGCTGGAGCCAGGCCCCGCCATCGCGGGCGGAATGACGACGGGGACTCGACTAGGCGCGCATCGAGCGTCACGAACCACGCGCCGACATCAAAGGCGGGCGCGTGCACGCCGAGCATGCGTTTCAAATCCTCCAGTTGCCAGTCGAACACCACGAGCCGCTCTCCCCGATAGATGGGTGGCTTCGCGCGGCCAGGCGTCGCGGCGCTTTCCACTGCAACAGGAGATGGAGACGGAGATGAAGATCTAAATGGAACTACAGATGGAGCCGGAGACGGAGATGAAGATGGAGATGAAGAGCCATCATTCGCCATCACGTCGCCATTAGGCTCGGATGCCCTATGCGAAAGGAAAACCGTCCAACTAGCTGTTTTTTTATCGCTTGAATTTGTCGACCATGACCTTCCCGCCCGGCGCTCGCCTACAGTTTGCTCTCGACCGCCTAGACGACTTAACGGGAAAACCGACTAACGAAAGGGAACAACAACCATGAAGGCAGAAGCGAACGCAAACTATTCGAGAAATCTTTGAACTGGCGCGGCTATACTGCACCCCGCGCTCGCCGTTGCGAATGTAGAGGACGACGACGCCGAGGTACAGGAAATCTTCCACAGGATGCTCGAGCGTGCTCGACTTATGAACTACGACGAGGCCGAAACGGGCGTGTATCGCGGCGATACGGCGAAGCTTTTGGAAGTGACGCTGCGGGCTCGTCTCGCGGCGTTGAAAGATCGCCGAATGGACGCTGTAAATCGAGTCCGAAGACAACGAGGGGATTCGAGGACGCGGGCGAAGCGCGCGGCGATAGAAACCATCGAAAGTATCTGAGCGGCGTGCCGGACTTTAGCGACATGTGTAACGAGCACGGATGGCCGCCGGATACTCCGACATGATGGAACGGCTGGGACTAGACGGCGAGCTTTAAGCACTGCAAAACGACGCTGGAACATGCGACAAGGGACGAGGCGATCTTTCAATATCACGGACTCGCAATCGGCCGCCGCTCACGAAACCGAGTAACACGGCGCAGCGAGAGCCGCTCCGAGCAGGTTCAGGCGCTCGGCATGACGCTCCGCCGACCTAAGAAATACTTCTCGCCGGTTACGTCATGTTGTATGCAATCCAACCATTCGGCTTAACGACTCGCCCATGAGCGTGCCGCCAAGAGCGTCGGCGCGGCGATAGCTCTCCGCTAAATTCAAAGCCGATCAATAGCAAATACCGGGCGCAAATGAGTAGACGTGACATAAGCCGAAGCGCGCCCGGGTATGGCGAGCATCAAACCGATATAGCCATTAAGAACTTATGCGAGGCAAGTGTCCGGTTTTTGAAAAGGTTCACGGTCGATGGTTGAAAGAACGGGTACGCGCGAGCCTGAAAACATGTACGTTCTTATTGTCCACGAAGATAAAAAGCGAAAGCCGAAGCAACGCTACGGTCTTCGACTGGCGTTGTCGGCAATAAGCCGGGTCGTAAGCCGTTTTTGCCCGAAGCGTTGGCGGCTCGTGAGATACCGAGTGACTATGACGATCCGCAGATCTCGTTTTAGCAAATGGCTATCCGGTTGCTATAGCCGGTTGCCATACCAGATTTAGATACCCGATTCGCATGCCGTTGCAGATCGGGTAGGAACTTCGACAGCTCAATCTGTTAGAAAGAATCTGAAAAGAACGAATCTTTAGCAGTAGCGAATCTACGGCTCGGTTCTGGCGAAAAGTGTAGAGCCGAGCCGGTATCTGTACGAAAAGGCAAATCTCGCGGCGACAGGCGGCGTACCAGCGCTGCGGGCGTATCTGAGAGAGGCTCGGAGCTGAAAACAGTATTTTGAGATCGAGCCGACGCTCCTAAACGCTACCGCCTCTGCTCGCTTGATCCACCACTACAGGAAAAAGAAAAGCTTCCCACAATAAAATATCGATTGGAGAACGTGTTACCGGGCGACAATCGGAATATCAAATAACGCAACCGCTTCCCGGTTGACGTTGTTCCCGAAGGCAAAATATGAAAACGCCTACCCGAGCAAAACACAGTCTCGCTTGCGCCTGTATCGCAACGCGTCGCGGCTGTCCCAAAACGAGCTAGGCGCGTTATCCGGCGTCGGGCTTATGGCGGATCGGTTTAATTGAACGCGGTTCCGCATCGGGTAACGAGCGTCGAGCGCGAACGGCTCGCCGCCGCTCTGTCCGTGGATCTACGGCTCTGTTTCCCCATCCGATGCGCCAGTGGCGGATCGGAGCGAGCAAGAGCCGCAACGTATTCCGATCACGTTGGTACTCGACGGGTACAGCGGACAGTGCGTTTGCGACCGTAGGACCGACGGATCGCAACGGCGCTTGAGTGCCGTCGAAAGATATACCGCTCGAACGACGCGGCGATCGCCGGTCTGTCGAGCAAGAGACGCGAGCCGCACTCGCCGCCAAGTTACACGCGATCTACGATCAGGCGAGCCGACCGAGCAACGCAGACCCGCCGTATGGGAAACCGTTTAAATGCCCTATAAGCGACCGAGGTTTTCCGACATAGGCGAGTAAGCGCGGGCGCGGAGATCGACACGCTCCAGCGAAGGTAGGGCTAGGGAGATCGTATCTCTACGGTTGGGGTGCGAGAGCACCCCCTTCCCGTTTCGCGCGGACCGTCCCGGAAATAATCAGTTTTTTAATCGTAAACAGTATCTTGGCGGCTTGTTGCCGCCGTTCTCACTAACAAAGACATTTCCGGCTCCATCCTGGAGCCGGACCAAAGAGCCCCAGCCGCGGACGAGGGCCAAACGAAACCGCGCTAACTAACGAGGCTCGAAACACATTGGCTATTACATTTACGGAAAAGCGCCTTAAGGCGATTGCCGACGCGAGACAGATTCTCGACGCGGCAAAGGCTCAGAATCGCGGCATGAATGCCGACGAAGTTACCCGCTACGATGCCTTTATGGCTGAGAGCGATACGCTCAAGGCAACTATCGAGCGTGAGAGCGTCCAAACTCAGCTTGATCGCGACGCAAGTAATCGCGCGGCTCCGTTCCGCGCGAACGACGGCAAGCAGTCCGCCGACAAGGACGCGTCGATTACGCTCAGACAAGATCAGCGCGTCGTAGACGCCGTCCGGAACGCCGGATGTGCGTATGCCAGCGAGACGGCACGCGGCGAGCGACTGTCGCTCGGAAAGATAGTGCTCGCAATGGCAACTGGCAATCGTGCCGGAATGAGCGATCTCGAAATCAGAGCCATGTCCGAAGGTACCGACTCGGCGGGCGGCTACACGGTTCCGGATATCGTCGGCGCACGGTTTATCGACCGGGCACGCGAGGCGTCTACGGTATTCCGAGCGGGCGCTCAGACTGTTCCTATGACGTCCGAGTGCTGAATATCGCTCGGCTCGCGTCCGGTCCTAGCTTGGTCTGGCATGCCGAGTCGGCGGCGGTAACCGCCGGAGATTTGGTTTTGGAACGCGTCCAGTTTTCAGCAAAGACGCTTCCGGCGCTCGTCAAGCTCTCTATCGAGCTTGCCGAAGATTCCGTCAACGTCGATCAGGTCATCGAGCGCGAACTGTCAGCGGCGCTTACTGCCGAGCTTGACCGGGCGGCTCTGCGTGGCGACGGCTCGGCTAATTCGCCAACCGGTATCCGCTCGCAATCGGGCGTTACAACGCAAGCCAACGGTGCGGCAGGAACGGCGTTCGCCTATTCGCAAATTGTGAATGCTCGGTATGCTGTCGAAGCCGAGAATTTCTCGCCGAACGCGCGCATTTACCATGCCCGCGCCGCCAAAAGCGCGGCGTTGCTCGTGGATACGACCGGACAGCCGCTTCGTGCTCCGGCGTATGTCGAGAGTTTGCCCGAATACATTACGAACAAGATTCCGACCGACCTTACGGTTGGCGCGTCAACGGACTGTTCGGAGTTGTACGTTGGGGATTTCAGAGAACTGCTGATTGGGCTCCGAACGTCCTTCCGTCTCGAAGTGTCAAGGACGGCGGGCGACGCGTTCGAAAACTTGCAGGTATGGATTCGTGCCTACCTGCGAGCCGACGTGCAGCTATCGCATCCAAAGGCGTTCTGCGTAGGGCTTGGTATCAGGCCGTAACCAGATTGATCGCGGATATCCGCAAAGCCCGACGCGTTCCGAATGTGGGCGCTAGGGCTTTGCGGGCTCCGAGATCGAACAAGCGAGACAGCGACGTGCTTGACGGTGCTGTCCCGGCGTTTGCCGCGCCGCTGTTCGCCGTCAAGTTAAGAGAACGAACAAAGGGAAATGACGATCACAAGCGTTGTTTTCCATTCTCCGCCGGACGCGTTCGGTCCGCCTTAAATGGGTAACCCCTTGAGCGTTGCGGCGGAGTTTTTCTATGACAAGAGACAGAGCGATCCAGCTAGACGCGATGCTTCGCCGAGCGCTAACGGTGCTCGACGACGAGATTCGCGGTTCAATCGGCGGATCGGAGAGCGATGCGCGCCGACGGACTCCGAAATCTGGCGCAAAGATTGCTGGAATTTCTTAATGTTGATTGTCCGGCTCATAAAAAAACTCGCAGAGTGCGTAGACGACGTGGATCTCTCTGAAGTATCACGTTGGCGACATTCTGGACATACCGGATCGGGACGCTAGATTGCTCATTGCGGAAGGATCGCGGAGCACGTAGAACGCAGAACGACACCCGACCGGCGGAAAACGCGCGAAAAGCCTGAAACGTAGCCGATTCGCCGGTGTACAATCATTTCGTGCCATACCTAATTCCGTGTCCGAAATGCGATAGGACCGAGTTTGTTCGGCTTGAGCGCGTCATTAAAGGCGGCTCCGAAAGCATCTCCTACTATTGCGGCTCGTGCGAGCACGTTTGGATGATTGCCGCTCCGACGCCGGTTCCGGCAACGCGTTCGCCGCTCCCGAAACCTCGGACGCGGTTGCTTGGTGGGAAGATCCGACGCCACTTGTCATAGTCCCACCTACACGCGGCGCGCGTCTAATCTGTGGCGTAGTTCATGCTCGCACTAACCGAGTGGCTGAAAGAACGGACGCCAAGCGTATCAAAGGAATGCAAGCCCTGTCCGACACGCTTGACGTGCAGCGTAAGCAAACGGAGAACACTTGGATTGCCGCGACTGCCAGTATGCGTACCGCGTGGCAAGCCTTTCGAGACGTGGACCGGCGCGTTAGCGTGACGAACCACAAGCCCGAACGCCGCCGCCGCTGAACGTCCCTTTCCGCATTGGCTCCGCCGGTTGCTACTCGTCCTCTTTCCCGAAGATACTCCGCTGCTCCGCCGCCTTTGCCGCCGCTCTTGGAGTCCAAGCTCCGACGTCAAGCTTTCGCGTTCATAAGAACGCGCGTACGCTTCGCTGCGTCTACCTGTCGCACGTCGTTAGTCGTTATAAGAGGGCGTATTGCGTAAAGAACGCTTCCCAATAGGCGAGGGCTCTTTTAAAAATATTCTCTGCACGGTGGAGAGTATCCGTCTTTACCATCAAGTGCGATTGAGTAAATACGAGTGCCAACCCAATCGGATGCCCATGAGACAGTCCGGTTGATTGAACGGCGGAAGCGATCCGCTCAAAGTGCTTCGAGCCGGTCGCAAGTTCTTGGATTATCGAAAGTTCAGGACAATTTGTGAACAGATACGAATCGAAATCAGCAAGCTTCCTAAGATCGAGTGCATCCTCAAGCTTGCCTTTGTTCTGAGCCCATACCCAATCGCGAAGATGCCAAGCAAAAATGGCGCACGTGATTGCTTTGCGGCTGGAAAGACGGTCCTCTCGAAACTCTGCATAGGCGGGACGCAAAAGTTCATCTAGATATTGACGCGCCGTCCGAATCTCAAAGCTCTTGGCAGCGTGATCAACCATAACGTCACTCAGTCGATCCGACAGTGTCGTACGAAAAGCCCGATCTGTCAACGACGAGCCCGGTTGCTCACGGTATGATCGGTTCGTGTCTCGCGTGAGCGTTGATCCGTATGCTTGGCTCAAGCCGATCTACGCGCGGCTCCGTGCCGATCCGGCGTTTGCTCTGCTCGCGCCCGCGCATCAATTTAGCGAGCTTTGCCGCGTCGCTTCCGTATCCGCGCCGAAAGCCGCGTCCATGACGGAATGGAACGCGACGGCGCAAGCGGAGATCTTGAAGCATCTATCCGACAGCATCGACGAGCTACCAAACGCGAGCCAGCAAATCGAGCTATGGCGCGTTCACAAAAACGCACGCACGCTCCGTGCGTCGCCGTCTACTTGTCGCACGGCGTCGATCTCAGGTTGTATGAGGGCGACGATTTCCGACGCACAGAGCTGATCAAAGATCCGGCGCTCGTCGAGGCGCACGCGGAAAAGTGGAAAGTCGCTCTGCTCGAAAGAGCATGGAGCGAAGATGAACGGGAAGGTGCGAACTGTGACTGACGCCGCCGAGACGCCGATCGCTCGATTAAAAGCGGAATTTCAGCAACCAACATGGAAAGAAAAGAATCCGCCAGAACTTCTTTACCATTACACTTCCGCTGCCGGATTTCATGGAATCGTTTCGTCAGGCATTCTGCGAGGTAGTCATTTTGCGTATTTGAACGATTCAACAGAATTGCTGTATGGCAGTCGGCTAGCAAAGGATCTCTTGCATGAGTACAGCGAGAAACTTGACGGCTCGACTGCGGCAAAGCGGATCTTCCAATTATCCGAAGCCCTTATGGGGTTATTCGACGACAAGATCAACAAGTTTCTAGCGTGCTTTTGCGCGACGCCGGATCTTCTTAGTCAGTGGCGGGCCTATGGCTCAAAAGGAGACGGTACTGTATCGGGTTCGACTCGGCGCGCCTACCGGCTCCGCCACCGTCGTACGTGATGCATCGTGTTGACTATGATCCCGACTCACAAGAGAAAGCCATACGCAAGGCAATCGAACTGACAATAAAGACATGTGAAAGCACGGATGACTTAGGGGCAAGCGAAGTACCTGATTTATTCATTAACTATTTTCCCAATCTGTTGCCTTCTTTCAAACATCCGGCATTCTCTGAAGAGCATGAATGGCGTGCAGTAAATGCCGCCGAACTCGAAGAGATAGATTTCGATGTTGTGAATGGACGGCTCAAGCCGTTTATTAAACTCTGGACAGGTTCAAAAGATGATCCGAGCCATCTTCCAATCTCGAAAGTCATTGTTGGAACGGAAGGACTGACGGAATTGTCGATATATTCCGCCGAAATGCTCTTGGCTAAATGCGGATACAACGCTGTCAAAGTCGAGGCGTCCCGCGTGCCAATTCGCGAGATCTGACAGAGCTAAATCGTTAGGTAGTCACGCGTTCAGAGCGACGGCGAATTTGCGCTCCACACATCATCATTTCCCGCTGGGGACGCCAGACTTCGCTCGCCGACGGCGAGCTTCGTCTGGCTAAACCAGCGACCCGCCAACGCGAAGTCTGTCCCGCCATGTTGCTGCGTTTGAGTAAGTGGGCCCGGACAGGGATCGCAGAAGCCTCGCCACGCGCCTCCATCGTGTTGGCGTCACGGAACCTTCCGCGCGAATGGGCGAAGCCGTTCGACGGCTCGTCGCGCCTCGGGGAGCTCGGGCAAGCCGGCATCGGCGCGCTTCCAGAAATCCAGAAAGCGTTCGTACTCCTTCAGTGCGGCCTGGCTTGTCTCCTGATCGCTCGAGCAACCGCGCGATCTCCAGCACATACCGCGGCTCGAATACCGACACCCATTTCTGGTCGGGCCCATAGGACAACAGTTGGCGATAGATCTGAATCGCGCGGGCCAGATCCCCGCGCGCCGTCGCCACGCGCGCGAGTCCATCGCGCGACATCAGATTGTTCGCCAGAATCGACAAGTTCGAATCGCGGGTGCTGAACCACATCTTCTTCGAGGGTTGACCGGCGGACAAAACGCGGACGCCGCCTTCTCGAGGTCGCCAGCGGCCAACGCGATTTCGCCTTCCAACGCGCTGTGCCACCAGTTCTCAGGCTCGACGCCGGCGTTGAAAAGCCGTTCCTGCATCTCGAGATGCACGCGAGCTTCGATCAATGCGGCCGGCCCTGGCCTGCGCGATCCCGCTCATCAGGTGAACCAGCACGAGGCCGACCCTCTTCTTCTCGTCGGGCAGACTCGCGAACATGCGTTCGGCCGAGCCGGCAGTCTTGCAGCGCGCGCTCGTACGCTCCGCGCTCGATCGCAAGGAGCGACGACACCAGGAACGTGTATCCCCTGCTCCTCGGCGTTCTCGCTGATTTCGGCTTCTCGCCTGCCGGCCTCGATGGCCCGGATCGGCCTCGCGATATCTGCCGACGCGCGAAAGAACGAGCGCCTTGACGGATGACCAACTGGCCAGCAGGTACTGCGGCGGCTCCTCGACGAATCGCCTCGTCATAGCGCCCCAGGCTCGCGAGACTCCACGCGCGTCCGATACGTGAGCCGGCAAAGGTGGGGTCGATGGTGAGCGCTCGCGAGTAGGATTCGAGCGCTCTGTCGGGGGCGCCCATCACGAGGTACGCTTCCCCGAGACTGTCGAAAGGATTCGGTTCACGGGGAGCCACCCGCACGTATGCTTCGAACTCACCAAGCGCCTCTTCATACCGACCCGCACCAAGCAGCGTGTATGCGTACACGTTGCGCGTGAGCATCGACCTCGGCAACGCCGCAGCACCTGCGGCAGATGTCGTCAACCATTTCTCTGGATCGTGAACGAGCCCGGTTACCGGGGCATACAACTGAGCGGCGATGCCGTACGCCTGGTCGGCATCCGGAAACTTTTCGATCAGCTCGTCGACGGCCCGTGCCGCACGTTGCGGAATCGCCCGCTGCCGCGAGCCGACTCGGCTTCCAGAATGAGCCGTTGCCGTTCTCCCAGCCGGTCGGCATGCTCCGCCGCCTTGCGAAGGTACTCTCGCTGGAGACCGAGAAACCCTCGGAAGTTGCTGGCGTCCGCCAGTTGCAGGTATGCGTCCGCGAACGTCGGATCGATGGCCACCGCGCGTTCGAGCAATTTCTCCGCGTCGTCCATTCGCGTGTTGAACAACGCGTCCACCGCCTTGCGAGTACAACTGGAACGCCTCGAGCGAGGCGGTTGAAACGTCCGACACCTTGCGGATGCCGGTCGCGTCGCGGAATCCGATGCCGTCACGGATCCGCGCCGCCAGCTGGTCGACCAGCACGAACAGATCCGTTCCCCGCACGCTTTCGGCCACCAGCACCCGCCCGCTGGCCAGATCTTCGAGCTGCGCGTCGATGCGGATTTCGGATCCAGCCTTGGAAATGCCGCCGACCACGATCGCTCCGGCGCCTGCCCGCTGCGCGACCTCCGCGATTTCGTTGCGTCCGAGCGTTTCAAGGCTGCCGGCGCCCATTTGCTTGATCGACTTCCTGCAGGCGCTGGCCGCTCACGATATCGAGGCCGCGCGTCTGGGCCAGCCCTGCCAGCAGCATGCTCGGCACGCCCTTCGACAGCCACGCCGTGTCCTGGCCGCCAGCGAGGTTGTCAAAAGGCATGACGGCAATCGCCGGCCGCCCTGCCGCCCCACAGCCACAGGCACGCTTCGCCGATCGGATCGAGCGCCAGGTCAGCGTCGCCGACGGCGACGAGCGGCAATCAGCAGGGCGACGAACGCAGCACGACTCGCGCCGTGAGCCGCAGAACACGGCGGACTCGATACGCGCAGAGCCGCGCGCGTGTCCGCTTCGCGAGTCCGACTGCACCGCCTCGAGCGCCGCGCGAACTTCGTCGGCTCGCTTATAGCGCTCACGTGGATCCTTCGAGAGACATCGTCGGATGATCTGCTGGAGGGACGCCGGGATTCGAGCAGGCAGCGGCGCCGTCGCCTCGTGCAGAATGGCGGCGCTCAGCTCGAATCCGGTCGCGCCGGCAAATGGTCGGGCGCCGCTCGCCATCTCGTAAAGGAGGACGCCCAGCGCCCAGATATCGCTGCGCGCGTCGGCGTGTTCTCCACGCAGCAGCTCCGGCGCCATGTAGGCGAGCGTACCCGCCACGAACCCCTTGGGTCGGTTACCGGCACGTGGGACTTCGGAAAGATCCTCCAGGCGTTCTGCCGACACGCCGCATGCGATCCCGAAGTCGAGAACCTTCGCCCGCCCTTCCGGCGTCACGACGACGTTCGCGCTTTTCAAATCGCGATGGATCACACCGTGCTGGTGCGCGTGTGCCAGCGCGTCGGCAATCTGAATTCCATACCGCACGACGCTTTCGGTCGGCTTGTCCCTCGGGTGGGATGAGCTCGGAGAGCCGCTGCCCTGCGACGTATTCCATCACGATGTAGGTCTGGCCATCGAAGGCGCCCACCTCGTGAATCGTGCAGATATGTGGATGATTCAACTGCGACGCGTGCTGCGCTTCACGCCGCAGCCGAAAATCCGTCGTCTTCGGCGATCCCGATCTTCAGTGCCACCTCGCGTCCCAGCTCGACGTCGCGCGCGGCGTACACTTCTCCCATCCCCCCGGTCCCGATGAGCCGGCCGACTTGATAGCGACCGAGCGGCGTGACCTGTCAAAGATGGGCGATGGCCCGCCGCGGGCGATGGCTCGATGAAGCCGCCAGCCTGCGCGTGCGCCGCGAGCAGCCGTTCGACTTCTCGCGCGCAGCGCCGCGTCGCGCGTCGCAGACGCGTGCCACGAACGCCATCCGCTCTTCCACTCCGCGCTCCAGCGCGGCATGGAAGACCTCCTTCACGCGCGCCCACTGATCCGGGGTCATTGTGTTGATCACTGGGTTCAGCGTATAACCACGCCTTGGCGACCGCACACTTGGTCGACCAGAATGCCGGCGATTCCATCTGTGCTGGCGTGGAGTATAAGCATTAGCACTCCCCGCTCGCACGCTCAAGGCAATTGTGCCCAGCTCTTTCTCACGCCTGATTTCTCGCCTTTTTCGCTCTTGGCTTGTGCTTCGGCGTTCTGACACTTCCCAGTCCGCTGCCACCTCAGCGGTAGCCAGCTTATAGATTGCTGAGCCTCGACGTCCGGGCGCCGCAGCGCGGGCATTTCCTTGAGGAGTGCTCGTGTAAATCTCTTCGGCTCGAAGGACACCAAAGCACTCTGTCACTCGAGTTCGGCGCCGCCCCGCCGTCCGCCCGGGACAACATACCGCTGCTCGCGAGGGCGTAGTCCAACGTGGCGATCCCACAGTCAGCTCCACTCCCTCCTGTTTCGGATACGGAAATCAACGCCTGAAATTCAATCGATTTCACTATTGCAGCCATCTCAGTTCCTGACGTCTCGACTCATCAGACCTGAGTCGTGAGGGCGCTCGCCTGTGCTCGCGGGCTCGCGCTATCAACTGCCGCCGGCCATCCGTACAGAATCTGTCCCATCGCCAAGATGTACCAGTTCGAATCCCGGTTGGGAGGGTCTTTGTGAACGCCGAAAGGTCCGTTGCAGTGGAAATATCCTTATGCGGCACAGATGCTCGCTTTTCGCAGGCTATCCATTTGTTCGAGCCAAGTCCGAATCTGGTTCCAACTCGGGATGCTTGGGGGCGCCATCGCTGTTGGGTCCATTCCCAATGGCGTTCGGATCCCGTTGGGACGCCACCGTAGCATCCAAGCCTGCGTTGCTTTAGTCAGGTTCGCGTGTGTCGCTGTCAAGCCGTGGGACAGTGGCTTTCCGCTTGGCTGGCGAGCTCGCGTCAATTCCGTAAGGCTCAAGCGCGGTGTACGTGCCGAACGCGGCCTTCTCTCCAGGCTTCGTCACAACAACGCGGCATCCTGAATGCTCAGGATAGGAACCGCTTGATGGTTCGATAGTGTCGCCGTCAGTTTCTATCGTTGCGATGAGCGCACGTCGCCGGCGCCGCGGCAACCGACGGAGAGCGTCGCCAAATTCTCGGCGCGAGCGGCATCCACGATGGAGCAGCGCGCGCCAATCGTCGATCCGTGCCCGGAGGCTCTTCTCAATACGCCCGACGTCGAACGTGCTCATCTGCGCGCTAACATCAAGCAGCGCCAGCTCGTCCCTGAGGCATACCCGATCCGCCTCACACGCCCTGATCCGATCGACCAGCACGTCGAACTTTCCGCTCGCGGCCATGCCTGCACGCTCTTCCGGCCAAGGTCCTCGATTTCTAGCGTACCAGGAAGCAGCTTTCGACTGCCGTGTTGTTCCCGTTTTGCGCACGGGCGATGATCTCGAACTTGAAATCTCTGCCGAGATCGGTCACGCCCCGTGGAACCTCGAACGCGGTCACCGTCGGTGGCAGGTCGAGGCTGAAACGTACACCCTCCCGCTCCACGAACAACTGGTATCGACTGATATTAATAGGTCCCCTTTTCCCAATCTCAGGATGATTCTGAGTGACCGGATCCCACTCGATCAGGACGGGCGCGACGACAGTTGGCAGCGGGTCGTCGCAGCTTTCCGCGGCCAGCATGCGGTTGAGACGGATGTTCGCCGGTGGGGCCGCCAGCACATGCGAGAGCCTTGCCGAGCCCTCAATGGAACCACCCTCCTGTGCCTGTGCCTCGATCTCGTAACTACCCTCGGGAAATCGGCGGAAGAAGTCCGTCGGCTCCAGCTCCTCAAAGTCCGGCTCGGCGCTCTCGAAGAACAGTTGTGTCATGCCTTGTCTCGCCAGACGGCCACGACTGACAACCTGCAGCAGGGGCGCATCCCCGGGTCCATCGATTTCCAGTTCTGTCCAAGGCTCGCCGTCTATCGACGCGTGAATGCCCAGGTCTCCATCGGTGTGGTTGAGCTCAAAAAGATCTCGGCCTCGGCGAATTTCTGCGCCCCTCGGACGGTCGGACCTGGTGCGGCCCACAGCAGAAGCGCAACGGTCAGCAGCGCGAAGGGCAAACTGAAACGTCTCGTCATCTGAATGCCTCCTTCGGCAGGTAAAGTGAGCTGCGAGATGCAATTTTGAAACCGCGCCACTACCGCCAGAACAGACGAACATGTGTCGGCCTTTCGGACAGACACCGGGGTGATGTATGTGTCATTGACAATCGGAGGAATCTCCGCTCGCGCTGCCGGGAAGGGCGCTCGCGTTGCGACGCGGCGTCAGACAGGCGATCCGCTCGGCGCAATGTAGACGCGGTCCGGAGCAGGTCGGTGCTGGCCCGACTTGTCAGCGGCATCTCCTAAACGTGGTTGCTAGGCAACGCGGCCGACGGTGCCTCGGGTAGCCGAACGGGATGCCGCTTCCGGGATCGGTTTTGATCGGTTTACTCTGCATTTTTCAGAGATGGACGTCGTGAAACAACTGCAGTGCTGATTCACTCGGGCTTGCTGCGAAACGAGTCGTTACCTATGCCTGACTTTTACAAACTGGAGGAGATTTCCAAGCACTTCGGAGATTCTCACAGGCGCTTTCTCGAGGCACTTGCGAACTACCAGCGCGATGCAGGAATGGACCAGCGTCGCATCGTTAGGGAGTTTCTCCTCGATTTTCTAGATGGCGATCCGAAACGCAGCGAAATCAACAAGTCTCTGCTGACGAAGCGATTCAGGTTCTCGAATGCTTCGACTCAGGCTGCGCGAAATACCCTGGTAAAGTCGATCTCCACTGGCGCACGAATCCCGCTGGGGACGGCAAATTTTCTGTATAGGTGCGAGGTTATACACACATGAGTCTGCGGTTGGGGACGCCACCTTTGTATGTCTCACAGGTGAGCGCCCACGTAGCTTTTTCGCCTTCCGTGATCTACCTCACCTCAACTAGTTCAATCGCCTCACGGCTCGGCCCCTCGATCATCACGGCGCGAAGATTGCCCAGGGTGTACGGCAATCCCAGCAGCGCAATCCCGTCCGCCCGGAACTTGTCGACCCACGCGTCCAAGTCGCTCACGCTAAGCGCCACGTGATCCATTAAATGACCAAGAGTTGACGCGGCCGGCGTGTTGCCTTGGTTCATATACCAGAAGAAGGACACGTCGCCGAACGTCGTGCTTTGCACCCACGGAGTACAGGTGCGTGCCCGCGGTTTCAACGCGTTCATCAGGCGCAAGAATCCCGGCCGGTTCGCAAACTCGGCGCCGCTGATCCCGTCATCCACAAACACATAGTTGTCGGCGACGGTCCAGGGCTTCCGCTCCGCGTACTGCCGAGCGTGATCGAGCTGACGCGCGACGGATTTCTGATCGTCGCTGACGCCGGATTGTTCGGTTGATTTGCGGCAATAGACAGCGGCGATCATTGCGTCCTCTTTCCAAGGTTTTGGGAGTTCACGGACAACTACGAACCACAATTCTTCACTCAAGAAGAACGAGAACAATTCCTCAAAACATTCATACCGCCGATGCCCAATACATGGGTTACGGTGCTGCTCAGTGACAACACAATCGCGGAAGAGCGATGGCGAGTGATTGGAGATCAGCGCGGTGACTGGCTGGTCGGCACGCTCCCTTTGCGAGACGGCTGGACAGTTGGTGTGATTTGGCGTCAGGTTAGGCAGACTGAAGCTGACAGAGCGTATGTGGCAACATTGCTTGCTGAGGTGGCAACTCTCCGAGTTCGAAATCCGGCCGACACAAAGTTTCTCAATTTAATTCATGTGGGAGCGGAGCCCAATGGCCGACCTCTACTTGTGGAAATCATCCCGGGCAGGGAGCATCTAGGGCACTCTTAGGCTAGAACTTCGAACGCCGAGGTTCGTAGGCTAGGGTAGGGTATAGGCCGCCCCAGACCCGGACGCTGCTCCACCGCGGTTCTGATCAAGTCCGAGATTGTGCGGCGGTTTCCCTCGCCACGTCAGCAAGCTCGCGCCGTTGGTGCGGCGTCCGCCGCGCCCGCAGTTGGGTCTTGAAACCCGTTACGTCCTGGACAGCTACCGGATGGGCGGCCGCTGGCAGCACGAGAATTTCCGTTTCAACATCCTCGACGATGCACATTAATTCTACCGGGTCACAGATTATGACCTCCGCCGTGATCTCTGCCTTCCCTGGCCTAAACTCGGCTCCGCCAGTTCTCCCGCATCTGAGCGCAAAAATACCGACCAAGTCCCCGCAGGGCAGGAAATGCCTGCATCCAACGAAATGGTCCCGATTTCCTCTCCCTGCACGCGCTGATGGATGCTGACGATGACTTGGGCATCGCCTTCGCAGGATACGGTGCCGGTCACCACGACGAAGGGTTCGAAAATCGATAGGTACGCAACTGGGTCGATCGTAAGCGTGGGAGACTGTGCCGACGCAGGCGGCACAACAAGAAACAGCGTTCCTAACGTCCACTCCCCGACCCGGAGCGATCTTGACATGGTCATTGGCGTTCCTTCCTTGCGGAACGGTTCGCGGTCACATTAAGGTGGGGCGGCGGCCAGCCCCCAGATTTGACTATTCAACTTCGCTGGTCGTAACAGGGCGCCGGAACGCCGCCAAAGTCGCCAACGCCAGTTTGGTTAGAACATTGATGACGTTGACAGCAGGCCGCCGCATCATAGCATCCCGCGGGAGCCTACTGCCCGATTTATGATTTCTGCAATGTGTGTCTGAGAGAGAATAACGCATGGCCGACGAAACCGACAGCGCCGCAATTCTTTGTTCGTGCGAAGCCGCATCGCGGCCGCCCACGCCTCGAGGACGCGGTGTCCGGTCGCCAGATCGTTTGTTCGCAGTATTTTTTTTAGTCCACTTTAGAATAGAGTTCAGCCGCCAGTGAATCCCCTGCCCAGAATGCGCGGCGTCGTCGGTGTGGACGAGTCTCGCCGAAGTGACGCGCCAACGCGGCAGTCTGGTCATGCGCTGGCGCTGCATGCAATGCGCGCATGAATGGACCGTTGGTGGATCGGTTCGTGCCAAACCGCCAAAAACCTCTTTTGCGCCAGCGGCGCCGCAAGCGAAACGTCGGCTGAGCACAATCGTGTCCGTCTCCTCAGATCCTTACGCCTGGTTGCGCGACATTTTTGCGCGACTCCACGAGCGCCCTGGCTTTGGCTTACTCGCGCCCGTTGCATCAATTCGAACAACTGGTTTTAGCGGTGGAATCGGAGAACCCTTCAAAGGCAGCGACGATGCGCGAATGGTCGGTCGCTGGGCAGCACGGGCTGTTACTCCACTTAAACATCAATGCTCGAGCAGAAGGAAACCGCCGCGCGCGTCGAACTGTGGCGCGTTCGCAAAGGTGATCGGCAATTGCACCTTGTTGCGGTCTATCTCCCAAACGGGATCGACGCACGCCTGATGGAAGGTGCCGACTTCCGACGCACACAACTGTGTCCTGACGCGCTGGCCGTCGAGGCGCTGTCACATCTATGGCGCGAAGCGTTGACCGCGCGTGGTTGGACGCCCGAGGCACCGAAGTAAAGATCCTCCGATGCCGCCGTGTAATCGCTGCCTCGACACCGGCTGGGTTTGCGAGCAACATCCGGATCGCGAATGGCCCCACGATGACTGCCTTGGACCCGGCACGCTCTGTATGCGGCATCCCTATCACTGGCTCTGCCATTGGTTTCCACACTGGTTCCAGCCGCACGGCTAATTTTATCTGTCCGGGTTGATCGCCTCGCAGAGGCTTTTTGATTCATTCGGCCCCCGGCGAAAGGAATAAACCAAACGGCCGCGGGCATCCTTGCGTTTCACACCGTCGCCGTCGCCGGGCAAACGGCGCCGACAAGCACCTGTTCTGTTCTTGACAGTGGTTGCCAGGTCCAACAATGATTCCAGCCTTCCACGCATGGGTCAAACCAACGTAAGGAGGTTACGATGAGACCATTGCTCCGTCACTTCGTCGTCGCCGGCGTGCTGGGCCTTGCCGGTATCGTGCTGTCGCTGGGCGTGATCGGCACGGCTACCGCACAAAGCCCGTTCACCCCGATTAACGCTCTGATTGTCAATACCGCGAGCCGACCGGTCCCAGTGTCTTTGACCGGACCGGTGAACGTCGCGCCGACAGCCGAGAGCTTTCAGGTGGTCTTGGGCATTGGTCAAGCGTACACGGTTCCGGCAGATAAACGAGCAGTCATTAAGTTCGTGTCGGGCCACTGTCAGTATCCAGCGACCAGCTTGTCGGATGGGGTCAGCCTCGAAATCGATAACCCATTCTTCGTTGTTCACATTGGCCGGCACGTTTAGAACCGCCACTATCCTGGGCAACCCTACGAATCTGATCGGATTCACCCATCAAGTCCTGATAACCGCCGGACCCGCCAGCACTATTGAGTTCGACAGCCCGTCGCAGTCGGGCTGCTCGGGATTCCTCTCCGGCGATCTTGTAGCGGCCAATTGACGGCTTCGTCGAGAACCGATGCGCGAAGGCGTCCGCGAACGCGGCGCGCCTTCGCGCGGCCACGATTCGGACGTGTAACCAGAACCAACCACGCTGCTGATGCTGGGAAGAGGACTGATCGGAGCGGAGTGGAAACGCAGGCGACGTCATAGTCGCTAAGAACATCGCCTCAATGCCCAGCACGCGTTGCTGCGGTACCGGTTGGGTATGCGAGCAACATCCGGATCGCGTCTGGCCGCACGATGACTGCCTCGGACCCCAGGCACGCTCTGCATGCGGCATTCCTATCACTGGCTCTGCCATTGGTTTCCACGCTGGTTCCAGCCGCACGGCTAATTTTGTCTCTCTGGGTTGATCGCCTCGGCAGAGACTTTTTGACCGCCGGGGTTCCGTCAGCAGCCTTGAAGACCGCCGCGACGAAAATGTTATTTGACGCGCGACGTTGACTTACGCACCTAAAGACACCGGACACGCAGACTCACTGTCAAGCACGCGCAGTAAATAGCTGCTTGCTATCGGGTACCGTTGTTGCTGTTCCCAACCGGGCGAACGACGTGGCTCAGCTTTCTGAGCCCCGTATACGGGTCGTGCCGACTTGGAAACCCGGCGCGGCCCGTGTTCGCCCACCGGCTGTTCCGACGAATTGCGCACTCGAGCTGTGAAGAGTGATCATCGCTGAGTCTCCGTTCTGTTCTAACCGTCTAACCGTGCGCAGAGGGCTGCGCTGCCCGGTGCTGGACTGAATGAATGTCTGTGCGTGCTGGACATAGCGTTTCTCGCGCAACGCAGCCGATAAGGTCTCAGGCAATGCAGCCGATAAGAAGGATGCATGCTGTGGATCTATCAACGAGGTAGCGAAGACCTTCGCGTCGAAACATCGTTCGACAATGCAAGTAAAGAGTACTGTTGATCATCTTCCGCGGTCCTCACGAGAAGACTTCCGAACGCTTTGGAGATGCGGCGTCGTTCCAGCTTCGGCTCGAGGCCGTCGAATCCGAAATCGCCAAGGGGCGTTGGAATCGTGTGGGAAAGCCGGTCATCCTCCGGGACGGGTGGAAAGCCGGCTGACGGCGCAAAGTCGCAGGACTCGCCACTTTTGGAGTTGGTCACGTCTGTCTCAATACTGCTGGGACGACTGCGCCTTTTTCGCTTGTCGGCATGGCCTGCAGTTCCGCGGCGTCCGGAATTCCATGCGTGCGAAAAATTCCTGGTCACGAACCGAATGGAGAAATTCTAAAGAGCACTGCTGGCAGCGAAGCCACAAATCTTCAATTGAGTTTCCGCGGTCGTCGTCGCTACGATTCATAAAACCTTTATCCTTTTCAGCGTTTGCGAACTTGAGCGAATGGCGATCCGCCAACTTCATCGTGAGTCGGATCGCTTCGCATGCCTACTTAAGAAACTTCTGGATCTCTGCGGCCTTCACGCGCATCCTCGCGTGCCAGGCATCCACCTGGGTTTCTGACCATACGAAGTACAGAGTCTGGTAAGACAGCAGATCGTTCGAGGTGTTGAAGCTGATAGGTTTTGGAAATTCATACTGCGACGTCGCGAGTTCAAACGCCGCAGCGTCGCGCGTCCACGGCCATTTCCGCCACAGTTCCTCACTCTTTAATTTGCGATCAGGTGGTGCTGGCGCCGGTAGTCGCTGAGCCTCCGCATACCCTCTTGCGCTGACAAGAAACGCGTTGCTCGGCGCCGGCGCACGGCTCACACGCCGTCAGAACGAAATCTGGTACCGGATAATCTCCGCTGATTTCAGTGACCAAAACCGATTTTCCCGGATATAACGCGGTGCCGTAGGTCACTGTCGCGACGAAATGTTGCTTTTCCATTTTTCCGAATCCTTTTTTTGTCAAAGAGTGACCAGCGCGTGACTACGACGGACATACGCCGTCGCGGGGGCCGCGCCGGTCTGCACCCTTGCCCCCGATTCTTCAGCCGCGGCCGGACATCATCATCTTGCCGCGGCGCACGATCCGTTCAACGTCCGAACATCCCGCACAGAGCATCCTGTCGTTGTGCAGCCAGACGGCCGGCTCGCCACACGAGCATTTCGAATGCCGCAGTAGTGACAACCGTTGCGCCAAAAGCGGCCGCAGCGTGCGACGACGTTGATCGGCAAATTCTTCAGTTGGAATAGATTCATGTCTCATGTTTCGTTCTGCTGATTTATCGAGTTGTGTTCGCGAGCAGCTTCCGCGCGTCCTCGAGTCGCAAGCGGCCGACGCGATCGAGTTGGTGTTGAGCATGTCCGAGCGTCAGGCGATCGCCCACGCGATCGAGTTCAAGCCAAATCCGATCCTTCGCGCCGTGTTTGGCGTACGGTCGATACGTCACTAAACATCGGCGCAGTTCATCCTGCATGTCGTCGGTCCACTCAAGCGCACCCGCGCGTGCCCAAGTCCATGCGGCCTGCTCACCGCTTGTGTTCGCCACAGACCACCCGCGCCACGTGGCGACCTTTACCGTTGCGCCGCTTGCCTCCGCGTGGCGCGTCTGCGTGTGGCCGAATTCGTGCCTCTTCCTGGCATACGAGCGGCGATCGGTGACCGCAGGCCCGTAGACGGATTTGCCGCGAACGTAGTCGCGTTCGTCGTAGTGGAGCGTCAGCCCGAGCGATCGCGCCGTCAGATCGCAATGCTCCCGAAGTATCGCGATCGTGACCGGGGCCAGTCGGGCGTTTTTTTCCCACGCCTCGAGTAGCGTCACGATTTGGCTTTCACCGCCGCGGCGAGTTGTTCATATCGTTCGCGCCATATCCGGCTGATATCGGCTTGCGTATCGCAATTCGCGTTCAATTGCGCTGTGAGTTTTTTGTATCCGTCGATCACCGTGCGCAGGGTTTCGATCGTCTGCCCATCGTTGTGGACAGGCCGGTCGTTGTCCGGATGCAGAGACCCGAACATTTCGGCCACGACTCGCTGATAGTTCCGCGAGCCTGGACTCTGGATCGCCGTACTCAATTGCTGCTGTGCTTCACTAATGGTCATAAGATGTCCTGCTCTCAGTACCAGTGCGTTTTGAAGAATGCCGTTTCCCATCGCGCAAACTCGTCGCCGCTGGGTCGCTTCCGTGTCGCGAAGAACGGCCGGAATCCGTATTGCGCGGTTTCGCTTTCGAGACGATCGCCGTGCGCCGCCCACACGGTTTCGTCCGTCGGCGGCGAGCCCATTGCCAGCCGCACCCATCCGACCAACCGCTGAGATGCCTCTCGACCAGTCACGAGGCGATACGCATGGGCCGGCTGCAACTCGCACGTCAGCATGAGCCTTGGATCGCCGTGTCGTGCTCGTCGCGCGTCAACCGACGCGCCGGGGCCACGGTCGGTCGACGTTCTTTTCAACTTCGCCATCAGGACTCTCCAAATCGAGCTGTTTCACAATGGAACTGAACTTCGATACCGCCGCGAGACGATCGGCCGACCGCTGTGTGGTGTCCCGCGCGATGTCCAGCGACAACGCACCGAGCTCCACGAGCGTGTCTTCGGTCCTGCTCAGCGCGTACTT
>CAWBEG010000015.1:0-256800 GCA_963787755.1 Vicinamibacterales bacterium
ACCATCAATCCTTCAGCGTAGTCGTCCAGTTGGAGATGACGCTGATGATCGGAGTGGCGCCTTCCGGCATCGAATTGATCAGGAACCGCTGACCGTCCGTCGTCGCATAGTTGAACGGGAATGGGGTGTAGGTCGGACGCATCCGCGTGTCGAAGAGCGGATGCGGCGTGTCACGCGAGAACGTACCACTGGTCTTAACGCTGGCCGCCATCAGTCGCCGATCGGCGCCAAGGAAGAACAGCTCCTGACCATCGCGGCGCCAGCTTGGCTGCGAGCCGCCATTGATCGAGATCTGCCACAGGTTACCGGTCAACGGCAACGGTTGCACGTAAACCTCCCATTGTCCAGATTCGTCGGAGGTATAAGCGATCCAGCGGCCGTCGGGTGCGATTCGACCTTGGATCTCATTCGCCTGCGTCTGGAGCAACGGCGCGCGCTTGCCTGTCTCCACGGACATTGTTCCGATGTCCCATCCGGTCGCAGATCCAAGTGTGTGCAGCACCACCAACCGGCTTTCAGCCGACCAGTCCGTTGGAAAATCCTCGGACGACAGGACGTTTCCGACCGGTCTATCCTTCTCGGCTCCACTGATGGCCCTCTCCACCAACTCTTGTCCGGTCCGGAATAAGAGACGCCGCCCATCTGCCGACCAGATCGGCCACGAACCACCGTTAAA
The DNA here is from genome assembly GCA_963787755.1 of Vicinamibacterales bacterium. Classification (GTDB taxonomy): domain Bacteria; phylum Acidobacteriota; class Vicinamibacteria; order Vicinamibacterales; family JAMQPK01; genus JAMQPK01. The sequence continues at coordinate 677 of CAWBEG010000015.1, forward strand.
GCTGAATGGGAACGTTGAGCCGCGCCGATCGAGTAACCAGACGTCCCCGCTGCGTGTGAGCGCAATCTGTTGGCCGTCGGGCGATAGGCTGAACGTGCCTGGAGTCCTCGGTCCCGGGCTCGACGAGAGCAGGTTTCCGCTTCTGTCAAACCAGAGTAGTTCCCCGTTGATGGGCGTGCCATCCCAATACGCGAGCAGTCCGTTGGCCGATGCTGCGACCGGTGGGTACCCCGACCCGCCTGCATAGCCGACCTGATCTACCACCGAACTCGGATCTCCGACCGGCTTCCATGTTTTCGAATCGAGCGCCTGGGCCCAGAGCTTGCCCGCGCGCGGAAATAGCAAGAATCCGGGCGGCGCATACACCGCCGTGCCGCCTTTGAAAATCTCGGTCACTTCGTTGGAATCGAGATCGCCGAGATACGTGGCTCCCGTTTGACGGTTTGAATAGAGAAAGTGACGGCCATCGGGCAAGAACTGCGGCCAACGGTCTTGGAAAAGGGGGTTCTCCTTGGAAGCCGGTGTCGCTGTCTCCACCGGGCCGCCGCTCGCGTGAATGCGGCTGAGTGGCCCGGTAGAGTGATGGAACAGGATGACGTCGGGTACTGCTCCACGCGCCGCCCCCTTCACGGCCGTCCGGGACGTTCGCTACGTCATCCGGCCGGCCACCGCGCAGCCCGATTTTCTTCAGCTTGCCCCGTGCGAAAAAGCCTACGATCTCGCCATCGGGCTTCCAGAACGGGCTGGACGCATCGTCGGTTCCAGGTAGCTCCTGAGCGACGGTCGAGTCCAGCGAACGGATCCACAACGACGGTGGCCGGCCAGGACGCGAGACGACGAACGCGATCCGCCGGCCGTCGGGTGAGAGCGCAAAGTGCGGCGTGCCGACTGAACCGAATGGAGTGAAGGTCGCGTTTGAGGGCGGCAGCAGCGAGAGATTGAGGGCGGCCGCGGGTAGCTCGACGACGCGACCGCGAGCGAGCGTCGCGAGTCCCACACCCGCAGCCACGAGCCCGATCGCTGCGAGCGCCAGAGCCGCCACCCTGCGCGGGGACGTACGGGGTGGGGTGTGTGTCGCTGCGGTTGCGCCGCTGGACGCGGCCCACTCGAGTTGACGCTGCACGTCCCCCACCGCCTGCCAACGAGCATCTGGATCCTTCGCGAGACAGGTGTGAACGATGCGATCGAGCAGCGGCGGCGTGAGAGGCGCGACGGTCGAAACCGCGGGCGGGCTGTCTTTCAAAATCGCGCCGATGAGACTCGCCTGGCTCTTCCCCTCGAACGCCTTCTTCCTCGTCAGCATCTCGTAGAGCACCGCGCCGAATGCAAAGATATCCGTCCGCGCGTCCGCCTCCTGGCCTTCGAGCTGCTCAGGCGCCATGTACTGGAACGTGCCGAGGATCGTCCCCTGCACGGTGAGGTTGGGCGGTGTCGTCGGCAACATCGACAGACCCGTTTCGGTAACGACTGGCGCACCGCTCTTCGCGAGCCCGAAGTCGAGCAGCTTCGCGCCCGCCTTCGTGAGCATGATGTTGCCGGGCTTCAGATCCCGGTGGACGATGCCGGCGCGATGGGCTGTACCGAGGGCCGAAGCGATCTCGATCGCGGTCTTGAGTGCCTGGTCGATTGGCAGTGCGCCCTTTGCGAGGCGGTCGGTCAGCGTCTCGCCGTCGAGGTGCTGCATGACGAGGTACGCCGTTCCGGCCTGTTCGCCGACGTCGTACAGCGCGCAAATGTGGGGATGATCGAGCTGCGAGATCGCACGGGCTTCGCGGTCGAACCGCTCGCGGAACTGCGGATCAGCGGCCAGCGCCTCAGGGAGGATCTTCACGGCCACCGTGCGATCGAGCCGCGTGTCGCGCGCCTTGTAGACCTCGCCCATCCCGCCGACGCCGAGGGCGGAGAGAACTTCGTACGGGCCGAGGCGCGTGCCAGGCTCCAGTGTCACGGCTGAGGATGTCGGGATTATAGCTTTGGGGCGGCGGATGCTCTGAAATCACGTGTGACGCACAGCACCATTGGCGCCGCCGTCGGAAGGAATCCGCCAGTGACGTGGAGCAAAGCTGCCCCGATTGGGTGTATCGTCTGGGTCAACTTCGGCATCCGCCTACATTTGGCCGTCAAACCTCGTAAGAAAGGGAGAAGGCCCATGACGAACCTCATCGGAAGAAGAGATTTGCTTGCCGCGGGTATCGGTCTGTACGCCGGTTTGACCGGCAGCAAAGCCCACGCCCAGGCCGGTCAGACGTCGCGCGAAACAGGTACTGACGCGCTCGGCCGCCGGGTGGGTATAGACAGAGGAGCCGGTCCTCAGATCCCGAAGCGTCAGGCCAAGACCACCAAACTGTTCCTCTCGCCTCCTGGTTGGCCCAACGCGATCGACATCGATCATGACCAGCAGCGAGGGTTCTGGGTTGCCGAGCAACGGCACGACAACAAGCCCGAAGCGCATTGGCTGCTCGACTGGAACGGCAAGCTGCTGCACACCGTCATGACCAACTGCAAGGATACGAGCGGCATGTGCTTCGGCGACGGCTTCCTGTGGAGCGGAGCGAACGGCGCATCTGTGGTTAACCATCCGACCCCGCCGATCAACGGCGTGTTCCAGACTGACATGAACGGCAAGCAGATCAGCCATCGGCAGATTCCGTTCGGTCCGAAGGAAGACGGCGGTGCGACGCACGGCATGTCCTGGCAGGAGGACGTCCACAAGATCTGGATCGACTCCAACCGGGTCGGGACGATCATGCGCATCGATCCCAAGACCTGGGAGGTCGACTGGATGTTCCCGATGACCCGCATCGTCCCGCGTCTGCACGGCATCGCGTACGAGAACGGGTTCATCTGGCAGGTGTGCGGGACCCAGAAACCCGGTACCAGTGACTACGCGGGTTATACCCCTGGCCTGGTCAAGTACGACATCAAGACTGGACGGGTTGTCGAGCAGGTGGACTTCGTCCCGGGCTCGGCCGATATTCACGATGTTACAGTCAACAAGGGGCAGCTCTACGGCGTCGATGCCGGCGAGCATCCGGGCTGGTCAATCGATGTTCCCGAGTACCAGCACAAAGGATACCCGCCGCTCAACAGCCCGACCGGCTGCCAGATCTTCAAGATCGATCTGATCTGACCCATGCACTCAGAAGGGTGCCCGCTTCGCTAAGCAGGGCGACGTGGGCACCTTCGCTATAGTCCCGTCAGAGGCTTCATGACAGCAGCTTCCGGTCGCTGAGGACCATCGCACTGCCTTTTTCCGCGATCATGTACGCCGGTGCGTTCGTGTTGCCGGAGGTAATCCTCGGCATGATCGATGCGTCGATCACTCTCAGACCTGCCACGCCGCGGACGCGAAGGTGATCGTCGACGACAGCCATCTCGTCGCGTCCCATCCTGCAGGTTCCAACCGGATGAAATATTGTCGTGCCCAGCTCACCCGCGGCCCTTGCCAGCTCGTCGTCTGTCTGCGCCGCGGCGCCGGGCCGAAACTCTTCCGGCTCGAATCGCGCGAGGGCGTTGGCTGCCATGATGCGCCGTGTGTACCGCATGGCATCGACGGCGATGCGCCGATCCTCGGGCTCGCAGAGATAGTTGAGCTTGATCTCCGGATATGCAGCAGGGTCGGGGGATGCGATGCGTACCCAACCGCGCGACCGCGGCCTCAAATTGCAGACGCTCGGCGTGATGGCCGGAAATGCGTGGAGCGGGTCGCCGAACTTGTCGAGCGAGAGCGGCTGCACGTGCCATTCGACGTTCGCGGTCGGCTGGCTCGGATCGCTCTTGCCGAATGCCCCGAGCTGAGATGGCGGCATCGTCAGAGGGCCGGTCTTGAACAGCGCGTACTCGAGCGCCATCGCCGCTTTCCCGAACAGGCTGTTCGCCCGCTCGTTGAGCGTCGAGGTGTTCTTGACCTTGTACTGCATGCGAATTTGAAGATGGTCGTGCAGGTTCGCTCCGACGCCGGCGAGATCCTGAACAGGGGTGATGCCCCTCTCCGCGAGCAGCGCTGCTGGGCCCACGCCGGAGAGCTGCAGCAGCTGAGGCGAGCCGATGCTTCCGGCCGCCAGAATGGTTTCGGTGCGCGCCTGCGCGAAGCATCGACCTTCACGCGGGTGCGAGAACTCAATCCCCTCGGCGCGGAGGACGCCTTCATGGCTTCCCATCCGGACGCGTTCGACGAGGGCGTGCGTCATCACGGTGAGATTCGGACGCGACAACGCGGGCCGGAGAAAGGCCTTGGTCGCGTGCCACCGCACGCCGCGCTTCTGGTTCATCTGGAAGAACGCACTGCCGAAGTTGTCGCCTCGATTGAACTCACGGATTTTTGGAATGCCGCATTCCTCGGCCGCGTCACGCCACGCCTCGAGAATCTCCCATCGGAGGCGGGAATCCTCCACGCGAAGCTCGCCTCCGGCGCCGTGCATCTCATCGGCACCGTGCTGATAGTCCTCGACCTTCTTGAACAGCGGCAACACGTCGTTCCATGACCACCCCTCGTTCCCGAGCGACGCCCAGTAGTCGTAATCCTCCTTCTGGCCGCGCATGTAGATCATGGCGTTGATGGTGGAGCAACCACCAAGGACTTTGCCGCGCGCGTAGTGGATGGATCGGTTTGCCAGATACTCGTCGGGTTGCGTCTTGTAGCACCAATCGGTGCGTGGATTCGCGATCGTGTAGAGATAACCGACCGGGATGTCGATCCAGAACCAGTCGTCCTGCCCGCCGGCTTCGAGGAGCAGCACCCGCGTTGCCGGATCTGCGGACAGCCGGTTTGCCAGAACGCAACCGGCGCTCCCCGCACCGACGATGACGTAGTCCCAGGCGCCGATGGATTGTCGCGACACGGGCGTATTATGCCTGTGGTAACCCCCGCCGCTCTGGAAACATAGACAAGGAGATCCTTATGAAAGTGCTGCGAAGAGTTGTTCTGTTGGTTCTTTTCGTGGTCGTGGGCACTCTCGTGACGGTCAGCCAGGCTCGGGCCGACGTCTCGTGTCACAAGATCAACGCAAAAGGTGTGGGACAAGATCTTGGCGAGGGTGTGACACAGGCTGACATTATCGGGGGCGGGCTGTTACAGGGAACTACTGTGGGGAACTTCGTGATCACCGGTGTCTCCGGGTCAGTCGCCTCGATCGAAGGGACGGTAGTGTTCACGACCAACCAGGCAACCCTGACCGTCACCGTCACAGGGATCTTTGACGTCGTAACCGGGGAGTTCAGTTCCTCTGGCGCAGTCACCGGTGCGACGGGAAAGCTTGCCGGCGCGACCGGGACGCTCCTGTTGGAGGGGATAGAGGATTTGACCACCGGCACATTCGTGGAGGATGTCACTGGAACAATCTGTGTAGATCTAGCGCCGTAGGGTCAGGCGAGAGGACGGACGATGCAGATCAGCCCGTATCTGAGCTTCAAGGGAGATTGCGAGGCAGCGTTCAAGTTCTATGAGCAATGTCTCGGCGGCGAACTCGGGGCGATCTTCCGGTACGCCGGGACGTCGCTGGCGAATCAAGTTCCGGCCGACTGGCAGGACAAGGTGATGCACGGCAGTCTGACGGTCGGCGAGCAGGTGTTGATGGGTGGCGACGTAGCACCTGATGCCTATGAGGCCCCCAGGGGCTTCACGCTTTCGATTCAAATCAAGAGCGCCGCTGACGCCGAGCGTATCTTTCACGAACTGGCCAACGGGGGCACGGTTGTACTGCCGCTCGAGAAAACGTTCTGGGCCGAGCGTTTTGGCATGCTCGTCGATCGCTTCGGCATACCGTGGCAGATCAACTGCGAGGGATCCGAAGGTCTTTAAGGAGGCGATGTGTCCGAGGACAACAAGGGGCTTGTTCGCCGGTGGTTTGACGAGGTCTGGACCGCGGGACGTGTAGCCAGTATCGATGCGCTCATGGCTCCGAGCTGCGTCGTGCATGGTCTGGGTGAGGAAATGCGCGGTCCGGAGGCCTTCAAGCCATTTCACAGCGCCTATCGCAACGCGTTTCCTGACGTGAGGATCAATGTCGACCACATGGTCGCCGAGGCCGACATTGTTGCAGCGCGATGGAGCGGCACCGGCACGCACCGCGGGGACGGACTGGGGTTTCCAGCGACCGGCAGACAGGTGCGGCTCAGCGGGATGACCTTCGTTCGGATCCAGAACGGAAAGCTCGTGGAAGGCTGGAATGTCTTCGATCAGTTGGGGATGTTTCAACAGCTCGATATCGTGAAACTGCCGGGATGAGGCAAGGATCAACGTTGGACAGTTTTCTTTTGAAAACAACCTTCTGGCCTTTTGATCTTCTCGCAAAAAGAGCCAGGTCTGTCAGGCGCACACCGCGGGCAGCACGTCGCCGATGCGCTGCTGAATGACGGCGTCGGCGATATCGTCGAATTGCGTCGGCTCGGCGTTGATGATGACGACGCGAGCGCCGGCTGATTTCGCGCGCGGAACCGCACCGGCCACCGGATAGACCTGCAGCGTGCTGCCGATCGCGAGAAGCAGATCAGATTCACCGGCTGCCCGCATCGCTCGATCGATCACTTCCGGCACGAGCTGCTGGCCGAACGAGATGGTGGCGCTTTTGAGAATCCCGCCGCAATCACGGCACGGCGGATCGGCTTCGCCTGCACGCACGCGCTCCAGCACGACAGGCATTGGCCCGCGACTGCCGCAGCTCATGCACACGTATTCGCGCACGGTGCCGTGGACTTCGATCACCTTGTCTGGTGAGTTCCCCGCCTTCTGGTGCAGTCCGTCGATGTTCTGCGTGATGAGCGCGTGCAACCTTCCTGCGCGCTCGAGCGCCGCCAACGCGTGATGACCGGTGTTCGGTTCGGCGTGCCACGCGGGGTGATCGAGTCGCTGCTGCCACGCCAGCCTGCGGACCTCGGGATCTGACATGTAGTAGTGGATGTTCGAGAGCCTTTCGGCTTTGGGATTTTTCGTCCAGATGCCCTGCGGGCCGCGGAAATCTGGAACGCCCGATTCCGTCGAAATGCCGGCGCCCGTCAGGGCCACGATGCGCGCGGACGAAGTCACCCAGCTTCGCACGAGGTCGATCGGGTTCGCCACTTCGTCAGTCTATACTCGACTCATGAGCCTGACCTCTTGCCGACTCATCGGACTGCTGGCAACGATGCTGTGCGCGAGCTCATGCGGATCATCCCAACCGGAATCCCCACCCGCGAGCCTTGCGCCTGCGGCAAACGCCGCATTCGACGAGGTCTCACGCTCGTACCTCGAAGACCTGTATCAACGACAACCCACCTGGGCGACCTATCTTGGCATCCACAAATACAACGATCGGCTGGACGACTATTCGCGGAACGCTGTTGAAGACGGCGTCGCGGCGGCGCGGCGATTCCGAGAGCGTGTCGCGGCTGTCGACACAGCGTCGCTCGTCTTTCGAGCAACAGCTCGATCGCGAACAGCTTCTGCGCGCGATCGACTCGCGGCTGCTGACGCTCGAAGCCGTGCGGCCATGGGCCGTCGATCCCGACAGCTATAGCAGCGGCCTCACGCGCACGGCGTACATCATGATCAAGCGCAATTTTGCGCCGCCCGAGGTTCGCCTGCGGCAGCTGATCGCGCGCGAGAAGGCGATGCCTGCGGCGCTTGTCCATGCGAGGACGAATCTCCAGAACCCGCCTCGGATTTACACCGAGATCGCCATCGAGCAGATGGACGGCAATCGCGGGTTCTTCGAGACGGCAGTGGCATCGGCGTTTCCAACCGTCACCGACCAGGCGCTGCTGGCAGAGTTCAAGCAGGTCAACGACGCTGTCATTTCGGCGATGGCCGACTACAAGAAGTGGCTGCAGGACGATCTGTTGAAGCGATCGAACGGAACCTTCGCCATCGGTGAGGAGACGTACCGCAGGAAGCTTGCGGCCGACGAGATGATCGAGCTGCCGCTCGACGAGCTGCTGCAGATCGCCGAGCGCGATTTGCGGAAGAATCAGGCGGCGTTCGCCGAAACCGCTCGCACGATCGATCCGAAGCGGGAGCCTTCCGACGTGCTCAAAACGCTCGAGGCCGATCACCCTCCGCCGGAGAAACTGCTGTCGACGACGCAAGCCGAGCTCGATGCGCTCGGACGTTTCATGACCGAAAAGCACATCGTCACGATTCCAAAGGCAGCGCCGGCACGAGTGGAGGAGACGCCACCCTTCTTGCGGGCAACGACGTCGGCGTCGATGGATATTCCCGGGCCGTTCGAGAAGGTTGCGACCGAGGCGTATTACAACATGACCCTGCCCGATCCAAAGTTGCCGGCGGCGGAGAAGAACGAATTCATGACGCAGTGGTATTACCCGGCGATTTCAAACGTGTCGGTGCACGAAGTGTGGCCCGGACACTATCTGCAGTTTCTGTACGCGCGAAACTTTCCGTCCGACATTCGAAAGGTGCTCGGCGCCGCGACCAACAGCGAAGGATGGGCGCATTACTGCGAGCAGATGGTCATCGATGAAGGATTTCACGCCGACGATCCGCGCTATCGTCTGGCGCAGCTGCAGGACGCGCTGCTGCGCGATGCGCGGTTCATCGTGGGCATCCGCCTGCACACGAAGGGCATGACTGTTGCGGAGGCAGAGGAGTTCTTCGTCAAGGAAGGCTACCAGTCGCGGCCCGTCGCGCGATCGGAAAGCAAGCGTGGCACATCGGATTCGACCTACGGCTACTACACGATGGGAAAGCTGATGATCCTGAAGCTCCGGGACGATTACCGGGCCAAAATGGGCGCCCGATTCTCGCTGCAGGATTTCCACGACACGTTCATCAAGCTTGGACCGCTGCCAATGCCGCTCGTACGGAAGGCGATGCTCGGCGACACAGGCCGTTTGTTCGAGTAAGTGATTCGCGTAACCCGTGGCCCTTACCGCAACCATTTACAACTTCGACACCGAGTTGGCCGACATCGATCGCGGCGTCTACCAGACGCTCGCGTTGCGTCTCGCGCGGCAACCGTCGGAAACATCCGAATTCATGCTCACGCGATTGCTTGCGTACTGCCTGGATACACCGAAGGCATCGAGTTCACCGAGGGTGTCGCGTCTGGCGACGAACCGGCTGTGCTGGTGCGCGACATGACCGGCCGTATCACCGCGTGGATCGACGTGGGGATGCCGGATGCGGCACGACTTCATCGCGGCAGCAAGCTGGCCGGCCGCGCGGCTGTGTACACACACCGCAATGTTGCAAAGGTACTGGATGGCCTGAACGGGAAGCAGGTGCATCGCGCGGCTGAGATTCCCGTGTACGAGTTCGGCAAAGGCTTCGTCGATGACGTGGCGGCGGTGCTGCAGCGACGCGATACAGTGTCCGTGTCCATCACCGAACGCCAACTGTATCTCGATGTCAGCGGCCAAACCTTCAGCACGACGGTCGTAGAGCACAGATTTCGCTAGTGCTCCTCTGCGGCGCCGTGATCAATAAAGAAAGAAGGAGGCGAATGAATATGAAGAAGAACGGAGTTGTGCATTTCGAAATCTATGCCCGCGACGCTGAGAAGCTCGCGAAGTTTTACTCGAGCCTGTTCGACTGGACGATCGAGCCCATGCCCGGCATGGACTATCACTACGTGAAGACCGTCGACACCGACGACAAGGGCATGCCGACGCAGCCAGGCGGCATCAACGGCGGGCTCATCGTGCGCCCGGCGGGCTTCGAGGACCCCGGCTGGATCAACTACATCAACGTCGAGTCGCTCGATCCCGCCGTCAAGCGCGCCCAGGATCTCGGCGCGAAAGTGATGAAGCCGCGGGCGGCGGTGCCGGGGATGGGGTGGTTCGCGATGCTGGTCGATCCGCAGGGAAATTCGTTTGCGATGTGGGAGCGGGATCCAAACGCCAAATAGGAGACGCGCGTACCGTACGCGCCGTGGTATACCAACGGTGTTCCACGGCCCACGCTGACGTCCGGACCGGAGGTATTGATGGTGCCGCTCACGTCGCTTCTCGTCCCCATCGTCGTGTCGGCGGTCGTCGTCTTTTTTGCCAGCTTCATCATTCACATGGTGCTGGGCTATCACAAATCAGATCTTCGCAAGCTGCCCGACCAGCAGGAAGACGAGATACTTGCGGCGATCGACCAGGCTCAATCTTACCCTGCAGATTACGGAGTGCCGCATCCGGGCTCTCCCGAGCGCATGAAGGATCCGGCGTTCATTGCGAAGATGACAAAAGGCCCGATTGTGTTCATGAACGTCGTTCCTGGCGAGCCGCCGAGCATGGGCAAGAGCCTCGCGATGTGGTTCGCGTTCGTCCTTGTCGTCACCGTGTTCTCGGCCTACATCACGAGCCGCGCAGTGACACCCGGTATCGATTACCTGACGGTATTTCGGTTCGTTGGAACCTCTGCCTTCATGGGATATGGCCTCGGACAGATTCCCGAATCGATTTGGTACCGGCGCAGCTGGGTGAGGACACTCAAATCAGTTTTCGACAGCCTGATCTACGCACTGCTGACGGCAGGAGTGTTTGGATGGCTGTGGCCAGGGAGGTAGCGTGATGCGAGTCATCTATGCCGGCGTGATCGCAGGTGCCGTTGTGCTGGGCGCGCCGGTCACCACAGGTGCGCACTTCAAGCTGCTGGAGCCCGCATCGTGGCTCGTCGCGAACGATCGCGGCGATCCGCAGAAAGCCGCGCCGTGCGGAGGCGACGCGAAAGATAAAGGCACCCCCAGCAACATCGTCGGCAAAGCGGTCGGCGGCCAGAAGCTGCGGGTGCGAGTGCTGGAAACCGTCTACCACCCTGGACACTACCGCGTCTCGCTCGCGGTGAACTCGCGCGACGAGCTGCCGCCCGATCCGGTCACGACGACGAGGGATACCGAAAAAGGGCCGCGCTCGGTGTGGGCGGTCGTGCAGAGCCCGCCGCAGAAGCCCGTCCTGGCCGACGGCCTGTTCCCGCACTACACTCGGCCGACCCAGCCGCAGACCTACGAAGCGGATATTGAGCTGCCGAACATCAACTGCGCGAAGTGCACGCTGCAGATCGCTCAGTGGATGGCAGAGCACGCATACAACAATCCTGGCGGCTACACGTATCACCATTGCGCCGATCTGCAGATCACGGCCGATCCTGCCAAACCGATCGACGCCGGGTGGCCTCAGGCGGTGCAGCGGTGAGGAGCGCTCTCGTCCTTCTCACGGGCATCCTCGTTGGCGTCGCGATCGAGTCTGGCCGGGCGCAGCAGGGGCGCATCGCCGCGCTCAATCACGTGGCGGTGAGCGTTGCCGACTACAAGGGTGCGATCGACTTCTATGGCAGGCAGATGGGATTCCGCGAGGCGTTCTCGTTTCGCGAGCCGGACGGCTCGCCGTATCTCACCTATTTTCAAGTCAACCGGAACACCTTCGTCGAGGTGATGCAGGCGACACCCGAGCGGCCGGCCGGATGTCCGCATTTCGGCCTCGAAGTGGACCAACTTGATTCTGTCGTCGAGCAATTGAGGCAGCGCGGCGTGCAGGTTCGCGCGCCTTCTCTGAGCCCGCGCACCGGGTCGCGGATCGCGGTCGCATCGGGGCCGGGGGGCGTCAACATGGAGCTGCTCGAGTTCGGTCCCACATCTCTTCACCGGAAAGTCATTGACGCGTGGAAAGTGGAAAGTGAAAAGTAGAAAGTGGACCCTCTGCTCGATCTGCGCGGTGTCGCTGCTGGTGCTGGTTCGTGCGCATGCGCAGGCGCCGCAGACGACCTTCCAGGCCGAAGTCAACCTCATCGAGGTCGACGCCACCGTCACCGATGCCCAGGGTAATACCGTCGTCGGACTCACGGCCGACGACTTCGAGCTGTTCGACGACGGGCAGCGGCAGAACATTGCGGCGTTCTCGTTCGTCGATCTCGCGCTGGCAATCCCCGCAGAATTTCCCGGCGTCGAACGCCCTGTGTCCCAGGACGTCCGCTCGAATCGCGAACCGGTCAGCGGACGGATGTACGTCATCGTGCTCGATGACATGAACATAGATCGCGATTCGCTCGCCCGTGGTGCGCCAGTACGCGCGAGAGTTCGTGGAGTCGTACTTCGGCGCCGGCGACATTGCCGCCGTCACGTACACCAGCGGCCGCGTCGACGCGTCGCAGGACTTCACATCCGATGCGCAGCTGCTGCTTGCCTCGATCGACAAATTCATGGGACGTGGCGTCCGGTCGAGTGCCATGGAGGCGGCGGCCAAGTTCTACGAAGATCGTCTGACGTTGACGATCGATCCGGGGGCACTCAAGCCCGATGAGATTCCCCAGGTCGCGGCGGACATGCAGGACAGCCGAAAGCGGGCGCTGGGCACATCCGCAAAGCCGACGGTCGACATCGATGATTTCGAGCGGGCGCAGCGCGTCGTCACCGTCTTCGACGCGGTGCGCACGCTGGCGGAGGCTCTCGCGCCGGTGCGCGGCCGCCGCAAGGCGGTCGTGATGTTCAGCGAAGGGTTCAACTACCAGCTCACCGAACCATTCGGCATGCGCAGCGTGTCCGACGTGTTACGCGCGACGCAGGACACGCTGAGCAGCGGCAGCCGCGCCAACGTCAGCTTCTACACGATCGATCCGCGCGGGCTCGTCGGTGCGGGCACCGACTTCATGCAGATGAAGGGCTCTGGCATGCCGAACGGCGCCACGCAGGTGGCCATCATCGACGAGCTGCGTCGGACGCAGGACAGCCTGCGTGTGCTTGCCGAAGAAACCGGCGGCTTCGCGACGATCGACGCCAACTCGCTCACATCGGCATTCGACCGGATCGTCGACAGCAACAGCCGGTACTACGTGCTGGGATACACGCCGCCGGACGACGCGCAGAATGGCCGGTTCCACAAGATCGACGTGCGGGTGAAGCGGCCGGGGATGAACGTGATCGCCCGCCGCGGATATGCGACTCCGCGCGCGCAGACGCTGGAAGATCGCAAGAGGGATGAAGCGAGGCGTCGCGCGCGCGAGGCGAAACGGCCGGAGGCCGACACGACGTCGACCGAGCTTCGCGGCGTGCTCGAAAGCGCGCTTCAGCAGAGAGGTGTCAGCATCTCGGTGCACGCGGCGCCCTTCAGGAATCGCGACAACGAAGCCTCCGTGGCGCTGGCGATTGAAGTCGATGGGAATCGGTTGCCCTTTTCACCGCCCGGTAAATTGGAAGTGTCGTTCTACAGCGTGAACGACCAGGGCAGATCGGGCGCCGGGGTGCGGAAGGAGATCGATCTGGCGCTGAAGCCCGACACCGTCGCGCGCGTGAAGACCCACGGCATCCGGTTGAATCCGCGGATTGCGCTGGCGCCAGGGCGGTATCAGCTGCGTTTCGGCGCGCGCGAGTCGTCTGGCGGGCAGAATGGCTCGGTGTTCTACGACCTCATCGTGCCGGACTTCCGCAAGGAGGAGCTGGCCATGAGCGGATTGCTGCTCACGTCGGTCGCCGCTCAGCAAACGCCCACGGCTGAGCCCGATCCGCAGGCATCGAAGCAGCTGCCGGGCGCGGTGACGAGCCGGCGTGATTTTCCTGTCGGCGACACGCTTGCGGTATACGCCGAGGTGTACGACAACAACCCTTCTCGACAGCCGCGGCCGATCGACGTCGCCGTGCGGTTGATCTCCGCGCAGGGAACCGACGTTTTCAGCGCGACCGACTCGATGTCCACGACGGCGGCACCGTCGAACATCTACGCGCAGTTCAAGCTCGAGGATCTGGATCCGGGTTCGTATCTCCTGCGCGTCGAAGCGAAGGTGAGCGGCACAGACGCGACCCCGATCGCCCGCGAGACACTCATCACCATCTTTCGCTAGAAAAACCGATGCAGATGCGATTTGCGTTCGTCGCTTCCGCCATCGTCCTCGTGTGCACCGACCTCCGTGCGCAGCAGGCCTTTACCGTCGAGCAGCTCCTCGACCGCGCAACCTCATACGTTGAGGATCTGGTCGCGAAGCTGTCGCGTGTCGTTGCCGAAGAGCAGTACGTTCAGGAATATCTGCTGTCCGGCATAGAAGGCAGCCGCGGTTCTTTTCTCGGGTCGCCAAAGGTGGTGGAGCGCCGAACACTCAAGTCTGACCTCCTTCTGGTGAAGCCTGCGGGACTTGACCAGTGGCTCGTCTTCCGGGACGTCTTCGAAGTCGATGCGCGGATGGTGCGCGATCGTGAGAACAGGCTGGCGAAGCTCTTCCTCGATTCGCGGGACAGAGTCACGGCCATTGAACGCGCCAATGAGATTGCGATTGCGAGCGCGCAATTCAACATCCGGCAGATCGGTACGGTCGACAACCCGATGCTTGCGCTGGGATTTTTGCAGCGGGTCTATCGCCCGCGATTCCGGTTCATGCTTGCGTGGCCAGGACGCGGCCGTCGGGCAGGATGTGTGGATCATCGAGTTCCGCGAAACCGCGCGGCCGACCTTGATGCGCGGCACGGGAGACAAGGATATCTTCGCGCGCGGCCGGTACTGGGTCGACGCGGGCAGCGGACGTATTGCCAGGACCGAGGTTGTGTTCAGCGCCCTTGGAACCGAATCGGGCGTGACGACGTCATTCGAGATGGACGAGCGGCTGGGCACGCCTGTTCCCGTCGAGATGCGCTTCAAGCGCGGCAGCTCGCGAAACGAGGTGCGGGGCGTTGCGACCTACGGCCGGTTCCGCCAGTTCGAGGTCGGTACAGAGGAAACTATCAAGAAGTAGTGTCCGGCTTCAGCCGGACCGTGGATTAAACTCGGATCGTGGCTCGGGGATGGGAAAGCAAGGCCGTCGAAGATCAAATCGCTGCGTCAGAGGACCGCAAGGCGGCGGCATCGAAGCGCGCCCGCACGGCTGACGAGCTCGCGCGCGAATCGCGAAGGCAGGGCTTGCTCCTGTCGCGAGCCAAGATCGTCGGCGACATGAAGAAGGCACGCGACGAGCGCCATCGCACGGCGTTGCAGCAGGCGCTCGACTACATCGACGCGCAGATTACAAGTCTGTGAAAACCTACCTGCTTTCGCTGCCCGAGCGGCTCTTGCGTTCGACGCTGGGGCTTGGCGCCGGTGCGGCGCGCGAAGTCGGAGAGGTTGTGCTTCCCGACGCGGTGCGCAGCAGTCAGCTCTATAAGAACCTCGTCGACGCCACGCTGCGGTTCGTCATCGAGCGGGTCGGCGAGGTCGAAGGTGTGTACGGCAAGGAGGATGCGCTCCCGGACAATTTTCTCGCCCGGCGCACGGCGGGGAACGTCGTCGAGGTCCTCGGCATCGTCGCGTTTCGCGCGTCGCCAGTCTGGGTGCTGGCCGCATTGGCCGACGTGTGCGGCGCGGGCCGTCAGCTCATTCCGGAAATGGCAGAGGCGCTGAAGGAACAGGATCTTCTCGACAAGGACGCGCAGTTCACGAGCGTCGATCAGATCCTCGACGGCCTCGAACGAACCTCGTCCCGGCTTGCCGCCACCATCAACACGCCGCCACTCGATGTGGCCGGCCTTCGGCGGGAGTGGGATGCCATACGCGATGAAGCCAGAGGCATTCAGCCGGCAAACCTTCCATCGCGGGACGAAATCGGCGCCATGTGGACCGAGATGAAAAACGAATCGGCCAGGCAGAACCGATCGGTCTTCGAGACATCCTCGATGATGGCGGTGTCTGCAGTCCGGGCGTTTCCCGAGCGCGCACGGTGGTTCTACGCGTCGGCGCGAGTCGGCGCCACGCGAACCGGCGAGATCGTTGCGCTCGCACTTCTCGATCACTACAGTGAGACGCTCGCGGAGATACGCGCAGACCGGTTATGCGGCGTTCGCCGCCAGGCAGTTTCGACCCTACGTTCGGGCGGCGGTCGATCAGTTCTCTCCAAAGAGGAGCACGCTGACCGAGCGTTTACTCGGGAGGCTTCGTCATGTTCAAGGTCCTGCAGATCGATCACGTTGAACTGTTCGTGCCGGACCGGTACGAGGCCGCGCGATGGTACGAGCACACGCTCGGGCTGCAGGCCGTGCCCGAATGCGAGCCGTGGGCGGCCGGCGGAGGACCGTTGATGATTTCGAGCGACGGTGGCAGCACGAAGCTTGCGCTTTTTGAAGGGCAGCCTGCGACGAGCGCTCAGACGGCGGCGTTTCGGCGCGTGGCGTTTCGCGTGAAAGCCGGCGGTTTTGCGGAGTTCCTCCAGCGGCTGCCAGATCTCGCGCTCAAGGATTCGGGCAACGGCCTGTCACTGTTGAATCGGTGGTCGATCACCAACAGGCGTATTCGATCTACTTCGACGATCCCTGGGGGCACCTGCTCGAGGTGACGACCTACGATTACGACGAAACGGCCGCGTGGCTGGCGAACGAAATGACTGGCACGAAACGGGACATTCGAGAGCACAACCGCATCGCCTGGGATGCGCTGGCCGAGCGGGGTGATGAATGGACCGTGCCGGTCTCGCCGAAGGCGATCGAGGAGGCGCGCCAGGGGCGGTGGGAAATTGTGCTCACGCCGACCAAGCCCGTTCCGCGCGCGTGGCTCGAGGTGGAGGGGCGGCAGGTTCTCTGCCTGGCATCTGGTGGAGGACAGCAGGCACCGATCCTCGCGGCGGCAGGCGCGAGCGTCACGGTCCTCGACAACTCGCCGAAGCAACTGGAGTGCGATGCGAAGATGGCTGAGCGGCACGGCCTCCCAATCACGACGGTCTTAGGCGACATGGCAAATCTTGAGATGTTTGCGGACGACAGTTTCGATCTCGTCGTGCACCCGGTGTCGAACTGCTTCGTGCCCGACATCCTGCCCGTGTGGCGGGAAGCCTTCCGCGTGCTGCGCCGCGGATGCTGCCTGCTCGCGGGGTTTGCGAACCCGGCGATGTATATGTTCGATCTGGACCTGGCCGATGGACGCGGGCGTGCTGGAAGTGAAGCACTCACTGCCGTATTCGGACGACGGTCCCAGGGGCGCCGGATGAGCCTCTGGAATTCAGCCATACCTGGAAGTGCAAATCGGCGGTCAGATCGCGGCAGGGTTTTCGATCACGGGGATGTACGAAGACTTCGCATGTCGGCGGCGACGGCAATCCAGCTGAACCAGTACATGCCGACCTTCCTTGCGACGCGCGCGTTGAAATGGCGTGAATACCGATGACGGCCGGCACCGCCTTTATTTTCGCGAGCGGGCTGTCGGCCGCTTTTGGAATCGTGTATCTGCCGGTGCTCATGCGGCAGCCGAAGGCCTTCGTGTCGCCTTACGCCAAGGCAGACGTACGAAAGCGAGCGGCGGCAGCCATTGCGGATGGCCTGCTGGTAGCGACCTGCGTCGTTGCTGTTCCGGACTCAAGACTCTGATGCTCTTCATTGCCGTCGGCGCCGCGTATCTGTTGCTGCGCGACGCGCTCTTCATTCCCGGTCAGAGTGTTGGTAAGTTCCTGTTCGGTCTCCGCGTCATCAGCCTCGATCACGGCCGGCCCTGCAGCCGTGTGCAGTCGGCCCAGCGCAACTTCATCCTGTTGGTGCCAGGCTTGAACATCGTGGCCGCCGGCCTGGAAACGATCGCGATCACGCGCGATCCGCAGGGACAGCGGCTGGGCGATATGCTCGCGAACACGCAGGTGATCGAAGGCTTTGGCGCCAGGGAATTCGCGACGTCGTTTCAGCGAGCGTTGCTCGACGTTCAGATTGGAAGGCAGCATGAAAAGCAGCCGGCAGAGGTAAAGTGACCAGATTGACTGTTAGTTCTGGCCCTCAGTGCCGCGGCAGGGAGGCTCTCTGCCGCTCAGCCCGTTCCTCCGCCGGATCTCTCCGCGCTGATGACAAAGGCGCGCGTGGATGGCACGCTCGTCGGCTGGTGCCGGGGCCAATTGCGAGCTGGACGTCCAGACGGATACGCGGTCGCGATCGCGTCTGCGACCGCCGGCGGACGCTACCTCGTCCTGGGGGATGATGCGACAGTCGTGGAACTGTCGCCCTATCTGGAGGCTCCGGAGCTGGCGTGTTACACACCAGCCGAAGCCCGCAAGCTCGACCGGTCGATCCGCAGTTCCGCTACCATTAGCGGTGGCGTCGCGCCGGCATTTGCGACAACGGTTGTCTGCGCGTTCGTCGAAGATACCAGTGCAGTGTGCTGGCAGTATTCGGCAAAGGCGCGAGCGTTCGTCAAGGTCGGAGAATGGCAGACGTGATCATGAAACCAGGAAGATCCTTGCTGTTTCTTTGCCTCGGCGCTCCTGTCGCCATCCGCCGCCTTCCTTGCGGGGCAGGCGCTCGCAGCCGGAAATGGTCGAGTTCATCTTCGAGTCCGCACCGTTCGCCAGCGCGCATGCCTCGACAATCGTCGAAACGCGCGAGGGACTGGTGGCGGCCTGGTTCGGCGGCACGCGCGAAGGGGCGGCCGACGTTGGCATCTGGTTGTCGCGCCGCGTCGGCGGAACCTGGACGCCTCCCGTCGAAGTCGCGACGGGCGTGCAGCCCGACGGCACGCGCTTCCCGACGTGGAATCCGGTTCTGTTCGAGCTGCGCAAGGGAGAGCTGACGCTCTTTTACAAAGTCGGCCCAAATCCTCGTGAATGGTGGGGTATGGCGCGCACGTCGGCGGACGAGGGCCGAACGTGGAGCGATGCCCGACGGCTGCCGGACGGAATTCTCGGCCCTGTCAAGAACAAGCCCGTGCGCCTGCCGGATGGAACCATCATCTCGCCAAGCAGCACCGAGACTCCGCAGACCCCCAGCACATGGCGTGTGCACTTCGAGCGCAGTCGCGACAGCGGCGCGACATGGAGCGTGTCACGTCCGCCCGAGCGCGCCGGCGGCACTCCCATCGACGCCATCCAGCCGAGCATCCTGACACACGCCGACGGCAGGTTGCAGGCGCTCGGCCGCTCGCGTTCGGGGCGCCTGTTCGCGACATGGTCCGCCGATCGCGGACAAACGTGGACGCCGGTGACGCTGCTCGACCTGCCCAACCCAAGCGCCGGCACCGACGCTGTCACATTGAAGGACGGCCGCCATTTTCTTGTTTACAATCACACGGCCAAGGGCAGGACGCCACTGAATGTCGCCGTCACACGGGACGGACAGAAGTGGGAGGCGGCGCATGTGCTCGAGAGCGAGCCTGGCGAGTACTCGTATCCCGCGATCATTCAGACGGCTGACGGCCTCGTCCACATCACTTACACGTGGCGGCGGCAGCGCATCAAGCACGTCGTGATCGATCCGGCGAAGTTGAAGAACTGAGGGCAGAGATGGCGGAGCATGTGAAGCGGGTTCAGGTGTACGAAACCCCAGACGTGACGGTGACCTTCGACCCGAACCTGTGCCAGCACACTGGCATCTGTCTGCGAGGGCTGCCGAGTGTGTTCGATATCCGTGAGAAACGCTGGGTGCGCCCGGAGCTTGCGTCTGCCGATGACGTGATCGCGCAAGTCGGCCGCTGTCCATCTGGCGCGCTGCAGATTCGACCGCAGGCAGCAGGTCAATGACGTTTCAAGGAGCGCGAACATGAGAGTGCGGATTGCTGCAGTCGCGTTGGTGAGCGTAGTCGCCGCGACACCTGAGATCGCCTTCGCGCAGTCGAAGCCCATCGTCGCTGAGACCTACTACAACACGTTCTCCCGCGCGCACGCTCCGCTCGCGCGCATCCGTCCCGGCGAGACGGTCTCGACCAAGACGATCGATGCGAGCGGACGGGACGAGACCGGCATGGTTCGCGCACGGCCGCCGAATCCGCTGACCGGGCCGTTCTATGTCGAAGGCGCCGAGCCGGGAGATGCGCTGGTCGTGCGCTTTTCGCGGGTGCGGATGAACCGCAACTGGGGATGGAGCTCGTATCGCCTCGGCCTCTATTCGCTGATGCCTGAATCGATCGAAGGGATATATCCGAACCGCTACAAGCCTAACGAGATCATCAAGGAGCGGGTGAACGTCGTGCCGTGGGATCTCGATCTTGCCGCGCCAGACGGTGCGGCTCAGAGAGCCGTCGAGCGCCGTTCACAGGATGGAATTTCCGGCGAAGCCGATGCTCGGATGTGTCGGCGTCGCGCCGGCTGGCGATTTCGCGCCGACGTCGAGCCCGTCAGGATCGTACGGCGGCAATCTCGACTACAACGAGATCGGCGAAGGCTCGACCGTCATCCTCCCGGTCTATCATCCGGGCGCGCTGCTGTTCATCGGCGACGGCCATGCGCTGCAGGGCGGATGGCGAGCCGACCGGAACCGGCATCGAAACGTCGATGGCCGTCGAGTTCTCCGTCGAGTTGCGCAAGAAGACGGCCCTCTCCGGACCGCGCGTGGAAACGAGCGAACACATCATCAGCGTGGGAAGCCAGCCCGAGTTCGCCAGCTCGACGAATCGCGGGCTGCAGATGGCGACGAGCGACATGGTGAACTGGCTGACGTCCGAGTACAAGATGGAGCCGTGGGCCGCCCATCTCCTGATCGGCTATCAGGGCCGCTACGACATCGTCACCGTGGCGGGATCGGTGGCGCTGAGGATTCCCAAGAAACAGCTGCCGCCTCAACGCTAGTCCGGCGCTAGACTGAACTTCATGGACCAGCAACCGACCTGCGGCCAGGGGCTCGCGCAGCACGCCGCGCTTCCTCTGAGATTCGCAGATGTCCTCGGCGCCGTCGCCGAGAATCTCGAACTGCACCTGACGGCTCTCGATCCGAACGACAGGGGATCGAGGCCCGAGTTCGACGCGTATGTGGCGCTGGCGTCGCAGCACCGCGAGCTCGAGTCGCGGCTGCGCGCGCTCGCGCTGCAGATGGAAGGCTACCGCGACCTGCCGATGGCCGCGCACGACATGTCGGTGATGACCTCGCCGAAGATGGTGCAGGCGCTCGAGCGATTGGCCGCGCAAGAGGAATCGCTTGCGACCCTCCTGAGAGAGAGCGTCGAGCAGTACCGGCAGATGTTGAAGGCCCGTTAAGGTCACGTGGGGTTCCAGATTCCGGTTCCAGTTCCGGGAACGCAGAACCGGAACCGGAACTCGGAACCAGGAACCAGAACCGTGTAACTTGAGAAGTATGTGCAGGAACATCAAGACCCTGGCCAATTTCGAGCCGCCCGCGACGGAAGATGAAATCCGCGCGTCAGCTCTTCAGTTCGTTCGCAAGCTCAGCGGGATGAACAAGCCGTCGCGCGCCAATGAAGCCGCGTTCAACCGCGCCGTCGAGGAAGTGACCGATGCCGCGCAGCGGCTGATCGCATCCATCGCCACGAGCGCGCCGCCGCGGAATCGTGAGGAGGAAGCGCGGAAAGCGCAGGAGCGCGCCCGCGAGCGATTCGCCTGAGGCCGCCACGCTCACCGAGCTCGAGCCCCTCTCGCAGCGATTCCGGCAGTTTGCCGACGAAGCGCGCACGTACGCGAGGTCCGCTGTACGTGGCGCTGTCCACGCGGATCGCAGCCGACGAGGAACTGCTTGGCGTCGCGCGTCACGTCCGCAGGCCGCCGGTCCCGAACGTCTTCTTCGCCGCCGTGCATTTCCTGCTTGCCGAGGCTCCCGAGCACGAGCTGTCGGCGTTCTACGCCAGCCTGTATGACGACCCTCGGCCGCCGGTCGAGGCGTATCCCGCCTTCCGCGATTTCGTTCTGTCGAACACAGCCAGACTGATTCCGCTGCTTGATACGCGTATCACGCAGACCAACGAGGTGGGCCGCTGCTCGTTTCTGCTGCCGGCATTCACCGCCGTGCAACAGTCGACGGGCGGCGGGCCGCTGGCCCTGATCGATGTCGGCTGCAGCGCTGGATTGCATCTTCGCTGGGATTCTTACTACTACGACTACGGTGTCGCGCACGTGGGCGATCCACGTGCGGCCGTGTCTATCCGCTGCGAGTTGCGCGGCTCCGTCATGCCGCCGCTGCCGGTGCGCTTCGCCGAGTGCCGTTTCAGGGTCGGAATCGATCTCAACCCGGTCGACTTGCGCGATCCGATCGAACGGCGCTGGTTCGAGGCGTTGATATGGCCCGAGCACGAGGGCCGGCGCCGGCTCGCAGCGGCCGCGATAGACGAGTTGCTTCGCGATCCTCCGACGATCGTTCGAGGGGATGCGGTCGAGGTGCTGGCAGCGGAGCTGGCCGCCGTTCCATCCGACGCGGCGCTCGTGGTGTACAACAGCGCTGCGCTCTGCCAGGGCGGAGACGTAGAAAAGAAGGCGATTGCGGACGTGCTCATCGCGTTCTCGTCTCGCCGTCCGATTCACTGGCTTTATTGCGAAGGGCATGACGTGCTTCTGCGCGCGCTCGACCGCGGGGCGATGGTTGAAACGAAGCTCGCCAACAAAGACGGGCACGGCCGCTGGCTGGAGTGGCTCTGACAATCCTCATTACCACCATGGCCAAAACCCTTCGCTTCCGCGCGCGCATGAAGATACGGGACGGCAATCCATTCGTCCTCGTCAGCGCCGCGCGCGTCCGTGCCCTGAAGCCAGACTGGCGACGGCCGATGCCGGTGCTGGTGCGTGTGGACGGCAAGCCCGAACCGCGGCCGTGGCGCATCAACATGATGCCGGTCGGCAACGGCGGTTTCTATCTGTACCTGCACGGAGATGTGCGTCGCGCGTCGCAGACGAAGGTCGGCGATCTCGTCCAGGTCGAGATAGCGTTCGACAACGCGTATCGGAACGGTCCAATGCACCCGATGCCGTCCTGGTTCCGCGTGCCGCTGTCGAGGAACGCGAAAGCGTCGCGCGCATGGGACGCGCTCATTCCGAGCCGGAAAAAAGAAATTCTCCGCTACTTTTCGTGGCTCAAATCGTCAGAAGCTCGCGAGCGTAACGTGGCGCGGGCGCTTCATGTATTGTCTGGAAGGAAGGGCCGCTTCATGGCCCGATCGTGGTGAATCGAAACCGAAACCGGAGTGAGATCCATGGATCCCAGAGTCGCCCCGCTTGCCGAGATTCTTCGCCTCAACACCGTGCTCTTCCGCAACTGTCTCGACAGCCTCAGCGACGAGCAGGCCGCGAAGCGGCCGTCGGCCGCCACCAACAGCGCAGCCTTCATCGCGGCGCACCTCGCGAGCTCGCGGTTCTATCTGCTCAAGACGCTTGGCGTCGACGAAGGCGATCCGCTCGCGCCTTACCTCGACGGCCGAAAGGGGATCGACGAAATCGTGCGAACTGCCTCCGCTGCGCGAAGTCGAGGCCGCGTGGACGAAGGGCGCGCACCTGCTGCGCGATCGTCTCGACGCGCTGACCGCCGGCAGACGTGGACGCGCCCTCGAGCGTCAAGTTTCCGCTGGCGAACGGCACGGTTCTGGGCACGCTGACATTCCTCGTGCAGCACGACAGCTACCATCTTGGCCAGCTCTCGCTGCTGCGCAAGTACTGCGGGCTGCCTGCCATGCGCTATCAGTAGCGCTTGGTATCGCGGCGGTCTCCGCGCTAGACTTCCGCACCATCCACACAAACTTGGAGGCCAAAATGAAAGTGCCGCGCGCAGGTCTGGTCGCGGCCGGCTGTGTGCTCGCCGGCGTTCTCATGGCAGTGCCGCAAGGTGTGCAGGGTCAGGCAGGCGGATTGGACAGGCCGGTCCCGGCCATGGCCCGAACGGCGCGCCCGGAAAAGCCACGGCGACGCCCGTCGATCCGGGGCGGCCCGTGGGGCTGGGCCGTTCGCGCCTTCATGGACGACCCGGCGCAGCCGCTCTACAACACCACGAAGCAGAAGATGCTCGAAGGCAAGCAGGTGTTCAGCCAGACCGTCACGTCGTTCGACGTGAAGGCGTACTGCGACGGCGCGGCGAAGTTCGACTTCTCGCGCTTCGAGATGCAGCACGCGACGCTGCGATTCGACGAGATCGAGAAAATGATTGCGGCGTGCCCGCGCGCGGCCGCCACGCCCATCATCCGCATTCCGGATGCCACCGAAACGAACGTGCAGAGAGCGGTCGACGTCGGCGCGCTCGGCATCATCGTGCCGACCGTGGACGATGCGATCGAGTCGCGATCGGTGGCGATGTTCGCGCGCTTTCCGCCGATTGCGCGGCGCAGCACGGGAGGCGGCCAGGCCGGCAGCATCTGGAGTCCGGTGATCGCGAAGCCGAAGACCTTCCGCTCGACGATCAACGACAACATGCTCGTCGTCGTGATGATCGAGACGCAGGAAGGCGTGAAGAACGCCCTCGAGATTGCTTCGCAGCCAGGCGTCGACGTCGTGATTATCGGCAACGCCGACTTCGAGTCGTTCTCGGGATTCGCACCCACCAGCGAAGGCTATCTCGACCTGCAGACCCGGGTGCGGAACGCCACGTACCTGGCCGGAAAGTTCTGGGGAAACGCCAACCCGGGATTTTCGAGAAACAATCCGCTCGCCGCGGATTCGCGGTTCCACCTCGGCGTCCCGCCGGCGAAATGACATGAACACTGCGGATATTGCGAAGACGCTCGGAACGCTCCTGGCAGAGCTGGTCGATGGTGCGTCGAAAGACGGCGGCTACATGTTGAATCCCGGCGACGAAGGGCTCCTTCGCTCGCTCGAGAAACTCTCCGCGGCCGAGGCATCGGCGCGCACGCAGACCGGTTCCTCTGTTGCGGCGCACGTCGATCATCTTCGCTACGGCCTGTCGCTGATGAATCGCTGGAGCCAGGGCGAGGACCCGTTCGCGACAGCCGACTGGAGCCAAAGCTGGCGGAAGGTCGCGGTAACCGAGCCGGAATGGCGGCAGCGCCTCACCGACCTGCGCGCCGAAACCACGCGCTGGCTCGGCGTGGTGCGCGAACCGCGCGACGTCGACGAGATCGAGTTGAACGGGATGATCGGCAGCATCGCGCATCTGGCATACCATCTGGGCGCGATTCGTCAAATCAATCAGTCTGTCCGCGGACCCGCCGAGGGCGCGAAGGTCGACGCAGGAAGTAAAAAGTAAAAAGTAGAAAGTGAAAAGTGGAGGCACACATGCTGAAGGCGAAAATCGCATCGGCGGTCGTTCGTGGCGGTGCTGTGGATTGGATCCGCGGTCGTGGCGCAGACGCCCGGCACCGCGGGCGCGCTCGTGCTGAATCCGATCGCCGCGGCGTCGGGCACAGGCGTGAGCAATGTGGCGCTGATCAATCGCGACGAGATTCGCGTCCTGCGCGTCGACGTGGCGCCGGGCGGCGTGCGCAACGTCCACTCGCACGACGACATGCAGTATCACCTCTTCATACCCACGGCGGCTGGGATGCAGTTCCAGGCGGCATCGGAGAAGCCGCAGCAGATGACCGCGTGGCAGGCACAGTTCGTCAAGGGCGGGACCCAGCACGGTTTCACGAACACAGGTTCGTCGACCGTGACGATCGTGGAGATCTTCGTCAAGAAGTGACTCTGCGTCTCCGCGCCTCTGCGTCGAGACAGCAAATGCTCTTACGGCTTGGGAATTCTCAGCGTCGCGCTGATCATCGCGCTGCCGCTCACGCCGTAGACGAGCGCGAGCGGGTGAAGCAGCGCCGGGCCGATCTGGTAGGCACCGAACCAGAGGCGATCGTCGATGCGGCCGAGGTACGACGCGAGCCCCAACAGCATGACGATGCCGATGCTCGTCGGGATCGGCGTGCCCTCGAAATATTTCACCTTGCCGGTTTCGTTGTCGGAGAGCGCGGCAGCCGTCACGTTGAAGCGGGCGAGACGGCTGACGCCGCAGATGACGAAGTAGGTGAGGATGAGCATGTCCCACCCGCCCCGCATGCCCAGTGTGAAACCCAGCACGGCCGGCGCCACGCCGAACGAGATGACGTCGGCCAGCGAATCGAGGTCGGCGCCGAGCAGCGATTGGCGCCTGCGGTTCAGCCGCGCCACGTATCCGTCCAGCACATCACACACGAGCGCCAGCGGCAACAGCAGGAACGCCGTCCACAGGAACCGGCGGTTGTCTGCGGCGATGTAGTCGAGGCACAGGAAGATCGCGATCGTTCCGCACGCCGCATTGCCGATGGTGAGGGCGTCTGCGGGCGTGTAGGACCGCAGCATGGACATGTGGCGGCGCTGTGACGTGCGTAGAAGTGCTACCGTGTCCCGCTCCATAGAATCTGTAGTGTCCGGCTTTAGCCGGACTGTTACAGTATGTCCCATCGATGAGCCGTCGCGAGCAGGCTGGCGTGATCCCGTTCCGTCGGAAGAAAGGCAGCAATCGAGGTCTGTCTCATTCGGAACAAGGGCCGCAAGAAATGGAAAATTCCGAAAGGGTTCGTCGACCCCGGTGAGACCGTCGAGCAGGCGGCGCTCAAGGAAGCCTGGGAAGAGGCCGGACTGACTGGACGCCTGATCGGCGATGCGATCGGATCGTACGAGTACGACAAGTGGGAGTTGAAGCTCACGGTTGCGGTATATCTGATGGAGGTTGACGATCAGGAAGACAAGTGGGAAGAGTCGCGGTTCCGCGAGCGCGCCTGGTCGCCGGTCGATTCGGCGTTCGCCCTTCTGAAGAGGCATCCCGTGCAGCCGCTGCTCGACGCCGCCGCGAAACGGCTCGAACGCAGAAGAAAGCCCAGGTGAGTCGTCAGTCGTAGTCGGTAGTCTCAGTCGGTAGTCGACAGTCAGGGGGCGGAGTGTTGAGGTGGAAGGCTCTCTCTTCGGTGCTCGTGCTTCTGTTGCTGCCGGCGATCGCCGCGGCACAGAGCCCGGCGCGGCCGGACAACAAGGCGATTGCGCGACGCTATTTTGCCGAGATCCTCAGCAAAGGCAGCGCGGCCGCGATCGATGCGATCGTGGCGGCCGATGTCGTTTTCCGCAATCCGCCGACCGTGATCAAGGGCATTGCGGATTTTCGGAAGCTCGTCGCCGCGCTGCGCAGTGCGTTTCCGGATCTGAACTTCACACTCGAAGACGAGCTCGCCGAGGGCAATAAGGTGGCGACGCGCTGGGTGATGCGCGGTACGCAGGGCACCCGCAAGGTGGACGTCAGCGGCATGGACATCTTCCTGATCGAGAACGGGAAAATCAGGGAGATTTGGGTGAACATGGATACGCTGGCGCAAGCACGGCAGATGGGCACCGTACCCGCGCCATGAAGAAGGTCCTCTCTGCTCTCGCCGTCATTGTTGTGACATTCTGCGGGCAAGCCGCCGCTCAGCCCGCCCCGGTCGCCGACCGCGCGCTCGCGCGTGAGATTCTCGAAGAGCTCGTCGAAATTCCGACCACGCAGGCCGAAGGCACGACACGCGCGGCACAGGCGATTGCCGCCCGGTTGTTCGCTGCGGGGTTTCCGAAAGACGACGTCCAGATCATCGCCTCCGATGCGAACGTCGCCAACGTTGTCGCGCGCCTTCGGGGGCGGAACTCTCGCGCTCGTGGCGTCCTGCTGATGGCGCACCTCGACGTCGTCCCCGCGCGGCGCGAAGACTGGTCGGTCGATCCGTGGACGTTTCTCGAGCGCGACGGATGGTTTTACGGCCGGGGGACCAGCGACAACAAGGCCGGTGCGGCAATGCTGGTGGCCAACCTCATCACGCTGAAGCGCGCGGGGTGGCAGCCCGCACGCGATCTGATCGTTCTCCTGACTGGAGACGAAGAGACGGCACAGCGAGGTATTCAGTCGCTTGTGACGAAGCATCGTGAGCTGATTGACGCCGAGCTGGCATTCAATACTGATGGCGGCGGCGTGATGTTGAGGGACGGCCGTCCGGCTGTGTTCGAAGTGCAGGCGAGCGAAAAAATCTACGCAGACTATCAGCTCGAAGTGACCGACGTCGGCGGGCACAGCTCGCTTGTCCGGCCCGGAGAATCCCATCTATACGCTCGCCGCCGCCCTCACGCGGATCGGCGACCACCAGTTCCCGTTGCACGTCAATGACGTGACGCGGATGTTCTTCGAGCGATCGGCCGCTACCGAGAGCGGACAAACCGCCATCGACATGCGTGCCGTCGCCGCGTTGCCGCCCGATGCGGCTGCCGCCGCCCGGCTCTCGCGAGAGCCGATCTACAATGCGCAGCTTCGGACGACGTGCGTCGCCACAAAAGTCGAGGCAGGGCACGCGAACAACGCCTTGCCGCAGCTCGCCCGCGCCGTCGTGAACTGCCGGATTCTGCCCGGACTGTCCGGCGCAGACGTCGAGGCCGTCATCCGCAGGCTCGCCGGCGAGAAGGTGAAGGTCACCGTCATCGAGCCGCCGATCGCCAGCCCTCCGTCGACACCGACGCCGTCGCTGCTGTCGCGCATCGAACCGCTTGTCGCCAGGCACTGGCCGGCGATTCCAGTCATCCCGTTGATGCAGGCGGGCGCGACCGATGGCATGTATACGCGCAGCAGCGGCATTCCGACCTTCGGCGTATCGGCGATCGACTCGAATCCCGATGACGTGCGCGCGCATGGGAAGGACGAGCGGGTCGGGGTGGAGTCGTTTTACAAGGCCACACAGTTCTGGCTCGAGCTTATGAGGACATTTGGCGATGACACACAGTAAATCGGTCATGCTCATTGCGCTCATGTTGACGGCCACCGCTGCGGGCCAGCAGGCGCCGATCGGCTACGACGACACGCCCATGCAACCCAACGGCAAGTGGCGCGTGCACGACGGAACGCGGCCGTATCCTGCAGTCGTCACTGCGCCGCCAGCGAGCGATACGCCAGTTGCCGCGCCAGCGGATGCGATCGTGCTGGTCGGTGCGGCGGACGATCTCAGCGCGTGGCAGATGGCGGATGGATCGGCCGCGACGTGGGCGATGAAAGGCGGCGTCCTCTCCACCGGCAAAGGGATGCTGCGCACAAAACGGCAGTTCACTGACGTGCAGTTGCACGTCGAGTTCGCAACCCCATCCGAGGTGAAAGGCGACAGCCAGGGGCGCGGCAACAGCGGCGTGTTCCTGCTCGGCCACTTCGAGATTCAGGTACTCGACAGCTACCAGAACATCACGTATCCCGACGGTCAGGCCGCGTCGATGTACGGCCAGTATCCGCCGCTGGTGAATGTCGCTCGCGCTCCAGGGCAGTGGCAGAGCTACGACATCGTCTTCACCGCGCCGCGATTCGCGGCCGACGGGAAGCTCGAAAAGCCCGCGATCGTCACCGTGCTGCACAACGGTGTCGTCGTCCATCACGCCACGCCATTCTGGGGCCCGACGCGTCACCGGAGCGTTCTGCCCTACACAGCGGAGATGGCGAAGGGACCGCTCGCGCTTCAGGATCACGGAAACCCCGTTCGCTATCGGAATATCTGGATTCGGGAGCTGAAGGATTATGACGCGCCGCTAGGTGGTAGGTGGTAGGTGGTAGGCAGGATTGCAGGAACTCCGACGTTGTAGAAATCCAGGTAGCAAATTCTGCAACGTTGTCTTCCAGCATCACCTGTTTTGCAAGCGCGAGCACTGGTGCACTATGCATCCTTTCGCGGCCTGAAGGTGTGGCAGCGATCGATGACGCTGTAGAAATCTCATGTCGTTCCCGCGACACGAGCAGTTTGGGCTCACCTCTCAGATAAGGCGAGCCAGCGTGTCCATTCCGTCGAACATTGCAGAAGGCAAGAGACGCAAGCGGCAGCTTGTATATTTGAATCACCTCGATATCGCGCTCGGTTCTCAGGGGGAGGTCGAAGTCCAGCTGGAAATTGCGAAGCGGGTGGGATTCCTCGCGTCGCACGACTACGACCGAATTCAGGCGATCGTTGAAGAAGTAGGTCGCATGTTGAATGGTCTAATCGCTCGTGCAGCTGAGAGAGGAGTGTCCGGAATTTCGTGTGTAAAGCATAGCGTTAGTTCTGTTCTTTCTTCCTTCTGAAAACGATGATGCGTGTGGGCGCTGTGGGAAACCGCGTTCTGTGCGGTTTTCCAAGGAGCGGTGGGCGCGTTCTGTGCGTCCACGGCTCCGGCAGCGTCCATGCGCCGTGGCATTTTACGCGGTCGAAGGCGGAAAGCGCCCTTCATAGAGAATCGCGAATTGATTCATCGCGGGGCGCCAGTAGTACGAGATGCGCTCCCACTTGGCCGTGATGTTCCGCAGCGCCAGCCAGATCAATTTCGTCGCGGCTTCGTCGTTCGGGAAATGGCCGCGCGTCTTGATGATCTTTCGGAGCTGCGCGTGGACGCTCTCGAGCGCATTGGTCGTGTAGATCAGGCGCCGGACTTCGGGGGGGAAGGCGAAGAACGGAATGATATGCGTCCACGCGCGACGCCACGACGCGACGACCGTCGGAAACTTCCGGCCCCACGGACCGCGCTCGAAATCGTCCAACGCCGCACTGGCGGCCTCGGCGCTCGCCGCGGTGTAGATGGGCCGCAGCGCAATGGCCATCGGTTTGCGCTCTTTCCAATTCGCGAAATCCAGACTGTGCCGAATCAGGTGCACGATGCACGTTTGCAGCGTGGTCTCAGGAAACACCGCGGCGAGCGCCTCGCTCATGCCCTTGAGGCCATCGGTGACCGCGATCAGGATGTCCTGACAGCCGCGCGTCTTGAGATCGCTGAAGACTTTCATCCAGAATTTCGCGCCTTCGGTCTGCTCGATCCACAGCCCGAGGATGTCGCGCGTGCCGTCGGGCAGGACGGCGAGCGCCAGATAGATCGCCTTGCTCCGGACTGTCGCTTCGTCGCGAATCTTCACCCGCAGCGCATCGAAGAACACGACCGGATACATCCGCTCGAGCGGCCGGCTTTGCCAGGCGGTCACCTCGGCGACGATGCCGTCGGTCACAGTGCTGATCAGATCGGGCGAGACCTCCACGCGCGTAAATCTCGCGCGAGGAAGCCCTGGATCTCGCGCACGGTCATCCCGCGCGCGTAGAGCGCCAGAACCTTGTCGTCGAAGCCGGTGAAGCGGCGCTCGTGTTTCGCGATCAGCCGCGGCTCGAAGGTCCCGTCGCGATCGCGCGGCACTTCGATCGCGAGCGGACCGTCATCGGTCAGCACGGTTTTGCTGCCCGTCCCGTTGCGATGATTCGTCGGTGTCGTCCGGCTTGGCGCCGCCGGGCGGGTAGCCGAGATGGTGCGTCAGCTCGCCGCCCAGCGCGCGCTCGATGATCGCTTTCTTGAAGCGACGAACGGCCGCGTCGAGCTCCTCGGGCGGAGATCGGGCCTTGGCGAACGAACTGATCGAGAATGTCCGAGGGAACGGGCGCCAGCGGCGCGTCAGGCATCAAGACTTTCCGTTTGCGGGGCATAGGCACTCCTCATGCTATGCCTCACACACGAAATTCCGGATACTCCCCAACGACTAGGCACTCCTACGAGCTACCGCTACCGCCTACCACCTACCACCTACCACCTACCACCTACCACCTAGTACGTGTAAAGTATCGCCCCGGAGGACAGCTATGAAACCGTTACTGATTGCGATCGCGCTGCTGACCGTGCATCCCGCCTACGCGCAGCTCGCGCCGCACAACGACGCAGGCGTCACGTTTGGGCACGTACACCTGAGCGTGGCCGATCCGAAAGTGCACCATCAACTGTGGGTCGAGCAGTTCGGCGGCGTGGTGTCCACCAAGGGAACTTTCACCATCGTCAAGCTGCCCAACATGATGATCGCCTTCCGCGGAACGAAGCCGACGGGCGGCACCGAGACGACGGCGCTGAACCATTTCGGCTTGAAGGTGCCGAGCATGGCCAACGCCATCAAGAAGTGGAAGGATGCGGGCTACGAGGTGCAGCGCGAGTTCAAGGGCAGCGAGGGGTTTCCGAATGCGTTCCTGATCGGTCCTGACGGACTGCGGTTCGAGCTTCAGGAAGACACGACGCTGAAGGTGCCGGCTGTGGCGTATCACCTTCACTTCATGGTCCCCGAGCCGGCGAAACTGCGGGACTGGTACGTCGATACGTACGGGCTGAAGGCCGGCAAGCAGGGGAATTTCGAAGTTGCCGAGGCGCCCGGCATGCGACTGATCTTCGCTCCGTCGAAGGAAGCGCCGACGATGGGCACGCGCGGCACGACGGTCGATCACATCGGCTTTGAGATTCGCAATCTCGCGGAGTTCCTCAAGAAGCTCGAGGCGAAGGGCATCAAGCTGGAGACCGCGTATCGCGAAGTGCCGGCGATCGGGCTCAATATCTCGTACCTTTACGATCCCCTGAATGTGTATATCGAGATGACGGAGGGGTATACGGGGTACTGAGAGTCGGAGGAGTCGAAAGAGTCGGAAGAGTCGAGAGTCAGAGACGGGGCGACGGTCCGCATGCTGTCGCCCCGTCCTTGTTTTATGAGAGCACTCATTTTGCTCGTGGCCTTGTCGACGATCGCCGCTCTGGCGAATGCCGAGGTGATCGACAGCGCTGCGCACGGGTTCGCGGTGCGGAATGTCGCGCAGATTGCCGCACATCCGTCGCGCGTCTACAACGCGGCGGCCAGTCTCGTCGGGCGCTGGTGGGATCCGGCGCATACGTTCTCGAAGAATGCGGCCAACCTGACGCTCGAGGCGTGGCCGGGCGGGTGCTTATGCGAGCGCTTGCCCAACGGCGGCGTGACGCATCTGACGGTGGTGTATGTCGTCGCGCAGCAGGAGATCCGCTTATCCGGCGCGCTCGGCCCGTTGCAGCAGGCGGGCGTTGCCGGGAGCATGATTTGGAAGCTGAGTGAATCTGCAGGAGGCACTCAGGTCGAGTGGACCTACACGGTCGGAGGATATATGCCCGGAGGGCTTGCCGCCATCGCGCCGGCCGTCGATGCGGTGCTGGCGGGGCAGCTGCAGCGCTTGAAGCAGTTTGTCGAGACCGGCCGTCCGGAATAGCAGATGAGCGGCCCGATCGACCTCGGCGCATGGAAGCGGCGCGACCACTACCTGTGGTTCCGCAAGTACGACCGGCCCTTCTTCAGCGTCACAGTCGACGTCGACGTTACGGCCGCCTGGAACAAATCCCGAAAACATGGGGCGCCCTCCTTCTTTCTGTCGTCAGTGTTCTTCATGTTGAGAGCCGCCAACGATGTCGAGGCGTTCCGCCTGCGTCTTCGCGCTCGCGGCGTCTGGCGCCACGACTGCGTCGCAGTCGGACCGACCATCAAGCGGCCTGACGAAACCTTCGGCTTCGTGCGTCTCGAGCTGGCGGCCACCGTCAAGCAATTTGCCGCGCGTGGACAGGCAGCGATCGCGGATGCTATGGCTCGGAAAGGCCTGGGGCCGACTGAGAAGATCGGCGACGACATCGTTTTTCATTCCGTCCTGCCGTGGCTTCGCTTCACGTCGTTCACCAACGCGCTGCCGGGAAAAGGCGATTCGATTCCGCGGATCGTGTTCGGCCGTTGCGCGCGCAAGGGCAGGCGAATGAAAATGCCGGTCGCCGTTGAAGTGCACCACGCATTGGTAGACGGCCTCGACGTCGCGCGGTTCTTCGAGCGTTTCGCCGGCTATCTCGACCGGGCGTGAAAGGAGCGCAAATGTTGCCGACGATGACCATCAACTACCTCGCGGTTCTCACGTGCGCCATCGTGGCGATGCCCATCGGGTTCCTGTGGTTCGGGCCGTTGTTCGGCAAACCGTGGGCCCGGCATGTGGGCCTTGGCGACATGCAGCCGCCCGGCGCGGGATCGATGGCGAAGTCGATGGCCATCTTCTTCGCCGGCAATCTGCTGATTGCGTGGGTGCTGGCTCACAGCATCGAAGCCTGGCAAGCCTCGTCCTGGGGGCTGACTCCAGATTCGGCGCCCTGGATCTACGCAGTGAACGCGGGATTCTTCAACTGGCTCGGCTTTTTCTTTCCCGTGCAAATGAACCGCGTGGCGTGGGAGATGAAAAGCTGGGGCCTCGTGCTCATCAATTCGACCTTCGATCTGACGCGGCTGATCCTGTTCGGGTTGATATTGTCGGTACTGGCAGTAAGGCCGACCTGAAGGTCGGCACTACGACAGGTCAGCCATTGGAGACATTCATGAAGCGTGTTTTGCTCGTGCTCGCTGCCGTGGCGCTGTCCGCCGGCTTGCTCCTGGCGCAGTCGAAGACGCTCGACATCTACATTCTCGACGTCGAAGGCGGAAACGCAACGCTGTTCGTGACGCCGTCGCGCGAATCGGTGCTGGTCGACACGGGCAATGGCGGTCCGGCCGCCGCTCGCGACGCGGATCGCATCATGGCCGCCGTGAAGGACGCGGGCCTTGCGCAGATTGATGCGCTCGTGACGTCGCACTGGCACGGCGACCACATGGGCGCAATGGCGGAACTGGCCCGCCGCATCCCGATTCGCCACTACATCGATCATGGCGGCAACGTTCAGCCCGCTGCCGCTGTGGACACGTTCCTGAAGGACGTCTATCCAGGTCTCATCGCCAACGCGAAGCACACGGTTGCAAGAGCGGGCGACGTTCTGCCGTTGAAGGGTGTCGAGTGGCGCATTGTGACGTCCGCGGGCGAGATCACCAGGACTGCGCTGCCTGGCGGCGGCGGACTGAATCCGCACTGTGCCGGGTTCACGCCGCACACGGTGAATCCCGTATCGGGACAGCCGGTCGGCAACACCGAAGACGAGCACTCAGTAGGCTCGCACGTGACGTTCGGCAGATTTCGCGCGCTGTATCTCGCCGATTTCCCCTGGAACAAGGAGTTCGACTTGATGTGCCCCAACAATCGACTGGGTACCGTCGACTTTCTGTTGGTGTCGCGCCACGGCCAGCACAGCTCGAATTCGGAGGCCCTGGTGCACGCGCTGCGGCCGCGAGTGGCCGTGATGAACAACGGCATCCGCAAGGGCGGCCAGCCCGAGACGATGCGCGTGTTGTACTCGAGTCCGGAGCTTGAGGATTTATGGCAGCTTCACGTTGCGCAGCTGAGCGGACCGGAGCACGCCATCCCGGGACTCTTCGTTGCCAACAGCGTCGAAGATCCTCAGCATGGGTCGGCGTTTTGGATAAAGGTGTCGGCGCAGTCCGACGGTTCGTTTACGGTGACGAACAGCCGCAACGGGTTCAGGAAAACCTATGCTACGCCGCTTCCGCGGAGATGATCTTTTCGAGGCGCTGGACGACTTCGCGATAACCGAAGCGTTTGTAAAGAAGGTGAGCGCCGTGGCGCTGGATGATCTCGTCTTCCGCCTCGTCGACCTCGGTGACACCCGTCAGCACGACCACCGGCACGTCGTCGTACCGTTCGTCGAGTCGCATTTGCTCCAGCACTTCGAGTCCCGAGCGCTCATCCGAGAGGCGAAGGTCGAGAATGACGGCATCGATCGTCGACGACTTCAACCGCATCAGCGCCGTTTCGGGATCGGCCGCATGCAGCACGTCGCATCCCGCGCGGGCAAAAAACTGCTCGAGAATGCACCGTGTGGTCAGCGCGTCCTCGACCACGAGGACCGTGCGCCGAGAGTGTGCCTTGAGGATCCCTGTCATGCCAGCAAGGAGGGCAACATCGATACCAGGCGACGCCGTTACCTAAGCCCTTTGTTTGATGGACTTTCCGGGTTGCGCAGTCCTGCACCTGAGCTCGCGTGTGCCGTGCTGGAACAAGAAGTTGCACCGTTGTAAGCCGATCCTCTACCGTTACAACATGAGAAAATTTGCCGCGGCCGCGTTTCTGATGAGCGCTGCCACTGCCATATTCGCCTGGCAGGAACCGGCGCCGATCTTCCGGGCGGGAACTACGCTGGTTGAGTTCACGATTGTCGCGACGGATCAGAAGGGCGAGCCGGTCACCGATCTCACCCAGAACGACATCTCGATCGTCCAGAACGGGAAGCCTCAGCCTGTCGCCTTCTTCAGATTCGAGGGATCCGCGTTCGCTCCAGGCGCCGTCGAACCGAAGCGCGAATCGATCGCTCCGGGCATTTTCACCAACCGTGCCGAGTACTCGCCCGGGCCGGCGCGCAACGTGACGGCCATCGTCATCGACACGCTCAACACGCTGCCCGAGGATCAGGTTGCGGTCAAGGCGCAGGTGATGCAGTACCTTCGCGGGCTCGCGCCGAACACGCGCGTGGCGATCTATGCCATGGGATCGAACCTCCGCATCCTCCACGATTTCACAGACGATCTCGAAGCGCTGCGCGCGCGTCTCGCCAAACAGAACATCGAGCTCAACGTGCAGTCGATCTCGGCAGACGAGCTCGTGCGGCGCCAGCTGATGGAAGCCGAGCACTTCAACGATGCCGTCGACGAATATGTCGACGACGACACGGAGGAGACAGCGAGGGCCGAGGCCGACGCAAAGGCGGAGCTCAACAGGATTCGAGGGCACATAGAGAGGTCCGAGGAGTACTTTCAGGAACAGCTCCACATGCGCCGCATGAACCAGACCATCGCGTCGCTCGAAGCTCTCGGCAATCACCTGTCAGGCATCCCGGGCCGCAAGAATCTGGTGTGGATTAGCGGCGGCGTCGCGGTGCTCACACAGGGCGCTCAGGATCGCTGGGTCAACAGCTACGCCTCGCAGGTGCGCGGGCTGGGACAGCGGCTTGCGACGCAGGGCATTACGGTGTACCCGGTGCAGGCCCAAGGGCTTCAAGTTGGAATTCTCGGGACGAGCACGAGCGCGCCAGGCTCGAGCAGGGGGCAGGACGACAAGGCGAACCTTCGCCCGATGGCGCGTGAAAACGACCTCCGCATCTGGAGCACGATGGACATGCTCGCCGACGTGACCGGCGGCCGCTCGTTCAGGAACACGAACGAGCTGACGGCCGGCGTGCGTGCTGCGGCCACGGACCTCCGCGGTTCGTATTCGGTCGGCTTTTACGTTCCCGACAACTCCGATCATCGATGGCGCGAGTTCGACGTTCGTGTGGGCCGTCCGGGTGTTCGCGTGTTGCACCGCAAGGGATACATGGCGCTGGCGCCCGTGAAGCAGCCGGTCAACTGGTCGCAGGCCGAGTGGCAGGCGGCCATGCAGAACCCGCTCGGCTCGACCGCCATCCGGCTCGACGCGCGCGCCGATGCAGCAGCCGCCGGTCTCAACGTCGTTATCCAGATTGCGGCGGACGATCTGTACTACAAACGCGTGAACGGGGCGCCCGTGACCGATCTGGAGATCGCCTTCGGCGAGCGCAACGCGAAGGAATGGACGCGCGTGCGACGCGATGGCGCCCTGATCACCATCAAGGAAAATCCAGAGCAGGCGGTGAAGCCCACGATCGTGCGGTTCTCGAAGATGTGGACAATAGATCCCGATACCACGCAGGTGCGTTTGATCGTGCGAGACCGCATGACCGGGCGGTTCGGCGTGCTGGATATGCCGCTGTCGGAAATCAGACGGTGATGGTAATGTCCGCCTTCAGGCGGACCATGGGAGGGCGAAGATGGGGCGCGGGGCGTCGTGCGTGTCTTTGTTCCTCGTCTTCCTCCTCAGCGCCGCGAGTCTTGCGCAGTCCCCACCCGATCCGCCGAACTTTCGCGCGGGCACGACCCTCATTGAATTCACCGTCGTCGCCACCAGCGAGGACGGACGCCACGTCACCGACCTCAAGCAGGATGACCTGTCGATCGTCGAAGGCGGACGGCCGCGGGATGTGGCATTTTTCCATTACGAAGGCGCGCCGCCGGCCGCCATCCGTGTGCGTGCCCAGCCCCTGCCTCCCGGTATCTACACCAATCGACCGGAGTATGCCCCGGGACCGCCGCGGAACATCACCGCCATCCTCATCGATTCGCTGAACACCCGGGCGGAAGATCAGGTGAAGGTGCTGGCGAACATCCTGGCGTTCGTCAGCGCTGTGCCGAGCGACACACGCGTCGCGATTTATCGCACCGGCGAGCGTGTGCACGTCATCCACGATTTCACGGACGACGTGGAAGGCCTTCGGAAGCGTCTCTTGAAGGACGGCGTCGAGGCGCCGAGAGACAGCCAGCAGGGAGTCGTGGTGCAGCAGATGGTCATCGAGCCATGGCAGGCTGAGGCGATGGCCGCCACGATGGAAGCCTCGCTCGAGGTGGCGTATCAGGAGGTGGCGAGAGTCGAAGAGGGATCGAATCAATTCATGGAGAGCCGGCGGGTCGAGTTCACCATGAGCTCGCTCGAGGCGGTCGGCAACCATCTCGCCGGAATCCCTGGCCGCAAGAACCTCATCTGGATGACGAGCGGTGTGCCCGCGATATCGGCTCAGTCGCGCGATCCGTGGCCGCAGAATTACATCGCGTCGCTGCGCCGCGTCGCGCAGCGGCTCGCGAGCCAGGGGATTGCGATGTACCCCGTCGAAGCCTCAGGCGTCAGGCCTCTCTACCTCAATGTGACTGCGGGCGTGCGGGGCTCGACGCGCGGCGTGGAGGACTCGGCGACGGCGGGTGATGATGCGATTGCGCGGACCGCGGCGCGGGTCGAAGCCAGACAGAGGGCGCGCGGCGCGACGCAGTCGCTGTCGCAGATGTCGACGACGCCCGACGCACCGCGCATGCAGGGCACGATGGATCTGTTTGCGGATCTCACAGGCGGACGTGCTCTGCGCAACACCAACGATCTTCTTGCCGGCGTCAAGGCGGCGGCCGAAGACATGCGTGGCACGTATTCGGTCGGTTTCTATGCGCCCCAGGAGTCCGACGACCGGTGGCATACCTTCACTGTGAAAATCCGCCGCCCGGGCGTCAAGGTCGTTCATCGGCAGGGGTATCTGTCGTCCGCCGCTTCGCACCAATCGGAGCTGTGGCTCGCGGACCAATGGAGAGCCGCGGCAAACAATCCGCTCGGCTCAGCGACCGTGCGCCTTGACGCTCGTTTCGAGCTGAAGGGAGACTCGCTGAACGCGATACTTCAAATTCCAGCGGAAGATCTCAGCTACAGACCGCTGAACGGCACCACTGCCTGCACGCTGGAAATTGCCATCGCCGAGCGTACAGCGCAGGGATTGCTCGGAATCCGCCACGAGGTCGGGTCGTTCGCCTTGAAGGAGGGGCAGGCAAAGGATCTGACCGCGGTGACCGTGCGGTTTCCGAAGCAATGGACGATCGACTCGAAGACCTCGCTCATTCGCGTCGTCATTCGCGATCGCTACACAGGACACTACGGCACGCTGGATGTACCGGTGGCGGCGCTGCGGTGATGACGGATGGGCAACGAAAAACGAAGAAGGAAAAACGAATAATGCGAGCGTGCGCGACGACCGCCGCCGTGCTCTATTCGTTTTTCGTTCTTCCTTCTTCGTTATACCCTCAAGACATCCCCGTTTTTCGGGCGACCACCGAGTCCGTCGTTGTCCCGGTCACTGTGACCGACCGGTCCGGCCGCTTCGTATCCGGCCTTACCGCTGATCAGTTCGAAATTTCAGACGCCGGCGAGCGGCGCGCCATCACGCAGTTCAGCACGGAGCGCGTTCCGGTGAGTCTCGGTATCCTGCTCGACATCAGCGGCAGCATGGCGACCGACCCGAAAGGCCGCGCCATCGACGAGGCGCGATGGGCGGATACACGGCGTGCGCTCGAACTGCTCGTCCAGCGCCTCAATCCGCGCGACGAGGTGTTTTTTGCGGCGTTCTCCGACAAGGTGGGGCTGGCGGTTCCGTGGACGCGCGAGCACGAACGAGTCCCGCGCGCGTTCGCTGCGCTTCGACCGGGGGGCTATACGGCGTTTTTCGACGCGGTCAAGTTGATAGCGCCGGCATTTCAGCGCGCGGAACACGCGCGCAAGGTGTTGCTCGTCATCTCCGATGGCCGGGACAGCCTGGTGCCGCGTATCAGTGGTGGTCTCTCTCCCGTGTCCCGGCCAAGAACGCGGGAGGAGCAGGTGCAGCAGGAGATTCATCAGCGGCAACAGGCGCTGCGCGGCCTCGCCGTCGGCGGGGCGCAAAGCGCCGTGAAGAAATCGGGCGCCGCGCTGTATGCCATCGGGATGGGAACGGGAAAAGGCGCGTACGTCGATCTGCAGAACCTGGAGAGCCTCACATCCGATTCGGGCGGCTACGTCGAGGCCATCAGCGAACCGTCGGAAATCACAGCCGCGGTCGCGCGAATTTTCGACGAGCTGCAGTCACAGTACATACTCGCGTTCGAGCCGTCGCACGCCGACGGCAAGTACCACGAGATTTCCGTGACGCACAAGAATCGAGACCTGCGTGTGCGCGCACGGGCGGGGTATGAGGCAGGTGAGAGAAAGTAACGAATAACGAAGATCGAAAAACGAATAGAGATATGCGCGATGCGGTTGAGCCCGGGTCGCGCGACCGATCCTCTATTCGGTCTTCGTTTTTCGTTTTTCGTTCGAAGTTTTGCACTATCCCTACCTTTACCGGTAAAGTAACCCCACTAGGAGAACCCATGCACTCAATCACCCGAGCCATTCGGGGCCTGCCGCGCCGTAGCCGCGCAGCGCGAAGGCGGGTGCTGCTCATCGGCATTGCCCTGGCCGCGACGACGGCCATCCTTGCACAGCGGGCCTCGCACGCCCAGCAGCCAACACCCTACACCAAGTGGGATCAGTATGGCGGGTCGTCAGACTCGATGCAGTACTCCTCGCTCGCGCAGATCAACAAGAGCAACATCAAACAACTCGCACGCGCGTGGTTTTATCCGGTGCCCGGCGAAGCCGACAGGCTCGTCTTCAACCCGCTCATCGTCGACAACGTGATGTACGTGACCGGCGTCGGCGGGGTCCTCGTCGCGCTCGACGCGACAAGCGGCAAGGAGTTGTGGATGTCGACGCTGCGCGCGACCGAGCGCGGGCTTGCCTACTGGGAGAGCAAGGACCGCTCGGACAGGCGCCTCATCCTCACGGCGAACAACGGCATCCGCGAAGTGGATGCGCGCAACGGGCAGCAGATCCTGACGTTCGGCGCCAAAGGCTTCGTCGACATGCGCGTCGGCACCCCGCGCCGCAACGGCGGTCCGAACAACAGCCCGGGACGCGTCTTTGAAAACCTCATCATCGTCGGATCGAACGTCGGCGAAGGCTACGGGTCGCCGCCGGGGGACATCCGCGCGTACGACGTGCTGAGCGGCAAGCTCGTGTGGACGTTCCACACTATTCCGCGCCCCGGTGAATACGGATACGAGACTTGGCCCGAGGATGCTTTCAGATACGCGGGCGGCGCGAACACGTGGGGCGATATCACGCTCGACGACAAGAACGGCATCGTCTTTCTGCCGACAGGATCGCCCACGCACGATCTCTATGGCGGCGATCGCCAGGGCAACAATCTGTTCGGCAACTGCCTCCTCGCGCTCGACGCGCGCACGGGAAAGCGGCTGTGGCATTTCCAGATCGTGCACCACGATCTATGGGACTACGACAATACCGCCGCGCCGAAGCTGCTGACCGTCCAGCACAACGGCAAGCCCGATCGAGATCGTCGCGCAGGCGGGCAAGACCGGATTCCTTTACGTCTTCGAACGGAAAACCGGCACGCCGCTATGGCCGATCGAAGAGCGGCCCGTGCCGAAGAGCGAAGTGCCAGGTGAATTCTCGTCGCCGACCCAGCCGATTCCGACCAGGCCGCCGCCGTTCGCGCGGCAATCGATGACGCCCGAAGAGGTGAATCCGTTCGTCAGCCCGGAAGAACAGGAAAAGCTGAAACAGCTCGTGCGCGAAGCGGCCAACGAAGGGGTGTTCACTCCCTCGAGCCACCTGCGTCCGCACATCCAGTTCCCTGGCGCGTGGGGTGGCGCGAACTGGGGCAGCACGGCAGGCGATCCGCAGACCGGCATGGTGTACGTGCGCAGCCTCGAGATGATCAGCTATCGCAAGATGTCGCTCGTCGAGCCTTCGCGCGGCGGCGGTGGTGGCGGCGGCCGCGGACAAGGCGCACCGCTTGGGCCTCGCGAACAGGAGGGGCAGAACATTTACATGCAGCGCTGCGCCGGCTGCCACGGTCCCGGGCAGATGCCGATGCGATCGTTGAAGGTGATCGGGTCGGAATCGTTCCGATCGATCGTGCGCAAAGGCGTCAACTCGATGCCGCCGTTTCCGCCGGCGACCATCTCCAACGACGCGCTCGATGCGCTCGAGTCGTACTTGATGTCGCTGCCGACGAGCGACGAGCAGGCCGGCAATCCGTCGGAGATTCGGCTGCCGCAAAATCCGAATCGCTATCAGGGGCCGGCGACGCGTTACGGCGGATCGTTCTCGGCCGGCTGGTATACCAGCAACGGCTATCCGGTCACGGGCCCGCCGTGGTCGCAGCTCGTCGCGTACGACTTGAACGAGGGCACGATCAAGTGGCGCGTCGCCGACGGCGTCGCGCCCGGGCTCGCGGACAAGGGAGTCAAGAACACCGGCACCGTTCGGCCGCGCAATGGTCCGGTGGTCACCGCGGGCGGATCTGGTCTTTCTTGCGAATTCGCAGGACCGTTTCGTGCGAGCGTTCGACAAGGAAACCGGACAACTCGTCTGGGAGCATGAGCTCGAAGCGAATCCGGAAGGTGTGCCGGCGGTTTATCAAGTGAACGGCCGGCAGTACATCGCGTTCGCGGCCGGCGCGTCGTGGGGTACCGGTGGGGATCCAGTATGGAAAAATCCGCTGCACCGGAAAGAAGGAAAGATCGAAGCGCAGGGATACCATGTCTTCGCATTGCCCGAGAAAAGATAACAAAAAACGAAAAGCGCCCCGCGAGCATTAAATAAGGCAAACCGAATGGAGTCTCGAGGTCACATCATGAAAATGAAGATCACACTCGCAGCATTGTTTGGCGTCTGTATGGCGACGCTAGTTGCCCAGCAGAATCAGGCGCCGGCGTTTCCGCGCGCCTCGGACGCGCTCGAGCGCGTGACGTGGCGCACGCGTACGCTCGTCGCAAACGATCGGCTCACCAACTGGGACTTCTCGATACCCGGTATGGGCCTCACGTTTCTCGAATCGGTCGTCAGGGCCGATGCTGCGCTCGTGCCGTTCGTCGAGGCGTCGAGCACGCAGCGCGTGAGCCCGCAGGTTCAGAAGAACCTCGATCACAACCTGACGGCCGCCGAGATTGCGGCGGTCAAGACGGGCATGGGGCAGAACGTTCGCGTCGGCGCGTATCGCGTCGACAGCCTGCCTGCCGACGCGGCGACGCGCCGCAGGGTGTTCGACTTCGCGCAGGATCTGGGCGCGACGACGCTCGTCGTTCCCGGCAACACGGCGCTCGGACGGCCTCGATGCGCTCGCTGAGGAATTCAAGGTCAACGTGGCGGTGTTGAACAGCTCGGCGGAGACCGTGAAAGCGATGGAAGGCCGGAGCCGCCGTCTCGGTGTGGGCATCGACACCGGCACGTGGGCGCAGGACGGCACCAACGTGCGCGACGGCGTTGCGCGCGTGAAGGATCGGCTTCTCTACGTGCTGCTTCGTGACCGTTCGGCGCGCGGCGCCAACGCGCAGAACGTGCCGCTCGGCAAAGGCGTGGCCAATCTCCGCGAGTTCTTCGCTGAGCTCGAGCGGCAGGACGATCGCCAGATTTCCACGCGCCTTGGCGGTGACGGCAGCCCGGTCGTGACTACGCGAGTGCCCATCGCGATGACGCTCGATACGACGGGCGTCGTCAAGGCGCCCGGCGATATCTTCGCGGCGGTGTCGGCGTTCGAGGATGCCGTGCAGCCGGCGTATGCGTCGAACTTCGTCGAGTTCTCGCGCACGCGGCCGATCCGCTTCGACGTCGTGACGCCGTCGCGCGGCGAAACACTCGTCGCCGGCCGACATCGAGCAGCGCGCCGCGGAGACACGCGCGAAGATCGACGCCGCGATTCCGAACAAGCCGATTGCGTCGCCCAAGAGAGCTCGCAAGCTGCTGGTGATCGAAAGTCTCGAGGGCATGTCGCACAACACCATCCCGTTGACCAACGTGATGATCCAGCGCATGGGTGAGAAGACCGGCGCGTGGACGACGGTGTTCAGCAACGACCTCAGCAACCTGCGGTATCCGAAGGTCAAGGAATACGACGCGATCTTCCTGAACAGCATCGTCGGCGAGTTCCTGCCGGATCCGGCCATGCGCGCCGACCTCGTGCGCTATGTGAATGAAGGGGGCGGCATCGGCGGCATTCACGGCACGCCATGGGCCTCGCGCAACTGGGACGAGTTCGCCGAGATGATCGGCGCGCAGAGCGCCCCGCACCGCATCGAGAACGGCGTCCTCAAGGTGTACGACAAGGACAATCCGATCGTGCGGCCGTTCAACTACGAAGACCTGCCATTCCGCGAGGAGTACTACCGGTTCGAGGACCAGGGCAACGGCCGCCTGCGCTGGGACAAGGTGCGCGTGCTGCTGATCGTGGACCTCGACGAAAAGGTGCCGGCGTCGACCGACAAACCCTGGACCGGCTACAAACGTCCCGACAAGGTGTATCCCGTCGCCTGGATCCGCGAGTATGGCAAGGGCCGCGTCTTCTACAACTCGATGGGCCATATGAACGAGACGTTCATGAGGCCGGAGATCGTGGGGCATTTCCTTGCAGGGATGCAGTACATCCTTGGCGATCTGGACGCGAGTGCCACGCCGAATCCGCTCAAGTAGGTGGTAGGTGGCAGGTGGTAGGTGGTAGGAAAAACGAAGAACGAAAAGCGAATAAACCGTGGTAAGAAGGGCGGCGATGACCAACCACCATCGCCGCCCTTTCTCTTTTCTGCTGCTCGCACTTTTGGCCGGTACGGCTGCGCTCGCCGCACAGGCGCCGGGCAATATCGACTGGCCGCGCGTTGAAACCGAAACGATGGAGCACTTCCAGTCGGTGCTCAGGTTCGACACCAGCGATCCGCCTGGCAACGAGCGTCCTGCGGCGGAGTACCTGAAGCAGGTGCTCGAGCGCGAGGGGATTGCGACGAAGGTCTTCGAGCTCGAGCCGAACCGGCTGAACGTGGTCGCGCGCCTCAAAGGGAGCGGTAAGAAGCGGCCGCTTCTGTTGATGGGGCATACCGATACGGTGAACGTCGATCCGGCAAAGTGGACGTTCCCTCCCTTCAGCGCCACTCGCAACGGTGGCTACGTGTATGGACGGGGCACGGTCGACGACAAAGACAACGTCACCGCGGCGCTGATGACAATGCTGCTGCTGAA
The DNA here is from genome assembly GCA_963787755.1 of Vicinamibacterales bacterium. Classification (GTDB taxonomy): domain Bacteria; phylum Acidobacteriota; class Vicinamibacteria; order Vicinamibacterales; family JAMQPK01; genus JAMQPK01. The sequence goes on from CAWBEG010000015.1 coordinate 45,317, forward strand.
GCGATCGGGCGTTGCGCTCGATCGCGATGTGATCTTTCTTGCGGAGGCTGGTGAAGAGGGCACGACTCGGGTCGGCATCCAGTTCATGGCGCAGCAGCACTTCGACGAGATCGACGCCGAGTACTGCCTGGCCGAAGGCGGGAGCGTCCTTCGCAGCGAAGGACGCGTGCGATATGCATCCGTGCAGACGGCAGAAAAAATCCCGCACGGCATCATGCTGACGTCAACCGGCGTGGCGGGGCACGGGTCGGTGCCGCTCGAAACGAACTCGATCCTCAAGCTGACACAAGCCGTTGTGACGGTCGCGGCGTGGAAACCGCCGATTCAGCTCAACGACACGACGCGGACCTATTTCACACGGCTGGCCGCTATCTCGCCGCCCGCCGATGCGGCCAGATATCGCGCTCTGATCGGAAACGATCCGAAGGCGGCGCAGGATGCGGTGGATTACTTTGCGAAGGCCGAACCACGGTTCGTCTCGATGGTGAGGAGCTCTATTTCGCCGAACATCATCCAGGGCGGCTATCGCATCAACGTCATTCCGTCCGAAGCGAAAGCGTCGCTCGACGTGCGGCTGCTGTCGGGGCAGGACCCGGAGGCGTTTCTGAACTGAGGTCCGCAAGGTCGTGAACGATCCGGCCATCCGCGTCGAATGGATCAAGCGCGACGTGCGGCCGGCGACGCCGAGCGCGCGCCTCGACTCCGAGGTGTTCAAGGTGCTGGAGTCGGCGTTCGCCCGCCTCTACGACACGGCCGTGCTGCCGACGATGAGCACGGGCGCGACCGACATGGCGTACCTGCGCGCGAAGGGGATCCAGTGCTACGGCGTCGGCCCGGCCCTCGACGCCGAGGACGGGCCGAAGGGGTTCGGCGCCCACAGCGATCAGGAGCGCATTCTCGAAAGCGAGCTGCACAAGTTTGTGCGGTTTCACTACGAAGTCGTACGGGATCTGGCCCGTGCGAACTAGAACAGGAGATCAGAAGGTCAGGAGACGGTTTTTGTTCTTCTGCGCGATTTCGGTTGCATTGATCGTATCAGCGCGAGCGCAGACATCCACTGTACGCAGAGGAATCGAACATCTACGGCCGCCCTGGCTGGGTGCTCGAGAACGGCAAGATTCGCGTCGGTCTCTTACGCGGCGGCGGTCACATCGCCGAGGTGCGGATGATTTCGACGAACCCCCGCCTCTCGATCAACCCGATGTTCATTCCCGTCTGGCAACGGCTACATGGGACACCTCGTCTGCTTTCCACACTACGGTCCGGCGTCGGCCGACGAACGCGCGCAAGGTTTGAGCGGCCACGGAGAGGCAGGATCGGTCGAGTGGCAGCAGACGCGGCCTCCGCAAACCACTGCTGAGAGCTTCACGTTTTTCTACGGCGCCGATCTGCCGAAGACGCAATACAAAATTGAGCGCGCCGTGACACTGAAGGCCGGAGAAACCGCGGTGCACGTCGAAGAGTGGATCGAGAATCTCGCGCCATACGATCGGCCCTATAACCGCAATCAGCACGCGACGTTCGGCGCGCCGTTCGTGACGCTGGGCCGGAATGTCCTCGACATGTCTGGGACGCGCGGCATAACGGACCCGAAGCGAACCGCCGGGGGCAAGTGGGCCGAAGGGACAGCTGTTCCAGTGGCCCGCTGCACCGCGCAGCGACGGCATCGATCTGTCGCTGCGCGATTTTCACGCCATCCCGGGCGGTCAGGTGTACACCCCAGTGCTGACCGACCGTTCGAAAACTCAGAGCTGGTTCACGGTTTACAACGCCGACTACCCGCTGCTCGTCGGCTACGTGTTTCCAACCGACGATCATCCGTGGATTGTCGACTGGCAGAACCAGCCTCGCGCCGACGTGGCGACAGGAACTGCGCGCGGCATCGAATTCGGCACGTCTCCGTTCGACGAAGGGCTCCGTAAGAGCGTCGAGCGCGGACAGTTGCTCGGCGCGCCGACGTACAAGTTCATCGGTGCGCGGCAACGACTCTCGACGACGTTCACGATCTTCATACGCGAAATTCCGGCCGGGTTCGCCGGGGTGCGCGATGTGCGGCTTGTGGATGGGAAGGTGACGGTGGAAACGAAAAACGAATAACGAAAAACGAATAGAGAATAGTGCGTTACGCCCGGATAGTCACCAACGACATCGGGTACTTGCTGTGGCGGAACGAATTGTCCTTGTCGTACACGATCGGAATCAGCGCGCCGGCCGCAGGCACGTGTTTCTTGCCGTGACCGTATTTCCCCGTGCGTGTCGCGCCGCTCAACGTGGTCCACTCGTAGTGCACCATCCAGACGGTCCCCTCGTCCGTGTTTTTCTTCTCGACCTTCGTGACCGTGGCCATGGCCGGCCGCCCGTAGGCGAGCAGATTCGACTGACGGCGTACCAACTGAAGGAGCGCGAGCGCAGCACACCCCGCATGCAAGCGGCACGGCTGTCCCCGGCCAGCTCGGCCTGCGGTCGAGGTGCGTAGCCGTCGAGCCAGCTCGCCTCGGGTTCGGTTGCGAGATACCAGACCGCGACCGGCGAGCCCACTGCATACCGTTCGCGTTCGTCGCGGCGCAGCGTTGTTTCGCCCGTGAGCTCCCGGCCGCGCGCGAGATAGCGATAGTGAGCGGTAATGCGATGGTCGTTACCTCCGCCGCGTTTGCGCAACTGGACAACGTCGCCAGCGGTGACGATGCGTTCCGACGCGAACAGGCCGAGGTGGCGTTCGGCGATTTCAGCCTGCCTGCTGAGCGTGATTCCGCCCCAGATACCGACCACCACCAGCGCGGCGGCCGTGACGAGCATCGGCCCCCCGACGCGTTGACCCGCACGCGACGCGGCGCCGCCGTGAGAAGCGCCGGCGGCAGTCCCGAACTATCGACCGCGCTTCTTCTTTGCACTGGCGGCCTCCTGATGCGTCCGATCCGATCCGGGCAGCCGTCCGGCGTCCTGCAGCGCGCAGCGGAGCAGATATTCGATCTGTCCGTTGACGCTGCGGAACTCGCCGGCTGCCCATCGCTGCAGCGCGTCGTAGATATCCGGGTCGAGCCGAAGAGGAAATCCCTTTTTGTCGGACATTTCTTTAGCTTGTCGTGGGGGCGACGATCTGCTTCAGTGCGACATCGAAATTCATTGGTACAACGTTCCCGCGTTTACTACGGGCTCCACGCCTTTCTCACTGCACAGCACGACGAGAAGATTGCTCACCATCGCCGCCTTGCGCTCTTCGTCGAGCGACACGACGTTCTTGCGGCTCAGTTCGTTCAGGGCCATCTCGACCATGCCGACGGCGCCTTCGACGATCAGCTGGCGCGCGGCGATAACCGCCGAGGCCTGCTGGCGCCGCAGCATCGCTCCCGCAATCTCTGGCGCGTACGCGAGATGGCTGATGCGCGCCTCGATGACTTCGATACCGGCTTTCGACAGCCGCTCCTGGACTTCGTGGCGCATCCGATCGGCGACTTCGCCGCCGGCCGAGAGCCGCAGCGACACCTTCGCATCCTCGTGCGAATCATAGGGGTACGTGGTCGCCAGCGTCCGCACGGCGGCCTCGCTCTGCACATGCACGAAGTTCTCGTAGTCGTCGACGTTGAAGACCGCCTCGAACGTCTCCACGATGCGCCAGACGACGACGGTGGCAATTTCGATGGGATTGCCGTCTCGCTCGTTGACCTTCAGCCGTGCGCTCTCGAAGTTGCGCACGCGGAGCGACAGCTTGCGCCGCGTCGTCAGCGGGTTGACCCACCAGAAGCCGCTGCGCTTGAGCGTGCCCTTGTAGACGCCGAACAGGGTGACGACCGACGCCTCGTTGGGATTCACGACCGTAAGCCCGGCGAGAGAAACGCCGGCGAGGACGAGGATCGCGATTCCCGCGACCTTGATCCAATCCAGCCCGTCACGCACCGTGTCGAAGCTCGCCATCGCCCAAATGGCTGCCGCGCTCGCCAGTAGAAGGAGGACAACCGAAAGCCAGCCGGACAGCGCGCGCATTTCCTTTTCATGTGCCATCGCATTTACCTCGACATCATAATGATATCATTTTGATGTCGATGTCAAGTGGGGGGCAGGCTGCAGGCTTCGGACTTTGGTTTCCGGACCTTGATTCAGGCTCTCCTTCAGCGACTCTGCAGTCGCTGCAGTCCAGCAAGCAGGTTGTACTTTCGATCGAACTGCTGGAACGCATCTGCCTTCATGTGGCCGAGCCGGCAGGACAAATCGAGTAGATACAATGTCTCCGCAGGTTAGTCACGTGTAGTTCGTCGCGCGCAGCCTTCTACGATGTTCACGGCGACAGAGACCGAGCGGCGTATTTGGGCGCCAAACTAAACGCTCCTCGATAGGGCAGTCTCTGCGTACACTGTAGAAACTAGTTGATCTGCTTGATGGAAAACCTCAAGCTTTCGATGATCGCGGCTCATGGTCGCCTCGACGTACGCAAAGCGCTCGCTGCAAAGCGCTAAGGTGGCCAAGAGCCAAGAGCCAGAAGTCGGAAGTCCGAAGCCTGGAGACCGAAGTAAGGCCCATGCACCGACGCACATTTCTCGCGACTCCGCTCGCACTGCTGGTTCAGACGCGCCAGTTCGATCTGCGCAGCGTCGAGCGTGGTCGCGTGCTGAGGGCGGCGGATGGATACCTGCGGAGAAGCCGGTCACCGTCACCGCGACGAGCAGCCCGCGAAGCGCGGGCGGACCACGCGACTACTTCTCAGAGGGGGATTACTGGTGGCCTGATCCGAAGAATCTGAAGGCCCGTACATCCGCCGCGACGGCGAGACGAATCCGGATAACTTCGTAAGCCATCGTCAGGCGATGATGCGCCTCAGCGTACATGTGCCTGCGCTGGTGGCAGCATGGCGTCTGACTGGCGAGCGCCAGTATGCCGAGCACGCGGCTCGACACCTGCGCGCATGGTTCGTCGATCACGACACCTCGATGAACCCGCATATGCTCTACGGCCAGGCCGTCCAGGGACGTTTTACCGGCCGTGGCATCGGCATCATCGACACGCTGCACCTCGTGGAAGTGGCGAGAGCCGCGGGCGTCCTCGACTCATCGGATGCATGCGCCAGCGAACGATCGCGCCGCGGTGCGCGGCTGGTTCACGCGCTATCTCACCTGGATGACGACGCATCCGTACGGGATTGAGGCGCGTGACGAGCGTAACAATCACGGCACGTGCTGGGTGGCGCAGGCGGCCGAGTTCACTCGCTATACGGGCGACGCGAAGCTGATGGCGTACTGCCGCGATCGCTACAAAACGGTTCTGCTTCCTGTGCAGATGGGTCCGGACGGCAGCTTTCCGCTCGAGCGCGCGCGGACGAGGCCTGTACAGCTACTCGCTGTTCAATCTCACGTGTTCGGCATCGTCTGCCAGATTCTGTCGGGGCCTGCGGATAACCTCTGGACTTACCGGTTGCCCGGCGGGCGAGGCATGCCCAAGGCGATGGACTTCATGTTTCCGTATATCGCCGATAAATCCCGCTGGCCACACAAAGCGGACGTCCAGTACCACGAAAACTGGCCCGTTCGTCATCCGAGTCTGCTATTTGCGGGGATAGCGCTGTATCGAGCCGGCGTACGTCGAGACGTGGCGAAGGCTGGACGCGGATCCACGCGTGGATGAAGTGATCCGGAATTTTGTTGTCCGTCAGCCACTGCTTTGGATTTCTGACAACCCGCTATATCGGTAAAGTAAAGCTACTTTACCGGTCAAGTCAGCCAATTTTGCTTGACAGACCTTCCATCTGATCTGTAAGTTTAGGCCCACAAAACTCTTCTACGCCACACACACATACCGCCAAGAAGGGGGAGGGTATGAGGTACTTCAGGCCAATGGTCGCCGTGGCCTTGTTGCTGTTTGCTGTCAGTGCATCAGCGCAGACCACATCGGGTTCAATCTCAGGCAGCGTCGTCGACGCACAGGATCAAGTCGTTCCTGGAGCCGATATCGTTGTCACCAACCAGCAAACACAGGAAGTGCGGCGCACCGTCACGAATGAAGTGGGGCTGTTCGCATTCCCCGCACTTCAGCCAGGTCCTTACACCATTCGCGCCGAGCTCAGCGGCTTCAGGCCGATCGAGATCCGCGACAACATGGTGCTCGCCAACAACCGTCTTGCGATTCCTCCACTGCGGCTCGAAGTCGGCACGCTCGCCGAAGCGGTCACCGTCAGCGCCGTCGGCGAAGTCGTCGCGACGACGCAGACGACGCATCAGGCTGTGCTCGACGTGGGTCAGGTCGAGAACCTGTCGATCCGCGGTCGCGACCCCATGTCGCTGTTGAAGATTCTTCCTGGCGTGCAGCTGCTGGCCAACGACAACGAAACGGTTGGCGGCGGCTTCAACTCTCCGGTGCCCAGTCTCCAGGGCGGCCAGGGTCAGACGGTTTACATCGACGGCATCAACGGTGGTGACGGCGGCGGCGGCGGCGCGCTCAGCGGCACGACGGTCATCGACGCGATCGCCGAGGTGAACGTGCAGATGAGCGCGTACACGGCGGAGTACGGTTTGAAGGGCGGCTCGCAGGTCAACGTCATCACCAAGCACGGCGGCGCGGAGTATCACGGCTCGGCTTACTGGTACAAACGTCACGAGAGGTGGAACTCGACAAACTACTTCAACAAGATCAATAACCGGCCGAAACCCGAGTATCGCTACTCAAACCTCGGCGGCACGATCGGCGGTCCCGTCCCGAAGGCCGGCGACAAGCTGTTCTTCTTCTATGTCCTCGACGATACGCAAGCGCAACGATTACAGACGCTGAAGTTCTATCAGATGCCCACCGCGCTCGAACGTAGCGGCGATTTTTCGCAGTCGGTCACGCCGAACGGCGCGCTGATTTCGGTCAGAGATCCGCTCACGAACGCACCGTTCCCGGGCAACAGGATTCCCGCGAATCGCCTGGACCCGCGCGGCCAGGCGCTTCTCAACCTGTACCCGATGCCCAACACGACCGGCGTCAACGGCTACAACTACGTCACGCAGGAGCCCAGCATCGACTGGCCGCGCAGACAGCACATGTTCCGCGGCGACTGGCGGCCCACCGACAAGGATTCGCTGGCGGTGAAGTACCAGACCTTCTACACGAGGTCCGTCGGCATCAACGTCGACGGCGCCTCGGCGCGGTGGGGCCTGGTCAGGCAGCGCTACGACTTCGACGTCGACATAGGCAAAATCGACTACACCCGCATCCTGAACACGTCGACGATCCTCGAGTTCTCGACCGGCTTCTTCAACAGCATCGAGAACGGACCGCCGGAAGACGACGTCGCGCTTGCCGGCATTCAGCGCGCGACGTATCCGCAGCTCACGCGGCTCGGCCAGTTTGCCGGCCAGCACAATCCGCTCGGTCTCATTCCGCAGGCGGTGTTCGGCAATATCCAGAGCGCGGACCGGGCGCAGAGCAACGACGGCGGCACGGCGTGGGTCACGTACGACGGACGCTGGCCAATCTACGGCAACGATATCGCGATCAACGCGGCGATCAACCTGACGCACACGCGCGGCCGCCACACCTACAAGATGGGCGTGATGCGTGAGGACGAGCTCTTCAGCCAGGCGCGCTCGGGAACGTTCGGCGGGCAGTTCAACTTCGCAGACGACGCCCTGCATCCGAACCGGACCGGCTACGCCTGGGCGAACGCTGTGCTTGGGCAGGTTGCGCGTTACACGGAATCAATGGGCCGTGTGCCCGATGACCGCCGTCAAAAGACATGGGCGTGGTATGTGCAGGACACCTGGAAGCCGACGCCCAAGATCACATTGGACCTCGGTCTGCGCATGTACAAATGGGGACCGGCACTCGCGCAGGGCGGAGAATCGTCGGTCTTCAGCGACGAGCGATTCGATCCGCGGTGGGGCGGCAACCCGCCCGTGTTCTATCAGCCGGTCCTCTCGGGCACAACGCGGTCGGCGCGAAATCCGCAAACTGGCCAGATCCTGCCGGCCACGTTCATCGGCTTGATGGTGCCCGGAACCGGGTACAACTGCACACAGGTCATCACGGCCGACACGCCGTGTGGGATCAACGGCATCGTGACGCAGCGAGACGGAAACTATTTGGACAGTGGCGACGAGGGTTTCGTCGAGCAAATGTCGATTCAATTCGATCCGCGGGTCGGGATGGCATGGGCGCTCAATCCTAAGACTGTTATTCGTATCGCCGGCGGATCTTTCCATGACGGTACTGGGGGCGCCTTCGGCCAGCAAGGCGATGCCAACGTCGCCTATCGCCTGAACAGGACGATCTTCTACACCGATTACGACTCGTATTTGAACGCCGGAGGCGCGGCATCTCCAGTACCGAATACGAACGGACCGGTGCGGACGGACAACCGGCGGCCCAACAACCTGCGCTTCACGTCGGCGATTCAACGGGAAATCGGCAAGAACGTCGTCGTCGATGCCGCGTATGTCGGCATGAGAAGCAAGTACCTGGCTCGCGGGACCAACATCAATCAGATCCCGTACTTGCGCCGATTCGATCCGGCTTACAAAGACCCAACGGTCCCGGCAACTGCCACCAACCCGGGAGCATTGCCGGACGTCTTCCTGCGTCCGACTCTGGGCTACAGCGACATCCTGCGTATAGAGACGAGCGGATGGCAAACCTACGATTCCCTTCAGCTTCAGGTGACCCGCCGGTTCACGGGCCGCTTCGAGATGGCGGGCAGCTACACCTGGGCTCGCGGTTACGAGGACACCTTCGGGCAGATCAATGGCGTCGACGCGCTCCGAATCGGCGACCCGCTTCCGAATGTTGACCAGCGGCGGGACCTGCAGGAGCACGTGCTCGTCGCCAGCTACCAGTACCAGATCCCGCGCGCCAGCAGCCTTTTCGGTGAGAACAAGGTTGTCGCCGCGGTTCTCGACAATTGGCGCATCTCGGGTATCAGCACTTTCGGCACCGGTGGTCGTGGCCGTGTCGGCGTGACGTACAGTCCCGCCGCGGAGTTTACCGGCGGACAAGAGTTTTGTGTGGGCTCCAATCCTGGCGGCGCAGGGCCGTTCAATATCGTTGGAGATCTTCAGCTCTCCGGTAGTGACCAGAATATTGATCGATGGTTTGCAACAGAGAACGTGCGGCCTGCCACAGGTCGGGGAGACACAGGCAATGAAGCCGCCTGCAATAACTGGCAGTTCGTACTGCCCGGCTGGCATAACCACGACCTCACCCTGTTCAAAGATATCCGCATAAAGGGCAACCAGCAGCTCCAGTTCCGCTGGGAGATTTACAACCTGTTCGACCAGTTGCAGTTTCAGGACGTCAACACGACGGCGACGTTCAATCCCACGACGGGTGCGCAGACGAACAGCAACCTTGGCAAGGTGACGTCGGCCCGCACGGAACGGCGCATGCAGATGTCGCTTAGGTATATCTTCTGACGCTGAAAGTAGAAAGTAGAAAGTAAAAGTGGGCGACGGCTCGAAAGGGCCGTCGCCTTTTTTTATAGTATGTACATCTCGTGAAGCGGAAGCGCGTCGCACGCCAGAGACGGCGCACGGATTATTCGTGGCTGGTTATTCCTGTTGCGGTTCTCGTGGCGTACATTCCTGCGCTCAACGGTGGCCCGCTGTGGGACGACTTTGGTCACATCACTGTGCCGGAGCTGCGTTCGCTTGGCGGGTTGTGGCGAATCTGGTCCGAGCTCGGGGCAACCCAGCAGTACTATCCCGTGCTGCACTCGGCGTTCTGGCTCGAGCACCGGCTATGGGGCGACGCGTTCGTCGGCTACCATCTGGCGAATGTTGCACTGCATTCGATGTCGGCGGTGCTTCTTGTGCTCATCCTGCGTCGCCTCGCTGTTCCCGGAGCATTGTTCGCAGGGCTGATCTTCGCGGTCCACCCGGTCTGCGTCGAATCAGTGGCCTGGATATCTGAGCAGAAGAACACGCTGTCGGCGGTGTTCTATCTCGCGTCTGCGTATGTGTACTTGCGGTTCGTTGAGAACGCGCGGGTCCGCCTGAAGGCGGACACTACCGATGCATTCAGGTCGGCTGGCTACTGGGTATCATTTGCCCTCTTTGTCTGCGCGCTGCTCAGCAAGACCGTGACCGCCTCGCTGCCTGCGGCACTGCTCCTTGTCCTGTGGTGGCAGAGAGGCCGTCTCGATTGGCGGCGTGACGCGCTGCCGCTCGTTCCGTGGTTTGCGATCGCAGCCCTCGCGGGCGCATTCACTATCTGGTTCGAGCACGACGTCATCGGCGCGCGCGGCGGCGACTTCACTCTTTCTTTTGGAGAGCGGCTGCTCCTCGCCAGCCGTGTCGTCTGGTTCTATCTTGCCAAGCTGTTCTGGCCCCACAATCTCACCTTCATTTATCCGCGATGGGACATCGACGCGTCGGTGTGGTGGCAGTACCTCTTTCCTGCCGCCGCCATCGCGATGGCGATAGGCCTCGCACTGCTGCGCAGGCGCGGACCACTGGTGGGATATCTGTATTTCTGCGGAACGCTCGTTCCTGTCCTCGGGTTCGTCGACGTGTTTCCCTTCCTTTTTTCGTACGTCGCGGATCATTTTCAGTATCTCGCGAGCCTCGGGGTGATCGTTCCCGTTGCCGGCGGTCTCGCGCTGGCGGCTGAGCGTCTCAGCATGCCGCAGCGGCGCATCGCGGCGGTTTCCGGCGGAGCGCTCATCGTTGCGCTGGCAGTGATGACGTGGAACCGGAGTGGCGTCTATCGCGATGCCGAGACGCTGTACCGCGACACGATCGCTCGCAACCCAGGAGCGTGGATGGCGTACCAGAATCTCGGCACCGAGCTCGCGGCCAGGAACCGGCTCGGCGAAGCAATCGACGCGTACGAGGGAGCGCTGCGCGCCAGGCCCGACTACCCTGCGGCGAGAAGCAATCTCGTGCTGGCGCACATCAAGCGTGCTGATGCCATCGCCGAATCGCCAGATCGTGCGGGCGAAGCGATCGCCGATTACGAGGCGGTCCTGCGCCTCGAGCCCGATCATTTCCGCGCGCACTACAACGCCGGCACGCTGTTGATGGACATTCCGGCGCGACAGCCAGAGGCCCTCAGGCATCTGGAATCGGCAGTCACCATTCAACCAGACAGCGTGGACGCGCGGGTGAATCTCGGGGTGCTTCTGGCGGACGTGCCGTCGCGATCGCGAGAGGCCATCGAGCATCTCGAGTTCGCGCTGGCGAAGAGACCCGATCTGACGAGGCTGAGAGAGCTAATCGACGACGTGAAAAGAAGAAAGTAACGGGCCTTAGCAGAAGATCAAAAGATCAAAAGATCAGAGGCGGAAGGCTATCTGCTGTGGATGACCATGGAATTCTCTTCTGATCTTCTGGCCTCCCGTAGAGGTTTCAACGCGAACGTGGCCGGTTGAACAGTGGCCACGTAGAGATCGAAGTCATTCTTCTTGTCCGACGCGTCGGTCGGGTGGCGTGAGGAGAAGGCGACGACGGTTCCGCGTCCGTCGATGGACGGACCTCCGCTCGGCTCCATCCACACTTCGCCGGGATCACCGCTCACGCGCGTGAGCGCACCTGTGGTGCCGTCGAAGACGAACACGTCCCACAGCAGATTGAAATCTTCAGCGGCGACGAGATCGCTGGCCTCCGATTGAAACGCCACGAATCGGCCGTCCGAGGACACCTTCGGCTTGGCGCTCGCGCCGTTGGCGAGGCCGCGCCGCGCGCTCTTTGTGATGACGCGGGTCGCGCCCGTTGTGAGGTCTGCCAGGAATATGTGCGGCAGGCGGTCCTCGAGTCCGACGAATGCGATGACGCGTCCGTCGCCGCTGAGCGAAGGGTCCCATCCAGCGCCGACAAGCCGCGTGGCATTGAGCTCGGTGTCGCGCACGAACACGTGCGGCGTCTGCGCGCGTTTGCCGTCGAGCTGAAGCCTCGATGAGAACGCCACATAACGCCCGTCATGTGCTGGCCGCCGGATGCACGCTCGACGCAAGCGATGCGTCGAGTCCTTTCAGTTCGATGCTGACGCGGCGCGTGCGCCCGCCCTGCAGATCGAGCGAGTAGATGTCGCTGCGCTCACCGTTCGCGTCGATGTCCGTCACCGAATCGAGCCTCCCGGCGGTAAACAGCAGCACGCGACCGTTCTCGGTGATGAACGGCTGGTTGCCCTCACCGATGACCTTCGTGACGCCGTCGAGACGGTCGCGGAGCATGACGACATTGGCGCGTTCGAAGACGACGTACCGCCCGTCGCCGCTGATGCCGGGGCGGCTGCTGTCGCCCGTATAGCCGTCGGTATCCGCGCTTTCCAGCGTCACATGCTGTCGGGTGCGATCGAGCACGTACACGTCGCTCCAGCCATCGACATCGGCGGATACGAGCCCGGAGCGTGTGGTGAACGCGACGAAGCGGCCATCCGCGCTGATTGCGGCAGACGCATGGTCGAGGTTCGAGCGGTTCGCATCACGCTGTTCGACTGTCAGCATCGTGCCGACGGCCAGCGCAATGGCCGCGATCTTCATGGCCTCAACTCGGAGACGACCTTGAGACCCGTAAGCCGGGCGCGCGTCGTCTCGAACTTGTCCGTAGAGTGGCCGAGCGACGTGACGCCAGTGTGCGCCAGCGCCGCACGTGCCGCCAGATCGACGCCGTCGAGCTGTTCGATGATGTGCTCGAACTCATGCGCGATCAGTTCCTGTGCATTCTCGCGAAACCCGATGTTGATGACTGCCGTCAGATGCCCCCTCTCAGTCCGTGACATCCGAGTGATCGCGCGAACGTCAGAGCCCATTGGCGCCGAACCGATGGAGAGATGTACCGTCAGCCTGGGGTCTGCGGCGATACGCACGCACTGACGCCGAAATGTCGGCGAATCGCGAAGCATCGATTCGATAAGCGGCCGATACATCGAGCTGACGAGCAGGTTCGGCGGGGGAGCGAGCTGTCTTGGAACCGCATCGGCCGCGACGTACTGATGAACCGATGTCAGTGAGACCCGCGCGTGTTCGAATGCGGAACTCGATTGTGCGATTGCGGGACGGTGGTGCAGGAACAACGCGCACGACACCAGAACGAACGCCGTGATTTGTCGCATGTTTGCGTTCTCGCACATTAGACGCCGCCTTTCCGAGAAGCGTTGCCGTCCTCGCTTCACTCAGTAATACGCATCCGCAACAGCGCGGTTATCGAAGGTAGAATGCAAGACGACGTCGGCCGGCAAATGGTTGCAAATCACAAACCAGTAGGAGTCTTCGATTCCGGTGTCGGCGGGCTGTCGGTGCTTCAGGCGCTGCGCCTGGAGCTCCCCTATGAACACTTCTTGTACGCCGGCGACTCGGGTTGCGCGCCTTACGGCGATCGCCCGGCCGAGTTCGTTGTCGAACGTGCTATCACCATTACGGAATTCCTCATCGGTCAAGGCGCCAAGGCTGTCGTCGTCGCGTGCAACACGGCGACGGCTGTGGCGGTAGAGTCGCTTCGTGCACGCTTCGTGATTCCTATCGTTGCGATCGAGCCGGCGGTCAAACCCGCAGCATCTCGAACGCGCTCGCGCGTCGTGGGCGTGCTGGCGACGACGGGCACCTTGTCGAGCCCGAATGTGGGGAAGCTGCTCGCGAGCTACGGCTCCGATGTCGAGTTCGTCATCCAGCCGTGCCCGGGGCTCGCAGACCAGGTCGAAAAAGGGGAGCTCGCGTCGGAGGCGACGCGCGCTCTGGTGAGGCGCTACATGCGCCCCATCATCGACAAAGGGGGCGACATCGTCGTGCTCGGATGCACGCACTATCCATTCTTGCGGCCGCTCATTCAGGAAGTCGCCGGGCCGGCGGTCGAGGTCATCGATCCGGCGACGCCCGTTGCGCGCGAACTGCGACGCCGCCTCGAATACGCGGGTCTGTTGCAGAATGGTGGGCAACCAGGGACCGAGACATTCTGGACGACGGGCGCCGTCGCCGACGTCGCGCGGATCGTGCGGCAGCTCTGGGGCAGGAACGTGGAGGTCATGCCCTTACCGGGAGGCAAATAATGCGTGTCAAGCACGCCGGCGTCGCCGCGGCAATCCTCGCCGCTCTCATGTTGTCCGTGAAACCCTTCGCGGCGGGGAACACTGAAATCCTCTGGGACCGGTACGGCGTGCCGCACATCTATGCGGCCGATCGCGAGTCGATGTTCTACGCGCATGGATGGGCGCAGATGCGAAATCATGCGGATCTCCTGCTGCGCTTGTATGGTGAGTCGCGTGGGAGGGCGGCGGAGTACTGGGGCGGCGATGCCAACCTCGAGCTGGATCGGTGGGTGCACCTCAACGGCGTGCCCGAGCGCGCGAGAAGCTGGTACGACGCGCAGGATGCGCAGTTCCGCAAGTATCTCGACGAGTTCGCACGCGGCATCAACGATTTTGCCGCGAAGAATCCCGCAACGGTCGGCGCCGACTATCGCGCGGTGCTGCCCGTGTCGGGTGTCGACGTCGTCGGCCATTCGCTGCGGGCGGTTCATTACGGCTACATGGGATCGCGCGCGCGGATGAACACCGAAGTCACGGCGCTGCTGAAGAATCAACGCGCAGACGGAGCGGAGCGAGGAGTCCCCGCGACTGATAATGACGAGCTTGCAGCAGGATCGAATACCTGGGCGATCGGTCCTGGCCGATCGGCGAGCGGGAACGCGATGCTCCTCATCAACCCCCATCTGGCGTGGGGCAACACGTTCTACCGCTACATGCAAGTGCACCTGGTCGGCCCTGATTACGATCAGGTGGGCGCGCCGCAGGTGGGGTTTCCCGTCGCCGTGGTCGGCTTCAATCGGCACACCGGCTGGGGACGCACCGTCAATACGATCGACACGGTCGATTTCTATCGGCTGACCGTAGAGAAGGATCAATATGTCTTCGACGGTACGCTGCGCCCGTTCGAGCGGGAGACGCGCACGCTGCAGGTGAGACAACCCGATGGCTCGCTTCGCGCGGAGCGCCTCGACGTCCGCCGCAGCGTCCATGGTCCGGTCGTCTTCGACGAGAACGGCGTGACGATAGCGATGCGCGTGGCGGGGCTCGATCGTCCGAAGATGCTCGAACAGTGGTTCCGCATGGGCGAAGCGCGGTCGCTTCAGGAGTTTCAGTCGGCGCTGAGGATGATGTCGGTGCCGATGTGGCACGCGAACTACGCCGACGACCAGCGGCACATCATGTTCGTGTTCGACGGCCTGGTGCCGAGACGCCGCGTGCGCGACTTCCAATACTGGTCGGGTGTCGTGCCCGGCGATACGTCCGAGACCCTGTGGACGGATTACCTGTCGTTCGACGAGCTCCCGAAATCGGTTGATCCGTCCAGCGGCTGGCATCAGAACGCCAACGAGCCCCCGTGGCTGATGACGCTCCCGCGGCTCGACCGCGCGAAGTTTCCCGCGTATATCGCGCCGAGCGGCGATGCGCTGCCGCAGATGCGCACGCTCCGATCGCTGCGCATGATCACCGAGGACCAGAAGATCAGCTACGAACAGCTTCTCGCGAAGAAGCATTCGACGCGGATGGAACTCGCGGATAGAGTTCTCCCGGACCTTCTCGAGGCCTCGAGGGATACCGATGCCGGGCGCGTGCTGGCGAAGTGGGATCGACACACGGACGTCGACAGCCGCGGCGCCGTGCTGTTTCAGTTGTTCGTCGACCGTTACTTTTCCGGGGCGAGCGGTGGGATGGCCGCCCGACTTCGCGTCAGGTACGACCCCGAACGGCCGCTCGACTCCGCTCACGGCCTCGCCGATACCGCATCAGCGGTGTCAGCACTCTCGGCGGCCGCCGACGAATGTCTGCGGCGGTACGGCGCCCTCGACGTGAAATGGGGCGACGTCTTTCGTTTTGCGAGCGGGAAGGCCGATCTTCCCGGTAATGGCGGTCCAGGCGGCTCCGGGCTGTTCCGCACGGTCGCGTTTACGCGGCGCGAGGGGGACAGGTTTTACGCCGCGAGCGGCGAGACCATCGTCTGCGCCGTCGAGTTCGCACGCGCTCAGCGCGCGGAGTGCCTGCTCGGATACGGCAATGCGACGCAGCCGGGCTCGCCACATCTCGAGGACCAATTGCCCCTGATGGTGCAGAAAAAACTGTTGCCTGTGCGCCGTGAAAAGAAAGACATTGAAGCCAATCTCGAATTGCGTGAGCGCTTCTGAGGAGGCCGTATGACGTCGTCCCGTGTCGCCGGAGTCTGCTTCGTTCTCGCCCTGCTGGCGCCGGCGCAGGAACGCCCTTCGGCCGCAGCCGCCTCGTGCGAAAGCCTGGCGTCGCTGAGCCTGCCGAATGCGGCGGTCACATCCGCTGCCGGGATCGCCGCCGGCGGATTCACGCCTCCCTCCGCGGCCCCTGGACGCGGCGTCGCACCCGCGCTCGCGCGCTCCATGGCTGCGCTGCCCGCCTTTTGCCGTGTCGCGGTCACGAGCAAACCGACCGCTGATTCAGACATCAAAATCGAAGTGTGGTTACCAGCGTCAGGCTGGAACGGCAAACTCCAGGCGGTCGGAAATGGAGGCTGGGCCGGCACGATCAGCTACGCTGCGCTGGCCGGCGCGGTAGCACAGGGGTACGCGGCCACCAGTACCGACAGCGGCCACACGACGCCCGGTGCGTCGTTCGCCGTCGGGCATCCTGAGAAGGTCGTCGACTACGCGCACCGATCGCTCCACGAGATGGCGGTGCACGCGAAAGCGGTGACGGGCGCGTACTACGGCGACAAGGATCGCTGCGTCGATCTGGAATGGCTGCTCCACGGGCGGCAACCAGGGACTGACCCTGGCCTCGATGTATCCGTCCGACTTCGATGCGATCGTTGCGGGTGCGCCGCCAGACGTGCGGTCGCGCGTGCACGCCGTGCGCATGGTGCTCCATCGGTTCGTTCACCGTACCGCGGGCAGCTACATTCCTCCCGAGAAGTACCCGGCGATTCACAAAGCAGTGCTGGATGCGTGCGATGTGAAGGACGGCGTGAAAGACGGCGTTCTCGAGAATCCTCGCGCGTGCCGGTTTGATCCGAAGGTGCTGCAATGCACGGGTGCCGACGGGCCATCGTGCCTGACCGCCGAGCAGGTCGAAACGGCGCGCGGCGTTGTACTCGGACATCAAGCATCCGAAAACGGGTGAGGTGCTCTACACGCCACTGCTGCAGCCCGGATCCGAATTGTTGTGGGGAACGCTGGCTGGACCGCAGCCGTTTTCGAACGCATCGGAGACATACAAGTATCTCGTCGCGAAGGACGCGGCGTGGGACCCGGCTCGATTCGACCCGGCGACCGACGTGGAGAAAATGGACGCTGCCGCAGCCGTGCTTAACACGGCGGGTGACAATCTGAAGCCCTTCTTTGCGCGCGGCGGCAAGCTGCTGATGTATCACGGGTGGAGCGATCAGCAGAATCCCGCATCGACCAGCGTCGGCTACTTCACGCGCGTCGTGAATGCCGCTGGGAAGGGCGCCGTGGGGAAATCGATCCAGCTCTACATGGTTCCGGGTATGAATCATTGCCAGGGTGGGGTCGGCACCGACACGTTCGACAAGGTTGCCGCGATCGAAGAGTGGATGGCGAAGGGCACCGCCCCGGCGCAGATCGTCGCCTCGCATGTCACTGACGGGAAAGTCGATCGCACGCGCCCCTTATGTGCATATCCTCAGGTCGCGGTATATAAAGGTGCCGGCAGTACCGACGAGGCGTCCAGTTTCGCGTGCAGGAACCCACGATGATGAAGAAGGTAGCGGTCATTCTGGCCGGATTGTCCGTCGTGACGTACGCCCAGGCGCCGCAGCCCTCCGCTGCTCAGGGCGGGCCATATGACCTCGTCATCCGAAACGGCCGTATCGTCGATGGGACCGGCAGCCCGTGGTATCGCGCCGATGTCGCGGTGCGCGGCGACACGATCGCGCGCATCGCGCCTGTCATTACAGACCCTGCGACGCGTGTCGTCGACGCGAACGGACAGATTGTCTCTCCCGGGTTCATCGACATCCACAACCACGCGCGCGAGAATTTTTTTCAGCTGCCGACCGCTGACAACTACATCAGGCAGGGTGTCACCACGCTGATTGAGGGGCCCGATGGCGGGTCGCCTGTGCCGCTCGGGCCGTTTCTCGACAAGCTCGACGCGACGCAGAAGTCGATCAACATCGGATCGTTCATCGGCCAGGGATCGGTGCGCGAAGCTGTCCTTGGCCGCGCGAACAGGCGCCCGACGCCCGCCGAGCTCGACAAGATGCGAGGGATTGTCGAGGACGGCATGAAAGCCGGGGCGTTCGGCATGAGCACGGGTCTCTTCTACGTTCCGGGCGCGTTCACGCCGATCGAGGAAGTGATCGAGCTGGCGAAGGTCGCGGGCAAGTACGGCGGCATTCACATCTCGCACATGCGCGACGAAGCGTTTGGCGTGCTCGACAGCGTGCGCGAGACGATTCGCATCGGCGAAGAGGGGGGCCTGCCGACGCAGGTGACGCACCACAAGATCGTCGGGCCGGCGAACTACGGCAAGAGCGTCGAGACGCTGAAGCTGCTCGAGGCCGCGCGCCTCCGCGGCGTCGACGCGACAAGCGATCAGTACCCGTACACTGCCTCGAGCAACGCGTTCACCGCGTCGATGATTCCGCAGTGGGGACAGGAGGGCGGGCGCGAGCAGATGCTCGCCCGCCTGAAGAACCCCGCGACGCGCAAGGAGATCGGCGCGGAGACCGTGCGCATCATCCGCGAAGAGCGCGGAGGCGGCGATCCCAAGAACGTCTTCCTCGCGCACTGCGACTTCGACGCGTCGATGGCTGGGAAGAACCTGGCGGACGTCGCACGGATGCGTGGGATGGAGCCGACGATCGAGAACGGCGCCGAAGCTGCCATGTGGGTGGTCGAGCAGGGCAACTGCCAGGGCGTGTACCATGCGATGAGCGAGCAGGACCTCGAGCGCATCATGCGGCATCCGGCGACGATGATCGCGTCTGATGGGTGGGTCCAGATTCTGGGGCAGGGCGTGCCGCATCCCAGAAGCTATGGCACCTTCGTGCGCGTGCTGGGAGTGTACGTGCGCGAGCGCAACGTCATCACGCTCGAGGATGCCATCCGGAAGATGACGTCGTTCCCCGCGCAACGCCTGAGCGTCGGCGATCGCGGCGTGCTGAAGCCCGGCATGAAGGCCGACATCACCGTCTTCGATCCGGCGCGGGTGCGCGACATGGCGACCTTCGAGAAGCCGCATCAATACCCGGAGGGAATCTCGTCGGTGGTCGTGAACGGGCAGGTTGTGTTTGATGGGAAAGCTATGACGGCCGCTAGACCCGGACGAGTACTTCGCAGAAACTAGGGGACTGTTGGAACAGAAGATCAGAAGATCAGGAGAATTCTTTTCAAGAGAAAAAACTTCTAATCTTCTAATCTTCTGTTAAAAATGTGTTTCTTGATGGAGGGCATATGAGAAAGCTGCATCTCGCGTGTGCGTTTGTCGCGGTGCTCGGCGTGGCGCTCCTCCTCATCTCGCGAAGTCCGATGAGCGCCCAGCAGGCCGGGGGCGCTATCCCCATAGATAACGACGACCTCGGCGGAACCGTGACGGGGCCGAAAGGACCCGAAGCGGGTGTCTGGGTGATTGCGGAAACCACAGATCTGCCGACGAAGTTCGCGAAGATCGTCGTCACTGACGATCGCGGGCGCTATCTCCTCCCGGATCTGCCGAAGGCCAGCTACAACGTGTGGGTGCGCGGCTACGGTCTGGTCGACTCACCGAAGACGCAGACTGTGGCCGGGAAGATCGTCAACCTCACGGCTGTGCCGGCGCCGAATCCGCGTGCCGCGGCTGAGTATTATCCGGCGGGGTACTGGTTCTCGCTGATGAAAGTGCCAGACAAGAGCGAGTTCCCCGGCACCGGCGATACCGGAAACGGGATCTCGCCGTCGATGCAGACGCAGTCTCAGTGGGTTCGCTCGCTCAAGTCGGGCGGCTGCACCGCATGCCATCAGATCGGTACGAAGGGAATGCGCGAGATCCCGAAAGAGCTCGGCACCTTCGCTTCTTCCGTTGCGGCCTGGGATCGACGCATTCAGTCGGGACAGGCGGGCGGTCAGATGAGCGCCGGTCTCAACAACTTCGGCCGGCGTCGCGCGCTCGAGATGTTCGCCGACTGGACCGACCGCATCGCTGCGGGGGAAGTGCCACCCGCACCGCCGCGCCCGCGCGGCATCGAGCGCAATCTCGTCATCACCCAATGGGACTGGGCCGATCCGAAATCGTACATGCACGATTCGGTGACGACCGATCGCCGCAACCCGCGGCTCAATCCGTACGGGCCGATTTACGGCTCGCTCGAGCTCAGCTCCGATTACGTGCCGGTGCTCGACCCGGTGAAGCACATAGCCGGCCGCATCCCGCTCTCGGTGCGCGATCCGAACACGCCGCCGACCAATCCGAAGATGCCTGCGCCGTCCCCGTACTGGGGCGACGAAGTGATCTGGACGAGCAAGAACAACGTGCACAATCCGATGCTCGACGAGAGGAGCCGGCTGTGGCTGACGTCGGCGGTCCGCCCGGCAGAAAATCCTGATGTCTGCAAAGCCGGATCGAGCCATCCGTCGGCGAAAGCGTTCCCGCTGAACAACGCGAGCCGCCATCTGCAGATGTACGACCCGCAAACGAAGAAGCTGACGCACATCGGCACGTGTTTCGCCACGCACCATCTGATGTTCGCGGAAGACGCGAACAGGACGTTGTGGACCAGCGGCGGCGGCCAGGTGATCGGATGGCTGAATACGAAGAAGTTCGACGAAACCGGCGACGAAATGGCCTCGCAGGGATGGACGCCGCTGATCGTCGATACCAACGGCAATGGCAGGCGCGATGCGTACGTCGAGCCGGATCAGCCGGTCGATCCGACGAAGGACAAACGGATCAACTCGCCGTTCTACGCCGCATCCCCGGCGCCTGACGGATCGATCTGGGGATCGGCGCTGGGGTTCCCTGGTGCGATCATGCGGCTGGTGCCGGGATCGAATCCGTCGGAAACGGCGTTGACGGAAATTTACGAATTACCCGCGTCGTCCGATCCCAAGGCCGACGTGCTGGGATTCTCTCCGCGCGGGATGGACGTCGATCGCAACGGTATCGCATGGGTCGCACTGTCCAGCGGGCACATGGCGAGCTTCGACCGGCGCAAGTGCAAGGGGCCACTCAATGGCGCGAAGGCGCTGGGGCAGCACTGCCGCGAGGGATGGACGTTCTATCCCGAGCCGCTGCCGCAGATGAAAGGCGTGACCGACGTCGGCAGCTCAGAGGCGAGCTACTACACGTGGGTCGATCAGTTCGACACGTCCGGTCTCGGCGCGAACACGCCGATCAACACCGGCAACGCCGCCGAAGCGCTGCTCGCCCTGAAGGACGGCAACTGGGTGGTCATGCGCGTGCCGTATCCAACGGGGTTCTACACGAAGTGGATGGACGGGCGCATCGACGATCCGGCGAAGGGCTGGAAGGGCAAGGGACTGTGGGCCACGATCAGCACGCGCACCCCGTTCCACATGGAAACCGGCAAAGGCACGACCAGCAAGGTGATGCAGTTCCAGCTTCGTCCGGACCCTCTGGCGAAGTAGGAGAGCTTGAACAGAAGACCAGAAGATCAGAAGAATTCTTCTGATCTTTTGATCTTCTGTAAGAAAGAGATGATCGAGATTCGCGATGTGAGGATTGAGGACGCCGAAGAGATTGTGGCGATCCTCAATCCGATCATCGCGGCGCGCTGCTACACCGCAATGGATACCGCAATCACCGTCGAGGTGGAGCGCGAATTCATTCGCACCTTCCCTGGTACGGGAATCTTCCTCGTCGCGATCGACACTGCATCCAGCCGCATCGTCGGTTTCCAGAATGTGTCGCCGTTCGGGACCTTCACGCACGCGTTCGATCACGTGGGCGTCATCGGCACCTATGTCGATCTCGAGCTGAGGCGGCAAGGCATCGCGACGCAGCTCTTCGCGGCGACATTCGCTGCCGCGCGGCGGCAAGGCTACGAGAAATTCTTCACGTACGTGCGTGCCGACAACGAGGCTGGCCTGCAGACATATCTCCGCCAGGGCTTCCGGATCGTCGGCACCGCGGAGCGCCACGCGAAGATCGACGGCAGATATGTTGACGAAGTCGTGATCGAGAAGGTACTCGGCCCGAACCCGGTCTGAAGCGTGACGGTTGCCGACTGCCGACTGCCGACTGCCGACTGAGACTACCGACTACCGACTGCCGACTATCGACTACAATTCTCCCGATGCTCTGGTGGCACTGGCTCGTCATCGGCCTCATCCTCGTCGCCCTCGAAATGGCGGCGTCGGGCGGGTTCTACGTCATCTTCTTCGGCATCGCCGCCCTGGCGATCGCCGGGCTCCACGTGCTCGACTGGGCGGGGCCGGTGTGGTTTCAGCTCGTGCTCTTTTCAAGCATTTCGATCGGCTCGCTGCTGGTCTTTCGCGGCCCGCTGCTGAAGTGGATGCAGCTCGACGGCCCAGGCAAGGACGTCGACTCGCTCGTCGGCGATATCGCGCTGCCGCTCGAGGATATTCCGGCGGGCGCCGTCGGCCGCGCCGAGCTGCGCGGCACGGTCTGGTCGGCGCGGAATCAGGACTGCTGCGACGATCGCACGCGGAGAGCGGTGCAAAGTGGTTGACGTCGATCGGCTGATGATTTTTCTCAGACCAGAAAGAGAGCGCTCATGACCGGCGGGGTGGTCGCGTTACTGATCCTCACGTTCCTCGTGCTCATCATCGTTGCGAAAACGGCAGTCGTCGTTCCGCAGCAGAGCGCGTACGTCGTCGAGCGGCTGGGGCGTTTTCACGGCATTCTGAACGCAGGCTTTCACGTGCTGCTGCCGTTCATCGACGTCATCCGCTACCGTCACTCGCTGAAGGAGATCGCCCTCGACATTGCGGCGCAGGTCTGCATTACGCGCGACAACGTGCAGGTTGGCGTCGATGGCGTGCTGTATCTCAAGGTGCTGAATCCGGAGCGGGCGTCCTACGGCATCACGGACTATCTGTTCGCCATTACCCAGCTTGCACAGACGACGCTGAGAAGCGAAGTCGGCAAGATCGATCTGGACAGAACGTTCGAGGAGCGCACCAACATCAACACGCAGGTCGTCAGCGAGCTCGACAAGGCGTCCGAGTCGTGGGGCGTGAAGGTGCTGCGCTACGAGATCAAGAACATCACGCCGCCTGCCGACATTCTCGCCGCGATGGAGAAGCAGATGCGCGCCGAACGCGAAAAGCGCGCGGTCATTCTGACGTCCGAAGGCACGCGCGACGCGGCCATCAACACCGCCGAAGGCATGAAGCAGGAAGTGATCAAGCAGTCGGAGGCCCGCAAGACGCAGCAGATTAACGAAGCGGAAGGTCAGGCCGCGGCCATTACGTCGGTCGCCACCGCCACGGCCGCCGGCATCCGCAGCGTTGCCGAAGCCATCAAGCTGCCGGGCGGGCAGGAAGCCGTGCAGCTGCGCGTCGCCGAGCAGTACATCGGTCAATTCGGCGAGCTGGCCAAAAAGAGCAACACGATCGTGCTGCCCGCCAATGTGGCGGACGTCGGGTCGATGATTGCCCTGGCGATGAAGTTGATCAAGACGGAACACTGAAGTCCAGAGTCCAGAGTCCAGAGTCCAGAGTCGAGGAGTCAGGAATGGCGAACGAGCGAACAGTTCTCATTACAGGCGCGACTGGAAAACAGGGTGGTGCGACCGCGCGCGCGCTCGCAGGCAAGGGATTCACGCTCCGCGCGATGACGCGGCATCCGGACAGCGACGCGGCTAAGGCCGTGGCGTCAGCGGCGGGCGCAGAGATTGTCCAGGGTGATCTCGACGACGCAGCGTCTTTGAAAAACGTGTTGAAGGACGTGTGGGGTGTCTTCGCCGTGCAGAACACGTGGGAAGCGGGCGTCCAGGGTGAAGAGGAGCAGGGCAAGCGCCTGGCGAGCCTCGCGCGGGAGGCCGGCGTTCAGCATTACGTGTATACATCCGTCGGATCCGCGCATCGCAAGACCGGCATTCCTCACTTCGACAATAAGTACCGCATCGAAGACACGATTCGCGCCGCGGGCTTTCCGTCGTACGTGATCTTCCGCCCGGTGTTCTTCATGGAGAACCTGACATCGCCGTGGTTTCTGAACGGCGACACCATTCATGCGGCGATGCGGCCGAACCTCAAGCTGCAGATGATCGGTGTCGACGACATCGGCAAATACGCCGCGCGCGGTTTCACCGATGCGGACAAGCTGAATCGCCGCGAAATCGATCTCGCGGCCGACGAGGTGACGATGCCCGACGTGGCACTGGCATTGAGCAAGGGCCTTGGGCGGAACATTTCGTACGTGCGAGATTCCCATCTCGGAGGTCCGCAAGAACAGCGAAGACTTCGCAGCGATGCTCGAGTGGTTCGACCGTGTCGGCTACGACGTTGACATACCTTCACTCGAAAGAGAATTCGGCATCAAAGGAACAAAGCTGGTGGATTGGGCGGCGAAACAGCGGCCGTAGTCCGGAGTCCTAAGAGTCCAGAGTCCATGAGTCCAGAGTCTCCAACGCGGCGTTACGGCGTCACGGCGTTGTTGCTCGTGGCGTGTGTTTCGCTCTACGCACAAGAGCGCATCGACCACGGCTCATACTGGAAGATTCGACAGGAAGCGACCACCAACTCACACATCCTGCGCACGGCACACGTGCTGACCGATCGATACGGCCCTCGCCCGACGGGGTCGCCCAATCTGAAGGCCGCCGGCGAGTGGGCTATCAAACAGCTCGAATCCTGGGGACTGCAGAACGGCCGCATGGAACCTTGGGACTGGGGCAATCCCGGCTGGCTGAACGAGCGGCTCGCCGCGCATATCATCTCGCCAGTAAAGGATCATCTCGTCGCAGAAGCGCTTGCCTGGACACCGGGGACCAACGGTCCTGTAAAGGCTGCGGCAGTGCAGATCACGCTGCCGGCCCGTCCCACCAAGGAGGAGCTCGCAGCACATCTCGACCCGCTGCGGGGCACCGTCAGGGGAAAGATCGTTCTCGTTGGTGCGCATCAGCGGGTCTCCGTCACGTTCAACGACTTGCCGGAGCGTCGCGAAGATCGCGACGTGCTGCAGATCCTGAATGCACCTCCGGCAGCCGGTCGCGGCGCGCCACCATCCACGCAGAAGCCTGTCGCCCCTGAACGGCTGCCGCTCACGAACAGTCAACTCAGCGCGCAGGTCTATGACTTTCTGATCGCGGCCGGCGCGCGCGTGCGGGTGAACGATGCGGGCCGCGACCACGGTCAAATCAGGGCGTTTGCCAACAACACGTACGATCCGGGCCGAGCCATTCCGACCGTGGTACTGCGCAACGAAGACTACGGACGCATCTCGCGGCTGCTCGCGGATGGCGAGAGCGTCGAGCTCGAGTTCGACATCGTCAATCGCCTCTATCCGGAAGGCCGGACGAGCTACAACGCGATCGCCGAAATCCCCGGTACGACCGACGAGGTCGTGATGCTCGGCGGCCACCTCGACTCGTGGCATGCAGCGACAGGCGCAACGGACAACGCCATCGGATGCGCCGTCGCGATGGAAGCGGTCCGCATTCTCAAGGCCATCCGCGTTGCACCGCGCCGTACGATCCGCCTCGCGCTCTGGAGCGGCGAGGAACAGGGTATGCGCGGATCGCGCGCATACGTGCGCGAACAGTTCGGCAGCTTCGAAGAGCCGAAGGCAGCATACAGAAGGCTTTCGGCCTATCTGAACATCGACAATGGCACGGGTCGCGTGCGCTCCATGACTGTCTTCGGTCCACCGGCCGCCGCGGTCGCGCTCGGCGAGACGCTGGCGCCGTTCAAGGACCTCGGTGTGCTCGGCGCGAATTCGTCGCGGAGCCGGCAGTCGGCGAACTCCGATCACTCCGCATTCAGCGAAGCTGGGCTACCCGGTATCAACGCGCTGCAGGATCCCATCGAGTACGACAGCTATACCTGGCACAGCAACCTCGACACGTACGAGCGCATCGTGGAAGAGGACGTGATCAAGTCAGCGATCGCGCTTGCGGCGACGGTCTATCATCTCGCCACGCGCGACGAGATGCTGCCGCGTTTCTCGAGTGGCGAGATGCCGAAACGACCTGAAAGGGCTCGGTGAAGCCGCGGGTGGCTCCCGAAATCACCCAACTTCTTGCCATCCTCGACCAGGCGTACAACAAACCCTCGTGGCACGGCACGAACCTTCGCGGGTCGATCCGCCGCGTGACGCCGGCGCAGGCCGCGTGGAGGCCCGGAACCGGCCGGCACAACATCTGGGAAATCGTCGTTCACGCGGCCTACTGGAAATACGCCGCGTCCCGCAGATTTACGGACGGCGCACGCGGGTCGTTCCCAATGAAGGGGTCGAATTGGTTTCCCAGGCCGGTAGAATCGGGCTCATCGATCGAAAAAGCCTGGAAGGCCCGCCTTCGCTCGCAGGGCCTCAACCGAGCTTCGGCGTGGCAGGCCGATCGCGATTTACTGGACGACATGCACGATGCGCTGCGCGCCGCCGTCGTGGCTCTGTCGGCAAAAGACCTGTCACGCACGCCGCCGGGAAAGAAAGTCAGCAACTTCGCGCTCCTCTCGGGAGTCGCCGCCCACGATCTTTACCACGCCGGACAGATTCAGCTTTTGAAGCGCCTGGCTGTCCTTTAGCGGTAAACTAGGCGCGTTTCACCAACATTCAAAGTTTCAAGGGGACATCACATGAGCACACGTCTTTCGGCGGCGATCTTCGTTTGCCTGACAGCGGCCGCGACCATCGGCGATGCCCAGCAGGCCCCTCCGCCGGTCCCCTCGGTCTCGAAGCGGCCCAACGGCGGCGGGCTCGCCACGATCCGGATGGGCGCCCCTGACAACAACATGTGGTTCGGCTGGCGCGTCGCGACGCCGACCGCATCGTTGAAGGGGATGACCTTCTCCGATGCGCTTGCCAAAGCGGATGTCTGGCCCGTCGCCAGTGTCGAGGCGTCGAGTACGCAAATTACCAGCTTCGAAGTCCCGAAGCCGCTCGACCAGCGCCTTCAAGCAAACGAACGGGCGGCGGTCGTCTATCGCCTGCGCGAGATCGCCGAGTCGATCATGGCGTATCGCGTTGACAACATCGGTCCCGACGCCGCGATTCGGCGGCGCGTATTCGAGTTCGCCAAGGCCATCAACGCACCGCTGATCATCACGAGCGCCGATGCGGCGAATCCAGCCGAGCTCGACAAGCTTGCCGAGGAATTCGAGATCAACGTTGCGCTCGAGAGCAAGGGAGATCCGAAGGCCGTGATGGCGACGCTCGAGGGAAGAGGCAAGCGCATGGGCGTGAGCGCCCATCTTGGTGGCTGGGCGCAAGCCGGCATCAAGGCGATCGACGGGCTCGCCGTCGTGAAGGGCAAGCTGCTGCACATCACCGCCGCCGACCGCAGCGCGCTGAACGCGCGTGCGCGCGTCGTGACGCTTGGCGACGGCGCCGCCGGGCTCGGCGAGTTCTTCCTCGCGGCGTACAGAGCGGGCCTCAAGCCTTTGTCGATTACGGTCGAATCGACCGGCGCGACCGAAGCTGACATGGTGAAGAACCTGAACGCGTTCGAGCGCGTGAT
Organism: Vicinamibacterales bacterium; assembly: GCA_963787755.1. GTDB lineage: Bacteria > Acidobacteriota > Vicinamibacteria > Vicinamibacterales > JAMQPK01 > JAMQPK01. Next base: position 72,840 of record CAWBEG010000015.1, read on the forward strand.
GTGGCCCGCAATGTCGGCCCGCGTCAACGACATGCTGAAAACACCCGCCGGCCCGATTCGGGGCGGCGATCGGCTCGACGCCGCGATGCGCGCGGAGATCGATGCGGCCATTCCGCGACAGGCGCCGGCGAAGCCGGCGCGTCCGCGCAAGCTGCTCGTCACCGACATCCAGATGTACTCCGGACATAGCACGATTCCGCACGGCAACCACATGATCGAGCTGATGGCGAAGTACACGGGCGCCTTCGAGGCGACGTTCAGCAACGATCAGGAACTGCTGAAGTATCCGAAGATCAAGGAGTTCGATGCGGTGTTCTTCAACAACGTGTGCGGCATGGTGCACAACGATCCCGAAGTGCGCGAGGGTATCCTGCGCTTCGTGCGCGAGGGCGGCGGTCTTGGCGGCAACCACGCCGTGACGTACGCGAACCTGAACTGGCCGGAGTTTGCCGAGATGATGGGCGGCTGGGCGGGGCAGCACCGCGTCGAGGAGCAGGTGCTCAAGATCGACGATCCTGCGAGCCCGCTCATGAAACCGTTCGGCAGCGAGCCCTTTACGCACACCGACGAGTTCTATATCTTTCCGCCCTATTCGCCGTACTCGCGCGAGAAGCAGCGTGTGCTGATGAGCATCGACGTCGAGAAGTCCGATCGCGGATTCGGCGGACGTTTCAGCGAGCTCAGCACGCGCCCCGATCAGGATTACGGTGTGGCGTGGGTGAAGGGGTATGGCAAGGGACGCACGTATTTCACGCCGCTCGGCCACACGACCATCATGTATACGGACAAGCGATGGACCGGACATCTGCTTGCCGCGATTCAGTATCTGCTTGGCGATATCAGCACCGACGAAACGCCGAGCGCAAAGGCGAAGCGCACTAACTGAAACAGCTACAGAAGGCTCCCTATGTATTCAACTACCGCGTTAGTCTCCATCGGTCTCCTCCTCACGTCAGTGCCGGTCTTCGCCCAATCCTGGACTCCTCCACCTGACAGCCAACGCTGTCCGTCGAAGTGGGGCGCTGCCGACCAGCGCGGTGCGGGCAATCACATGAAGCCAGAAACGGTGTTGCGTGCGACACGCCTGATTCGCACCGGCGAGGTCTTCGAGCTCGGGCGCGCGCTTCGGTCCGACATGCCGTTTTCAGTGGGCAGGCGCTTCCAGATGGAAACGAAGCGCACGACGATGAACGCGGGCTCGAACCGCCGCGGCAGCAATGAGGAGATCGTCTTCACCGAGATCGGCCAGGTCGGCACGCAGTTCGACGGGTTCACGCACCAGACGATCGGTGACAGCCTGTACAACTGCGTCAAGGTCGCGGACGTGGCCACACGCACTGGCTTCACGAAACTCGGTATCGAGCACGTCGGTTCGCTCATGACGCGCGGCGTGCTGATCGACATCGCGGCGCTCAAGGGCGTCCCGATGCTGGCCGACACCTATCCCATAACGGTCGACGACCTGCAGCAGGCGCTGCAGCGGCAGAAGCTGACGCTGCAGCCCGGGGACGCCGTCATCATCAACACGGGCTGGGGACGTTTGTGGGACACGGATGGCGCCCGCTATCTGAAAACGAATCCCGGGCTCGACGACGGCTGCCGCGGAGTGGCTGGCGAAACAGGATCCGATGCTGATTGGCACAGACAACGGGCCTGTCGGCGTGACGCCGGATCCGGATCCGAATCTCAGCAATCCCGTCCATCAGATTGCGTTGGTTGTGAACGGCATCCACCTGCTCGAAAACCTGAAGCTCGACGAGCTCGCCGGCAAGCAGGTCTACGAGTTCGCGCTCATCGTCCAGCCGTTGAAGATTCAGGGCGCCACTGGATCGACAGTGGCACCGACAGCGGTGCGTTGAAGGGACCACGAAGACGATTCAACGCGCCGTCGGCGCAAAGTCGACGCCAGAAATGCATTCTTCTCGTCATCGCGCTCGTCGAGTCTTCGCATTGACGTTTGTCTCTGCGCCTCCGCGTCGAGACAGCAAAAGACTGCGTTAGAGTGCGTGTACGTGCGTGTACCGCTTTTTCTGGAGTGTTGAGCATGGTCTCTCGACGCGTATGTGCGCTTGCGCTGGGTGTCGTGCTTTCAGATGTAGCGGCCTCGCAAATCACGACCCTGCGCGGCCAGTCGGGTCCGCGGCTGTATACAACGTGGCGCCAGCCCGGAGGCAGCATCGAAGGAGCGCAGTATTCCGCGCTCAGGCAGATCAACAAAGCCAACGTGAATCAGCTCGAGCTTCAATGGTTCCATCCGGCGCCGGGCCCCACAGGACGCTTCGCCTTCAGCCCCCTCGTCGTGGACGATGTGATGTATGTGGTCGGCAAGGATAGCGCAGTGTTCGCGCTCGACGCGGCGACAGGCAAGGAAATATGGACCTTCGCGACCGAAGGCACGCCTACCAATCGCGGGTTCAACTACTGGGAGAGCAAGGATCGATCGGATCGCCGCATCATCTTTGCGTCGCGCAGCTACCTGCAGCAGCTCGACGCACGAACAGGAAAGCCGATTGCGAGCTTCGGCGTAAACGGTCTCGTGAATCTGCGCGAGGGGCTCGGGCGCACGCCCCTTCCGACCGGCGGCGCGCAGTCGGGATCGCCGGGCCAGGTGTTCGAGAATCTCCTTGTCCTTGGTTCGGCACCCGGCGAAGGGTACAACTCGCCCCCAGGAGACATCCGCGCGTTCGATGTGCTGACCGGCAGGCTCGTCTGGACGTTCCACACGATTCCTCGTCCCGGCGAATTCGGCCACGACACGTGGCCGCCCGATGCGTGGAAGACCGCCGGCGGTGCGAACACGTGGGCCGAGTTTGGGATCGACGAGAAGCGTGGCATCGGGTACTTCCCGCTCGGCTCGCCGACCTTCGATTTGTGGGGCGGCGATCGTAAAGGGAACAACCTGTTCGGCAACACGCTGCTGGCGCTCGACCTTCGCACCGGCAAGCGCCTCTGGCACTACCAGCTGCTGCATCACGATCTGTGGGACTACGATCTCGTCACCGGGCCGAAGCTGTTGACCGTGAACCACAGCGGCAAGCCGATCGACATCGTCGCGCAGGCCACGAAGTTCGGACTGCTGTATGTGTTCAACCGCGTCACCGGGCAGCCGATCTGGCCGATCGAGGAGCGGCCCGTGCCGCAGAGCGACGTGCCCGGCGAGCAGTCGTCGCCGACGCAGCCGTTCCCCACGAGACCAGCGCCATTCTCGAGGCTGAAGTTCACAGAGGCGGACGTGAACCCATACCTCGACGAGGCCGAGCGCGCGCGCATCATCGGCATCCTGCGCAACGCCAGGAACGAAGGCATCTTCACGCCGCTCAGCATCACGAAGGATCAGATTTCCGTGCCGGGCGAGCTCGGCGGCGCCAACTGGGGCGGCGCTGCCGCAGATCCGGAAACCGGCATGCTGTACGTTCGCTCCGCAGATCAGCCGGCCCTGCACACGCCGCTGCAGCCCGTCGACGAGAGCGAGGCCGATCAAGAAGATGGCGCCGCAGCCGCGCTATACCGGGCGGCTCGGAACGATGTTCTTCGCCGCCAACGGTATGAATGCCATGAGCCCGCCGTGGGCGCAGATCACCGCCTACGATCTGAATAGCGGCGACATCAAGTGGAAAGCGCCGCTCGGCGTGGTGCCATCGCTCGCCGCGAAGGGGATTACCAACACGGGCAACAACTATCGCGTGCATCGCAACGGGCCGGTCGTCACTGCCGGCGGATTGATTTTCATCGCGCATTTCGCCGATCGCACTGTTCGCGCGTTCGACAAGGACAACGGCAAGATCCTGTGGGAAAAGAAAATGACCCCCAACTTCGCGGGTATTCCGGCCGTGTATGAGGTGAACGGACGGCAGTTCGTCGCCTTTTACGGCAGCAACGTCGACAGACCGGCCGAAGGCAACATCGCCTGGGAAGGTGGAGCGGAAGGGTCGCAGGGTTACTATGTCTTCGCACTGCCGCAGCGAAGTAACGAAAATCGAAGATCGAAAAGCGAATAATGTCACGCTGTCACGCCAACCGATCGCGCATTGCTCTATTCGTTTTTCCTTTTTCGTTTTTCCTTTTCAGCGTGGCGAGCGTTTCCGCCGCAGGGCGAATGGCCCCAGTTTCGAGGGCCAGAAGGCCAGGGCCACTCGAGCGAGCAGGGCCTTCCGCTTGAGTGGAGCGAAACACGGAACATCGTCTGGAAGGCGCCGCTCCGCGGCCGCGGATGGTCGTCACCCGTCATCAGCAATGGACGGGTTTGGTTGACGACATCCGTCGCGGAAGCCGGCAGCGCGTCGCTGCGCGCGCTCGCGTTCGACGTCGCGACGGGTCGCGAGCTGCTCAACGTCGAAGTCTTTCGGCTGTCGAACGCCAATCTCAAGAACCCGAAGAACAGTCATGCGTCGCCCACGCCGATCGTCGAGGGCGATCGCGTTTACGTGCATTTCGGCGGCGAGGGCACGGCGGCGCTGGACGCCTCATCCGGCGCGATCGTGTGGGCGAAGAAATTTCCTTATGCGTCGCAGCACGGCAGCGGAGGCTCGCCGGTGCTCCACGGTGATCTGCTGATCTTCAGCGGCGACGGCCATTACGAGGCGTGGGTCATCGCGCTCGACAAGCGCACGGGTAGCGTGAAGTGGAAGACCGAGCGGCGCAAGCCCTTCGATCAGGCTTACACGACGCCGCTCGTGATCTCCGTCAACGGCCGCGATCAGGTCGTCAGCGTCGGCGCCTATCGCGCGGCTGCCTACGACGCGGCGACCGGCAGGGAAATCTGGTGGGTGCGCTATGACGAGGGCTTTTCGAACGTGCCTCGTCCCGTCTTCGCACACGGTCTCATCTACATCACAACCGGGTTCTTCCAGCCGGCTGTAGTGGCCGTCCGCCCCGATGGAACCGGCGATATCACTGCCACGCACGTTGCCTGGTCGATGACCCGCGGCGCGCCATTCACGCCATCGCCGCTGGCCGTCGGTGACGAGCTGTACGTCATCAGCGATCTCGGCGTGCTGTCCTGCGTCGACGCAAGAACCGGCAGACTTCACTGGCAGGAGCGGGTGGGTGGCAATCACTCGGCGTCGCCAATCTTCGCCGATGGCCGCATCTACCTCCTCAGCGAGGAAGGGGTCGCGACGGTGATTACGCCTGGCAAGACCTTTCAGAAACTTGCGGTCAACGAGCTCGACGGCGCCACCCTCGCATCGATGGCGGTCGCCCACGGCTCCATCTTCATCCGCAGCTTGACGCATCTGTATCGGATAGTCGGTAGTGGTAGCCAGTAGCCAGTAGCCGGTAGAATTCCCCACGGAGGCTGTTATGAAATTGCTCGCGGTCCTGCTGACGGCGTGTCGCGCTGTGCCGGGTCGTGGCGTTTGCGCAGGCCCCGGCGCCGCCGCCCACGCCAGCCGACGTGAAGCCCGGCAGCATCACCTGCGAAGATGTCCCGTATCCCCATCCGGTGTCGTACCTGCCGATGACGCTCTACGGGCAGGACATCCGGATGGCCTACATGGACGTGCCCGCGCAGGGTCAGCCGAACGGCCGAACCGTCGTGCTCTTTCACGGGATGAACTTCGCGGGGTTCTACTGGGGCGGGCCGATCGAGGCGCTTCGCAAGGAAGGCTTCCGCGTCGTCGTGCCCGATCAAATCGGGTTCGGCAGGTCGTCGAAGCCGATCATTCCGTATAACTTCCACGACATGGCGCGCAACTCGCGCCTGCTGCTGCAGCACTTGAAGATCGACAAGGCATTCATCGTCGGTCACTCGATGGGCGGCATGCTGGCGGCGCGCTTCGCGACCCAGTATCCCGATGTGGCCGAGCGCGTCGTCATCTACAACCCGATTGGCCTCCTCGACCCGCGGTGGGAACGGCCGTGGGGCAGCATCGACGAAGCGTACAAACGGAACCTCGGCACGACCTATCAGCAGATTCACGCCGGCATTTTCAGATACTTCTCGCACAACCCGTCGGCATGGAAGCCGGAGTTCGACAAGTATCCGAAGATTCGCTACGCGTGGACGCTGAGCGCCGACTGGCCGCGTTACGCCATGGTGCAGGCGCTGCTCGGACAGATGACGTATCTCGATCCCGTGGTGAACGACTGGGCGCACATCAAGGCGCCGACGCTGGCGTTCGGCGGCGCCGAGGACAGCCTCGCCGGGCCGGCGAGCGTGTTTCAGGCGCGCATGAAGTTCATCGCCGACAGCATTCCGAACGGCAATGGACGGCTGCATCTCATTCCCGGGCCTGGGGCACGTGCCGCACTTCGAGGCGCCGGAAAAAACGTATCCACCACTCATCGCATACCTCAAGGAAGGGTTGACGTCGAAATGAATCTCAGGAACGCCACAGCGCTCGTCACCGGAGGATCCAGCGGAATCGGTCTCGCGATCGCCAAAGCCCTCGTCGATGCAGGCTCGCGCGTGGCCATTACCGGCCGCAATCAGCACAGATTGGCCGAAGCGGCGAAAGCGATTGGCGCGCATCCGATCAAGGCCGACGTCAGCAGCGAAGACGACGTCACACGGACGTATCGTGAGTTCTTCGACAAGTTCGGCCACCTCGACATTCTGGTGAACAACGCCGCGTTCGGCGAGCGGCGCTCGCTCGTCGACATGGATCGCGCGAAGTTCGACGCGATCCTGCAGACCAACGTCATCGGCATGATGCTCATGTCGCGCGAAGCCGCGAAGCACTTCGTCGAGCGGAAAGCCGGCAATATCATCAACATAGGATCGACCGCCGGCGTGCGCGGCGCGGCGAACGGCACGTCGTACTACGCGAGCAAGTTTGCGGTGCGCGGTATGACGGAGTGCTGGCGAGCAGAGCTGCGTCAGCACAACGTGCGGGTCTTCCTGATCAATCCGAGCGAGGTGCTCACCAACTTTGCGGCCACGGCCGGGTTTTCGCAGGACGACAAGAATCCGACCAAGCTGCAGTCGGAAGATATCGCCCACATGGTGAAGGCGGTCCTGGAGATGAACGATCGCGGCTTCACGACGGAGCTGACCGTCTTCGCGACCAATCCGAAAGACTGAGGTCGTTGGCTCCCGACCTCTCGATCCACGAAGCGCACATGCGCGAAGTGTTTGCGATCGCGCGGCGGGCCCGCGCGCACGGGAATCGTCCGTTCGGCGCGATGCTGGTCGCCGGCAACGGCGCGGTCCTGGCCGTGGCGGAGAACAGCCAGATTACCGATGAGCAGATTCTCGCGCACGCCGAGATGAATCTGCTGCACCGCGCGGTGCGGGACTTCACGCCCGATGTCCTTGCGGCATCGACGCTCTATACGAGCGCCGAGCCGTGCGCCATGTGCGCCGGCGCGATTGTCTGGAGCGGGATCAGCCGGCTGGTGTTCGGCCTGAGCGCCGATCGGCTGCATGAGCTGTCGGGATTTTCTCCGCAGGGGCTGTCCGCCAGCGCCCGCGACGTGCTCGCGACCGCCGGACGCCAGATGGACATCGTCGGCCCCATCTTCGAATCCGAGGCCGAGTTGATCTTGAAGGAAGGGGAGTTCTGATGCTGAGGGCGCGCCGGGTACTGGAGACCGCCGTCTACTGCGACGACCTTGCCCGCACTGTCGAATTCTACAAAGCCCTGCTTGCGCTCGAGCCGATGACCGCCACCGAACGCATCGTGTCGTTCGATGCTGGCGAGGGAACGATCCTGCTGTTGTGTCAACGCGGTGTGTCCGATCAGCCGTTCCATGGGTCAGGTGGTCTGGTGCCCGGGCACGTCAGCACGGGACCCGCGCATTTCGCCTTCGCTGTCGATCAGAGCGGATCTGTCGATGTGGATCGATCGGTTGAACACGCTGCGCATTCCGGTCGAAAGCCGCGTCGATTGGGAGCGCGGCGGGCACAGCATTTACTTCCGCGACCCCGACGGACGATCGGTCGAGCTGGCCACCCCGGGGGTGTGGCCTAGTTACTGACGCAGCTCCGATATAATTACCTAAGGAGACCACCGTGTTAATCAGCCCAGAGCTCGCAAAAGCCTTCAACGAACAGATCGGTCATGAATTTGGCGCCAGCCTGCAGTACCTCGCGATTGCGGCCCATTTCTATCAACGCGGGACTCACGCTGCTCGCCAAGCTGTTCGAGGAACAGGCCGAAGAAGAGAAGCAGCACGCGATGAAGTTCATCAAGTACATGCAGGACACGAAGGGCGGGTTGCACATTCCGGCGATCCCTGCGCCGAAGGCCAACTTCGCGACAGCCGAGGACGCCGTGCAGGCGGCGCTGAACTGGGAACAAGAAGTGACGCAGCAGATCACCGCGCTGATGGCGACCGCCAACAAACAGAACGACTACCTGGCGCAGAGCTTTCTGCAATGGTTCATCGATGAGCAGCTCGAGGAAGTCGTCAAGATGGAGCGCATGCTCAGCGTCGTCAAGCAGTCGGGCGAGAAGAACCTGTTGATGGTGGAGGCCTACCTCGTTCACATCGAGAAGGTGCATTGATCGAGCAGCACTACCTCGATGACTGCGTGCTTCAGCTGCGCAAGCTGAAGGCGCAGTCCGACAAGGCGATGGCGCAGGTCGACGACGCGCAGTTCTTCGCACTGCTCGATCCCGACGCGAACAGCATCGCGCTCATCGTCAAGCACGTTGCCGGCAACATGCGGTCGCGGTGGACCGACTTCCTGACGAGCGACGGCGAGAAGCCCGATCGTCATCGCGACAGCGAGTTCGAACGCGAGGCCGCCGACACGCGCGATGCCGTTCTCGAGCGCTGGGAGGCGGGTTGGGAGGTCCTGTTCAACGCCCTGATGTCGCTTGGGCCAGGCGATCTTGATAAGACCGTCACCATCCGCAACGAGCCACACACGGTTGTCCAGGCCATCAACCGGCAGGTTTCTCATTACTCGGCCCACGTCGGCCAGATCGTGCTGCTCGCAAAACACTTCGCGGGCCCGAACTGGAAGACGCTGAGTATCCCGAAGAACAAATAAACAGAAGGATCAGGAGAGTAGGAGAAATTCTCCTTGAAAGGAATTCTCCTGATCTCCTGATCTTCTGACCTTCTGTTCAGGTTTGCCCTCCACGCGATCGACTGAGATGCAGTTCGAGCTCGCGCAGGCGGCGGGTCTCTTCCTTCAGCCGTTCCAATTCTGCCTGTCGCATGCGGCTGAATCCCCCCTCGAGGATGAACTTCACGACTTGGTGCAGCTCGCCGCGATCCAGAAACGTTCCGTGCCCGCTGCACGAATCGACGATAGTCCCTGAGAGCCGGCCGAAGTTCTGGCGGTTCATCATCTTTCCGCACTGCGGACAAGGCCGATAACGGACACGAAGCTCCGCCGGCGGCGGCGCCCCGCCGGGCTCATTCAATTCCATGGCCTTGTGGGCAATCGCGGCCTGCTGCTCCCGCTGTGTGCACAGCTTGTCGAAGGCCGCCGCCTCAATCCAGGTCCCGTCGCAGCTTGCGCATTCGAGCAGGTCGACGTCGCCCACGCGGATCCAACGCATATCACCGCGGCATGCGGGACATTTCGTCGTGTGCGGTTGCGCTTCTTCAGTGCGGCTGCGGGCGGCCCCACACGACGGGCAGAATGCCGCACCTTGAAACAGCAGCGCCATGCACACCGGACACCCGATCGTCGCGAGCCGTGCCTGGCAGTAGAGGCAGCGGCCCGCGTCTGGCGCGGCTGGGGCTCCGCAGCTCGGGCACCGGAGAGTGGAGGTGCCTGCGGTCACGGCCGATAAGCCCGGTGGAGGCTCCAATTCATGGGTTTGATGGATTTCATAAAGGGCGAGTACATCGAGATCGTCGAGTGGACAGACGACACGAGGCACACGCTCACGCACCGCTTTGCGGACTCCGACAAGGCGATCAAGAACGGGGCGCAGCTGATTGTACGCGAATCGCAAATCGCGCAGTTCCTCTACCTCGGCCAGTTCGGCGATACGTTCGGGCCGGGCAAGCACACCCTCGTCACCGACAACATTCCGGTGCTCACGCGGCTGCGGTCGTGGAAGTACGCCTTCAACTCGCCGTTCAAGGCGGATGTGTACTTTCTCAACACGCGCCTGTTCACCGGCAACAAATGGGGCACGACCAATCCGGTGATGATGCCCGACGACGACCTTGGCGTCGTGCGGGTGCGGGCGTTCGGGATGTACGACTTCAGGATCGTCGAGCCGCGGACGTTTCTGCGGGATGTCGCCGGTTCGGATCACGACTTCACCGTAGACGAGTTCATCGACGTGATGCGCTCGCGCATCGTCAGCGCGTTCAGCGATGCAGTGGCGGCCGCGAAGATTCCCGTGCTGCAGATCGCCAGCCGGTACCGGGAAATCGGCGAGGCGCTCCTGCCCGTGATCAACCCGGTGATCGGCGCGAAATACGGATTGCAGCTCTCCAGCTTCATCGTGGAGAACGTGTCGGTGCCGGCCGAAGTCGAGCAGGCGATCGACAAGCGATCGAGCATGGCCGCTGTCGGCGACCTCAACGAGTACGTGAAATATCAGATGGCGCAGGGAATGGAGAAGGGCGGTAGCGCCGCGGGGACGGCTACCGAGCTCGCTGTCGGCCTTTCGATGGCGCAGCAGATTCTTCAGGCGCAGGGGGGAATTGGCGCCGCCGAGCTGCTGTCGCCGGCCGATGTCGCTCGCCGTCTCAGCGTGCCCGAGCCCGATGCCCTTGCCCTCATCGAGTCCGGCGAGCTGCAAGCCAAGAAAATTGGTTCGTCCTATCGCGTCAAGCGGTCGGAGCTCGAGGCGTATCTCAGCCGGTAGCATCCTCTCGCGCGGCGCCACTGAATGCTGAAACAGGCTTTACGCGTCGCTTCGAGTCCTGGGGGCGAAGCTGCAGGGTCGGACAAGCAGCGGGTAGATCTTCATTCCAGCTTTCTCGTGCTGGCTCAGGAGGCGAGGGAAGAAGAAACCAGCAGCAGCCCAAGCTTTGCAGAAAGCATGGCCATGGCAGTAGCTGATGAAGACTTTATGCCTGCCGTCCATCCGCCCCTCCAGGTGCTGATCGTGTGCGGCCATTCTGCCCACGTTCTCCGTCTTTTGATCAAGTGAGTGGTTATCGTAAGCTACGCGTCGGACATGAATCAGATCCTCCTAGGCAAGGGCGAACAACCCGTTTACCTGCACGCCCAGTACGGTAATCGGCACGGGCTGGTGGCCGGCGCTACCGGCACCGGCAAAACGGTGTCGTTGATGGTGCTGGCGGAAGGCTTCTCGCGGCTTGGTGTGCCGGTGTTCATGGCCGATGTCAAAGGCGATGTCGCGGGGCTCGCGATGCCTGGGAGCAGCGGCGACAAGATCCAAGCGCGCGTCCGCGCGACTGGCGTTGAAGGGCACGTGCCAGAAGGCAACCCCGTGGTGTTCTGGGACCTGTACGGGAAATCGGGTCATCCCGTTCGCACGACCATCAGCGAGCTCGGCCCGACGCTGCTCGGCAGGATTCTCGAGCTCAGCGACCCGCAGCTCGGTGCTCTCGAAATCGCGTTCACGCTCGCCGACGACCGCGGCCTGCTGCTGCTCGACCTCGACGATCTCCGCGCGCTGCTGACCTTCGTCGCGGACAATCGAAAAGACATTTCGTCGAAATACGGCCTCGTGAGCGCGCAATCGGTCGCGGCTATCCAGCGCGGCCTGCTCTCGCTCGACCGCGAAGGGGGCGAAGCGATGTTCGGCGAGCCCGCCCTCGAGTTGACGGATCTGCTCCGCACCGATCTCGGCGGCCGCGGCATCATCAACGTGCTTGCTGCAGATCAGCTGGTTCTCAAGCCGCGCCTGTTTTCGAGTTTTCTGTTGTGGCTCCTGTCCGAGTTGTTCGAGAACCTGCCCGAGGTCGGCGACCTCGACAAGCCGAAGCTCGTCTTCATGTTCGACGAAGCGCATCTGCTGTTCGAAGATGCGCCGGCGGCGCTGCGCGAACGCGTCGAACAGGTCGTACGGATCATCCGGTCGAAAGGGGTCGGCGTGTACTTCTGCTCGCAGTTCCCGGACGATGTTCCCGGGGAGATTCTCGGTCAGCTCGGTAATCGTGTGCAGCATGCGTTACGCGCGTTCACGCCGCGAGACCAGAAGGCCGTGAGGACGGCCGCCGAGACATTCGTTCCAAACCCGCGGCTCGATGTTGCGCAGGTCATTTCCACGCTTGCCGTCGGTGAAGCACTCGTGTCGACGCTCGAGGAAGGCGGCGTGCCAATGCCCGTGCAGCGCACGATGATGGCCCCTCCGCGCAGCCGCATTGGCGCGATCACCACGGAAGAGCGTGCGGTCAGTTCGTTCGCGAAGCCCGATCGGCGCGAAATACGACACGCCGGTGAATCGCGAGTCGGCCTACGAGATGTTGAAGGGTGCGATGGGTGCAACAGGTGCAACGGGTGCAACGGGTGCGACGGGTGCGACGGGTGCGGAGCGCCTGCGGCCCGAGCGAGGCGCCGGAGGGAAGCGCGTCGAAGACGCGCCGCCGAGCGAGAGCGAGCGGGGGTGGGGCCCCGCGAGCACTAAAGAAGGTGCAACAGGTGCTGGGGGTGCAACGGGTGCGCCGTCCAAGGTTGACGAGTTTCTGTGGGGGACGAAGCGGCGGCAGGGTATGGTCGAGACGATGGCGAAGCAGACGGCGCGCACAGTGGGGAGTCAGCTCGGCAGACAGATTCTGCGCGGCATTCTCGGAGGGATTCTCGGATCCAAGCGCTCTCGATGAAGCACATCCTGGTGTACGGCGACTCGCTGAGCTGGGGCATCGTTCCAGGCACCCGCCGACGGCTTCTGTTTTCGCAGCGATGGCCCGGAATTCTCGAAGACCGAACTCGTCCGCGACGGCGATTCGGTGCGCGTGATCGAGGACTGCCTAAACGGCCGCAGGACCGTCTGGGACGATCCGTTCAAGGCCGGACGAAATGGCCTTGCCGGAATCGAGCAGCGTATCGAAGTCAATTCGCCGCTCGCGCTCGTCATGCTCATGCTGGGCACGAACGATTTTCAATCGGTGCATCAGCACAATGCGTCGCACTCGGCCCAGGGGATCGCGTCCCTCGTGCGCGCGATACGCCGGGCTCCAATAGAGCCCGACATGCTCGTGCCTCAAATTCTCATCATCGCTCCGCCTCCAGCCGGAACACCTGCCGGGACGATGGCGGAGAAGTTCGCCGACGCAGGTGGGAAATCCGCCGGTGTCAGCCCGGCGTACGCGGCGATTGCTGCAGAGATGAGCTGTGCGTTCTTCGACGCAGGGCGCGTCATCAGCGTCAGCAAAGTCGACGGCGTTCATCTCGACGCCGATCAGCACGAGATACTCGGCCGCCATCTTGTCGACCCGGTCAGGAAACTCGTGTGAGTTACGACGAGCTCGAGACCGAGCGCCTGAAGCTGCGCATGTGGCGCGAGAGCGATCTCGACGACTATGCCGAACTGACCGCAGATCCGCTCGTCATGCGGTTTCTGCCGCCTGGCAAAGCGTTCACGCGCGGTGAGGCGTGGCGCAGCATGGCGTTTTTCATTGGGCATTGGCAGATGCGGGGATACGGCCATTGGGCTGTCGAAGAAAAAGCGAGCGGCCGGATGATCGGCCGTATTGGTTTTCTGAATCCGGAAGGTTGTCCAGGGTTTGAAGTCGGATGGACGCTTGCGCGACATGTCTGGGGTAAGGGCTATGCCACCGAAGGCGGTGGCAGGGCGCTTCAATATGCCTTCAAGGAGCTCGATCAACGCCATGTGATCAGCCTGATTCATCCCGACAACACCGCGTCGATGAGAGTGGCCGAACGGCTCGGCGAGAAGCGCGAGGGCACGGTTCGACTGGGCGAATGGGATGTGCTGGTTTACGGAATAGATCGCCCATGACCGACTTGAATTGAACCTTGCGGTTCTCGGTTCTCAGTGCTGCGGTTCTGGGTGCTGGTTCTGAGTTCGATGTTCTCGGTTCAGAACGTAGAACGCAGAACCAAGAACCAGCACCCAGAACCCAGAACATAGAACCAAGAACCGCTATGATCTTTCCAAGGTGACAACCCTCCGCGACCTCTACCACGAGTTTCCGAGCAGGTTCTGGATCGTCGTCGGCGTGCATTTCATCGACAAAGTTGGCGGCACGCTCGCCTTTCCATTTTTCGCGCTCTACATTACGGGCAAGTTCAACGTCGGGATGACCGAAGCCGGCATCCTTCTCGGATTGCTGTCGCTTGCGGGCATCCTGGGATCGGTTGTCGGCGGCGGGCTGACCGACCGGCTTGGGCGTCGAAAGCTGATCCTGTTTGGCCTGGTGGCGAGCGCAGTCAGCGCGTTGACGTTCGGCGCGGTAAACGAGTTCGCGTGGCTGTTCCCCGTTGCGGCTCTCGTCGGGTTATTTTCGGAGGTCGGTGGTCCCGCGCACGCGGCGATGATTGCCGACATTCTTCCGAGGGAGCAGCGACAGGAAGGGTTCGGGATTTTGCGGGTGGTTGGCAACATGGCGTGGCTCGTCGGGCCGACCGTCGGCGGCTTCGTCGCCCGGTCGTCGTTTTTCGCGCTGTTCGTCATCGACGCCGCCATCAGCTGTGTCGTCGCATTGCTCTTCTACCTGTTCATGGCGGAAACCAGGCCGGCTCTGCACGAACGGCACGTCGAGGAAGGGTACTTCGAGACGTTTCGCAACTATCGGATCGTGCTCGCCGACAGGGCCTTTGTCGCGTTTCTCGTTGCCGCTGTGCTGATGGGAATGGTCTATATCCAGATGTACAACTCGTTGTCGGTGTACCTGCGCGACAACCACGGCATCCAGCCGCAAGGCTACGGAGTACTGCTCACCTCGAGCGCGATCACCGTCATCGGCTTTCAGTTCTGGACGATGCGCGTCATCAAGATGCAGCCGCAGTTCCTGATGATGGCGCTCGGCACCTTGTTCTATCTGATTGGCTTCGGGATGTTCGGGGTCGTGTCCGCGTACTGGCTGTTCGTGCTCGCGGTCGTCATCATTACCGTGGGCGAGATGATCGTCGTGCCCACGAGCCAGACGCTCGCGGCAGGATTCGCCCGGATCGACATGCGCGGCCGTTATATGGCCGTGTATGGGTTGTCGGTCAGTGTTCCGGCGGCGATCGGGCCGCTGGCGGCCGGTATCGTGATCGACAACTACCCTCCTCATCTGTTGTGGTACCTGTCGGCGCTGCTGTGCGCGATCTCCGCGAGCGGTTTCTACGCGCTGCACCTCAAGCTGGGTGCCCAACCGAGATTTGCCAATGCCGCCATGCCTCCCGGTCGCGCACCGCTTGCGATGGAGGCTGAGCATGGGTGACATCAGAAGACGTTAACGAACGAATAAGGAAAAACGAATAGAGATGGCATTGGTAACTCTTCTGATCGCGCTGGGAGCAATGGCGTCATCACAGAACGCGCCCATTTCATTGCCAGCCGGCGTGAAAGGCGTTTCCTTCGGCCAGGCGCAGCGGTACGGCGGCGCCGGGAAGGAGCTGTGCGCCATCGTGCAGCCGCTGCCGAGTCCGGCGGTCTTCGAGCGCGGTGTGACCGAAATTTCATACGCCGTCGAGCTGGAGCCCCGCACCGTGAAAAGTGCGTCGGCGCGTGTGGTGGCGCCGGCGGGACAGGAGCTGCGTGCCGACGGCTGCAACGCATATACGCCGATCAAGGGGGGCTTCAGCCAGACGCAGCTGGGCAGCAGCATCTCACGCGTCGACAAGGCGCCCTTACGTCCGGGTCGATATACGCTCCGCATCAGCGTCGACGGCCAGGCCGCTGAGGTTCCGTTCACGATCAAATGAATCCACGCGCGCTTTTACTGGATCTGGACGACACCATCCTCGACGACAGCAGTCTCGTGCACGAAAGCTGGCGGGAGGCGTGTGCCGGTCTGGCGGATCGCTTGGCGCCGCTCGACGCATCCATGGTGGTCGAGACGATACGGAAAACCTCGAAGTGGTTCTGGGACGATCCCGATCGTCACCGCGAGGGACGTCTCCAGCTCGACGCCGCGCGCCGCGAAGTGGTGCGGCTGGCGTTGCGCGGGCTCGGCGTCGAGGACGCGGAACTTGCGGCTTGCATCGGCGATGCCTACAGCCACCGCCGCGACATCGGCATGACGCTGCTGCCGGACGCCGTCGAAACAGTGCGATGGCTGCGCGATTCGGGCCGCCGCCTTGCGCTGCTCACCAATGGCGGCGCTGCGGCCCAGCGTCGAAAGATTGCGCGCTTCGAGCTTGCCGATTTGTTCGACGTGATTCTTGTCGAAGGGGAATTGGGATTTGGAAAGCCCGACGAGCGCGTCTACAAACGCGCGCTGAGCGCGCTCGATGTGAAGCCGGCGGACGCATGGATGGTTGGTGACAACCTCGAGTGGGACGTCGCGGCGCCGCAGAAGCTCGGCATGTCTGGTGTCTGGATCGACGCACGCGGCCGCGGCATACCCGTCCAAAGCGCGGCCAAGCCGGACTATATCGTCCGATCGCTGGCCGACCTTCGTTCGTTGATCGAGCCCGAAGTCTGACTCAGGATCGCTACAGGCTGCGGAGGAATGCCAACAGCGCCTCCCGATCGTTTCCGTTCAGCTTCATGCCGAATATGTGGCCCGGCACCGCACGCGTTTTCTGGCCCGGCAGCATGAAACCTGTCGGCGTGTAGTCGTCCTGCAGTCGAGCAGGGTCGAACATCTCTTCGAGCTTCGTCAGCGATCCGTCATGGAGATACCGCCCTCGGTACCACACGCCTTTCAGCGACGGCACCTTGTAATAGCCCGTGCCCTTTCTGGTCTTCAATGCGAGGTTTGCATCAGTACCCACTGACACGCGCATGATGTCGAGAAACTTGAAATGCTCCGGCGGGGGTGTGAAGCCCGACGCAAGCGTCAGCCGGTTGTTCGTATAGAGCGGGGGCGTGTGACACCCGCCACAGCCTTCCCGCAGGAAGACCTTCTCGCCGCTCGAAACGTTCGGATTGTTCGCAGTTCGGGTTCGGCGGGGGCTCGAGCGAATAAATGAACATGGTCAACGCATAGAGCACTTCGTCCGGCGCGCGGAAGGGCACATGCCGCTGTTCATCGGTGAGCATGCGGTGCGGCCCGAAGTCGGAGGAGTCGCTGTAGGTGACAAGCGCCGCATATCGCATCAGATCGCCAGGGCCGCGATGCTGATGTGTCGCCGTGTGATCGATGTACTTTCGATCCTTGATTCCGATGAGATCCGGGATTTTTGTCGGATAGAACGCGCTGCCATTCCAGCGAGGGAACAGGCCGGGCGCAGCGGCGGCGCCAAAGAGGGGACCGATCTGCCCAGGGCCTGCCGTCTTGAGAGATTCGTGGATGTCGTCCGCGACCCACGGTGCCGCCCATGAGCGCCACACCGCCATGGCCGTCGTGTCGCCGGCGAGCTCGACCGCCGATGCTCCCCACCGGCCTATTCTGAATCGTCCAATGGGAGAGGGTGTTTCGTTGAAGGGCGCGCCCCGCAGCAGCGTTCCGTCGGGCATCTGGCGTGTGTGGCATGGCGCGCAGTTCGCCAGACCGAGCGCAACACCATTGGACGTCGGAATCCAACGCAGATCGGGCAGCGTGCCGTCGGCGCGCGGTGTCACCCGCGTCTTCGCGAATCCTTCCGGACTCCGTGCAAGCGCGATGACTTTGGGGTCGAAGACGCGAAATGCCGCAAGGTCGAATTCGTCAAAGACGCGCTGGCCGGCCCGAACCCAGTCGGCAGTGCTCGTGATGGTGGCCGGCTCGACAAGCGGCTTGGGACCGACCGACTGCAGCATCTCCCAATAACCTGCGGGTTCGCGCCCAGGAAAATAGACGGGGTATGTGCGAAGGTTGTCGACGGGCGCCTTGTGGTACTCCTCCGGAGAAAAATGTCCTGGACGCGCGTTCAGCCCGGCGATCGGGGTTGCCCATTCGCGCAATGCGGCTTCGTCCCAGGTGACCGGCGGTTTCAGCGTTGGCTGAGCCGCGAGCAGCGTGCCCCATAGCATGACGAGGGAGAGCGGGATATTTCGCACCTCATCCTCCTTGCGTGGCAACATCCTACGCTATGATGCTGCCACCAACAGCCAGCAGGAGACCGAACATGAAGCGTTTCGCAGCGCCTCTTCTTACCGTCGCCGTCATCTTTATTGGTTTCACCATCGCGCCGGTGCGGTCAGCAGGCGCAGCCCGCAGGAGGCGGCGTCTTTACTGCCGCTCAAGCGCAGGCCGGGCAGGCGGCATATGCCCAGCAGTGTGCCGGATGTCACGGCCAGGATTTTCGCGGATCCGCCGACGCTCCATCGCTCCAGGGTGAAGATTTCCGTGCCAAGTGGGGCCCGCGCGCGGTTAACGAGCTTTTCACGACCCTCGTCCAGACGATGCCTCCAACGAATCCGGGCGCGCTAGGTGAGGAAGGCACACTTGGGGTGACTGCGTTCCTGTTGCAGATCAACGGCGCACGCGCCGGACAGCAGGCGCTGACGGCACGGGTTGAAACGCCAATCGGCACACTGCTGGTCGGGCCTGCTCAGGCGCCCACGCCCGCAGCGGGAGGTCGCGGCGGTCGCGGCGCCGGAGCCGCAGCCGGCCCGATGGTCATCGGCGCGGGCACCGCGGCGCGTGGGGCCGCGGTGGAGAATCCAATCGCGGGGTGACCGTTGCGGGGGAGGTGAAGAACTACGTCCCGGTGACGCCTGAGATGCTCAAGAATCCGCCACCGGGAGACTGGTTGATTTTCCGCCGCAATTATCAGGGCCACAGCCACAGCCCGTTGAATCAGATCACACCCGCCAACGTGAAGAACCTGCAGCTGCAGTGGGTGTGGGCAATGAACGATTCGGGCGCGAATCAGACGACCCCAATCGTTCACAACGGCGTCATCTATCTCGCGACGCCGAGCAACATCGTGCAGGCGCTGGACGGGAAAACGGGCAGTTTGATCTGGGAAACCCGGGCGGGCCCGGACCAGGCGCCTGGTTACGGCGGCATCCGCAGCATTGCGATTGCCGACGACAAGATCTTCCTGCCGGCGAGCAACGCGCACATGGTGGCGTTGAGCGCGCGCAATGGCGAAATTCTTTGGGACACGAATGCTTCACCGGACGCCGCTCGCGTCAATACGAGCGGCGCGATCGTGATCGGCAACAAGGTGCTGCAAGGGCTGACCGGCTGTACGCGCTTCGATGGAGTCGGCTGCTTCATCAGTGCGTACGACACCAACACCGGCAAACAGGCATGGCGCTTCTATACGGTGCCGCGGGAAGGGGAGCCGGGTAGCGAGACGTGGGGCAAGCTGCCGATGACCTTTCGCGGCGGCGGCGACACGTGGATTGCCGGCAGCTACGATCCCGATCTCAATCTCACGTACTGGGGCGTCTCGCAGGCGAAGCCGTGGAATTTCCTGAGCCGGAAACTGACGCTGCTCGACAAGACGCTCTTCGCGAACACGACCGTGGCGCTCAACCCCGACACAGGCAAGCTCGCATGGCACTACCAGCATGCGCCTGCCGAGTCGTTCGATCTCGACGAGGTCTTCGAGCGCGTGCTGGTGGATATCGGCGATCAGAAAGTCTCATTCAGCGCCGGGAAAGCAGGCGTGCTGTGGAAGCTCGATCGCCGCAACGGGCAGTTCCTTGGCTACAAGGAGATGGTCTATCAGAACGTCTATGACCGCATCGACGCGAAGACCGGGGTGCCCAGCTATCGTCCCGATATCCTCGAGATGCAGATCGGCAAGCCGATCTTCATCTGCCCGAGCACAGCCGGCGGTAAGAACTGGCAGGCGATGAGCTATTACCCGCCGGCAGGCTTGTTGATCGCGCCGCTCAGCCAGTCGTGCATGGACTTCACGGCGCGAGATGTGGCGATGTCCGAGGGTGGCGGCGGCTCCGGCGCGGATCGCGTCTTCAAACACTCGCCCAACAGCAAGGAGCAGACCGGCAAGCTCGCGGCCTACGACGTGCGGACGATGCAGGAGGTGTGGAAGCTCGAGCAGCGCGCGCCGTTCCTGACGGCGGCATTGTCGACGGCCGGTGGCGTCGTGTTCATCGGCGATCTCGATCGGTATGTCCGCGCGCTGGATGCAAAGACCGGCCAGGTGCTGTGGCAGACGCGCCTCGGCACGTCAGCGCAGGGATATCCGGTGAGCTTCAGCGTCGACGGCCGTCAGTACATCGCGGTCATGGCGGGCCTCGGCGGCGGTAGCCCACGCAACGTGCCGGCGGCGATCGTGCCCGATATCAAGATTCCGCAGAGCGGACAGGCGCTTTACGTCTTCGCACTTCCTCAGTAGTGTCCGGCTTAGCCGGACCTGACTGCGGAACGCTCGCTGTAGAGCTGAGAGCATAGAGCCGAGAGCAGAGAGTAAGGGCATTTAGCCCTTTGCTCTCTGCTCTCTGCTCTTTCTGGGAGGTACCTCATGAGCATCAGAGCACTCATCAGCGGCGTTCTGTTATGCAGCGCCGTCCTATACGGCCAATCAGGCTCGACGGTGACGCCCGCCGACTACCTCCGATGGCGCACCGAGTTGCGCAACTGGGGGCGGTGGGGCCCGAACGATCAGAAAGGGACAGCCAACCTCATCACGCCGGAGAAGGTTCAGAGCGCCGCGCGGCTGGTGCGCAGCGGCATCGTCGTCTCGCTCGCCGGCGCGGTGCCGCAGCAGGAGGCGGCCGATGTGGGACCGAACCAGGTGTTCCGCCGGACGACGAACAGCATCGGGCCGAACACGACCACCGACACGTATCAGGTGAGTTATCACGGCCTGTCGCTCGGCCATACCGATGCGTTCTGCCACTTCTTCATGGACGGCCAGATGTACAACGGCTACTCCGTGAAGGAGAACATCACGCCCGAGACCGGATGCAAGCAGGGCAGCATCATGGGACGCCGCGACGGTATCGTCACGCGCGGCGTGCTGTACGACATGCCGCAGATGAAAGGCGTGGAATGGATCGAGCCTGGCACGCCGATTACGCGCGCCGATCTCGAAGCGTGGGAGAAGCGATCGGGCGTGCGCGTGGGACCTGGTGACGTGATCGTGCTCTACGTCGGACGCTGGAAGCGCCGCGCGGCAAAGGGGCCGTGGTCGGGCCAGGTTGCCGGTTATTACGCCGACACGATTCCGTTCTTCAAGGAGCGCGACATCTCGTTTGCGGCGCACGACATGAACATGGACTGGAGCCCGCGTCCCGGCTGGGGCGCAGAGCAGGGGATTCCCGGGCAATCCCGTTCACCACGCGCTGCTTGGCTGGCTCGGCGCGGGGATCGTGGAGAACCTCGACCTCGAGAATCTCGCCGCCACCGCGCGCAAACTGAAGCGCTACGAATTCATGCTGACGTTCGCGCCGATTCCCGTTGAAGGCGGCAGCGGCTCGCCGGTGAATCCGATGGCGGT
Source organism: Vicinamibacterales bacterium (assembly GCA_963787755.1). Taxonomy (GTDB): domain Bacteria; phylum Acidobacteriota; class Vicinamibacteria; order Vicinamibacterales; family JAMQPK01; genus JAMQPK01. The sequence continues at coordinate 94,129 of CAWBEG010000015.1, forward strand.
TTTTTAGCTGAGGATTCCGCCGAGAAATTTCGATCCTACGTTCAGACAGTCGAACACGTGGAGTCCAAGACGTGAGGCAAGCTCCACGCAGACCTCAATGCCGCGGCGGCTGTTGCCGTACCGAATCGAGTCTCGGTGAGTAGGTAGCGATGCCAATCTGCCGGTTGACGACTGCCATCACGCCGCCGCCCACTCCACTTTTGGCTGGAATTCCCACGCGGTACGCCCACTGCCCCGAGTAGTCGTACATTCCGCAGCTGAACATGACCGACAGCATGTCCTTCACGCAGTGAATATCAAAAGCTCCCTCACCAGTCAGAGGGTTGCGCCCCATATTGGCCAGAGTCGCGCCCATGACGGCGAGATCGCGGCAGGTCACCAGAATTGAGCATTGCCTGAAGTAGACATCCAACGCTGCTTCCGCGTTCTCAGGCATCAGTCCGAAATTCAGCAACAGGTGCGCGATTGCACGATTGCGGTGACCCGTACGCCGTTCGGACTCGTAGACCGCCTGATCCATCGAGAGCGGCCGGCCCGCGGCTACACTGAAGCGGCCGAGCACCTTGTCGAAAGCCTCGGAACCGTAACGTTCGTAGAGCAGCGCCGTCACCGTGATGGCGCCGGAATTGACCATCGGATTGTGGGGCCGGTTCACCCCGTCCTGCAGTTCGATCGAGTTGAACGCGTCGCCGCTCGGTTCGACATCAACGTGACGCCGCACTCGCTCAGGCCCGAACGCTTCGAGCGCCATGCCGAACGTGAAAGGCTTGGAGATGGATTGAATCGTAAAAGGCTTGTCGCAGTCACCAGATTCGAACACGCGGCCGTCGGCTGTTACCACGCAGATGCCGAAATGCTCCGGGTTGGCTCTTCCCAACTCCGGAATATAGGTGGCGACCTCCCCCTCGGACAGCGTCTTGTACTCGTCGTGCAGTAGGTCGATCAGACTCTGAAGTTCATGCTCCACGCGCGCAGGCACGATAGCAAGAAAGACTCCATGACGCGGCAGGTTCTGTGTGCAGCACGTCGAGGTCGCCGTATGCAGCGAAGCTCACAGGAAATCGACTGTTGCACGCCGGTCTGGCCACCTGACAGGGATGTATGCTCATTGAGATATCCATACATAAACGTTCATGTCTGTGCCGGTCCCGCGCGCGCAATCGGAAGCCGTACGGGCGTCTCGGGGCTTCCGGGCTACTTCGTGCGAGCACAATCATGGCAGCAATGATGCACGAGCGAGGTATATGCAGCTCGAAGAACGCATCGTCCGTGATGTCGTCATCGTGAAGATCACCGGGGAGATCACACTGAAGAAGCGTGGCGACGCGATGCTCCACGACAAGGTTCTCAGCCTGATTCAGCAGGGGCACAAGAAAGTGCTCATCGACCTGGCAGCCGTTTCCTTCGTTGACAGCGCCGGACTGGGCGAGCTGGTTCAGGCGTATTCCACCACCAGGAACTGCGGCGGCTCGCTCAGGCTATTCAGTCCAACCAAACGTCTCCAGCACCTCCTGGTCGTCACCGACCTGGTGAGAATGTTCGACAGGTACGACGACGAGACTCAGGCGCTGGCAAGTTTTGGCGCCCAGTAGCGGTGAGCGCTCCGGGGGCGCGTGTCCGCCACCGCGAGGTACGCTGACAAATATGTAGGACTTTCACACGAAGTCGGACATGTATGTTGGCTGGACCCACGGACGCGTTGTATGAGAAAGTTACACTGCGATTAGCTTCCATCGCACACAAATCAACAACCCTTAACGGGACTGCACCCTGCTCAGGGGGAATAGTGTAGGCGGAAACAGTAAGTCGTCAGGACAGAGAGAGACAAAGAGGGACAGATGTCGAGAAAGGTCGTTGCGCTCTCCTTACTGGGCCTGGTCCTCCTCCTTGCGCAGCAGCCGGGCAAAGCCCAATCTTCGCCTCCGAACGCGCTCCCGTTCTTCAAGAACTATTTCATCACCGGTGACTACAGAGTCGGCAGTGTCGACCTGTCGAATCCGGTCGGCAACTTCGCAACGGGCGACATCCATTTCAACAACGCGCTTGGCAATGCGGTGCCCGCCAATGCGGACATCGTGGCGGCCTTCCTGTACTGGGAAATGATCACACTGGCGCCGCGCCGCCCGAGCCTCTCCGGGCGCACGATTCCGCGATCAGGACATCAGCACCATCGCGAAGCAGCTGGGTCCCGCGAAGCCTCTGACGCAAAGAGACTTCGCCGTGCTGGACCGGCGGAGCGGGCGACGTATTCGAGATGCGCAGCGATATCGCGCCGACGTGCTGCGGTTTCTTCACGTGCCGGTCGATTCAAACGGTAATGCGACAGGGAAGCGTCTCGTCAACGACGTGGACTATATCGCAGCCGCCGCCATCGATCCGTCCGTCGTGCCGCTGAGAGTAACGCTTCCGGAAGCATCTGGAAATCACGTTCCATCTTCGGCCGGCGCGAGCCTGATGGTGATCTACAAGGACCAGGATCCCGCGAAGCCGCTGAAATCGGTCGTCATCTACAACGGCAACTACACGCAGTTGAAAAATCCGACGACGCATGTCATCGAGACCATGACGCAGAAGGTGGGCGGGTTCTACCAGCTGGCCGCGTCGTCTCGGACGCGAGGATGACGCATCTCGTCGGAAGCGGCGCCGGAAATAGCACCGAGCGACTGTGGGTTGGTAACGATGAGCTCAGCCTCAGTCAAATCGCGACGAATCCGTTCCACGGGTCTCGGGAGCTCCTCTTCAGACCGGGCATGGGATAGCCCGACTTTCCCCCTCTCGATATCAGGGGCTGGTGGAGAGTACGCAATGAAGGTCGATCACGCCTCAAACTCGCCTTACGACTGTCTGACGTGGGTCGCGATCGTCTCCAGCGCGAATGTTGAAGACACAGACAAGGACGGGCTGCTGAACGAGTGGGAGACCGATGGCCGCTATCAGAAGATCACGCACGATTCTGCAGGCAATGTCATCAATGCGCTGTTCGGCAAGTGCACCAATGCATCATTTGCGTCAGATCCCAGCCAACTGCGTGGATTTTCCGAAGATGGGCGCGCTGCCGGGCCGCAGGGATATTTTCATCGAGTTCGGCTACATGCGGGCTCTCGCAGGAACGACGTATGGGATCGAAGCGCCACATGGGAGGCGTGGAGCACGACCATCGGCCCGATCCCGAGGCTCTGGAAAAGGTAGGTAAAGCGTTCGCGAACGCGCCGGTCAAGAATCCGCACGAACTGTGCGCACCATCGTGCGGTCCTACTGGGATCGAAGTGCATTTCGATCTCGGAGACGACTATCCATCTGGCACGGTCGCAGAGCCGTACCTGATCCGCGACACCTCGACAGATGACTGGCGCGGGGCGGAGAGTCGATCGTCGAAACCGCATGCGATCCGTAGCAAATCCCGATACCTGCCTGTTCTGTGCCTATCCGGGGACGGTTCCCTGGAAGACCGGCTTCCGATTCCTCAGAGACGAATCGCTCAGCCACCGGACCGTCGTCGGCGGCGTCGATGTGGGACCGGACGAAGCCGCGTGTGTCGCGGCCGAGACGGACGCCCTCGACAGCACGAACTGCGTGAGGCGATTCGATTCCAACAGGAAGGATACGTTCCGCTACGCATTGTGGGCCCACGCGCTTGGTTCGCCAAAGGTTGATAACTCGGGTGCGCCTTTGCTCGATTCGGGAAGCTATATCCCCAGGAACATCTCAGGCGTTGCCGATGGCGGCGGGAGCGGCGGTGGCGACTTCATGATCACGCTTGGTGCCTTCGGCTCTCACGTGGGAAACGAGAGCGTCCAGGCCCAGGCGTCCACTCTTATGCACGAACTGGGGCACACCCTGCGCCTCAGGCACGGCGCGGTTCTCGGCGTCGACGGAATAGCCAGGGCCGAAGCCAACTGCAAGCCGAACTATCAGAGCGTGATGAATTATCTGTACCAGATTCGCGGGCTGATCGTCGACACGGGCGCGCTCGCGGGCTCGCCCGTAATCGACTACTCGCGTCAGGTGCTCAGCGTGCCGATGGCGGCTCCTTCCGGCTCAAAGCTCAACGAAAACAGTCTGAGCGAGGCGTCTGGCTCTGGGCTTGAAAGACGGAGCGGCCTACAGTCCCTATCGAGCCAGGTGGTTTTCACCCGCGAGTCTCAGCTCCAGTCAGAGCGACCCGGTCACCAGACATTGTGATGGTACGCGCTTGACTCAAAGTGAAATCGACGCGGGCGTCACGATGTTCAGCGATCGACGGCACGACTGCCGTCGGCCCGGTCGACTGGAACGCGAATGGAGTCGCCGATGCAGGCACGTATTCGCAGGACATCAACTTCAATCGCGGTCCCAATCCTTTCCTGAGTCCAGCCACCGTCACGGATGGGCCCTTCTCGGGGTTCAACGACTGGGCCAGCATCGATCTGCGGCAGGTCGGCAGCAGGCGAAACGTCGTGAGCACCGGAGTCGGCGGAGCCCTGTCGCTCGACATGGGTTTAGGTGATTTCGGGCTCGGGCGATTTCGGTCTCGGCGATTTTGGCCTGGGTGACTTCGGACTTGGCGATTTTGGTCTGGGGGATTTTGGTCTCGGCGATTTCGGCCTGGGCGACTTCGGGCTCGGCGATTTCGGTCAGGGCGCTCCCGGCGAAATGGATTTGGACACGGCACTCGGAGCGGTGGGCGGAGGAGCTCCAAACTCCTTGACCGCAGCATTGGCCGGGCGGAGTTCGAGGGACGTCCTACTGCGGTGGGCAACACCACCCGTGAGCGAAGTCGCCTCATATGAAGTTTTCCGGGTGCAAGGGCTGCCCACCGATATTAGAAGGGCGACACGAATCGGAGTCGTGACGGCGCCGCTCACAGAATTTCTCGACACACGAGTCCAGCTGCGCCGGCGGACTCATACGCTATTTCGTGATCGCCGTGTCGGTCGAGGGAGTGAGAAGCCCGGAGTCGAATCTTGCAGTCATTCTGGTACCGTGACGAGATTCAGACGGCTTCACACGCCTGCGCGCTTGCGCACGTCTGGAAGCAGCGGGTCTTCGCGGGACGTCCCGCGAATGTTGAGATAGGTGCGGTACGACTCGGCAAATCCCACGCTCTTCAGCGCCTCTCGGACGCGGCCCTGATAGTAGTAGACGGACGGGAAGACGCCGAACGTGGGTTCCTCGTCCAGGAATAGTGACAGCGCCTCGCCGCGGCGCTTGATGCACCGATCGAATTCGGAATCGGCCTGAGTGAACAACCCGGCTTCCAGGTATGCCCGTCCAAGGTCGAAACGGCCGATCCATGTATCCAGCAGGGCGTTGGCTTCGGTCAGCAACTTGATAGCCTGGCGCGGATCTCCGTTCCGCAGAAAGATCATGCCTTCGAGAGTTTTGGCATACGCCTGAGGCTCGGCCAGCAGTTCAGAGGCCAGGCCCGCACTCAGCGCACGGGCTCTGGTGATTTCACCGGCCTCCACGAGGACTCTGGCTGTGAGGAATCGGATTTTTGCCGCGGTGCTGATCGCCATTGCTAGTTCGGCTGCGGCGATAGACGCTCCTCTCTGTCCGCGCATGAGCTGTGCGCGGGCGAGCATGGCGAATTTGGCTGCGGCTCGGTCGGGATTCTTGGACGCCACGTCGGTGGCTGCGCCTTTCTCGAGTATTCGCACGGCATCCGAGAAGCGGCCCTCATAGATCGCCAGGTCGCCGAGCCCGGATGCGGCCTGTGAGGCCCCCAACTCGTCTATCTCTCCAAGTCTCTGGTACGTTTCGGTCGCCTGAACGACTTGCCCCTGGCCAAGCTGGGCAAAGGCGAGGGCGAACACGCCCCAACGGCTCCCCAGTTCCTCCGCGACTCGAGCTTCTTGCTCGCCAGTCTGGAAATCGCTGCCATAGGCCGCGTACAGCGCCAGATTGACTCGGTAGAGCGCGCGCTTTGGCAGGATATCGACCACTCGCCGCATCTCCCCCAGCGCCATCGGGAGGTTCCGCAATTTCGTCGAGCACAGCGCGAGGTTGTTGTGCGCCGCCGCGTCGGACGCGTACCGACCCACCAGGTCGCTGTATTCCTTGACGCAAGCCTGATAGTCGCCGGTCACGTAGTAGAAGAGACCTCGCGTGCGATAACGTTCGCGCTCGGTCATGCTGTCAAGGTGACGTACAGCCTGCCTGACGTATTGCTCGGCCTCCTGTTGCTGGCCGACATTCGCCGACGCGATAGCCATGGCCGCGTATGCGGCTCCGAACTTCGGGTCCCGCTGCACCGCTTTCTCGAAACTTTTCCGCGCATCCTCGTTCCGGCTGTCGGACAGGGCTTCCATCCCCATCGCGTAGTCATGGACGACGTCCAGCGAGGCGGCCGACAGCGTTTCCATGGCGAAGCGCTGCGCGGAGTCGGATGTGTCGTCGCCAAGCGCCCTGCGGACCTCGCTCGCCAGCTCCGTCGTGGCCGCTAGGACCTCGTTTCTGTTGGCCGCTCTTTCTGAAGCGCTGGCGATGACATCGCCTGTAACCGCCCGGACGGCCTTGACCGAAATACCATATCCGCTGCCTTGACGGGTGACGGCTCCGGAGAGCACCACGCTCACGCCCTGCTTCACCGCCATCTCGCGCGCCGCCACTTCGTCGAGTTTCTCCGGCGGACGCACACCAAGACTCCGGACGATTCCGGTGCGGTCGTACGCGCTGATGAAGCCAGCACCCTCCAGCGCGAGTTTCAACATCGGCTCCAGGGTGCGGCTCAACGTCGGATCGCCGGTACCGTTCTGAAAATCCGCGATCAGTACCGAAACGTGCGGCGGGTTGAATCGGGGGCTCCACCGCGCGTCGCGTCACGAAGTGCGTCCCGCCGAGCAGCGCGAGAACGAGCACGGCTGTCGCCACCACGAGGCGCGGAGTCAGACGCCGCACGAGCGGGAGCGGCTTGCCGTTGTCATCGAGGCGATCGAGATCGGCCGCCAGATCGCTCGTCGTCTGATAGCGCTTGGCAGGATCCGGATCGAGGCAGCGCGAGATCAACCGGTCGATCGCTTCCGGAATCGTCGAATCGACCGTTCGCACTGGTGGTGGCGCATGCTCCATGCGCCGTTGCAGTTGTTCTAAGGCGTCGGTCGCACGCCCTGGGCGCGCGCCGAGCAACATGTCCGAGAAGATCAGGCCGAGCGCGTAGAGATCGGCGCGCTGATCGACCGTTTCCCCTTTTGCCTGCTCCGGCGCCATGTACCTGATCGTTCCGAGGATGGTTCCCGCCATGGTGGCATCGGTCGCCGTTCCGAACGCCCCCGGTCGGGTCGGCGCGCGCCGGTCTGGCCGTTGCGCGGAGCTCTGGCCGGTAGCGGACCGCGCGATCCCGAAGTCCATGATGATGGCGTGGTTCGCGACGAGCATGATGTTCGCGGGCTTGAGATCGCGATGCACGATCCCCGCTTCGTGCGCCGCCAAAAGCCCGGCCGCGACGTCACGGACGATGCGAAGCGCTCTGGGCTGCGGGAGCTTGCCCTCACGCTTCAACACCGTGGCGAGATCCGATCCCTCGAGGTAGGGCATCGTGATGTACTTGATGCCGTTGATTTCGCCGAGATCGTGAATGCGGACCACGTTCCTGTGGGTGACCTGGCGGGCCAGGACCAGTTCCTGTTTGAACCGGCGCTCCATTTCCTTGGCGGCAAGGGGATCTCCCGCTGCTTCGGGACGAATGACCTTGAGCGCCACACCCTGCGTCAGCTCCGCATCCCAGACTTGATAGACGGCGCCCATGCCGCCAACGCCAAGGACTTTGATGACGTGATAACGGGCTCCGAACGCCTGGCCGACCGCGAGGGGACCGGTATTGGCCTCGCCAGGGCCGGACGCGTCGCCGAGCGTCTGCCTAGTCGCCACCGTTGGCTCAGATCGCGTCTGGTTGAACGTGGCGTTGGGAGTCGGCGTTACGCTGGTTTGCGTCTCCTCGTCATCGGGCGAATTGGCAGTCGCGACAGGCATGACGAACGTGCCACAGGTGTGGCACCATCCTGTGGCCGCTACCTGAGCGCCGCATTGGGGGCATTTCATGACCAGAATCGATACGATGCAAGTTTATTCCAGGAAGGAACGTGATTACACGGCGCACCTGCGGGTTTTTGCGGCGCGCGGAGATTTTTTCGAGCGGTTACGGTAGCGTCACAACCATCAGCGAGAAGTCGTCCTCCAGCTGTACAGTCCCGGCGGCTTGCGTAACCGCGCGATAGAGCCGTTCGGCCTCGGGAGCGCCCGGCAGCGTCGGCTCGATGAGAAGCGGCAGGAAGTGCGCCAGGTCCCACCGTTGCCCGTCCTTCGTGCTGATCTCGAACACACCGTCGCTGAAGAGGTACAACCTGCTGTCCGGCGGTACGATGGTCTGCTGGACCTTGTATTCATACCCTTGGAAGGCGCCAATCATCAGAGCCGACATGCCGAGCGAATGCGTCGCCTGCCGGTCTGCCTCCACCAGATACGCCGGATGATGACCCGCTGAGCCGTATCTCAGTGTGCGATCGCCGGCATCGGTACACGCCGTACCACATCGTGAAGTACAACCCGTTGTGACTGTCCATTTGAAACCTGGCGTTCAGGCTGGTCAGCACGGCTGCCGGGTTCCCGAAATCGACGCCGGGCAGCGCACGCTGACGAAGCACGTTCATCACCGTTACCGAGTGCATCGCGGAGCCCGCGCCGTGGCCGGAGACGTCGACGAGGTAGAAGACGAACGTGCGCGGGTCCAGCCAGTAGTATCCAAACGCATCGCCACCGAGCTGGGTCGACGGGACAAAGCGCCACTCGGCTCGCACGGGTCCACTGGTCAGCGGTTCAGGCAGCAGGGAAAGCACGTAGTTGCTGGCTCTGCGGAGATCGCGGTCCAGTTCCTCCGCCCGATCGATGTCGCGCCGGCTGCGACGCTCGTATGTGATCAGCTGGCCGCCCACGCGCAGCACCTGACCTTCGCGCAACGTCGCTGGCTCCGTAATGCGACTGCCATCCACGAAGGTACCGTTCGTCGATTTCAGATCTTCGGCCACAACCTCGCCGTTGACGAGCGACACACGCGCGTGCACCCGCGAGAGCTCCGTGTCATCGAACACGAGCGTCTGTCTCGCCTCGCGTCCGATCGTGACGGGCGTGGCACCGATCTCGATGCGCTTTCCCGAGCCGGACCCTGCGATCACGACGAGGTAATTCCCGAAGACGCCGGGAGCGGGGGTGAGTTCGTTCCCCCGGCCGGGGCTGATGGCGATCGTGGGCTCGAAGTCGTCGTTTTCGAATGGATTCATGAGTCTGGCCGCACGACCTGGGAGGCAGCATACGCAACACAGGTGACGGACGCAACCCACGCACCTGCGCTACAATCGTCGACCATTCCCCTCATTCGAACCCTTGGAGGTAGTTATGAGGTCACTCGCGTGTTTCTGGTGCCTCGGTTCGCTCCTGTTGATCGCGAGCGTGCGGGCGCAGCAGTCTGCGCCGCCTGAAGGACAGGTCGCCGTTCAAGGCGCCCGCCCCAACGCGGTTCTCAAGCCTGTTTCTGTCGAGGGCGGCAACTGGCGCCACGCGCTCGCGTCGCCAACAGCGCCGCAGATTCCATGGAAATCGGATCCAGGCTTTCTCAAGCCACCAGCCGGCATGCATTTCGGAGAGACGATGGGGATCGCGCGCAATTCCAAAGGACACGTGTATATCTTCACGCGCCTTGGCGACGGATCGCGATTGCTCCAGTTCGATCAGAACGGCGCGTTCATGCGCGAGATCGGGCGAAATTCCTACGCCTTTACGATGGCGCATGGCGTGTATGTGGACGCGCAGGACTACGTCTGGACCATCGACGAGGGCACTAATACGGTCATCAAATGGAATCCGAATACCGCGAGGCCTGAAATGATCCTCGGCCGGCGGTACGAGTCGCTCGAAGGCCTCGGACCGGCGATTGCGCCGATCCCCCCTCCGCATCCATACGCCTTCAATCGACCCAGCGATGTCGTGACGGACGCCCAGGGCAATATCTTCGTCGCCGACGGCTACAACAACAGCCGCGCCATCAAGTACGACAGGAACGGCAGGTTTGTCGCGTCAACGATCGGCACGCGTGGGCGCCAGCCAGGTCAGATGCACCTGCCGCATTCGATCACCGCCGACAGTGCCGGAAACATCTACGTTGGCGATCGCAACAACGGCCGTGTCCAGGTCTTCACCAACGACCTGACGCTGAGGACGATGTACGAGCACGTCGGCGCCCCCTGGGCCGTGTGCGTCAGCCCGGGGCCGCATCAGTATTTGTATGTCTCGAACTCGAATCCCGATCAGAACGTCGCCGCCGTCAACGCCGTGACAGGCGAAATTTTCAAGATGGAACTGGACGGGACGGTTGTCGGCAAGTTCGGAAAGGCCGGGAAGGGCTTGGGTGAGCTCTCGACCGTGCACGACATCGACTGCAGGAACGAGAACGAGATATTGGTCGGAGAGATCGTGGCCTGGCGCGCGCAGAAGTTCACACTCGGTGCAGCCGGCGCGCCGCGAACGTCGAACACAAGATAAGCGATCAGGAGGTACCCATGCGCCGCTCTTTGCACCTTGGTCTGTTGCTGGCACTTGTCCTGGGGATTGGGAACTCCCTCGGTGCGCAGCTTCAGATTCGTGAGATACCGTATGAATCGGCGCCCGACGTGCTGAAAGGACTTCCCGACGATGTGTATATCGGGGAAGCAGCCGGGCGTCGCGACGAATTCGCAGGGGCACCTGTTCGTGTATACGCGAACCGGCTCACCACAGCTGACGCTGGGAACCGAGCGCCATTTTCATCGCGGCTCCGGCGGGGCCCGTCTCTTCGAGTTCGACCAATCGGGCAAGTATCTGCGCGAGCTCGGCCAGGGTCTTTACGGATTCATCTTCGCCCACACGGTTCGCGTCGATGCGCAGGACAACATCTGGACGGTCGACGAGGGGGCGGGCACGATCGTCAAGTTCAACCAGCAGGGACAAGTGCAGATGGTTCTCGGACGCACACCTGAATACCTGCCGATGCCTGGCTTCGATCGGGTCAGTAGTGGTCCGCCGCCTGCCCCGACCGGTCCTGTCGGCACTGGCGTCCAGGGGGACGAGTTCGACAGGCCGACCGACGTCGCATTCGACAAGCAGGGGAATATCTTTGTTGCGGACGGCCACGTGAACTCGCGTATCGCGAAGTTCGATGCGAATGGACGATTCCTCAAGTCATGGGGTTCGTTGGGCACGTCGCCCGGGCAGTTCAATGTGCCGCATTCGCTCGTGATCGATATGCAGGGTAACGTGTACGTAGCGGATCGTGGGAACCGGCGGATTCAGGTCTTCGACAACGATGGCGTGTTCAAGACGCAGTTCATCAATGCCGGCACGCCGTGGACGCTCTGCATCACGCCGGGGCCCCATCAATACCTGTACAGCTCGAACTCGAACGATCCGCGCGAATTCGACCGCGACGGAGAGATTTACAAGATGGAGCTCGACGGCCGCATCGTCGGCAGGTTCGGCCGCGCCGGGAGGCTTCTGAAAGAATTCAGCACCGTCCACGGGATCGATTGCCGCGCGGAGAACCAGCTGTACGTCGGTGAGCTCACCAGCTGGCGCGTTCAGAAGCTCCTGCTCAAGCCAGGGCAGGGCAACTAGCATCACTGGAGCTGACTGCAAAAAACGCGACACAGAGACACAGAGACACAGAGAAGAAATTCGATCTTTTTTCTTTTCTGTAAGAACATCAGACAATTTGTGCGGGCTTGATACCTGCACTGGTGGGCCGACATGGAAGTGGATCGGCTGAGTGACCTCTCGTTTCGCACTGAAGGCCGTCGAAACGGTTCTGCCAGTGCCCCGCCAGCAGGTGCTGACGTGCCTAACGCCACACGGATAAGTCTCTCGGCCTGCTTATCAACTTTAACGTCGAGGTACTCGTCAAAGGCGTGACCAGAATCAAGAACGGCTACTGATTCGACGTCGACGCGCGTCCAATATCTCTGTGTCTCTGTGTCTCTGTGTCGAGGTTTTAGTACACAAAAAAGGGCAGGTGGTTTTCGCCACCTGCCCTTTGCATCTGCCCTCTGCTCCGACGAGCGTAAGAGAGTTAGAACTTGAAGTTCATGGCCAGCCGCGGGAAGCGGCCGAGCATGATGTTCGTCGCGTTGCCAAGGCTGGCGCCAACGTTGTTGTTGGCGCCGCGAATCGCGTTGGCATTCAGGACGTTGAAGATGTCGATCTGGAACGTCAACACCTTGTTGTTGTGCCGGAAGTTCTTCTTCACGTTCAGGTCGAGCTGATTCCAGCGATCGTAGAAAATCGTGCCTGGTTCGTTCAGGATGAACGTCTCGGTCTGTGTGCGCTGCCCGTTCGGGAACCGCGCCTGCTTCCGGCGCCCAGAAAATGATGCGCTCCTGGCCACCGTAGCTCTGCATCACCACACCCAGGTCGAGGCCGTAGGGGAACGAATAGTTTCCCGCCAGCTTGAACTCGTGAATGAACGGGTAGTTGAACGCCGTCTGATCGCAGTAACGGCCGCCCAAAGGCGCATCCACTCCTGTTGTGGCGGCAGTCGGATTGAACTGTCCGGTGGTCGTCGGGCCGTTCGGGTTGTCGTTGTTGTCGCACCACCGCTGCAGCGTGTGGTCCATCGTCCAGCTGCCGAACAGCATCGCACCGCCCGGGAGCCTCGCATTGAACGATCCCTCGAAACCGGTATACAGCGTGTCGTTGGTCGTATCGCTGCGATCGACAACGCCGATATTGAAGACACCCAGCTTGGCCGGATTCAGGTTGTAGACCGGCACCATGTCGCCCGCCTTCAGCACCGCGGCGACATCCGGATCTTTTGAGACGTCAGGCATTGGTGTTTCGAATCGCGTGTAGTCGGCGAGGCCGATGTTCGTCCTGTCCTGGAAGGCCAAATCCGCGATTTTACGCTTGTAGAACATCGCGCCGACCGCGACTCGGGGTGACACCTGGTGCTGAACGCCTGCCGTGAACTCGTCGTTGTACTGACGCTCGAGATTCAGCGGTTTGCGATCGGGCCGATCGGGATTGGCGAACGCGCCGCCGCTCGGGCTGGTGCCGATCTCGTTGTCCTGCGCGACGCCGTCGCAGTCGGTCGGAAGGACGCGTACGCCAGGGCACAACACCGTGGCCGCGGGTCCGGTAGGGGTATTGGTGCCTGCGACCAGATTGCGGTCGAGCCACGTGCGCATCTCACTGCGTTCTCCGGCCCTGCCGTATGCGTTCGCCGCGATGTCGCCGTCGTAGTTCCGGTAGTACTTGCTCCAGCTCGTCTTCAGCGCGGTGCGGCCGTCGCCAAACAGGTCGTACACCGCGCTGAACCGCGGTGAGTAGTCAGCGCCGAAGTCGATGAGCCCGCGCTCCTCTTCGATGAAGCGCGCCGGCGCGAACCGCCCTGCCGCCATGCTGCTTTCATACATGCCGGTTTCGACCCACTGCACGCGCAGGCCGGGGTTGATCGTCAGGCGTTTGATCGTCCAGCTGTCCTGCACGAAGATGCCGACGTCGTAGGCGACATATGCAGGCTGTATGACCGGATTGTTGAACACCTCGACCGTCGCCGGCTGATTGTTGACGTACCGCTGCTGCAAGTGCCCGTTGCGCGTGTTCTTGCGCTGACGCCCGGGACCCCAATCGTTCTCGATGCCGACCTTGATGTTGTGGGATCCGGTCACATACGAGGCCATGAACTTCGCCTCGTTGTGGACGCTTTCCTGCCGCTGCTCGCGCGTGGCGTTCCACGCCGTGCAGCCGTTTGGCGCCTCCAGCAGCGCGTAAATGCATTTGTCCGTGAAACTGCGATTGAGCGCCGTATCGGTGGTCGGCGCCGTTGCATACCACTCCGGCGTGAATGGAAAGTCATGCGCGGTCGCTGCCGGCGTACCGGAAGGGCTGCCGCCTCTCCAATAGAACTCGGCGAAGGACCAGCCGGCCTCAATCAACCACCTGTTGGTGACGGGTGCGGTCAGCTTCACGTTCCCGATCGCGTGGTGCGCATTGCGCGGATCACGCTGCTCGCCGGCGCGCGGATCGGTGCCGGCGGTAATCGAATGACCCTTCTTGTGCCACCATCGCTCGAGAAACCCAGCGACTTTGTACTTCTCCGACGCCTGCCACGTCAGTCGCGTCGACAGGCTGCGGACGTACAGGTCGTTCGTGGCTTTGTACTGCGTGCCGTCCGCTGCCGTCACGAACTTGGGCACATTCGCGATGGTCGTCTCTGTTGACTGATGGCGGGCCGACAGAATCCACCACAGCCTGTCCCTCAGGATGGGACCGCCGAGCGATCCGGTGAATGCCTCGAGGTGATCGATACCATTCGCGACGTTGAGGCCACGCGAGCGCAACCGGTCGTCGATGTTGTCCTTCACCCACGTTCCCTTGGTTCCACCCATGAAGGCCGACCCGCTGAAGTTGTTGCCGCCGTCCTTCAGGATGCTGTTCAGCCGAATGCCGCCGCCGCCGGTGTCGGCTGGTATCGCGGCGGTGCTGACCGTCATCTCAGACTGCAGCGTGTCGTCGAGAAAGCTCAAGGAGGTCCCCTCGTAGCTCTGGATCGACATACCTTCGACGAGCTGGTCGCCGTCCAAGCCGCCGAGCCCGCGGGCACGGAGCCCAACCTGCTCGGTCGTCTGCACGCCGCCCATATCGGGCGTGTTAGGCCGCACGCCCGGAACGATCACCGCCAGCCCCATGACGTTGCGCGAAATCGGAAGCGAGTCGATGACGTCGCGCGCAATGACCGTCGTCCGCGTAGCCTGCTGCACGTCAACCTGTGAAGCCGTGCCCGAAACGTTGATCGTCTCTTCGAGCGAGCCGACCTTCATTTCTGCGTTCACCGTGGCCGTGAAGTTGGATGGAAGATCCACGCCTTCGCGAACGACGGTGCCGAAGCCGGTGAGTGAGAAGGAGATTTTATAGACGCCAGGCCGCATTGCCTCGAAGCGGTATCGGCCTTGACTGTCCGTCACCGTCGTCTTCGAGCCCTCGATCATCACAGGACTGGCGACTTCAACGCTCACGCCCGGGAGCACGCCCCCCGAGTCATCCGTGAGCAGGCCAACGATCGCGCTCTGCGCCGAAGAAACCGCCGGGACCATCAACAGCATGGCCAGACCGAGCAGGATCCCCAGACCGAGTCTCTGCCTCATACTCCGTACCTCCGTAGTCGAGCTTGTGTAAAAGGGTTGCGGGGATCTTACCGCGTCGAATTTGGAAGTCAAACGAAACCCTACGATTTGCTTGTAACTTTACCGGTAACGGAAAAATGGATTTCATACGGAAAATTGGTCTCCTCTACGATCGCTGGGTACTTCCGACGCTCATCAATTTCGCGATGGCACGTGATGAAGCCACCCGCCTTCGCGCGGCGCATATACCGGCGGCGGCAGGCGTGGTACTCGAAGTTGGTATCGGTTCCGGACTGAACCTGCGGTTCTACACAAGCGCCGTGACACACCTTTACGGCGTTGATCCATCTCCAGAGCTGCTCGCGATGGCGAGAGAGAAGGCAGCCGCGGCGTCGTTTCCGGTGGAGCTCTTCAACTGCGGTGCCGATCGCATTCCGCTCGGCGACGCGTCGGTCGACACGGTCGTCGTCACCTGGTCACTCTGTTCGATCGCCAGAGCCGAAGACGCGCTGCGGGAGATGCGTCGAGCGCTGAAGCCGGGCGGCACGTTCATTTTCGTCGAGCACGGGCTTTCGCCCGATGCGAGCGTCGGGAAGTGGCAAAATCGCCTGACGCCATTCTGGCGCGTGTTTACCGGTGGCTGTCATTTGAATCGGAAGATGGACGATCTGGTGCGCGGCGCGGGTTTCACCATCGCGGACTTGCGGATGGAATATGTGCCGGGCCCGCGCGCGCTCACGTTCATGTACGAAGGTCGGGCGCGGAAAAACGAATAACGCATATCGAAAAACATGGCGAATATTCGACTGGCCACTACGGGCGACGCGGCTGCGGTCGCGGGCATTTACGCGCCGTATTGCGAGGGCAGCGCCGTCTCGTTCGAGCAGGTTGCACCCGCGGCGGAAGAGATGGCGCAGCGCATTGCCACCGTCATCGCACAGCGCCCGTGGATCGTGCTCGAGGATGATGGCGCGGTCGTCGGGTACGCGTATGCTGGGCTGCACAACGAGCGATGGGCATATCGGTGGAGCGTGAACACCGCCATTTACATAAGCCGGACACATCAGCGCCGTGGCGCCGGCCGCGCACTCTATTCGGCGCTGTTCGATCTGCTCCGCCGCCTCGGTTACTACAGGGCTATCGCGGGCATCACCCTGCCGAATCCAGCGAGCGTCGGGCTGCACGAAGCCATGGGATTCGAGCTGGTGGGGGTGTACGGTGACATCGGCTACAAGTTGGGTGCGTGGCGCGACGTGGCGTGGTATCAGGCGTCGATACAGCCGGTGCCGTCCAGAACCAGCGGAGCCGCGTGCGATCGCGACGCTGCACGGAACAGGGGAATGGGATGACGCGGTGAAGCGCGGAATGGCGCATTACCTGCGAGGGATTAGGGATTAGGGATTGGGGATTAGTTCAGCGACGCGTGCCGCACTAAGCAGATCGTCGCCGCGAAGCGGGGTCGCGTATTATAGCGGTTATGGCAGGCGCGCCCGTGCGATTCAATGATGGCGTCGAGCATCGTCTCGCCCGCTTCGACGCGAGATTCGAAGATCTCGAAAAAAATCTTCTCGATCAGTCAGCGCGCCGCATTCATGAATTCGAGCGCCGGCTCGAACACGAATGGATTGCGTTGCGGCAGCTGCACGAGGAGCCGCTCAAAACATTCGAGCTGCGCACAACAGCTCTCGTCGAGAATTGCCTCCAGATTGTCAGTGAAGCGCTGGTGCTCGTACGTTCTCAGGCTCCACGGGAGCCTGACGCATCCGCGATCGGACAGCCGCAGCCAGGCCAGGCGGCTCCGACATCAGGGTACACGCGAGGGACAATCACCGCGCTGTTCATGGCGCTGGCCGCGCTGACGGTCTTCAGTGCATATACGTTCTGGGCGTTCAGCGTCGAGCTGAGAGAAACCGGAGCGCGCGCGGCCGCCGCCGAGGAGCGTCTTACGCGCCTGCAGCAGCGTGTCGATACGGAAACGCGAGAGGCTGGCCGCATGATGCAGCGCGTGACCGCCGAAGCGACGACATCGGCAGCGAGAGCCGAGCGTCTGGCAAATGTGCTGGCGGCGCCGGATGTCCGGGCATTCCCCATGCGCGGTCAGCGGACGGCAGCGGCGGCTGAAGGTCAGATGTACTCGAGCGCGTCTCGAGGCGTCGCACTCTCGGGCGCGAAGCTGCCGCCCCTCTCTGCGAACCAGACCTATCAGGTATGGCTGGTGACCACGCGAGGAAGCATCGGGCTGGGTTTCGTTGCGCCCGACGCTCAAGGCCGTGTGAGCGCCGCGTTTGACACCCCGCCACATCTGCCGGGGAGCGTCACGGGTTTCATGTTGAGCCTTGAACCGACAGGCGGGAACGCCAAGCCGACTGGACCGATCGTGCTTGCGAGCTAGATAGTTCGCGGTAACGAAAAAGGAAAAACGAAAAACGA
The DNA here is from genome assembly GCA_963787755.1 of Vicinamibacterales bacterium. Lineage (GTDB taxonomy): Bacteria > Acidobacteriota > Vicinamibacteria > Vicinamibacterales > JAMQPK01 > JAMQPK01. The sequence continues at coordinate 111,681 of CAWBEG010000015.1, forward strand.
AAAATGTCACGCGTGCGATTCGCAGGCATCGCGTTGGTCTTCGTCGCTGTGCATCTGACGCTTGCTGCGCCGAAGCCGCAACGAGTCGAAGGCGGGCAGCAGCGTACCTTCTCAGTTGTCGAGGCTTCGATCTCGGAGATGCAGGAGGCGATGCGGCAGGGGCGAATTACGTCTCACGACATCGTCCAGCAGTATCTCGATCGCATCGCAAAGTACGAAGAGCGTCTCAACGCCATCATCGCGCTCAACACGCGGGCACTCGACGAGGCCGACGCGCGCGATCGCGAGCGCGCGCAGGGAAAAGTACGCGGGCCGCTGCATGGAATCCCGATTGCGCTGAAGGACAACATCCACACGACCGACATGCCGACGACCGGCGGCGCGCTCGCCTTCAAGGGGTTCGTGCCCCCTTACGAGGCGACGCTGACGAAGAACCTTCGCGATGCGGGCGCGATCATCCTTGCGAAAACGAACATGACGGAGCTCGCAAACTGGATTGCGACAGGGATGCCAGGCAATTACAACGCGCTCGTGAGCTATGGTTTCAATCCCTACGATGCCAGGCCGGATCCACGCGACGCTACAAATGATGGGCGTCCGGCGCTGAACCCGGGCGGGTCGAGCTCGGGCGCGGGCACGGCGGCGAATTTCTGGGCAGCGAACGTGGGCACGGAGACGTCGGGCTCGATCCTGACGCCGGCCAACCAGACGATGCTCGTAGGCATCAAGCCGACGGTGGGACGCATCAGCCGCTACGGCATCATTCCGATAACAGCCGATCAGGATACGGCGGGTCCGATGGCGAGAACCGTCGCCGACGCTGCGATCCTGCTTGGCGTGCTCGAAGGCGGCGCTCCCGATCCTCACGATCCTGCAACGAAGGCGTGCCCTCGAGCGGCCAATGGCGACTACACACGCCTCCTCAACCGCCAAGGGCTCGCAGGCGCGCGCATCGGAGTGCCCCGCATGTCGTTCGTCGAAGACGATCGCCATGGCCGATCGTTGCGCGACGCGATCGCTCTTCTCACGCAGCAGGGCGCGACCGTCGTCGATCCGGCCGACATCTCGAGTCAGCCGCCAGCAGTTTGTCGTGACCAAGGCGGGATAAGAGGGAAGGACGTGAACTGTTCGATCGTTTTCAAATACGGCATGAAGCGCGACTTCAACGCGTGGCTCGCCTCGCTGGGGCCCTCCTCCCCGATCAAGACCCTGACCGGGCTGCGCGAATGGAACCGTGCGCACCGCGCCGACGGTGCAATCAAATATGGCCAGGCGCAGCTCGACAATTCAGACGAAGTCCATCTCGAGCGCGATCGAGCCCGTTACCTTGCCGATCGTGCGACAGACGTACGGATGACAGGAGCCGAAGGCATCGACATGGTGATGAAGCGCGAGCGGCTCGATGCCCTGCTGTTTCCCGGATCGACCGGTGCGGCGGTGGCCGCGAAGCCGGGATACCCAACGGTGATCGTGCCGTTCGCCCTTGTTCCGAACGCGCCGCAGCCGCCGTTTCCTTCCGGATTCGATGCGAAGCCCGCGCCTCTGGGCATCAGTTTTACAGGCGGCGCGTGCAGCGAGCCGCGTCTCATCGAAATCGCGTACGCGTTCGAGCAGGCAGCAAAGCGCAGAATACCGCCGCCGGAATTTCCATGAGGTGAGAGCTGCATGCCGAGAACTATCAGCGTAGAGGTCGAGCAGGTGGGGCCGTCAACTGGCAGCGCCACTGCGCGATCGCACACGGTGTTCGTCGATCGCCCGCTGGAGAAAGGCGGCAATGACCGAGGCCCCCTTGGTGGAGAGTACTTGCTGATGTCTCTGGGCGGCTGTTTCTTGAGCACGCTGCTCGCCGCCGTCAGGACGCGCGAGGCCGACGTGTCGGACGTACGCGTGTCTGTGATAGGAACCGTCGGCGGTGTGCCGGAACGCTTCGAGTCGATGGCGTTGCGCGTGTCGGGAAAATACAGCGATGAGGATCTGATGCGAAAGCTGATTGCGCTCTCCGAGCGTGGATGCCTCGTGACGAACACGCTCAAGGACGCCGTGGCCATCTCGGTCACGCTGGAGAAGTCGGCATGAGCGTGCGTGCGACCGCAGCGTTCCTCCTGGTGTTGTCGCATACCATCATCGCCCAAAATCCTCGAGCGGCGGCGGACAGCCGGACCGTCACCGGCATCGAGCGTGCAGCGTGGCTACAGGGATGCTGGGAATCGACGACCCCGACTCGCACCGTCGAGGAGTCCTGGACGACTGCGAAGGGTGGAAGCATGATTGGCGTCGGCAGGACGATCCGCGACGGCAAGATGACGGCCTACGAGATGATCGTGCTCCGAGAGCAAGGCGATCGGCTTGCCTACGAAGCTCATCCCTCCGGTCAGGCGTCGACGACGTTCCTGTCAACGCGCATCAGCGCGTCGGAGCTGGTGTTCGAGAATCCGGCTCATGATTTTCCACAGGAAGTCGGCTATCGCCACGACGGAAATAGCCTGCTTGCATGGATTCGCGGGACGAAGAACGGCCAGGAGCGGCGAATTGAATTCGCGTATACGCGCGCGAACTGCGGCAACCGATAAGCGTCAGGCTGTTTTCTGCATCAGTCCGTGGCTGGACGTCTTCGCACGTCTCGCCTGGAAGCGCAGCACCGGCCGGCGCGCGTCCACCGTCCAGCCTGGTGACTCGTGCCCGCACCCGATGCACTGCAGGTAGACCCGGTTCTTCTCGAAGTGCCGGTAATTTTCATGTCCCCGAATTGCACAAATGAGCCGCGTCAAAGACGACATAAGGTGCCTTGCCAGATAAGACGCAAACCGGGCCATCTGCGGTTCCCCCGGTGGAATTAACGCTCGGGCGAGGAAAAGGGAACGAACGAGTTTCTAGTTTCAGGGAGGCCGTCCATGTGCGCGCCGTTCGTCGTCGAGAGCGTTCGCGAGGAGGTTTCACGCCGTGGGTTCATCGGCGCGGTGGCGGCATGCGCGGTGACGGCGTCGATGCCGGCGGACGCGCAACAGAAGGCCGTGCGGCTGCCGAAAGGGTTCCGCGACGTCGTTGACTTGACCCATCCATTTTCTCCCGCGTTGCCGGTGTATCCGGGCTACAAACCTCTGCAAATACGCGAGCGATTTTCCGTGGCACGGGATGGGTTTGCCGCGAACGAAGTGACGTTCGACGAACACACCGGGACTCACGTCGACGCGCCGTCGCATTTCGTCGCCGGCGCGGTGTCTGCCGATCGCCTTCCCGTCGATCGGCTGATCGCGCCGCTGGCGGTCATTGTTTTCGCCGATCGCGCGGCCAAAGAGCCCGACACGCTCGTATCGGTCGACGATCTCCTCCAGTGGGAGAAGCGACACGGCCGCATTCCCGCTGGTGCGCTCGTGGCGATGCACTCGGGTTGGGATGCGCGTGCGACGAATATCGACCGGTTTCTGAATCGAGACGCGAAGGGCACGATGCATATGCCGGGATTCAGCGAGCAGGCGGCGCGCTTCCTCGTCGCTGAGCGCGACATTTGCGGTGTGGGCGTCGACACGTTGAGCCTGGACGCGGGTTCCGCGCAGAAGTTCGTCGCGCATGTCGCGATTCTTGGCGCGGGCAAATACGGCGTGGAGCTGATGGCGAATCTCGGCCGGGTTCCACCGTCTGGGGCGACGGTCATCGTCGGCGCGCCGAAACACGTCGGCGCAACCGGTGGCCCGGCAAGGGTGCTGGCACTCATATGAATCCTCCATCTCCCGGCGCACAGGCGCAGGGGCGCCGGAAGAGGTTGGCTTATCTCTATCGGATTCTTTGCGCTCTCTGTGCTCTGGCCGCAGTCTGGGCCGTCGTCCTCTATCTCACCGGCGGATTTCTTCTCGAGCTCGGAGGGCTTCGCATTGCGTCTCGGCGACCTCGCAATGCCGTGGTGATTTCGCTGTTTTGCGCGATGCTGGTGGGGCTGTTGTCGTTCCTACCCGATGGGCGCAACACCTTGAGAGATGAATGGTCGCGCTGGCGGCTCTGGTATGCATCGAGGAACCTGTGGCGAGGTCGCGCATGGCAAGTCATTTCCATCGTCGCGTCAGCATTCACGATAGCCGTCGCCGCCATAAGCATTGATATCTATCAGTGGCGTGTCGCGCTTCCGTTCTGGGTCGATGAGGAAATGATCGCGCTCAATTTACGCGACCGCTCCATGGCGGATCTCGCCGGCCCTCTTTGGCTCGGACAAAGCGCGCCGTTCGGCTGGCTGGTTTTGGAACGCATCGCCATGGCCATAGGAGGTACCGGAGAAATGGCGATGCGAGCTGTGCCGCTGCTTTTCGGGATGGCGACGGTCAGCGTTGCGGTGTGGATTGGTCGACGGTGGATGGGGCGGATTGCTGCCGTGGTTTTTGTCCTGCTTTGTTGGGTGAGTCCGGCTCTGGCGCACTATCGCTTCGAAGTCAAGCACTACACTGCCGATGCCCTGTTCGGATTGCTACTCCCGGCTCTCGCTGTTTGGGCGATCGAGGCAGACCGATCAGCCGAGCGGGCGCGCCGTATCTGGCTCTGGTGGATTGCAGCTGCCATCGGTCATTGGTTTGCGAACGGTGCGTTGCTCGTGACTCCTGCGTGCGCGATCTTTCTGTCTGTGGTCGTCTGGCGCCGCGATGGCAGACGTGCTGCGGCATGGTTGTCACTAGGTGGACTGATTTGGCTTGCCTCGTTTGGGCTTCACTATCTGATATCCGTCCGCTATACCTACAACAGCACGTACCTGCGATCGATCTGGATTACTGAATTGCTGCCGCCATCTTTGGCGTTGACGGACAACCTGCGGTGGTTTCTTGATCGTCTCGAGCCTTTGGCTTTCAATCCGGTTGGTACCGTGTTGTGGACAAGCCTGTGGGCGTCCGCAATTTGTGGCCTGGCATTCTCCGTCAAGCGTCCCTTGGGACTCGTGCTCGCTGGTGTTCCGCTGTCCGCCTTTGCTTTTGCCGCCGTCGTTCCGTTGCACCAACGATTTTCTCTTTGGATGGTCCCGGCGTTATATGCAGGCGTGGCCCTCCTCATCGATCGTGCTGTCGGGCTTGGCAGCCATGCATTTGCCCGACGGAGATGGGCGGTGTTGGCCGTTGCCATCCTGGTCTTACTCGTTCAGCTTCAACTCTGCTCGGACATCATCAGACGCGGAAGAACGGATCTCGACGGACGACGTTACAGTACCGACAAGCATCAACTCGATGACAGGGCAGCCGTCCGATGGCTGATGAGTCAATGGGAGCCTGGAGACGCTCTGATTACGATGCATCTGGCGCTGCCGGCCGTCTGGTGGTACGGGATCATCCCAATTTCTGACGAAGGCGGATCCGGCAGTGTCCTGCGTGATGGAAGCCCTATCTACGAAGTAGGCCCCGCCCCCGATTGCCCCTCACGGCAGCTCGACGATGCGCTGAAGAATCACCGTCGAGCACTCCTGTATCTCGGATTCGAAGTCGTTCCGGGTTTCGATGACGTGTTGCTGCGCAATCTCGCGCGACTCGGCGCAATGACTGCGCATAGAGAATTTGGGCAGTTGGGTCTGGCGGCTGTGATTGATTTGCGCATTCCGGGGTCCGGCAGCATCATGGAATTCAACCGGACCAAGACATCCGAACACGGCGACCCTGGTTGCATAGGCGTTCGGCGCGCGGAGCGTTGGTGAAGGCTTTCGTGCTCGACGTGTTAGCATGCCGTTTCCCATGAAACTCGTGACTGCCGCTGCGAGTGTTATGACGCTGGCCGTGGTTGCGGTCGGCGCGCGTCAGGCGATTCCGCAGGCCACCGATCCAAACGTCGCGCGCGATTTGCGCGGCGCGATCGATATTCACGTGCATGCCGATCCCGACAATGTCCCACGCTCACTCGATGGCCTCGAAGCCGCGCGGTTCGCACGAGACAAAGGTATGCGCGCGATCGTGCTGAAAAGCCATTTCGATCCGACTGCAGGGCTCGCGCTGCTCGCGCGCAAGGCGGTGCCTGGCATCGAGGTCTTTGGCGGAATCGACCTCAACCTTCCTGTCGGCGGCATGAACGCGCACGCGGTCGAGCACATGGCGCGCGTGAACGGCGGGTGGGGGCGCATCGTCTGGATGTCGACGTTCGATTCCGAGAACCAGGTCATGGCCGGCAAGTCGAACGCGCCTTACGTGAGGGTCTCGCAGAACGGCGAGCTCCTGCCCGAGACGAAAGCGGTGATTGCCGCGATCGCGAAGCACGGTTTCGTGCTCGCGAGCGGCCATGTCTCGGCGCAGGAAGCGCTGCTCATGTTCGAGGAGGGACGCCGGCTTGGCGTCCGCGGCATGGTGGCGACGCATGGCATGTCGCCGCCAACATCGCTCACTCCCGAACAGGCGCAGCAGGCCACGCGCCTCGGCGCGTTCATCGAGTTCGTCAGCGGCACGCTCGCTGCAGCGAACGCGCAGGCGAAGATCGATCAGCTTGCCGACGACATTCGCAAGGTCGGTATCGAGCACGCGATTCTCTCGTCGGATCTCGGACAGCGCGGCAACCCGCTGCCGGCCGATGGCTACGCGACGTACATGGGTGCGCTACGCAAGAAGGGGTTCACCGATCAGGAATTGGATCGAATGGCGAAAGAGAATCCCGCGCGATTGTTAGGGCTGCAGTGACATGAGGCGATTGTTGGTAGCTCTACTGGGCCTTGTCGCGATCGCCGCCGGAGCGGCGCAGACGCCCTCACCAAACCCGCCGGTCTTTCTCTACGCAGCGGTTGGTTCCGAGCTGTCCACGTATGCGGTCAGCGCATCCCCGGGGTCGCTTACAAAAACGTCAGGCGTAACGCTGCCGTTCGCCGTGCAGTATGTCTGGCACCATCCGTCGACGAGGTTTCTGTACGCGGCGTGGAGCAACGGCATGCAGGGCGATCGTCACGGCGTCACCGCGTACCGCGTCGACACGAAAACCGGAGCGCTTTCGCTTCACGGACAGGCAATTGAGATCCGACACAGGCCAGTGCACCTGACGCTCGATGCCAATGCCACGCACGTGCTGGTGGCCTACAACAATCCGAGCGGCCTGAGCGTGCACAATCTGAGCGCCGACGGCACGCTGGGCCTGGAAGTGAAGCAGCCGGCGCCGCCCGACGGCGGCATCTACGCGCATCAGATTCGCGTCCATCCATCGAACAGCATGGTTGTCATGGTCACGCGCGGCAACGGACCCGCGCCGAACCGCCCGGAAGATCCAGGGGCGCTCAAAATCTTCAGCTACAAGGACGGCATCGTCAGCAACCGCCAGTCAATCGCGCCCAACGGTGGATTCGGATATCAGCCGAGGCACATCGACTTTCATCCCACGCAGCCGCTCATGTATTTGAACCTCGAGCGCCAGAACCAGCTGCAGGTGTATCGCACCGTCAACGGCGAGTCGGTCGAGCCGAACGCGCTCTTCACGAAGGACACGCTCGACAACCAGGCCGCGGGCAAGCCTGCGCAGATGACCGGTGCGATTCATGTCCATCCGAACGGGCGGTTCGTGTACATCAGCAACCGCGCGAGCGGGACACAGATGGTCGACGGCAAGGCCGTGTGGGAAGGCGGGGAGAACACGATCGGCGTGTATGCGATCGATCAGAAGACCGGAGAGCCTGTGCGGGTACAGAACGTTGACAGCGGCGGTATGCACGCCCGGACGTTCACACTCGACCCGGCTTCAGCGCTTTTGGTGGCGGCCAATCAGAATGCGGTGACGAAAGCCGAAGGCACCCGTGTCCCCGCGTCGCTGGCCGTGTTCCGCATCGCGGACAACGGCAAACTGTCGTTTCTGCGGAAATACGACGTGGAAACCGGACAGGGGGCCAGTCTCATGTGGGCGGGGTTTTTACGTATCAGATAGAGCTAAGAGCTAAGAGCTGAGAGCTGAGGGAGCCATGATCAAGCCCGCTGCGTTGATGGCGGTCTGCGTGTTGTTTGTTACGATGCCGGCGATGGGTCAGGATCGCTTGCCGCCGATTCCCGCCGAGAAGCAGACGCCCGAGCAGCGAAAGGCCGCCGAGGCGTTCCGCGCCAACCGCAAACAGGACGTCTTCGGTCCATTCGTGCCGCTGCATCGCAGCCCCGAGGTGATGCTGCGCGCGATGGCAATGGGGGATTACCTGCGATACCGCACGGTCTTCCCGACCAGGCTGAACGAATTCATCATCCTCATCACGGCACGCCATTTCACGCAGCAGTACCAGTGGTACGTGCACTATCCGATCGCGATCAAGGAAGGCGTGAGCCGCGACATCGCCGACGCGATCGCAGACGGCCGCCGGCCCGCGGGGATGTCTTCTGACGAAGAGCTGATTCACGATTTCTGCACCGAGCTGCTGAAGAATCAGAGCGTCAGCGATGCGACCTACGCGCGCGCCGTGGCGCGGTGGGGCGAGCAGGGCACGATCGAGATGGTGGGGGTCGTGGCGTACTACACGTTCCAGTCGATGGTGCTGAACACCGCCCGGACGCCCGTGCCACCCGGCGCGCCAGCGCTGAAGCCGTTCCCGAAATAACGCTATGAACAGAAGACCAGAAGATCAGAAGGAATTCTCTTCAAAAGAAATTCTCCTGAACTTCTGATCTTCTGTTCAAAAGTTCAAACGAGCTTGCAGATCCAGCCCGTCCCCGCGTCGCAGTACCACAGCACACCATTCCGATCCATGTCGAGGCCGTGCGGCACCGGGTCGTCCTTGCTGATCATGATCTTCGCCTGAACCGCGCCGTCTTTGGTGTCGACCTTGAAGATCGCGCGGTCGTCCGAGTTGATCACCCACAGCGCGCCTTTGTCGAGCGCCATGCCATGCGTGCGCGGCGTGCTGCCGGGGCCCGGAATGCTGCGCACGATTTCGCCGGTCTCCGGCTCCATCAGGAAAACCTTGTTCGCCGCAGGGACCGCCATCCAGTACTTGCCGTCGATCCATTTCAGGCCGTGCGCGCCCGACGGCGTGTCGCCGCGTTCCGCGCTCATCCGACCGTAGAGTCCTGAGCCCGGCGTATTCCACTGTTTCAGCGTCTTGCCGGTTCGTGGATCGACCTTCATCGTCTTTGGCGGGTCCTGGGCGTTCTTGCCCTTCGTCGATCCGATCCACAGCGCTCCGTTGCCATACGTGATGCCGCTCGCATGCAGCGCCTCGGTGAGAATTTCTCGAAGCACCGTGCCGTCCTCCGGCTTCACCAGGAACGCTTTGTTCGTCGGCTGATCCAGCTGGTCGAGCACCCAAAGCCCTTCGGGCACGAACTGCAGATCGTTGGGCTGCGTCGATCCCGTGACCTTATAGAGCTTCTCGACGCGTTTGACGATCGTTGGGACTTCCTGTGCGTGCGCCAGCCGCGACGCGGCCACAGCGCCCGCCACACCTGCAAGGAACGCGCGCCGCGAGACTGCTCGATCCATAACGGCCTCCTGATTAAGCGACGAGCGGAGTGGGGCATTGGGCCCACACGACTAATCTTGTCACGACCCGGATTTCCGGGCAGTATAGCTCTGAAATGCCTCGTTTGACCTTTCTTGCGACATGCACCTCGGCGGTTCTCCTGGTTTTCGCCGCAGGCTGCAGGCAAGCCGAGCCTCCCGCGTCGAACCCTCCGGCAGCCGAGCCGCCGAGAGCCGAGATGCCGAACGATCCCTATCTCGCGGAGGAGACGAAATTCCGCCAGGACCGCGAGGCCACGCTGAAGGGGAACGCGGGATGGCTGACGATCGCGGGCCTCTGGTTCCTCACGCAGCCGCAGACGACGTTCGGCTCCGATCCGCTGAGCGACATCGTCTTTCCCGCGAGCGCACCGCCGCGGGCGGGCACCTTCGAACTGCGCAACGGCAGGGTCACCGTGAAAGCCGCCGAAGGCGTGACGTTTCAGCTCGACGGCAAGCCCGTCACGATGATGCAGTTGAAGTCTGACGTGCCCGGTCCCGCCGATCGGTTGACGCTCGGCAACGATCTACAGTTCTGGGTACACAACAGCGGCGAGCGTTTGTCGATCCGCCTGCGCGATCAGAACAGTGCGCTGCGAAAAGACTTTGCCGGCTTGAGCTGGTTCCCAATCGATCCGGCGTATCGCGTCGAGGGGACCTATACGCCCTTCGAAAAGCCGAAAATCGTGGACGTGGCGAGCCTGGTCGGCGACAGCGACAAGACGCCGATTCCGGGGCTGGTGAAATTCACACTCAAAGGACAGGAGTATGCCCTCGAGCCGTTTGCCGAGCCGGACGATGAACAGTTCTGGTTCGTCTTCCGAGATCTGACCAGCCAGAAGGAAACGTATCCCGCGGCACGCTTTCTTTACGCGCCTGCGCCCGTAAACGGAAAGATGATCCTGGACTTCAACAAGACGGTGAACCCGCCGTGCGCGTACAACCCCTACACGACGTGCCCGCTGCCCCACGAGCAGAACAGGCTCAGAACCCGCATTGAGGCGGGGGAGATGCGGTATGGTGATTCTGAAAGTAGAAAGTAAAAAGTAGAAAGTATGGTTCTCGATTTCACTCCGAGTTCATCCGACTCTTCCACCGCAATTCCCAGCTTCGCAATGAACTTTGCCCGCGAGCGCCCCCGCTGCGATGCGCGGTAGTTAGACCAGGTAGAGGTTGCCGCTTTGTAGAACTGACACCAGGGACCTGCGCATCGGGACTTTTCGGGAGCTTCCGGTAGAATCTGAGCGCAGCGAGGGCAAATCGATACGCACGTCCGACGAGCTCGGGTGGTTGCTTCACGGTAGCCGACTTTTTACTCTCGACTTTCCACTTTTTACTTACAGCATCCACCATGACACGCGAGCTCATCAACGCCATCATGATTCTGCTCGGCATATTTTCAGCCGGCCTCGGGCTGAAGGGCTTCCTGCTGCCGAGCGGATTCATCGATGGCGGTGTCACGGGCGTGTCGCTGCTGTTGGCGATGGTGACGAGCCCGCCGTTGGCGTTCTGGCTTCCCGTCATCAATGCGCCATTCGTGTTCCTCGGGTACCGTCACCTTGGCGCGCCATTCGCGCTGAGAAGCGCGCTCGCCATAGGGGCGCTTGCTGCGGTGCTCGCGCTGGTGCAGTACCCCACTGTGACGCACGATCGTCTGCTCGATGCCGTCTTCGGCGGCTTCTTTCTCGGCGCGGGTATCGGGCTCGCGGTGCGCGGTGGAGCGGTCCTCGACGGAACTGAGATCGCGGCGCTGTTGATCAGCAAGCGCAGCACGCTGCTGCGAGTCGGCGACGTCATCCTCGGATTCAACGTCGTCCTGTTTGTCGTCGCGATGGCGGTGCTCGGAGTCGAGGCGGCGCTCTATTCCATCCTCACGTACCTGACGGCGGCGCGAACGCTCGACTTCGTCATCCACGGCATCGAGGAATACACGGCGATGACGATCGTGTCGGGCAGGAGCGCTGAGATTCGCGAGGCCATCACCGGCATCCTCGGCCGCGGCGTGACGGTGTATCGCGGCCGCGGAGGGCTCACGAACGTCGAGCAGGACATCCTCTACTGCGTCGTCACGCGCCTCGAGATTGGCAAGATCAAGTCCATTGCTCGAAACATCGACGAGCACGCGTTCATCGTGTCGCACGCGCTATCGGATGTGGAGGGCGGAGTCGTCAAGAAGACCGCGCTCCACATGGATCACAACGGGCGCGGCTAGGCCGACCGGGCGCGCGCGTGCGTCTCGATTCGCCTGTCCGGCACGAGCCACATCATCGCGACGCCCACATAGACCGCAACCGCCAGCCACGGATTGACGAATGCAAGACCAATCCCGATCGCCCAGAGCACCACAGACGACTTGCCTTTGCGATCGTGTCCGATGGCCCGCGCCAGTCTGGAATCGGGTCCCTGCTCGGCCACGAGCGCGTGCGCCAGAATGTAATATGCAATGCCAGCGAAAAGCATGACGATGCCGTATGCGGCGGTTGGGATCGGCGTGACGTGGTTCTGTCCCATCCAGCCTGTGACGAAGGGAATCAGCGACAGCCAGAACAGCAGATGGAGATTTGCCCACAGCACCTTGCCGTTGATGCGGTCCGCGGCGTGCAGCATGTGGTGATGGTTGTTCCAGTAGATCCCGAGGAACACGAAGCTGAGCACATATGTGAGAAAGATCGGCACCAGCGGGCCCAGCGCGCTCCACGTTGTCTCGTGCGGAATGTGAAGCTCCAGCACCATGATCGTGATGAGGATCGCGATCACCCCATCGCTGAACGCTTCGAGACGAACCTTTGTCATGGCCTCATAAGGTATTAGAATTCTCTGCCTCAGACCAGTTTAAGGCGCCCGGGCTGCCGGACGCGAAAGGGGATTTCGTGATCGAGGGAGCACAGCGCCGCGAAGCCGTGACGGCTCCGGCCGGACGGACATTGCTCGACATGAACGCGTACCAGTGGACGGTGTTGTTTGCCGCCTGGCTGGGATGGGGCTTCGACATTTTCGACAGCCTGCTCTTCAACTACGTTGCGCCGAACGCGGTGCCCGTGCTGCTGGATATCCCGCTCGGCACTGCCGCCGCTCGATCCGCGACCCTTCAATGGACCGGGATCCTGACCTCGCTGCTGCTTATTGGCTGGGCCGTGGGAGGCATTATTTTTGGCCGTGTCGCCGATCGCCTCGGCCGCACGCGCACGTTGCTGCTGACGATGATGATGTACGCGATTGGAACGGCGGCCTGTGCGTTCGCGCCGAACATGGCGACGCTCGTGTTCTTCCGCATCATCGCGTCGCTCGGCATCGGCGGCGAGTGGGCGGCGGGTGCGGCGATGGTCGCCGAGGTCGTTCCGGAGCATCGCCGCGTCGAAGCGGGCGCCCTGTTGTACACTGCCGCGCCCGTCGGACTGTTCCTTGCCACGATCGTCACCTATCAGGTGCAGGGCGTGTACTTTGCCGGCAGCCCGGAAGTGGCGTGGCGTTATGTGTTCCTCTTTGGCCTGATACCCGCGGCGGTTGCCTTCCTCGTGCGGTTATTCGTGAAGGAGCCCGAGCGATGGAAGCACGCGGCGAGCCATGCCGCGCCTCCTCAAATCCGAGAGCTCTTCACGCCCAAATATCGGGCGATCACGATCAGCGGACTCCTGATGGCAGTGGTGGCGCTTATCACCTGGTGGAGCTGCAATGCGTTCATCTCGGTGGTGGCGACCGGCCTCGCCGCGGAAGCGGCCGCCGGGCTGCCGCCTGTCCAGGCCACGGCACTGGTGGAGAGCTGGAAGCAGACGGCAGGCAACTGGTTCAACATCGGCGGGCTCATCGGCACGCTGCTCACCGTGCCGGCGTCGAAGTTCCTCGGGCGCCGCACGATGTTTGCGATCTATTTCCTCGCGTCGGGTCTGGCGGTGCTTGCAGCGTTCGGTCTCCCGATGGAGCCGCGTACGCGGCTCTTCATGTATTTCCCGATCGGGTTGTCTGTCTTCGGCGTGTTCGGCGCGTTCACGTACTATCTCCCCGAGCTCTATCCGACGAGGCTGCGCGGGACGGGAGCGGGATTCTGTTACAACGCCGGCCGGTTGATTGCCGCCCCGGGTCCGTTCCTGGTTGGCGCGATCGCATCACGCGGTGCTGGCGCGCTTGGCGGCGCCGTCGAGGTCTTGTTCTATGTCGGATTCGTGCCGTTGCTCGGGCTGCTCGTGATGCCGTGGGTGATGGAAACCAAAGGTAAGGTGCTCGCCGATTAACGGCTCGCACCACGTATCTAAAGATCTATGGATCTTCAGATCTTTAGATCTATAGTTCACTAGTTCAGTAGATACAGGAGGTCGTTCATGGATCGCCGAGAATTCGTCCGCCTCGCAGGCAGCGGCATGGCTGCCGGCGCGATTGCAGAAACGCTCGTTTCCGCGCAGGTCGCGCGAACGCCTGCCGCTACCGCAAAAACCGCCGCATCGACGTCGAAGGTAAAGTTCAAGGTCGGTACGCAGCACGGCGATGACGACGCCACCCTGAAGGCAATGGCCGCCTTCGGCGTCAACAACATCTGCGGGAGCATGCCGTCGGCCAAGCTCGACGAAAAGTGGTCCGTCGAGGCGCTGACCAAGCACCGCGAGCACGTCGAGTCGTTCGGCATCAAGCTCGACATGTCGGCGATCACGATGACATCGGCCTCGATCGATCGCGCGCAGATGCCCGCCATCATGCTGGGGCAGAGCCCCGAGCGCGATCGCAACATCGACGACATCTGCACGCAGATCCGCAACTGCGCGAAGGCCGGGATCTTCGCGGTGAAATACAACTTCACCATCGTCGGCATTCCGCGGTCGGGTCGAGTCAAAGGACGCGGCCCGTCGACCTACAGCGAGTTCGTCCTCGAGAAAGACCCGAACAAGGACAAGCCGACGATCGCCGGCAAGGTCAGCGCCGACGAGTACTGGGAGCGCATCACGTACTTCCTCGAGCGGGTCGTGCCGGTCGCCGAGGAATACAAGGTGAAAATGGGCTGCCATCCGCAGGATCCCGGCGTGCCGCGCGGCTACCGGGGCATCGAAGAAGTGCCGCTCGCGACGCCGGCCGGATTGCGGCGCTTCGTGAAGATCAAGGAGAGCCCGTACCACGGCCTGAACTTCTGCCAGGGCACGGTGTCGGAGCAGCTCAAGAACCCCGGCGTGGAGATCCACGACGTGATTCGCAGCCTCAAAGGGAAGATCTTCAACGTGCACTTCCGCAACATCGAAGGCGGCTACCTGAACTTCCGTGAGTCGTTCATCGACAACGGCAGCGTCGACATGCTGCAGGCGGCGCGCACCTACAAGGAAATCGGCTACGACGGCATGCTGATGCCGGATCACGTGCCGACCGTCGACGGCGATCCCGATCACAACCAGGGATTCGCATTCGCGCTCGGCTACATCAAGGCAATTATTGCGGCGGTCTCCGCAGAAGCGTAATAACGAAAAACGAAGAACGAAAAACGAATAGAGCAACTGAGGGCGGGTCTGGCACCACAGACCCGCCCTTCCTTTTTGCCGTCTCGACGCAGAGTCGCAGAGGCGCGCCCGGCTCATACGGACACGTACATCGTCCGGCTAAAGCCGGACACTACCGTAATGAGTTTCGTTCCGTTATGAGTGTCTTTTGCGCCTCTGCGTCGAACCGGGCTCTATTCGTTTATCGTTCTTCGTTTTTCGTTTCCAAGCGCAAGCTGCATCACCTCAGCCAGGTGCAGCGCTTTCCTCCCTGTCCCCTGGTAGATCTGCTCGCGGCAGCTGAAGCCGTCCGAAAGGATGAGCGTGTCGGACGGAGCGCCCCGGACGGCCGGCAGAAGGACGCGTTCGCCGATGGCCATCGACACGTCGAATTTTTCTGCATCGAAACCGAATGGACCCGCCATGCCGCAACAACCGGCGTCGGGCGACGTGACCTGCGCGCCCATTTTCTTCAACAGCGACTCCTCATCCGTCATCTTCATCAACGCTTTGTGATGGCAGTGGCCATGGACAAGGACGCCGCGCTCGAGACGCGGCGGCTGGAATCCGGGCGCCTGCCGCTCTAGGAACTCGCTGAGCAGGAACGTCTGTTTCCGCAACCTCTCTGCGCGCGGGTCGGCTGGAAACAGGTTACGCAGCTCGTCTCGAAATACCGAAGCACAGCTCGGTTCCAGGACGACGATCGGCACGCCGGCGTCGATCTGGGGCCCGAGGCCATCCATCACGCGCTGCAGGTACGCCTTCGCGCGATCGAGCATGCCGAAGTCGTAGAGTGGGCGCCCACAGCACAGCCGCTCGCGCGGAACCGTCACTCGCGCACCAGCAGCCTGCAGCACCTCGAGCGCCGCACGGCTTGTTGCGGGGTGGAAGTAGTTGTTGAACGTGTCGGCCCAGAGAATCACCTCGCGTGGCCGGCCGCCGGCTCCCTGCCCGGGCGCCGGCACATTCGCCGAGCGCGCCCATTTTACAAAGCTCTGATTTGCGAGCCGGGGCATCTCCTCTGGGGCGCAAGGTGGAGTACGCGCTTCATAAGGCCTGTCACGCCCGGGGCGTTCATCGCGAAATTCGCAAGCTTCGGCGTGAACGATCCGAGCGCCGCCCATTTGTCGATCAATCCGAATGCGTACGCCTCGAGCGGACGCCGGCGCCCCTCGAAATAGTGCGCGAGAAACTCCGCGCGGTAGGTCGCGAGATCGACATTCGTCGGACACTCCGATTTGCACGCCTTGCACGACAGGCACAGGTCGAGCGCCTCTTTCACTTCTTCGCTCTTCCATGAATCGTTCAGAACTTCGTTCTGCAACAGCTCCCACAGCAGGCGGGCGCGGCCGCGCGTGCTGTGGCGCTCCTCGAGCGTCGCCATGTAACTCGGGCACATCGTGCCGTAGTCGTGCTTGCGGCACTCGCCGAGTCCGATGCACCGCATCGTCGCCGTGGTGAACGAGCCCTTGTCGTCTGGAAACGAGAAGAACGTCGCCGGCCTGGCCGGCCGGTAGTCCGCTCCGAGCCGCAGATTTTCCGTTGGCTGATAGGCGTCGATCAGCTTGTGCGGGTTCATCCGGTTTGCAGGGTCCCACACGGCTTTGAATTCTCCGAACGCCCGCATGAGCTCGGGCCCGAACATCTTCGGCAGCAGCGCGCCGCGCGACTGTCCGTCCCCATGTTCTCCCGAAAGCGAACCGCCATAGCGAACGACGAGGTCCGCGCCGCGATCGATGAACTCCGCGTACTTCCTGATTCCCTGTTCGGATTCGAAGTCGAAGCTCACCTGCATGTGAATACAGCCGTGGCCGAAGTGCCCGTAGAACGCCGCCTGATAGCCGTATTCGTCGAGCAATCTGCGCAGGTCGCGCAAGTACGGTCCCAGCTTCTCGGGCGCGACAGACGCATCGTCCCAGCCCTCCCAGCGCGGGAGCGACCCGGGAACGGCCGACGCGGCGCGCGGGCCCGACTCTCTGATCTTCCAGACGGCCCTGGCTTCCGCCGTGCTGTAGATCCGTGTCGCCGGGGCGTCTGGCAGGCGTGACAGTCTTGCCACGAGCTCTTGCGCCGCAGCGCGGCTCACCGCCGCGTCGTTCGATCCGTATTCAACGAGTAGAATTCCCCGGCCCGCGGGAAGCAGGTCGAGATTGGGCGCGCCCTTATGCGTCAGACCGTCGATGATGCCGCCCTCGAAGCCTTCCAGCCCAATCGGGGATGATTCGAGAATCGCCGGCACGTGATCCGCCGCGGCGAACGAGTCGGGATAGCCGAGTCCGACGAGTGTCCGATGCTGCGGGCTGTCGATCAGCCGCAGTGTGGCCCCGAGCACGATGGCGCACGTGCCTTCGGATCCCACCAACGCACGCGCGACATGAAATCCGTTTTCAGGAAGCAGCTGGTCGAGGTTGTAGCCGGACACGCGACGCGGAATCTGCGGAAAGCCGCTCCGGATCCGCTCGAGATACCGGTCGCGAAGCGATCGCAGCGCAGCGTAAATCTCTCCGCGCCGTCCGCCTTGGCCCACGATGGATTCCAGCTCCGCCTCGGACGTTGCGCCGACGGTCAGCTCGGTTCCGTCATAGAGAAGAACGGTGAGCTCGTGCACATTGTCAACGGTCTTGCCGGCGATCAGCGAATGCGTGCCGCACGAGTTGTTGCCGATCATCCCGCCGAGACTGCATCGGCTGTGCGTCGACGGATCGGGTCCGAACGTCAGCTGATGGCGTTCGGCGCGCGAGCGAAGCGTATCGAGAATGACGCCGGGCTGCACGCGGGCGACGCGATTCTCGATATCGACATCGAGAATGCGGTTCATGTACTTCGTGAAGTCGAGCACCACGGCGACGTTGCAGCTCTGGCCGGCGAGGCTCGTGCCAGAGCCGCGCGCGAGGATCGGCGCCTCGAACGATCGGCATACCGCCATCGCCGCCCGCACATCGTCTTCGTCCCTGGGGACGACGACGCCGATTGGAACCTGGCGGTAGTTCGATGCGTCGGTCGAGTACAAGGCGCGGCTGCCGCGGTCGAAGCGCACTTCGCCGCGCACGGTGCGCCGAAGCTCGGCGTCGAGCTCGGCGGCCCGTCCGAACGTGTCGATGGGTTTCCCGTGAGAACTAAGAGGGAGCGTCGTCACCGCGCGGCAGACGCAGGTTCATTTTTCTGCGTTGATGCCGTCAGCGATTCCATCGCAGCGAGCACGCCACCCGATTTATGCGGAACGCCCGCAAGCTTGAGGCCCATCTCGACGCCGCTGAGCGTTCCCGCCAGCATCAAATCGTTGAACGAGCCGAGATGGCCGATGCGGAAGACGCGGCCGGCGAGCTTCCCGAGTCCCGTTCCGAGCGACATGTCGAAGTGCTCGAGGATGACCTGGCGCAGCCGATCGGCGTTGTGGCCTTCAGGGGTGTAGACGGCGGTCAGTGAACCGGAGAACTCCGCCGGATCTTCGGGGACGATGTCGAGCCCCCATGCGCGAGCGGCCGCGCGGGTCGCCGCGCCGTGACGCGTGTGGCGCGCGAGGACGTTCTCGAAGCCCTCTTCGTGAAGCATCCGCAGCGCTTCCCGAAGGCCGTACAGCAGGTTGGTTGCCGGCGTGTAGGGGAAGAACCCCGACGTGTTCGCCTTCAGCATCTCGTCCCAATTCCAGTAGGACTTCGGCAGCTTCGATTTCGCGTTCGCAGCCAGCGCCTTTTCGGAGACGGCGTTGAAGCTGAGCCCCGGAGGCACCATGAGGCCCTTCTGCGACCCGCAGACGGTGACGTCGATCTCCCATTCGTCGTGCCGGAGGTCGATTGAGGCGAGCGATGAAATCGCGTCGACGATCAACAGCGCAGGATGCCCGCTCCGGTTCATCGCACGCCGAAGATCGGCGATGCGGCTGACGACGCCGGTCGATGTTTCGTTGTGCACGACGACGACCGCTTTCAACTCGCGCGCCGTGTCGTCCTTCAAGCGCTGCTCGAGGATTTCCGGCGACGCGCCGCGCCGCCACGTACCCGGCACGTATTCGACGTTCAGGCCGAGCCGCTCCGCGACCTGCCGCCATGCAACGTGCGAGAACCAGCCCGTTTCGAAAATCAGGATCCGGTCGCCTGGCGAGAGCGTGTTCACGAGCGCCGCTTCGGCGGCTCCGGTACCGGATGCAGGGAACACCACAACAGGCCCGCGCGTGCGGAAAATTCCCTTCAGCCCTTCGAGCACCTCGAGACCAAGGTCAGCGAACTCGGGTCCGCGATGATCGATCGTGGCTTGCGCGATCTCCTTGAGTACGCGATCGGGAACGTTCGTCGGCCCGGGAATCTGCAGGAAATGTCGCCCTGTGTGTGTCATATAACCTCTGCTACCAGCTACCAGCCACCAGCTACCAGCTAGATATTAATTGGTCTTCACCGCGGGACCCAGCGCCGTCATGAACGTGGTCCACGGCACGGGCTTTCCATGAACAGGTGCGACAGTCGCGACGTCGAGCTTCATGCGCTGAACCTGATTATAAAAGCTGCGCATCGCCGGGATTTGCGCAGGCTTCGGCGCTTCATGCGTGTCGAACAGGTCTGCTTCAAACGCGATTCGCTCGGCCGGCAGATACGCCATCAGCATTCCTGCGACGTGCTGGAGCGGCTGCACGTAGTACACCCGCAGGATGCGGCTGTTGTCGGTGATCACGTAGTTTTCCTGAATCGCTTCGTAGTTGTAGCCCTCTGCCACCTCGGTGGGAGGCCACAGCGAGAGAATATCGGGTTTCATCGTGCGCGCCTTGTAGGTGAGCACGTCACGGTTGATGAATTTCAAATTGGACAGGTGCAACACGATCGTGGCGCCGATGTGGTTGTAGGTCCGCAGGCCGCCGATGTGATCGAAATGCGGGTGCGAGCTGATCAACCAGCGGATAGGCTTGTTCGGCGCGAGCTTGGCGACCTGCTCGATGACCGCAAGGCTGCGCTCCTCGCTGCCCGGCGCCTCGAACACGGCGACGAAGTCGCGGAACTCGACCATGTAGCTGTTCGCGGGTCCGCCGCCGAGCATGTACACGCCGTCGGCCATTTTCTCCACAGTGACGAGCGCGGGGTTCGGCGGCTGCGCCTGCTTCACCGATTCCGGGACCGGGACCGGATCGTCACATGCGTTCGCTTGAACGCTGGGGAACTTGCCGCCGTACGCGTTGTGCCCAGTGCTCTCCGAGTAGAACTGCCAGTTGTCATCCCAGCCTTGATGCGAGTGCCAGTTGATCGGCCACCTCGACGGCCCGGCCGCCACGAATTCGGTCGACTCCTGCTCGATGTTGAAGTCGCCGAGCACGTTCTCGTTCACCGTCGCCTTGAGCCGCGTGATGATGTTCTGACTGTTGATCGTCGCGTCGACGCGAAACTTCCCGAGCACCGTAATCCCGACGACATGGACGCGCTCGGGAGTCACGACGTTGCCGTCGCGCCCTTTCTCGATCTGCTCCCATCGCCAGAGCGCTTTTGGATTGGCGCCGGGCATGCGCGCGGCCTTGAGAAACCCGTGCGGATTCAACCAGACGTCGAGTTGATACACGTCGGCCATGTCCGGTGGAACCGCGACGGGCGCGCCCGTGCCGTCGACGTGCCACGCGTACCGCCCGTTCACGATATGGGTTTGCCGGAGGTTGGCCTGCGTCGGGGTCCCGCCGACCCAGCCAAGGCCATATTTCCACGAGGCCGGGTTGTTTCCGGGCTTGCGGTCGAAGGTCTCCTTGCTCGTGCCCGTTTCCCAGTTGATCGTGCGCGTATAATTCGCCATCTCGCTGCGCTGCCAGTCGATGTTCACCGCATTTTCGAACGTCTGCCCGACGGGCCCGCTGTAGCCCACTCCCGAAAATGTGATGCAGCGGAGGCTCTGCTCGTTGATCGCTTTCGAGGCTGCAGCCAGGACCGCTGCGGGATCGACGTAACCAGGTGGAAGCTGCTGCGCAGGAATCTGGACGCCCGCGGCCACGACGAGGGCGAACAGCAAAGACAACCTTCTGGCCATTTCCTAGCCTCCTGGACCAAGCCGACCTGAAGGTCGGGACTACGTTACTCACAGGAGAGTAGGAGATTAGGAGTTTCTTCTCAAAAAGAGAATTTCTCCTACTCTCCTAGTCTCCTGTTCGTTTGGAACTCGCATAATAATGTGTCTTCTCCACGATGTCCAAAATCGCGATTAACCGATCGCAGGGGCGTTCCGTCGTCGTCTCCACACGTGGCATCGTCGCCACGGAACACCCGCTGGCATCGCAGGCCGGCGCCCAGGTGCTCGCGCAGGGCGGCCATGCCGTTGATGCGGCTGTTGCCGCCAACGCGGTGATGGGTGTCGTCTGCCCGATGATGTGCGGCGTCGGCGGCGATTTGTTTGCGATCGTGTGCGAGGAGACCGGGAAGTTGCACGGCGTGAACGCCAGCGGATGGGCGCCCGCGCGGCTGACGCCGGAGTTTCTCGAAAGCCGGAATACCGAAAGCATGCCGCAAAGCGGCGTCCATTCCGTCACTGTGCCTGGTGCTGTCGCAGGGTGGTCCCTTCTCCTCGAGCGCTTCGGACGCATGCCGCTCGCGCGCGTGCTCGAGGCGGCGACGACGCTCGCCGGCGAAGGATTTCCCGTGGCCGAGATTACCAGCGAAGAGTGGCACAACCAGGCGCCGTTCCTTCGCGGCGATCCAGAGGCGGCGAAGACGTTCCTGCCCGGAGGGCTTCCGCCCTCGCTCGGCACGGTCTTCCGCAACAGCGATCTCGCGTGGACATATCGGCAGATTGCCGCGAACGGCGGTGACGCGTTCTATCGCGGAGAGATCGCACGCCGCCTCGTCGAGGGGCTCGAGCGGCGCGGCTCGACGATGGCTGCCGCCGATCTGTCGGAGTTCCGCCCGCAGTGGGCCGACCCGATTTCAACGGCTTACCGGGGCTGGGAGATCTTCGAGCTGCCGCCGAACGGCGCCGGCATTGCGGCGCTGATGATGTTGAACATCATGGAGGCATCTGACGGTTTCGGCGCAGCAGCCCACAACTCGGCGGATGCGCTCCACGTCATCATCGAGGCGAAGAAGCTCGCGTACTCAGACATGCAGCGGCACGTCGCCGATCCTGCGTTTTCTGCGGTGCCGGTGACCGCGATGCTGAGCAAGGAATACGCGCGCGAGCGCGCCGTTCTGATCGATCCGGCCCGGGCACAAGCGCAGGTGCTCCTGGCGCGCCGAAGCTGGACGGAAGCGGCATATTCGCCAGCGAAGGCGGCGGTGACACGACATATCTCTCAGTGGTCGATCGCGACGGCAACATGGTGTCGCTCATACAAAGCAACTTCGCGAGCTTCGGGTCGGGTGTCGTCGCCGAGGGCACCGGGTTTCCGCTGCAGAATCGAGGCGCGTTGTTCACACTCGATCGCACGCATCCGAACGTGCTCGCGCCGCGCAAGCGGCCGCTGCACACGATCATCCCGGCGTTGATGTCTTCTGTTTCTCGCGGGGCCCCCCCACCCCGCTCGGAGCCGCTCGCTAGCGGGGCCCCTTCGCCCCGCGCCGCTCGCGGCTCTAGTGAGACCCGCATCGCCTTCGGCATCATGGGCGGCTGGAATCAGTCGCAGGCACACGCGCAGTTCGTCTCGAACATCGTCGATCACGGGATGAACATCCAGGCGGCGCTCGAAGCGGCGCGGTTCACGAAGCTGTCGTTCGAGGGCAAGGATGTCGCGCTCGAGGGGCGGATTCCCGCTGACGTGCAGCGCGACCTCGCCGCTCGCGGCCACGAGCTCGAGGTGGAGGGCGATTACTGCAGCCTGATGGGGGGCGGGCAGGCGGTCGCCCGGCGGGACGGCGTGAACTACGGTGGATCCGATCCACGCAAGGATGGGTGCGCCGTCCCTGAGCCTGTAACGAAAAACGAATAACGAAAAACGAATAGAGAAATAAAACGGGCGGGCCCAGTGTCTGGACCCGCCCGTCTCTATTGCAGCGTCGCTCTATTCGTTGTGCGTTATTCGGTCTTCCTTACACCGCCCAACTACCATTTGAACTGGTAACCAATTCGCGGGAACCGGCCCGGCATGATGGCTGTCACCTGCCCGAGCGACGCTCCGACGGCGTCGTTCATCGTGCGAATCGAGTTGTTGTTGAACACGTTGAAGATGTCGAGCTGGAACGTGTGCACCTTCGATTGCCGTACCGGATGTTCTTCTTGAAGTTGACATCGAGCTGATCCCAGCGCTCGCCGAAGAGCGATCCCGGTTCGGTCAGGATGAGCGTCTGCGCTTGCGTCCGCTGTTGGTTCGGGAAGAGGGTCGCCGCCGGAGCCCAAGTGATGACGCGCTCGAGGCCGCCGAAGCTCTGCAGCACAGCGCCGATGTCGACGCCGAGCGGCAGACTGTAATTGCCCGCCAGCTTGAACTCCTGCGTAAACGGCATGTTGAAGTTGCGCTGATCGCAGAAACGTCCGCCTTGCGCGACGTTGCGGCCCTGATACAGGTCGCCGGTCGGCGGCCCGTTCGGGTTGTCGTCGGATTCGCAGAAGACCGAGATGTTCTTCTCCGCCGTCCAGCTGCCGAACATCATGGCGCCGCCCGGGAGCCGTGCGGAGAACGACGCTTCGACGCCGGTATAGAGCGACCGATTCTCGTTCGCGCTCATGATCGATCAGTCCCTGGCCGTAGACCGAGTTTTTCGCCTGGTTCAGGTTGTACACCGTGATCATCTCGTTCGGATCGAGCACCGCCGCCACGTCCGGGTCCCTCGAGATGTCCGCTGGCATTCGCACGTCGAACGCCGTGTAGTCGGCCGTTGTGATGAACGAGCGATCGGTCAACTGGATTTCGTAGATCTGGCGCTTGAAGAGCATGGCGCCGACCGCGAGACGCGGGCGTAACCTGGTGCTGGAACGCCATGCCGTGAACTCCCAGTTGTACCGGCGATCGAGATCGCCCAGCGTGTTGTTCCGAACCGTGCCGAACGTACCGCCCGCGGGGCTCGGACCGATCTCGTGATCTTCCACGATCCCGTTCATGTTGGTGGCGGCGGCCGCGCCCGAGCACGCGCTGCCGGTCGCGTTCAGCACGCAGTCGAACCAGTTGCGACGCTCGCTGATGATGCCGATGGGGGAGTACGCCGCAGCCGGGTCGGCGTCGTACTGCCGATGGTACTTGCTGTAGTTACCCTTGATGGCCGTGCGGCCGGTGCCGAACAGGTCGTAGGCGATCGCAAACCGCGGCGCGTAATTCGGTCCCCATTTCAGCAGGCCTCGCTCCTCCTCGAAGAACCGCGCCGGCACGAACCGCCCGGCTTCGGCAGAGGCGGCCCTCATGCCCGCGCTGAACCATTCGATCCGCACGCCGGGATTCACTGTGAGCCGCTTGATCGTCCACGTGTCCTGCAGGAAGATCGCCGCATCGTAATCCACGATACCGGGTGCTTCGATCGGAGTGTTCCACACGTCCACCGAGCTCGGCTGCCCGGCCGTGTAGTTCTGGTAGAGATCGCCATTGTGCGTAGTGGCCATGCGGCCGTCGGGACCGATCTCGTGGTTGTAGCCGAACTTCACGCTGTGCGAACCAGTGACGTACGACACGACCGCCTGATACACATGGCGCGTGTTGTCCTGGCGCTGAATCTGGTTGGATCCCCAGGTGGTGCAGCCCGCGACCGCGCTGTTCGTCGCGGTAAAGGCGCACTCGTCGTCCACCTGCCGCTGCGTGTCGGTCTTTCTGGTCTTGACGTACCACAACGGCGTGCCGCGCGGCTGTTCGACGCCGGGCATCGGCGCGCCCAGCCAGTCGAACAGCGTCCAGGAATAGCCCGCCTCGAACAGCAGGCGGTTGGTCATCGGCGAGGTCCACCGGATGTTGCCCACCGTATGATGTGCATGCTTCGGATCGCGGAACTGCGACGCGCGCGGGTCCTGCCCGGCGCCGAAGTCCTTGCCCTTGCGCTTCCACCACCGCTGAACGAACGACGCGAGCTTGTGCTTCGGCGCGGCCTGCAACGTCACGCGAAGGGAAGGGCCGCGGACGTACGTGTCGAGATACGAGTTGATGACTTCGCCGTCGGGCGCCGTGATCTGCACCGGCACGTCGGTGATGATCTCGTCCGAAGACTGATGCCGCGCCGCAACCAGGAACCACATCCTGTCGCGCTTGATGGGACCACCCATCGATCCGGTGAACATGTGAATGTGCTTGATTGCGTTGGGGCTGTTGATGCTGCGCGGAGCGGCGCGCAGCTCATCGCCCGTGTTCTCACTCTGCCAGTTGCCGCTGCTGAAGCCGAGGAACGCCGCGCCGCTGAAGATGTTGCCGCCGTCCTTCAGCACGCTGTTCATGCGAATGCCGCCGCCCGACGTGTCGGCCGGGATGGCGCTCGTCATGATCGTGATTTCCGACTGCAGCATGTCATCGAAGTACGCCTGTGAGGCGCCTTCGAGACTCTGAATCGACATCCCCTCGACGAGCTGCTCGGCGTCGTCGCCGCCGAGACCGTGCGCACGGAGACCGACCTGCTCGGTCATGCGCGAACCTCCCACGTCGGGCGTGCCCTGGCGGACGCCGGGCGACAGCACACCAATAGACATGACGTTGCGCGAGACCGGCAGCGAGTCGATGACGTCCCGCGTGATGACCTGCGTGCGCGATGCCTGTTGCACGTCGACCTGCGGCGTCTCACCCGAAACGGTGATCGTTTCTTCGAGCGCGCCGACTTTCATGTCGGCGTTGATGGTGATGACGACTTCCGACGGCACGTCGACGCCGTCGCGGACGACCGTGCTGAAACCGGTGAGCGAAAATGTCAGCTTGTAAAGCCCGGGCCGCAGCGCTTCGATGCGGTAGCGCCCCTGGTCGTCGGTAACGGCCGTGCGAACCTTCTCGATAATTGCGGGGCTGGCGGCTTCGACTGTTACGCCGGGAAGCACACCGCCCGATTCGTCGCGGACGGCGCCGACGATTTGCGCCTGGGCGTAGGCGAGTGTCGGCAGCAACACCGCCGCACAGACGACCAGCGCTCCGAAAACGAAATGTTTATGGATCCTTGCCTGCATAGGGCTGCCTCCTGGCAGTTGTTAGGGATATTGATGCCATTAAGGATATGCAAAGGCGACACGATGCAACAAGCACAGAAATGTCTCAGGAATCCAAATAATTGAAGGGCGAATTCGCGCGTTTTTCGCATGTTAAGCTGTCGGCAACAACATAGGAGAGACGCCGATGATCCTCAGAAAAGCTGCCGGAGCGCTCGGGCTGCTCGTCGTCTGCGGGGCCGCGATGCCTGCCGCTCAGCGGCCCGCTGAAATCGTTTGGACCTTCGACCGCCTCGAGAACATCGGCGGCATCAAAACGACCGTCGAAGGCAATCCCAGGGTCATCGATACTCCACTCGGCAAAGCGATCGAGTTCGACGGCGTCGATGATGCGATCTGGATCGAGAAACATCCGCTGGCGGGTGCGGCCACCTTCACCTTCGAGGCCATCTATCGCCCTGACGGAGGCGCATTCGAGCAACGGTGGTTCCACCTCGCCGAGCGCGATCCGAAGACGGGTCAGCTCGCGAGCGCCGAGCATCCAAAGACAGGGCAGGATGCGAACCCTCGTTTCCTCTTTGAGCTGCGGGTCGTCGATACGAGCTGGTATCTCGATGCGTTCGTGAACGGCCCCGGGTACAATCGCGCGCTCATGTTCAAGGACAAGCTGCACCCCGTCGGCCAGTGGTATCACGTCGCGCAGACGTACGACGGCAAGATGTTTCGAAGCTACGTGAACGGCGTGCTGCAGGGCGAGGCTGAGGTCGCATTCACGCCGCAAGGCGAAGGCGCGTCGTCCCTGGGCACGCGCATCAACCGCCGCAATTATTTCAAAGGGGCGATCCGCCAGGCGCGCTTCACGCCGAGCGCGTTGACACCGGAGCAGTTTCTGAAAATCAAATAACGAAAAACGAATAACGAAAAAGGAATAGACCTATGAGTCGCCTCGCTGCCTTTTGTTGTCTGCTCCTTTCCCTGGCAATGAACGCGCACGCGCAAACGGGAGACTATTTCGTCTACGTCGGCTCCTATACCAATCCGACGCCGACGACGACGTCGGCGGCGAAGGGCATTTACGCGTGGCGGTTCGACTCGAAGACCGGCGCATTGACGCCGATCGGCCTGGCCGTCGAGACGATCAATCCCGCGCAGGTGTGGGCACACCCGAACGGCAGGTTCCTGTACGCAGCGAACTGGGAAGACGGCACTCCGGGCGATCACGTGAGCGCGTTTGCGATCGATCATCGCACCGGCCTGCTCAAGCTCCTCAACAAAGTGAGCGCGAAGGGCGATCGCGCGAACCAGGTCGTGCTCGATCCAAGCGGGAAGCTCGCGGCGACGGTCACTTACAACAGCGGCACGTTCTCGGTGTTCGGCATCGAGCCCGACGGCAAGCTCACCGAAGCTTTCTACACCGATCAGCACACCGGCAAACCGCTCAGCGAGAAGCAGCCCGGGCCACGCGCGCACGGTATCGTCTTTTCGAAAGACGGCCGCTTCGTCTACGTCGCCGAGCTTGGACTCGACCGCGTGTACGTGTACCGCGTGGATCCGGTCAAGCGGACGGCGGTGCCGGCCGATCCTCCATTCGTTGCGATGAACACCGGCGGGTCAGGACCGAGGCGCCTGCAACTGCACCCGAACGGAAAGTTCCTTTACGTGAACCACGAAACCGACTCGAAGGTGAGCGTGTTCGAAGTGAACGGCGCCAGCGTGAAGCAGATTCAGACGCTTTCGACGCTTCCCGCCGATCACAAAGGCAACAACACGACCGCCGAAATCCAGATCGATCAGACCGGCAAGTGGCTCTACGTCACCAACCGCGGCCACGACAGCCTGGCGCACTATGCGGTCGATCCGTCGAAAGGCACGCTGACGCTCGTGGGCCATATCCCGTCCGGTGGCCGCACGCCTCGCAACATCACGATCGAGCCGACGAATCAGTATCTGATCTCCGCGAACCAGAACGGCGAGAACATCGTCGTCTTCCGGATCGATCAGAAGACCGGCAACCTGACGCCCACGGGCGCGACCGGTCAGGTTTCGCAGCCTGGAGGTGTGTACTTTGTGAAAGCGCAGTAGCGAGATTAAGCGACGTACGGAACAGGAGACCAGGAGAGCTAGGAGAATTCTTGTGAAAAAAATTCCTCCTATTCTCCTGGTCTCCTGTTTGATTTTCGTGGCGTGTATCGGGCTGGTCAGTGCACAACGCGTGAGTGATTACGTCGTCTACATTGGCAGCTATACCAATACAACTTCCAAGGGAATCTACGTTTCCGATTTCGATTCGAAGTCGGGGGCGCTATCGGTGCCTCGCCTTGTCGCGGAGTCGGTTTCGCCTGCGCAATTGTGGGTGGCGCCGAACGGCCGGTTTCTTTACGCCGCAAACTGGCAGGGCAGCACCGATCCGATACCCGCGAACACGATCAGCGCCTACGCGATTGACGGACGCACCGGAGAACTGACGTTCATCAATAAGGTCTCGAGCGGTGGCCTTGGCCCCAATCAGGTGGTCGTCGATCCCAGTGGAAAGATCGCCGTGGCCGTGAACTACCGCAGCGGGTCGGTCGCGGCGTTCGGCCTCGAGAGCGATGGACGCATCACCGACGCCTTCTACACCGATCAGCACGAAGGGCAGCCGCAGCCGCCGTCGAAACAGCCTGGCCCCCGCGCGCACGGAGTCGTGTTTTCGAGCGACAGCCGCTTTGCGTATGTCGCTGATATCGGCCTCGACCGTGTCTACAGCTATCGACTCGATGCCGTGAAGCGGACGATGGCACCCCTTGATCCGCCATATGTCGCGCAGCCCGCCGGCTCGGGCCCGCGACGGCTGCAGATGCACCCGAACGGCAGATTTCTCTATCTGGCTCGCGAGAGCGATTCTCAGGTAAGCGTGTTCGCGGTCGACAACGGGCGTCTGAAGGAGATTCAGGCGCTGACCACGCTACCCGCCGGCCACACCGGGAACAACACGACGGCGGAGATCCTCATGGATACAGCCGGCAGGTTCCTGTACGTCTCGAACCGCGGGCATGGCAGTATCGCGGTGTACGCCATCGACCGCGCCGGGCTGCTGTCAGTCGTCGAACACGCGGCGTCTGGAGGTCGCACGCCGCGCAACTTCTCGATCGACCCGACCGGCCAGTACGTGTTTTCGTCGAACCAGGACACAGAAAACATCGTCGTCCTGCGCATCGACCGCGCGACGGGCCGGTTGACGCCGACCGGAGCGCAAGTTCCCCTAGCCAATCCAGGATCAGTCGGGTTTGTACCTAGAGAAAGTAAAAAGTAGAAAGTAAAAAATAGAAAGTAAAAACGTCACCGAAAGATCAGCGTCGCTTGGCGGTAGGTTTTGCTTGCCCGCTCACGGTGGGGATGCCGACGACTGCGGAGATGACGCAGATGGCGAGGAGGCAGCGACCAGAAGTGCGCATAATGAGGCTACTTTAGCGCCTAATCCCCAATCCCTACCCCCGGATCCCTGGATGTTCGGGTAGAATTTGCTGCATTCCCGAGGAGGCCAAGATGTCCGTTTTGAAGAAAACCGTTCTGCTATGCGTACTCGCCGCAGCAGTTGTCGTGGGGCAGGGGCAGGGCGAAAAAGTATTTCCGCCGACCGCCGATCAGAAAGCCGAGATTCACAAGAAGCTCGCCGAGTTGAGCGCTCGGCTCGCCGCTCTCGGGTCGAAGAACACCGATCCGCAGCTGCTCGCCGACGTGCACATTTACAAGAAGGCGGCCGAGTACATCCTGCGCTTCCCGGAAGAGTTCTTCGGGCCGAATTACGCGGCGGAGACGATTACCGCGCTCGACACCGGCATCGGACGCGCCATCGAGCTCGAGAACGGCACGTCGTCGTGGACGAAGAAAACCGGCAACGTCGTGCGCGGCTTCGTCTCGCGCATCGACGGCAGCTTCCAGCCCTACGGGCTGACCATACCGGCGTCCTACGACGGCAAGCGGCCGATGCGCCTCGACATCTGGCTGCACGGCACGCAGGTGCAGAACAACGAGGTCCGGTTCCTGCAGCAACAGGCGGGCCCTCATCAGACGTCGCAGATCCTCGCCGATGACTACATCATGGTCGAGCCCTTCGCGCGTATGAATCATTCGTACAAGTTCTATGCGGAGACCGACGTCTATGAAGTGGTTGCGGCGGTGAGAAAGCACTACAACATCGACGCCGAGCGCATCGTCATCCGCGGCCACTCGATGGGCGGCCATCAAGGCTCGGCGCGGCTCGCGATTCAGAACCCCACGTTCTTCGGCGCCTACGAAGCGAGCGCCGGATACTCCGAAACCAAAGAATACGCGGGCAACCGCCTGCCGAAGGAAGGCCTGACGCCGTACCAGGAAGCGGCGCTGCATTACGTCGACGCCGAAGACTACGCGCTGAACGCGTTCAACGTGCCCGGCGTAAGCTACGGCGGCGAGAAGGACGCTCAGTTGAGAGCCTCGACCCGGTTTCGTGAGGCGGTCGTCAGAGAAGGCTTCCAGCTGACCAAGGAATCTCCCTATAAGTGGACGACGAACGACCTGCGCATCCTTTTTCTGATTGGCCCCGACACCGGGCACGCGTGGCACAAGGACAGCAAAACTGAATCAGAGGCGTTCATCAGGAAAGCGCTCGACGAGACAGCAGGCAAAGTCCCGAACCACGTGCGGTTCGTCACGTACACGACGAAATACAACAACGCGCACTTCGTGACGGTCGAGCTTCTCGACGAAAGCTATAAACGCGCCGACGTCGACGCGAAGCGCACCGACGATCTGAAGCAGTACACGGTGACGACGAAGAACGTCGCGCGCGTCAGGTTCGAAGGACCGGCCGCATCGTTCACTATCGACGGACAGAGTCTCAAGGGCGCCGCGAATCCGGTGTTCGAGAAGACGAACGGAAAGTGGGCAGTGGCCGCGGGACCCCCGTCCGGCCTTCGCAAAGTGCACGGCCTCCAGGGTCCGATCGAAGACGCGTTCACGGAGGGGTTCCTCGTCGTGCGCGGAACCGGCCAGCCGTGGAACGACGCGGCGCACAGTTACGCGAATCAGCGCTTCGACAGCTTCAGGTCGGAATTCGCCAAGTGGATGCGCGGCGACATTCGCGTCAAGGACGACAAGTCGGTGTCGGCGGCCGATATTGCCAATTCCAACCTCGTGTTGTTCGGAGATCCGGGCAGCAACGTTATCATCTCGAAAGTCCTTGGCGGCCTGCCGATCCAGTGGACGAAGAGCGAGATCACGGTCGGCGCGCAGAAGTTCCCGACGGCCGACCACACGCTTGTGCTGGTCTATCCGAATCCGCTGAACCCGCAGAAGTACGTGGTCCTGAACACGGGGCAGACGTTCTCGGCGAACCGCGTTGCCTCCGGCACCGAGTCCGTGTTCTTTCCGCGCCTCGGCGATTACGCCGTTCTGACGACGGGCGGGGTGACGAAGACGGCGGGCTTTTTCGATGAGAGCTGGAAGCTGAAACCGTAACGAAAAACGAAAAGGGAAGAAGGAATAGAGAATGGTGCTTAAGCGAATCGTTGTCGGGCTGTTTCTTTGTACTGCCGTGGTTTCGGGGCAGGACGCGGGTTCTTCGAGTGACGCGTTCTACTCGGCCATTCGAGCGAACGATCTCGCCGGCCTGGCCGCCATGCTCAAGGCGGGCGCCGATCTGAACGCCGCCGAGCCTCGCGGCGGCATGACGCCTCTGATGCACGCCGCCGTCAGCGGCTCGCCGGAGGCGATGACGCTGCTCGTCGACAGCGGTGCATCCGTAAACGCGGCCAACAGCGCCGGTGTGACGGCGTTGATGATGTCCGTGACCGACATCGACAAGGTCAGCCTGCTCCTTGCGAAGGGCGCCGATGTCAACGCCGCTTCCAAGCGAGGCCGGACGGCGCTGCTCCTGGCGGCGATGAGTGATCGCTCGGCGGGGATCGTTCGCCTGCTGATGGCGAAGGGCGCCGATCCTAAAGCCGTCGACGTGCTCAAGGTGAACGCATTGAATGCGGCGGTGAGGGGCAATGACATCGAGACCATTCGCATCTTCGCCGATGCCGGTGTTGCGGCCGACACCGCAGACTTTGCCGGCTTCACACCTTTGATCGGCGCAGCCTTCAGTGGAAACGTGCAGGCGGTCAAACTGCTCCTCGAAAAGGGCGCCAACGTCAACGCCGTGTCTGGCGATGGGTCGTTTCAGAAGGTCAAAGCCGGAACGATTGCGCTGGGCAACTTCACCCCGTTGCTGGGGGCGGCTACGCTCGGATCGCCCGAAATGATTACCGTGCTGCTCCAGGCAGGCGCCGACGTCAATGCCAGAGATGTGCGGGGCATGACGCCGCTGATGCTCGCCGTCGCCACCGATCGTCAGAATCCCGAGGTCGTCCGCGCGCTCATCAACCGGAAAGCCGACGTGAACATCCGCAGTCTCGCAGGAGAGACGGCGCTCGACTGGGCGCGCAAGATTGGCAATCCTTCGATGGTTCAAATGCTGGAGCGCGCCGGTGCCGTTGGCAGCGCATCGCCGGCGGCCGTGCGCGCGACGTTCGCGCCCGCGGACTCGCTGACCGCAGTGCGGAGAAGCATGGCTCTCCTCGAGAAGAGCTCTACCGAAGCGGCAGCGAAAGGCGGCTGCGCTTCGTGCCATCACCACAACATCACTGACATCACCGGGATGGTGGCGCGCGACAAGGGGATTGCGCTCGACGAAAAGGCGGCTGCCGATCGCCGTCAGTTGACGCGGACGAGATTCTTTGCGCCTGCGAACTACTTCGAACGCCTCGACGCTGGCGGTTTCCCGGACGTCGAGATCTACGCGCTTTCTGCGCTCGCGAGCAGTGGGGAAGAACCCGATCGTAATACTGACGCCGTGCTGGCCAGCATCCTCGCGCAGCAGCGCGTTGACGGCTCGTGGTCGCTGGGGGGTATCGCGAGACCCCCGGTCGAAGACGGCGACGTCTTCCGCACCGCCCTCGCCATGACGGTGATCAAGTCATTCGGCCCTCCGGGCCGCGCGGCGGAGATTTCCCGGCGTCTGTCTCTCGCGGCGCGCTGGCTCGAAAAGACCTCACCCCTGACCACCGAGGATCGCAACATGCAGTTGCTCGGCCTGCAGTGCATCGGTGCCGATGCGGGGACGCTGCAACGCCTGTCAAAAGCGATTCTGTCGGCGCAGCGCGCCGACGGAGGGTGGGCGCAGACGGCATTCCTGTCGAGTGATGCCTACGCAACAGGACAAACGATGGTTGCGCTGGTGAAGACCGGTGTCCTTCAGCCCGGCGCTCCGGCCTATCAGCGTGCGTTGAAGTTTCTGATATCGACCCAGCATGCCGACGGCTCGTGGTACGTCCGGAGCCGCTCGCCGAAGTTTCAGCCGTTCTTCGAAAGCGGGTTCCCATACGGACACGATCAGTGGATCTCTGCCATGGCAACTGGATGGGCGGCAAGTGCAGTGGCGATGGCGCTGCCGTAAGAGTAAGCACAAAATTTAAACAGGAGATGAGGAGATTAGGAGTTCTTTTGAAAAGAATTCTCCTAACCTCCTATTCTCCTGTTACGTCGTATCCCGCCTAGTACACGAACTTCAACCCGAACTGGATAATCCGTGGCGCGCCGAAGACGCCACTGAGGTTGGGGAAGCAGAGTGAGTCACGGAGTCACGGAGGAAACACAGAGAAATCTTTTCGAAAAAAGAATTCTCCGTGAGTCTCCGCATCTCCGTGCCTCCGTGTCGAGCTCTCTAGAACAGGAACTTCAAGCCAAACTGCATGATGCGTGGATCCTGCGCCTCTGTGATCCGGCCGAATGTCGCCGCCGAGTTCACCGTGGTCGCGGGGTTGTTGAAGTTGACGGTGTTGAGCAGATTGAAGAACTCTGCCCGGAATTGCAGATTGAGACTGTTCGAGAAGGTGAACCGCTTGAACAGCCCCATATCGACCGTCGAGCGGTTCGGACCAAAGAACTCACCCCTGAGCGTTTCACCGAACGACCCGTTCGGGTTGACGGCAAATGCGGCCGGGTTGAACCAGACCGTCGGGTCAGCGCCCGACGGTGGATCGAGTGGCTGGCCGGTTCGAATTGCCCGGTTGTCGCCTAACCCCCAGCCCGCATTGTCCACACCGCTGGTGATGGTGTATGGCTGGCCGCTCTGCCACTGGTAAATCCCGGTCACTTGCCAGCCACCGATTACGTGACTCATCGCGCCCGCAGCCGGACCCGGGATGTCATACACCCACGATGTCACGAAGCGGTGCCGCCGCATATCGCCGAGCCGCCCGTGCCGTAAAGTGTCGACGATGTTGTCGAAGTCTGGGTGGAAGTAGGGCACCAGCTCCGGCCCACCGATCGTGCCCTGCAGGTCCGACAAGGTGTAGTTCGTGTTGACGGTCAAGCCTTTTGAATAGCGCCGGTTGAGCGTGAGCTGCAGTGAGTGATATTGGCTCTCTCTGTCCTGCACGAAGTTGCTGATGCCGCTGTATTCTGGAAGCCGCCGGCGCGCCTGCGGATTGTTGACCGGCCCGCCGGGCGTATAGATCGCCGGGTTCAGCGAGAGGCTCGTTCGCCCTTGAGTGGCTGTCGATCCTACATAGGCGGCACGTGCCATCCACCCGGTTGTGATTTCGCGCTCGAACGCGAGGTTGTAGTTGTAGGTCAGCGGTGTGTTGAACACCTCGTCGAACGACTCCACGAGCACCGGCGTGGGGAACGGCGCGTTCGCGGCGCCGATGATCGTGTCCTTGTCCTCGTAGTCGTGCACCAGCGAATTGAAGTCGGTGCGCGGACGGTACGGATCCGACAACGGTCCCACAAGGGTCGTCGAGTTCTCAACGTTGACGCGAATGCTCCACGGCGGCGCGTTCACGCCGCCGTTGTTGTAGTCACCCTGAAGGTGCGTGTCGTAGAACATGCCGCCGCCACCGCGAATACTCGTGCGCCCGTCGCCCGTCACGTCCCAGGCGAAACCAAAGCGTCCCGAGACGTTATTCCGGTCGGGTAACGTGCCGTCCTCCGGGATACCCGGATCGCCGCGGAAGAACAGTCCAGGAGGCGAGTTCTGGAATTGCGTCGACCTGGTACCCTTCTGGTACGCGTCCATATCGAAAACCTGGATGCGCCCGACCAGGTCGTGCCAGGGACTATTCGGCTCGTAGCGCGCGCCAAAATTCAGCGTGACGCGATCGCTGATCTTGAAATCGTCCTGGAAGAAGTACGACTGATAGAGATTTCGATAGTTCTTGTACTCGCCCGTTCCATGATCGAACGTGCTGAGCCTGCCGAGCAGGAAGTCGGCGAGCGCATGCCCGCCACTTGCTGCACCCGGCGCGCGCGTGAACTGGCCGTTCGCGATGAAATGGCCCGCCCGGCGGAAATCGTTGTAGATCTCCGACCGCTGGTACTCGAGCTCGAAGCCGAACTGAATCCCGTGACGTCCTTTGACCCAGTTCGTCTTGTTGTTGAACTGGAACCCGTCTCGTGGGAATGAGGCTTCGAGGTTGTCGCCGAAGTTGAAGTAGCCCTGCGCCCTGATCTCGGATACAGACGGTATCCGGGGGTAGTACGGGAGCCGGATGCCGAAATCCTGCGTGGAGGGGACGTCCGGATGCGGCCGCCGCGCCGTGTGGAGGCGGTTGTATCCGAACGTGCTCTCGTTGAGCAGCGTTGAGCTCATCGTCCGCTTCCACCCCGTGACGATGCTCTGACTGCGTGGATCCGACTCCAGGCTCGGTCCGAAGTAGCTGAGAATATTGCCTGGAATGAATTGCGATTCGTTGTTGAAGTCGTCCAGAAAGTAACGGGCGCTGAGCTGGTTGTTGGCACCCAACTGCTGGTCCACCTTCGCGATGAACTGGTTGGAATCCTGGCCCGTGCCTCGAGGCACTGTGACCTGGCCGTTCGGCAGGGTGGACGTTGGCAGCGCGGCAAACACCTTCACAGCCGCCGGATCCCACAAATCGGCAGGAATCTGGTTGTTGGGGAATGGCAGTCCTGTCGCCGGGTTGTAGAGCTGCGGACACGCCGGCACGCAGTTCGAAAAGTCGCCGCGGCGCTGAGCGGCCGTGGGCACGTTCCTGAGGACATCTGATGCGCGGTTCGTGATGCGCGTGCGCTGCCAGCCGCCGAAGAAGAACGTGCTGTTCTTTCTGATCGGACCGCCCCCAAACCCGCCGTACTGGTTGCGCTTGAGGAAGTCCTTCTCTGCGGCGAAGAAGCCCTTCGAGTTGAACGTCCGATCGCGGACGTATTCGAACGCGCCGCCATGGAACGCGTTGGTTCCCGAGCGCGTGACGACGTTCACGACGGCGCCCGCATTGTTGCCATGCGACGCGCTGTAGTTCGACGTCTGAATCGAAAACTCCTGGAGCGCGTCGGGGAACGGGAAGCTCTGGTTTTCCTGGAAATACGGGTCAGTGTTGTTCGCGCCGTCGAGCCGGTACGAGTTCTGGCGCTCGCCGGCGCCGTTGGCCGAAATGCGGACCGCGCCTGGGATCGACTTGCCCGTCTCCTCGCTGACCGACGCCAGCACCGTGCCCGCGACCAGCGTCTGCAGTCGTGCCACTTCGCGTCCGGGGATCGGCAACTCGACGATGCGGGCGTGGTCAACGACCTCGCTGATCGTCGCCGAGGAGATGTCGACGGTGGCCGCCGCGCCGGCGACCGTGATCGTTTCCGCCAGGTCACCCAGCTCGAGGGTGATGTTCACCGTCAGATTCTGATTCGCCTGCAGCGTAATGTCGGTGCGGCGGACGGTCTTGAAGCCCGCCAGCTCAGCGCGGATCTCATAAGTGGTCGGACGAATCGATGGGAACGAATAGCGCCCGTTGGCGCCCGTGACCGTGTCGGTTTTGATGCCTGTTGCGCTTTCGACGGCCGACACCGTCGCGCCAGGGATCACACCCCCGCTGCTGTCGGTAAGCGCTCCGTTGATTTGCCCTGTGCTTTGCGCAAACGCACTGCTGGTGAGAAGTCCGAGGACCACAATTGTGACAAGTACTCGTCGCATCTGAACACCCCTTCAATCAAAGGCGAACCGGGACCACGACGTGGAGAAGATTGGAAGCTTGAAATGTAGGACTGAGTGGCGGGCGTGTCCAGTAAAATCCGCTGAACGCGATCCATGAAAAGGGATCGGGTTCCACGGGCGGTTTCTAGCGGGTTTTCGGGAGGTACAGCTGCATCAACTGAAGCCCGCCCGGGGCAATGTTCGCGAACATGTGGGGCAGTCCGGGCCTCCTTCGATAGCCTTGCCAGTGACGTTGCCGCCGTTTCGCGTCGCACCCACGACTTTGCCGCCCCACACGAGGCTGCCGGTGCCGTCCAGGACCATGAAGAGCTCGGTCTGGTCGTCGTGCACGTTGGCCAGCTGGGTGACAGGCGCGCGATGCGCCGCGTTCACGTTGTAAGGCGGGATCTGGAAGATGCGCATCGAGATGTCGGCTCTGTCCTGCGGCAGCTTCTTCAACCCGGCGGGCGCTGTCGCCGGCAGAGACGAAGCCGAGCTTCGTGAGATCGGTGTCAGGTGTCGGCGGCGCCGCAGCCGGTGCCTGCGCCCATGCCGGGCCAGAGAGGAAACGTCAGGCCCGCGATGGCAATGATTCGCATACAGTCGCTCCTGATGTGTTTTCAGCCTTGCCGCGGAGCCGCGGAGACGCAGAGAACACGATGAAATTCTCAACACGGGAGCACGGGCGGCCGTTCTCGCGGCGCGCCCACGGCGCGACGTCGACGGCTGCCACAGAGCCCGCTGACGCAACCCCACAGAGAAATGCATTTTCTCCGTGCGTGTCTTCTGCGTCTCCGTGCCTGTGTCGAGACAGCAAGATCTCCAAGATCGGCGCGAGAGTAATTACTACTGGCTCATCAGCTTGATCATCGCCGCTCGGTAGTCGACATACGCATCGCCGCGCGGCATGTTCGACTTCAGGTACCGTTCGATGTACCTGGGATGCTTCACGTCCGCCGGTCCACCCTCGAGCATATTCTCGAGGAAGACGCCGCTGACGCGGCCGAGGTTTGCCGGCACTTTGGGATCGAGATGGCCGCGTAGCGCCGGCTGTCCAAGAAAATAGTTCGTCATCACCGCGACGTCCGGACCTTCGGCGTAGGGAATCGTGGCGCCGCGCTTGACGCCAGGGCCGTAGAACGCCATGAACGTCTGCCACGACGAGAGCACCGACTGCGGATGGCCGCTCTGGCTCGTCTGCCCCATGCCGTGATCCGAGCCGAAGATGATGTACGTCCGGTCCCACACCCCGGCACTCTTCAGCCCGGCAATGAGGCGCGCCAGTTGCGGATCGACCGTCTTGACGAAGTACTGGATGTATTCCGACTTCGGGTTCGTCGTGTCGCTCGGCCCGCGCCACGCGTTGCGGATGTGCTGAAGATGCAGGCGGAGCAGCCGCGCGTTGTCTTTCGTCAGGTGCTGCAGGCCCTTGTCGACCACGATTTCGTCGGTCAGTTCGTTGCCGCCGTAATAGAGATAGTCGGCGTTCTTGAAGATCGCGTAGTTGTTCGATCCGCCGGCGAAGACCGACTTGGTGCCCGCGCGCTTCGCGCTCAGGAAGATGTCGTCGATGTTGTACGACTCGAACAGGTGCGTGCCCGTGTGCATTGCGACGTTCGAGCTCGTGCTGCCGCCCCAGGGGCGGGAGCCATCCGGTAGATCGAGCCGGGGCGCCGGGCTCGTGCAGTAATACGTTTCGGCCGTGACGCCTTGTTTCAGCAACGAGCCGAGCGTCGTCGCGCCGTTCGCGATGGCGGTGCGCACGCTGTTGTGGTCGATGCCGTCGACCATGAATTGAATGACGACGGGATTGGCGACCTTTGGTGCGGCGCCACGCTGCGCGAACGAGCGACGGGCTGCCGCAGCAGATCAGAGGGCGCGAGCAATCGATGGCGACAGGAGTGAGCTTCATGCCGCGTATTGCTATGCGAGGAGTTGGCCGCCGCGAGCGGGGATCGCGAGCAGAGCAAACTACAAGACGCTGAAGATGTCTCGTATTGCGGTGTTGGCGACTCGGCGGCACTCCCGCCGTCCGTGTTGAAGACAGCAGTTTCTCTGCGTCTCAGCGGCTCTGCGTCACGTCTCTACTCTTTGAGGACACTCGCTGGATCTGTGCGTGTGGCGCGCCAGGCGGGCAGGGCGGCGGCGAGGGCAGTGACCACCGAGAGAATGGCGGCGGAGGTGAGGAATGTCGCCGGATCGCGCGGCTCCAGGCCCCAGACGAGCGTGTCGACGAACTTCACCGCCCACAGGCTGAGCACCGCGCCGCATGCGATCCCGATCGCGGCGAGCATCGCAACGCGGCGCATCACAACACGAACGACACGTGCACGGCCGGCTCCGAGCGCCATGCGCAGCGCAATCTCGGGGCGGCGGCGGTTCACCGCATGAGCGGTGACGCCGTAGAGTCCCAGAGCCGACAGCAGGAGCGCGAGCGTCCCGAAGAATCCAGATAACAGCGCGACCAATCGTTCCTGCGCCATCGCCTCGCTGATCTGATCATTCAAGGGCCGGATCTGCCACACGAGCTCGGGATCGACTCGCCGGATCGCCGCTTCAACACTTCGCGAGATCTGGTTGGGATCGCCCGAGGCGAGTACGCTCACGCTCGCGAATTGCCTCGCTTCGGCTCTCTGCAGGGTCGACGTATACATCGTCGGCACAGACGACTCGCGCAACGAGCGATAAACCGTGTCTTCCACCAATCCCACGATATGCACCGTCATCGGCCCCGATATGCCGATGCCAGGCACGGCGCGTTCGCTGAGCTCACCTACTGGATTCGCGCCACCGAGGAATCGCCTGGCGTAGGCCTGATTCACCAGCGCGACCGGCGGCGTGTTGACGCGATCCGTGGGCAGGAGATCGCGGCCCGCCAGAAGCCGCACACCGTAGGTCTGCAGCCAGCCGGGACTGATGACGTTGAAGGATAGATCGCCGTCCACACGCGCCGATCCTTCGGCGGGCGTAATGTCGGAGATGGCAGCCTGCTCGACCCCCGGAACCGCGCGCACGGTATCGAGCACGCGCTCGTGGATGCCAACCAGCCTGCCGGGCGTGTAGCGCGTCATCGGCGCATTCATGGCCGCGATCAGCACGCGATCGCGTGTCGCTCCGATGTTCCGGCGGGCCAATTCTGTAGAGGTGCGAAGAAACAAGCCGGCAGCGACGACGAGCACAAGCGACAAGGCGAGCTGAGCGGCGACGAGCAGCGTCGCGGCGAGCGAGCGGCCGCCGGCATGGCCGCGGCCGTGTTCCTTGAGGGCTTCGACGGGATCCGCGTTCATCGACTGCACGGCCGGCGCGCTACCGAAGAGTGCGGCCGTGGCGACTCCCGCAGCCGATGCGAATGCCCACACGCGCCAGTCGGGTGCGAGCTCGAGGAAGAACACGACGTTGTCCGTTGTCGTGATCTGCCGCACGATCAGCCGGCTCATCCAGTACGCCAGCGCAACGCCGCAAGCTGCGCCGATACTGGATAAAACGCCGGCTTCAACGAGCAGCAGCCGCCCGAGCTGAAAGCGGGAGGCGCCAAGCGCGACCCGCATGCTCATTTCGTGGCGCCGCGCGGCGGTGCGTGCGAGCATGAGATTCGCGATGTTCACGCACGCGATAGCGAGTACACCGGCCGACACGATCAGCAGCAGGATGAGGGCGTGCTCATATTGGGTGCGGAGCGGCGATCGCCCGCGCGATCCCGCGTGAAGCTCCAGGGCGTGGCGAAGGTCGTTGCGCAGCCGCGAGCTGTCCGGCAGCGACGTACGAATCTGCTGCTGCATCTGACGGAGCGCCGCGGTCGCTGCCTCGACCGACTGGCCGTGGCGGCGGCGAACCATCATGAACAGCCAGTGTCGCCCGGGAGAATCAAGACCGGCGTTGACGCCCGAGAGAAGCTGCTCGGTGCCGATCGGCACGACGACGTCGAAGCGCCGGCCCACGTCGGGTCCAAAGAAGCCTTCGGGTGTCACACCGATGATAGTGAACGTCGCGGCGCCCAATGTCAGCGGTTTGCCGATGACATCGGTCGCGCGTCCGAAATGCGTCCGCCAGAATTCGTCGCTGATGACCGCGGCCGGGCCTTCCGTGCCGCCGTCCCTCCGATCGTCATCGACCGTAAACGTGCGGCCGAGTGCAGCGCGCACGCCGAGTACTCTGAAGAACTCGCCGCTCGCGCGAATGACGCTGATGAACTGCAGCTCCTCGCCGCGATTGAGACTGAGCCGCGTCGGAGACCAGGCAAACGCGCCATCGAACCGGTCGGCCCGGCTGCGAATCTCCTCCCACAATGGGTTGCTCCAGGCGCGCGATGGACTGGTCGGATCGACGATGAAACCCAGCTGCTCTGGTTCGGCAACCGGCAGCGAGCGCAGCAACAAGCTGTTGACCAGCGAGAAAATGGCCGTGTTCGCGCCAATGCCGAGCGCCAGCGACAACACTGCCGCAACGGCCACCACCGGAGTGGCGATCAGTCCACGCAGTGCGAGCCTGATGTCGTTCATAGGGACTTAGACGGGATGAGGGCCCTGACGCGTTGCTAAAGACAATAGGACTCATCCGCGACGCAGAGCCACAGAGCCGCAGAGAATTCGTGTCTGTTCGACCAAAAAAAAGGTGAGGAGCCGTTGCCCCTCACCCCCATGCTCTATTCGTTTTTCGCTCTTCGTTTTTCGTTACACGGCTCTCAGAAAACGAACTTCAACCCGAACTGCATGATGCGCGGATCACCCTGGTTGGCGTGCGTGCCGGTAATACGTCCAAACGACGCCGCGTTGTTCAGACCAGTGTTCGGGTTGGCAAAATTCACCTGGTTGAAGATGTTGAAGAACTCCGCCCGGAACTGCATGCTCATGCCGTCGCCGAACAGCACGTTCTTGCTCAAGCCCATATCAAAGTAGTAGGTCCTCGGCCCGAAGTAGGCGCCTCTGCCCACAGTGCCGAACGTGCCGATGTCGCCGGGCGCGAAGGCCGCCGGATTGAACCACACCGTCTGATCGGAACCGTCCGGCGGGTCCATACTG
This sequence comes from Vicinamibacterales bacterium, assembly GCA_963787755.1. Taxonomy (GTDB): domain Bacteria; phylum Acidobacteriota; class Vicinamibacteria; order Vicinamibacterales; family JAMQPK01; genus JAMQPK01. Next base: position 153,539 of record CAWBEG010000015.1, read on the forward strand.
ACGCCCGTCGTTTTCCCGCGATCGCCGCCGATGCCATCGCGCGAGATGTCATTCCCTGTCGTGATCGTATATGGCTGCCCGCTCTGGTACTGGAGAATGCCGGTCACCTGCCAGCCGTTCAGTGCCGCCCGAGTCACCGCATTGCCCGTGACGTCGGGAATGTCAAGCACCCATGATGTGACGAACCGATGCCTGCGCATCTCATCGAGCGGCCCCACGACCAGCGCGGGATCCTGAGGCATGAAGTACGGAATCAGCTCGCCCCCGAAGTTGCCGACGGAATCGGAGAGCGTGTAGTTGGAATTGATCGTAAAGCCGCGTGCAAAGCGCCGATTGAGGGTCAGCTGCATCGCGTGGTACTGGGACCACCCGTCCTGCACGTAGGTCTGGATGGCGCTGTACGGTTGGAGTGCACGACGCGCATCGGTCGTGCCGGTCGTCGCGTTTGAGCCCGGCACATAGATGGCGGGGTTCTGGCTGATGGTGTACTGGCCACCCGTGGTCTTCGATCCGACATATGCGGCGCGCGCCATCCATCCCGACAGGATTTCCCGCTCCAGCGTGAGGTTGTAGTTGTAGGTCAACGGCGTATTGAACTTTGGGTCGTAGCTGTTGGCGCTGACCGGAGTTGGGAACGGAGCGTCCCGTCGGCCGACCCCCTCCAGGGAGATGCTATCGAAGTCCGAGCGGCCCCGGTACGGATCTGAGAAGGGGCCCTCTGGTTCCGTAACATTGATTCTGATGCTCCATGGCGGATTGTTCGTCGCGCCGTTGTTGAAGCGTCCGATGATGTGCTGGTCGTAGAACATGCCCCAGCCGCCGCGCAGACTGGTCTTGCCGTCGCCGGTCAGGTCCCAGGCGGCCCCGAGGCGGACGCTCACGTTGTCATAATCAGGCAGCGTCCCGTCTTCGGGCACACCGGGGTCTCCACGGTAGAACAGTCCAGGCGGCGCATTGTCGTACAGCGTCGAGCGCGTGCCCGCGTGGTACGCGTCGACGTCGAAGATCTGAATGCGGCCGACGATCTCGTGCCATGGTCTGGTCGGCTCGTAACGCAGGCCGAGATTCAATGACAGCCGTGAATGAATCTTGTAGTCGTCCTGGAAGAACGCCGACGAGTAGAAGTTCACGTTGTCCTTATACTCGCCGGTGCCTTGATCGAAGGTCCGCATGTCGCCCAGCACGAAATCGGCCATCGCGTTGCCCGTGGCGCTGCCGCTGAAGGTGAACGTGCCTGGCACGCGGTACTCGCTGTCGATCGTCGCCTTGTACCACTGGCCTTCTGCGCCAAACTGGATCTGGTGCTTGCCCTTCGACCAGTTCGTCCGATTGTTGAACTCGACGCCGTTTCTGACGAAGTCTGATGGCGCATCGGCACCGACGGCGAAATATCCATCCACGCTGATCGACTGAAGATTCGGCGTCGTGGGATACAGGGGGAGTCGAATGCCGAGCTCCTGAAGGCTTGGTGTGTCGGGCGTCACCCGGCCGGCGTGCATGCGCTGGAAGCCGACATGTGATTCGGTCAGCGCCGTGGACGACAGCGTTTTCTTCCAGGCAAACACCCCGCTCTGGGTGCGCACCCGTGATTTTGGACTGCCCGTGCGATAGCTGAGCAGATCGCCGGGCGTCATAATCGCGGCGTTATCGAAATGGTCGATGAAGTACCGGCCGCTGAGTTGGTCGTCGTTGGTCACCTGGTGGTCGACCTTCGCCACGACCTGATTGAAATCCATCGCGCTCGCGCGCGAGACCTGATGCTGGCCGGTGCCGTCGACTTTAGCAAAGTAACTCATCAGTTTCACGGACGCCGGATCGAAACGCGAGACGGGAATCTGATTGCCCGGGAACGGCTGTCGTGTGACGGGGTCGATAATCGGAACGTTGCACGGCGCTCCGCAGGTCGCAAAGTTGCCGTTCCGCTGATCGTTGGTCGGCGCGAACACGGTCGTTGTTGCGGTCGTGTTCTTGAGGAGCGTGCCCTGCCAGCCGAGAAAGAAGAACGTGCGGTTTCTGCCGTCGTAGCCTGGGAGCTTCACCGGCCCGCCAAGATAGCCGCCGTACTGGCGGCGATCGAGGGCGTCAGGCTCGGCCGCGAAGTAGTTGCGCGCGTTGAACGCCTTGTTCCGCATGTAGCCGAACGCGCCGCCGTGGAAGGTGTTGGTGCCCGAGCGTGTGACGGCATTGATGACGGCTCCCGAGCTGTTGCCCTGAGCCGCGCTGTAGTTGCTGGTCTGAATACTGAATTCCTGCAGCGCTTCTGGAAATGGAAAGGACAGGTTTTCGTGCTCGTAGAGGTCGGTATTGCTCGTGCCGTCCAATCGGAACGAGACCGACAGCGCCTGCGACCCGTTTGAGCTCAGCCGCAAGGCGCCCGGGGCGTTCTTCCCGGTTTCCGTGCTGACCGACGAGATCACGGTGCCCGCGACCAGCGTCGTCAGCTTCGTGGCATCGCGCCCGTTGAGCGGCAGCTCAACGATCCGGGTCTGGTCGACCACCTCGCTGATAGTCGCGCTCGTGACGTCCACCGTTGCCGCGTTGCCGGCGACGCTGATGGTCTCGCTCAATTCTCCGAGCTCGAGCGCGACGTTGACGGTGAGGTTCTGGTAGGCCGACAGCTCGAGGCCGGTGCGCCTGATCGTCCGGAAACCGGTAAGCACAGCCCGGATTTCATAGACCGCTGGACGCAGTGACGGAAACGTGTAGCGCCCGTTCGCTCCGCTGACGGTGTCAGTCGAGAGGCCTGTCTGCTGCTCGGTTGCGGTGACCGTAGCCCCCGGCACGACGCCGCCGCTGCTGTCGGTGATGACGCCGTTGATCTGTCCTTGTTGAGCAAATGCTGGGCTGACGACGAGCGTGAATACGATTGCAATCGCAAATAGGACTGGTCGCATGGTGACACCCTTTCGGAAGAAGGATATCGAACGAGTTATGCGGAAGGCTTGAATATAGGTGAAGGGCTGCGGGCTGTCAAAACGAAAGATCGCGACGTATTTTTCAAACGCTCGCGTTAACGATAGTCTTGACGCCCCGAGGCTCCAGCGCGATGAAGCACCCGAAGCGAGTGACGCGAATCCATACAAAAATCGAAACTGATCGATTCTTCTGGCAGGTCATCGCACTTGCGGCCATTGGATTCCTTATCCGCCTCGTCTACGTCTGGCAGATTCGTGAATCGCCGTTTTTTGATGTGCTGATGGGTGATGCGCGCCGGTATGACGCATGGGCTGCGGAGATCGCCGCCGGCGACCTGATGGGGCGAGAAGTGTTTTACCAGGCGCCGCTGTATCCATATTTCCTCGGTACGCTTTACACGATCACCGGCCGCAGCCTGTTGATTGTGCGCGTTTGTCAGGCAGCAATTGGCGCCGTGTCGTGCGTTTTGCTCGCACTTACGGCTCGCCGTCTCTATTCGGAACGAGCCGGCTTGATCGCCGGGCTCGGGCTTGCCGTCTATGCACCTGTCGTGTTCTTTGATGGCTTGCTTCAGAAGTCCGTGCTGGATCTGTTTCTTGTTTCGCTCTCGCTCTGGATCGTTAGCGGTCTTGTTGACAGACCGAATACACGGTCGCGATGGTTCTGGCTGGGAATTGCGTTGGGGGGCCTGGCGCTCACTCGCGAGAATGCGCTGATCCTTGTGGCGGCGATTCTGTTGTGGCCGCCTGGACGATCGCAGTCTACGCACCGTCAACGCATGCTGAATGCCGGCGTGCTGGTGCTCGGCCTCACCCTCGCCCTGCTCCCTGTCGCGGTTCGCAACCGCATCGTCGGTGGGGAATGGCATCTGACGACATCCCAATTCGGATCGAACCTGTATATCGGCAACAACCCGAATGCCGACGGAACATACGCCGCGCTCCGCGAGGGTAGAGGCACTGCCGAGTACGAGCGTCTCGATGCGACCGAACTGGCCGAGGCGGCAACTGGACGGCGCCTGACGGCCGGGGAGGTATCGGACTTTTGGGTGCAAGAGACAATACGGTTTGTTCGAGAACAGCCTGGTGAATGGTTGAAGCTCATGGGCAAAAAAGCCTCGCTTGTGTGGAATCGCACCGAGTTTGTCGACACCGAGAGCCAGGAAAGCTACGAAGACTGGTCACCATTGCTTCGCGCCTTGGCGCACGTGGGTCACTTCGGGGTTCTGGTGCCGCTTGCCGCGCTCGGCGTGCTCGCAACATGGAAGGAGCGTTCAAGAGTCGGCGTCTACTACGTCATGACTGCCGCCTACGTGTTGAGCGTTGTGGTGTTTTACGTGTCTGCCCGCTACCGGTTGCCCCTGGTGCCCTTTCTCATGCTCTTTGCCTCAGCAGGGCTGGCATCGCTGGCGTCATTCGTGCGCACTGCCAGTGGCACGAAGATCGCTGCTGCCGCAGTTGCCATCGGCGCTGTCGCCATTGTCACAAACCGGCCGATCTTGTCGGCAGAGGTCCTGCGAGCCACCACGGAAACGAATCTCGGCGTGGCGCTTCAGACCGATGAGAGGCTCGACGAAGCTGAGGCTCATTACCGGCGCGCCATTGCGATCGACCCAGGCTACGGTCCTGCATACGTCAACCTCGGCATGGCCCTCGTCGCCCTGAATCGTCCAGAGGAGGCGATTGAGGCCTATAGACGTGCGAGGGAACTCGGATCGGCGGACGTCGAGCTCGACTACAAAATGGGAAACGCATTGTTGCAGGCGGGCAGGGCGTCAGAGGCCGTCGGTTATTTTGAGCGAGCGATTGCAGCGGGCCAGCGGTCGGCGCAGCTCTATAGCAACCTGGGCATCGCGCTGGTTCGCACGAATCGGGAGGATGAGGCGATAGTCGCCTACAGGGAAGCGCTCGACGATCAATCCCAACAACAGTGTGCTTCGCTTCACCGTGGGGTCGCTGCTGCTGAAGCGTGAGAAGTTTGAAGAAGCGATCGAAGAGTATCGTGCAGGGCTCGCGCTCGTGCCGGAATCGCCAGAGGCCCACAACAACCTTGGTGGCGCGCTCGCAGCGACGGGAAGGACTGCCGAGGCGATCTCGGAATTCGAGCACGCGTTGCGTCTCGACCCGAATCTGGTCAGCGCGCGGCGCAACCTGGACCTCGTACGCCCTCGCTGACAAACCTACGATAGCGGCCCCTCACCCCGCAACGATATCGGAAACCGCCCCGAGCAAACTCGCGCGCGAGCTCTCCGCGGGTTTCGTCGTCAACAGCACACACGTCACCTGGGATTCGGGATCGTGCCAAAACAAAGTGCCCGTCGATCCATAGTGGCCAAAGGTCGGCGGCGAACATCTTTGGCCGAAAGCCCCGGGATCGCGCATCCATCCCAAACCAAAGCTCGGACGCAGTGAGCCGGTCTGAATTTCACGCATTTCGCGACGGGTGTTTTCCGGCCAGGGTGCAGAGCCAGGAACCGTAAATGCCTCGATAAACTTCGCCAGGTCGCGCACCGTCGAATGTGCTCCTCCCCACGGCGCGGCGAGGTTGCGCCAATAGACGCTGTTCCAGTCCCAGTCGCTGGGTTCGGCCACCTGGCATTGCGCCGTATCGGCAATCTTGCGACCACCCAGGCCCAGCGAAGTCCGGGTCATTCGCAGCGGCGCGAAAACGCTGGAGGCGAGGAATGCGGGCAGCGGTTGGGCCGTGATTTTTTCCACAATCGCCGCGGCCAGCAGAATCCCCATGCTTTGATAACGGACCTGCCCGCCCGGCTGAAAAAGCAGGTCGGTCCGGCACGTTCGCTCCACGAATTCGCTGAGCGGCGCGTGCCGTTTCCGTAGCTCAACGTTTTCCGGCAGCATGTCAGGCAGCCCCGACATATGGGTTATCAGGTGCTTGATCGTGATCGCCTCGCGGCCGTCGCCTTGAAACTGCGGCAGAAATTGTTTCACCGGGTCCGTAAGCTCGAGCTGCCCGCGATCTCGCAACAGCATGACGGCGGAAACCGTCATCGGCTTCGTCAGCGATGCGACGAGGAATGGGGTGTCGATCTTCGCCGCCCCATACGCCCGGGCGAACTCGAAACCGCTCTGACGCACGAGGAAGGCGGCCGCCGCGACGTCGCCCATTTTTATCCGACTGGCAATCAGTCGGTCGGCTTCCTGTGCGCGTGCCGCTGCCGTTGAACTTCCGGCGGCGCCCAGAGCGTTCCCCAGAAGACCGGTCGATGCGAGACTCGCAGCACCGAGGAAACTTCGACGTGTAAGGGGCATTACAGAATACTGGCACGGGGGCCTCCATGATACAAACCATGAGATCCAAATGAAGTTCGCGATCCTCGGATCCGGAGCGGTTGGCGGGTACTACGGGGCGCGGCTCGCGCGGGCCGGCCACGACGTGACGTTCATCGCACGCGGTGCGCACCTGGCGGCGATCCGCGAGCGCGGCCTCGAGATCAGGAGTCCCGCGCTCGGCGACTTCATCGCGAAGGGCCGCGCGGAAGAGGACACATCGCGCGTCGGCCCCGTCGACCTCGTCCTGTTCGCGGTCAAGACCTACGACAACCTCACCGCGCTCCCGCTGATTCGGCCGATGCTCGGCGACGACACGGTCGTCCTGACCGTGCAGAACGGCGTCGACAGTGCCGGCGAGGTTGCCGCGGTGGCGGGGGAGGACCGCACGCTCGGCGGGACCACGTACGTCGCGACGGCGCTCGAATCCCCGGGCCTGATCGTGCAGACCGGCACGCACCGCCGAATCGTCTTCGGCGAGGCGTTCGGCGCGCTGCCGCGCCTCACCGACCGGGTGAAGCGAATCCACGAGGCGCTTGCCGGCTCAGACATCCAAACCGACTCGGTCGCTGACGGCCGCGTGCCCATCTGGGAGAAGTTCGTGTTCCTCGCCGCATTGGCTGGCTTCACAGGGGCGGCGAGACTCCCCATTGGTCCCCTGTGGGCCGATCCCTTCACGAAGGCCCGGTTCATTGCCGGCTGCCGCGAGATCGAAGCGGTCGCGCGCGCCGAGGGTGTCCTCGTCGCCGTCGACGTCGTCGATCGCATCATTCCCTACATCGACTCGATCCCCGGCTCGATGCGCTCGTCGCTGCTGATCGATCTCCAGGCCGGCAAACGGATCGAAGTCGAAGCGCTCCAGGGATCCGTCGTCCGCCGCGCCGCGAAGCTGGGCGTATCTGTCCCCATCATGTCGACGTTGTACGCCGTCCTGAAACCCCACGCCGAAGGACAAAAAAAGGGGTGAGAGGCATTCGCCCCTCACCCCTTGTCCCTTACCTCTTGCGACGGTTCGGTCGTTAGAACGTGAACTTCAGACCGAACTGGATGATCCGGGGATCACCGAAGCTCGGGTCCGTGCGCGTGATGACCCCGAAGTTGGCGCCGCTCCTGTTCGTGTTCGGGATGTCGAAGTTGACCTGATTGAAGACGTTGAAGAACTCCGCGCGGAACTGCACGTTCATGTCCGTGCCCATGCGGAAATTCTTGAAGAGTCCCATGTCCCAGGTCTGCAGGTTCGGGCCGTAGTACGCGCCCTTGCCGGTGTCGCCGAACGTGCCCAGGTCGTTCACAGCGAAAGCCGCGCCGTTGAACCACACGGTCTGCAACGACCCGTCCGGCGGTTCGACCGACACGCCGGTCAGCTTCGCGCGGTCGTTGCCGATGCCGTCCAGAGAGTTGTCCGAGCCGCTGGTAACCGTGTACGGACGACCTGTCTGGAATTGCATGACGCCCGTCCACTGCCAGCCGCCGAGCACCCACTGCATCGCTCCTTCGTTGAAGCCCGGGATATCCCAGACCCACGACGTGGTGAAGCGATGACGATGATCCTGGTTGAGCGGCCCCCACAACAGCGCCGGATCCTGCGGCATGTTGTACGGAATGACCTCGTCACCGAAGTCCCCTTCGACTTTCGACAGCGTGTAGTTGGTCGAAACCGTGAAGCCCTTCGAGTACCGCTTGATCAACGCGAGCTGCATCGAGTTGTAGTCCGACCGGCGGTCCTGCACCTGCGATTCGATCTGGCCGAGGTTGGCCGACGGCGTACAGGCGGCGCGCGTCGGTGTTGCCGGTGGTCGCGCCGGCGATGTTCTTGTCGGCGTAATTCAGCGAGATGGTCTGTCGTCCGTTGCGGTTCCGCGAACCGACATAACCCGCTCGCGCCATGAGGCCGCTGAACAGCTCGCGCTCGAACGTGAGGTTGAAGTTGTAGGTCAGCGGCACTTTGTACTCGTCGCCGAATGTCGAGACGAGCACTGGAGTTGGGAATGGCGCCTGCTGTCGTGCCGACGACGCGTCGTTGATGAGGTTGAAGTCGCTGCGGCCGCGATAGGGATCCGAAAATGGTCCGCCCGGAATGCCAGGGCTCCCCGGGCGTGTGACGGCCAGACGCAGGCTGAACGGCGCCGCGTTGACCGCGCCGTTGCCCGATTCGCCGTCACGGCGTTGATCGTAGAACGTGCCGCCGCCACCGCGAAGACTCGTTTTGCCATCGCCGGTGATGTCCCATGCAAAGCCGAAGCGCGCACTGAGCGTGTCGGGCGACGCCTCGACGCCTTCTTCACCTACGAAACCTGCGTCGCCGCGGAACGTCTCGCCGCGCGGCGCGGCGGGAAACATCGTCGAGCGCACGTTGGCGTTGTAGTCCGCCACGCTCCAGTGCATGATGCGCCCCTCGACCTCGTGCCATGGCGGAGAGTGCTCGAACCGCACGCCCATGTTCAGCGTCAGCGTGTCCGACACCTTCATGTCGTCCTGGAGGAACGACGACGCGTAGAACACCTTGTAGTCCTTGTATTCCCCTGTGCCCTGGTCGAACGTATTGATGATTCCGAGGGCGAAGTCGGAGAGTGCGTGTCCAGTGCCTGCCGTTGTGCTGGTCGCGAACGTGTTATGTCCCGCCCGCCGGAACTCGTTGCGGATCTTCACGTCCTGGAAGGCCATTTCACCGCCGAACTGGACCTGATGGCGTCCCTTCGCCCAGTTGACGCGGTCGTTGATTTCAACGCCATGTCGTGGGAATGTCGCGAACAGGTTGTCGCCGATGCCGAAGAATCCGGTTGCCTCGATCTGCGAGATCGACGGGTCGGTCGGATAAATCGGCAGCCGCACGCCGAGGTCCTGCATGCTGGGCACCCCGCTCGGCGGGTAGCGGCTCGAGGCGAACTTGTTGAAGCCGACGCGGAACTCGTTCAGCAGGGTGGACGTCATCGTCCGCTGCCACTGTCCGACGACGTTCTGGATGCGCTGCCGCGACCCAAGCGTCGGGCCGCGATAGCTCAGAAGGTTTCCGTCGGTATACGTCGGATCGTTCGTGAAGTGATCGAAGAAGTACCGCGCGCTCACCTGGTTGTTCTGGTTGAGCTGCATGTCGACCTTGGCGATGACCTGATTGTCGTCCTGACCGATGCGGCGCGGCACCTGCACGAGCCCGCCTACGCCGTTGCCGGGACCGACCGGCAGGTACTTCATCACATTCACCGAGGCCGGATCGAACCGGCCGACCGGAATCTGGTTGTTCGGGAAAGAAGCCGCCATTCGGGTCGCGCAGTGGTGTCGTAATTGCGCTGAAATCCCCGGCGCGCATCGCAGCCGTCGGCACCGTATTGTTCAGCGTGCCGCCGACGTTCTGAATCTTGGTGCCCTGCCAGCCGGCGAAGAAGAACAGCTTGTTGCTCACGATCGGACCGCCTGCATAGCCGCCGTACTGCTTGCGCTTCAGGAAGTCCCGCTCGGGCAGGAAGAAGTTCTTCGAGTTGAACGTGCGATCGCGCGCGTAGCCGAAGGCGCCGCCGTGGAAGTTGTTCGTTCCAGAGCGCGTGACGGCGTTGACGACCGCGCCGGCGCTGGCGCCCTGCGCTGCGCTGTAGTTGCTGGTCTGGATGCTGAAAATTCCTGGAGCGCGTCCGGGAACGGGAACGGCTGGTTCTGCTGGAAGTACGAGTCGGTATGGTTTGTGCCGTCCAGTCGGAATGAGGCCTGCCGCGATTCGGTGCCGTTGGTCGAGAGGCGCAACGCGCCCGGAATGGTTTTCCCTGATTCCTGATTGACCTCGGTCACGACCATGCCAGAGACGAGCATGCTGAGGCGCGCGGCGTCGCGGCCGTTGAGCGGCAGCTCGACGATGCGCTTCGAGTCGACAACTTCTGAGAGCGCCGACTGCGTGATGTCGACCGTCGAGGCTTGCCCCGCGACGGTGACCGTTTCTGAAAGCTCGCCGAGCTCCAGCGTGATGTTGAGCGTGAGGTTCTGGTTCGCCTGGAGAACGACGTCTGTCTGGCGAACGGTTCTGAACCCTGCGAGCTCGGCTCGAATTTCGTACGTCGTGGGCCGCAGTGACAGGAACGAATAGCGCCCGTTGGCGCCCGTGACTGTATCGCGGGAAATGCCTGTGCCGCTTTCGACAGCCGAACACCGTGACGCCCGGCACGACGCCGCCGCTGTTGTCGGCAACCACGCCGTTGATTTGCCCCGTCGCTTGCGCGAACGCGCTGCTGACGGACAGACCAAAAACTAAAATCGTTAAAAGTACTCGTCGCATCTAAACACCCCTTCGTGTTGACGAACTAGTGACCCGCTGGACCCGCCGCGAATTTTTGTGGAGAAGCTGAATTTTGCGTGAAGTTACCGCTAACTGTCTATAGAAATCAGCCAAAAACTCAAATAAAACGCGATTTAAATTTGGAAAACATGCGGAAATTTGGAGTTGCAAATCGTCAAAATCAGGCCTGAAAACGACGAATCTGAAGATCGTAGCGCCGCGTTTACATCTGCAGAACCGCCGCGAACGACACGACCGCATCCCAGAGGTTTTGTATCCGAACGTTTTCGTTGTTGCTGTGCTGGTTGTTGTCGAAATTGACGACGGGCACGACGATCGCCGGCATCTCCAGCGCCTGAATGAAGAAGTCGATCGGCACCGTGCCGCCCATCGTGCGGTTGCGGACCGGCGGCTTTCCCCACACGCGCTCGAACGTGCGGATGAGCGCCTGCGATTCGGGCAGCGTCATGTCGGTGCGGTACGCCCTGGTCGATTCGACGCGGCTGATGCGGACAATGCGCGGATAGCGCGCACGCATCTCGTCGTCGGGTTCCGAGTTCATGAGCACGTGAAAGCCCTGTGCGCGTACGTGCGCGAGGACGCGCTGCAGCATGCGTTCGGGATCGGTTTCCTTCACCAGCCGCACGTCGATCTCCGCGGTCGCGCGATCGGGAATGATGGTGCGCGCCTGATCGCCGATGTCGCCGCTGTGGAGCCCTCGGATATTCAACGACGGATACTGCAGCGCCTCTTGAAGGTTGTTGCCGACCTGTTCCGTGCGACCGATTCCGAAGAAGCGCGTCAACTCGTCCGGACGATCGGGGACGGCCGCGAGAATGCGGCGTTCCTCGGGAGACAACGGCGGCACGTCGTCGTAAAAGCCGTTGACGAGCACGCGGCCGTTCGCGTCTTTCATCGATGCCAGCAATCTCGTCAAGTCCCACGCGGGATTCGGCGCCCAGTTTCCGTAGTGGCCGCTGTGCAGCGCGAACTTCGGCCCGAAGGTCGTCAGCTGAAACACGAGGTTTCCGCGGGCGCCGAAGCTCAACGTAGGTTGGCCGCTCGCGTGCAGCGGACCATCGAGAATCAGCATGAGATCGGCGCGGTATTTGTCGCGATAGCGGCCCATCGTGGCCGACAGGCTCGGCGACCGCGCTTCTTCCTCGCCGTCGAGAATGACTTTCACATTGGAGGTCGGACGCTGCTTCATTGACGCCAGCGCGTCGATAGCCGTGAGCAGCGCGATGATGGGAGCCTTGTCATCCGAGGCCGAGCGCGCGTAGAGCCGTGCTTCTGGCGGGAATTGCCGCAGCGTCGAGGAAATTCGGAATGTCCTGCCCGCCGTCTTCGAGCCGCGCGTTCCGCAGCACCGGCGTGAACGGGCTGGCCTGGCTCCAACCTTTCGGGTCGACCGGCTGGCCGTCGTAATGCGCGTAGAAGAGCAGCGTGCGTTGCGCCCCGGGCACCTGGAGCTCCGCGAAGACAAGGGGGTTGCCGTCGGTTTCGAGGATCTCTGCGGTGAATCCGCGCTTGCGGAGCAGGCCGGCGAGCAGGGTGGCGTTGCGCCGGACGTTGTCGCGGTCGGCAGCGACATTGGGAATCGAGAGCAGCTCGACGAATTCCCGGACGATCTCCTGCTGATGCGCGGCCACGAATTGTTCGACGGGCTGGCGCAGCTGTCCCGACAGACCGATCGTGGAAAGGCACAGTAGCAACCCGACGAAGACCCGTCGCTTCATGGAAACGGCATCATAAGCCCTGGCAGGGCTGATACAAATTAGTACTCGCCGCCAGTCAATGCGCCGATCTAACATTCTCTTCGCACCAGACACTCTGAAAGCTATGAATGCAAAGAGTTTCGCCGCGTTTGCGTCTCTTGCGGTCCTCGCCGCGTTTGGCGTATCGCCTACCGTTCGGTCGGCCGTGTACGCGCAGCAGTCATCTGCCGATCGGGTCATTGCGGAGCGCGTTCTGCGGCTGGGCGGCGCCGTCATTCTCGACGGGCAGCGGACGCCGATCTCCGATCTGCACGAGCTGCCGGACACCGACTTTCGCATTCACACTCTCGATCTCGTCGGCGTGTCGATGGGCGCGTGGGGGCTGAGGGACGAGATCCTCCGCTGGCCATCGCTGCCGCACCTGAAGGCGCTCTATCTGAACGGGCGGCTGTGGTATGGGCAGCCCAACACGCTCGTGGCCGACACGATCGCGCTCTTCAACGGATCGCCGAATCTCGAGAAGTTCGTGCTCAGCAAGCCCGTGCAGACCTACATCCCGATGGAAGACACCGTCGTCAAGCGGATGATCATGCCCGGGCTCGAAGAAATGCGGCTGCACCAGACGCGCCTGCCGGGAGACGCGCTCGCGCCGTTCACGCAGCTGAAACACCTCGATCTGAGCCACAACATCTTTTTCGACGATCGCGGCCTGCGGCATACGGCGAAGATGCCGGGGCTGACCAAGCTGTATCTCGAAGACACATCGGTCACCGATCAGGGTTTGAAGAATCTGTCGGGGCTGGTCCAGCTGACGGAGCTGGATCTCGACGGCACCAAGACGACCGATTCGGGCCTGGCGGCGCTTTCGGGATTGACGAATCTGCGCCGGCTCGAGCTTGTCGGCACCGAGATCACCGATGGCGGCGTCGAGTCGCTGATGCGCATGACGCAGTTGCAGACGCTCACGCTCTATCGAACCCGCATCTCGAACGCCGGCCTCGCGCAACTGGCAGCGCTGAAGAATCTACGCGACCTCGACGTGCGCTATACGCGCGTCACCGCGTCAGGTGTGAAGGAGCTGCAGGCGAAGCTTCCCGGATTGACAGTGCTCTATCAGGATTCGTCGGTGCGCACGGCGAAGCGCGCTGTCGAAATGGGTGCGGTCGCAGGAAAGGGAGAAGCGGCGATCGGCAAGTGGCTCTCAGCGATCGGCGCGTCCGTCCGTATGCGCGAGGGCCATGCGGTCGCCGTAGGGCTCGCGTCGACGTCGGTGACCGATCGCGAGTTGGCACTGCTGAAGGAACTGCCACAACTGGAGGAGCTGAGCCTGCGCGATACCGAGGTGAGCGATCTCGGCGTGGTGCATCTCGCGGGACTGCGCGCGCTGAAGAAGCTGGATCTCAGCTCGACGACGCTGGCCGATTCCGCGCTCGCACACCTGAAATCGCTGACCGGACTGCAGAGCCTCGATCTCAGCCACACGCTTGTCGAGGGCGGCGGTCTCGCCGCGCTCTCGGCGATGACCCAGCTGCGCGAGCTGAACCTGAACAGCGCACATCTCAATGACGCGGGCATGGCGCATCTGCGCACGCTGACCGCGCTCGAAAAGTTGTCGCTGAACTACACGGATGTCACAGACCCGGGGCTCGCGCACATCTCCGGGCTCTCGAACATCGTCGAGCTCGATCTGGCTGGCGCCGACATTCGCGACGCCGGGCTTGCGCATGTCAGTAAGCTGCCCAAGCTAGAGGTGCTCAATTTGAGCTTCACACGGTTCAGCGACGCGGGGCTTGTCCATCTTGCCGCGCTGAAGCAGCTTCGAGAGCTGAACCTGCAGAATACGATCGCCACCGACAAGGGCATGGCAGAGATTGGCAAGCTGGCGAACCTCGAATCGCTCAATCTTGGTTACACGACGGTGGGCGATGCCGGGCTCGGCAACCTGTCGGGGCTGACGAAGTTGACGACGCTGCTGCTCGACACTGTCGATTTGACCGACGCCGGTGTCTCGCACGTCGCCGCGTTGAAGGGGTTGAAGCAGCTCGATCTGTACCACACGCTCGTCACCGACCAGGGATTTCAACAACTGAAGCAGGCGCTTCCTGACTGCGTCATTCAGTACTCGCGCAATTCCGCGCGCAGGCGCGGCTGAGATATGAAAAAAATCATCACCATATTCACGCTGGTTCTGATCGCTGGTCTGGCCGACCTCGCCGACCTGAAGGTCGGCACTACGTACGCGGCCGAAGGGGATGCCCTGGTCGCCGATATTGAGAAACTTGGCGGCCACGTCGTCCGCGATGCCAAAGGCAACATCGTCGAGGTGTCGTTGGCGCGCACGTGGGCGACCGATGCCGACGTCGAACGAGTGGCGGCGATCAAGACGGTGAAGAAGCTCGACCTGTCGCTCACCTATGTGTCCGACGCGGGCGCCGAAGCGATCGGCAAGGCCGCTCAGCTCGAAGAGCTCAATCTCTTTACGGCCGAGTTCATCACCGACGCGGCCGTGGCGTTCCTTCGCGGCAACACGAATCTTCGCGTGCTGAACCTGCGCGGAACGGACGTGACCGACACCAGCCTCGAGTACGTGAGCAAGCTGACCAACCTCCGTTCGCTCGACATCAGCTTCACGCAGATCGGCGACGTTGGCATGGAGCACCTGGCGCCGTTGTCGCAGCTCGAAGAGCTGAATGTCGGCGGGATGAAGATCAGCGGGTCTGCGCTCCACGTGCTGAAGTACCTGCCGAATCTGAAGCGGTTGAGTTTTTACGGCGTGCAGCGCCGCAATGCGGGCATGTGCTGGGCGCCGGTCATGACCGACATCGAGCTCGATACGATCGCGCTGCTGACCGGTCTCGAGGAGCTCAACATCGGCGACGGCGTCGCGCTCGGCGCGCCCAGGCCCGAGGAGCTCGGTCCGCGGGCGGGCGAGGCCGAATGCCGCATCACCGGCGGCACACGCATCACCGATTTCGGCGTCGCAAAGCTCGCGAATCTCAAGAAACTGCGTTCCCTGAATCTGAGCGGCTCGGTCGTGACCGGCGGCGTGCTGAAGACGCTGGCCGGCTTACCGAATCTGCAGCGGTTGAGCTTGTGGAACGCGGAAGGCATCAACGATTCGGCCGCGGCCGGATTCGAGTCGCTGCAAAGCGTCACCAGTCTCGATCTGTCGAACACGGGGATCGGCGATCGCACGATGATGGCGCTCGCGAAGCTGCCGAAGCTGCAGCGGCTTTACATCAGTGACACGGCGGTCACACAGGGAGGCGTTGCCGCATTCAAGCAGCAACGCGCGGCGGCTGTCGTGTCCTGGGGGACCCGGCCAGCACCGAAGGAGCCGCTCGTGGGCACGACAAAGGCGCGCGGGGCGTACACAGAATGACAATGAGAGGTTCCAGGTTCCAGTTCCGGTTCCGGTTCCTGTTCCTTGGACCCGCCGTGGCTGTGGCTGCGCTGGCCGCCGTGATTCACTTTCCAGTCGTCGAGGCGCAGGCGCCGGCTCCGTCGTTTGCCACGACGGTGTATCCGGTGCTCGAAAAGGCCGGCTGCCGTGCGTGTCATACCGACGAAGGAGTAGCGTCGGGCACGAGGCTGCATTTCCCGCCCGAGGCGGCGAGCGCAGAAGAAATCGACGCGTTCGGTCTCACGCTGGCGGTGCTCGTCAGTCGCGACGATCCGTCGAGCTCGCTGCTGCTGAACAAGCCGACCAACCGCATACGCCACGTCGGCGGTGTGAAGATCGAGCCCGATTCAGCCGACGAACAGGTCGTGCGCACGTGGGTGCAGCATCTCGTCACCGTGCCGGACAGTGCCGTCAGCGTTGCCCGCGCGCGCCTGGCCGCGGTGAAGCCGGCCGTTGCGCATCAGGTTGGCCTGCGCCGCCTGACGCACAGCCAGTACAACAACACGGTGCGCGATTTGCTCGGCGACTACAGCCGGCCCGCCGATCGGTTTCCTCCTGAGGACTTCGTCAGCGGCTTCAAGAATCAGACGAGGACACAGAGCATCCCGCCGGTACTCGAAGACGCGTATAGCGCCGCCGCAGAGCGGATTGCGTTGAACGCCTTTCGCGCGGGCGATGTCAACGGACTTGTTCCCTGCAAGCCGGCATCCCCGCTTCCGCAGAGCTACGGCGGGTCTCGCCAAAGCGCGCGTGGAACGGAGCGCGCGGCGGCGGAGGCGCGAGACGTGAAGTGCCGCGATCAGTTTGTGCGTGTATTCGGCGAGAAGGCATTCCGGCGTCCGCTGACCGACGTCGAGATACGCCGCTACAACGATCTCTTTGCCGAGCAGGCGAGCCACACCGGCAAGTTCCTCGAGGGGGCGCGCGTCGTCGTGGAGGCGATGCTGCAGTCGCCGAAGTTCCTCTTTCACGTCACAGCGGGCGACGCGTCGAAGTCCGGCTTCGGCGGACACTGCGTGATTACGCGATCGCGAACCGGTTGTCCTATCTCTTGTGGGACACGATGCCGGATCGCGCGCTTCTGGACGCGGCGGCGAAGGGAGAGCTTCGAACGCCCGAGGGGCTCGAGCGCGTCGCGCGCACGATGCTGCAGGACACGCGCGCGCGTCAGGCGACCGATGAGTTCTTCAGCGAGTGGCTGCGCTTCGATCGCATGCTGACCGCGGCGAAAGACGACGGCCGGTATCCGTCGTTTACGCCAGAGCTTGCGGCGATGATGGTGCAGGAAACGAGAGATGCTCCTGGGCCACCTCGTCTGGAACGATCGCAATTTCATGGAAGCGTTCACGGCCGATTACAGCTTCCTCAATGCCGATCTCGCGCGGCTGTATGGTCTGCCTGAACCGGCCGGAGAGTTCGAGATCGTCAAGTTTCCCGAAGCGCTCCCACGCGCGGGCATTCTTGGTCAGGCGACGTTTCTCGCGTCGACAACCGGGCCGGTCGAAACGTCGCCCACGGCGCGCGGCTTGTTCGTGCGCGAGCACCTGCTTTGTCAGATCGTGCCGAACCCGCCGCCGGGCGTGAACACGAACCTGCCCGAGCCGGCGACGGCCGATGCCGCCCGCGCGAAGCGCGAGCGCATGGTCGAGCATGCGCAGAATCCGGCGTGCTCGGGCTGTCATCGCCTGATGGATCCGATCGGGTTCGGGCTCGAGAAGTACGACGCCGTCGGCGCGTGGCGCGACCAGGAAATCGTGGACATCTACGCCGGCGCGGGCGAGTCGCGCCGGAGCAAGCCGGTGAATGTCGACATTACCGCCACGGGAGAAATCGCGGGGATAGCGAATTCCACATTTGGCGATTCGCGCACGCTCGGCCGGGTGCTGGCGTCGAGCCCCGTCTGCCAGGATTGTGTGGTGAAACAGATGTTTCGCTATGCCTTCGGCCGCGCCGAGACGCCCTCGGACCGGGCGACGGTCACCGGCACGGCGGCCACGTTCCGGAGCTCGGGGTTCAAATTCAAAGAGTTGTTGATTTCCCTCGTCCGTTCGCCACAATTCTTAGAGGGGTTATAACGATGCATGTCACAAGACGACGGTTCCTTCAGGGTGTGAGCATGGCCGGCGCCGGTATCCGGGTCGGGCTCCCGCCGCTGGCGGCGTGGTTTACCAGCAACGGCACGGCATACGCCGCGACGTCCAAGCCGATAGCGCCGCGCTTTGTGTTCTGGTTCAACGGCAACGGCATCCCCGAGCGCTATTGGATTCCGTCGGAAGTCGGGACCGGCTACGAGCTGACGCCCTGTCTTGCGCCGCTCAAGTCGCTGCGCGAAGACATTCACATCATCAGCAGCATCGACAATGCCGGCGCCAGGTCGTCGGGTCCGGGCAACGGTCATCACAAGTCGATCAGCGGCGTGCTGAGCGGCGCGGCCTATACGGGCCGCGGCGCGGGCGGCGCGTCCATCGACCAGGTGATCGCGGCCGGCATGGCCGGCAAGACGCGCTTCAACTCGCTGCAGGTGGGCGTCTGCCAGGAGTCGCACGGCGAGAACATCCACCGCAACATGAGCTGGGCGGGACCCGATCGCGCGCTGCCGCCGGAGATGATTCCGCAGAATCTCTTCGATCGCATGTTCGGCGTGCGCGACGAAAGCTGGGTGAATCGCAAGAAGAGCGTGCTCGACGCCGTCCGGAGCGATCTGGGCGAGCTGCAGACCACGCTCGGCCAGAGCGATCGCGTGCGGCTCGACGAGCACCTGACGTCGGTGCGCGATCTCGAGCGCGCCATTTCCAGCCTGCCGGCCGATTACGGCAAGAACCTCAGAGAGCCCGAGGATGTGGCAGACCTGACCGACTATCCGCGCATCGCGAAGATCCAGAGCGATCTCGTCGTGCACGCGCTCGCGTCGGGCCAGACCAACGTCGTGTCCTACATGCTGTCGAAGGGGCAGAGCCTCGCGCGGTTCCCATGGCTGGGCCTCACGCGGCTGCGGCACCACGACTACACGCACAGCAATGCGGCGTCGCCGGAATCGCAGCGCATCATGCGCGACATCTGCCGCTGGCACGTCGAGGAGTTCGCCTACTTCCTGAGCAAGCTGAAGTCTGTACCCGAGGGCGACGGCAACCTGCTCGACAACACCTGCGTGTTGTTCGCGCACGAGCACGCCGAAGCGAACCCGCACAAGAACAGCGGCCTGGCGATGATCCTCGCAGGCCATGCAGGCGGCATGAAGACGGGGATGCACTCGCGGATGCGCAACACCAACGGCGATGTGTACATGACGGTTGCCGAGGAGATCTTCAAGCAGAAGCTCGACAAGGGATTCCCGAGCGCGGAGAGAAGGTTACTGGGATCGTGTAAGGAAAAAGGAAGAACGAAAAACGAATAGAGAAATGCGTCACGCGAGGGCAGGAAGCTGTGCTTCCTGCCCTTTTCAGCTTTCAGGGGCTCTATTCCTTTTTCGCTTTTTCGTTTTTCCTTTCTTTAATAGGATCACCTCTTCAAACCACCATCAGTTAGAGGGCTGTAAAGATGAGCGTACAAACGGCACCGTCGCGGACGACGTTATTGGATTCCACAGGATAAACAGCGGCTCGAGGACGTCGGGTTCATGACGTGCATGACCCTGACCCTGCTCGGGAATTACGCGCAGACGGGCCACTTTGGCGGGCCGCTCGCCTATACGCCTTACAACGTCGCGGTGCACCTGGCCGGGCCGAAGCTCGGCGGCCTGCGCCACGACTATCGCCGGCCGAAGCATCCCTACGGCGACAAGTTCATGCTCGCCGCCGGACATTGCGCGCCCACGTGCTATGCCCTCTGGATGATCATGGGCGAAGCGCTCTACCGGAAGTTCAAGGCGACCGGCGACAAGAAATACTACGTCGCGCCCAAGGACGGTTTTCTCGCGATCGACGCGCTCGGCTTCCGCCGCGGCGCCGGCGCACTGAAGTCGCTGCTGCAGGACCAGGGGCTCGCCAACGACCCGCTCTTCGCAGAGGCGAAAGAAGGGGGGCGCGGCATTCATGCGCTCTCGGGGCACATTGAATCGATCGATCAGAGCAACGACGTGAACGGCGGACCGTCGGGCGTCGGCCTTTCCTCGGCCGCGGGCAAAGCGGCGTTCTGGGACATGGTCGGGGCGCCAGTCGGGCAGCCGAAAGTGATCGCGTTCGAAGGTGAGTTCGCGCTCTGCGCGGGCCACGCGCAGGAGCTGAAGACCCAGGCGCTCGCACTGAAGGTCGGCAAGCGTCTGCGCGTCATGTTCTCGGAGAACAACGCCGGCATCGACGACTCGCTCATGGGCGGCGTCATCGACAGCAAGTACACCGGCTACGACTTCATCGAGCAGTGGAAGTCGTACGGCTGGAACGTGATGACGATGGCGAACGGCCACGATTACGACCAGATCGTCGGCGCGCTCAAGGCGATGGACGATGTCGATGCAGCCGATCGCCGGCCGATTATCGTCATCGGCAAGACGATCAAGGGTTACTGGCCGACGGCGTCGAACGGCAAGATCGCGGGATCGTGCGATCAGGTCGTCGGCTATCCGAGCCACCCATACGCGATGAAGATGAACTCGGACTACTTCGTGACGCTCGCGAAAACGTTCGAAGACAAGTACGGCGTCGAGTTCCAGGGCATCCGCAACGGCGCGGTGACCGAGACGAAAGAGCGGCTCGTCCAGTTCAAGACGAACATGGACGTCGCGATGTCGGTGCTCGAGAAGAACGGCCTCGGCGACTGGCTCGCGGATCGCATCGTCGAGATCGGCGACCAGGTGAAGGACGACCTCAAGCTGAGCATCGACGTCAAGCAGGACCCGTTCCTCGACGAGCGCCTGCGGGTCGCGAACCTTCCTGGCGACACGCAGACCATCAAGGTGAAGAATCCGACGTCGGGAGCGGAGAAGGAAATCAAGATCGCGCTCTTCCGCAAGGCCGGCGAAGTGGCCGGCGCGCGCCGCGGGATTTCCGAAGTCATCAAGTGGTGCAACTACGTCACCGGCGGTCGTGTCGCGACGATTGCCGCCGACCTGTCCGAGTCGGTCAATATGGAGCACGGGAGTCTCTTTGGGCACTACGATCCCGAGAAGAACCCCGCCGGCACGCGCTTGAAGGCGGCCATTCAGGAAGCAGGGAACTCGTCGACCGCCATCGGCATCGTCGGGCAGAACGCGTCGCTCGATCCGGAGAAGTTCGCCGGCATGTGGGCGTGGAGCGGCACATACGGCGCGTTCACGCCGCTGATGTATCTGCCGGCGCGCGTCTGGAGCCAGCAGAACCAGGACAGCAAGTTCCGCACGGGCGTGCTGCACATCCTCGCCGGCCACTCGGGCCCGGAGACGGCTGCCGACGCGCGCACGCATTTCGGCATCTTCGCGCCGCAGGTATGGAAGCTCTTCCCGCGCGGCCAGGTCATCAACGTCAGCTTCTGGGATTACAACGACGTGGCCGCCGGCTACTTCGCGGCTGCGGAGATCGCGGCGCGCGAGAAGAAGGTGGGGATCATCGCCATCGAAGTTGCGCGGCCGGATTTCCCGGTTGCCGACCGCAGCAAGTTCGCCGACACCGATGTGCGGGCCGCGGCGAAGGGGCTGTACGTGATTCGCGACTTCGCGCCCGGCAAGCCCAAGCACGGCTACGTCGTCGCCCAGGGGTCGAGCGCGACGTTCAACCTCGTGCAGATGCTGCCGAAGCTCGAGGAAGCGGGCATCAACGTGAAAGTGATCTCGGCAATCAGCGAGGAGCTCTTCGACCATCAGCCCGAGTCGTACCGCAATTCGGTGCTGCCGCCCGAGGCCGTATACGACTTGATGTTCATCAGCAGCGGCACGCGGCGCATGTGGCCGCTTCGCAACGTCGGCCCCGTTACCGATGACTACTCGATGACCTCGGACTTCCACGATCAGTGGCTGACGGGCGGCCTCGAGCCAGACGTCATCGCCGAAGCGCACCTCGATCAGAAATCGATTGTCGAAGGGATCACGCGGTTTGCGAACGATCGCGCGTAAGAGGCTGGACTCGACGAAGTGGCTGTTCGGGAAACTGTAACGAAAAACGAAGAACGAAAAACGAATAGAGCAAACGAAAAACGAATAGAGCTCATGAGGGCGGGTCTTGACATTTGGACCCGCCTTTCGTTCTTTAGTCTCGTCAGCGCCGGAACCCCTGCATCATCAGCGTCAGCTTCGAAGACAGCTCGGGCGTGGGGGATTCGTCCTCAAACTGGATGCGGCCCAGGCTTTCCGGGCCCCATAGGTTGCCGACGGTCATCAGCAAGCGAACGTCGCCGCGAACAGCCTCGGTCACCGACGATTTCGAGAACAACTCCTTTAACTCTGCGAGACCGATGTCCCGCATGCGGATCTCGCGGCGTCCCATCCTCAGCACATGATTAGGAACGACCACGCTCTCGACGAGGGCGCTCAGCAGGCGCTCGCGCCACGGGTTCGAAAGTCGCGGGAACACAGAGCGGAACCAGACCGTTCCCAGCAGCTTCCTGATGTCCGCCGGATCAACGCTCACGCTCGCGCCGGCGCCGTTCTGCGCGATCTCGAGCGCGCCGAGATCGGAACGGTTGATCGCCAGCGCGAGGTCCCAGAAGTTATCGAACGATGGCCCCACGGGTCGGCTGCACGAGCGGAAGTGGGGAAGCCGCCTGCGGATAATCGCCGGTCGATTCTGCGTGAGGCAACACGGCGGCTTCGGCGACACGCGCTTGCTCGCCCAGCTCGGGAGCGGACAGGGGTTCGAGAGACCAGTTGATGTCGATTGGCGGATGGGTGCCCGTGTGTTCCGCGAACAATGCAGTGATGCCCCACGGCTGTGGCATCTGGAATGCCCGTGCGTAAAGCGGATTGTAGGAAGTCGAGCCGGCGCCAATCGCCTGCGCTGCGAGACCGCTCTTGATTTTGGCATCCGCCACGTTGGACCAGGGGCCCTGGATGCAGATCAACGACGTGCCGACGGGCTCGGCAAAATTGCAATAATCGTTGTCCCAGCATCCCTGCACGGCGCGCTCCAGCGCCTGGTCGGCTGGATCGCTTCCTCCCGGAGGATCCAATTCCGAGAAGCCGATTCTCAGGCGGCCCGGACCGGCGAAGAGCGAGGACAGGTCCGATGGATCGACCTGCGAGAGATCCCACAACACGTAGAGCAGCCCGCGCATCGCCCGTGCAATCGGCACGTTCATCCGCTCCCACACCACGGACTGCGGCTGCGGGTCGGCATCGACGTACGCTTTGTCATTCAGGATCTCGATGAATCTGATCTGTGCGGCATCGAGCTGGCGGCTCACTGCGAGCGCCTGATCGTAGCGCCGCTTTTCAACTTCGTGCCGCTCGAACGAAGGGCGCACGAAGATCGGGATGACGAGCTTCTTCTGCTGCCGGGCGAGCAGCGCGGCGGGCACGATCGTGCCCGTGCCGGTCCCTTTGCCGCCGGTGGCGATGATGATGACCGTGGAATAGCGGCCGATCAACTGCTCGAACTCGTCTCTCGACTCTCCGAACGCTCGTTGTGCGACTTCAGGATCGTGGCGTGCGCCCAGATGGCGCGTCGTCGCTGCGCCAATCAGCACGCGCTCGTCGTCCGGGACATCCACGAGCGAGAACCGATTGGTGTCGGCGAAGCGAGTTGCCACACTGATCTTCAACCGCGCGGCGTAGGCAGCATCGGTCTGCTCTGCAACCGCAAGATCGCGCCGATACAGCGCCTTGAGCGATCGAAGGATGTTTCCACCGCCCCCACCAAGGCTCAACAGCAGGATGTTCACGCATCACCTTCCTTGTGCAGATCCGGCTTCAGCCGGACCGGAATCGCCACCCACGAACCGCGCGCGCGCAGCGGCCCGCAGATGAAGCGGCGGTCGTTCAGAAGATTCATTACTCGCTCGACGTCGTATTCCACATTCGTTCGGTGATCGGAGAGGTTCGGATACCTCCGCCCATCCGTTGGCGCGAGCCGCACTTCGAGCGAGCCCCTGTCCGGCGACAGCGCGAGCTCGGCGCGCAGCACCGATCGTGAGCCGCGCTGGTCGAGCAGAGGCCGTTCGAATTCGCGGATGAACGCGGCTCCGAATGTCTGCAGCGCGGCGATGGTCGCCTTCCGCTGATCCAGCGACGACTGGATCACAAATAAAGCCGCTATCGCTGCCGAGCACAGAAGGATGAGGATCCACCAACCCATCTGGCTGCTCGCCGGGCGGAGCGCTTGCGAGCCCGCAACCGACGGACTGGGCCAAGCATGCCTGCCAGCCGGGACGAATATGGCTGTAGTTGCCCTTGGAACGAATCTCGCCGTCGCCGGATCGAAGATCTGGAATCCGTCTCCACGCCAGCTCTGGGGATCTCGCGTCAACCGGACCGAGATCGCCGTCACCGTGTCGCCCGGCACGATGGGATAGCAGATGAGGCGCGGGACGGCCGATGCGGACTCCGACGCAACTGCCGCGAGCACGAACGCCATCCATGCCGGCACCAGACGAACCTGCGTGAGCACTTTCGACGTTGGAGGCGCTCCAACCTCCGTGCCACCGGATCAGTTGTGATTTGTTTGTGAAATGCCCGCGCGCGGATGAGCCTCGGACGTCCCTCGTCCTGTGGTGGGGACGAAACGCGAGGAGGCGTCACTTTTTGTGGGCGCTGATTGAACGGTGTTACCTCCGCCGGGTGTTCAGAGCGCTCCCTTATACTTGGGCGATGCAGCGCGCATGGGTTCCAGTCATTGTGACGGTGGCGATAGCCGTCCTGGCTGACCTGAAGGTCAGCACTACGAACACCCTGCCGACTTTGGATCCGGCGATCAACGCTGCACTCGAGCTTCCTCGACTGCACAGTCTTCTCGTCTCGCAGCGCGGCACGATCCTTCTCGAGCGGTACTTCAACGGCCGCCGCGCGACGACGCCCGCGAACGTCAAGTCCGTTTCCAAGAGCATCATCGCTGCGCTCGTCGGCATCGCATCGGACCGGAAGCTGCTGTCGCTGAACGATCCGATCGGGAAGTACTTTCCGGACCTCACGGATGCAGGGAAGCGCGCCATCACCGTCGAGGACCTTCTGACGATGAGGTCCGGACTCGAATCGACGAGCAGCCGGAACTACGGTGCGTGGGTTCAAAGCTCGAACTGGATCCGTCATGCCCTGGCGAAGCCGCTCCTGGCGGCGCCGGGTACGCAGATGATCTACAGCACCGGCAACTCCCATCTCCTTTCCGCGATCCTCGCGAAGGCGGCGGGAAAGAGCACGCTCGCGTTCGCGCAGGAGGCGCTCGCGAAACCGCTGGGCTTTTCTCTGTCGCCATGGATGCGCGATCCGCAGGGCAACTACTTCGGCGGCAACGAGATGGTGATGACGCCGCGCCAGATGCTGGCATTCGGCGAGATGTATCGCAATGGCGGACAGATGAACGGCCGGCAGATCCTCTCGAAGGCATTCATCGACGACACCTTCGAGCCGCGCGGGCGGTCACGGATCAGCGGCCGCGAGTACGGCTACGGCTGGTGGATGCGCGATATGGCTGGGCGGAAGGCGTATTACGCATGGGGCTTCGGCGGTCAGTACATCGTGCTCGTGCCGAGCCTCGACCTGACTGTCGTGTCAACATCTGCCGCGAGCGTCAGCGAAGATCGGCGCGACCATCGGCGCACCGTCGACGAAATCATCGAGCAGCTCATCGTCGGGGCGCTTGGTAGTGGGCAGGGTCAGGGCTAAAGTCCTGCGGATTACTCATTTCGGCGCTATTCCGGTGCGCTACAATTTGCGACAGTTCGACCGGTGCCGTTTGGCCATAAGATGCGAGGACCCATGCGCAACATATTGACGACTTCGCTGCTCCTGCTGCTCGGCGCGGTCCTGGCGGCACAGGTAACCGACAAGGACCTGCTGACTCCAGACCCGAACGATTTCCTGCTGTACTCAGGCACCTACGATTCGCAGCGGCACTCGCCGCTGAAGCAGATCAACACTCCAACGTCGGCACAGTCTTCAGGCGAAGTGGATCTTTCACCTGACCGGTGCGAAGGATCTCGAAGCGCCTCCGATTGTCCACAAAGGCGTGATGTATATCGGGCAGTACAACCGCGTGCACGCGCTCGATGCGGCGACCGGGCGCCTCATCTGGGAGTACATGCGCCAGCCGCCGAGCGTGGGCTGGCAGCGCGGCATCGGCATCTACGGCGACATGGTCTACATGGTCGCGCAGGACTCTGCGCTCGTCGCGCTCGATCGCCGTACCGGCAATCCGCATGTGGGAAGCGCGCCCGTCGCAGCCGGGCAAGCGGTTCCAGGGTCCGATGCCGTTTGCCGCCAAAGGCATGATCATCATGAGCGGCAGCGGCCAGGGTGGCGGCTTCATCGAGGCGTTCGACGCGTTGATCCGGAAAATCCCGCTGGTGGTGGAATTCGATTCCGAAGCCGGGCGAGCCCGGCAACGAAACGTGGGCAGGCGACTCGTGGAGAAACGGCGGCGGACCCGTCTGGGTGAGCGGCAGTTACGATCCGCAGCTCAATCTGATCTATTGGGGCACCGGCCAGCCGACCCCGGATTTTGTCGGTGATAACCGCGAAGGCGACAACCTTTACACCGACAGCATCGTCGCGCTCGACATCGACACCGGCAAGATGAAATGGCATTTCCAGAACACGCCGCACGACGTGCACGACTGGGATTCGAACGAGATGCCGATTCTGCTCGACGCGCCGTTCAACGGCCAGATGCGCAAGCTGCTGCTGCAGGCCAACCGCAACGGGATCTACTACGTCCTCGATCGCACGAATGGAACGTTTCTGCGCGGCGTGCCGTTTGTGAGCAAGGTCGATTGGCTGAGCGGCCTCAGCCCGGAGGGGCGTCCGATTCTGACGCCCGGACACGAGCCGACGGTGCAGGGCTCGAAGACGTGCCCGTCGACCGCCGGCGCGACGAACTATCCTTCGCCGGCGTACAACCCCGATACGAAGCTCTTCTATCTGATCGCGCAGGAAGGCTGCGGCATCACGTACCGGTCGACGACGAATTTCCGCCCCGGGCAGGGGGGCAGCGGCACCGCCTATATGGAGAGCGCCGAGGATCGCGAACGGTGGCAGCTTTACGTACGCGCCATCGATGCGCTGACAGGGAAGAAGGTCTGGGATTACGAGCAGATCAGCTCGTTCCACTATGGTCCCGGTTTGCTGTCTACCGCAGGCGGATTGATTTTCGCGCCCGAGCAGCAGGGCATGTTCACAGCGCTCGATGCGAAAACCGGCAAGGCGCTCTGGAACTTCAATACCGGCGCGCTCATCACCGCGGCGCCGACGACATACACCGTCGACGGCCAGCAGTACATCGCGCTCGCAGCATTCTCGAACGTCATCACGTTCGCGCTGCCGGAGGCAAAATAGTATGGCCGCCCAAACGAATCCGACGGCCGGCGGACAGGGCAGAGCGGAGGGCAGATGGCAGAGGGCAGAGGGCAAGAGCTCTTTCTGCTCTTTGCTCTCTGCTCTTTGCTCTTCGCGAGCATTTCACTGCCCGCCCAGCGCGGCGGTAGGTCCGGCAGGTGCCGCGGCACCGGCGCACCCTGCGATTGGAAATCGCGAAGCGATTGCCGAAGGCGAAAAGCTCTACAACGAGACGTGCACGGCGTGTCACGGCAAAGACGGCACCGGCGGCGAGCTCGGGCCGCCGGTCGCTGCGCAGAACCGCCGCTACCTGCGGCGTACCGATCAGGAAATCTTCGATGCCATCAAGAACGGTATCGCGGGCACGCAGATGCCGCCGCTATGCGGGACAGTTCAACGACGATCAGGTCTGGCGCGTCACGGCGTATATCCGCGGTCTTCGCGGCACTGCGATCGATACGCCGTCGGCGGGCGACGTGGCCGCAGGCGAGGCGATTTTCCAGAGCAAGGGGAACTGCAGCGGTTGTCACATGATCAAGGGCAAAGGCAGCATTCTCGGGCCCGACTTGTCGAATCTTGCCGGTACCCGCAAGGTGCAGAACATCGTCGACGCGCTCACCAAGGAGAAACACAAAATCGCGGCCGACGGCGGCACACACGATACGACGCTGCTGCCGATGATGACGTATCAGCCCGTCCGCATCACGACTGCTGATGGAAAAGTCATTTCCGGAATTCTCAAGAACGAGGACAGTTTCTCCCTGCAGGTGCTCGGCAGGGACGATCTCAACCTCTACCGGTTCAAGCGCAACAATGTGAAGGTGTTTTACGACCCTCAGAGTCTGATGCCGCACGACTGGGACAAGCGGCTGACACCTGCAGAGTTCCAGAATCTCCTGGCATTTCTCACGCGCCTGTACGTGCCGCCGCCGCCTCCGCCTCCCGCGCGCGGTGGTGGAGCGCCGGTGGGGTGAATCTTGAAAGTAGAAAGTAGAAAGTAGGTGCTGAAGAGTCGTGCGGGCCTTGTTCTCTCGCGCCGCCCTACTTCTTACTTTTTACTTTCTATTTTTCAGCGAAAGTCACCACATACCCGTCCGGATCCTCGAACGCGAACTCAGTGACGCCGTAAAATTTCTTCTCGAGCGGCATCGTCACTTTCACGCGACCTTTGAGATCGTCGTAGATCTTGGCAACCTC
Source organism: Vicinamibacterales bacterium (assembly GCA_963787755.1). GTDB lineage: Bacteria > Acidobacteriota > Vicinamibacteria > Vicinamibacterales > JAMQPK01 > JAMQPK01. The sequence continues at coordinate 181,713 of CAWBEG010000015.1, forward strand.
TGACACTTGTATGTACAGCGTCAGCGTGCCGCCGATCGGTTTACCGGCGAGGGCCGGATACTCCTCCGTAGCGGGACCCGCTGCGTTGAAGAAGATTTCCACAGGTCCTGATTGCACGATCGCAAATACGTACGGCGAGGCTTCTGGAACGGTGTCTGTCTTCGTAAAGCCCAGCACATCGCAGTAGAACGCGAGGCTTTGCTCCACGCTGGAGACGATCAGGTTGGGAGTGAGTTTGCTGATCTGGTAAGGCATCGCACACCTCTCTTGTGTGCTCGCTGATGCCTACATCCACGAACTCGGCGAGATCGAGTCGCGCAGGTAGGGACCCCGCCTTCGCGCCGGTTACAGATCGCTTCGGCGCGGCAAGCCCTGATTGTGACTAGTAGGCCCCGCTAGGAACGTTCATCAGAATAAATGGCTTATAACAAGAGATCAAGAGATGAGGAGTCTCTCGGCGTATTCTTACCGCCTATGCCTAGAGCCAGTCAACGTTACCTCACCGCACTGATCGTGCTGGGTGGTGCCTCTGGTGTCATGCTCGGACAAGGCAAAACACCTGCTGATGTCGCGATCGCGGGAGAGCTTCGGCAGTGGCACAAAGTGACGTTGACGCTTGCCGGACCGCACGCCGACGAGCTGTCGAGCGCGCCGAACCCATTCGTGGACTATCGCATGACGGTCACCTTCGCCCATGAGTCGGGCTCGCCGACGTACCGAGTGCCCGGATACTTTGCCGGCGACGGCGATGCCGCGGAATCATCCGCCACGTCGGGCAACAAATGGCGCGCGCACCTGGCCCCTGACAGGACCGGACGGTGGACGTATCGAATCTCGTTCGTGTCGGGCAAAGGGGTCGCGCTGAACACAGCGCCGGCCGGGCAGGCGGTTGCGCCGTTCGACGGCAGGGCGGGGACGTTCCAGGTGGGCGCGACTGACAAAAAATCTCCCGACTTTCGCGGACGCGGACGTTTGCAGTACACAGGCAAGCACTATCTGCAGTTCGCCGGCAGCAGTGAATACTTCCTGAAGCTCGGGGCTGATTCACCAGAAACGCTGCTCGCATATACAGATTTCGACGGCACTGTTGCCCTCAAACCGCAGGTTCCTCTACATACGTTCGCGCCTCACGTCCAGGACTGGCGCGCCGGAGATCCCGTATGGAAGGGCGATAAGGGCAAGGGCCTCATTGGCGCCGTCAACTACCTTGCGTCCAAAGGCGTGAACTCGATTTCCTTTTTGCCCTACAACGCCGGCGGCGACGGCGACAACGTGTGGCCGTTTGTCGCGCGCGACGACAAATTCCACTACGACGTCTCGAAGCTCGACCAGTGGCAGATCGTTTTCGATCATGCGCAGCAGAAGGGCGTCTACCTGCACTTCAAGCTGCAGGAGAACGAGATCGACGACAACTTCCGGAGCGGGAAGACGGTGCCCATTCCAGAGTCTCTCGACGGCGGGGACACGGGTCCCGAACGCAAGCTCTACATTCGCGAGCTGACGGCGCGATTCGGCTACGCGCTCGGACTAAATTGGAACATCGGAGAAGAGAACACGCAGTCGAGCGAGCAGCAGCTCGCGATGGCGATGAATCTCAGGGACACCGACGCCTATGGCGGCCATCACATCGTCGTGCACACGTTTCCGAACGAGCAGGAAAAGGTGTATCCCGCACTGCTTGGCAGCCGATCGCCCTTTACCGGAGCGTCGCTGCAGATGATGTGGAACACCGTGCACGAACGGACGCTGCGGTGGGTGCTCGCGTCTTCGCAGGCGAAGAAGCCGTGGGTCGTGACCAACGACGAGCAGGGGCCGGCCGGTCTCGGCGTGCCTCCCGATCCCGGGTACTCTGGCTTCGCGGGAAAAGATGCCAAGGGCCTCGACGTCCCCTACACGCTGCACGACATTCGGACGCATTCGTTGTGGGGCAATCTGATGGCGGGAGGCGCGGGCGTCGAGTACTACTTCGGCTACGGGCTTCCGGACAACGATCTCGTCGCCGAGAATTTCCGCAGCCGCGACAGGAGCTGGGACTACGGCCGCATCGCAATCGACTTCTTCCACTCTCAGAAGATCCCCTTTTGGGAGATGACGAATGCAGACGGCCTCGTGGGGAACGAGAAGCACGACAACAGCCGGTACTGCTTCGCAAAGGCGAACGACGTGTATCTGGTGTATCTGACGTCGGGAGGCACGACAAACCTGGATTTGTCTAAAGCGAGCGGCGAATTCACCGTGGATTGGTTCGATCCGCGCAATGGCGGGACATTGAAAAAGGGAAGCATCCCGACCGCGAAAGGGGGAGCACCTGCGGCGCTGGGCACGCCACCAGACAATCCTGACGAGGACTGGCTGGTGGTCGTTCGCCGGAGTTGACGATGGACGATCTATGGACCGGCTACCGGTGCGCCCTCGATATCCAGGTGGGCAATCGGCGCGATCTTCGTCGCGCTCAGCGGCTGCTCAATCGCCTTTTGATCTCCGACAATGACAATCGCGAGATGATCGAGGTCGATATAGTGTTTCGCGACGCGCACCACGTCGTCTGACGTAATCGCCATCACCGACTTCGTGTACTGCTGGTAGTAGTTGTCGGGCAGCGACTGCAGCCATAGTCCCGTCAACGCGCCGTTGATGGCGCTGACCGACGCGAAGGTCGCCGGCAGGCGCTGCACCAGCGATTCCTTGGCCGTCTTCAGCTCTTCTTCAGTGACCGGCCTCGCGCCGAGAATGCCGCGCAGCTCTTTCATGAACTCCACCAACGCCGCGTCGGTCTTGTCGCCGACGATGTCGCCGCCCGTGCGGAATGGATTCGGTCCCTTGCCGAAGCCAAAGTTCGAACTGACGCCGTAGCTGTACCCCTTCTCCTCGCGGATGTTGGCGTTGAGCCGCGCCTGGAACATGCCGCCGAGAATGGTGTTCATCACCTGCAGCGCGTAGTAGTCCGGCGTTGTGCGCGGAGGGCCGGGCAGGCCGAGTGCAAATGTCGACTGCGCAGAGCCCGGCTTGTCGACGAGATAGATCGTCGTCGGCTTCGCCGCGGGAAGCGATGGATACGAAAAGGCCGGCCGTATCGCCTCCGAGCGACCAGCTGGCTAGCCCTTTTTCGATGACCGGGCGAACCGCGGCCGGCGTGACGTCACCGACGACGGTGATGAGCGCGCGACCGGGCTTGAAGTAGCGCTGATGAAAATCGACGACGTCCGCGCGCGTGATGGCCTTTACCGTCTGCTCTGTTGGAGACTGGCCGAGCGGGTGCGCGTCGCCGTAGACAACGCGCGGAAACACACGCGCGGCAATCGAGCCAGGCTGCGCCTTCGCCTGATTCAGCGCGACCAGCCGCTGCGCGCGCAGGCGCTCGAGCGCTTCCGGTGGAAACGTCGAGTTCACCAGCATGTCCGCGAGAATGTCGAGTGTCGCCGCAAACCGGGCTGTCGTGCTGACAAAGCTGATCGAGCCATTCTCTGCGCCGACGCCGACCGACACGTTCGTGCCGAGCAGCTGGAGGGCGTTCGACAAGTCGTCGCCGTTTCGCGTCTTTGTGCCCTCGCTCATCATCGCCGCGGTCAGGCTTCCTACACCGCGCCGCTCCGCTGTTTCAAATTGATCGGATCCGCCGATCATCGTGATGGAGAACGAGACGAGCGGTAGATCGTGCTTCTCAGAAACGATCAGCTCGGCGCCGTTGGACAGCTTCGCCTTCGTCCAGGTCGGCACGCGCAGATCCGGCACCTTGCCGATCGGTGGCTGCTTGGACCGGTCGAGGGTCTGTGACTGCCCAGGTAGAGCAAAGAGCAGAGAGCAGAGAGCGACGAAGAAAATGCGGCGGGTCATTGGACTTTTGTGCTTTCTGCCGGCTTCGATCCCTGGTCGGTCTGGCCCATCGGCACCACGCTCAGCACGATACGGCCCGGCGTCAGATATTTATTGGCGACACGCTGCACGTCAGCCGCCGTTACCGCCAGCGTCTTTTGATACTCAGTTCGAAAGTAACCGGCGTCACCGTGAATGGCGGCGCCATTTGCAAGCTGGAACGCCTTGCCGAGGTTCGACTCCAGCCCGCGGACGAACGACAGCTCTTCGCCGGCCGTCGCCTTCTGCACTTCTTCTGCGGTCGGTCCTTCACGCTTTAGACGTTCGATCACCGCATCAGCGGCAATCTCGAGATCGCTGAGCGAATGGCCCGGACGCGGCGTGATCGACAACATGAACTCGCCGACGTCTTCCGAGGTGTTCTGTCCAGCCGATACCGACGCCGCGGCCTGCTCGTCGAACACGAGCGCCTTGGTAAGGCGTGCCGTCCGCGGACCAGACAGGATGGCGCCCAGCACGGACAACGCGAACCGGTCGTCGTTCTTTTCACCAACCGTCGGCCACTGCACGTAGAGGCGCGGCACCTGCACGCGATCCTCGAACACCAGCCTTTGCGGCGACGACAGCGTGACGGGTCCGACCGTGGGGCGCGTGATCGGCTTGCCGCTCGGGATGTCGCCGAAGTATTTCGTGACCCACGCCTTGGCTTGAGCGGGATCGAAATCTCCCACGATCGTCAGGTACGCGTTGCCAGGCGCGTAATAGAGGCGGAAAAAGTTCTTCACGTCCTCTTCCGACGCCGCGGAGAGGTCTTCCATGCTGCCAATCACCGGCCACGAGTACGGATGCGACGGGGGGTACATCGCCTTCGAGAAAATCTCGAACACGCGCCCGTACGGCTGGTTGTCGACTCGCTGCCGCCGCTCGTTTTTCACGATGTCGCGCTGGGCGTTCAGCTTCGCCAGGTCGAGCGAGTCGAGCAGGAACCCCATCCTGTCGGCCTCGATCCACAGCATCGTCTCGAGATAATTCGACGGAACAGTTTCGTAGTAGTTCGTGATGTCGTTCGACGTCGATCCGTTGTTCATGCCACCCGCGCCTTCGGTGAGCCGATCGTGCAGGCCGTAGGCGACGTTGCCCGATCCGGTGAACATGACGTGCTCGAAGAGATGCGCGAACCCTGTGCGTCCCGGTATCTCGTTCTTCGATCCCACGTGATACCAGATGTTGACGGCTACCGTCGGCGTCGTGCGGTCGATCGACAACACGACGTTCAGTCCGTTCGGCAGCGTGTAGGCTTCAAATGGAATGTTGATCTTGCTCTGTGCTGCAACCGCCGCGGTCAGAGCGAGGATCAGTACGCCTGAAGCGAGTGTCTTCATGATCGGAATTATGGACTAGAATCTTGGGCCTACCAAGCAACCGGGAGAGTGGATGTCTGTTTCGGCCAAATCGGTTCCTGCTGCGTCTAAAAGACCCGCGTCACTGAGTTTCCTGAAGCTTGCGGGGCCGGGACTCGTCGTGGCCGCGACGGGCATCGGCTCCGGCGACGTCGTGGCCGCCACGGTCGGCGGGGCGCGCTATGGGGTCATCCTGCTCTGGGCGATCGCGGTGGGCGCGTTTTTCAAGTTTGTTCTGAACGAAGGCATTGCGCGCTGGCAGCTCGCCACGGGAAAAACCGCGCTCGAAGGATGGGCCGAGCACCTGCCGGCATGGGTGAAATTCTACTTTCTCGTATACCTCGTGCTCTGGACGGTTGCCGTGACGGCGGCGTTGACCAACGCGACGGGCCTCGGCATCTCCAACCTGACGCAAGGCAGGATTCCGCAGTCGTGGGGCGGCGTGCTCCACAGCCTCTTCGGGTTCGTCTTCGTACTGCTCGGGGGATACGGCGGCTTCGAGAAAATGATGAAGACGCTGGTGGGCGTCATGGGCTTCAGCATCCTTGTGTGCGCCGCCCTGACATTCCACGATCCTGCCGGCGTCGTGCAGGGCACATTCGTCCCCACGATTCCTTCCGGCGCGGGGCTGTATGTGCTGTCGATCATCGGCGGCATCGGCGGTTCGGTCACGATGCTCTCCTACAACTACTGGATGCGCGAGGAAAAGATGTCGGGGCCCGAGCAGCTCGGGTACGTGCGTGGCGACATCACGATCGCGTACTTGTTCACGGCGCTCTTCGGCATGGCGATCATGATGACCGCGAACCAGGCGTTCCACGTGCCGGGTGTGGCCATCACGAACGCGCAGGCTGTCACGAAGATGGCCGAGATGCTGGGCAGCATTCTCGGGGCGTTCGGACGCTACGCGTACTCGATTGGGTTCTGGGCCGCGGTGTTTGCGTCGTTGCTCGGCGTGTGGCAGAGCGTGCCGTACTTGTATGCGGACTTCTACAGCATCCTGAAGAAGATGCCACCGGAAGAACGCGCGCGTGTGACGAAGGTGACGAGCACGCCGTACCGGCTGGCGCTCGTGTTCGTCACGCTCGCGCCGATTCCGTTTGCGTTTACGGGACAGCCGCTCGAAGTGATCGTCATCTACACGATTGTCGGCAGCCTGTTCGTGCCGTTTCTCGCCGCGACTCTGCTGTATCTGAACAATCGCGTGAAATGGCGCAGCACCGTTCCGCACAACAATCTTGCGACGAATGCGCTGCTCGTCGTGATTCTTGCGCTCTTTGCGATTGTCGGGGGAGACGAGGCGATACGGGCGATCAGGCCGCTGCTGGCACGCTGAAAGAGCAAAGAGCCGAGAGCTATTCGCTCTCTGCCCTCGGCTCTGCCTTTGTCTCTTTGCTCTTCGCTCTATGCTCTTGTCAGCGGAAAGCGGAAAATCATCTGCGGCTTCGTGCCGGCGCTGGGCTTACGCCCGCCTCCGAGCCCCGCGTCGGTGAAGTACACGTGGTTGTCGTGGATGCACATGCCGTGCGGGTCGGGATCGTTCGGCCCGAACACCCAGCTCTCCTGCACGCGGCCGTTCTCGGCATCGAGGCGGTGCACCAGTCGATCGGCGCCATCGATGACGTAGAACGAGCCGTCGTAAAAGTCGAGGCCGTGCGGTACGTTCATCCGAATCTGCACCATGCGGCTGATTCGCAGGTCGTCCTTCGGATCCATCTCGGCCAGGAAGCCCAGGCCAGGCGCGACCGCCCAAAGCTTGTCGGTCTGCCGGTTGTAGAACGTGCCGTGGACGCCGCCCCACGGCGTCCGGTAGCCCTTCACCTGCTTGCCCTTCATGTCGAGCTTGACGATCTCGCCGTAGTTCTTGTCGAACGGGCGCTTGAACTCGCGCAGGCTCGCCGCGGTACCTGAGCCGTTGCAGCCGACCCAGATGAATCCGCCGCCGACCGCGAGGCCGCTCGTGTTGTGCGCTTCGCCGACGAAGTCTTCGAGGACCTTTCCCGTTTTCCAATCGAGCAGGTTGATGCGCTCTGAGACCTGATCGCCGACCCAAAGGCCCTCGGGTGATGCTTCAAGCGCATTCGGATACCGATCGGGGCTCTTCCAGAGCATCTCGATCTTCGGCGTGTAGCGTCGGTGTTTTCGGCGCGCCGCCGCCCCGCGCCGGAGCATCCTGCGCCGCCGCGCGACTACCGGCAAAGATGCCGACGCCTGCCACCGCCGCTGTGCTGAAAAATTCTCGTCTCTGTATCTTCATAGGATCTCCGTAATCTAGCTCGTTGCTCGCTGCACTGCTTTTATTGCCCGCGCGCAGGAGCCGCCGGGGCGGCTGCGCCTCCCGCAGGTCCACCCGCGCGGAACGGCGCGTACACGTCGAAGGGCTTCATCCGAGCGTAGGTTGCGCTGAATTTCTGTCCCGCCGCATCGGTGCCGGTCCAGGTGAACGTGTCGCCCTTCAGCGCGAACGTGCCGGTGCTCAACTTGTCTTCGAGATTCGGATCAGTATCGCCGATGTGGCGGCGCGCGAACGTCGTTCCCTGCACGTTGTAGGTGCCGCGCGATGCGGACATGCCGTTATACGCGCCCGCGTACTGTTGCGGCGTCCATTGGTCCTGCGGCACCTTCGGCACGCCTTTGCGTCCCGCGGGCAAGGTCGTCGCGTGATACCAGCCATCTTCGCCGAGCAGCAGATGCTCGGGGGTCGTCGTGCCGGCAGCGCCGTTTACGGTATAGGCCGTGCGTTCCCACGAGCCGACCAGCGCCGTCGAGCCGAGCTTCTGATTCGGCAGCTTGCGGGTATGAATCTGCGGCGATTTCGTCGGGCCGGAGCCCTCGAGGACCAGGATATTGCCTTCGAATCGCCACGCGCGTTCCTGCGTGTTCTCGCCGCCACCGGGGCCGAGGCCGGCTTTGTGGTGGCGAAAGTTCACCTGGCCGCTGTTGCTGTAGTTGCCCCAGCCGCCGGACATCTTGTCGAAGCGCGAGAACAGCTCTTTGGTCGTCTGCTGCTCGAGCGGTTTGTTCACCTTCGGCCGGTTCGCCGGGAACTCCATCATCGACCAGTAGCCGTCCTTCATGAACTTCACATACAGCGGCGCATCCGGCGGCTGCACGCTGAAGCCGTTGCGCAGCAGCGAATATCTAATCCAGGTGCCGACGAGCGGGTTGTAGTCGGGCGGAGGCGCGGGCGCCGAATCGCAGGTGTTTTCGTCACGGTTCGTGCAGCCGTAATCGCTCATGTCATGGGGATAACTGGCCGGTTCCTGCGCGTGCAGTGCCAGCGCGGCGAATCCCACTGCAGCGCACATGCCGCGCACAGCAGGACAGATCTGAAGCGCATTCGAAGCCTCCTGTACCGGTAAAGGCCGAAAGCTTAGCACAGGGGTTCCGGTTCCAGTTCCGGTTCCGGTTCCGAGTTCTGGTTCCGAGTTCTGGTTCTAGGTTTCAGGTTTCATCGCTTTCACCATCGTTGCGTTTCGGATGGATCTTGCGCGGATCGAAATTCTTCGGAAGGCTCAGGAGGTAGAGACGGAGTCCGGTCGATGCGCCAATCGCCCGTCTGACAAAGGCGGCTCAGCTGCTTGAAATTCCGCGTCGCTCAAGTATCTGCGCGCATGCGCATGCTTCAGCTGATTCCGCACTTCACCCAGCGAGCCACGCGCGATCCGGACGAAGTTCGCAAAATCTGGAGGGTTGAATCGGTAGAACCCTTCCGAAATGTTATCGGGCGCCGAGCGGGCGGCTTCGCGGATTTCGTCGCAGAATTTGCCATCGCGGGCGGTGGGGGTCGTTGCAGTAAATGCGAAGACCCGCTCCTTCAATTCCCACGCAAGTTGCCACGCATCAAACTCTTCGGGGCTATTGAATCCTGCCATGCGCGTGCAATGTGCACATGCCGCGCCAGAACCCAGAACCCAGAACCCAGAACCGGAACCAGAACCGGAACCGGAACCGGAACCGGAACTAGGAACCCTAGGAACCCCAAAACCCGTCTAGAATCCGCCCATGCCGTTTGCCGTTCGTCTCAAGCTGTCAGTGATGATGTTCCTCGAGTACTTCATCTGGGGCGCATGGTACGTGACCATGGGCACCTGGCTCGGCGCGCTCGGTTTTTCGGGAGAGCAGATCGGCCTGACGTACGGGACGACGGCGTTGGCGGCGATGATTTCGCCGTTTTTCGTCGGGATGATCGCCGATCGCTTTTTCGCGACGCAGCGGCTGCTCGCCGTGCTGCACCTTGCCGGTGGCGTTACCCTGTTCTATGCGTCGACGCAAAGCGTCTTCTGGCCGCTCTACATCACGGTGCTGATCCACACGCTGTTCTACATGCCGACGCTCGCGCTCACCAACTCGCTGTCGTTCCGGCAGATGCGCGATCCGGGGCGCGAGTTTCCGCCGGTGCGCGTGCTCGGCACGATCGGCTGGATCGTCGCGGGCCTCGTCGTCGGCACGCTGGGAGTGGAGGCCACGGGTCGCCCGATGCAGCTGGCCGCGGCGGGATCGATTGCGCTCGCGATGTTCTGCCTGCTTCTTCCGCACACACCGCCTCAGGCGACCGGCCGCGTCCGCGTGCGCGAGGTTCTCGGGCTCGACGCGCTGCAGCTGATGAAGGATCGATCGTTCGCGGTGTTCGTCATCGGGTCATTTCTGGTCTGCATTCCGCTGCAGTTCTATTACGCATTCGCGAATCCGTTTCTGAACGCTATCGGTGTGACGAACGCCGCGGGGAAGATGACCATGGGGCAGATGTCCGAGCTGGTGTTCATGCTCCTGATGCCGTGGTTCTTCCGCCGGCTCGGCGTCAAGCAGATGCTGCTCGTCGGCATGGCCGCGTGGGTGGCGCGATACATCCTGTTCGCGTACGGCAATAACGACGCCCTGGTCTGGATGCTGTACCTGGGCATTCTGCTGCACGGTATCTGCTACGACTTCTTCTTCGTCACGGGACAGATTTACGTCGATCAGAAAGCGCCGCCGCACGTGCGCGCCGCGGCGCAGGGCTTCATCACCTTCGTCACCTACGGCGTGGGAATGCTGATCGGTTCGTGGTTGTCGGGCCGCGTGGTCGATGCCTATGCGCTGCCCGGCGGCGCGGGGCACGACTGGCAGAGCATCTGGCTGGTGCCGGCTGCGATGGCCGGCGTCGTGCTCGTCCTGTTCGCGCTCTTCTTCCGATCGAGCGAGAAAGCGGAGACCGCGCGATGATTCGTCACACCGTCGCGGCGCTCGCCTGCATCTTCCTTACGCACGCGACCTGGGAACCCCACGCGAGCTACGTCGCCTACGCGTCCCAGGTTCAGAACACACCCCAGCCGGGCACCTTCGCGTTTCGTGACGGGCGCAGTCGAGTGTTCGATCTGACCGTGACCGACACTGACGGTGTGCCAGGCATCGTGTGGCCCGAGCTGGTCGATGCCCGCTGGGACACCGTGCTTTTGGGTGTGCAGATCACCACCGACGCCGCGGTCGCCGTACCATACGTTGAAATTGCGGCGGGTGGTGTGTCCGATCGGCAGTACTTTCCGCCGGGAGACGTCGGCGAGCGGTGGCTGAACCTGACCTTCCTGCGCGGCGCGATAGTCGGCACGCGCATCTCGCTGCGTGGAGAAGGGGTCGCCTTCGCAGCTCCGGCGGCGAGACTGCGGCTGTTCGACGGCGGCCTCGATCTCTCCAAGTCGATCCTCGTTCTTGCACCGCATCCCGACGATGCGGAGATCGCTGCATTCGGGTTGTACGCGAATCGCAACGCGAGCGTGGTGACCGTTACGGCTGGCAATGCCGGCGCGCCGACCTACGAGGCAGTGTTCGACGATCCCGGCGATCTCTATCTCTTCAAAGGGCGTATCCGCGTCATCGACAGCATCACCATCCCGTGGCAGGGGAGGATTCCGCCGGAGCGCACGTTCAACATGGGGTACTTCGACGCGCGGCTTGCCGAGATGCACGACAAGCGCGAGGCCGTGATTCCGGAGATGTATCGTCCGAACGCGGACATCAACGTCTATCGCAGGGAAAATATCGGCTCGCTGTTGCCGTCGCGGCCGCGCGAATCGAAGTGGGGCAATCTCGTCGAAGATACGCTCACACTGCTGAAGAAAGTGAAGCCAGCCGTCATCGTCGCGCCGCACCCGCAGCTCGACACGCACAGAGATCATCAGTTCACGACGGTGGCGCTCTCCGAAGCGCTGGCGCGGTGGAACAGGCCCGTCACGCTCTTGCTCTATACGAATCATGCCGATCGCAACCGGTATCCATACGGCCCTGCCGGTACACTGATGTCGCTGCCGCCACCGCCGCCCGGCGATGTCATGATCGACCGCGTCTATTCCCACCCGGTGTCGCCGGCTCTGCAACGGCTGAAGCTGTTTGCGCTCGAGTCGATGCACGACCTGCGCTATTCGCCGACGCGCCAATATCAGCTCGCGCGAGAAGAGGCGCGCGCTATGGCGCCGGAAAACCCGGTCCGGAACCCGACATTACTTATCTGCGCCGCGGCCCGCGCTCGAACGAGCTGTTCTTCGTCTACGACAGGGATAGCTTCGGGACGATGATCAAGGCGTTTCTGGCATCGCGAGCACCGCGATAGCGGCCTCATGGCATTAACACGAAGGCACGAAGAGCACGAAGACACGATGAAATTCTGATCACGGAGACACGGGCCGGGCGTCACGTTCGCTGGCCGCAAAGCGGCCACCGCCGCGAGAAAGCAAAGCGCGGAAACACAGAGAGAGGGCGCTGGGCTGGGCTTCTTGTGTTTACGCGCTTTGCTTTCTCGTGGCGCGCCGTGGCGCGAACGTGAGGCCCGGCCGCAGAGCCCACTGACGCAGCCCACAGAGAAAATGCATTTCTCCGTGCGTGTCTCTGCGCCTCCGTGCCTCTGCGTCGAGACGGCAAACGTCAGGAACGAGTCAGACGATGGCGAAGCGATGAAACCTCTCCTTGCAGCATGAAACCTCTCCTTTGTGATACAAGAACATCTACAGATCGAGCCCAGACGGAGGGCATTCTATGTTGACGCGACGCGAGTTCACCACATTGGCCCTGTCGACCATGGCATGGCCGAAACTGCTGGCGCAGACGACCGTCGCCGGCGTCACTCTCGGGGCGCAGACCTATAGTTTCCGGCAGCTTCCCAGGCCCTCGGGCGGCGACATGGTCGACGTCATCATCAAGGCGTTCACCGAGTGCGGTCTGCGCGATTGCGAGCTATGGTCGCCGATGCTCGAGCCGGCCGCCACACCGCCGGCCAAGGTGTCGCGCGAGGAGTTGCGGAAGTGGCGCCTCGAGACGCCGCTCGAACACTTCACCGCGATTCGCAAGAAGTTCGACAGCGCCAAAATCGCCATTCGCGCATTCAACTACAGCTTCAACGACAGCTTCACGGAGCCCGAAATCGATCGCGGCTTCGAGATCGCGCGGGCGCTCGGAGCCGGATTCATCACGGCGTCGAGCACGCTGACGGCTGCGAAGCGGGTCGCGCCCTTCGCCGAGAAGCACAAGATGATCGTCGCGATGCACAACCATTCGGACGTCAAGAATCCGAACGAGTTCGCGACCCCCGAAAGCTTCGCCGCCGCGCTGGCGATGTCGAAGTATTTCAAGATCAATCTCGACATCGGCCACTTCACGGCGGCGAATTACGATGCCGTCGCGTACCTGCGCGAGCAGCACGCGAACATCACGAACCTGCACATCAAGGATCGCAAACGCGATCAGGGGCCGAACGTGGCGTGGGGCGAAGGCGACGCGCCTATGAAGGAAGTGCTGCAGCTGTTGAAGCAGAACAAGTGGCCGATCATCGCCTACCTCGAGTACGAGTACAAGGGCGCGGGCACGCCGGTCGACGAAGTGAAGAAGGGCCTCGAATACATGCGGGCGGCGCTCGCGTAACGGCATGCGCCGCATCGGGATGGGCCTCGTGGGCCCTGGGTTTGTCGGGGCGCATCACATCGATGCAGTGCGGCGCCTCGGGTTCGTCGATGTCGTCGCGGTCGCGGCGAGCTCCGATCGCTCGGCTCGCGCGAAGGCGGACGCACTGGGGGTGCCCAAGGGATACGGCAGCTACGAGGCCCTGGCCGCCGATCCCGATGTCCACGTCGTGCACAACACGACGCCCAACCACCTGCACGTGCCCGTCATCATGGCGGCGCTCACGCACCGAAAGCACGTCGTTTCGGACAAGCCGCTCGCCCTGAATGCGGAAGACGCCCGGTCGCTTGTCAACGCCGCGCGGGAAGCCGGCGTAGTACATGCGGTCACGTTCAACTACCGTGGTAATCCTCTCGTGCAGCAGGCGCGCGAGATGATTCGCGCCGGCGAAATCGGCGAGCCGCACTTCGTGCACGGCGCGTACCTGCAGGACTGGCTGCTCCAGCCCACGGACTTCTCCTGGCGCCTCGAACCGGAAAAGGGCGGCAAGAGCTCTGCGATCGGCGATATCGGGTCGCATTGGTGCGATCTGGTCCAGCACGTCGATCGGCCAGCGCATTGAAGCAGTGCTGGCGGATCTCAGTACGGTGATTGGCACGCGGTTCAAACCGCTCGAAAAACAGGGAAGCCTTTGCCCGCGGAGATGAACGGGGTGAAGAGTTCCACGTTCTGAGCGAGGACCTTGCGACCGTGCTCGTGCGGTTTGACGGTGGCGCGCGGGGCGCGGTGAACGTCGGGCAAGTGTGCGCCGGCCACAAGAACGGTCTCTGGTTCGAGGTGAACGGCCGCACCGCGTCGGTACGGTGGCTCCAGGAACAGCAGAACGAGCTGTGGATCGGGCGTCGCGACGCCGCAAACGCCGTGCTGCCGAAAGATCCTTCGCTGCTGCATGATGGCGCGCAGCGGTACGCGCATTTGCCGGGCGGTCACCAGGAGGCATGGGCCGACGCCTTCTGCAACGTGATGAGAGATATTTACGGCTTCATCGCCAGCGGCCGGAGTGCCGACGAAGCCAAGCCACCTGCGTTCGCGACGTTCGACGACGGCTACCGGGCCGCCTGTGTCGTAGATGCGATTCTGAAGAGTCACGCTGACGGCGGCGTGTGGACCGGCGTTCGGTATTGAGAGGCGACGATGAAGCTTGGGTTGTTTACCCCTGTGTTTGCGAAGCTCAGCGTGAAGGACATGCTGACAAAGGTGCGATCGCTCGAGAAGGTCACAGCCATCGAGCTGGGCACGGGCGCCTGGCCGGGCAGCGATCACGTCGAGGTCGACACCTATTTGAAGGACAAGAACCGCGCCGGTGACTTTCGCAAGATGATCCGCGATGCGGGGCTGATAATCAGCGCGCTCTCGTGCCACGGCGATCCGCTTCATCCGAACGCCGCGCGATCGAAGGCCGACGACGACGTGTTCCGCAAGACCGTTCAACTTGCCGAACAGCTCGAGGTGCCGGTTGTGGTTACGTTTTCAGGGTGCCCCGGTGATTCGGACACCGCTTCGCATCCGAACTGGGTGACGACCCCGTGGCCGCCCGAATTTCTCGAAGTGCTCGAGTGGCAGTGGGAGAAGAAAGCCATTCCTTACTGGACGAAGACAGCGGCGTTCGCGCGCGACCACGGCGTGAAGGTGGCGCTTGAGGCGCATCCGGGCTTCATTGTCTACAACGTCGAAAGCGCGCTCAAGCTCCGGCAGGCGTGCGGCGATAATCTCGGCGTCAATTTCGATCCCAGCCATTTCTTCTGGCAGGGCGTCGACGTGCCGGCGGCGATTCGCGCGCTGGGGCCCGCGATTTTTCACGTGCACGCCAAGGATGTCTACCTCGACCGGCACAACGTCGCGGTGAACGGCGTGATCGACACAAAAACGTATCGGCGCATGCCGGAACGTTCGTGGCTGTTTCGAAGCGTGGGATTCGGACACGACGAGTTCGAATGGAAGCGCATCGTCAGCGCCCTCCGGCTGGCGGGCTACGATTACGTGATGAGCATCGAGCACGAAGATGCGCTCGCGTCGATCGACGAAGGGCTCAAAGCGGCGGTCGACGTGCTGTCGCGCGCGATCCTGACTGAACCTCCCGTAGAGGCGTGGTGGACATGAAAATGGGTGCAAGAGGTGCGATGGGTGCAAAGGGTGCGATGGGTGCGACCGTCACGTCTTGCATTGGCATTCCTGTGCTCGAGCCTGTGGGCGCAGGGGCGCGGCGGCGTGGCCAGCTTTCCCGCGCAACAGCGCGATCCCGCAGACCCTGCGGTCGTCGCGCGCGGCCGTGCGATTTACGACACCGAGTGCCGCAGCTGCCATGGTGCGGATCTCCGCGGCGGCGAGCAGGGCGGATCGAATCTGTTGCGTGTCACGCTCGTGCTGAACGATCGCGAAGGCGAGCTGATACAGCCAGTCCTCCAGGGATCGCATAAGGGCCGTATCTCGGCGGCCGGTCTCTCTGCGGACGAAGTGAAGGCGCTCGCTGCCTACATTCACAGCGTGCTCGCGCTGGCTCCCGGACAGGGTGCGCCGCCGCCGCCCGCCACGGCCCCCGAGCTCAAGGTGCTGGTCGGCGACGCCGCCGCAGGAGAACGATATTTCGCGGCACGGTGCGCGGGTTGTCACTCGGTGACCGGCGATCTCAAAGGCATCGGCGCGCGGGATCTTGGTCCCGCTCAGCTCCAGAATCTCTGGATTGCCGGCGGACGAGGAGGCGGCCGTGGTGGGCGCGGTGCCGGCCCGGCTGCACCGGCGCCGATGACCACGCGGCGCGAAACGACGGTTGTCGTGACGCTGCCGACGGGACAGAAGTACGAAGGCCGTCTCGAGCGTATCGACGACTTCATCGTGACGTTGACGCAGGCCGATGGCACGCCGCGTTCGTTCCGGCGGAACGGCGACGTGCCGAAGGTAGACGTGCGCGATCCGCTCGAAGCCCACAGGAATCTGCTGCCTATCTACACCGACAAAGACATTTACGATGTGACTGCGTACCTGACGGGTGTGAAATGAACCTGAAAAAAGTTGCTGTCGTCGCATCGCTGCTCGCCGCGCCGGTGCTCCTAACTGCACAGAACCCAGCACCGCGAACCGGAACCGCGAACCGGAACCGGAACCGGAACCGGAACCCGTGTGATTGTCGATCCCGCCACGCTCACGAAGCCGCTCGCCGACGAGTGGGCGACGTTCGCCGGCGACTACACAAGCCGCCGGTACAGCACGCTGAAGCAGATCAACACGACGAACGTGAAGAATCTCACGCTCGCGTGGATGACGACCGTATTGACGGGCCCGCGAGGCGGTGTGCCGCCGACGATCATCGGCGGCGTGGGTACACGCGAGTTCACCGGGGGCACGATTAAGGGTGCCGTACTGCAGGTCGGCGGAATCCTTTACGTCACCGCCCCAGACAACGTGTGGGCGCTCGACGCGCTCGACGGCCGCGAAATCTGGCACTACTTCTGGAAGACGCGCGGCGCCACCCACATCGGCAATCGTGGCGCGGCCATCTGGTACAACTCTCTGCTCTTCGAGACGCCTGACAACTACCTGGTCTCGCTCGATGCGAAAACCGGCAAGGAAAACTGGTTCGTCGAGATCGCCGATTTCGATGAGCAGTATTTCTCGACGCCGGCGCCGATCATCGTCGACAACCACGTCATCGTCGGCACGGGCAACGACCTCGATGGCCCCGGATTCCTTCAGGCCATCGATCCGGAGACCGGGAAGCTTCAGTGGAAGTTCTACACGGTACCGATGAAGGCGGGCGATCCCGGTCTGGAGACCTGGCCGAGCTCGAGGCGGCAAAGTATGGTGGTGGCCACACGTGGATGCCTGGCTCGTACGATCCCGAAACGAGGCTATACATCTTCGGCACCGGGAACCCGACGTCCGGCGTACACAGGCGTCGGGCGGCCGGGAGACAACCTGTACACGTGCTGCGCTCGTTGCGCTCAACGTTGACACCGGCAAGATGGCGTGGCACTACCAGATGTCGCCGCACGACACGCACGACTGGGACACGGTGCAGAACCCGATGCTCATCGACGCGACCATCAACGGCAAGCCGCGCAAGCTCGTATCGGTCGCCGCGCGCAACGGATACTTCTTCACCGTCGATCGCGTCACGGGCGAGCACATCGTGACGACCAAATACGGCACGCACACGAACTGGGCGGGCGGGCTCAACAGCAAGAAAGCCCCATGGCCGGCGCCTGAGAAGGAAGCGATTGTCCCGGGCGCGCTGGTATCTCCGGTCGAGGGAGGGACGACGAACTGGCAGCCTTCCGCATATTCGCCCGATACTGGCCTCGTCTACATGCAGGAAGCCAATTCGTTCAACATGCTGTATCTCACCGATCCCGATCCGCGCGGATCGATGGGGCTCGGCGGAAAGTTGCGTGTCGAGGTCGGGTCGACGGGGAAGTTCCTGACGGCCATCGAACCTGCCACAGGCAAAGTTGCGTGGCGTCGCAAGTACGCGAATAGCGCCGGCGGCGGCATCGGGTTCCTCGCGACCGCAGGCGGATTGCTCTTCGGCGGCGACGGCAGCGGCAACCTGATCGCGCACGATGCAAAGGACGGCAAGCCGCTCTGGCACACGCGCGTGGGCAACATCAGCAATGCGCCGCAGACCTATGCGATCGACGGGAAGCAGTACCTGCTCGTCGGAACAGGCGACATGCTCTGGGCCTTTACTCTGTACTGAATTGGTAGATTGGAAGATTGGTAGATTGAGAGAATGTTGACAGATTGAAGAGGGCCGATCGACGGATTACTGCGAGTATTCTTCCAATCGGCACTCTTAACTCCTACACCATTCCTCCAATCTTCCAATCTACCAATCTTCGAATTCAGCGAGGCGCTACTTTGTCCACAGCGCGCCGTGCCTAAGCTCCTGTCCGGTCAGCTTCGCAGGATCGGCGCCCTTGCGCGGCCGGAATTTCTGCGCGCGCCCGTTGAACACTTCGGCCACGTAGAGGTTGTTCTCCTGGTCCACTGAGAACTGGTGCACGCCGTTGAAGCGGCCCGGCAGCGGGCCGAACGTGCCCCAGCCATAGAGGAATTTACCGGCTCAGGTCGTACTTCAGCATCTTGTGCGTCTCGCCGTCCGACACCCAGAGGAACTGATCGCGGCTCATCATGACGTGATACGGCCGGCGGATGTTCGTCCACATATCGAGGAATTTGCCGTTCTCGTCGAAGATCTGGATGCGGCTGTTCGTGCGATCGGAGACGTAGATCTTGCGATCGCGCCCGACCGCGACACTGTGCACGGTGTGCATCTCGTTCGGGCCCGGGTTGGCCTTCCCCTCGCTCGAGGTGCCCCACGACGTCAGGTACTTGCCCTCGGGCGAGAACTTGACCACCCGCGTGTTCGTGTAGCCGTCGCTCACGAAGAACGTGCCGTCCGGCAGCCAGTCGATGTCGGTCGGGCGGCCGAAGTGCCGCTCGTCTTCGCCGCGCACCAGCTGCTCGCCCCACGTCTGCACGAGCTTGCCGTCATAGGTGAACTTGAAGAGCTGGTGCAGGTTGTCGTCCATGATCCACACGTGCTTCTGCGGATCGTACGGGTTCATCTTGATCTTGTGCGGGCCGCGCGCGCCCTTCACCGCAAAAATGCTGTCGTGTTGCGTCCACGACTGCACCATGCGGCCGTTGCGATCGACGACGATGATGCAGTGCTGCCATTTCTGCCCCTGCGCTCCGGTCGCCTGGCCCTGGAGCGGCACGCCGAACTTCGCGCCTGCCGGCAGCGGCAGCATGCCGCGCTGGACGATCCACACCCTGTCCGGCGTTTCCGCAAACACGCCGCCGGTCGATCCCCACGTATAACCCTCGGTGCCGGGAATCGGCTGCGGCCAGTTCAGCCACGACTTCGTACGGGCCGAATTCGTCTTCGCCCCCTTTCTCCTGCATCAGGGCCGATGACGGGACGAGCAGCAGTACGGCGAGGAGGACGGTCCAGCTTCGCATCGCGCATTCCTCCGTCGAAAGTCGAAGTGATTTACGGAACGACTGTAATCAGCGTCTCCCTGGCAAATGGTTTTGCGTCGCCCACGTTCCCACGAACCTGCGCTTCGACACGAAGCACGTAACGGCCCGGGGCGAATGTCCTTCAGCGCGATCTGCTTGGAGTAGCCGTAGATGTCCCACGGTTTCTTCGGCGGCGCGCCACCGTTCGTCAACTCGTCGCGGGTAGCGAACACTTCCGCGCCGTTCTCTGAGAGCAGCCGCACCGCAACGTCGACGTTCCGTGCTTGTTGCGATCCGATGTTGTCGTAGATCTCAGTGTAGAGCGCGAGGAGATCGCGCGCGGGAACTCGCGCCGGCTCGTGGCCGGCGGCCGGCATCACCTTTGCGAGCACCGTATCGGGCTGGATGCTCGGCGTATGCTGGCCCGCGGCCGATGCGACCACCAGCCCGCCCAGCATCAGTTTCTCCTTGCGGAAATCGGGAACCTCGAGATCGTAGAACACCGAGCCGGTCAGCCCGCCGACGGCCTCGCGCGCGCCAATCCGCAGGTGATATCGTCCAGGCGGAAGGCTGATGCGCGGGTTCACCCGCACACCGAACGTCTTCACGCGCTCTCGCGTCTCGGGCTTAAGGGTCAGATCGAGCTCTGTGCGGGTGCCCGCCAGCGCCTTGCCGAGCTCGTTCACGCCGTAAAACGACAGCTCGATCTTGTTCGCGGCACATGCCCTTCGCGTCTGGCGCCGATATTGCAGACGGTCGCCGTCGATCTCGATCGCCAGCGCGATCGACGCTTCTTTCTGCGTGTTCTTGAACGGCGCCGCCTGCACGGTGAAGTTGAGCCCGCTCTGCATCAGCGGGCTGGTGAGGATGTCGCGCAACGGGGCGGATGTCTTGTCGGCGTTCGGCCGCTTCGCCTCTCGCGCGCGTTTGGCCTCTTCGTCGCGCTTCCGCTCTTCCGCCGTTCGGCCTCGCGGCGATCCATAGCCCTCTGCGCGCCGCGACTTTCAGACCCGGCCGCTTCATCTTGACCTCGATTTTGTGGAACCGGCCGTCGCGCGCATGCGTCGGCGGGTAATAGCCGAGCACGTAATACCGGCTGTTCGTCTCACGATGCGGCTGAAGGCATCGGTCAGCGAGTTCGTGTTCACCGCCGCTATGCCGCCGGTCTGTTCGGCGAGCTCGCGCAGGCTGCCCTGCGACATCATCAGCTCGGCCATGAGGTCGGTCTGTGCGTTGAACGGTCCCGCCGGTGAGGCCGGTGATGGCCGCGTTCGTACCAGTGGCGTGCGCATCGCGGGCACCGCCGGCCAGTTCGGGCGAGCCGCCGCCCGCCATCTCCATGAACTCGTTGGTCATGCCGACCAGCCCGCGCGGATCGATCGTGTAGAAGTTCACGTTGGCGCGCGCCGCCATCGTGATCGCATCCTGCGTCGCGCGGATG
The DNA here is from genome assembly GCA_963787755.1 of Vicinamibacterales bacterium. Lineage (GTDB taxonomy): Bacteria > Acidobacteriota > Vicinamibacteria > Vicinamibacterales > JAMQPK01 > JAMQPK01. The sequence goes on from CAWBEG010000015.1 coordinate 202,257, forward strand.
ACGTCGCTCGCGCTCTGCCCGCCGAACGAGTCCTGAATGGGGTAATCGATGCCTTCGCTGAAGAACAGGACCGCCTTGCGGCGGCCCCGCACCGAGGTCAGGAACTCCGCGGTGAGCCTGAGCGTGTCGAGCACGCCGACCGCGCGGAATCCGCGCTCGAAATCGGTCGGCTCGAGCCGGCTGTGCCCGCCGGGATCGGTCGACGGCCGCCGGCTCGTTCTCCGTGCCCTGGGACTCTGTTCGTTCTCGATCATGAGAGCCGCTGGTAGTAGGCGTCGAGCCGCTCGATCGTGAGCGAGCGCATGCGGCGGCCCATGAACTTGTCGATGGCGGCGTTGCAGCAGCGCCTTGTTGCTCGTGAATTCCTGCGCGGCGTCGGTTCGGCCGCTGGTATGGACGACCGCGGCGATGTCGTTCGCCCCCATGTACTTGTCGACGAACTCCTTGGCCGATTTCCTCACCTGCGTCGTTCGCATCGAGCTGACGTCCTGGTCGTCGAGCACGATCACGTAAAAGGCGCCCGGCAAACGGCTGGCGGTTCGTCTTCGTATCGGTCGAGACCTTGCGATCGCCGAGCGACGAATGCGTTGTCCGGCTCGACAGGAATCTCGACGTACGCGAACGTGTCGACCTTCTGTGGCTTGCCGTCTTCGAACACGTCGAAATCCTCTCGCGTGAGGCCGGAGACGAAATTGCCGTTCTCGTCGGTGACGACCACGTCGACGTCGACGTAGTTGACCTCGACCTGAAAGGTGACTGTTGGCGGAGCGCGGCGGGGCCTGTGCCCTGAGCACAGGAGACTGAAGAGCGGCCGCGGCAAGAGTGAGCGTGATGAGTGTTCGCTTCATCATGGGGACCTATTGTACCGTATAAGGATTTCTCGTACAACCGGAGCTGCCTGCCACGCGCAAGGGCTTCGCGCGACCTTCACCAGATATCGGCCAGGGGCGACGTTCGTCAGCGGGATATCGCGCGCCAGCCCGTAAGTCGTCCACCAGCCCTGGCGCCGCGCCTGCCCCGAGCGAAGTCGAGGGGTTGATCACGCTGTCGCGGGCGGTGAACACTTCCTGTCCGCTCTCGGAAACCAAGGTCACCGTCGTGTCAATCTGCCGCTGCTGCCTGTTGGATATATTGTCGTAGATCTCGGCAAAAACTGTCACGCGTGTCGTTTCGGAGGAAGGTCCGCCGGCTCGACGGCCGGTCCGGGCAGCAGCTTCGGCGCCGCCGGATCGGCCATCGCAGTCATTGCGGCCTGGGCGGACGCCGCCGTGACCAGCACGCCGCTCAGCATCAGCGGCTCCTTCCGGAAATCGGGCACCTGCAGGTCGTAGAACACCGTGCCGACGCGGCTGCCGACGGTCTCTCGGGCGCCGACGCGGATCTGATAGCGGCCGGGTTCGAGCATCAGCCGCGGATTCACGCGCAGCCCGCCGGTCTTGACGCGCGTGAACGACTCCGGCCGGAGCGTAAGGTTGAACTGCGACCGCGTCGACCGCTGCGCCTTGCCGTCCTGATTGATGCCGAAAGAACGACAACTCGATCGGTGTTCGTCACGAGCCCGCCGCTGTCGGGCTGCGTGAATGGCAGCGGGTCGCCGTCGAACTCGATCGCCAGCGCGACCGACGCATCCTTCTGCGTATGCTTGAACGGGGCCGCCTGGACCGTGAAGGTGAGCCCGCTTTGCTGCAGCGGGGCATTGAGTGCGTCGCGCAGCTCGGGCGAGGTGTTGTTGACGCCGCCGCGCCTGGCCTCGCGTGCCCTCCGCGATTCCTCGTCGCGCTTTCGCTCGGCAGGCGTGCGGCCGCGCGGCGAGGCATAACCGCGCCGCGCGGACACGCGCAGCCCCGGCCGCTTCGTGCGCACCTCGATGCGGTGGAACCGGCCATCGCGCGCCGTGCGTGGGCGGGTAATAGCCGAGCACGTAGTAGCGGCTGTTCGCATCGACGATGCGCTCGAAGGCCGATCCGAGCGTGTTCTGGTTGACGGCGGCGAATCCGCCTGTTTCTTCGGCGAGCGTGCGCAGGCTGTCCTGCGACAGCCTGAGGTCGTTCAGAAGACCCTGCTGCGCGTTCTGCGATCCAAACACGCCCATCGCCACGTTGGGCGCACCCGATCCCGCGAGCTCGATGAACTCGGTCGTCAGGCCGATGAGGCCGCGGGGATCGAGGGCGAAGAAGTTGACGTTCGATCGTGCCGCAGCGGTGATTGCGTCCCGAATGGCTCCGCCGACATCGGTCGGCGTGTGGAGGCTGTAGAGCTCGCTCATCGGCATTTCCAGGCCTTCGCTGAACAGCAGCACGGCCTTCCGCCGGCCCCGGACGCCGGCGAGGAACTCGCCGAGGTTGCGGAGCGTGTCGAGCACTGCGAGCGCCCGCTGCTCGCGCTCGAGATCCAGCACGCTGATTGGCGACGCTGTGTCGGTGATGGCGGCATCCGCATCGACTTCGTTGTCCTGCCGATCGAGCCGGATGAACTCGCGGTAGTAGTGCTGCTCGAGCGCTTCGATCGCCGCCGACTGCAGCCGGCGGCCGACGAACTTGTCAACTGACGCAATGAGCAGATCGCGGTCGTTCGTGAAGTCCTGCGTGGCATCGGTGCGGCCGCTGGTATACACGACGGCCGCGAGATCGTTGGCGCCAAGATGCCGTTCGATGAACTCGCGCGCCGATTTTTTGACGATCGACGTGCGGAGCGGGCTGATGTCGATGTCATCCATCACCAGCACGTACACCCGGCCGTCAAACGGCCTGGCGTTCGAGCGTGCGTCGGTATTGGCGGGACGTCCCAGAATGGCGAATCGATCGGGCGGCTCGACCGGCAGCTCGACGTACGAGAACATCTCGACCTTCTGCGGCTTGCCGTCCTCGAAGACTTCGAAGTCGTCGCGCGTCAAGCCGGTGACGAAGTTGCCCTTCTCATCGGTGACGATCGCGTCGACGTCGACGTAATTCACCTCGACCTGAAACGTCACCTCCGGCGGCGCCTGCTGAGCCTTCAGTCCGGCCGCGGCGGCGAGCAGCAGGGCGACGCCCACGACCGAGACGATTCGACCGCGTTGCATGGGAATTTTCATTATAAGGGCGGCCAAAAAAAGGGCAGAGTGGTTTCCCTCTCTGCCCTTCCGAACCTACGAACCTACGAACCCACGAACCCACGAACCTACGAACCGCTAGTTAGAACCCGAAACGCAGTCCGATCTGCGACTGCCGCGGGAAGCCGGTGCCACCCTGGAGGCCGGCAAGCCGCAGGAAGTCCGCTGCCAGGCGGCGGTTGCCGGCCGGGTTCGTAAAGTTCGCCCGATCGGTCACGTTGAACGTCTCGTAGAAAATGTCAAGCGTGCGGCGTCCGCCCAGGCGCGCCCGGTAGCCGACGCGCATGTCGAACTGCATGAATCCGGGACCCCGTGCGCCGTTCCGGCCGCCTTCGCTGACGACGTCGGTCATGACGTGTGCGCCCGCCGCGGGGGCCGGGTTGTACGTGCCGGCCGGCAGCGGCGCGAAGTTGATGCGGTTGCGATCGGAATCCAGCGTGTCGTCCTGAATCGTGAACGGCGTGCCCGTCATCGAGCGCAGCGTTCCGCTGAGCGTCACGCCCTTCGTCTTCGGAATCTCCACCCGTCCGCTCAACGTGAAGTTGTGCGCGCGGTCGGTGCCCGCCAGCGCTTCGTATTCCGGGAGGTGCAGGTCGGCGAGCGTCTGCAGTTGCGGCGTGTCCCCCTGGCCGGCCGTGATGCCGCGCGAATAGCCGAAGGAATACGCGGCACGGGCGCTGAAGTTGTGCGAGTAACGCTTTTCGACCGACATGTTCAGCGCATCGTAATCGCTGTACCCGTACTGCGTCGTGATGTAGCGCACCGTCGTGGTGGCGGTATACATCGCCTCGCCAGGCGCGAGGCTGGGCCGCAGCACGCCGAACGGATCCGGTCCGGGTTCCTGGCGCGGACCATCGCGCGTGTCGTTGAGGCCGAGCGCGATGTTCAGGTTCGGGTTGAAGAACATGTTGCGCCCGTTCATCCGGACGTAGTCGACCGACGCCGACACGCCCTGGAAGATCTCGCGCTCGTATCCCAGGCTGATCTGATGGAAGTACGGCTGTTGACGGTTCGGGTCGTCCCAGCTGACCGTGCCGGTGTTGCGCACCGTCGAGTTTGGCGGATACAGCGAGTTCAGGATGTTCCGCTGCGCCTGCGTGAGCGTCTGCAACTGCGTGACCTGCAGCATCGGCTCGGTCGGGAACGTCCCGTTGCGCGGTCCGGGGTCAGGAGCCGACGCCGGGAAATTCGCGGTGAACGACGGCGAGTATTTGTAGTCGGTCAGGAAGTTGTCGACGGTGCCGAGCAAGGTTCGGTCGTAGAACATCCCGTAGCCCATCCGCACAACCGACTTGCTCTGACCATCGGGGTTCCACACCAGGCCGATACGCGGCGCGATGTTGCCTTTGTCGGTCGGGGCCTTCGTCACCGCTGGATTGCCGATGGGGGCCGGGTCGTACGGGAAGACTTCGATGTCGTAGCGGACGCCGACGCTCAGCGTGAGGCCGGGCTTCATCTGCCACTTGTCCTGCGCGAACAGCTCGCCGATGTGCATGTACATGTTGTAGTCGAGCGCGCCGGGCGCACGGATCGTGAAGCGTTCCGGATACGTTCGGGGATTCGACGCGTTGAACTCGGGATCGCCCGTGCCGCGGAACTGATACGTGCCCTGCAGGTTGCCCCAGGCCGGGTTGCTCAGCCAGATGTGCGAATAGCGCGCGCCGAACTTCAGGTCGTGGCGCCCTTTCGCTTCGGGGATGAACCAGGAGAAGGTGTTGTCGATCGAGTGCCCCGTCTGATCGGAATAGTCCATCGTGCCGTTCGACTGGATGTCGAACGTCTCGTAGTCGAGGATCGGTCCCGCCGTCACGATGTCGGCGCCCGCGCCCTCCGGGCACGGCACGCAGCGCGCGTACTCGGGCTTGAGCGCGCGCCACGCCGGGTTCGCGTGGACGGTGTTTTCGAGCACGAGACCGTATCGAATGGTGTTGACCTTGGTGTCGGTCAGGACCGAGGTCATCGTGGCGACCATCGTCTGATCGAGGTCGGTCTCGTCGCCGTAGCTCGTCAGCGTTTCCTGGCTGCCGTCGAGCCGGTTGAACTGCGGCGCGCTTTCACGGAGCCAGCGGAACGCCCACGTGTGTTTGCGAGCTCAGCTGATGGTCGAGGCGCCACATCGTGTTCCACGCCGACTCCTCGCTCGAGGTGGCAAAGTTCAGCGAGGGGCGCGCCGGGAACGTGTTGGTGAAATTGCGGTTGATGTACAGCCGCTCGAGGCTGGCGAAAAAGTGCAGCTTGTTCCGGATGATCGGGCCGCCGATAGTGCCGCCCCATTCTTTCTTGCCGACGTCCGGCTTCGGGGCATCGATGGCCTCCGCGAAGTAGTCCCGGTTGGTCATCGCCTTGCTCGTGTAGAAGTTGAACGCAGAGCCGGTGAACTGGTTGGTGCCCGATTTGGTGACGGCGTTGATGACCGCACCAGAGGCGCGTCCCCATTCCGCGTCGAACTGGTTGGTCAGGATCTGCACTTCCGCGATCGATTCGTTGGCCGCGCGCGTCTGCCCGCCGACGTTCGATCCGCGCTGCTCGTCGGTGTTGTTCGCGCCGTCGAACACGATGTTGTTGGCCGCCGTCGGCTGGCCGTTGGCCTGGAAGCTGTCGTTCAGGAATTCGGCGCTCGGGATGAACACCGTGCCGGGCACGTTGCCGACAAACGCCATGTAGTTGCGGCTGGCCGACGGCAGATCGCTCAGCTCTTCCGCGCTGATATGGCCGCCGACTGCCGCCGTCGTGACGTCCACGAGCGGCGCTTCACCCGTCACCGTCAGCGTCTCGGCGAGGCCGCCGACTTCCATCACCAGGTCGAGCGTCGTCGTTTGGCCGACCGTGAGCGAAATGCCACGACGGTCGAGCGCCTTGAAGCCCTCGAGTTTCGCGGCAATCCGGTAGCGGCCGGGAACCATCTGCGACGCGAAATAGCCGCCTTCGGCCGTGCTGGTGATCTCCCGCGTGATGCCGGTTTCTTCGTTGGAGATGACGATCGTCACGCCCGGGAGTACGGCGCCTTGCGCGTCGCTGATCTTGCCGCCGAGTTGTGCTGTGCCTTGCTGTGCCAGTGCTGGCGTGGTTGCGCACAGCAGAGCTGTCACGTACAACCCAAGTGCTAGTCTTCGCATCTGCCCCTCCTAAGATAAGACCTGCTGAAGATGAGAACGCCGAAAACCTTGGGGTACGTCGCCGGTCAGAAAAACCGCCGCCCGGCGGGACTATTACGTATGTGGATTGAGGCGCTCATGATGCGCCGAGATACTATGAAGTGCAAGTGTTTTCAGAGCAGAAAACAGACCTGTATCGTGAAACCAAGTTTCTGGATTCAATCCAATTGAATGGAAAGCAACTAAGGGAAAACCTTGGAAAGTGCGGAACAAAGCAGGTGACACAGAAGCACCGAGGCGCAGAGACACATAACTCAGATGCAACTCTGCGTCGAGTTTCTCGCCTTACGGAAGCGCAAACACGAATATCGAATTCGTCGCCTGCGGAATGCGTGCCTCGGGAATCGTGTCCGTCACGATGCTGCTCGACCACGACCCGCCCCCGGTGCCTACGGGCACGGCAATGTACTGTTTCCCGTTGACGGCGTACGTGATCGGGAATCCCTGGACGAGCGTCGGCATGCGCGGGCTCGTGTAGAGAATCTTTCCGGTCGCGGCGTCGTGGATGCGGAAGTACCGATCCCAGTATCCTTCGAGCACGAGGCCGTCGCCCATCGTCAGCGCCGACGTATTCGGCGGTGTGCGCGTGCGATGCCTCCAGAGAATCTTTCCGTTGACGTCCATCGCGAGCAGCTCGCCGAGACCGTCAGGGCTCTCCGGATGCATCAGGTTGATGCGGCGCACTGGGCCCGAACCACCGCCGCCTGCCGCGAGCTTGACGGGGCCGAACGTGCCGTCTTCACACGTCAGATTCAGCGGGATATAGAACGCGCGCGTCGCCGGGTGATAGGCCATCGAGCGCAGGCTCTTGAAGCCACCCGTACTCGGGCAGAAGCGGAATTCCACGCCCTCTTTCGGAATGGTGTTGGCGCGATACGCTGCGCGGCCGGTCTTCGGATCGACGTCGATCAGCGTCTGGTATCCCGGGTCATGCGCGGCGATGAACGTGCCCGTTTTCCGATCGATCTGCCAGAGGATGGCGAGCTTGCCCATCGAGAATGAAGAGGCGCGGCCGTCAACGTCCACGAGCACGCGCTCGAAGACCTCATCCATGTCGTGGGTCTCGCCCGGGATGTGCTGGAAGTACCAGGCCATCTTTCCGGTTCTGGGATCGAGCGCGAGCGTGCTGTTCGTGTAGAGCGCGTCGCCGGCGGTGCCGCGCTGAAATTGCGCCCAGGGTTTGGCCTGGGACGTGCCCCAGTAGACGAGATTCGTTGCGGGATCGTAGCTGCCGGTCATCCAGGCGTCGCCGCCCGCACGGAACATCAAGGGCTGGCCGTCCCACGTGTCGCCGCCCGGTTCGCCCGGCCGTGCGATTGTCGAGGTTCGCCACAGTTCCTTCCCGGTTTGCGCGTCGTGACCGAGGATGTAGCACGTGTCGTTCTTGAACCGCTGGCAGCCGGTCAGCGACGAAATGATGACGCCCTTCACCGCGAGGGCCCCCGCCGTATACGTATATCCTTCCTTCGGGTCCATCACCTGCGTGTCCCACACGACGTCACCCGTTCGCGCGTTGAGCGCGATGAGACGCGCGTCACCGGTAGTCACGTAGATTCGGTCGGCGTAAATGGCGATATTGCGTGTCGGTGTTGGGCGCACGCTACCGTTGCCCTGTGCCGGCTGCGGCGCGCGGAACTCCCACAGGAAATCGCCGTTGGTCGCGTCGACCGCTTGCGCGCCACCGCCCGGCGTCGGGAGAAACATGACGCCGTCGTGCACGAGAGGCGTCGGCTGATGCGCTCCCGCCGGCATTCCCCACGACCACGCGAGCGTCAGTTGGCCGACGTTCTGTCTGTTGATCTGACTCAGCGGACTGTAGCCGGTGCCATCGTAGGTGCGCCGCCAGTTAATCCACTCGCCAGGCTCGGGCTTCTCGAGCATCGCATCGGTGACTGGGCGGAACACGCGGTCGCCGATGCCGAGATTGCGCACCTGCCGCTGCACCTGTGCCCGGAGCCCGCCGCCAAGGGCCACGAAACATGCAGCCAGCAGCAGAACAGTCGATACGAACATGTGCGCACGCTTCATGTGCGGATTATGAAGCAATTCCGTGTTCGCGCTCAATCGACGATGGCCTGCTGCACGATGGCCTTGAATCGCTGCCGGATTTGATCGGGGTTCGAAGGTGAGCTCTGGGTCATGAGCACGGTCACCATCTCCTTGCCCGGATCGACCCAGAAGATGGTGCCGGCCGTGCCGTCCCACCCGTACTCGCCCTTGCTCGCAGGGTCGTTGGCCGTTGAACTGAGCACGACCTGCACGTTCGCAAGTCCCCAACCCATCGATCCACCGCGAATGTTCTGCACGGCCTCCGATAGTCCGTTCGCTGTCATCGTCTCCACGGTCTTCGCGCTCAGCAGGCGCACGCCGTCGAGCTCTCCTCTGTTGAGCAGCATCTGACTGAAGCGCAGGTAGTCGGGCACGGTTGACAACAAGCCGACGGCGCCTTCGATGAGCGTCGGACGCTCCGTGAACGGCAGCGTCTCGGTTTCGACTTTCGTGAGGCCTCCTCCCGTGGCGGGGCCGTACACCGTGGTGAGCCGCGCGCGGTCGTTGGGCGTGGCGGCCCAGAACATCGTATCGATCATGCGGAGCGGGCGGAAGATGCGTTCCTCGAGGAACACCTCGAAGGGTTTGCCCGACCAGATCTCCACCAGTCGTCCCAGCACGGTCGTCCCCTCGCTGTACCGGTAGCGCGTGCCTGGATCCTCCATCAACGGCACGCGCACCAGGTTCGCGATGAACTGCGCCATGGTCATCGTGCGCGTTCGCACTTGCTCGCGCCGGTAGATCTCAGACGTGCGCGCATTGAGGCCGGAGGTGTGCAGGAGAAGGTCGCGCACGGTCATGTCCTTCGCCGCCGGGCGCGGCGAAGTGCCCTGCTCGCCGGACACAACGACGTTCTTGAACTCGGGGATGAATCTTGCGACGGGATCGTCGAGGTTGAAGCGACCCTCTTCGTGCAGCATCATTACCGCGACCGCCGTCACGGGCCTTGTCATCGAGTAGATGCGAAAGAGCGATCGCTCGGTCATCGGCGCGCGTGTCTGCAGATCCTGAACCCCGACGGCTTCGAGATACGCGATCTGCCCGCGTCTCGCGACAGCCGCCACCGCTCCGGCAATCCGCTGCTCCGCGACATAGCGGCTCAACAGTTCGGTTGCCTCACGGAGACGTGCGGCCGAGAGGCCGGCTGCCTCGGGGCTGACGCGAGGTACCTGCTGCCGCGCCGCGGCCGTCACGGCCAGCAGGCAGGCGAACACCGCGGCGAGCGCTCCCGGCCACCGCCCGCTTCCTCCGACCCCGACCGTCTTCATGGCACCCACGCTGGACATAGTAGCGCTGGTTCTTGACGACATGGAGTGCGCATTGCTATATCGTTCTTAGAGAGTCGCCCCCAGCGCACGGCTGCTTTTTACCGGTGGCCGGCATGAACCAGGAACTGCTGTTAGAGCTCGACTCATTCGTTCGGCTTTACCTCGTCCCAACCGCATGGAAACTGATTGGCGCGCTCGCGATCTGGGTGATCGGAGGCTGGGCCATCAGGTTGATCCGCGTCGCTTTTGGACGTTTCATGCGCGTGCGCCGCGTCGACGAGACCATCGCGCGCTACCTGGACGCCAGCGCGGCTGTCCTCTTGAAGCTTCTTACCCTGATTGCGGTGCTGGGCGTGCTCGGGATCGAGACGACTTCGTTCGCGGCGCTCCTGGCCGCTGTGGGCCTTGCCATCGGTGCAGCGTGGTCTGGGCTGTTGGCCAATTTCGCTGCCGGGCTGTTCCTTCTGTCGTTCAGGCCGTTCAAGGTCGGCGACTCGATTTCGGCAGCAGGCATCGCCGGTACCGGTACGTGAAATAGGCCTCTTCATGACGACGATCGACACGCCGGATCACGTGCTGACGTATGTTCCCAACAACAAGCTGTTCATGGACAACGTGCAGAACTTCAGCGCCAATCCAACGCGGCGAGTGGACCTTACGGCGCAGGCTCCGACTTCAACCGATCTCGAGACCATCGTCAACCGGCTGGTGACGAGCGTGACGCAGATTCCGAACGTGCTCGACCAGCCGCCTCCGCGAGTGGAGATCCTCACGTTCAGTGCGGCAGGCCCTGTTCTCACCGTGCGGCCGTATTGCCGGAACGAGCATTATTGGCAGGTGTATTTCGATACGAACCGCGCTATCAGTCAGGTCTGCGTCGTCGGCGCCGGGCATTGAGCCTTGGCCACGCTCGGTTAGAATCCCTGCTTATAGCTCGGACAATCCGAATCCTTATCAGCTTTTTCGTTTTTATCGCGCCGTGCGCCGACGTCGCCTTTGCACAGGGGCATCAGAAAGGCGATGGGTTCGTCGCCGTGCGTGCCGGAGCGAATCTGGTCGGCAATGCCTACCGGGTGCGCGAGGAGAAACCGGAGCCGGGCGGCGGCGGATCGATCGGGACATTTCTTTCCCCGCTCTGGGCGGTGGAATTCGAAGCGTGGATGCGCGCGTCGAATCCCGACTGCTGCGGTCCTCGCCGGCGCGAGATGCTCTACAGTGTCAGCGTCGTGCGGATGCTGACGAGCCAGGGGCTGCAACCGTATATGCTGGGCGGCCTCACGTTCCTGCAGGCCCATAACCCGCAGTTGCAGGTACAGATTGGCGTCGGCGCGCAGTTTCCTGTCTATCGCCGGCTGCACATGGCAATCGACCTCCGCGGCAATGGCGGCGGCTCGACGATGATCGTCAGACCGACGGCGGCGGTCATTTACAACTTTCGCTGACGGGCAACACGAAACGAAAAACGAAGAACGAAAAACGAATAGAGAGACGCATGGACAGACAATTGATTTCGACTGGCAGCAAATGGGAACCGATCATCGGCTACTCGCGCGCCGTGCGCATCGGTCCGAACGTGTGGGTGTCGGGCACGACGGCGACCGGCGCCAACGGTGAGATCGTCGGCATCGGCGATCCGTATCAGCAGGCCGTTCAGACGCTGAAGAACATCGAGTCGGCGCTTGCTCGCGCAGGGGCGTCGATGAAGCAGGTCGTCCGCACGCGAATGTATATCGTCGATATCGCCGCCAATTGGGAGAAGGTCGGACGGGCGCACGGCGAGGTGTTCGGCGACACACGCCCGGCGACGGCAATGGTCGAGGTGCCGCGGCTCATCGATCCGCAGATGCTGATCGAAATAGAAGCCGACGCCTACGTCGATTAGTTCTTAACAGAAGGAGATCAAGACATCAGGAGTTTTTCTTCAAAGAAGCTCCTGACCTCCTGATCTCCTGTTCAAGAAATGTACTTCCGCCGCAGCGGCTGGGGAAACTTCTCGATCGCGTACCGCAGCATCGTCCGCGGCATCGTGCGGGAATGCTTGCGGAGAAAGCCTTCCTCGACGCTCCGATCGCGCTTCCCGATCTCCCGTAGCATCCAGCCGACCGCTTTGTGAATCAGATCGTGCTCGTCGCGGCGCAGTAACCCCGCAATGGTCAGCGCGTCCTTGAAGTCTCTCTGGCGAATGTAGTGATACGTCGCGATCATCGCGATGCGACGCTCCCACACGGATTTTGAGCGGGCAAGGCGGCGCAGCACATGGCGATCGCCTGCTTCGAGGTGCGCGCCGACGATTTGCGCGGCCGAACTGTCGACAAGGTCCCAGTTGTTGATCGACCGGGTATTTCGGAGATAGAGCTGATGGATCGTCTGACGCGTGTGCGTATCGGCGCGGTCGTACTGCCCCACCAGGATCAGCAACGCCAGCAGCCGCTCTTCGTGCCAGGGCGACCGCAGCAGCGTGACGACATGCTTCAATGGCATGTCGCGGTATTCGCGCGCGATCGTGCGCAGTTGCGGAACTGTGACGCCGAGGAAACGATCGCCCGCGCCATATTCGCCCGGTCCGGTTTTGAAAAACCACTTGTTGCTCTCAGCCCGCTCACGGCGTGCGACCTTCTTGAGATCGCGCCGCACCGAGTTCAGGGCAGCGGCTGCTGGCATCCTACGTTCCCTGAAACCCGTGTCGACGTCCCTCTCCGGAAACAGCAGGTGCCTCGCGGGCACGTCGGGGGCGCGGCCCAGGCGGTCGCATATGGCGGCAATCCACCCCAAACCAGAACGGCTCGGACGTCTTTCGTTCATGCTCGCGGGGCCCCACTCCCGCTCGCTCGCAGCACTTCGCGTGCGCCAGTTCGAAGCCGCGAGCGGTCGCGCCTCCGCACGGCTTCGGCGTGGTCTCGCCAGAGTTCGCCGGCATGATGCGAACGACGGCGGACGCGGGGCGCAGGGCCCCCGCAAGCGAAGCGGCGTGGAGCGGGGCGAAGGCGGGGCCTTCCCGCCATGGAGGGGAAGCGATGCGTAACCGGTCCTCTTTCCCGCCGACATCGTTCGATTCTATGCGACACTATGGGCCGACGCTTCGACGGTTGCAGTGAGCCCGCGAGCGTGGCGGGAGCTCCCGCGATTATCTAAAGGAGATTTGATGGCCAAGACAGCGAAGAAGAAGACCGCACGGAAAGCCAACGCCGCTTTCATGAAGCCCATGACGCCAAGCGCAGCACTCGGCGAGGTGATCGGCGACAAGCCGATGCCGCGCACCGAAGTCACCAAGAAGCTCTGGGCTTACATCAAGAAAAACGGCCTGCAGGACGCGAAGAACCGGCGCAACATCAATGCTGACGAGAAGCTCAAGCCGGTGTTCGCCGGCAAGAAGACGGTCAGCATGTTCGAGATGACGAAGCTGGTCAGCAAGCACCTGAAGTAAGAGCGGTCCCGACTTGGTTGGTGGTTCGTGGTTGGTGGTGCGCCGTCAACCTATCCACAACCACCAACCACCAACCGTCCATGTTCATCGGGCATTTCGCCCTGGGTTATGCCGCGAAGCGGTGGGCGCCGCACCTGTCACTGGCCGTGCTTTTTGCGGCGGCGATCTTCGCCGATCTGTTGTGGCCCATCCTCGTCGCGCTCGGCATCGAGCACGTTCGCATCGCGCCGGGCATCACCGCTTCCACGCCTCTCGAATTCATCAGCTATCCGTACTCGCATTCGCTGCTGACGCTGATGCTGTTCGGCGCGCTCTTCGGCTGGATCACCCGCCTTCGTCTGCCTTCGCTAACGCTGCGGCAAGACTTCGGCGCGGCAGGCTCCGCACCCATTGCACCCCCTGCACCGATTGCACTCGGCATCATCGTACTTCTGCTGGTCGTCAGTCACTGGGTGCTCGATGTCGTCACGCACATTCCCGACATGCCGTTGTATCCTAACGGTCCGAAGTTCGGATTGGGACTGTGGAATTCGGTGTCCTGGACGCTCGCGGTTGAAACGGTGCTGTTCGCCATCGGCGTATGGATGTACGCGCGGGCGACGACAGCGCGCGACGCCATTGGAAAGTGGGCGTTTGTCGGCGTCACCTCGTTCCTCTTCGTCGGCTTCGTCGTCAACGCCAACGGCACACCGCCGCCATCGGTGACAGCGCTCTGGATAATGGCGCTCGGGCTCGGTGCGCTGACGCTCTGGCTCGCGTGGTTCGCCGACCATCACCGCAGGCCTCGTTAGCCGGACCGCACTGGAGGACGCATGGCTACGCAGACAGCACCGGTTGCCGCACCGCCCGCGGCGATCTGGGAAGACTTCATCGACATCTTCTACGCGCCATCTTCCGTCTTCCGCCGCCGCGAACAAGGCAATTTCTTCATTCCAATGGCGGTCATCACGATCCTGTGCGCCGGGCTCTTCTATCTCAACAGCGGCGCATTGCAGCCCATGTTCGACGCGGAGTTCGATCGCGCCATGGCGATGGCGATGCGCCAGAATCCCAACATCCCTCCAGAGGCGGTCGAGCGCATGCGCAGCTTCGCCATCCGCATGCAACAGGTCATGATTTTCATCTTCATTCCGCTCGCCATCTTTGGCGTCGGCGTCACGACATGGCTGACTGGCAAGCTCGTTGACGCGAAGCAAACGTTCGGCGCGGCGCTGGTCGTGGGGGCTTACGCCTACGCGCCGCGCATCATCGACGGCGTTCTGCAAGGGCTGCAGGCGCTGTTTCTCGATCCGTCTGCGCTCGACGGCCGCTTCCGGCTGTCGCTCGGCATCGGGCGGTTCCTGGATCCCGACACCGTGTCGCCGTTGCTCCTCGCGATCGTGGGCCGCGTCGATCTCATTACGATCTGGATCACCGTGCTCGTCGCGATCGGCCTCTCCGTCACCGGCCGCATCCCGCTCCGCAAGGCCGCAATCGCGGCGGCAATTGTGTGGCTCGTCGGCGGGCTGCCGCTGATTATTCCCGCCCTTCGCTCGATGTAGGCGTTTTTCGTTTTTCGGTCTTCGTTTTTCGTTACATCAGTCCATCCAAGTCCGGCAGACGGCGCTCGTATTCCTCATCCATGAGCGGGCTCGACAGCAGGAAATCGGCTGTCGCGCGATTGCAGGCAATCGGCACGTTGTAGACGACAGCCACGCGCAGGAGCGCCTTGACGTCCACGTCGTGCGGGTGAGGCGCAAGCGGATCCCAGAAGAAAATAATGAAGTCGATTTTGCCTTCGGCGACTCCGGCGCCGACCTGCTGGTCGCCCCCGAGAGGGCCGCTGCGGAACCGGTGTACTTTCAGTCCCAATTCTGCCGCCATCAATGCGCCGGTCGTGCCTGTCGCAAACAACTCGTGCCGCCCAAGCGTGCCGCGGTTGTAGGTGGCCCACTCGAGAATGTCGGGCTTCATGTTGTCGTGCGCAATCAGCGCAATCCGCTTGCGCCGCTCGGTCATCAGCGATCGAAAGGCCATATGGAGATGCTCGAATCTGTAAACTACAATCTAGAATCGTGAGTTCACCTGTAGATCCAGATTATAGATTCTAGATTCCAGTTTCCAGTTTCGGGTATCTCCTTATGCCGACATTGATTGCCGCGCCCTCCGTGATTCAAGCCGCCGGACATCCGCCGAAACGCATCGAAGAGTATGCAGGCCGCGTCAATTCGGGCCATGCCAACGTGAGCGTGGCCCGCATGCAGTCGCCATCTGGATGGAAAGAGCCGGGACAGCGCCCCGCCTTCGAAGAGATCACGATTGTGCTTCGCGGAGTGGTGCGGGTCGAGCACGAGAACGGTTCGATCGACGTTCCCGCCGGCCAGGCCGTCGTGACGCATCCCGGCGAGTGGGTGCGCTACAGCTCGCCCGGGCCGGAAGGGGCGGAGTACGTGGCAGTGTGCCTGCCGGCATTTTCGATGGAGACCGTCAATAGAGATCCTGAATCTAAAATCTAGATTTCAGATTCCTCGAGGCACCGATGGCTATTGCCGAGTCGATATTGCCGGAATTTGACCACGAAACCGCGACTACGAGAACGCTCCTCGAGCGGGTGCCGGAAGACAAGGCGGAGTGGAAGCCGCACGCAAAGTCGATGGCGCTCGGTCAGCTCGCCATGCACATCGCGAACATCCCGAAGTGGACGGCCATTACCCTCGAGCGTACGGAGTTCGACACGAATCCGCCGGATGGTCCACGTGTCACGAGCCCACCGTTTCAGTCCGCGCCGTATCTTCTGCAATCCTACGATGCCAACGTCAGCGCCGCTCGCGCGTTGCTTGCGCGCACGACGGATGCCGAATTCATGGTTCAGTGGACGTTGAAGAATGGCGGCAAGAGCATGTTCAGCATGCCCCGCGTCGCCGTCTTCAGGTCGTTCATTCTGAATCACGCGGTGCATCATCGCGGACAGTTGAGCGTGTATCTGAGATTGCTCGACGTGCCGATCCCGAATATTTACGGCCCGACGGCAGATACACAGATGCTAGCCTGTCTCACGCAGAGGCGCCGAGACGCAGTCGACTTCTGGCCTGAAGTCTCTGACGCTCTGCGGCTCTGCGTCGAGATTCAGCGTTCTGCGAAGATGCTGCGGATCACGAAGGCGACGTTGGCCGGCCGCTCGCCGAGCCGGCGCATGAAGTAGGGAAACCATTCGCGGCCGAAGGGCACATATACACGCACGCGGTGGCCGGCATCGCGAAAGCGGTTCTGGAGATCGCGGCGAATGCCGTAGAGCATCTGAAACTCGTAGGCGTCCGGCGAGATCGCGCGATCCGAGGCAAAGCGCTTTACCTCGTTCAGAATGTCCTCGTCGTGTGTCGCAATCGCGGGGTACACCCCTTCGGTGAGAAGGCGCTTCGCGAGCCGAACGTAGGCCTCATCCACATCCGACTTTTGTTGATATGCGACGCTCTTCGGCTCGCGGTACGCACCCTTCACCAGCCTGATGCGTGCAGCCAGCGCGTTCACGCGCTCGAAATCACTTTCCGTGCGATACAGGCACGATTGCAGCACGACACCCACGTTCCGATGCCCTGATGTCCATACGGTCTCGAAGATGTCGAGCGTCGCATCGGTATGTGCGGAGCTCTCCATGTCGATGCGTACGAAGAATCCGCAGGGTTCGGCCGCCGCCAGAATCTTCCGCAGGTTGTCGATGCAGCTCGCGCGGTCGACGTCGAGCCCAATCTGCGTCAACTTGAGCGACAGGTTGCGCTCGGCGTTCGCGCGATCGACAGCGTCGATCAGATCGCAGATACTCGTGCGTCGCGGTGTCGGCCGCCGCCAGCGAGGTGACGCTTTCGCCAAGATAGTCGAGCGTGCAGAGGAGGCCCTGCGACTGTATGTGGCGAACCGCGGCGATCGCATCGTCAACGGTTTCCCCGGCGATGAAGCGCCTTCCGAACGCGCGGGTTCCCGACATCCCGTATCGGGACGCGAGCGACTTCAGTGTTCGGCTGTTGGAGAGCGTCTGGAAGAAGGCTTTGGACGCGACATCCAGCATCAGTGCGTGCGGGCAGACCCCGACGTAAGCAGATGGTCGATGGCGCGGGCGTAATACCGAAGAACGTTGCGGTCGCGGACGCGGAACCGGCCGCGATCGTAGACGATAATGCCGCGCGCTTCGAGGGGCTGGGCCGCCTCATCGACTGCCTGACGGCCGCTGGAGACGCCGAGATTCGCGCCCACGGCCCGGAGCGTGTCGATAATCGCTTCTGCGCGCGCTTCGAGATCGCGGCGGGTGATCGACGGCCGCATGGCTGTGGCGATGACCGAGGTGGGTAACACCTTCACGAGCTTGCCGATTGACGAGGTCGTCAACCTCCCCAGTTCCATCACATCGCGGCGCGACTCCGGCTCCCAGCCGTCGAGCGGTATCGGGCGGCCAAACGTGACGAATGCGCGCGAACGATAGCCGACGGCGTAGCGCACCATTTCGGCGAACTCGCGCGCGAACGGGCGCTGCCTTCGCTTTACCCGCTGTCTCGCCAGAATGTGATCTTCGAGCACCAGATCGTAGGAGATGGCGGTCGGAACGATCATGAGCCCGGGCGTTCCGGAGTTCAGCGCCGCGTGGAGCAGACCGGTCTTCGGCGACTTCAACTCGCCGCTGTAGCTTCGCCCCCCCTCGGGATAGAACAGCAGATCGTGGCGGCGCAATATCTCTGCGACGTAGGCCTTGAGCGTGACGAGGTACGCCGGGTCCTTCGCATTGCGGCGGATGGGAATCGCGCCCGTCACGTGCCGGTGAATCAAGCCGAGCGGACCGCCGAAGAGATTGATCCCGGCGGCGATGATCGGCGGGCGCACACCGTTGTCGTCGAGGACGACCGGCTCGACGAGATAGTCGGTGTGGCTCTTGTGGTTCGAGGCGTAGATGACCCGCCCGGCGCGCGTCGCCGCCTCGACAATATCGAGATGCTCCACGCGGCGATCGATCTTTCGCAGAATCGGGTAGAGCGGATGCTTGAGCGCGCGGTAAAACGGGTAACGCTGCGTGGTCTTGAGCTCTTCCAAGTACGCAAACACTCGCTCCCGGCCGTCCGAACCGCCGTGGGAGCTCTGAAGGTATCGCACGACGTCCTCGCGCGAGAGGACGGCCTGGGCGAGATCGTCAGGAATCATGAAGTGCCAGCACTATAGCATGCGCGAACTCCGTGGTTGACGCTTTCCCTCCGAGATCGCGCGTCGTCCGCTCGGGCGTCGCGAGCACGCGCACGAGCGCCCCCTCGATGCGGCGTGCGGCCGTCGACTCGCCGATGTGATCGAGCATCAGCAATGCAGAGCGCAGCATGCGCTGTGGGATTCGCGATGTTCTTGCCTGCGATGTCCGGAGCGGAGCCATGCACCGCTTCGAACACTCCGACCGTTTCGCCGAGGTTCGCTGCGCCGACGGTCCCGAGCCCGCCGACGAGGCCGGCGCACAGATCCGACACGATATCGCCGTAGAGATTCGGAAGGAGCAGCACGTCGAACTTTTCAGGCTTCATCACGAGGTTCATGCACGCCGCGTCGACGATTTGCTCGTCGTAGGCGATGCCGGCATGCGTGGCGGCGACAGTGCGTGCGCATCGGATGAAGAGGCCATCGCTCATCTTCATGATGTTGGCCTTGTGGATCGCGGTGATGCGCTTCCGTCCCATACGCTGCGCGTAGTCGAAGGCAAAGTGCGCGATGCGCGTCGACGCGCGCTCCGTGATGATCTTCAGGCTCTCGACGACGCCTGGAACGACTTCGTGCTCGAGGCCCGAGTACAGGTCTTCGGTGTTCTCGCGCACGATGACGAGATCGACGTTCTCGAAGCGCGATCGGACGTTCGGGAGATTCGCGACAGGCCGAAGGTTCGCGTACAGGTCGAGCGCCTTCCGCAGCCCGACGTTGACGCTGGTAAAGCCTTCGCCGATCGGCGTCGTCACCGGTCCCTTCAGCGCGACTTTATTGCGGCGGACAGAGGCAATGAGATCGTCGGGCAGCGGCGATCCGTGTTTTTCAAGGGCGACCACCCCCGCGTCGTGCGGCTCCCAGGTCACCTTCACGCCCGCTGCTTCGACGATCGATACAACGGCGGCCGTCACTTCCGGTCCGATGCCGTCGCCAGGAATAAGGGTAATGGTGTGAGTCATGCCGCCCGTGTCCCGTCGCGTGCTTCCCAGAAGAGGAGCGCGAGGCCGCCGAGCGCAATCGGGACGAGGAGGTTGATGGACAGGCTTCGAAGCGCGAGCCCCGCGTAGAGGGTGACGGCGAACATGGCAACCGCGACGGCGAACCGGGCGAAGAACCCCGATGGGCGGGGACCAAGCAGCGCCATTCCGAATAGCGTGGTCAAGACCAGCCCACCGGCGACGTAGGAGGTCAGAAAGAACCGGCGCAGCGCTGCGTCCGACACGGGCGACACGATGGCCCCAATCGTGATGATGCCGCCGAACCAGAGAGAGAGCGCAAGCACGTAGACATACCGCAGCGCGACCACCCCGTCATTATAATTTGAAGCCGTGGGCATCATGTGGCTCGAATGGTCGCCTGTCGCGTTCGCACGTGCAAAGGCGGAGAAAAAGCCGATCCTGTTGTCGCTCGTCACGGCGTGGTCGGACGAGTGCGCGGCAATGGATCGGACGACGTACGTCGAGCCCGATGTCGTGTCGTTGATCGAGGAGCGGTTCGTAGCCGTGCGCGTTGACGCCGATCGCCGACCGGACGTCAACGAACGCTACAACCTTGGGGGTTGGCCCACGACCGTGTTCCTCACGAGTGGTGGCGATACCTTGAGCGGCAGCACATACCTCGACGCTCCGGAGATGATCGCCACGTTGCGCCAGGTCGCCGATGCCTACCGCGATCGCGCCGACGAGATCAATGCCCGCGCGGTGGCTATCCGTAGTGTCCGGCTTCTTGGGCGCCGTAGCCTTGGCGAAGGCGGCCAGCCGGACCGCAATCCCATCGATCATTTCCGATCTCTCCTGATCGCGCGCTTCGACCCGCTGAACGGCGGCTTCGGCTCGGCTCCGAAGCTTCCACATCCCCACGCGTTGTTGTTCGCGCTATCACTGGCTGGCGAGGGTGACAGCGAGCTCGGCCGCATCGCCGCGGACACGCTTCATCGCATGAGGGCGCTGTGGGACCCGGCGTCTGGCGGATTCTATCGATACGCCGACGGCGCCGATTGGAGCCGGCCTGGAACGGGCAAGACGCTCGACGACAATGCGGCGCTCCTGCACGTGTACGTGGAAGCGGCTCTGCGGTTGCGCGACGTCGAATGGTTCGAGCAGGCGGCGGCCATCGTCCGGTGGGTGAGGGACGTGATGGCCGATGAGGCGCACGGCGGCTTCTTCAACGCCATGTCGTCTGGCGCCAGCGACAAGACGATGTACGTCGACAGGAACGCAATGATGGCGGGCGCGTTCATCAGGGCCGCCGCGCTGTTCGACGACATCTGGCTTCGGGATTTTGCGCTGAAGTCGCTCGAGGCGGTCATCGTGCCCGTCGTACACGCCAGGCGATGGCGTTGCCCACATTGCCGGCGCGAACGGCGGTCACGGCGTGCGAGGCCTTCTCACCGATCAAATCCACGTCGCGTCGGCGTTGATCTGGGCGCATGCCGCGACGGGACAGCTGCCTTACTCGATGCTGGCTGCCGAGGTGCTTCAGTTCGCAATCCGCACGATGTGGGACGAGGCGGCGGGAAGCCTTCCGCGATCGCGTTGCCGCGGACGACCCCGTCGTACCGTTCGAGCTGAACTGCCATGCCGCCTGCGTGCTCGATCGGGTCGGCGTGCTGACGGGCGACGACGCGTATCAACACCGCGCCCGCACGATTCTCCAATCTCTGGCGCCCGATTATCACGGGCACGATCTCTTTGGCGCGCCGTACGCGGTTGCGGCGCGGGAGATTTTCGATCGGCGTCCGCCGGCCGGGCTCGAACTGAGTCCCGTGGATTGGCAGTTGGGATGAGCTGGAACTGGAAACTAAAAACTAGAAACTGAGAACTGCTACTAGCTACCAGCTACCAGCTAGGGATTGACCGTGATCGGCGTTTCACGCGCGACGGGGTTTGCACCGCCGCCGAGCAGCCGCGCTTCTACGCGAAGCACGTAACGGCCGGGTCTCACGTCCTTGAGGCTGATCTGCTTTGCTATGGGAATCCGCGAGCTTTTCGTGTCGGCGCTCGCGGCGCCTCGCGGACAGAGACTCTCGCGACGAGAAGGCCGCGACCCCGTCCGCACCGGTGAGCGCCGCCGTTACTTCGATGCGTCGGGCATCCCGGGAAGTACCGCTGTCGTAGATTTCGGCGAACACGCTCACGGTGTCGCTCTGACTGAACGTCCGGCGGCTCGTCGCCGGCCCTGGCAGCAATCCTGGCGGCAACTCGTCATCCGGGTGTGCGGAAAACTGCTGGCGGGCGGCCTGATCTGTCACGAGCAATCCGCTCATCGAAAGGCCGCTCGCGTTGTAGTCCGGCACCTGCAGATCGTGGAACACCGAGCCCATCTCACCGGCACCTGTTTCGCGCACTCCGACTCTCAATTGATATCTTCCCGGCGGCAGCGCAATCCGTGGGTTCATCCGAACGATCGAGCCGCGCACGCGCTCATACGTATCCGGCCGCAGCGCCAGGTTGAACTGATAGAAGCTTCCTCCCAGTTGCCGGCCTCGCTCGTCGAGCGCGAACAATGACAGCTCGAGTCCGTCCGCGAACGTCTTGTTCGGCTGCTCAGAAAAATGAAGGCGCGCCGCGTCCACTTCGATAGCAACAGCGACCGACGCCTGCCGCGCCGCGCCTTTGAAGGGGGCCGTGTGCACCGCGAGCGTCAAGCCGTTGCGCTGAAGCGGCTGATTCAAGATCTCGCGCAGCTCGTTCGACGTCTGCGTCGCGCCTGCGCGCCCACGGCCGCGCTCGCGTTCGCGCTCCTGCCGCAGCCGTTCTTCCTCGCTCTGCGGCCTCGGCGAGACATAACCTTTTCGCGCCGAGACACGAAGCCCGGGACGCTTTGCCCGCACTTCGATCTTGTGAAAGCGTCCATCGTGCCGCGCATCCTTCGGGTAATAGCCCAAGACGTAGTACATGCTGTTCAGCCGGACGATCCGGTTGAGGGCAGTCGTGACATTGTTGGAGTTCACGGCCGCATATCCCCCCGTTTCCTCCGCGAGCGTGCGCAAACTGTCCTGCGAGAGATACATGTCGGCCAGGAGCCCTTTTGCGTCGAACCCGAGGTGGGCATCGGCTGCATAATTCAGCTCGATCGTCTCACTTGTCATGCCCACGAGACCGCGTGGGTCGACCGAAAAGAAGCTGACGTTCGCCCGCGCCGCCGCCGCGATGGCGTCGCGCGTGGCCATCATGACAGCTGTCGCGGCCTGTGACCCGAAGATGTCGTAAATCGGGTAGTCGATCCCCTCGCTGAACATCACAATCGCCTTGCGGCGTCCCCGGATGCCCCCCATGACTTCGGCGAGCCGCTTCAGCGCGCCCAGCACCTGTTGCGCGCGATGGCCGCGCTCGAAGTCGTCCGGGTCGGTCGTGATGTCCGAGTAGCCCATCGGCCCGCGAACCGTTCCCGATTGTGGGGGCCCGGATGGCGCGTCGGGATCGTCCGGGTTGGATTGGTTGACCTCGAGCTCTTTCAGATGCTGCTGAAAATATTGATCCGCCTTTTCGATGACGGTCGATCGCAGCTTCCGCCCCTGGAACTTGTTGATCGCGGCGAGCAGCACCGCGCGCTCGGACGTGAACTCCTGGGCGCCGTCGGTTCGCCCGCTCGTATACGTGATGGCCGCCATGTCGTTGGGCCCAAAGTGCCGCTCGATGAGCTCCCGGGCGGCATTGACGACGACCTTCGTCCGCAGCGGAGCGACGTTGAGATCGTCGAGCACGATCACGTACAAACGGCCGCTGATTGGTTCGGCGTTGGATTTCACGTCACTCACGGCAGTCGTGACTGCTCGCGGGCTGACACCGGCGGCCGGTACCGGGATGTCGACGAGCGAGAACGCGCTGATCTCCTGGGGCTTGCCGTCGTCCAGGAGCTCGAAATCATCCTTGGTAAGATCGGCGACGAAGTTTCCGCGCTCGTCAGTCACCACGGCGTCGATGTCGACGAAGTCCACTTGAACCTGAAATGTCGCGGAGGGCGCGGGCTGCTGCTGCGCGCCGGCGAGCAGCGGCGCGATTGCGCCGGCGGTCAGAAAAATGGCCCGAAGGAGAACGCGGACTTGCATTACGGAATGCTACTATAGGCGCCCTTCGTGCGGGTCGGGTGGAACCCGAATTCTGAGGTGCGTACCATGCAGCAGTTGAACGAGCTCGAGAACGTCGCCAATCTGGCAGGGGAGCCGCGCCACATCAGCGCGGCAGGCGTGACGCGAACGGGACAACGGCTCATCACGCTCGAGAACGAATCGCCGTTCGAACCATCGACAAACACTCGTCGGCGCATCGTCATGGTCGCAGATAACGACCGAGGGGCACTGGCCACGCTGGCGGCGATTCGCTGGTTCAAAACAGCTGCGCCCCGAAACGTGCGCGACCAGTGGGCGATCAGTGCCGTCCTTTTTTCATACGGCAACGATGCGACGCCAGCCCAGCAGCAGGAATTTCCGCCGGTGAAAGGGTTTTTCGACCATCCCGAACAGCCGGAGAGCCGGTATTTGTGGCGATGGGTGGCATATCAGGCACCCGATGTCGTGTTGCAGGTCCGCGGCGGGGACGTCCTTTCACGCAGCACTCCGCCCACGGGCTCTCTGGCGTCAGCAATGGCGGGCGGATCGGAAATTGGCACTGTGCCGGCTGTTTATGGATTGGCGCGCGAGACAGACGGCCCGGCGCTGCTTCAGAACGCTCTGAAAGACGGGGCAGGCACGCCGATTTCGGAAATCCGTTCGACGCTGAGGGCGCGTGCGTCGCGCGAGCCGTTGGCGATCGCCCGTATCCTCGCGGGTAAGTATCCGCAGATGCCTCTTGTCAGCTACATTCCGTCGGTGGCGTGGGCCAGTACGCTTCGTCTTGCGGACATCACCAAAGATGATGCGCTGCGGCAGAAAGTCTCGAGCGAGACGCGGCCGTGGCTGACGCGCGAACGGCCTCTGTTTGGAGAACGCATTGCGCTGACAGCGGTCGCGGGCACCCTGATCTACGCCGATCTTGCGCAGCGTGGTAACACGTCGGCGGGGGACCTTGCGTCGCAGGGGGCGAATGAAGCATTGAAGGTCGCGCCGACCGGTTACGCTCAGCATGGCGCCGGGTGGACAGACGACATGTTCATGATGGCGTCGATCCTCGCGCGCAGCGGCCGCCTTCCAGGCCGGTCGGGCGATCTCGATCACCTTGCTACCATGCTGATGTCCTACGCTAAGCGCCTTCAGCGCGAAGACGGCGTATTCGTGCATTTCACAGATGGGCGCATTCCATGGGGACGCGGAAACGGATTTGCGGGGCTTGGCCTCACCGAAGCACTCACGTCGCTCCCAGCCACGCACGCGGCGCGCGCGAACGTGCTCGAGATTTATCGCCGGCATATGAACGGTATGAGGGCAATGCAGGCGCCCGACGGGATGTGGCGCCAGGTCGTAGATGAGCCCGGTGCGTACCGGGAAGAATCTGTGACGGCGATGACTCTGTCAGCCATCGCCCGCGGAATCCGCCTCGGGTGGATCGACTCAAAAATCTATCGGCCCGTCGTCGATCGCGCGTGGCGTGCGCTGGCAGCGCACATCACAGAGGATGGTGCCATCGTCGATATCTGCACCGGCACCGGATCGCAAGCGACGTTGCGGCAATATCTCGATCGCGCCGCCATCAGCGGGTTCGACGATCGCGGCGGCGCGATGGGTCTACTTGCGGCAATCGAGATGTATGAGCTCCATTGACGTGACATTGATGCGCATGCTCGACGCTGTTTTGACGAACAGCCCCTTTACCAGCACCGTGTTCTGCGTGAGCCCGACCGGAGAGTAGACGCTCATGAGCTCGATCGTCTGAGCGCCAGGCGATGCGGTAGACAACGCCTGTTTGTCTGCCGGCGTCAGCGGATCCCGCGTCGTCACGAGAGGATCCGTACTCCCGGTAAGCACCCACTTCTTGTCGGCGTTTTCCTGCAGACAACCCACAGCCTGAACCAGGGCGCCGGAGCGTGGTGGGCTCGGCCCGCCTTGCGGAACCATTCGGAGTGCCGCGAGCGCGCCCGGCTTATCGGTCAGTTCGGCAGCGCCCGCGGGAAAGCCGTTCTGTTGAAGGATGTAGGCCACGGTGTCGAGCTTTTCGGCCTCCGTCACATCAGTGCTTCCGACCTCCGGCATCGTGTCGCGGATTTTGTGGAACAGCCGTTCGACGGACTGCATTTCCCACTTCACCATGAACGTCGAGCCGGCGAGCGCGGGTCCCTCGCCGCCACTGAGGTCATCGTGGTGACATTCACTGCAGTGACGCTGGACGACAGAGGCGCCTCGCTCGGCTTGAGCGGTCGTATACGCACCCGCCCAGATTGGCGGCGGATCCTGGGCGATTAACGCCGCGGAAATACTTATGACGAATGCGGCCACGAGGGCCGCCGATCCGAATCGCATAATCTTAAGGATACGATACAAGGCGAATCTCCTGACCGCCTGTTTCTGTACTTTCCAGTTCTAGAATCCGAAGCGAATCATCAACTGCATGGTTCGCATGGCCTGCGCGCCGGTCGCCGCTCCGAAGCCGGCAGTTCTCGGCGTGAGCCGCGCCGGATTGATCGAACCATCGGCGAGCGTCTGTGAATTGACGATCGTTGCGGCTGTCTACAGGTCTTCGCGGGCCGATGACTCCAAAAAGGCGTATCTGTAATAAATTCTTACAGTGCCTACCATTTACGAGGTCGCCAAACGCGCGCGCGTCTCGACAGCGACCGTCTCCCGCGTACTCAGTCAACCCGACGTCGTGGCTGAGAGGACGCGACGGCGCGTCCTTCAAGCAGTCGAGCGCCTGGGTACGAGCCGAACTCCACGGCCAAGAACCTCCGCACGCTGAAAACGGGGAAGTTGATTGTCTCGGTCCCCGACATTTCCAATCCCTTCTTCTCCCTGATTCTTCAGGGCATCGAAGCGACGGCTCAGCGCGAGGGCTATTCCGTGCTCGTCGGCGACACGCAGCACGACGAGAAACGCGAAGAGGGCTACGCGATGATGCTGAGGCGCAAAGAGGCCGACGGCCTGATCTTTCTAGGTCATCGCCTCCCGCGCGAGGCCGCGACGATGATTCGCGTGATGAAGCCGCGATGCGCGCCGATCGTGAACGGATGCGAGTTCAGTCCGACGCTCGGCATTCCAAGCGTCCATATCGACAACGCGAAGGCCGCCTACGAAGCAATGGACCATTTGTACGGTCTCGGGCATCGCCGCATCGGGATTGTCACCGGCCCGCTCGTCAGTCCGCTCAGCCGCGACCGGCTCGCCGGCGCCACGAACCGCGCCAAGGAAGAAAAGGCCGAGCGCCACTGCACCGTCGTCCAGGGAGATTTTTCAATCGAGTCGGGTGCTGCCGCGGCCGAGCGGCTCCTTGCGCGCAACGAGCCGCCGACGGCCATTTTCTGTTTCAACGACGAAATGGCGATGGGTGTCATCGAAATGGCGCGGCAGCGATCGGTGCATGTGCCTCGCGACCTGTCGGTTGTCGGATTCGACGACATTCGCTTCGCGCGTCACACGCATCCGCCGCTGACGACGATCGCGCAGCCGGTGCGCCAGATCGGCGAAGGCACGGTGCGGTTACTGCTCGGGATTCTGTCTGGTGGAGATGAGATGGACACCCCAGCTTCGGTCACGCTCAGGCACACGCTCGTCGTGCGGGCGAGCACCGGACCACCGCGCCGGCGTTCCTAAAAAAAGGCAGCTGGACGACGCGGCAGAGGCTCCGCTTCGCACTTCGCGCGGTGCCGATCGTTTTCGAGCGGGTGAGACACGCATGCTGATGCGACCAGCTCGACGACGCGGGAAACGCATCTCTCGGCGGCCTGTCGCCGACGGTCGAGGAGTCATGGTCTTCGCACCAGCCACGCGGATCGCACGCCTTCCGATGCGTTTCCGGCTGCGCCATGCGTCGCGTCGCTCGCGATGGTCGCATCAGCACGCCTGTCTCGCCCGTTCGAACCATATCGGCATCGCGCGAAGTGCGAAGCGGAGCCCCTCCGCACAAACGGCACGCGGACGTTTCCATGCGCACTTAGCGCACTCATCGGCTAAATGCCTGTGTTGGCGACGGAAGGCGCCTGCTGGCGGCAATCGCTAGCTGGAGGACGGCTGCGAGCTGGGCGGCTCGTGCAGATAAGAAAACCGTAAGGAAAAACGAAAAACGAACAACGAATAGAGACGGCGCGCTCAGTCGGCGCGCCGTCTCTATTCGGTTTTCCTTTTTCGTTTCCTCTCCGCGTGTCATGCGCCGTTGATTTACAAAGCTTTCGCCACTCATCAACGGCCAGTTTCCGATGAAAAATGATGACTCGATGACGAGATGTGCAAATTCTGCAAACAGGCGGCGTCCCTGACGTGGCCTTACCCCTCGCCCCTTGCCCCTTACCCTTTGCCCCTTTTATCTCCGGCGCTTTTTAACGCAGGAAGGCCTCGGTCAATCCGCCGTCGACGGGAATGATGTGCCCCGTCGTTTTCGCGCTGTCGTCGCTCAGGAGCCACACGATCGCGTTGGCGCAATCGCGAGGAAGAATCGGGCGGCGCGTCAGCGTGCGCTGCGCGTAGAACTCTGCCAGCTTGCCGCGCAGGTCCTCGGTTGATTCCGTCTCCGCGAACGCGATGGTAGTACTTCTGCAGCGACTGCATGACGCGGTCGCGCGGAAACATTGTCGAGCCGGAGACAACCGTGGCAGGTGCAATCCCATTCACTCGAACGAGCGGCGCGAGGCCGATGGCGAGCTCGCGAATGAGATGATTCACCGCGCTCTTGCTCGTGTCGTATGCCTCGCTCCCTTTCTTCGAGACCACGGCGTTCGCCGAGCCGGTCAGCACCAACGCCGCCGGCAATTGCTGGTCCTGGAAGATCCACTGGGTTTGCTGAGCGAGGAGGTAATTACCCGTGACGTTCACCAGGAAGGTTTTTGCCCACTGGCCATCGGTCAGGCGGCCGGACGCATCGGCGACCGGATAGATCGCGGCGGTGTTGACGATGCCGTCGATGCCGCCGAATTGAAGGACCGTGAACGCCGCAGCACTCGCGAGACTCTCCGCGGAGCTCAAATCGACCGCGGTTGCCGCCACGGATTCCGCCGATGAGATTGCCGCCGCTTCTTCGGCAACGCGCATCGCGCTGTCGGCGCCGGCATCGGCCACGACGACGTGCGCGCCTTTGCGGGCGAGCAGAAGTGCCACTTCGCGTCCTATGCCGCTGCCGCCCCCGACGACCATGACGATCTTGCGGCTGAACTCGGCCTCGGCGGGCATGCGCTGCAGCTTCGCTTCTTCGAGCGCCCAGTACTCGATGCGGAATGCTTCGGAGCGCGGCAGCGCGACGTAGTTGTGGTGCTGCTCGAACTGAGCGGCCTGCTCGGCTCGACGAGCCTGGGGCAGCGGCTCCGCGCCTCGCGCGGTGGTCTCGAGCGCCGTTGCGCCGGCCATCACGTTGATGGCATTCAGGAAGAACTCCGTGGCAATCCGCGCTTCTTTCTTATTTCTGCCGAAGCCGAAGAGGCCGATACCAGGAATGATGACGACCGACGGATTCGAGTCGCGCAGCTTCGGCGAATCCGGTGTTGCGAACGAGTCGTAGTAGCGACGGTACTCGTGCCGGTAGCCGTCCACCTGCGTGCGAATGGCGGCCTTCAAGGTATCGACAGTCCCCGCCGCCGGATCCCAATCGACGAAGAACGGGCAGATGCGCGTGCGAAGAAAGTGATCGGGGCAGCTCGTACCGAGGCGGCTCAGGTCACTGGCCCAGCGAGAACCGGCGAACGTGAGCGCTTCGTCGGCATCGGTGAAGTGCGCGATGACCCGCCGGTTCGACGATACGGTCCCTCGCAGCGCCGGCAGAATTTGCGTGGCCCTGTCGCGCCGGTCGTCGAGGGGTTTGTGCGCAAGGCCGCCGAAGACGTGCCCCCTTGCCGGCACGGTGCTCGGCGATGAACTCGCCCATCTGATCGATGGTACGAATGCTGTTGAGGTAGCACTCGCGCTGCGTGGCGCCCCACGTAAAGAGCCCATGGCTGCCGAGGATCAATCCATCCGCGCCGGGATTGTCGCTGACCGCCGCTGCGATGAGGAGGGCGAGCTCGAATCCGGGCCGCTGCCACGGCACCCAGATGATGCGTCGGCCGAACCGGCGATTGAATTCCTCGAGCTTCTGTTTGCCGTTTGCCGACGCGGCCAGCGCGATCGCCCAGTCTGGGTGCAGATGGTCGACGTGGGGCGCGGGCAGAAACGCATGCAGCGGCGTATCGATCGACGCGGCGACCCGGCTATGGCCGAATGCGGCGGGCTGGTAGTGATCCACCATTTC
Organism: Vicinamibacterales bacterium; assembly: GCA_963787755.1. Taxonomy (GTDB): domain Bacteria; phylum Acidobacteriota; class Vicinamibacteria; order Vicinamibacterales; family JAMQPK01; genus JAMQPK01. Next base: position 231,746 of record CAWBEG010000015.1, read on the forward strand.
GTCTTCGAACGTTTCGCCTCGGTAGCGCGACTTCAGCTGTTCGAGCTTGTCGAGGTAGAGCAGCGCGAACCCCGCGTCGGTAATCGAGCCGAGGTCGCCGCCGCTGCCTTTCACGGCAAGCACGCGGACCGGCACGTCCGTGAACGGATCGGGCAGATCGATCTTCGAGCTCGTATTGCCTCCGCCGAAGTTCGTGATGCGCAAGTCCGCTCCGAGGAGATTGGACCGATAGCGAAGCAGAGACAGCTGGTTCGCGGCAAGACGATCGGCAGTGCGGTCGTCCCAGAGATCCTTCAGATGTTTCAAGGCTGTCGTGTCAGGCATAGAGGAGTCCGCAGTACTGCTGAAAACGCGTAACTTCACCGTTCCATGCGTCCACGTCGCGCGGCGTGAACACAGTTGTGGGAAACGAGCGATCGATGATGGCCCGCGCCTCGGCCAGGGAAGCGACCGCGCCTGTTGCGAGCATCTGCACGGCGACGTTTCCGAGCGCCGTCGCCTCGACCGGTCCTGCGACGACTGGTAACCCTGTGGCGTCGGCGGTCAGCTGGTTGAGGAGAGCGTTCCGCGATCCCCCACCGATGACGCGAATTCGCGCGATCGGGCGCTCGATGACAGACTGGAGGTCGCGGATGACGAGGCGATATTTCAACGCGAGGCTGTCGAATACCGTCCGGGCGTAGCTGCCCGGTGTCGACGGAGTAGGCTGATCCGTTCTGTGGCAGAAGCGATCGATCGCTGCCGGCATGTCGTCTGGGTTGGCGAACGAGGCATCGTCCGGATCGATAAGGTGGCGGAATCCCGGCTCTCGCGCGGCCGCATCCATCAGCTCGCCATAGGTGAACTGACGGTTCCGCTGCGACCACGATCGGCGGCATCCCTGCAGCAGCCACAGACCCATCACGTTTTTCAACAATCGCGTCGTGCCGGCGACGCCCCCTTCGTTCGAAAAATTCAGCAGCATGGCGCGCGGTGTCAGAACAGGCTCGTCGAGCTCGGTACCGACGAGCGACCACGTACCGGAGCTGATGAACGCAGTACCATCGCGCGCCGTAATCGCCGCGACCGCTGATGCGGTATCGTGCGAGGCCGAGGCAACGACGGGCGTGCCGGCAAGGGCCCTGCTGCCCGCTGCCACGTCGCCATGGACCGGTCCGATGATCGATCCCGCTTCCACAATCGGCGCGGCGAGGCGCGCCGGCAGATCCAATCGTGCCATCAAGTCGGCCGCCCACGTTCGCGTGCGCGGATTCATCAGTTGCGTGGTCGAGGCGTCGGTGTACTCGCATCGCACTTCGCCGGTGAGCCAGTAGTTGAAGAGATCGGGGATCATGACGAAGCGTTCAGCGGCGTCGAGCAGGGCCGGCGTCCGCCGGCTCGCTGCGAAGAGCTGGTAAATCGTGTTGATCGGTATCAACTGGACGCCGGTCGCGGCATAGATCTCTTCGCGGGGCACGATCGCCAGCGCGTCGGCCATGGCGGCCGCGTTGCGCGCGTCACGATAATGATAGGGGTTCTCGAGCAGCTCGCCCTCTGCGTTGAGCAGGGCATAATCGACGCCCCACGAGTCGACGGCGATGCCAGACAACGCGGTGTTTCCGGCGAGCGAGAGCGCATGCCGCATCTCGCGCCAGAGCGCCTGGACGTCCCATCGCAGCGTCCCTGACTCGGCCAGCGGGGTATTTGCGAAGCGATGAAGCTCGTCAATGCGGACCAGCCCGCCCTCGAGGCGCGCCAAAACCGCGCGGCCGCTTTCGGCTCCGAGATCGAACGCAAGGTACGACGTCTGAGTCATTCCGACCGTAGAATATACCGCCTTATGCAGAACAGGGTTTTGGTCAGCGAAGCGTTTATTCAAGACGCAAATACGGCCTTCTCGGCGCCGCTCGAGGAGGATTACGAACATCTCGCCCGGCAACTCGCTCGCCGGGGCGTGGATGCCGAGCCGCTCGTCGCGCGTGCAATGGCGTTCAACGTGGCCGTGCCAACGTGGGGCCTCGGATCGGGCGGCACGCGGTTCGCGCGCTTTCCGATTCCTGGCGAGCCGCGGAATGTGTTCGAGAGGGTCGACGATTGCGAGGTGGTGTTCCGGCTGACGCGCGCCACTCCGGGCATATCCGTTCACATCCCATGGGACAAAACCGGGAATCCCAGCGAGTTGCGGGCGTACGCGCAGGCTCGCGGGCTCTCGATCGACTCGATGAACTCGAATACGTTTCAGGATCGCCCCGGACAGCCGCTGTCGTACAAGTTCGGCAGTCTCAGTCACAGCGATGCCGCGGTGCGGCGTCAGGCTATCGAGCACAATCTCGAATGTCTCGAGATCGGTGCGGCGCTGGGAGCCCGCGCGCATACCGTCTGGATTGGCGACGGCGGCAATTTCCCTGGTCAGCTGCACTTCCGGCGTGCGCTCGATCGCTATCTCGACAGCATGACCGCGATCTATCGTGCGCTGCCGGAGACCTGGCGGCTGTTCATCGAGCACAAGTTTTATGAGCCTGCCTTCTATTCAACGGTCCTGAACGACTGGGGCACGAGCTATTACTGCGCGCGGGAGCTCGGCGACCGAGCGTTCTCGCTGGTCGATCTCGGCCATCACGGTCCGAGCGTGAACGTCGAGATGATCGTCGCGAGGTTGATTCAATTCGGCAAGCTCGGCGGCTTTCACTTCAACGACAGCCAGTACGGAGACGACGACCTCGATGCGGGGTCGGTGAAGCCGTTTCAGCTGTTCCTGATTTTCAACGAGCTCGTCGACGCCGAGCACTCGGCCGTGCCGGGATTTTCGCCCGCCTACATGCTCGACCAATCGCACAACGTGACGGATCCCATCGAGTCGCTCATTGCGAGCAGCATCGAGTTGTCGCGCGCCTACGTGCAGGCCCACCTCGTCGATCGCGATGCGCTCGCTGCGTATCAGGAGGCCAACGATCCGCTCATGGCGCTGCAGACGCTGAAGCAGGCATACACGACCGATGTGAGCCCCATCCTCGCGACGGCGCGGCTGCGAGGGGGCGGTGCGATCGATCCCATTGCGGCGTACCGGTCGAGCGGGTACCGGCGCCAGATGGCGGAGCGGCGCCCCTCGGAGACGCGTTCGAGCGCGGGGATTGTCTGATGATTCGAAAAGCCTTCCGCATGTCGGTGTACAAAGGCCACGAAGACGAATACGCCCGCCGTCACAATCCGATCTGGCAGGAGCTGGCCGACACGCTCGTCGCGCACGGCGTGAGCAACTATTCCATCTTTCTCGACCGGCAGACCGGCGACCTGTTCGCGTATGCCGAGATCGAAAGCGAAGATCGCTGGGACGCGATCGCCGCGACCGAAGTGTGCCGGCGCTGGTGGCAGTCCATGCGCGAACTGATGCCGTCGAAGCCCGACGGCGAACCCATCTCCCGTCCGCTGCCGGAAGTTTTTCATCTGTGACCGCGCCGCCGCTCCTCTCGGCGAGCCTCATCACCAAGTCGTACGCCGGCGTGCGCGCGTTGTCTGGTGTGTCGTTCGATCTCAACGAGGGAGAGGTCCATGCGCTTGTCGGCGAGAACGGCGCGGGGAAGTCGACCCTCATCAAGGTGATGACGGGCGCGGTGCCCGCCGACTCGGGAACTTTGTCCGTGGCCGGCCGCCCGGTCGCGGCGATGAGTCCCTCCATGTCGCGCGCGCTGGGCATCGCCGCCATCTACCAGCAGCCGGCGCTCTTTCCGCACCTGACGGTCGCCGAGAACATCGCGTTCGCGCTCGAGCCGGGAGCGGTGTGGCGTCGCATCGACTGGAGCCGCCGCCGGCGCGAGGCGCGCGACCTGCTGAAGCGCGTGGGCGCTGACCTCGACGCCGATCGGCTGGTCGACAGCCTCAGCATGCCGGAGCAGCAGCTCGTCGAGATTGCGAAGGCGATCGGGTCTTCCGCGAGAGTGCTCATCATGGACGAGCCGACGGCGTCGCTGAGCGGGCCGGAGGTGGAGCGGCTCTTCGAGGTCGTTGCGCGACTGAGGTCCGAGAAGGTCGGCATCATTTACATCTCGCACCGGCTCGAAGAGATTCTCTCGATTGCCGATCGTGTCACCGTGTTGCGCGACGGAAGCACGGTCGGCACCTACGATCGCGCCGGCCTGCAGCGCCCGGCGCTGATCAATCTGATGATCGGGCGCGAGCTGTCGGCGATCTTTCCGAAGCGGAGCGTGGCGCTCGGAGAGGTCGCGCTCGAGCTGCGCCGTGTCACCAGCAGGGCTGCCGGAATACAGGATGTGTCGCTCGAGGTTCGCTGCGGTGAAATCGTCGGGCTCGCGGGGCTTGTCGGGTCGGGCCGCACCGAGCTGGCGCAGACCGTGTTCGGCCTGACGCCCGCCGACTCGGGCGAAGTACTGGTGCACGGCCGAGCCGTTCACGTGCGATCGCCGGGCGGCGCCATCGATGCCGGCATCGGCTATCTTCCGGAAGATCGGAAACAGCACGGGGTCGTCCCGGAAATGGCGGTCGACGAGAACGTGAGCCTTGCGAACCTTGCCGCGGTCGCCCGCGGCGGGCTCATCGATCGCGCGCGCGAGCGGAGCCAGGCGCAGCGGTATGTGGACCAGCTGCGGATCAAGACCGGATCCGTCGCGTCCGAGGTCGAATCGCTGTCCGGTGGCAACCAGCAGAAGGTCGCGCTCGCGCGATGGCTGGCGATCTCGCCGAAGGTGCTCATCCTCGACGAGCCCACGCAGGGTGTCGATGTGGGCTCGAAGTCCGAAATCCACGCGCTCATGCAGGAGCTCGCCGAGCGCGGCCTCGCGGTGCTCATGATCTCGTCGGAACTGCCGGAAATTCTCGGCATGAGCGATCGCGTGGCGGTGATGCGCGGCGGCACGATCGCCGGCGTGCTGTCGCGCGAAGACGCCACACAGGAACGCGTGCTGGCCATGGCTCTGGGTCACTGACATGTCCTACCTCGGCTCGCATCGACGGGAGATCTGGGTCGCAGTGGCCATCGGCGTGCTCTTCGCGGCGCTGGCGATCGCGCGGCCGGAATACTTCGCACGCGGCAATCTGATCGATCTCTTCCTGGCGAATCTCGCCGTTCTCATCATCGCCGCCGGGATGACGCTCGTCATGCTGAGCGGCGAGATCGACATCTCGGTCGGGTCGGCGTTCGCGGTCTGTGCCGTCGCTGCCGGCGTGTTCGCGAAAGCGGGCGTGCCAACGGTGCTGGTGTTTGCGACCGTATGTGCGCTTGGCGCCCTCGTCGGCGCGGTGAACGGCTCGCTCGTCGCCTACCTTCGCCTGCCGTCGATCGTCGTCACGCTCGCGATGATGATCGTGCTGCGAGACGCGCTGCGGTGGATCACCCAGGGCGCGTGGGTTCAGGATCTCCCGTCAGACTTTCAATGGATGGGATTGTCGCAGGGCGCGTATCCATTCGCCGCGGGAGCACTGGCCGCGGCGATCGCGGCGGTGCTCGCCTGGAGCCTGCGATATACGGCGGCGGGGCGCCTGCTCTATGCGACCGGATCGAGCCGGGACGCGGCGCGGCTCGCGGGCGTGAACACGTCGCTCGTCACGTTGTGCGCATTCGCCTCGCTCGGGGCGTTGACCGGCCTCGCCGCGGTCATGAACGCAATGCGATTCAATCAGGTGCCGGCCAACACGGGTCTTGGTCTCGAGCTCAAAGTCATTGCTGCCGTTGTGGTCGGCGGCACAGCCATTACCGGCGGACGGGGCACGCTCGCCGGAACCGTTCTCGGCGTGGCGCTGCTCGGTGCGATCGGGCCGGCGCTCACATTCCTGGGCGTGAGCGCGTACTGGGAACGCGCGATTCAGGGTGCCATCATCCTCGTCGCGGTTGCCGCCGATGCGCTGCCGCGCCACACCCAACGATATGCGACCCAACTCCGACAGGCGCGGGCATAAAGCCGCCCTCGCGGCCGCGCTCGTCGCCGAGGTTGCGGTCTTCGCCCTCGTCGCGCCGAATTTCTTCACGCTCGCCAACGTCTTCGAGATCGCGAGACTGAACGCCGAGCTGGGACTGCTGGCCGTGGCGCTGACCCCTATTCTGATCACGGGCGGCATCGATTTGTCGGTCGGCGCGATGATGGGTCTGGCCGCCGTCTGCTTTGGCGCGGCGTGGCGCGATTTGCAATGGCCGATTCCAGCCGCGGCGGCCGTCGCGCTCGCCGTGGGTTGCGCCGGCGGCGGTCTGAACGCACTGCTGATTTCCCGGCTGCGGCTGCCAGCTTTGATCGTCACGTTGGGCACCTTCTCGCTGTTTCGCGGCGTGGCGGAAGGCATCACCGAAGCCGCGGTGAACTACAGCGGCTTTCCGCCGGCGTTTCTCGCGCTCGGTCAGGGGTACTTATGGGGCGTGATTCCGGCCCAACTGCCGATCTTTGTTGCCGTCCTCGTTGGATATTTCATCCTGCTGCATCGATCGGTCGTCGGCCGCGCGCTGTACGCGATCGGTTTCAGCGCCGGTGGCGCGCGGTTCGCAGGCATTCCGGTCGAGAACCGTATCGGGCTCGTGTACCTGTTGTCGGGAGTGGTCTCGAGCCTCGCGGCGGTCGTCTACGTCGCGCATCTCGGGCAGGCAAGGTCGGATGCGGGGAACGGATACGAGCTCGACGCGATCACGGCGGTCGTGCTCGGCGGAACGTCGGTGTTCGGCGGACGCGGGACGCTGAGTGGAACCGTGCTCGGGCTCGCGGCGCTGTCGGTGCTGAAAAACGGATTGCAGCTCGCGGCTTTGCCGACCGAGTTGACGGGGATCCTGACCGGCGTTCTACTCGTATCGACAATCGCGTTCGATCGTCTATCCTGAGTGCGGGGGCTCTCGCCCCGCTACGCCGTCGCTGGCGGGGGCCTTGAGCCCCGCGCCGCTCGCGGCGTTGATTTCCCGCCTGTGGCGGAGGTGTTTCACGTGAGAAACAGTCAAGTTGCCGTGCTGTGCGCCGCCATCCTCGTCGGCTCGCTCGTCGTCGCGGGCACGAACGTGTGGCTCATACGATCGGTGGTTCCGCCGGCCGCAGCGCCCGCGAAACGGACGGTCATTGCGATGATGCCGAAAGCGAAGGGCGATCCGTATTTCGTGAGCTGCCGTGTCGGCGCAGAAGCCGCCGCCGCCGAGCTCAACGTCGATCTCATCTGGGATGGTCCGACCGGGCTCGATGCCGCGCGCCAGAACGAGCTCGTCGAAAGCTGGATCACCCGCGGCGTCGACGTGATTGCCGTCGCTGTCGAAAACCGCGCAAGCATCTCGACCGCGCTGCGGAAAGCGCAAGGCCGCGGCATTCGCGTGCTGACCTGGGACGCCGACGCCGAGCCCGACGCCCGCAGCTTTTTCGTGAACCAGGCCACCGCCGAAGGGATCGGCCATGGGCTCACCGATGAAGCCGCCCGTCTGCTCGGCGGGACAGGAGAGTTCGCGATCGTCACCGGCGCGCTGAGCGCTGCGAACCAGAACGAATGGATCAGTTTCATCAAGGCGCGCCTGGCCGATCGCTATCCGAACCTCAAGCTGGCCACGATTCGCCCGAGCGACGACGACCGTGACAAAGCGTTTGCGGAGACGCAGACGATCCTGCGCGCGTTTCCGAACGTGAAGCTCGTCATGGCGATTTCAGCGCCCGCCGTCCCGGGTGCGGGTGAAGCCGTACGTCAGGCGCGGCGTCCGGACGTGAAAGTCATCGGGCTGTCACTGCCGAACATGAACAAGCCGTACGTGCACGAAGGCGTGGTGCAGACGGTGATGTTGTGGAATACCGCAGACCTCGGCTACCTCACGGTGTACGCAGGCGCGCTCATGGCCCAGAACAAACTGGCGCCAGGCGCGACGTCGATCGATGCCGGGCGGCTGGGCACGATCGCCATTCGCGGCAGCGAAGTGATTCTCGGGCCGCCGCTGCTGTTCACGAAGGACAACATCGACAAGTTCGATTTTTAGAGCCACGAGCGGCGCGGGGCGAAGGGGCCCCGCCAGCGAGTGGCTCCGAGCGGGGGAGGGGCCCCCGCGAGAAGGAGACGTGCAGGAGATCCGCGATTTTCTCGAGCGAGCCGGGCTCATCCCGTCCGGGGCCGTTCCGCAATTCGTGCCGCTCGCGGGCGGCGTGTCGTCCGACATCTGGCTGGTGCGGGCGGGACCCTCCGAGTATTGCGTGAAGCGCGCGCTTGGCCGTCTGCGCGTGGCGGCGGACTGGCGCGCGGATGCTTCGCGGAACACCACGGAGGTGCAATGGCTGACGCATGTCGGCGCGCTCAATGCCGACCTCGTGCCGGCGGTCCTGGCGTCGGATTCGTTGCTTGCCGTATTTGCGATGGAGTATTTGCCGCCCGACCGGCATGAGCTATGGAAATCGCAGCTCGCACGCGGGTGCGTCATTCCGGAGACCGCGGCCACGGTCGGCCGCCAGCTCGCCTTCATACACGCCGCTTTCGCGAAATCGTCGACGGCAGCCGTCGAATTCGACACCGGCGCCTCGTTCCGCGCCCTTCGCATCGAGCCGTATCTTCTCGCGACGGCGCGCGTGCACTCGGACCTCGCGCCCATTCTCGAAGGGCTCGCCGAGCGAACCGAGCAAACGAAGCTTACGGTTGTGCACGGCGATGTCAGCCCGAAAAACATCCTCCTGGGCGCACGCGGTCCGATCTTTCTCGACGCCGAGTGTGCGTGGTTCGGCGATCCGGCGTTCGACCTTGCGTTTTGTCTCAATCACCTTTTGTTGAAGACGCTCTGGGTGCCGTCCGCGGAGCGCGAGTTGTCGGCGTCGTTCGATGCACTGACGGATGCATATCTGCGCGGCGTCGATTGGGAGCCGGCGGAGGCAGTGGAGCGACGGGCGGCACACTTGCTTCCTGCGCTGTTTCTGGCACGCATCGATGGCAAGTCGCCTGTCGAATACCTGACCGATGACGCGTCGAAAAATGCCGTTCGACGTGCCGCGCGATCGATGCTGCAGCAACCGCTCGACAGGCTCGAAGGCGTCCGCCGCGCGTGGGCGGGAAGGACGTCGGAAGGCGGCCGATCGTCAGCCGTGACCCAACGCGATCGCATCGAAAGAGTCGTCGGCAGGCGGGTGTGGGATTCACGAGGCCGGCCGACCGTCGAAGCGGAAGTCGTGCTCGCGAGTGGCGCAAGGGGGCGCAGTATCGCCCCTGCAGGTGCGTCCACTGGAATCAACGAGGCCGTCGACCTTCGCGATGGCGGCCGCGCGTTCGGCGGACTGGGTGTGGACCGCGCTGTGGGTCATGTCTGTACGGAGATCGCGAACGCACTCGGCGGAATGTCGGTGATGGATCAAGCGGCGATCGACCGCACGCTCATCGAGCTCGACGGAACGCCCAACAAGGCGCGCCTGGGGGGAAACGCGACAGTGGCAGTGTCGATGGCCGCGCTGCACGCGGCGGCCGCGGCACGCGCCATGCCGCTGTGGCGCCATCTCGCCGAGGGTGATCAGCCGACGCTGCCCATGCCGATGGTGCAGATTTTCGGCGGAGGCGCGCATGCGGGACGCCGGGTGGATATTCAGGATTTTCTCGTCGTGCCGATTGGCGCGTCGACGTTCGACGAGGCGATCGCGATTGCCGTGAGAATTTACGAATCGGCGGGACGGATCATGGCGGAGCGCGGCGGGCTCCGCGGTGTGGCCGACGAAGGAGGCTGGTGGCCGGAGTTCACATCCAACGGCGAGGCACTCGATACGCTCCTTCTCGCCATCGAACGAGCGGACCTCAGGCCCGGGATCGACGCGGCGATGGCGATCGACGTTGCGGCGTCGCAGCTGCGAGTCGGCTCGCGGTATCGCTTCGCTGCCGAGAATCGCGAGATGAGCAGCGGCGAGCTCGCAGAGATCCTCATCCAGTGGTGCCGCCGATATCCCATCGTCTCTGTCGAGGATCCGCTGGCCCAGGATGATGACGCCGGCATGCGCTCGTTCACCTCGCTCGCCGGAAGGCACGTGCAAATCATCGGGGATGATTACCTCGTGACGTCCGCCGGCCGGATCTCGGCCGCGGCGGCAGATGGCGCGTGCAACGCTGTCCTGCTGAAACCCAACCAGGCCGGAACGATCACGGAAACGAGGGCGGCGCTCGACGCTGCACGCGCTGCGGGCTGGTCGTCATCGATCGTGTCTGCGCGCTCGGGCGAAACAGAAGATGTCACGATCGTCCATCTGGCCGTCGGCTGGGCCGCGGGTCAGTTGAAGGTCGGCTCGTGCGCGCGCTCCGAGCGCACCGCCAAATGGAATGAGGCGTTGCGGATCGAGGACGCGCTCGGGAGTGCCGCGATCCTTGGGCGGCTGCCCATTCGTAAGCCTCTCTGGGCGAAAAGCACGTCTTAAGCAGGAGACCAGGAGATCAGGAGAAATTCCAGATGAAAAAGTCAGTGCTGGGCCTGGTGGCGTTCATTTTCCTTCACGCCGGAATCGCTCAGCCGCAGGACGCTGCTTCTGATCAGCCCAGTCCATCATTGTGGCGCGAGCGATTCTCGAGCCCACGAATCGAGGCGCTGCGAAAGGAAATCGCTTCCGGCCACGCCACCACCGAAGCATTCTGGCAAGAGGTGATCAAAGAAGGCACGCCGCTGATTGAGCCATCAAAAGAAGGAGACAGGCACCAACTTGTGACGTTCTTGTGGCGAGGCACATCCGAAACGAGGAGCGTCCTGATCGTGATCGATCCCTTCACCGCCGCGAGGCCTCAGGACTATGTGATGCGGCGCGTGGAGCGAAGTGATGTCTGGCACCTTACTGTCAGAATGCCGCGCGATGCGCGGTTCATCTATCGCGTTTCTGTTAACGATCAGGCTGGGCCGGGATTCTTTGGCGACCTCAAGCTCGACGCGGCGGTGGCGGACCCTTTGAATCGGAACGGCTGGCTGGGTCACTCGGCCGTCGAGCTACCCGCCGCACCGCCGCAACCCTGGATTGTGCGGACCCCGGGGACACCAGAAGGAAGGATCGAACGGCATCGAATTACCAGCACTATCTTGAGCAATGAACGCGATATCTGGGTTTACACGCCGGCACGTTATCAATCCGATTCTCGTCCGAGTGCGCTGCTGGTGCTGTTCGATGGACTGGCGAACATTGAGCTTCTGTCCGTTCCGGTCATTCTCGATAACTTAATCGAAGCATCGCGGATTCCGGCAACCGTTGCCGTGTTCGTCTCACATCCTGGCGGGCGGCGCATGCAAGAGCTTGGCGACAACCCGAAATTTGGAGAATTCCTCGCGACAGAACTGATCCCTCGGCTGCGTACTCGATACAACGTCACTATGGATCCCTATGAAACGATCGTAGGAGGTCAGAGCGCAGGAGGTTTTAGTGCCGCATATGTGGCGCTTCATCATTCGAGCGTTTTCGGAGGCGTATTGAGCCAATCTGCTCCGTTCTGGGGGTCCCCTGAACTCGATCGCGAACTCGCGGAACGCAGTCCTGCAAGCGATCGGAACGACGACCGGCATGTTCGGGAGGAAATGGAGGACCGAGCGGTACTCGAGGGCAACAGGCTGCAAAAGCTTTTTATCAGTCGCAATCGGCTGCCGCTCAGGTTTTACCTGAATGCTGGATCGTTTGAAGCCCAGTTCTGGGGTGGGCCTGGTGGCGTGAACGGCACTCTCGAATCGAACCGGCACATGCGCGATGTGCTGCTCGCAAAAGGCTACGACGTTCACTATCGGGAATTCGTCGGAGGTCACGACTATCTGAGCTGGCGCGGCCTGCTCGCAGACGGTCTTATCGCGCTGATTGGGAAGAACTGATGCGGATCTTGAACAGGAGATTAGAAGATCAGGAGAATTCTGTTGAAGAGAAAACCTTCTGATCTCCTGACCTCCTGTTAAGGGATTTAAACCCTGCAATGAAAGCTGTCTTGCACTATCGCGCCACGCCCGGGTTCCGCGCCGCGATTTCGGCGCTCGAGAACGATTGGCTGCGGATCACTGTGGTCGACGAAGCTGACAAACCGGCGTTCGCCAGCGAAATGCATGATGCTGACGTTCTGCTTCACGTCCTCGAGCGAGTGACGCGGGCCGCGATCGATCAGGCCCCGCGCTTGAAGTTGATTCAGAAGCTCGGTGTCGGAGTCGACACGATCGACCTCGACGCGGCGCGCGCGCGCGACATAGCCGTGTGCAACATGCCGGGAGCAAATACGCGCGCCGTTGCGGAGCTCACGTTACTGCTGATGCTGGCGACGCTCCGGCGCCTGTCCGAGCTCGACAGACAGACACGCGCAGGAAGCGGATGGGCGCTCGATTCCAAGCTTCTCGATGATCTCGGCGAACTGGGCGGCCGCACAGTCGGGCTCATCGGGTTCGGCGCCGTGGGACAGTGTCTGGCGCCAATGCTGCACGGCATCGGCGCGAGGGTCATCTTCACGTCGCGCCGCCAATCGGCCCACTCGGCCGCCACGTTCGTATCGCTTCCTGACTTGCTGGCTGCGGCCGATGTTGTCTCGCTGCACGTTCCGCTGACTGGCGATACTGCTGGCATGGTGGGCGAAGGCGTGATTCAGAAAATGAGACTGGGGGCCGTTCTCGTGAACACTGCTAGAGGCGGGCTCGTCGACTACGACGCGCTGTACCGTGCGCTTGCGACCGGGCGCCTGCGCGGCGCCGGGCTCGACGTGTTCGACTCCGAGCCCGCGAGCGCGGCGCACCCGCTGTTCAATTTGCCGAACATCGTGGTCACGCCGCACGTGGCGTGGTTTACGGCTGAGACGTTACAGAGGAGCCTTGGCGTGTTCGCGGAGAACTGCAGACGCCTGCGCGACGGCGAGCCTCTGCTGAACCGCGTGGTTTAAACAGGAGGGTACAAGATTAGGAGACTTGGGGTCTTGACGCAGAGTCGCAGAGTCGCAGAGGCGCGACCCGAATGACGAACACGAAGCCGCGAAGACTGCGCTTCGATTGCGCGCCCACTGGCGCCGCGGTGAGCACAACTGCAAGACATGAATCACTGAATCGAGACCGATTCATGTTCTTGCAGATGTGCTCACCGCGGCCGGCTTGCTCGGCAAGCCGGCGCAATCGAAGTCGGGACAAACGCGAAGAAGTGCGTGACACGGCAATTCATCGTGTCTTCGCGCTCTTCGAGCCTTCATGTCCTGGTTTTGACTATGATTCGCCGCGAGTTTTTTCTGAGGGCTGCCGGAGGCGCGACGTCGATGCAGCCTCCTAAACTCCTGGTCTCCTGTTCAAGATCACTGTCGTTGAAAGTGAATCAGGCAGTCCCGACTCGTTCCCATTGACGCGTTCTTGCGGAGTGGAGCACTGCATCGGTGACGAGATCTGTCGCCAGCCCGCTCCGAAATGTGGGCTCAGCCGCCGTGCCAGTCCCGAGCGCGTCGAGAAAATCGGCGAACTGATGCGTGAACGTGTGCTCGTAGCCGATCTGCAGGCCTGGCACCCACCATCGCTTCATGTATGGATGGTCGCCATCAGTGACGTGCACGTTCTTCCACCCGCGCATCTGTCCCTCGTCGCGATGATCGAACACCTGCACGCGGTGCAGGTCGTGAAGATCCCAGAAGGCTGACCCGTGCTCTCCGTTGATCTCGAGCGTATACAGCGCCTTGTGGCCGCGGGCGTATCGCGTCGCTTCGAACGTCGCGAGCGATCCGTTCTGGAACCGGCAGAGAAACGCGCTCGCATCGTCGATGCCGACCGGCTCGACGCGCCCGGTCACGTTGTGCTTCCGCTCCTTGATGAAGGTCTCGGTCATCGCCGTCACTTCTGCGATGGGACCGTTCAGCCACATGGCGGTATCGATGCAGTGCGCGAGCAGGTCTCCCGTGACGCCGCTGCCGGCGACGGCCACATCGAGGCGCCACAAACCCTCACCACCCTGCGGCAGTTCCTGCGAGATCGTCCAATCCTGCAGAAATTTCGCGCGGTAATGAAACACACGGCCAAGCCGCCCCTCGTCCACGAGCGACTTGATCATCGTCACCGCGGGCACGCGCCGGTAGTTGTACCAGACCATATTCGGAACGCCGGCCGATTCGACAGCGTCCACCATTCGTTTCGCTTCGTCGCCGTTCCGCCCGAGCGGTTTCTCGCAGAGCACCATCTTGCCTGCGCGCGCAGCGGCGATCGCAATCTCCGCATGCGTGTCATTCGGGCTGGCGATGTCGATGAGATCGATGTCGGGCCGCTCGACGAGGGCGCGCCAGTCGTGTTCGACCGACTCGTAGCCCCAGTTGGCGGCGAATGTTCTGGCGCGATCGGCATTTCGCGCGCACATCGCCTTGAGCACCGGCTGGTACGGCACGTTGAAGAACCGCGGCGCCTGGAGGAACGCGTTGGAATGCGCGCGCCCCATGAAGCCATATCCGACGAGCCCGATATTCAGCTGTTTGTTCGCCATATCAGAAAAAGGCTCCCGGAGCCATTATTCGTGGCCGTGTGCGTCTCTCACGGCGATCATGGCCGCGAGCACGTCGCGCCAGGTCTGCGGATTCATCATCGTGGCGTTCGGAAACATGCACCCGTCCCAGCAGATGTGCTCGAACGCGCGCGTCGGTTCGCCCGCATCGTCGCGCAGCCACGCGCCGGCGACGCGGACGATGTCCATCTTGCCGTTGGGATCGTTCGGCAGGCAATGCCGTCCGGTCTTGTCGTGCGATCCCGATCCCTTGACCGTCGCGTCATTCTGCGCGACGTGGAAATCAATCGTCCACGGCCGCAGCGCGCTCGTCATCGTCTCGATCGCGCGATCCAGCGTATCCCGATCGGACCAGTCGTACCCCTCGGGCAGGAGACGATCCTCTGGTGCGTTGCACCCGATGGTGAACAGCAGCGTGTGCGCCATGTCGGCCTGAAAGCCGATGGTGCGCGGACGGCCCACCAGTTCCAGCAGCTCGAGCATGCGCTTCCAGCTGTGCATGCCGCCCCAGCAGATTTCTCCTTCGGCTGCCAGGCGTTCGCCGTGGTCGTCGGCGATCGCGCACGCTTCCCTGAAGGTCTCGGCGATGCGCTTTGTGTTGCCCGCCGGATCCTTCGCCCAGTCGGTGGGGCTGGCCGCCGAGTCGATTCGCACGACGCCGTAGCGCCTGATGCCGAGGTCGCGAAGGGTCTTGCCAATCGCACACGCCTTCTTCACCTGAGTGAGAAAACGCTTGCGATCCTCGTCGCCTCCCATCGCCGAGCCTCCGCCGGTCGGCGCCCACACCGGCGCGACGAGCGATCCGACGACGAAGCCGCGCGCGCGAATGCGATCGGCAAGGCGCTTCAGCGCGTCGCGATCGGAGTCGATGTCGACGTGCGGGTCGAAGAGAAACAGATCGACGCCCTCGAAGCGGACACCGTCCACGGTTGCAGCTGCCGTCAAGTCGAGCATGCGTGTCCAGGTCGATCGGCGGCTCGGAGTCGGGCCCCTTGCCGACGAGTCCCGGCCACATGGCGTTATGAAGGGCCGGTTTCGTGTGTGCACTCATAAAGAATTCTTTGCGCCTCCGCGCCTCTGCGTCACGGTACCGTGGCGGCATCCGGGTTTCCCGGGCCGAAGTGCTTCAGGATGACGAGCGGCTCGGCGTCGCTCAAATTCTGTATGCGCACGCCGCCGGCCGCGGCGTCGGCCGTGACGAACAGCTCGTCTTCCGTCATTTCGCCGAAGCGGATCATCGCCGGCGTCGACACGTGAAGCCCGCCGATCGTGCCGTGCCCCTGAGTGAGGATGAGCCCGTAAGCGGCGGCATCCCTGATCGTGACGGTCCGCTGCGGCATGACCGTCAGCTCCTTGGCCGAATACCACGGCGTGCCGTAGCACACCCACTGCTCGCGGTAGCCCGCCGCGACGCCCTCCTGCTCGGATTGCAGCGGCCGCGGAAACACGCGGTTGCTCATGCCGAACTCGGGATTCACGTTCCCTTCCCAGTCGAGCATGCTGACGAGATAGTCGAGATCGTCGTGATACTCGGGCTGCACGTCCTTGGTCAGAAGGCTGCGATCGACGACGCGGCCGTCGACGAGAGACTGGAACATGGCGAAGACGTCGCTGTTCACCTGCGGCTCGTAAGTGACGAGCGAGCCGGGCGCGTGGAGGATGCCAGGATTGATCTGCCAACCGGTTCCCGGCTGCAGACGGTACGCGCGCGAGAGGAACAGGATGCCGTTGTCTCCCTTGCTCCAGTTCTCGAGGCAGCGCCGCACGTCTTCTTTCGTCGTGCCTGGCTCGAGGCCCATGAACGTGAACGGAAACGCGTTCTCAATCTGGTTGTATTGAGGGGGAAAGTAGTACGCCTCTGGCTTGCCCTTCTGCCCGACGAGCTTCGCGAACGCATCACTTTGATGTAGGTGATGCGGTATCGCTCCCATGTTGTCGAAAAACTTGCAGAGCAGATTCCATCCGCCCTCGCGCTGCATCGTCGTCGAGCCGAGCAGAAGATCGCCCCCTTCGTCGACGAGAAACTTGAACAGTACGCGCGCGCCGTTCTCCATACGCACGTAGCTGAGTCCTTCGTCGTCGGGTGTCCCCGGGCCGTTCGACGCGTGCGTCGTCGACGAAAACCAGCGTTCGTTGATACCGCCACGATGCGCGCCGAGCGCATAGAGGTCGTCGGGATGCAGTCTGAGCCGCCGGCCGGGAATCATGAACGTGCGCGGCACCCAGCACGGCTCGAGACGCAGAATGCCGGTGCTGGCGTCGATTGCATCTTGTGCGCCGGCCCGGCCGGACGTTACCTTGGTCGCCATAAAATTGCCCCTCGTTTCGCGATTCGAACCTGTTTGATGTATCACTCCTGACGACATATCTGCAAGCGCCTTGAAAAAAGGGAGAGCGATTGACGACAGCGCGCTACCGCGGCCGCCGCGCGGCCACGATCGAAAACGCCGATCTCAGAGTGACGGTCCTCGAAGAGGGCGGCCACATTGCCGAAATCCTCGACAAGGCGACCGGCGTCAATCCTCTGTGGACGCCGCCGTGGCCGACGATCGAGCCCTCGGAGTACGGCCCCGGTTACGTCGACACGTACGGAAGTGGGAGCGATGCGCGTCTGCTCGCCGGCATTATGGGGCACAACTTGTGTCTGGATATTTTCGGTCCACCGACGGACGAGGAAGCCAGGGCCGGTCTCAGTGCGCATGGCGAGGGTTCCGTCGGGGCTTACGAGCTGATTGCGAGGGGCGACACGCTTGTCGCGCGCGCGCAATTTCCGATCGCCGGCCTCGAGTTCGAACGGCGCATCGTACTGCGTGACCACATGGTGCTGTTTCGCGAGGCATTGAAGAACGTGACGCGCACCGATCGCGCGATCGGCTGGACGCAGCACGTGACGCTCGGACCTCCGTTTCTCGAGCGCGGGACGACGCAGTTTCGAGCTTCCGCGACACACTCGAAGGTATTCGACACGCCGTTTGGCGCAGATGACTATCTGGAGCGCGGCGCCGAATTTGACTGGCCGATGGCCCCCGCAATGAGGGGAGGCCTCATTGATCTCCGTGTGTCCAGCGACAGGCAGCGGTCCAGCGCTTACACCGCGCATCTGATGAATGGCAGTGAGACGGCGTTCTTCGTCGCGTTTTCGCCGCCTCTCGAGCTCGCCCTCGCTTACATCTGGAAGGCCGCCGATTTTGCATGGATGGGAATCTGGGAAGAAAACCACAGCCGGCTGAATCCGCCCTGGAGCGGCCGTACGCTGACACGCGGGATGGAGTTCGGCGTGTCGCCGATACCCGAGACGCGGGAGGCGATGGTGCAGCGGGGAAGGCTTTTCGGTGTTCCCGCGTTTCGGCGCATAGCCTCGGAGGAATCGATCGCCGTGGAGTATTGTGCCGTGCTGCAGCGGGCTCAGGTAATTCCGGAGTCGATAGCATGGCCTTGGTGAGCGCGTTCTGTTTCTCATGGCGAAACACAACAAGCGAGGCGCGCTTGACCAGGATGACATCATGCCGGACGATACGCCCATGCCCGACAACACCTCCAACGTCGTCAGCGCGTCGGTCACCGCGCAGAAAGTTCCGGAAGGAGTCGTGGACATTCCGTCTATCGCGACGACCGGTCCGGTCGATGGATGTCAGGTCTTCACGCATTACAACGGACCAACCGATCAGTTGAGCGGTCTGTGTGTCGGCATGGCAGTGCTCGACCCCGGCTCAGCACCTCATCCGCCGCATCGGCATCCCGAGGAGGAGTTCCTGATCGTGGCGTCGGGCGAGGGTGAGATCTACGTCGACGGCAAGACGACTCTGGTCGGTCCGGGAGCGATCATGTACGTCGCCGGCAACACCGAGCATGGCATCCGGAACACAGGCAGAGCGCCGATGACCTTTTACTGGTCGAAGTGGCTGGCGAAGGGCTTCTAACGCTCAGTGCCTGACTAAGATGTTCACGGCGCGATAGCCGCCGCGTGCCTTGAAGTAGAAGTACACGCCACCGAAGATCACCGTGAGGATTACGCCGAGTCCCGAGATCATTCTCAGCGCGGCGCCCGGGCCGTACTGATCGATCCTGGCACCCATGACGGGCAGCGCGACGGCCACCGACAACATGCCTGCGCCCCCCATCAGGCCAAGCAGCAGCGCCCCGCCCTTCGGAAACAGTTCAGTGGTAACGCCCAGCATCGTCGGCCACAAGTACGTCTTGCCGACGCCAAAGATCGTCGCCGCCGCAAACGCCGCGACGGTGCTCGTGCCGGGCTCCAGGCTGCCAAGCCAGTAGAGACCAACGGCCGCGAGTATCGAACAGGCGAAGAGTGTCCCGATTGGCGACTTGTGCGCCACGTCGGCAAAGTAGGTGCGGATCACGAACATGAGACCTGCTGTGTAGACCAGAAAGAGGATCCCCTCGAGCCCGGTCAGACTGCTCATCACCGACGGGAACCATTGATCCGGGCCCAGTTCGACTGCGGCCGTCATCCACATGCATAGAAACAACAGCAGGAAGAGCGGCTTGCCGGCTTCCTTCCACATGTCTGCCGTCGTGATGTTCGATGCGACCCGCTCCGTTCGCGGGTACTCGACCGAAAACGCCATCATCACATACGCGATCGCAGGCAGCACAATCAGTGACAACTTGATCTGCCACGGCGCGCCGACGCTGGTCAGCGCATAGGCGAGCAGTCCGCCGACAATCATCCCGGCCGGCCACCAGGCATGCAGCCGGTTCAACCGCTTCGTCTTCTCGTCGTTGTAGATCGTGGCAATCAACGGATTGATGACGCCCTCGACCAGTCCCTGCGACAGGCCCATGATGAAGAACCCCGCATAGAGCAGCGTGGTCCCGGTCGTGGCGAAGATCGATTCCACTGGGGCGCTTGGATACGGTGCGACCAGCACCAGCGCCACACCGACCACGTAGCCGAGCCCGGACATCACGTGCAGCGTTCGCATGCCTACGAGATCAACAAGCGCGCCGCTGATGAAAATCGCCAACGTGAACGCCCAGAACGCCGGGCTCCAAATCAGCCCCATCTGTCCGGCCGTAAGCTTGAACGCCTCCCTCATGGCGGGTTCGATATCGCCGCGAACCGCGAACACCATGGCGGTTGTGACCAACGACACGCAACTGGTGACGAACAGTCTCGACTTGTTCATGTGTCCTTTTGCGCTGACGCGTATGTGATTGTGGATGGAGAGGCGCGATACTGACCCACCGGTGCGCAGGCCGTCAAGCGCTGCCGAGGTGTATCATCGCCGCTTCAGCGCCTCCGCACCGCTCTGTCGTTCCACAAGCGTGCAGCGCAGGTGTCGCAGTCTCAGTCCTGGAGGTACGTCATCCGCGGCTGTTCCTCTGTGTCCTCTTCGCGGTCGTCATCGCCAGTTTCGCTGGCCGCGCGCAGGCGCCAGCCGGTGGCGGTCAGTTCACTGGGCAGACGCCCATCAACGCACTGATCATTACCGGCGGCTGCTGCCATGACTACACCGGTCAGAGCAAAGTCCTGATGGATACGCTCAATGCTGTCATGCCGATCAACTGGACGGTCGTCCAAGGCATGACCGCACTGCCGGACGGGCGTCTTCCGCTCTACGAGAACAGCAACTGGGCGCGAGGCTTCGAGATTGTCATTCACAACGAGTGCTGGGCAAATGGGAACCTGCCGGCGCAGGTAGTGCAAAACATCACGAACGCCGCTGTGCCGCGGATGTTCTTCCACTGCTCGCTCCACTCGTATCGCGTCATGACGAACGATTCATGGCGCGAGCTGATCGGCATCACGAGCCGCCGGCACACGCGATCGCACAACATCTTTGTGAAGTGGGCCGACAACGATCCGATCACGGCCGGCCTGCCGCCCTTCGTGACGCCGATCGACGAGCTGTACGTCGTTGAGAAGGTGTGGCCGGGGGCGAAGGCGATCGGCACGGCGGTCAATGCCGTTGACGATGGGTTCCAGAGGCCGAACGAGACCTATCCGGTGGTCTGGACGCATGAGTACGGGAACCGCGCGCGCGTATTCGGCACGTCTCTGGGACACGCGAACGAAACCTGGAGCACCAACCAGTTCAAGGAGCTCGTGACGCGTGGATTCCGCTGGGCGCTGAAAAAGGAACCGATCGCGATTCCGCCGCCGGCGCGTGCCGGCCGTGGCGGTGGGGCAGCGCGTGGCGCGACTCCGAGCGGACCGGTCGCTGCGCCGGAGGGGCGATGAAGTTTGGTGTGAATACCTTTATCTGGGGTGCGATGTTCGGGCCGTCGGAATTCCATCTGCTGCCCGAGATCAAGGCGAACGGGTTTGACGGAATCGAGGTGCCCATCCTGGATCCAGACACGTTCGATGCGGCAGTCGTGGGACGCGAGCTCGACAGGATTGGGCTCGAGCGCACTGCGGTCACGATTGTCCCGGGTGGCACGAGTATGGCGTCGTCTGATGCCAGCGTCCGTCAACAGGCGTGCACGCACCTTGACGCGTGCATTGCCGCCGCGCGGGACGCCGGCGCGAACATTCTTGCCGGGCCGATGTACACGCCGGTCGGCTATCTCACCGGTCACCGGCGCACCTCCGAGGAGTGGAAATGGACTGTGGACAGCTGGCAGCGCCTTGCGCCGGCCGTGCGCGCCGCCGGTATCGAGATCGCGCTCGAGCCGCTGAACCGATTCGAAACGTACTTCCTCAACACAGTCGCCGATGCGACGACGCTCTGTGACGCGATCGGCGATCCGGCGATCGGGATCCTGCTCGATACCTTTCACGCTAACATCGAAGAGAAATCAATTGGCGACGCGGTGCGTCATGCGGCGCCGCACCTCAAGCATCTGCACACGTGTGAAAACGATCGGGGAACTCCAGGTTCCGGGCACGTCGCATGGCAGGAGTTCTTCGCCGCTGTGGACGAGATTGGCTACAACCGGTGGCTCACGATTGAAAGTTTCGGCTTTGCCCTGGGTCCGCTGTCGGCGGCGGCCGCGATCTGGCGCGATCTTGCTCCCACACCGGAAACGATCGCTTTCAGCGGCGTCAAGTTCCTTCGCGCGCAGGCACTGCAGTAACCTGTGTTCCCAACGCACCAGGAGGAGACCATGAGATTCTCGCCAGGCTCATATCTTCGTATGTCACTGGTTCGAGCCGCCTTCGCCGGCGCAATCCTCGTGCTGTTCGGCACGACAACGCTTGAAGCCCAGTTCGACAACGGGCAGATTTCGGGTTTCGTCCGGGATGCCAGCGGTGCCGTCGTTCCGGGCGTGGTCGTAACGGCGACGAACGAGGCAACTCGCCAGCAGCGCGAGGCCGTGTCCAACGCGGACGGCTACTATGTGTTTCCCGGTCTCATCGTCGGCACCTACACCGTGTCGGCAGAGCTGCAAGGCTTCTCCCGCTCGACCACAACAGGTGTTCGCCTCAATTCTGCCGCGCGACTCAGCGTGAATATCGCGCTGGAAGTGGGGGCGCTTTCAGACAGCGTCGAGGTGTCGGCCGATGCAAATGCGATGGTGGAGAACGCCGTGCTGGGGCGGACCGTGACGGCGCTCCAGGTCGAGCAGATGCCACTCAGCGGACGCAATCCGGTATTTCTGGCGCGCCTGCAGGCGGGAGTGGTGGGCGGCCGGCTGAGCGGCTTCGGCGGCACCAGCCTCGGGACAGGAATTGACTCGATCAGCGGCGGCCGCGCCAACGACGTGCTCGTCACCGTCGACGGTGCCATCGCCAATCGGACCCGCTCGACGGAAAACACGATGCTCGGGGCTCAACATGCGGACACTGTGGAGGAAATCCAGGTACTGACCAGCAACTATTCGGCCGAGTACGGGCGCGCCTCCTCGGGCATCGTCCGCATGGTCACCAAGAGTGGAACCTCGCAGTTTCACGGAACTCTGAACTATCTGTTTCAGAATGACGCGCTCAACGCCAACACCTGGTCCCGCAACGCCAGCGGAGATCCACGATTGTCCGAGTCGGCTCTCTGGAAGCTCAACCAGTACGGCGGCACACTCGGTGGACCAATCTCCATTCCGGGCAAGTTCAACACCAGCCGCTCGAAGCTGTTCTTCTTTTGGGGTGAAGAGAAGCTTCGCCGGCGTGAGGAAACCACCCAGACGCTCACCGTTCCGTCGATGGCGATGCGGCAGGGGGATTTCAGCGAGCTGTTGAATCCGGCAAATTCTTTCTTCGGCCGCGCCAGGGTCATCACCGATCCGAGGACGGGCAGCCGTTCCCCGGCAACATCATTCCCGCGGATCGGCTGAGCCCTCAGGGCCGGGCCCTGCTCGGCGTGTATCCGGAGCCGACGCCAGGTTTTCTGCAGGGGACGCTTGAACCACATCTCAACCTTCCCCACCTGGCAGGATCAGCGAAAGGACACGGGCCGGATTGATTACAGGATCACGGACCAGCACTCCCTCGCGTTTCGCGGCACGCACATTCCGTATCAGTTCAACGGCGTTACAGGCTCGACCCGGTTTGACGAGCTCAATTCCCGGCCCAACCGTACCGCCGTTGTCAGTCTCACGAGCACGCTCACTTCCACCTTCGATCAACGAGTTGACCGTATCCGGCTCATCGGACGGATATGGCGTGATCACCAACGACCCTGCGTGCGGGACGCGGTGCGAGCGCAGTACGTACGGCGTGAGTTATCCCTTCCTCTTTCCCGCGGACGGGAAGCTGGACCCTGAGAAACTTCCGTCGCTGACCGTGACCGGTTTGAGCGGGTTGGACATGGGGCCGTATCCCGGCTACTGGTCGGGTTACACCTACGCCGTGCACAACAACATGACCAAGGTGGTGAGCAGCCACACGGTGAAGTGGGGATTCACCGTCGAACGATCGGGGCAAGACGACCAGATTCAGGGGACGACCGCGTCCGCACCTGCGACCAACAATCAGAACGGCGCCTTCCGCTTCCTCGATACAGGGCATCCCCAGGCTACAGGTCTGTCAATCGCCAACATGCTGCTGGGAAACTTCAACGATTATTCCGAGTTCGGCGCCAAGCCGAACACCCCCTTCGTCGCCACCATGTTCGACGCGTTCGTGCAGGACAGCTGGAGAGCGACTCAGAGACTGACTTTGGAGGTCGGGCGTGCGTTACTCGCGCTGGCCGGCGTGGAGCAGCAAGTTGAACACGCTGTCGATGTTCCACGCGGATTTCTACGATCCGGCTCGCGCAGCGGTCGTGGACCGGACGGGCGGTTTCATCGTGAGCGGCGATCGATACAACGGCATCGTGATGCCGGGAGACGCGCCGCTCGAAGAAGCACTGGACAGAATTTCCGTTTTTGACAGATTTCACCGGTATGTATCACGGATTGCCGGACGGGTTCGCGCCTACTCAACAGGGATGGGGAGTGGTTCAGCCGAGACTGGGCCTCGCTTATAGCATCAACGACAAGACCAGCATTCGAGCCGGCGTAGGGAAGTTCGTCAATCGCACCGGCATCAACCGCGATCTGGCGCAGGGCGGACAGCCGCCATTCATGGAGCAGTTCACGGTCATCAATGGCAGCGCGGATGCGCCAGGCGGCGCCCAGCGACGGGATTTCCCGTTTACGGTTTCTGCCCAGGATCCCGCCCTGAAACACCCTATGGCGTTCGTGGGGAACGTCACAGTGCAGCGACAACTGCCCGCGAGCCTCGCTCTGGAAGTTCCTACGTGGGACGCCGTGGCTACAACAACCAGCGGAAGCGCAATATCAACGAGCTGCCGCCTGGAACCGTGCAGGCGAATCCTGGAATCAACCCCAACGCCCTGCGGCCGTATCGCGGGCTCGGGATTATCGGTCTTGCCGAGAATTCCGGAAGGACTCGGTACGACGCGTTGCAAATCAGCGCGAACCGCCGCATGTCGGCGGGCCTGCAGTTCGGTGTCGGCTATACGTGGTCCAAGAACATGGACAACGGATCGAGCGAGACCGAGCTTCTGCCGTACGCGAACGATTCTTCGAGCTACTGGGGTATCTCGGACCTCGATCGCACGCATGTGCTGATGATCAGCTACATGTATGAGCCCCCTTCTCCAAGGGTCCGCCTGGCCCGGGCGCTCCTGGGCGGTTGGTCGTTCTCGGGGATTAACCAGGTGCAGTCGGGCAGCCCGTTCTCGGTCAGACAGAACGTGGACTACGCGGGGATCGGCCCCGGCAGCGGAAACCAGTTCTGGAATCAGGTCGGCGATCCGATGGATGTGACGCGAACCTCATTTACGAACTCGGCCGTGTGGTTCAATGGCGCCGCCTTCGCGGCACCGGCTCAGGGGACCTTCGGCGTGCAGCCCCGCAACGCGCTACGCAATCCCGGGTTCTGGGAATGGAACCTGTCGGTTCGCCGCAGAATTCCAGTCGTGAAAGACCACGCAATCGACCTCCGATGGGACGCGTTCAACGTGGTGAACGCACCGACGCTCGGTGGGGCCAACAACAATCCGACCAGCGGATCGTTCGGGCTGGTGACCAGCAAGACTGGCAACCGGACTATGCAGCTGGTATTGCAGTACCGCTTCTAGCGAGATCGACTCGAGGCGCTATGGGCGCCAGGTGAACTCATCGGCGGTTATGTGAGGAATTCCCTGATGACAAAAAACGGATTCGCTGCCGCGATTCCTGTTAATCGCCGTTGCCTCGCTCTCCGCCCAACAACCGCCACCAGAGGGGCGCGGCGGACGCGGCGGTGGTCGTGGACCGCAGGGCGCCGAGCCGCTCGTGATCGATGAC
>CAWBEG010000016.1:0-120758 GCA_963787755.1 Vicinamibacterales bacterium
CACTCTTCCGCGCCTTGCGGTCCTGCTCTTCGGAGAGCAGCTGGTTCTGGTTCAGATCGCTGTCGAGCGGATCGACGACGACGTCGGCCTCGAAGTTGAGGACGCGCTCGAGCTCGCGCAGCAAATGTGGAGCAGATGCCGATCGGCTCGGCAGCCCCTGAAGAACCACACGTGGCTCACCGGCGTGGCCAGCGTGATGTGGCCGAGGCGCTCGCGGCGCACCTTGGCCTGCGTCGCTTCGACGCCGCATTTGTCGCAGATCTCTCCGCGATGCTTCATCCGCTTGTACTTGCCGCACAGGCATTCCCATCGGTGATGGGCCCGAAATGTTCGCGCAGAACAGTCCGTCGCGCTCGGGCTTGAACGTGCGGTAGTTGATCGTCTCGGGCTTGGTCACCTCGCCGTGCGACCACGACATGATCTTTTCCGGCGACGCCAGGCTGATGCGGATGGCATCGAAATCGGAAGTGAGCGAACCGCGTTCGTGAAAACTTGGTCTCATCGGTTACACCTCTTCCAAGGCCGGGGCGGATAGTGCAGC
Organism: Vicinamibacterales bacterium; assembly: GCA_963787755.1. Taxonomy (GTDB): domain Bacteria; phylum Acidobacteriota; class Vicinamibacteria; order Vicinamibacterales; family JAMQPK01; genus JAMQPK01. Next base: position 542 of record CAWBEG010000016.1, read on the forward strand.
CACCGGCTCAGCAGGTTTCTTCTTCGTCTTCAGCAGCTCCACATCCAGACACAGCGACTGGAGCTCGCGGATCAGCACGTTGAACGATTCAGGCAGCCCCGCGGTAAACGACGCATCCCCCTTGACGATCGCTTCGTAAATCTTCGCGCGGCCCGTGACGTCGTCCGACTTGGCCGTGAGGAGCTCCTGGAGGATGTGCGCCGAGCCGTATGCCTCGAGCGCCCAGACTTCCATTTCTCCAAACCGCTGTCCGCCGAACTGCGCTTTGCCGCCCAGCGGCTGCTGGGTGATGAGCGAGTAGGGTCCGATCGATCGCGCGTGAATCTTGTCGTCGACCAGGTGCGAGAGCTTCAACATGTAGATGTAGCCGACCGTGACGTCCTGCTCGAACGACATGCCGGTCATGCCGTCGAAGAGGTTCGTCTTACCGGTCTTCGGCAAGCCGGCCTGGTCGAGCCAGCTCTTGATCTCTTTCTCCGTCGCGCCGTCGAAGACGGGCGTGGCGAAGTAGAGGCCAAGCGCGTGCGCGGCCCATCCCAGGTGCGTCTCGAGAATCTGGCCGACGTTCATACGCGAGGGAACGCCGAGCGGATTCAGCACGATCTCCACCGGTGTGCCGTCCGGCAGGTGCGGCATGTCTTCCTCGGGAAGAATGCGCGCGATGACGCCCTTGTTGCCGTGGCGGCCGGCCATCTTGTCGCCGACCGACAGCTTGCGCTTCATCGCCACGTACACCTTGACGAGCTTGATGACGCCCGGAGGCAGCTCGTCGCCGCGGCGAATCTTCTCCTTCTTCTCTTCGAAGAGCTGACGGATGACTTCCACCTGGCGCTCCGTTCGCTCTTCGAGCGCGCGGAGGTCGTCCTCGAGCCGCGGATCGTCCGCCTGAATCTTCAGGCGCACCATCGCGTCGTAGGGCAACTCCGCCAGAATGTCCGGCGTCAGGACGGTGCCCTTCTTCTGCATGCGCTCGCGGCCGTACTCGTCGAACAGGTCGCTGCGCAGCGTCTGGCCGTTCAGCATCTGCACGACGCGCTTCTTCACTTCGTCGTGAAGAATGCGAATCTCGTCCTGCAGGTTCTTCTCCATCATCTCGAGCTCTTCGGCCTCGATGGCCTTGGCCCGATCGTCCTTCTCGATGCCCTTGCGCGAGAAGATCTTCACGCCGACGATGATCCCCTCGATGCCCGGAGGGCAGATGAGGGACGCATCACGCACGTCGCCGGCCTTCTCGCCGAAGATCGCCCGGAGCAGCTTCTCTTCCGGCGTCAGCTGCGTCTCGCCTTTCGGCGTAACCTTGCCCACCAGAATGTCGCCCGGCTTCACGTAGGCGCCGATGCGGATGATGCCGCTCTCGTCGAGGTCGCGCAGGAACGTCTCCGACACGTTCGGGATGTCCCGTGTGATTTCTTCCGGCCCGAGCTTGGTGTCGCGCGCTTCGATCTCGAACTCCTCGATGTGGATGGAGGTGTAGTAATCGTCCTTCACCATCCGCTCCGACACGAGAATCGCGTCTTCGAAGTTGTAGCCGCGCCACGGCATGAAGGCGACGAGCACGTTGCGGCCGAGCGCGAGCTCGCCCAGCTCCGTGCAGGGGCCGTCCGCCATCACCTGGCCCTTGTGCACCTTCTGCCCGACACGGACGATCGGCTTCTGGCTGATGCACGTGTTCTGGTTCGAGCGCTTGAACTTCGTCAGGTTGTAGATGTCGGCGCCCATCTCCTTGCTGAGCGTCGGTTCCTCGCTGCTCTGCTCGCCTTCCACGCGGACGACGATGCGGAGCGAGTCGACGAAGTCGATGGTGCCGGCACGGCGCGCCACGACGACCGCGCCGGAATCGCGCGCGGTGATGTGCTCCATGCCCGTGCCGACGAACGGCGCCCGCGCCCGCAGGAGCGGAACCGCCTGGCGCTGCATGTTCGATCCCATCAACGCGCGGTTCGCGTCGTCGTTCTCGAGGAACGGGATCAGCGAGGCCGCGACTGAGACGAGCTGCTTCGGCGAGACGTCGATGAACTGCACGCTGTCGCGCTGGGCCAGGATGAAGTTGCCGGCCTGGCGGCAGTTGATGCGCTCGCCGACGAACCGGCCGTTCGGATCGAGCTCGGCGTTCGCCTGCGCGATGATGTACTGGTCCTCTTCCCACGCCGACAGATAGAACGAGTGCGGCTCGAATTCCGCCGCCCGTTTCTTCCGCCCCTTCGACGCGGCGTTCTCCTCGAGCACTTCGTTCTGCTCGACGATTTCGCCGGTCTTGAACTTCGTGCCGCCTCCGTTGGTGATGAGCACGTAGTCCGCGACGCGCCCTTCCTTCACCTTCCGGTACGGCGACTCGATGAAGCCGAACTCGTTGATGCGCGCGTAGCACGACAGCGACGAGATGAGGCCGATGTTCGGACCCTCCGGCGTCTCAATCGGACAGATGCGGCCGTAGTGCGTCGGATGGACGTCGCGCACTTCGAATCCGGCTCGCTCGCGTGAAAGACCGCCGGGGCCGAGTGCCGACAGACGCCGCTTGTGCGTGATTTCCGACAGCGGGTTGGTCTGGTCCATGAACTGCGACAGCTGCGACGACCCGAAGAACTCGCGAATGGCGGCCATGACCGGCTTCGCGTTGATCAGGTCGTGCGGCATGGCGGTCGCCATTTCCTGGTAGACCGACATCTTTTCCTTGATCGCGCGCTCCATGCGGACCAGGCCGATGCGGAACTGGTTCTCGAGCAGCTCGCCGACCGAGCGCACGCGCCGGTTGCCGAGGTGGTCGATGTCGTCCACGTTCACCGGGTTCTTGCGCAGCTTCAGCAGGTACTTGATGACCTCGTAGAAGTCCTGCGGGTGCAGGATCTTCTCGTCGAGCGGCGTGTTGAGGCCGAGCTTGGTGTTCAGCTTCAGGCGGCCGACGCGCGAGAAGTCGTACTTCTGCGGGTTGAAGAACATGTTCTCGAAGAGCGACCGCGAGCTGTCAAGCGTCGGGGGATCGCCCGGCCGCAGGCGGCGGTAAATCTCGATGAGTGACTCTTCGTGCGTATGGATCGGGTCCTTCTTCAGCGTCGCCGAGATGATCGGGCCGACGTCGTCCTTCTCGGGGAAGAACACCTCGATGCGATCGATGTTGTTCTCCTGCGCCATCGAGATCACGCGCGGCGTGATCTCTTCGTTGGCCTCGAGGATGACCTCGCCGGTCGCCGGGTTGACGATGTCGGACGCGGCGAACGCGCCCTCGAGCTCGGCGTCCGAGATCTCGATGGCTTCGACGTTGGCCTTGCGGAGCGCCGCAATGGCCGAGTTGGTGATCTTCTTGCCGGCCTGGATCGTCGTGTCGGACTTCGGAATCGTGATGTCCTTGCCCGCGCGCAGCCCGACGAGGCTTTCGCTGACGGCCCAGAACTTCGAGTCCTTCCGCATGTAGATCTTCTCGACGGTGTAGAAGCTCCGGATGATCTCGTCGTGCCCGCGCAGGCCGAGTGCGCGGAGGAAGACGCTCGCCAGGAACTTCCGCTTCCGGTCGATGCGGACATACAACAGGTTCTTCGCGTCGTACTCGAACTCGACCCACGAGCCGCGGTACGGGATGATCTGCGCGACGAACAGCGTCTTGTCTTCGGAGTGGAAGAACGCGCCTGGCGACCGGTGGAGCTGCGACACGATGACGCGCTCGGTGCCGTTGATGATGAACGTGCCGTTCTCGGTCATCAGCGGGATGTCGCCGAAGTAGACCTCCTGCTCCTTGATGTCGCGGATGGTCTTCGCGCCGGTTTCGGGATCCTTATTCCAGACGACCAGGCGGATGGTGACCTTCAAGGGCACGGCGAAGGTCATGCCGCGCTCCTGGCACTCGTCCACGTCGTACTTCAGCTTGAGCGCGACGGTGTTGCCGCAGATATCGCACACGTCGCCCTCGACGATGTTCGGGCGGCCGCAGCGGGGGCAGAGCACTTCGCGATCGCCGTACGGATCGGCAATGAGCACGTTGCCGCAGCCGGCGCACGGCTTTCGCAGGTGGTGCAGTCCCTGCAGCTTGCCGCACTTGCACTCCCAGTTGCCGATGGAGTATTCGATGAACTCGAGCGACGAGTTCTCGCGGAAATCGCTGATGGGAAACACCGACTTGAACACCGACTGCAGCCCGGCGTCTTCACGCTCGGACGCCAGCCGGTTCATCTGCAGAAAACGCTCGTAGGACTTCTTCTGAATCTCGATGAGGTTCGGAATGGGAACCGTGGTCTTGATTTTCGAAAAGTCGATACGCTCGCGGTAGACGTTCTTGGGGCTGTACATCTAATAGGCTCCCGGCATTGGGCTTCCGGCTTCGGGCCAGTCAAGGCCAGCTGGAATTCCAACGCCAAAATGCAAAGAAATGACGGACACCGGACCCGAAATAGCTCCGGGAGCCTTTTTCGCGGGTGAGTGCTGAAAAAGGCTCCCGGAGCCCTTTCGGCCCGGCGCCTGGAGTCCTGCTGCGCGAGTCGTGTTACTTAATCTCGACTTTCGCGCCGACTTCGTCGAATTTCTTCCGGATGGCTTCGGCCTCGTCCTTGTTCACGGCCTCCTTGAGCACCTTGGGTACGGCCTCAACGAGGTCCTTCGCTTCCTTCAGACCGAGGCTCGTGACTTCGCGCACGGCCTTGATGATGTTGATCTTCTTGTCGGCCGGGAAGCTCACGAGGGAGACGTTGAACTCGGTCTTCTCTTCGGCCGCCGGCGCAGCAGCCGCACCGCCGCCGCCGCCGGGCCATCGCCATCGGCATCGCCGCCGCCGCCGACACGCCGAGCTCGGACTCGAGCGCTTTCACGAGCTGCGAGAGCTCGAGCACGCTGATGCCCTTGATGTATTCGATCACCTGCTGCTGATTCAATTCGGCCATTGCTTCTTCCTTTTCTCAATTTGTCGCGGGGCCCCACCCCCGCGACCTGTGCCTTCGCGGCCTTTCGGCCGCTCGGCTATGGTTGCGGCACTCTGCTATACGGCACATCGTCGCTGTCCCAATCCCTAATCCCTAATCCCTAATCCCTAGTCTTATGCTTCGGCCTTCTTCTTTTCATAAGCTGAAAGCACACTCACAAAGTCTCTCGGCGCTGCATTGAGCACGCTGACCAGCTGCACCATCGGTGCGCTGAGCAGGAACAGCAGCTTCGCGTACAGCTCCGGCTTGCCCGGCAGCGACGGCGAGGTCGGTGACCTCCGCCACCTTGATGGCGCGCCCCTGCACGACCGCCGCCTTGATTTGCAGCGACGGCGCGGTCTTCGCGAACGTCGTCAGCGTCTTGGCGAGCGCGACCGGATCCTTGTCCGTATAGGCGATCGCCGTCGTGCCGACGAAGTGCTCGGTCAGCGTCTCGAACGCCGTGCCCTTGATCGCGCGCCGCGCGATGGTGTTCTTGACGACCCGATAGGTCGCCTTCACCTTGCGCAGCTCGCGGCGCAGGTCGGTGACCTGCGGGACGTTCAGCCCCTTGTAGTTGAGGAGAATCGCGCTGTCCGTGCCCTTGAGATCGTGCTCGAGCTGGGTCAGCTCTTCCTGTTTTGCCGCTCGTGTGACAGCCATTAATGTTTCACCACGTCGGTGTGCACCGTGTCGATGCGGATGCCAGGTCCCATCGTCGATGACAGCGTGACGCTCCTGAGATATTTGCCCTTCGCCGCCGCCGGCTTCGCCTTTACGATGCTGTCGACGAGCGCGTGCGTGTTGGCGATCAGCGACTCGGCCGCAAACGAGATCTTCCCCACCGGCGCGTGGATAATGCCGGTCTTGTCGACACGGAACTCCACTTTACCGGCCTTGATTTCCCTGACGGCATTCGCGATCTCGAACGTGACGGTTCCGGTCTTGGGGTTCGGCATCAGCCCCCGCGGGCCGAGCACCTTGCCGAGACGGCCCACCGCCCGCATCATGTCGGGCGTCGCGACGACGGCGTCGAAATCCATCCAGCCGCCGTTGATCTTCTCGACGACCTCTTCGCCGGCAATGTGATCGGCGCCGGCATCCTGCGCTTCCTTCTGCTTGTCGCCGCCGGCAATGACGAGCACTTTCTTGCTCTTGCCGAGGCCGTGCGGCAGCACGACCGTGCCGCGGACCATCTGATCGGCGTGCTTCGGATCGACGCCGAGACGCGCCGTCAGCTCAACGGTCTCGTCAAACTTTGCGAATTTGACTTTCTGGAGCAGGGGAATCGCATCCTCGATCGTCAGCGGATGCTCAGGAACCTGCTTCTTGGCGGCTTCGAACTTCTTACCCAATGTCCAACCTCCTGTGGTGCAAACGGGCCGACTCTGCCCTTCTTACTTTTCTTACTTTGTCGCGGGGCCCCACCCCCGCGACCTGTGCCTTCACGGCCTTTGGCCGCTCGGCTTTGCTTGCAACTACTTACATCGTTCGCTCCCGTACCGGCAAATGGGCTCTCTGAACTCTCGTCGACTTACAGAACTAATCCCTAATCCCTAATCCCTAGTCCTAATCCTTAGTTCTGGCAACAACATCAAGTCCCATCGACCGCGCGGTGCCGGCGACCGTCTTGATGGCCGCTTCGAGCGATTCCGCATTCAGGTCCGGCAGCTTGATCTTGGCGATCTCTTCAACCTGCTTCGCCGTGACGGTGCCGACTTTGTTCTTGTTCGGCTCGGCCGAGCCCTTGGCGATATTCGCCGCGCGCTTCAGCAGAATCGAGGCCGGCGGCGTCTTCGTGATGAACGTGTACGACCGATCGGCATAAATCGTGACCACGGCTGGGATGATCAACCCCTCCTGGCCGGCGGTCTTCGCGTTGAAGTTCTTGCAGAAGTCCATGATGTTGACGCCGTGGGGGCCGAGCGCGGTGCCCACCGGCGGCGCGGGCGTCGCCTTGCCCGCCGCAATCTGGAGCTTCACCATTGCCTGTACTTTTTTCGCCATAAGTCTCTCAGAACTTCGACACAGAGCCACAGAGACACGGAGAATTCTTTTCTAAAGAAAAGAACCGCTCTGTGCCTCTGTGTCTCTGTGATCGAGTTCAAATTTTCTCCACCTGCAAAAAGTCGAGCTCGACGGGCGTCGCGCGGCCGAAGATCGTCACCATGACCTTCAGCGTGTTCTTGTCGAGGTTCACCTCGTCGACCACGCCGTTGAAGCTGGTGAACGGCCCTTCGTTGATCCGCACCTGCTCGCCCTTTTCGAACATGTACTTCGGCTTCGGCTTCTCGGCCGCTTCCTTCACCTGATCGAGAATCTGCTCGACCTCTTCCTTGCTGAGCGGCGTCGGCTTGACGCCCGCGCCGACGAAGCCGGTGACCTTCGGCGTGTTCTTCACGACGTGCCACGCGTTGTCGGACATGTTCATCTCGACAAGAATGTAGCCCGGGAAAAACCGTTTCGGGGTGACCACTTTCCGGCCGGCGCGCATCTCGACGACGTCTTCGGTCGGAATCAGGATTTCGCCGATTTCGTCCTGCAGCCCGTAGGCCTGCACGCGCTGGCCGAGCGACTCGGCCACCTTCTTCTCGAAGCCCGAGTACGTGTGGACGATGTACCACTGTTTCGTGCTGACGTCTGTCATTGCGCTCACTATCGTTACTGGCTGAGCCGCTGGAACAGCGTGAACACCGCGCGGGCCAGCATCAAATCCACAATCCAGAGAAACATGCCGAGCACGATCGAGAAGAGGATCACCACGATGGTCGCCGCGTAGACCTCTGTCTTCGACGGCCAGGTGACGCGCTTCAGCTCGTTGCGGACTTCGATGAGAAACACGCGGGCGCGATTCCAGCGGCCCGTCACGTTATCGCGCGCTTCTCCGAGATTTTCACTTACCACGTTGCCGCTCGCCATTGACTCTCAATTCCGCGGTTCCAGGTTCTCTGTTCTTGGTTCCGGGTGCCGGTTCTTTGTTCAAGGTTCGAAGAACCCAGCACACAGAACGCAGAACCGTGAACCGCACCGTCTCTGACACTTGGCAGGCCAGGAGGGTCTCGAACCCCCAGCCCCCGGTTTTGGAGACCGGTGCTCTACCAATTGAGCTACTGGCCTAACTCTTCCCCTCTGACGCTGGTCAGCGCAAAGAGCCAAGAGCAAAGAGCAGAATGCTTTCTGCTCTCTGCTCTCTGCCATCTGCTCTTTCAGCGAAGCCGGCGTCAGTTACTTCGTCTCCTTATGCCCCGTGTGCTTCTTGCAGTACCGGCAGTACTTGCTCAGCTCGAGGCGCTCGGACGACTTCTTCCGGTTCTTCGTCGTGCTGTAGTTCCGGCGCTTACAGTCGAGGCACGCCAGCGAAATAATGTCTCTCATAGTTTCTCTGCTCGCAGCATTGGCAATCTGCCAATCCAGTTACGCCAGGATTTCCGTAATCGTTCCCGCGCCGACGGTGCGGCCGCCTTCGCGAATGGCGAAGCGCGAGCCCTTCTCGATCGCGACCGGCGTAATCAGCTCGCCGCTGATGTCGGTGTTGTCGCCCGGCATCACCATCTCGACCCCTTCCGGCAGGTGGAGCGAGCCGGTGACGTCGGTGGTCCGGATGTAGAACTGCGGACGATAGCCGTTGAAGAACGGCGTGTGGCGTCCGCCCTCTTCCTTCGAGAGCACGTACACCGTCGCCTTGAACTTCGTGTGCGGCGTAATCGATCCACCTTTGGCGAGCACCTGTCCGCGCTCGACCTCTTCTTTTTCCGTGCTGCGCAGCAGGACGCCGACGTTGTCGCCCGCCACGCCCGAGTCGAGCAGCTTGCGGAACATCTCGACGCCAGTGACGATCTTCTTCTTGGTCGGGCCGAAGCCGATGATTTCGACTTCCTCGCCCACCTTCACCGTGCCGCGCTCGATGCGGCCCGTGACGACGGTGCCGCGGCCCGAGATCGAAAACACGTCTTCGATCGGCATCAGGAACGGCTTGTCGACTTCGCGCAGCGGCATCGGGATGTAGTTGTCGAGTGCGTCCATGAGCTGCAGCACGCCTTCGGCACCGCCCGGCTCGCCGTTCAGCGCCTTGAGCGCGGAGAGACGGACCACCGGCAAATCGTCGCCAGGGAACTGATAAGTCTTCAGCAGTTCGCGCACTTCGAGCTCGACGAGGTCGAGCAGCTCTGGATCGTCAACCGCGTCAACCTTGTTGAGCGCGACCACCAGGTAAGGCACGTTCACCTGGCGCGCGAGCAGCACGTGCTCGCGGGTCTGGGGCATCGGGCCGTCGGTGGCCGAGACGACCAGGATCGCGCCGTCCATCTGCGCGGCGCCGGTGATCATGTTCTTGATGTAGTCGGCATGGCCCGGGCAGTCGACGTGCGCGTAGTGCCGTTTCGGTGTCGAGTACTCGACGTGGCTCGTCGCGATCGTCAGAATCTTCGTCGCATCGCGGCGCCCCTGCGACTCGGACGCCTTCGCAACCTCGTCGTACGGGACGAACTTCGCCCAGCCCTTGTCGGCGGAGACCTTGGTCAGCGCCGCCGTCAGAGTGGTCTTGCCATGATCGATGTGACCAATGGTGCCGACGTTTACGTGTGGCTTTGAACGATCAAATTTTTCTTTCGACATGCCTGCGTTCCCTCGCGTTAAAGAGTGCGTCGCCTGACGTTGTTTTCAAACCTTCGCTGACGCAGGCCTGCCATCCGAAGCTCGTCTGAAGCCAGCGAGCGGAGGATGGAGCCGATGACCAGGATTGAACTGGTGACCTCGTCCTTACCAAGGACGCGCTCTGCCAACTGAGCTACATCGGCCTTCGCCGCTTCGCGGCTACGGCCGACAAGTCGGCGCTGCCGCCCTGCGGCCTAACTAAACACTGACCCTCAATGGCTTACCTGCCTAGCCGAAGCCCGCGCACTTCACAGACTCGGCTGTCCGCCTTCGCTCGCCTTGAGAGCTACGGCGGACATCCCGCCATAGCGCGCCAGAATTACCAGCACGCGACGGCGGATGGAGCGGGAGACGGGGATCGAACCCGCGACCAACAGCTTGGAAGGCTGTGACTCTACCACTGAGTTACTCCCGCCTTCGCGCATCGCATCTGGCGCCCGCTCTGCGCTACGGCGGGTAAACCCGCGGTCGCGCCCACTGTCCAACTCCACTCACCGCTCGCCAACCTCTCTGTTGGCTTGCCAACCGTAGCTCGTGTGTCGTGCCGAGCGAAGGTTGGTGGGGAGGGGAGGGTTCGAACCTCCGTAGCCCGAAGGCGGCAGGTTTACAGCCTGCTGCGATTGACCGCTCTGCCACCTCCCCGACGAAATCAATTGGTTTGGCTGCTTAATCCTGCAGACCGATTACTGCATCCCTAATGTTCCCGCCTGTCGAGAGGCCGTTTTTGAATGGCGTGTTGCCGAATGGAGCTGGCGAAGGGATTTGAACCCCCGACCGGCTGATTACAAATCAGCTGCTCTACCGGGCTGAGCTACGCCAGCCAGACAAAAAGCTGAGTTTAGCACAACGTGTGCCACGGATAAAAGCAAGCCAGTCGGCCTCAACCCTGCCGCTGGCGAAGCGCCTCGAACAGCACCACGCCGGCCGCGACCGAGACGTTCAGGCTATCTATATTTCCTTTCATAGGGATAGCGGCGAGCAAGTCGCACCGCTCCCGCACCAGCCGCCGAAGGCCGGTGCCTTCCGCCCCGAGCACTATTGCGGTCGGAAGCGAAAAATCCATTTTATCGTACGTGCTCGGCGCGTCTCCCGCGAGCCCTACAGTCCATATGCCCGCGTCCTTCAACTCTTCAACCGCGCGCGCGACGTTCACCGCATCGGCAATCTTTACGTGCGCCACCGCACCAGCGGACGCTTTACCCGTGGCGCCGGTCAGCGGCGCCGAATGGCGGGTCTGCCGGACGACCCCATGCGCGCCGACCGCATCGCACGTGCGAAGAATCGCGCCGAAGTTGTGCGGATCTTCGATGCCGTCGAGTACGACGATCAACGCAGGCGGTGTCGCCTGCGCATCTTCAATAAGTTCGTGGACCTCGTACATGCGGCGCTCGCTCACGTCGGCGACGACCCCTTGATGCGACGAGCCGCCCGACTCGCGATCGAGCTCGTCGTCTGATACGCGGCGAACCGGCACGCTCGCCTGTTCGGCGAGCGTCACCAACTGCTGCAGCCGCTGATCCTTGCGCCGCCCGGCGCGCAGCGAGACGACCCGGCCTGCTTTCAGCGCTTCGGTAACAGCGTTGATTCCATAGATAAGCATGTGGCAACTATTGATCTACTGACCTATTGATCTAAAAGCGCTTGCGAACTGCTGCGCGCGCTCGCGCGCGCCGGTGATGCGGACAATGCCCGTCGCCGAATCCAGGGCGGCACCGCGCTCCATCGCCGGCACCAGCAGATCGAGCTCCGGACCATCGGCGGCGCCGGTCAGAGCAATCCTGATCGGATGAAACAGGGCGCGCCCTTTCTGACCCGTCTTCTGCTTCACGCGGTCCGCGGACGCGCGGAACGCCTGCTTGTCGAGGAGCGGCGGTGCCACTCGCAGCTCGTCGGCAAGCGCATCAATCACCTGGCGCGCAGGGCCTTCGCTCGCTTCGCGGCGAATCGTCGGGTCGTCGAGCGCCGCGGCCGCAGAGAATTGAAACAGCTGCCGCAAACGCATCGGCACCTTGTCGAGTCTATCGACCGACGTGTTGAACAGAGGCACAAGGCTTTTCAGATACGCAAACCCTTCAGGCTTCAGGCGCCCGCTGAGGCATCCGGCACGCTCGAGATACGGCATCGAAAGGCGTGCGAGCCGCTCGTGATCCTCATCCTTCAGGTAATGGCGGTTGACCCACGCCAGCTTCTCCTCGTCGAATACGCTGGCGCTGTGGCCGACGTCGCTCAGGGAAAAACGCTTCGCCATTTCCTTGATCGGTACGACCTCTTGATTATCGCCAGGCGACCAGCTCAGCAGCGCAAGGTAATTCAGCAGCGCTTCCGGCAGGTAGCCCTTCTCCCGGAATTCGTCGACCGAGACCGCACCGTGGCGCTTCGACAGCTTCGTATGATCGGGCCCCAGCACCATCGCGACATGGCCGAAGGCGGGTGGCGTGAACCCGAGCGCTTCGTAAATCAGAATCTGGCGCGGCGTATTCGAGATGTGATCCTCACCCCGCACGACATGCGTCACGCCCATCAACCCATCGTCGACGACGACGGCGAAGTTGTAGGCGGGGTGTCCGTCAGATCGCAACAGGACCTGGTCGCCGATAACGTCTGTGTGAAAGCGGATGTCGCCCCGCACGAGATCGGTGAACGCAATCTCCCGGTTCTCAGGTGTGCGGAAACGGACGGCCGCCCGCTCGCCGGATTGCACGCGCCTCTTCGATTCTGCAGGATCGATCTCGGCGCACCTGCCCGAATACTTCGGCGGCAGATTGTTCGCGATCGCCTCTTTGCGCTCGGCGTCGAGCTGCTCGGGCGTGCAGAAGCAGTAGTACGCGCGCCCTTCTTCGATGAGCACGCGCGCGCGAGATTGATACTTCCCGAGCCGCTCGGACGATCGGTACGGCCCCACCGGTCCGCCGACCTCCGGCCCCTCGTCCCAGTCCAGGCCGAGCCAGCGTAAATCCTCGAGGATCATCGCGTCGGAGTCGGCCGTCGAGCGTTCGACGTCGGTGTCTTCGATGCGAAGGATGAACGTGCCGTCCTGCCCGCGGGCCAGCAGCCAGTTGAAGAGCGCTGTGCGGACGTTGCCGACGTGTAGGTGCCCGGTCGGGCTCGGAGCGAATCTGACGCGCATGGGCTCTAGGCTCTGGGCTCTTGGCTCTGGGAGAGCAATGCAACCGCATGTACCGCGATCGCCTCGTTCCGCCCTAAAGCGTCAACCTTTTCGTTGGTCTTACCTTTGACGCTGATCGCGGACACGTGGATGCCAATCGCCTGCGCGAGATTCGCCCGCATGGCGGGTATGTGCGGCGCCAGCTTCGGACGCTCCGCGATGATGACGGCATCGACGTTCGCGACCGCGTAGCCCGCCGCCCGGACAATCGCAACCGCGCCTTTCAGCAGATCGATGCTGTTCGCGCCTTTCCATTTCGGATCTGTGTCGGGAAAGTGCTGACCGATATCGCCGGCGGCTGCCGCGCCGAGAATTGCGTCAGTGACCGCATGACACAACACGTCCGCGTCGGAATGACCGGCAAGGCCGGTCTCGTGCGGAATAGCCACTCCTCCAATAACGAGCGGCCTGCCGGCTTCGAGGCGATGCAGGTCGTACCCGGTTCCCACTCTAGGGATGAGGTATTTGGGATTCGGGATTCGGCGAGCGTCGTCCAAAAGCGCCTCCGACACGCGAAGATCGTGCTGCGTCGTAATTTTGATATTGGTCGACTCGCCGTCGACGAGCTGCACCGAGTAGCCGGCTTCCTCGGCCAGCGACGCCTCGTCGGTCGCCGCTCCGATGCTTTCGCGCCCCCGCGCAATCGCATCCTCGAGGACCTGGCGGTTGAATGCCTGCGGCGTCTGCGCCAGGTAAATCGATTCGCGAACGATCGTCCGTGCGACGATCTTCACGCCGGGTGCCGCCGTCGCTTCCTTTACCGTATCGCTCGCCTGAAGCGCCGCAATCGCCGCGCCTCCTCTTGCCGCCGCCTCGATGACGCGCGTGAACAACCCCGCCGTCGCGAACGGACGCGCAGCGTCGTGAATGACGATGATACTGGCGCTCTTCGACACCTGCTCGAACGCGTTCGCAACCGAGTCCTGCCGCCGCGAGCCGCCATCGACGATGCGCACAGGTTTTCGAGGAGAAATCAGGTAGGCCGGCGGCGACCGTGCGAGGTCGGGCGGCAGCGCGATCACGATCTCCTCGATTTGCTGGTGGAGGTCGAGGAGGTCGAAGCTGTGCTGAAGGATGGTGCGCTCGCCAAGCATGATCATCTGCTTGGGCGCGGCCGCCCCGAGCCGCGTGCCCCTGCCCGCCGCGGCAAGAATGGCCGACACGATCATGACGCACATTATAGGTCGATGGGCGATGGCCTTCGGTCGGCGGTCCATGGTCGGAAGACTCTCCGACTCCCGACTCTGGACTCTTGGACTCTCCCGACTCTTCCCCGTCAGCTGCTGTCCACCACAGACCTCACGATGGTCTCGATGCGCGAAGCAAGCTCTCGCGCATCGGCCGGGGTCGGCGACTCGATCCGCGGCGATGAGACCGGTGCGTGCACGTGCAGCGTTACGTGGCCTGGGCACGTCATCAAACGCCCCTTCTTCATCACGTGAATCGTGCCGCAGACCGTGACCGGCACGATTGTAAGGCCGGCCTCGAGTGCCAGTACGAAACTTCCAGCCTTGAAGTGGCCCACCTGCCCGGTCGCACTTCTCGTACCTTCAGGAAAAATAATCAGCGAGATGCGATCGGCCACGAGACCCCGCCATCGCTTCAGGATGCCCGATCGATCCGGATTGCGGCGATCGACGAGCAGATGACCGGCACGGATCAGATGCCAGCCGAGAAAGGGAAACCTGCCGAGCGACTCCTTCGCGATAATGCGCAGCTGAAACGGCAGCGACGCGAAGATCACGGGGATGTCGTAGATGCTCTGATGATTTGAAACAAAGACGTAGGTCTCGCCAGGCTTCACGCGTTCGAGCCCCGTCACGCGAACATCCACTCCCGTGGTTGCGAGAATCAGCCACGACCACGTGCGCGCGCACCAATGCGCCGCATAGCCCCTGCGGTCGATGAATGTGGACAGGATCGACAGCGTGCCGAGAATGATTGTGTAAACCGAGATGGCGGGAATCAAGAAAAAAACGGTGCGGAACCAGTGGAACGGCGGAATTTTCAGTTCCTCGCCCTTCGTCCACTTTCTCGGTCGATCGGCGTCGGAACCGCGTTGGCATCGATGAATCGCCCGAAGATCATCTTGCCCGCAGTGGTCTGCAGCACGCTGGTCACGACGATGTCGATCGTCTTGCCGATCATCACGCGCGCATTGTCGACGACTACCATCGTGCCGTCGTCCAGGTACGCGACACCCTGGTTGTATTCCTTGCCTTCCTTGAGGATGAACACCTTCATCGTCTCGCCGGGCAGCACGACCGGCTTCAGCGAGTTCGCGAGCTCGTTGATGTTGAGTACCTCGACGCCGCGCAGTTGGGCGACCTTGTTCAGGTTGAAATCGTTCGTGACGATCTTGCCCTGCAGCGAGCGCCCGAGCTCGATCAGCTTGAGATCGACTTCCTTGATCTCGGGAAAGTCCGCGTCCGAGATGATGACGTCGACGCCGGCCATCTTCTGGATACGCTGCAGAATGTCGAGGCCGCGGCGGCCGCGGTTGCGGCGGAGCGAGTCGGATGAGTCAGCAACCTGCTGCAGCTCCTTGAGCACGAACTGAGGAACCACGAGCGTGCCGTCAACGAAGCCGGTCTCGCAGATGTCGGCGATGCGGCCGTCGATGATCACACTGGTGTCGAGAATCCTGTAGCGCCGCTGCTCCTGCGACTGCTTCCGGAACAAGCCCGCAAGCCGCTCGGGTTGGAGCCACTCTCCAGATTTTGCGCCCAGTACAATTCCGATGTACGGCAGCGCGAGAAGGATGAGGGTGTGAAGGAAGATGACGCCAAGATTGGCGGCGTTCGCCCAGAAGTGCGCATCGCCGATTAATCGCGCCAGCAGCAGACCGACGGTTCCGCCGATCACCGCGCCGATCACGTTCGCGAGGGGCGTGGAGCGGAGGCGATCTTCGATGAAAATCACGAGGCCGGCAATCGCGACGCCAAACGCGATATTGGGGATCGCGCCCGAGGACAGGGGGCTCACCATCATGGCGCAGTACGCGATCACCGCCACGAACGCGACGCGAGCCAGCGCACTCCACCTCATAGGATCGTCATTGTAGTAGTGCTTGCAAAGCCTCGTCCACTGTCCTCACCCCGATGAGCTCGCAGTTCGGCGGACGGTCCGACTTTGGAAGATCGGCACTCGCATGCGGGACGATACAGCGTTCAAATCCCATCCGAGCCGCCTCGCGGACACGCAGGGCCGGCTGCGTGATCGCCCGCACCTCGCCGCCGAGCCCGACCTCGCCGAACACCGCCGTGCTCGATCCGACTGCACGATTTTTCACACTCGACGCGACCGCGGCGACGACGCCCAGATCGGCGGCAGGCTCGTCGACGGTCATCCCCCCCGCGACGTTGATATATACATCTTCGCCGAGCAGATGAAGGCCGGCGCGCTTCTCCATCACTGCCAGCAACAGGGCCAGTCGCTGCTGATCGATGCCGCTCGCCATTCTGCGGGCGTTCCCGAACGTGCTGCTGGTGACAAGCGCCTGCACCTCGACCAGTATCGGCCGCGAGCCTTCGATGCAGCAGAGCACCGCGGAGCCGGGCTTGCCGATCGAGCGCTCGGCGAGGAACATCTGCGACGGGTTCGGGACTTCACGAAGACCGGTCGCCGTCATCTCGAACACGCCGAGCTCGCTCGCCGCGCCGAAGCGGTTCTTGAAAGCGCGCACCACGCGATGCGCGTGATGGCGCTCGCCTTCGAAGTACAGCACCGTGTCGACGACGTGCTCGAGCGCCTTCGGGCCGGCGAGATTCCCGTCTTTCGTGACATGGCCGACCAGCACAATCGGCACGTTGCGGCCCTTTGCGGCGAAGAGCAGGTGCGTGGCTACCTCGCGCACCTGTCCGATGCTGCCCGGAGCGGATTGAAAACGCGCGGAGAAAATTGTCTGAATCGAATCGACGATCACCAGCGCCGGCTTGATCCGCTCGATCTCTTCGAGGATGCGCTCGAGGCACGTTTCGGCCAGCAGGTATAAAGGCGACCGGTCCACAGCGAGCCGCTCGCCACGCAGCTTGATCTGATGCTCGGACTCTTCGCCGGAGCTGTAGAGGACTGGACCGACTGTGCGCGCAACGTGCGCGGCCACTTGCAGCAACAGCGTCGACTTTCCGATACCGGGCTCGCCTCCGAGCAGCACGAGCGCGCCGGGAACAATGCCGCCTCCGAGGACGCGATCGAACTCGGCGATCCCCGACGGAATCCGTGGGGCATCTGACGTTTCAATGTCGCTGTACAGCTTGGCGGACGCGCCGCCAGACACAGTGCCGTAGCGATGATTGGCCGCAGCGGGTGCGGTCTGCGGAGCGGGCTGCTCTTCGACGAGCGAGTTCCAGGCCCCGCAGTCCGGGCAGCGCCCCACCCACTTCGGCTGCTGGCCGCCACATTCCTGGCAGGCGAAGACGGTCTTCGGAGGTTTCACGGTGACGATGGTACATCGTCTTTGGCCAGGTGGTAGGTGGTGGGTGGTAGCGAGAGCCGGAAGGCCGCACGCCGTATAATCCGGCAAAACGCATGAGCCTCGCACCAGGCACGCGCTTCGGCTCATATGAAGTCGCCGAACGCATTGGCGTCGGTGGAATGGGCGAAGTCCATCGAGCCCGCGACATCAAGCTGAACCGTGATGTCGCGCTGAAGGTTCTGCCCGATTCGTTCGTGAACGATCCCGACAGGCTGGCGAGATTCCAGCGCGAAGCGCACGTGCTGGCATCGCTGAACCACCCGAACATCGCGGCGATTTACGGCGTCGAAGACGTTGACGGCACGCGAGCTCTCGTGATGGAGCTTGTCGACGGGCCAACGCTCGCCGAACGAACCGCCGCCGGTCCGATTCCAGTCGACGAAGCGATCGCCATCGCCACCCAGATCGCCGAGGCCCTTGGTGCGGCTCACGATCAAGGTGTCGTCCATCGCGATCTGAAACCGGCGAACATCAAAGTGAAGCCGGACGGCACGGTAAAGGTGCTCGACTTCGGCCTGGCGAAGGCCGTCGAGCCTGCGGCGTCGAGATCGAATGACGCAGCTGTCGCAGTCTCCCACCATCACCACACCTGCCATGACTCAGATCGGCGTGCTGCTCGGCACGGCTGCATACATGAGCCCCGAGCAGGCCAAAGGACGACCGGCAGACAAGCGCAGCGACGTGTGGGCGTTCGGGTGCGTGTTCTACGAGATGCTGACCGGGCAGCGGGCGTTCGCAGAGGACGACATCAGCGAGACGCTCGCCGCGGTTCTGAAAAGCGAGCCCGACTGGACGCGTCTTCCCTCCGATGTCCCGCAGGCGATTCGTACGTTGATTCAGCGATGCCTTGTGAAAGATCGACGGCAGCGCGTCGCGGACATCTCCGCAGCGAAGTTCGTCTTGTGTGAGCTCGGCAATCTTGGGACACGTCCGGCAACGGCGAACGTCGCCGCCGCGCCTCGTTCGCGCTGGCAGCGCGTGCTGCCGCCGCTTGCTGCGGCGGTCGTGACAGCCGCGATCGTCGGCGCGGGCATGTGGATGCTGCGACCAATTCCACGCGCCCCTCTCGCTGCGCAGTTCACTTTCGGAGTGCCACCGGGTGAGGGTCTGACAGCGACGGGCCGCCAGCTTGTCGCGATCTCGCGCCGACGGCGCGCGGATCGTCTATGCGGCCAATTCGAGGCTGTTTCTCCGCCCGATCGGCGACCTGGTCGCTCGTCCGATTCCTGGCACCGAAGGCACTACAGTCGGCGCCCTGAATCCGCTGTTTTCGCCGGATGGTCAGTCGATCGCATTTTTCTCCGTCGGTGAGGATCCCTTCGAGCACGACGTTGAAACGCGTGCCTATCAACGGCGGCACGGCCTCACCGCTTGCCACTTTGAGTGTTCCATTCGGCGCGAGTTGGGAGTCCTGACGGCATCCTGATCGGTCAGGGCGCCGGCGGAATCGTACGCGTTCCAGAGAGCGGCGGCGCTGCAGAGGTCATCGTGCGCGTGGCTCCCGACGAGCGCGCATATGGTCCTCAAATGTTGCCGGGCGGGCACACACTGCTTTTCACTATCGGGAAAAATGTCCCTGAAGACGGCTGGGACAAGGCCCAGATCGTCGCGCACTCCCTGAAAGACGGCTCCCGACGCGTTTTGATCGACGGCGGGTCGGATGGGCGGTATCTGCCGAACCGGTCATCTCATGTAGTCGGTGTCGGGCACGGTATTCGCCGCGCCTTTCGATGTCGAAACCCTCACGCTGACCGGTCCTGTCGGTGCCGGTCGTCGTGGGCGTCCGGCGCGGCGGGTGATGGACGCGCAACCCCAGCGACCCAGTCTGGCGGTCTCCGACACGGGCACACTGGTCTACTTGCCTGGGCCAGCCACGGCCTCTATCGGACTGCGGAATATCGTGCTCGAGTCCACACCGCTCAAGATGCCGCCAGCAGAGTACGTGCATCCACGGGTGTCACCCGACGGCAGGTCCTGGCAGTTGGACGAGATGACGGGACGCGAGTCGGAATCCACGTGTATGACCTGTCCGAGCAGACCGAGATGAGGCGGTCTCACATTCGGTGGGAACAATCGCTTTCCGGTGTGGTCGGGCGATGGACGGCGCGTCGCGTTTCAATCGGCCCGCGAGGGCGATCGCGCGATTTTCTCGCAGTCGGCCGATGGGGCGGCGGCGCGGAACGTCTGACGAAGCCTGCGCCAGGCGAAGAGCACAGACCCGAATCATGGTCGCGTGATGGCACGCGCCTGCTGTTTTCCATTTTCAAGGACGCGCAAATTCTCGCTCTGGGTGCTGACGCTCGATGGCAAAAGAGACAGCGCCGTTCGGCAACGTGCGATCGAACGAGCCGTTGAGCGCAACGTTTTCTCCGGATGGCCGATGGGTCGCATACACCGTCAACGAGGGGGCGGGCGGCATCTTGTCACCGAACAGAGGAGTATACGTGCAGCCATTCCCAGCCACCGGCGAACAGCATCAAGCGCCGAGACGGGTGCTCGATTTCCATCCGCTCTGGGCACCGGACGGCAAATCGATCTTCTACGTCCCGAGCGCGGCGAGAGCGACGGTCTCGGTTCCCATCACGACTCGCCCGTCGGTCGCTTTTGGCGCGCCTGTGGAGCTGCCGCTCGCGCCAAAGCCCTTGCTGCTGTCTCCGATGTGCGTGGCTACGATGTGCTGCCGGACGGTCGATTCATCGCAGTCGTGCCCGCGTCGGAGGATGGATCCGGGTCGGCAGTCAGCTCGGAGTTTCGAGTCGTGTTGAACTGGTTCGAAGAACTGAAACGCCTCGCGCCGGTGAAGTGAGAGGCTGCGTTAGAGCGCGCGCGGTCCGCTGAGCACTCTCGCGGGCAGCATGAAAAGCCCTCGAAGCAGGCCCAGCACCCCACCGACGGCGATAGCCTACGATGCGGAATGGAAGCAGGAGAATCCAGACGAGCGGATAGAGGACGCAGTGCCAGCAGGGCCAGGGGCCAGCAGATCACCAGCAGAATGCACCAGAGCAGGAATTTCAGCCATGCTGCTTTATACGTTCTGGCGCGGAATAGGTTGCATCGCCGCGCCGCCGACCACGCTACCACCTACCACCCACCACCTACCAGCCTATAAGATGCCGGCATGAACCGGCGAACATTTCTCGGAACGGCCGTTGGGCTGGCACTCGCGACGCGGCACGGCGAGACGGCGCAGTCGGCGAAGACGATTCCGATTATCGACACGCACATTCATATCTACGATCCGTTCCGGCCGGGAGGAACACCGTGGCCGAACAAGGACAACAAGGTTCTGTTCCAGACGTCTCTGCCGGGACGATACAAATCGATCGCACAGCCGTTGGGGATTGTTGGCGCGATCGCGGTCGAGGCGAGCAGTTGGGTCGAGGACAACCAGTGGGTGCTCGACGTCGCGCAGCAGGACGACATCATGGTGGGAACCGTCGGACGTCTGGTGCCGGGTACGCCCGAGTTCACAGCGAATCTCGCCAAGTTCCACAAGAATCCTCTGTATCGCGGCATCCGGTACGGGCTCGGCAGGCAAGGCGGTAAAGAGTTCGATCGGCCCGAGTTCATCGCCGATCTGAAAGCGCTGGCCGACGCCGACCTGGTTCTCGACACCGCGAATCCGAGCGTGTCGCTGCTGGCTGACGTTGTGCGCGTCAGCGATCGTGTGCCGAACCTCCGCGTGATCATCGATCACTTGCCTCAGATGGTGGCGCCGACTGACACCGCTGCGCGCGCGTCGTACGACGCCAGCATGAACGCGTTCCGCGAGCGGCCGCAGATCTACGTGAAAGTCTCCGAAGTGCTGAGACGTGTGGACGGCAACATCCCCACCGATCTCGAGTTCTATCGCCCGCGGCTCGACGAGATTCTCGACGTGTTCGGTCCCGACCGCGTGCTCTACGGCAGCGACTGGCCGAATGCGGATCAGTGGCTGCCGCTGCCGGTCGGGCTCGAGATCGTTCGGGCGTATTTCACCGGCAAGGGACAGAGCATTGCGGAGAACTACTTCTGGCGGAACTCGGTGAAATGCTACAAGTGGGTCAAACGGGCGGCGAGGCAGCCTGGCTAGTAGGTGGTAGGTAGTAGGTGGTAGGTAGTAGGTGGTAGGTACTACCTACTACCAGCTACCAGCTACCGCCTACGACCTACCGCTTAACAAGGAGCGCCCAACAGCAGCCGGTTCTTCGGCGTGATGCCTGCGGGAATCGCTTGCGTCCAGATGCGATAACCGTGCTGCGCCAGCCGCATCGCACGCACGATGTCGATAGCGAGCGCGCCATCCACCCAGCCGGACAGATCCGCCGCATCGCCGGAATCGAGATCGTGGCAGCACGGCATGACGGCGACTCGCGCACGCGCGGCGGCGGCGCGCTCCAGAACCTGATCGGTAAGCGCGCCGCACGCGTGACTCGACACGACGATGTCGGTGTCGAGAATGTCGACGTCTTCGATCGCGCTGGCGACAAACGCGACGCGTCCCGACAGCCTCGGCCACGCGCAGAACGAGCACGTCGTGAAGCTTTGCGCTCGACGCGGGCAACGTTTTGTCGATCACGAGCGCGTTCGGCGACGAATCGTCGAGCAGCAGCATCACCTGCGCGAGCAGGCCGTGTCCGCCGCCCACGTCGAGCACACGTCCTCCGCGAAAGAGCCGCCGCACGCGGCGCGCCATTTCCCACGCCTCGTATAACTCTTTGCGCGGCAGGCACCCGGCCTGGCAGACGGTGCGCGCCAGGCGATCGAAAAGCGTGTCGTCGGGAAAACGGTCAACGTCCCGGCTGGTCAGGCGTCCGCGTGATGCTGGCGAGAACATTTATGGTTTGGGCCTACCGGCTATTAGCTACCAACTGGCTACCAGCTACGAGCTACCACCTACCACCTAGTAGATCCGCTCGATTCGGGTTCCGATTCTGCACAGCACCTCGTACGGATTGGTGCCGATCGCCGCGGCGATTTCACGCGCCTCGATGCGGTCGTCACCCTGCGCGCCGATGATCACGACTTCGTCACCGGTCTCGACTTTCACGTCCGAAACATCGACGGTGATCATGTCCATGTTCACCGCACCGACGATCGGCGCTCGCTTTCCGCGAATCAGCACCGAGCAACTGCCGGCCATGCGGCGATCGAGGCCGTCAGCGTACCCGGCCGGCACAACAGCGATGCGTCCTGGCTTCGGTACCGTCCAGCGCGCGCCATAGCCCACGATTTCGTCGACGCGCACACCCTTCACCGCGACGACGCGGCTGCGGAGAGACATGACGGAGGTGAGCGGAATCGTCGACGCGAGCGGCGGAGGGATGACGCCGTACATCATGAGCCCCGGCCGAACGAGGTCGTACCACACGCGTGAATCTCGAAGCGTCGCCGCGCTGTTGGCCGCGTGCCTGATACGTGGAGTCGACGCCCAGCTGCGGCAAGCGCGCGAGCGCGTGCTCGAATCGCTCGCGCTGCGTTTGAAACAGCGGAGAATCCGGCTCGTCCGCCGTCGCGAAGTGCGTGTAGACGGCGACGATCTCCAGATTGCGGCTGGCGATCAGTTCGGGCAGCGTGAACTCGAGGTTGTCGTGCCGCAGCCCGAGCCGGTTCATACCAGTGTCGATCTTCAGATGACAGCGAAGGCGCGCGCCATGCTTCGCCGCCGCGGCCTGCAGCGACCGCGCGGCGCCGGGCGTCGAGATGGTCGGCGTCAGGTTGTGCTCGAACACGCCGTCGACGTCGCTCACGCCGAGCGCGCCGAAGATCAGAATCTCGGTGGTGACGCCGGCCTTCCGAAGCACGACCGCCTCTTCGATGTCGGCGCACGCGAGGATCTTCGCGCCCGCCTCCTGCAGCGCGAGCGCGACGGCCGGCGCGCCATGGCCGTACGCGTTGGCCTTGACGACGGCGATGATGCCGCGGCGTCGGCGAGCCCGCGTTGTTCGCGAGAAATTTTGAGATGGCTCGGAAGTTCGACTGAAGCGCCCCGAGGTCGACGTGGGCAAACGTGCAGCGCGAGGACATTAGTTAGCTCGCGTGGGGCCCCACCCCCACGCGCAGCCGTCCCGCCTCCGCAACGCTACGGCGAGGCTCGCCGAAGCCCGCTGACAGCGTGGCGAGGCGATCCTCGCTTGATCGTCGATCGCTGCTAGTCATCGTGCTTCGAGATTGCCGAATCGCGTCTCCGATTTCATGAACGCGAGCCGGATGAGCCCGGTGGGACCATTGCGCTGCTTGGCGATGTTGATCTCGGCGATGTTCTCGTCTTCGGGCTTCACGTCCGGATACTGATCGGGACGGAACAGCAGCATGACGACATCGGCGTCCTGTTCGAGGGCGCCGGACTCGCGCAGGTCGGAGAGCATCGGCCGGTGATCCGATCGCGCCTCTGGCGCGCGGCTGAGCTGCGACAGGATCACGACCGGTACGTTCAGCTCTTTCGCCAGCATCTTCAGCGAGCGCGAGATCGACGCCAGCTCGAGCGTGCGGTTCTCGGAGCGTCCGCGTGCCTGCATGAGCTGGATGTAATCGACGATGAGCATGTCGAGGCCGTGCTCCGCCATCAGCCGGCGCGACTTCGCGCGCATCTCGAGCACGCCGATGCCCGGCGTGTCGTCGATGAACACCTTCGCCTCGCTCAGCGTGCCGAGCGCGTGCGACAGCCGTCCCCAGTCGCTCTCGACGAGAAATCCCGTGCGAAGGCGATGGCTGTCGATGCGCGCCTCGGAGGTGAGCATGCGGAGAAACAGCTGCTCCTTCGACATTTCGAGGCTGAAGATGCCGACCGTGCGTCCCGTCTTCGTGCCGACGTGCTGCGCGATGTTCAGGACGAGCGCCGTCTTCCCCACCGACGGGCGCGCGGCGATGATGACGAGATCGCCAGACTGAAAGCCCGCGGTCAGCTCGTCGAGATCGGTGAATCCCGACGGCACGCCGGTGATGAGCTGCTTGCGCTCGTGCGCCCGCTCGATCGCCGCGAAGCTCGCATGCGCCAGCTGGCGCATCGACGTGAACCCGGCGCGCACGCGATCTTCGGCAATCGCGAAAATCGCCTGTTCGGCCTCGTCGAGAATGAGATTCGGCTCCTGCTCCGCCTCGTAGGCGGTCGCGAGAATCTTGTTCGACGCGAAGATGAGGTTTCGCAGCGTCGATTTCTCGCGCACGATGCGCGCGTAGTACTCGACGTTGGTGGCATGGGGCAGGCCGTCGACGAGCGCGGAAATGTAGGCCGGGCCGCCCACTTCATCGAGCTCTCCGGCGCGGGAGAGCTCTTCCTTGAGCGTGACGAAGTCGATCGCGTTTCCCCGCTCGCTCAGCTGGATCATCTTCTCGAAGATCCGGCGATGCGCGTCGCGGTAGAAGTCGCGCGGGTTGAGGACCTCGGCGGCCTGGTTGAAGCGCGTCGTTGTGGATCAGGATCGCGCCGAGCACGGATCGCTCCGCCTCGAGGTTATGCGGCAGCGTACGATCGATTGCGACCGCTTCGGCCATCCCTCAGCCCTCAGCTCTCGGCTCTCAGCTCTTTGTTTCGGCCGCGCCGGCGCCTGTGCTTTCAACTCCGCCGGCGCCACCTCAGGTTTCCCTTCAGCCGCGACCCGAATCGGTAGCTGGACGATGACCGTGGGGTGCAGCTTCACCGGCACCGTCTTCTCGCCCAGCTTCTTGATCGGCTCACGAAGCCCGATCTTTCGCTTGTCGATCTCGAAGCCCTGCTTGGCGAGGGCCTCGGCGACATCGGCCGACGTGACCGAGCCGTAGAGCGCGCCGGTCTCGCCGACCTTGCGGCTGATGACGACCTGGATGCCGCTCAACCGCGACGCGAGCTCCTCGGCAGCCGTTCTCTCCACGGCTTCAAGGGCGTCGAACTTCACGCGCTCGCGGGCGACCTGCTTCAGGTTGCCGGGCGTCGCGACGAGCGCCAGCTTGCGCGGCAGCAGAAAGTTGCGCGCGTAGCCGTCGGCGACCTTCACGACCTCGCCGCGCTTCCCGACGTTCTCGACGTGATCTCGAAGAATGATTTCCATGTTTGCCTCTCTGAACGTTCTCAGCTTCAGCTATCAGCTCTCAGACCGTTTGACCGATCAGCGTGAAGGCTGAAACGGATCAGCGGTGAACTACTCAGTTACGTAAGGTATCAACGCGAGCTGGCGCGCGCGCTTGATGGCCGTCTGCAGCTTGCGCTGATGCGTCGCACAGGTGCCCGAAATCCGGCGCGGCAGAATCTTGCCGCGTTCCGGCACGAACGGTCCCAGCAGCTTGACGTCCTTGTAGTTGATGTCGTCAATCTTGTCCGCGCAGAACTTGCAGACCTTCCGGCGCCGGAAGAGTGTGCGCTTCTTGTCGTCCTTCTTGTCCCCGGCTCGTCCGCCGCGGCCTTCCGATGATGATGATGATGATGAGCGTCCTCGTCCTTCGCGCATGACTAAATCCCTTCCTCGACATCGCCGCCGAACCTATCGTCGTCATCGTCACGTGCGCTGAGGGCCTTCGCCGGGCTGCCGTTCGGGCGGCAGGCCGCGAGCCACGCGCCGGCGCTGCGAGTCTTCCTTGCGCAGCGTGCGCGCGCGTTCGATGACCCGGTTCTCCTCGTCCACGCGGACGGTCAAATGGCGAATCACCTGGTCGCTGACGCGCAGGCGGCGGTCGATTTCCTTCATCAACTCGCCCGAGCCGGTGATGACCTCGAGGACATACGTCCCTTCCTTGTGCGGTCCGATCTCGTAGGCAAGCTTCCGCCTGCCCCAGTTCTCCGTCTTGTCGAGCGTGCCGGAGTACCGGCCGGTGATTTCTTCGACCTGCGTGTGCAGGTCCGCAATCTGCTGGTCCGTCGCGTCGGATGCCACGACGTAGATGAGCTCGTACTGTCTGACTTGACTCACTGTTGTCTCCTTCTGGATCTCGACTCCAAGACTCCGGGGCTCGTGTCGACTCCCGACGCTGCGTGACAAGAGCCACGCTTTGCGTGCAAGGAAGAATGAGGCGTTATGCCTGGTCTTCGTCCACTTGCGCCGCGTTAAACCGATTCATCGCCGCGAGGATATTTTCCTTCGCGAACAACTCGGCAGCATCGGCTGCCCTTTTCACCGCCGCATCGATCTGGGCCTTTTCATCGACTGAGAATCGGCCCAGCACATGATTCTTCAGCTCGCCCGCCTGCCGTCCGACGCCGACGCGCAATCTCGGGAACTCGACGGTGCCCAGTTCCTGAATGATCGACTTCAGCCCGTTGTGACCACCGGCCGAGCCGCTCGTGCGCAACCGCAACCGCCCCAGCGGAAGGTCCGCATCGTCGACCACGACCAGCATGTCCGACGGCGACGAGCTTGTGGAAGGCCGCGATCTCGCGGACCGCCCAGCCGCTCAGGTTCATGAAGGTCGTCGGCTCTGCGAGCAACACGCCTTCGCCGATCTCCGCAATCTTCGCTACCCGCGCTTTCCAGCTCGCGCGACTTTTCAGCGTCACGTGATAGCGCTGCGCAAGCTCCTCGGCCACCTGGAACCCGACGTTGTGCCGCGTGTGCTCGGTACTCGCGGCCGGGATTGCCAAGACCAACGATGCAGTCCCTAATCCCCAATCCTAATCCTGGGACCTATTTCTTTTCTTTCTTACCAGCCGCCGGCGCGGGAGCGGCCTCAGCCGCTTCCTCGTCCTTCTTGCCCTTCTTGATGACCTCCGGCTCGGCCGGCGCAGCCGCCGCGCCCGCCGCCGCCGCATCCGCCACAACCGGCACTTCTTCGACCTTCGGAATGATGACGTGCAGCAGCATCGTTTCGGGGTCGGTCATCGCCTTCCACTTCGGATTGGTCGCGATGTCCTTGACGCGAATGCTCTGGCCGACCATGAGCTCGCTGACGTCCACCTCGATGTGGTTCGGAATGTCGGCCGGCAGGCACTCGATTTCGATCTGGCGATGCACGATGTCGAGCACGCCGCCCTGCTGCTTGACGCCCTTCGGTTCGCCCTGCGGCACGACCGTCACCTGGACGCGGAGCAGCTTGTCCATCGCGACGCGATAGAAGTCGGCGTGCAGCAGCTCGTGCGTGACCGGATCGAGCTGATACTCGCGCACCAGCACCCGGGCATTGCCTGCGCCGGGCACGTTCAGCGCGATCAGCGTATTCGCGCCCTGCTCGGTGCGCAGGATCTTTGCCAGCATCTTCGGATCGACGGCGATCGGCTTGCCGCCGTCCTTGCCGCCGTACACGACGGCGGGAATGCGGCCGCTCGCGCGCAGGCGCCGAGCCTCGTTCTTGCCTCGTGAAGTGCGTTCAATTGCGTCTAACACGGCTTCCATGATGCGTGTCTTCTTTCTTCTTTAGTTGTCGTGGGGCCCCACCCCCACGACCTGCTGCCTTCGCGGCCTTCGGCCGCTCGGCTATGCTTGCGACGTGCGACGATCTGCTTAGTGCTGCATTTCGTCGCCGATCCCAATCCCTAATCCCTAATCCCCAGTCCCTACACAAACAGAGAAGAAACCGACGACTCCTCGTGAATACTCCGAATCGCCTGGCTCAACAGCTTTGCGACTGAGAGCGAGACGATCTTGCCGTTCTTGGCGCGGTCGCCGTTGAGCGGGATCGTGTTGGTCACGATCAGCTTCTCGATTGGCGCCTTTTCGATTTTCTCGAACGCCTGTCCCGACAGCACGCCGTGCACCGCGCACGCGAAGATGCGGCCGGCGCCGTTTTCTTTCAGCGCATTCGCGGCCTTCACGATCGTCCCCGCGGTATCGATGATGTCGTCCTGGATGATGCACGTTCGGCCGGCGACGTCGCCGACGACGTTCATCACTTCCGCGGTGCCGTCATCACTGCGGCGTTTGTCGATCACGGCCAGCTCGCCGCCGAGGCGCTTCGCATACGCGCGCGCGCGCTCGGCGCCGCCGGCATCGGGCGCCACGATCGTCAGGCTCGGAAACGTCATCTTCGACAGGTGATCGATGATGACCGGCGCCGCGAACAGGTGATCGACCGGAATGTCAAAGAACCCCTGAATCTGCGCCTTGTGCAGATCCATCGTGAGCACGCGATCGACGCCCGAGGCGCTCAGGATATTGGCGACGAGCTTGGCGGAAATCGGCACCCGCGGCTTGTCCTTGCGATCCTGTCGCGCGTACCCGTAATACGGAATCACCGCCGTAATCCGCGCCGCTGACGATCGACGAAACGCGTCGATCATGATCAGCATCTCCATGATGTGCTCGTCGACCGGCGAGCACGTCGGCTGGACGATGAAGACATCGGTGCCGCGGATGTTCTCGTCGATCTGAAACGAGACTTCCGTATCGGGAAACCGCCGCAGCCGGCATTGCCCCATCGGCAGCCCGAGATGGTGCGCGATCTCGCGCGCCAGCTCGGGATGGGCGCTCCCCGAGAACAGTTTCAGTTCGCCGTACCCTGCAGGTCTGTCCATGTGTCAGAGGTCCATCCCAACGCGAATACCGCGTCTGGGAACCCGGGGCAGCGGACAAATACTGGCTGGGGCGGGTGGATTCGAACCACCGAATACGGGATCCAAAGTCCCGCGCCTTACCGCTTGGCCACGCCCCAACGAAGCTATCAGCTGTCAGCTATCAGCTATCAGAACTATCAGATCCCGCCGTAATTCTGAGAGCTGATAGCTGATAGCTGAGAGCTTCCCTAGGCGTGGCTCGACCACCGCAGCGCAAACGAAGATTGTAGTCGATGGAAGGACTTACGGGCAAGTTCAGGACTTGCGCCCACCTCCGCCGCTACGCGGCTACGGCGGGTAAACCGGGGCAGAAATCGCGCGGTCATGACGCGCGCACCTTCGGTGTTCAACGCGCGCGCCGCGCGGTCGGCGGCCGGCGGCTGACTTGAACACGCCGAACACCGTCGAGCCGCTGCCCGACATCGCCGCCATCAACGCGCCGCGCTCCGTAAACCGTTGCTTCAACTGACCGATCACGGGGTGTCGAGCCGTCACCGGACCCTCCAGATCGTTGACGAGAGACGTAGTACGGCCGAGCCACGTTTCCGGCAGGTACGACATGGTCCCTGTGCCGAAAAGGCTCCGGGAGCCTTTTTCCGGTGCGTCTGTCGAAAAAGGCTCCCGGAGCCTTTTCGCGTCCAGCCACGCATATGCGTCGTTCGTCGCAACCCCGAACGGCGGGATCACCAGCACAACTGGATATGCGCGGCAGATTCTCGAGCGGGTACACCTCCTCACCGCGACCCAGTCCGAGCGCGGTGCCGCCGACGAGAAAGAACGGCACGTCGGAGCCAAGCCTCGCGGCCAGCGCGTGGATCTGCTCATCGGGCACGCGCAGCTTCCACAACCGCCGGAGTCCCAGCAGCGCGGCGGCCGCATTGCTGCTGCCGCCGCCGAGACCGGCTTTCATTGGAATGTTCTTCTGCAGCGTCACCACCGTATTGCGCGGCTCGCCACTGCGCTCCGCGGCCTCCCATAACAGCTGAGCAGCCTTCCACACGAGGTTCGTGCGATCGGTTGGTACACCGGGCATGTCACAGCGAATCTGGAACGGACCGCGCCGAGCCTCGCACTTCACGCGATCGAACAGGTCGATGGCCTGAAGAATCGTTCGAACGTCGTGGAACCCGTCGGCGCGCGCGCTGGAGACGCGCAGCGACAGATTGATCTTGGCGAATGCACGGAGAGTGATCGATGCCATCGTGCCTTCAGGCCAGCTAGCGACCGAGCGGACCCGCTTTTCGTAGCTGCTCGAGCGACAGCGGCGCGACGCCGTCAGGAATCTTCAAGGCGACGAGCTGATCGCGAGGCAGATCGCCATTCACTTCAACCTGGTCCAGGGCAAGCGCGAGGCTCAGATCCGCGCCACGCAGCACAACCCGCGACGGGCGGTCGCCCTGAAACGCCGCGTAGTCGATCTCGAGTCCGCCGTAACGCCCGGCAACGATCCGCCACGCGTTCCCGATGCGCCGCAAATACACCGTTCCGCCCGCTGCGAGATCCACCGCAAGCCAATCGGCGCCGTACGCGCGAGCGCCGGTGGCTTCTGCGGCGGCCCTGACGCAGCCGCTGAGCATTGCGCGAAGATCGTCCGCTCCAAGCCGGATGCCGACGAGCGCGTTCAGAATTTCCTCCGGCGCTGCATCCGAAACCACCCTGCGCTCGCGTGAGAGCAGCAGCGTGCCGCGCGTGCCGTCGGCGACAAGAATGAAGACCGGCGCTCCGAACGGCGCCACACCTTCGAGACGCAGCGCGCCAGGCACGAGGCCGGCCAGCACGCGCCCACGCATGCGCTGCCCGGCTGCACGCCCGGACAGACCAAGCTCGGCCTGCAGGACCCGCACGCTGTCGCACGCGGCGCGAGCCTGGGCATATGCCGGCGCAAAATCCGGCGCCGGCGTGCCAGTCCCGCCCGGCAGCGTCACCCGCGGTTGTCCGCACGCCGCCAGACCCATAGTGAGGAGAAGAATCGAAAGGGCGAGCTTACTTTTTTCGGCCAAGTTTCTGGCGCGCCGATTTGATCTTGTCGTCGAGATCCGAGCGAGAGATGGACTCGCCATCGCCATCGAGCGCCTTCTGCCAGGCGGCAATCGCTTCCTCGAGCAGGCCGCGCTTGCTCAGGAGATCGCCGAGATGATCCTGAATGACCGACACGGTGGGTAACTGCGCCGCCGCTTTTCGCAAGGGCGCCTCGGCCTGCTCGAACCGGTTCTGTTTGTAGTAGGCCCAACCGAGGCTGTCCAGATAGGCGCCGTTGTCCGGCTCGATCGCCAGCGCCCGCTGCACGAACCCCACCGCTTCGTCCAGCTTCTGCCCGCGCTCCGCGAGCATGTACCCGAATGAATTGAGCGCGTCGGCGTTCTTCGGATCCTCGGCGATCATCTGCCGGAAAATCACCTCGGCGTCGCTGTACTTCCGCTCGCGCTCGAGCGTGGACGCGAGCGACAGCTTCACGGCCGGCTCTTTCGGAAATTTTGCGACCGCTGCCTGCAGCGTCCGGACCGCTTCGTCACCGTTGCCGGCGTCCTGCTGCGATCGCGCGAGCCTGATCTCGACGAGCGGATCGACCGGCGACAGCGTGCGCGCCTGCCGCAGCATCGCGATCGCCTTGTCGAACTGCCGCAGCTTTTCGTACGCGGAGGCGAGATCGAAGTAGGTGCTGCGGAACGTGTCGCTCGAGAGGTCGGCCGCGTCCGCCGCGCCGAGACGGGCGGTCACGATCGGCTCGAGCAGGGCCACGACCTTCTGATGCTCGTTCTGGTCGACGAAGATCTGCGCGAGCTGGCGCGGTCCGCCGAGCGCGCGCGCATCGAGCGCGATCAGACGGCGCGCGGTCACTTCGGCCGCGGCGAAATCGTGCGTGCGGCGCTGCGCTTCGGACAACAGATACAACGCGCGCTGGTTGCGCGAGCTGCCCGCCGATCCTGCTTCGAGCACTTCACGCGCCCGCTGCGGTTCTCCGACGTTCAATAGCGCGGTTGCCCACTGCGATCGCAGCGGCAGACTCTGCGGCCGCTCTTCGACGGCGCCGGCAAACGCGCGAACGGCATCGGTCCACCGGCCGGCATCCTGATACACCTGTCCGAGCGTGCTGTACAGCTCGGGAGCGTTCTGCTACCGACTTCTCGAGCAGCGCGATGGCATCCGTGTCGCGATCGGCTGCCTGATACGCCTCGGCGAGCATCGCCACCGCTTCCACCTGGTCGGGCTGATCGGTGACCAACGGCGCGAGCATCGCAATCGCTTTGTCGTACTGACTGTCCGCGATGTAGAGCCGTCCGAGCATCGTCGGCACGCTGGCGTGCGCGTTGCGATTCGCTTTTTCCAGGCTCGCAATCGCGCGCTCGGTGTAGGTGCGCCGTTCGGGCGGCCGCGTGTTCGGCATTTCCGCCATGCGTGCGTACAGGCTGCCGAGAATCCAGTTGGCCTCGGGATTCGACGGGTTCGCCTTTACGGCGCGCTCGCCCGCGGCAATCGCCTCGGCCGGCCGGTTGAGGCGCGCATACAACTCGGCGAGCGCAGCCGGAATTTCAGCCGACGTCGGGTCGAGCCGTTCGGCGCGCAGATACGCGGCGGTCGCGCCGGGGCCATCGCCCTGCATTTCGAGTTGCATGCCCATCATGAACTCGTAGTACGCACCGCCCGCGGCATCTGCCGGCGCCGCTTTCGCTTGCGCGAAGGCGGAGCTCACGCTCGCGAACAGCATCAACACGACGACGAACGGATTTCTTCATCTGAGCTTCGATTGTACCCTTTCTGTTATAGTTTTTGGACATCGCAATGGAGGACTGTTTTTA
The DNA here is from genome assembly GCA_963787755.1 of Vicinamibacterales bacterium. Taxonomy (GTDB): domain Bacteria; phylum Acidobacteriota; class Vicinamibacteria; order Vicinamibacterales; family JAMQPK01; genus JAMQPK01. Next base: position 32,952 of record CAWBEG010000016.1, read on the forward strand.
TGGCACTCGATGCTGAGCTTCTCGAGATTCTGGCGTGCCCGAGCTGCAAGACGCCGGTCATTCTCGTGCACAACGGCAGCGGCCTGAAATGCAATACCTGCCACCGGGTCTACCCGATCAAGGACGACATTCCCGTGATGCTCATTGACGAAGCCACGATAGAGAAATAGATCGGCATTTGAATATTCTGCTCGTCCGGCTCAGATTGATCGGGGATGTCGTATTCACGACTCCCGCCATTCGAGCCATCCGCCGCCACTATCCCGACGCCCGCATCACTTACATCGTCGAAGAAGAAGCTGCCGCAGTCGTGCGTCACAATCCGCACCTCGATGCGGTGATTGTGGCGCGCAGCCCGCACGCACCCGGCCGCCTGCGCGCCGATATCGCGCTCATCAGACGGCTGCGGCGCGAACGATACGATCTCGCCATCGACTTTCACGGCGGTCCGCGCAGCTCGCTGCTCACCTGGCTCAGCGGCGCGCCGACACGAATCGGCTACGAAGTCGCCGGACGAAGCTGGATGTACACGACGCGAGTCCCGCGTCCGCGAGCGCTGAGACCGCGTCATTCGGTTGTGAGCCAGTGGGATGTGCTGCTGCCGCTCGGCATCACTCCACCCGATCCGGAGCTCGACGCGACGGAGATGCCCGACGATCCGACGGCGGCGTCGGCCGTCGCGCGCCGACTCGCCGCCGCCGGCATTGGAGCGGGCAATCCCATCGTGGTCGTGCACGTGAGCGCCGGCAATCCGTTCCGGCGCTGGCCGTCGGCGTCCTTTGTGGAACTGGTGCGCCGGCTGGCGTCAACAGATCCGAAGCGCCGTATCATCCTCACGTCCGGTCCGTCCGATGCGGCGGCGGCGGCGGCCATCGCCAGAGACGCGCGGGCGCAGCTGGCCGCTGACGAGCGCCCGGCGATTGTCGAATGCGGAGAGTTCGATCTCGCAGAGCTTCGCGCCCTCGTCGGACGGGCTGCACTCTATATCGGAGGCGACAGCGGACCGCTTCATATCGCCGGCACGACCGGCGTGCCGGTTGTGGGATTGTATGGACCCACGTTGCCGGTGCGATCGCAGCCGTTTCGAGGCGCGCGCTTCATCAGCGCGGCAGCAGAGGTGCAGGATCTGCCGTGCCGTCCCTGCGATCAGCGGCGATGCGAGCCCGGTGATTTTCGCTGCCTGACCGGAATCTCGGCGGAAGCAGTGGCTGCGCTCGCAGAGCGCGCGCTCGGCAAGCACGACGATCGTCAGTGCCGACCTTCAGGTCGGCCCAAAGGATGTACATGAAAGTTGACTGGTTTCAGCGTATCGGGTACGTCGGCGTGCTGGGCTTCGTGTCTGCGCTGCAGTTCTCCATCGCCGCGGCGAACGTCTTTCTCGGGTTGTCGCTGCTCATGTGGCTGCTGCACGCCATCGCAGCGCGCCGCATCGAAGTGCCGAGATTTTTCTATCCGCTCGCCGCGTACGCGGCTGCGACGCTCGTCTCCGCCGCATTCTCGGACGACCCGAACGCGAGCTTCGTCGATTCGAAACAGCTCATTCTTTTTCTCATTGTGCCGATGGTCTACGACCTGGCACGCGGAACCAAGGCGCCGTTCGTCGTGCAGGTGATCATCACGGTCGGCGCGCTGAGCGCGCTCTACGGCATTTTTCAGTTTGGCGTCCTGCAGTACGACAACCTCGGCCGGCGGCCGCAGGGTGCGCTCGGCCACTACATGACGTACTCGGGCGTGCTGATGCTCGTGACGTGTGCCGCCGCCGCGCGCATCCTGTTCACGCGCGATCGCATCTGGCCGTCGCTGATGATGCCGGCGCTGCTCGTCATTCTCGGCCTCACGTTCACCCGAAGCGCGCTCGTCGGCGCGTGCGCGGGTATGGCGTTTCTACTGCTCCTCAAGGATTTGCGGTTGATGGCCGTCATGCCGGTACTGGCCGCGCTCTTCTTCGTGCTCGCGCCGCCACAGGTGACCAATCGTTTCATGTCGATGTTCGACTCGCGCGATCCGACGCGCGTCGATCGCGTGACCATGCTGAAGGTGGGCAGCCGGATGGTGAAGGCGCATCCGCTCGTGGGCGTCGGACCGACACGCGTCGGCGCCCGCTATCGCGAGTTCCTGGATCCGAACGAACCTGACCACGTGAACCCGCACTTGCACAACGTGCCGATGCAGATCGCCGCCGAGCGGGGACTGCTCGCGCTCGCCGCATGGCTGTGGATGATCGCGATTCTGGCGATCGACATGATGCGCCGGTTGACAGTTCCCGACACCCGCTTCCTGGCCGCCGCAGCCCTCGGCTGCATGGTCGCGATGTTCGCTGCCGGCATGGCCGAGTACAACTTCGGCGATTCGGAATTCCTGATGCTGTTTCTCGTGCTGGTGACGCTTGCCGTACGCCGCAAAACCTGAGGGTGCGGCGCTGTAACTAGAGATCTAACGATCTATAGATCTAGAGATCTCTAGATACGGCGTCAGTGTCTAAAGTGTCGCTTCCCCGTGAACACCATCGCAATGCCGTGTTCGTCCGCGGCCTCAATGACTTCCCTGTCGCGCAACGACCCGCCCGGCTGAACGACGGCCGTGGCGCCCGCTCTCGCAAGGGCGTCCAATCCGTCGCGGAACGGAAAAAATGCATCCGAGGCGGCGACTGATCCTGCCAGCGGGTTCCTTCCATCGGAGTTCGTCGCCTTCATGACAGCGACCTGCACGGCATCGACGCGGCTCATCTGCCCCGCGCCGATCGCCAGGGTGCGCGACGCATCGGTAAAGATGACGGCATTCGATTTGACGTGCGCGCAGATGCGCCAGGCGAAACGGAGCGCGCCCCATTCCGCCTCGCTCGGCGCACGCTTCGTGGCGACCTTCAGCCCAGCGGCCGCGAACGTCTGCGCACTCCACAGCGAACGCGCCTCGGTCACTTCGTCGCGCTGCTGCACCAGTACCGCTCCGAGAATCGAGCGCACATCGCGGCGGCTCGCAGCGTCATCACCGGTGGTCAAATCTGCCACGACGACGCGCATGTTCGCTTTGGCCGCGAGAATCGGCCGCGCCTCGTCCTCGACGGCCGGGGCGATCACCGCTTCGATGAAGGTCGACACGAGCGCCCGCGCCGCCGCAGCGTCGATCGGGCGGTTGAGCCCGATGATGCCGCCGAAGGCCGCAAGCGGATCGGCCTCGCGCGCGCGAACGTACGCCTCTTCGATCGAGAGGCCTATCGCCGCTCCGCATGGATTCGTGTGCTTGATGACGGCCGCCGCCGGCTCGGTGAATTCGAGGGCGATGCGCGCGGCCGAATCGAGGTCGATCAGATTGGTGAACGATAGTTCCTTGCCCTGCAGCACCTGCGCCGACCCGAGGGCGAAGCTGCTGTCCATGGCATACCACGCCGCCGGCTGATGCGGATTTTCACCATAGCGCAGCTCTTTGATCTTGCGGAGCGTCAGCCACAGCTGCGGCGGGGTGACCGATGTCCGGGCGGTGCGCGTGACGCTTCCCTCGGCGGCCGCGAATTCCGCGAGCGTTCCGGCGATCGCGGCGTCGTAGGCCGCGGTGTGCGCAAAGGCCTTCCGGGCGAGATCGAAGCGGAACTCGCTCGACGCACCACCCGGCCCGCTCGAGCTCGGCGAGCACGCGCGGATAGTCCGCGGGATCGACGACGACCAGCACATCCTGAAAATTTTTCGCGGCTGAGCGCACCATGCTGGGCCCGCCGATATCGATTTCCTCGACGAGCGCGCCAAACGCGATGTCGGGCGTCGCCGCGGCCTTCACAAAGGGATACAGATTCACGACGACGATGTCTATCGGGGTGATGTTGTGCTGCCCCAGGGTCGCCATGTCGTCGCTGCGCCCGCGCCGGGCGAGGATGCCGCCATGGACCGCCGGATGCAGCGTCTTCACCCGGCCATCCATGATTTCCGGAAAGCCGGTGACCTGCGAGATACCGGTGACGGGCACTCCGGCGTTCTCGAGAGCGCGCGCGGTGCCGCCGGTCGATACGAGCTCGTACCCCCTGCCGGCCAGGGCCTGCGCGAACGGAATCAGGCCTGTTTTATCGGAAACGCTGAGCAGGGCTCTTGGCATGCGTTGGATGTCCCATGGAGTTGACTGAATCGTTACAAGACACTATTATTCCCGCGGCGCTGGCGAGGATAGCGCCGTCAACGGAAGGCCGCACCGTTGCGGTCTTTTTTTTTGAGTTCGCGGTACTCGCGCCGCACGTAAGTAAGGAAGAGTAAAGATGCGTATCACAGGCAAGGTCAAGTGGTTCAACAACGCCAAGGGTTATGGGTTCATCGAACGCGAGGGCGGCAGCGACGTCTTCGTGCACTACTCAGCTATTCAGGGCGCCGGCTTCCGGTCCCTGGAAGAGGGGCAGGCCGTCGAGTTCGAAATCGTCGACGGACCCAAGGGACCACAGGCCGGTAACGTCACCAAGGCCTAACCCGCAATTCAGCCTCGCCTCCCAGACCACCGGGGGGCGAGGCGACCTTGCTTCACTTCGAACCCTTCAGACCCCTCGCCGTAAAGTTCAGCTTTCCATCCTTCACCGATACACGAAACGCAACTTCCGGCGCGCCGTCTTTCTTCAGCTTCGACACCTGCGCCTTCACCAGCTCGGTGAACTTGTGGAACGGGATGTTCTGCTCGCCCCGCTGTTCGCGCGCGTCGCGCAGGGTATCGTAGAGGTCCTGAAGCTTGTCCATCTCCTTCATCGGATCCTTGAACGACGCGGCGAAGAGCACCTTATCCTCGGCCTTCGCCGGCGCCTTTTTGACCTCGGCGGGCTTCCGCTGCGCGAACGGCCCAGGCCGTCCTTCTTCGCGCGCACGCAGGCCGCGATCCCACAGATCGACGAACGCCGCGAATCGAGACTGAATCGTGGTAAAGCGGAAGCGATCGCCGTAGTTCTGGATGACGCTGCGATCGATCCGCTTGATACTCGCCTCGACGCGGCTGCGCGTCTCCCACGGCGGGCGCGGAAGCCGCCCGGAGAAATACATGTTGTATTCCCCTTCGAGCTTCCGCAGGTCGCTTTCGAGGCATCTGCAGCTCTCGATTGATGTCTTTTGCTTCGGCCACGCTACCTTGGTATCAAAAACCAGATGAGCGGCAGCCACAGCTCGCGCGCGTAGGGCACTGGACGATCGTCGATAAGCACTTCGCACGCATCGAACGGGCCGACAAGCTCGAACAGATCGCGCAGCTTCGTCGCGTCGGTCGGCCAGAACCGCGCGCGGTGCCGGAACGACGAGCCGGTTCCGGTCTCGCGATACTCGGCCGACGCTTTTGCCATCTCGACGGCACGGGCATAGTTCGGCGAGTCGAGCACGGGAAAGACCAGCGTGACCGAGAACGGCCGCTGAGGCGCGCCGAAGAGCTCTGCATGCACATCGGGATTGAGCGTCGCAATCTCGTCGTCGCTCAGCTGCTCGGGCAACTCGACGTACGGCCAGAATCGCTCGCGCGGGCGATAGCGCGGCGGGTCGGATGCCGACAACAGAGGCTCGTTTTTAGGTTCGGTGGACATTACAGGAGGCAGTCAAATGGTATCGCGTTTCCATGTCTCACCGCAAAGGCGCGGGGACGCAGAGTCACTGCGTGAAACTAGAATGGGGGTATGCGCTATCTGGTGACAGCTCGGGTGAAGGCAGGGCGCGAGCAGGCGCTCGCCGATGCCATCGAAGACGGCACGCTCGGCGCCGGCTCGATTGCCGGCAGCGAATATCTGCGCAACATGGAGTGCGCGCGCCGCCTGCGCGACGGCTCGGTCAAGTGGGTCGAGGTGTGTTACTGCGCGACGCCGCTCGAGGAAGAGCGGCCGTACTGGGAGGAATATTTCGATCTCGTCAAGGTGCAGGACGCGCATGCGCGCTCGCGCTGCAAGGATCTCAACGGCGAAGATGCGTGGGCCTGCTCGGACTGCGACTGCACGGCGAGGCTCGAACAGCGGCTCGCCACGTGGGGATCGTTCTTTCTCGCCAGTCGGGATTAGGGATCAGGGATTCGGGATTAGCTGACCAACGCGTGCCGCACTAAGCAGAAAGGTGTCTCAAGCATCGCCGTTCGAAAAGGATCCTTGCGGTCTTCGTGTCGTCTGCGGCGAGACTCTAAAGGATTGTGGCGATGGATTCGAGCGCCAGCTCGAGCACGCGCGAGGGCAGCAGGCCGAGGTAGAAGATGGCGACGGTCGGCACTGCGAGCGCGAGGATCGATGCCGTGGACGGCGCTGTGACCGGCGCGTGCGACGGGTGATCGGACATGTACATCATCACCACGACCCGCAGGTAGAAAAATACCGAGACGACGCTCGTCAGCACGCCGATGATGGCGAGACCGTAGTCGCCCGCGCTGACCGCGGCGCTGAACAGATACCATTTGCCGATGAAGCCGGCGGTCGGCGGAAACCCTCCGAGCGACAACAGGAAGATCGTCATCAGGAACGCAAGGAGCGGCTGCCGCGTCGCAAGCCCGGCGTAGTCGCCGAGATCGTCGTTGGCGTGGTCGCGTGTCGCCACCAGCGCGGTGATGCCGAAGGCGCCGACGCTCGTGAGCGCGTACGTGAGCAGGTAAAACAGGATAGCGCCCTTGCCCATGTCGTTGCCCGCGGCCATCGCCATCATCAGATAGCCCGCGTGCGCGATGCTCGAATACGCGAGCATGCGGCGCACGTTCCGCTGCACCACGCCGGCCACGACGCCCAGAATCATCGAGGCCGCAGAGAGCATCCAGATGACCGGCTCCCACTGAGGCTGCAGCCCGCCGAAGGCGGACATGAACACGCGGACGAAGGCCGCGAAGGCCGCCGCTTTCACGCCGGCCGACATGAACGCCGTGACGACGGCCGGCGCACCTTCGTACGCATCGGGCGTCCACATGTGGAAGGGCACGGCCGACACCTTGAAAGCGAAGCCGACCAGGAGCAACCCCATCGCGATGTAGCTCAGCACTTCGTTGGCCGCGCTGAGACCGGACATCACGACAACCACCTCGTCGAGTTTCGTGGTGCCGGCAATACCGTAGGTAAACGCGATCCCGTAGAGAAAGAATGCGCTGGAGAAGCCGCCCAGCAGGAAATACTTGAACGCCGCTTCCGCGCCGGCCCTGGACTCGCGCCGGATGCCGGTAAGGATGTAGACCGACAGCGAAAGGATTTCGAGCGCGATGAAAATGACGAGCAGATCGGTGGCAGTCGCCATCAGAATCATGCCGCCGATCGCGAACAATGTGAGCGCGTAGTATTCGCCTTGATCGATCTCGTCGCGCTCCACGACCTGTGAAGACAGCAGGACGGTGAGAATGCCGACAACGACGAGCACCAGCGTCACGAACAAGCCGAAGTTATCCGCCGTCACGACATCAAAGCTCACCGCACCGCGTCCCCACAGTAAGGCGCTCGTGACACCAGCCGTCAGCAGCACGCCGATGGCGATCCCTTCCATCGGCATACGCTCTCCGGGCGAGCGGAATGCTTCGGCGAGCATCGCCAGAATGCCGCCGAACCAGACACAAACCAACGGAACGATCGCTAAATAGTCGCTCATCGCCCGCCACCCAGGGATTGACGCGTGTAGCCCAGGGATTCGGGACTAGGGATTAGGGATTGGTCCAGCGACGCGGGTACACGTCCTACATCTGAGCTAATCCCAAATCCCAAGTCCCTAGTCCCCGGGCGCGCCTCTACCGTCTGGCCCTGGTTCCGCCTGACCTGTTCAACGAGGCGCGCCACAGAGGGCTCCATCGGCTTGAGGAACACCATGGGGAACATCCCCATCACGATGGTCATCGCGACGGCGGGCCATAGCGTGAAGCGCTCGCGCGTCGTCAGATCGGGCAGCGTCGCATTTTCGTCGTGCGTCACGGGGCCGTAGTTGACGCGTTGGAACATCCACAGCATGTACACCGCCGACAGCAGCACACCGGTCGCGGCGAACGCGGCGAGCCGCGGATTCCAGCGGAACGCACCAACGAGAATCAGCAACTCTCCGACGAAACCATTGAGCCCAGGCAATCCGATCGACGCCAGCGTGACGACAAGGAACGCAGACGACAACCTCGGCAGCACCTTCTTGAGGCCGCCGAACTCCGCGATCAGCCGGGTGTGCCGGCGGTCCGACAACATCCCCACGATCAGGAAGAGCGCACCCGTGCTCACGCCGTGCGCGAGCATCTGGTACACCGCGCCCTGGACGCCTTGCACGTTCATCGCCGAAATGCCGAGCGCGACGAATCCGAGATGGCTGACGCTCGAATACGCGACGAGCTTCTTCAAGTCTGGCTGCACCATGGCCACCAGCGCGCCATAGATGATGCCTATGACGGCGGCCACGCCGAGATAGGGCGCGAAATATAGCGCGGCATCAGGAAACAGCGGAAACGCAAACCGCACGAGCCCGTACGTCCCCATCTTCAGCAGCACGCCCGCCAGGATCACCGAGCCCGCTGTCGGCGCCTGCACGTGCGCATCGGGCAGCCACGTGTGGAAGGGGAAGATCGGCACTTTGATGGCGAACGCCAGCGCAAACGCGAGGAAGCCCCAGAACTGCAGCGAGCGTGGAATCTGGAGCTCGTACAGCTTGAGCAGATCGAAGCTCGGCGATCCCGTGGCGACGCTGTGGTAATAGCCCAGGGCGAGAATCGCGACCAGCATGAGCACGCTGCCGGTGATCGTGTAGAGCATGAACTTGATGGCAGCATACACGCGGTTGTCGTAGCCCCAGACGCCGATGAGGAAATACATCGGGATGAGCATCGCGTCCCAGAACACGTAGAACAGGAACAGATCGAGCGCGATGAAGACGCCGATCATCGCCGCTTCGAGCGCGAGCACGAACATCGCGAATGCCTTGACCCGGCTGTGGATCGACTCCCACGACGACAGCAGCGCCAGCGGCGTCAGGAAGCCGGTCAGCACGAGCAGAAACAGGCTGATGCCGTCGACGCCGACGAAATACTCGATGCCGAACGACGGAATCCAGGCGTAACGCTCGACGAACTGAAAGTCGGCGGACGAAGCGTCGAACCGCGCCCACAAGAGCAGCGTCAGCGCGAACACCACGAGCGACACCACCAGGGCGACGCGGTGAATCAGCGCTTCGCGCGCCCGTCCGATCATGGCGATGAGCGCCACGCCGGCGAGCGGGACGAGCACGAGCAGTGTCAGTAGCATTGTTTAGTCGCCCCGCGCCGCTCGCGGCTCTGTTAACTCCACAAGTAGTAGCCGACAATCACAACAGCCCCGAAGAGCACGGACACGGCGTAAGTGCGCACCGAGCCTGTCTGAATCTGGCGCACCAGCGAGCCGGTCTCGACGACGATCTGCCCGGTGCCGTTGACGGCACCGTCGATCACGCGCGCGTCACCCTTCCACAACACGTGCTCGGAGAGCGCCTTGACCGGCTGAACCACGAGGGCGTCGTACATCTCGTCGATGTTGCCCTTGTTGACGAGGAACTGATACGCACCGGGGAACCTCGCGGCGAACGCATCCGGCATCTCAGGTCGCTTCAGATACAGAAACGCAGCGATGCCGATGCCGGTCAGCGCGAGAAGCGACGAGACGGCCATCAGGAAGAGCTCCACACCGTGATCGGTGTGCTCGGCAGCGGCGTCCGCGCCCTCGATCGCGGGAACATGCAGGCTCGGGTCGAGAAAGTGCTCGAGGCGCGCCGACCCGCCAATCGCCGCAGGCACGTTCACATAACCGGCGAGAACCGACCCGATTGCCAGCACGACGAGAGCAATCGCCATCAATCGCGGCGCGTCATGCAGATGCGCCGTGTCGTGCACGTGCGGAGTCAAGGCAGGGGCAGCACTGACGTGCTGCGCTACCGCCCTGCCTTGTCTACGTTCACCGTGGAACGCCAGAAAGACCAGCCGGAACATGTAGAACGCCGTCATGAGCGACGTGATCGCGCCTACGGCCCATAGCACTGTGTGACCGCCGGAGAATGTGCGAAAGAGAATTTCGTCCTTGCTGAAGAAGCCGGCGAGCCCCGGCACGCCGGCGATGGCGAGCGCGCCAATGAGGAACGTCCAGTAGGTGACGGGCAGCTCTTTCTTCAGCCCGCCCATGTGGCGCAGGTCCTGCTCGCCCGCAAGCGCGTGAATCACCGCGCCCGATCCGAGGAACAGCAGGGCCTTGAAGAACGCGTGCGTGAACAGATGGAAGATGCCGGCGGCATAAGCGCCAACACCCATCGCCATGAACATGTAGCCGAGCTGGGAGACGGTCGAGTACGCAAGCACCCGCTTGATGTCGTTCTGCACCATGCCGATGGCGCCTGCCCAGAGCGCAGTCGCAGTGCCGATGACAGCCACGATCGTCAAGACGTCCGGCGCATGCGAAAACAGCACGGCGTTCCGGCCAATCAAATACACCCCCGCCGTCACCATCGTCGCGGCGTGAATGAGCGCCGATACGGGAGTCGGGCCTTCCATCGCGTCCGGTAACCAGATGTACAGCGGAATCTGCGCGGACTTGCCCGTGGCGCCGATGAACAACAGCAGCGCAATGGTCGAGATCACGCCGAACGTCGCCTCGGCCGGCAGCCCCGCGATGACGCCGTTCAGCTCCTTGAAACTGAGCGATCCGAACTGCGTGAAGGCGAGCAGCACGCCGAGGATGAACGCGACGTCGCCGATGCGATTGACGATGAACGCTTTCTTCCCGGCGTCGGCGGCAGATTGATTCTTGTACCAGAAGCCGATGAGCAGATACGAGCAGAGCCCCACGCCTTCCCAGCCGACGAACAGCACGATGAAGTTATCGCCGAGCACAAGAAGCAGCATGAACGCTGCGAAGAGATTCAAGTACGCGAAATACCGCGCGTACTCGGACGACTCCTCTTCGATCATGTAGGCCGTCGAATAGAGGTGGATGAGGAAGCCGATTCCGGTGATGACGAGAATCATCAGCGCCGACAGCGGGTCGAGCCGCAGGCCGAGCGGCACCTGAAAGTCGGCCGATCCAATCCACGTGAAGACGGTCTGAACGATCTCGCGCTCTTCGGCGGGCAGCGACACGAGTGCGCTCACAGCGAACGCCGACACGCCGAAGGCGGCGAGCATCGCAACGGATGCCACGGCACCGATCACTCTCTTCGGCAGCGTGCGCGCGCCAAAGTTGTTGGCGAGAAACCCGAGGAACGGAAGGAGCGGAATCCAGAGAAGCATCGACCGCTAGCCTCTCAACTGCCGGAACGCGTCTGGATTGAGCGTCTCGACGTGCCTGAACAGCGCGATGACGATGGCAAGCCCGACCGCCGCTTCGGCTGCGGCCACGGTGATGACGAAGAACACGATGATCTGCCCGTCCGAGGATCCCAGGAAATGACCGAACGCGATGAACGTGAGGTTGACGGCGTTCAGCATCACTTCGATCGACAAAAGCACAGTAATGACGTTCCGGCGCAGCAGCACGCCGGCGGTCCCGATGGTGAACAGGACGCCCGAAAGGATCAGGTAATGGTTGAGCTCAGCCATGGTGATCCTGGAGGGACTTGGGATTAGGCCCGCCTTCGCGCGGCAGCGCTTCGGCGAGGTCCGCCGTAGCTTTGGCGGAGGCGGAGATTGGGGATCGGGGGGGCCGCTTCTCGGCCAGGTGACGGCCCGCCAGCGTAACGGCGCCGACCATCGCGACGAGGATGAGAATCGACGTCGCTTCGAACGCGAACGCGTACTCCTGGAACAACCGTTGCCCGATCTGCGACACGGAGTAGGCCGGCCGGTCGCCCGCCGACGTCATGGCCAGCGTGCGCGAGCGCGTGAGCGCCCATGCCAGCTCGCCCGCAAACGCTATCGCCAGAAGGGCGCCGAGCGCGCGCGTGCCGCCAGACTCGAGCATGCCCGACTGCACGATCTGTTCGCGCGGAGCATTGAGCAGCATGACGACGAAGAGGAAGAGCACCATGATCGCACCGGCGTACACGATGATCTGAATGACCGCGACAAATGGCGCGTCAAGCAGGACGTACAGCCCGGCGAGGCCGATGAACGACCCGATCAACAGAAGAACGCTGTAGACCGGATTCGACTGCACGACGACGAGCAGTGTCGCCCCGACGGTGATCGCCGCAAAGATGTAGAAGAGAATGAGATTAAAGGCCAAAGTACAACACTCCGGCAGCCGTCACGAGCAGGTTGACTACCGAGAGCGGCAGCAGGAACTTCCAGCCGAATGCCATCAGCTGATCGTAGCGATAGCGTGGCAGCGTCCATCGCATCCACACGTAAAAGAACAGCAGGAAGCTGAGCTTGAGGAGAAACCAGATCCATCCCAGCCACAGCGGCAGCAGCGGGCCGTGCCAGCCGCCGAGATACAGGTTGGTGGCGATCGCCGAAACCGTCACCATGTTGATGTACTCTGCCAGGAAAAACATGGCGAAGCCCATGCTGCTGTACTCAGTGTGGTAGCCAGCGACGAGCTCCTGCTCAGCCTCCGGAAAATCGAAGGGCGCCCGGTTGGTCTCCGCGACGCCGGCCGTCAGGAAGATGAAAAACCCAACCGGCTGCAGGAGAACGAACCAGCGCGGAATGAATCCGAACCACGCACCCGATTGCGCGTCGACGATCTCGCGAATCGACATCGAGCCCGCGAGCAGCAACACCGCCGCGAGGGCCATCCCATATGAGAGCTCGTAGCTGATCATCTGCGCAGACGAGCGCAGCGCGCCGAGGAGCGAATACTTGCTGTTCGAGCTCCAGCCGGCAAGGACGATGCCGTAAACCCCCATTGACGCAACGGCGAACACCCACAGGATCGCGACGTTCACGTCGGCGACCTGAAGGGGCACGGGCTGATCGAGCAGGCCGAAGAACGTGGTCTCGGCGCCGAACGGCACGACCGCAAACGCGATGAATGCCGTTGCCGCTGAAATGATCGGGGCCAGCGCGAACAGAATCGGATCGGCCGACTTCGGCTGCAGATTCTCCTTCATCGCCAGCTTGATGATGTCGGCGAGCGGCTGCAGCAGGCCGTACGGACCGACGAGGGTCGGTCCCATGCGCTGTTGAATTCTTGCAGCCACTTTGCGCTCGACGTACACCATGCCGGCGGCCGAGCTGAGCAGCATGATGAACACGAAGACCAGTATCGAGAGCTGCGCGATCGCGACAGGTGTCAGGAAATCCACTAATGAGACCCCACAGGGGCCGCGTGGCGGCGCCGCCAGGGCGCAGGCACCGTGCAGCGACCCTCGCGTATGTGGGCCTCGTACTCGCCCCGGAAATTCTTGAGCGTCGTCAGCGCCGGCGTGGCGGCAGCGTCGCCGAACGCGCACAACGTCTTGCCGGCAATCAACCCGGCGACATTCTCGAGCAGCGCAAGGTCTTTCATCTCACCTTCACCGCGCTCGATCTTTTCGAGAATATTGAGCACCCACTGCGTGCCCTCGCGGCACGGCGTGCATTTGCCACACGACTCGTGGCGGTAGAACCGCAGCAGGTTCTCGGCGAGCCACACCATGCAGGTCGTGTCGTCGAGCACGATGATGCCGGCCGACCCGAGCAGCGATCCCGCCTTCGCCACGCCGTCGAAGCTCGCCTCGATGTCGAGCCGATCGGGCAGAAGAATCGGCACCGACGATCCCCCGGGAATCACGGCCTTCAGGGCCCGCCCGTCGCGAATGCCGCCGGCGTAGTCGTAAATAAGCTGACGCAGCGTCACCTTCATCGACGCCTCATACACACCGGGCTTCTGGACGTGGCCGCTGACACAATACAGCTTCGGTCCGCCGTTCTTCTCCGGGCCCAGCGCCGCGTACCATTCGGCGCCGTGGCGCATGATCGACGGCACGTTGCAAAGCGTCTCGACGTTGTTCACGGCGGTTGGCGAGCCGTAGAGTCCCGCCACGGCCGGAAACGGCGGCTTCAACCGCGGCTGCGCGCGCTTTCCTTCGAGCGATTCGAGGAGCGCGGTCTCCTCACCGGCTTCGTACGCCCCGGCGCCGCGATGAATGAAGATGTCGCAGTCCCATCCGAGCCCCAGCACGTTCCGGCCGACGTATCCCTTCGTGTAGGCCTCTTCGAGCTGCTGCTCCATTACGCTCTGGACATGAAGAAATTCGCCGCGGATGTAGATGTAGGCGACCTTCGCGCCGATCGCGTGGCAGGCAATGAGGCAACCCTCGAACAACAGATGCGGGTTGCGCTCCATCAGCAGGTGATCCTTGAACGTGCCGGGCTCGCTCTCGTCGGCGTTGCAGACGATATATTTCGGCTTCGGGGTGTCCTTGACGACGAATTTCCATTTCATGCCCGCCGGGAAACCCGCGCCCCCCCGTCCTTTCAGGCCGGACGCGGTGACGATCTCGATGACCTGTTCCGGCTTCATGGCGAGCGCCTTGCGCAAGCCGTCGTAGCCCTCATGCTGGAGATAGAAATCCAGCGCATATGCGTGGGGCTCGCGGACGAATTTTGTGAGAATCGGATCCATACCCCTCGCCCCTTGCCCCTTACCCCTTGCCCCTATCAGGTGCCTGATGATGGCAACCCGTCAGTGCGTCTTCGCCGCGCGCGCGCAAATCATCCACCAGTGTCTGTGCGGCCTCGGGCTCCAGGCACTCGTGCCAGCTGTCGTTCACCATCACGAGCGGCGCCCGATCGCAGGCGCCGAGACATTCCACCTCCATCAACGTGAACATCCCAGATGGATCGGTGCCGTTTGGTTCCGTGCCGATGGCCGCCATCAGCTCTTCAGTGACCCGTTCCGCGCCGCGCAGCGCGCACGGCAGCGTGCGGCACACCTGCACCACGAACGTGCCGACCGGCCGCGTGTAAAACATCGTGTAGAACGACACCACGTCTTCGACGTCCGCCGACGAGCAGCCGATGACGTCTGCGACGTGCGGGATGGCGCTGAGCGACACGTAGCCGAGCTGCCGCTGCACGAGATAGAGCGCCGGCAGAATCGCCGACCGGCGTCCTATGGGATTTTCCGGGTAGCGCTTTGCGATCGCCTCGAGGCGTTCACGGTTCTCCGGCGTATACGCGAACACCTTCCCATCGTCGACCGGCATCTGCCGCTTCGATCGATGCAGCTCGCGGTAATCGATTTTCGGGTGAAATGTCATTCACGCACCTGTCGCACCCACCGCACCTCTCGCACCCAACGCACCCACTACCGATCCACGTCCCCCATCACAACGTCAATTGAACCGATCACCGCTATGACATCGGCGATGAGACCGCCCAGAATCATCTTCGGCAGCGCCTGGCACGCGAGCAGCGACGGCGAACGCGCCTTCAGCCGCCAGGGACGGTTGGTCCCATCGGAAACAACGTAGAAACCCTGCTCGCCGCGCGGGCCTTCCACCGGGACATACGCATCGCCGGCCGGCACCGTGAAGCCCTGCGAGTAAATCAGGAAATGCTGAATCAGAGCCTCCATCTCGGTATAGACGCGATCCTTTGGCGGCGGCACGACAGTCGGCGCGTCGGCGGCGAACACGCCGGCCGGCGAAATTCTCGAGAGCGCCTCGCGGCAAATCTTGACGCTTTCGCGCATCTCGGCGATCCGAATGCGATAGCGCTCGTAGACGTCGCCGCTGGCGCCGACGGGTACGTCGAACTCGAACGTCTCGTACCCACCGTAGGGAAACATCTTGCGCACGTCGTAGTTCCATCCGGACGCACGGCCAATCGGACCGGTCAGGCTGAGACCTATGCAGTCCTCCTTCGTGAGAATGCCGACGCCCTGCGTGCGCTTTCTGTAGATGTCGTTTTTCGTGAGCAGGCCTTCATACTCGCCGATCTTCGCCGGAAAGCTTTCAAGGAACTGCGTCACGACTTCGTGGAAACCTCGCGGCAGATCCTCGCGCAGGCCGCCGACGCGGATGTAGCTCGGGAACATGCGGAATCCGGCGATGCGCTCGTTGATGTCGAGCAGCAGCTCGCGCTCCCGGAAGCAGTACAACATGACGGAGATGGCGCCGACTTCCATGGCGTGCGTACCGAGCCACACGAGGTGGCTGTTGATGCGCTGAAGCTCCGCGAGCAGCACACGGATCCACTTGACGCGATCGGGCATCTCGAGGCCGAGCAGCTTCTCGACCGACAGGCAGTACGCGTAAGAGTTGGACTGCGCGCTCAGATAATCCATGCGCTCGACGAGGGGGATGACCTGCTGGAACTTCTTCTGCTCTGCCGTCTTCTCGATGCCCGTGTGCAGATAGCCGATGGTGGGCGCCGCCGAGACGATGTTCTCGCCATCGAGCTCGAGCACCAGCCTGAGCACGCCATGCGTGCTCGGGTGCTGCGGCCCCATGTTGACGGTCATCGTTTCGGTGCGGATTTCAGCCATTGCTGTCCATCTGCTGTTCGATGAGGTCGCAAACCGCGTGTATCAGGGTGCGGTGCACCTCCTGAACACGGGGCGTGAGCTCGTGCGGAACATTCACGTGCACATCGACGGCCGCACCGATTGAACCGCCGTTTCCTCCGGTGAACGCCACCGTCTTCAGGCCGCGCGATTTTGCGCACTGCAGTCCTGCAAGCACGTTCGCAGACGTGCCGCTCGTGGAAATTCCCACGGCAACATCGCCCGGCCGTCCATGCGCCTCTATCTGTCGCACGAACACGCGATCGAAGCCGTAATCATTGGCGATCGCCGTCACCTGCGTCGTGTCTGCCGTCAGCGCCATGGCCGGCAGCGCGCGTCGCTCGCGTAAAAACCGGCCGACGAGCTCGCACGCGAAGTGCTGCGCGTCCGCCGCACTGCCGCCGTTGCCGAAAATCAGCACCTTCGCTCCATCGCCGAATGCCGCGAGCATCATGTCGGCGGCGGCCAGGATGGCCTCGACCGACTCGCCCGCCGCGCGCTCGTGCAGGCGAGCGGCGTCGCGGAGCATCGTTTTGACTGCATTCACGCGATCATCCGCCATCACGCTCCGCTCTTTCCGGGCGCGTCGGCGCGAGCGGCTTTGTCTCTCGCAAGGTTGGCGCGGAATTCCTCCTCGGTCACCTGCAGTGGCTGTTCGGAACGCGGCCGCAGCCGAATCTGGACAGGGAAATCCTTCCGCAACGGATACCCTTCCCACTCGTCGGGCATCAGCAGCCTGCGCAGATCGCCGTGCTCGTCGAAGATGATGCCGAACATGTCCCACGTTTCGCGCTCGAGCCAGCCCGCGGCCGGCCACACGCTCTGCACTGTCGGCAGACGCGGCGAGGGGCCGTCGATCGTGACTGTGAGGCGCAACCGCTGCGTCATCGACGACAGGTGATACACGACCTCGAAGCGCGGCTGGCGCGGCCACCAGTCGACCGCGGTGAGATCGGCCAAGAGAATGAATCCGAACTCGGGGCGATCGCGCAGCGCGCGGCAGACCTCGACGAGGCTCGCGGCCGGCACGCGGATCGTGGGTTGATCGATCGAGGCGCCCGGCTCCAGCTCCACTGCCGGAAACAGCGAGCGCAGCGCGTCGATCATGCGCGCTGGCTCGCGATCTTTTTCTGCAGCTGAACGATCCCGTAGATGAGCGACTCGGGACGTGGCGGGCAGCCAGGGACATACACGTCCACCGGCACAATCTGATCGACCCCCTGCACAAGCGCGTAATTGTCGAAGACGCCGCCGATCGATGCGCACGCCCCCATCGAGATCACCCATTTGGGCTCGGGCATCTGGTCGTACACGCGGCGCAGCGCAGGCGCCATTTTTCTCGACAGCCGGCCGGCGACAATCATCAGGTCGGACTGCCGCGGAGAGCCGCGAAACACTTCGGCGCCGAACCGCGCGATGTCATAGCGCGCGCAGCTCATCGCCATCATCTCGATCGCGCAGCACGCGAGACCGAACGTAACCGGCCAGATTGACGACCGCCGCGCCCACTGCACGAGCTTGTCGACCGAAGTCGTCAGCACGGGCAAATCAGGGTCGTAGTCGGCCCGGTCTTCTATTGGACGCGGGGGCCCCTCGCCCCGCTCCAGCCGCTCACTCGCGGGGGCCCCAAAACCCCGCTCCGCTTCGCGGCTCGGCAGTATCAGCTTTGACTCCAATCCAGCGCACCTTTCTTCCAGACGTATACGTAGCCCGCCACCAGGACGAGCGTGAAGAGCACTACCTGCACATAGCCTGCCCAGCCGAGCGCCCGGAGGGCCAGCGCCCACGGATAGAGAAAGGCGACTTCAATGTCGAACAGCAGGAAGATCATCGCAATCAGGTAGAACCGGATCGACTGCCGCTCGCGCGCATCGCCCACCGCGGGCATGCCGCACTCGTAGGGTGCTGATTTTTCGGGAGAGGGATTCCGTGGACCGAGAAGCTTTCCAAGCAGAACCGAAACGCCGCCAAATCCGACGGCCATCACCACCAACAACAGAATGAGGAGCCAGTTCTCAATCATGAGTCGCGCGAGCCCCAATGCTCCGCACCGATCGCGGGGCACTGATCGCTTGTGAAGGTTTTCGCAAGCGATCAGCCAATGCTATCGAATTCGGCGGGTTCGCACAACACAACGAGCATTCCTTGGTGGTACAAGAACGGCGGAGTCCGAATGCGCCCGGCGTACGTCGAATGCGGCTAGTGCGGGCGCACGCCGAGCACTTTCAGCTGACGCTCGATCTCCGCGAGTGCGCTCGAAAGCTGCTGCCGGCGTGCGGTATGTGTCGCGGCCTGGAGTTGACGACTGAGTTCCGTGTAGGCCAATCGAAGCGATTCTGCGCGCCTCAACTGCTCGGGATCGCGATCGCCCTTGGGCATCGCTCGCCGAGCCCGCTCTTCTTCCCGCTCGTCCATCCGTTCCTGGATGCGGTTCTGTGCGTCGATAAGTCCTTCGCCTGAATCTCCCATTTGCACCTGCTTGTTGTCCCTCGACTGCGCCCGGGATAACCCTGAGCCCGTCGAAGGGTTAAATGCTACCAGTAATAGGGGGATGAACCGCCATGCTCGCTGCTAATTGCGACTGTGCCGGCGAGCCGACCCGCCGGGAGGGCTCTCTGATTATAGTACGATTATCCGATGGCTGCCGTTTCATCTTTTGACGTCACCTCCACTGTAGACCTCCAGGAGGTGGACAACGCCGTCAATCAGGCGAGAAAAGAGATCGCACAGCGCTACGACTTCAAGGGATCGACTGCCTCGATCGACTTCAACAAGGCCGAGAGCACCCTCACTCTCGCCGCCGAAGACCAGATGAAAATGACCGCGCTTTGGGATGTGCTGCAGACGCGGATGGTGCGCCGGAACGTCCCGGTGAAGAACCTGAAGCTCGGGGACATTGAGACCGCAAGCGGCTCGAGCGTGCGCCGCGTCATTACTCTGCAGCAGGGGATTCCAAGCGACGCAGCCCGGGACATCATCAAATACCTGAAGGATTCGAAGTTGAAAAAAGTGCAGGCCAGCATCCAGGGCGATCAGCTCCGCATCTCCTCCGCCTCAAAGGATGAGCTGCAGGAAGTCATCGGCCTGCTGCGCGGCCACGACTTCGGCATCGCCCTCCAGTTCGGGAACTACCGGTAAGAACAGCCGCGCAACAGCCGATATACCTTCCAGCAGACCGGCCCGCCGTTTTCAGAAACGTCGGGCATGTTCCGTTTCAGCACAACATGGAGTGCCGTATTGTCCTCCTATCAATCAGACAGTCCTATGGGACTCAATGATTTACCCGTTTCAGGCGCTGGTGGCACTCCTCCTGCTCGGAAGCTGTTGGATTCGTGTGATGGCGGCAATCGTTAAAAGGTGACCATATGAGACGCAAGTTTTTGAATTTGTTGGCGGTGCTCGCATTCCTGCCCGTCGCCGCGGCGGCGCAAGGGGTGCAGACCGGCACTTTGACGGGGACAGTCACGTCGATGGACGGCATCGCGATCGCCGATGCCGCGGTGGTCGTCACGTCGCCTGCGCTGCAGGGCGAGCGAACCGCCGTCACCGACGTGAATGGCGTCTATTCGCTGCCAAGCTTGCCACCGGGAACGTACACGGTCCGGTTTGCGAAGGAAGGTCTCAGCCCTACGGAGCGCACCGCGCTGCTGCCGCTCGGCGTCACTGCATCGGTCGACGCGATGCTGTCAGTCGCGCAGGTGACTGAGACCGTGCTGGTCGAGGGAGTCATCCCTCCGGCCGTAACGGCCACGCAGACCAGCGCGAATATTACGGCGAGCGAAGTGAACGTGCTGCCGATGGGACGCACGCCGTACTTCATCGCCGAGCTGATGCCCGGCCTGACGACCAACACGCCCAACCGCGATCAGCTGACGATCTCCGGCGGCTTCGCGTACGACAACGTGTTCCTCGTCGACGGCGTCGACGTGAACGACAACCTGATCGGGTCGATGAACGACCTCTACATCGAGGACGCCGTAGGCGAAGTGCAGGTGCTCACCTCGGGCGTCACGGCCGAATACGGCCGCTTCTCGGGCGGCGTCGTCAACGTCATCACCAAGAGCGGCAGCAACATGTTCGCGGGCAGCTACCGGACGACGTTCACCCGGCCGTCATGGAGCAAGGAAACGCCGTTCGAGAGCGCCAACAACATCGAGCGCGGAAAACCGACGCCGGCGAATCCGTACCTGAACAACAAACTGTCGCACTTCAGCGAGTTCACCGGCGGCGGACCGCTCGCCAAGGATCGCGTGTGGTTCTTCGCAGCCGGCCGCTTCGAGAACTCCTCGACGTTTGGCACGATGCCGGCGACGGCAGTGCCGTACACGAAGAGCAACGACAGCAAGCGCTACGAGGGCAAGCTGACGGGCAGCCTGTACCAGGGCCACACTCTGCAGGGCAGCTTCATCGACAACCGCGTGCACCGCGCGAACGAGCCAGTGCTCTCGTTCAGCATCGATAAGGCGGCGCTCATTTCGCCATCGGTGCCGAATCGTCTTGGCGTCGTCAACTACAACGCCGCGTTGTCTCAGCGCATGCTGGTGTCGGCGCAGTACTCGCAGAAGGACTGGGCGACCGAAGGCGTCGGGGGCACGTCGAGCAACATCCTCGATTCGCCGTTCCTGACGCGCACCGGCACGCAGTATCAATACAACGCGCCGTACTTCGACGCGAGCGATCCGGAACAACGCAACAACCGCCAGCTGACGGCGAGCGTCACGTACTTCGCGTCGAATCGCCGCCTCGGCAGCCACGAGCTGAAGGGCGGCTTCGAGAGCTTCGTCGACCAGCGCGTAGGCGCAAACTCACAGAGCTCGACGGGATACGTATTCATGGCCGACATTCGGCTCGCCGCGGGCGGCGTGCCGGTTCAAGATGCCGACGGCCATCCGATTCCGCAGTTCGTCCCGGGTACCACACGCGTGCAGCGCTGGATCCCGCATCGCGGCGCCGAGTTCAACGAAACGACGACCTCGGCGTATGTGCAGGATCGCTGGGTGGTCTCGCCGCAGCTCACACTGAACCTCGGCATGCGATTCGAGCACGCAGCAAGCGACGCAACGACAGGGCAGAAGTCGCCCGGTCTCGCCCGTGTCGTTCCGCGACTCGGAGCAGCCTACGACGTCAGCGGCAACGGCGATACGGTCCTGCAGGCCACGTTCTCGCAGTACTCGGGCAAGTACAACGCCGTGCAGTTCTCACGCAACACCAACGTCGGCAACTCGGACCGCTACACGATGGTGTACATCGGGCCGGCCGGCGAAGGACGCTCGTTCGCACCAGGCTTCGACACCAACAACTACGCCGGTGTCGTCGCTGGAACATTCCCCGCCTTGAACGTGCAGTTCGCCGACGATCTGTCGTCACCGCTGACGACCGAATACACGTTCGGCGCGGCGCGCATGTTCGGCGCACGCAGCTATGTGAAGGCCGTCTTCGTGCATCGCAAGACGTCGAACTTCATCGAAGAGTTCATCCAGTACTCCAACGGCCGGACGCCCATCGTCGTCAATGGCGCGACGCTGGGGCAGCTCGACAACATCGTGTACGACAACAGCGACGAGATGAAGCGCGAGTACCAGGCGTTGCAGTTCATGGGTCAGCACCGGCTGACGAACGCGCTTTCCGTCAACGGCCACTGGACGCTGCAACTGAAGAACGACGGTAACTTCGAAGGCGAATCGCCGAACCCGACGGGCTCGGTGTACGGGGACTATCCGGAAATGCTGTCGGTCGCGCGCAGCGCTCCGGACGGACGCCTCGACGACTTCCAGCGCAGCAAAGTTCGGCTGTGGGCCGATTACCGCGCCGATCTCGGCGGGTTCGGGTCGTTCACATTTGCGCCTATCTATCGCTATAACTCTGCGAGAACCTACAGCCTCTTCCTGAACAGCCAGCCGTTGAGCACCGTTCAGGCCGGGCGCAACCCGGGATACGCGGGAACGCCCCTCCAGCAGGTCTTTTTCGGCGAGCGCGGATCGCAGTCGTTCGAGGGATTTGCGCTGGTCGATCTGGCGGTGACCTACGGCGTTCCCGTGTGGCGCTCGGCGCAGCCGTGGATCAAGTTCGAGATGTTCAACGTGCTGAACAATCAGAAGCTCATCGCGTGGGACACGACGATTACCGCCGATGCGGCCAGCGCGCGCGACGAGTTCGGCCTGCCGACGGGATACGTCGAAGGACCTCGATTCGGTCAGGGCACGTCCAACGCGCACTATCCGACGCCGCGCGCCGGCATCGACGGCGGCCGGATGTTCGACTTCGCCATAGGGTTCAGGTTCTAACGCGGTTTCCATGTCTTCACCGCAGAGTCGCTAAGGCGCAGAGAGATCCTTTCAAAAAGATTCCCTGCGTCCCCGCGTCTTTGCGGTGAGACATAGAAACACTTGCCGGTCCAGTATCATGTCCCCCGAGTGGACCGCTCCTCCGCGCTCGTAGCCTTCGGCATTCTCTGCAGCCGGCTCACCGGCTTCATCCGCCAGCGGTTCTTCGCCCAGTATTTCGGCCTGTCCGACTCGGCCGACGCATTCATGGCGGCCTTCCGCATTCCCAATTTTCTGCAGAACCTGTTCGGCGAAGGCGCGCTGTCGGCATCGTTCATTCCGGTCTATGCCGCGCTCGTCGCGCGAGAGGAACAGGAGGAGGCCGCGCGCGTCGCCGGCGCGGTGGCGGCGCTGCTCGCGCTCGTCACGGGAATTCTGGTGCTGCTCGGCGTGCTCGCCACGCCGCTCCTGGTGACAGCTGATCGCGCCAGGGTTCGAGGGCGACAAGCGGCAGTTGACGATCGCGATCGTCCGCATCCTGTTTCCAGGCGCCGGCCTTCTGGTGCTCTCGGCCTGGTGCCTCGGCATCCTCAACAGCCATCGTCGTTTCCTGCTGTCGTACATCGCGCCTGTCACGTGGAACGTCTCGATGATCGTCGCGCTCGTGTGGTGGGGAAAGGTCACTCCCCTTCCGCGCCTGGCGGTAATCCTGGCGTTCGCCGCCCTTGCCGGAAGCGCGCTGCAGATGCTGGTTCAACTGCCCACCGTGCTGACAGCTCGTGCCGAATCTTCGCTTTCGACTGGAGCTCTCCGAACACGTGCGCGCGACCGTCCGTAACTTCGTCCCGGTGTTCGTCAGCCGAGGCGTCGTTCAAATCAGCGCGTACATCGATGAAGTGCTGGCGAGCCTCTTGCCCACAGGTGCGGTCACGGGCCTCGCGAACGCGCAGCTTCTTTACACGCTTCCTGTCAGTCTGTTCGGCCTGTCGGTGTCTGCGGCAGCGCTGCCCGCTATGTCGGGCGCGGTCGGTCTCAATGCGATGGACGCGCTGCGCGACCGCGTGAACACCGGCCTCCGCCACATCGCCTTCTTCGTCGTACCGTCGGCGGTGGCATTCCTCACGCTCGGAGATGTCGTGGCCGCGGCGCTCTTTCAGACCGGCAGGTTTACATATGGCGATGCGGTGTATGTGTGGGGGATTCTTGCCGGATCGTCAATCGGGCTTCTGGCCACTACGCTGGCGCGGCTGTATTCCTCGACGTACTACGCACTGCGCGATACGCGCACGCCGTTACGGTTCGCACTGGTTCATGTCGGCATTGCGACGGTGCTTGGCTATCTCGCCGCGATCGTTCTCCCGCCAATGATGGGAATCGAGCCGGTGTGGGGAACCGTCGGTCTGACGACAGCCGCCAGCATTGCCGGCTGGGTCGAACTGCTGCTGCTGCGTCGATCGCTCAATCGGCGCATCGGCCAGACCGGTTTGCCGGTTTCCCTCGCCGTACGCTTGTGGAGCGCCGCCTTCGTTGCAGCCGCGGTTGCATGGGGCATCAAACTGAGATTGCCCGAGGCACACCCCATTCTTCGAGCGGCGCTGATTCTGCTGCCATTCGGCGCCGTGTATCTGGGGTTGACGGTGGTGTTGGGGGTAGCTGAAGCGCGCCGCGTCGCTCGCGCGGGTGCGACGGTAAAGGATGCTATGTCTCACCGCAGAAGCGCAGGGGCGCGGAGTCTTTTTAAGAAAACTCTGCGTCCCAGCGTCCCAGCGGCGAGACGTGGAATTCGTCTTCGATGCTTTACCGGTATCCGAACTGGATTGCCAGTTGGCGATTGCGCTCGGCCTGTTTGAAGTGGTTCGCCGAGGCGGCATACGACACGTACGAGGCAAATGCAATGCGCTCGACCCAGCTCAGCACCTTGAACAGCGTGCGATGCTGCGGGTACCGTTCAGCGAGGACACGCTCGAATACATTCGCCGCGGTATTGTTGATGAGAGACTCCTGCAGATGCAGCAGGGCCATGTTGCGAATCTTCTTGTTACCGTCGGCAAAACTTAATGGCAGATCGTTCTGGCGGCCGCTCACGGTAAAACGGTGGTTCTGCTCCACCCAGCCGTTCCTGAACAACGTCTGCGAGCTGTCCCAGTCCATCTTCATGGACGTGTACGTAAGCGTCGCCGGCGCATACGTCGTCGGATCGAACACAACGGCTTTGGTGACGTCCCAGAACACGTTCGTATCTGTCTCAGCCTGCGCCGACGCCATCACTGGCGTCAGCATCATCAATCGAGAACAACATCAACCGTTTCATGGCTCGCACCTCATTTCTCCTGACTGGTGAGGTAGCAAGCTGAGTGCCGTATTTTTTGTAGCTGTTTGCTACAGATTTATGGCCGCCGATTCGACAGTTTCGTAAGAATCACGCTAACCCTTTGCGAATCGGCCGACGCGCGTGACAAGGCATGTAAAAATGACCAACGTTCAATCGGAAGATGACTATCGAACAGTTTCGCGCGTCGATCGGGCAGGAGGCTGCGCCCGAAAAGCTCTCACCGGCTTTGAAGGCGATGTGGGAAGACGCGAAGGGCAACTGGAGCGCTGCTCATTCCATTGCGCAGGAGATCGAGGACGAGACGGGATCGTGGATCCACGCCTACCTTCATAGAAAGGAGGGAGATCTCGGGAACGCCGGGTATTGGTATCGACGAGCCAAACAGCCTACCGCGAACGATACGCTGGAAGAGGAATGGACGCGGATTGTGTCACGCCTCCTGCGCGCCGGGTCGCCCCCCCTCGACGACAAATGATGCCCGTGTCTTGATGGGTGCGCCGGGCCTCGACACGTACTCGACGACGCGGAAGTCGGCCCGCAGCTCTTTCGGCTTCAAATCGAACCTCACATAGCCACGGTGATTGTTGGCAAACCGCACGCACTCGTTCTCCGACACCATCGCTTTCATCACAGGCGACAGCTCGTTTCCATCACCGGTCGACGTGATGGAGGTGCCGACGAACTCCGTTGCGACGATCGGCGTATCCGGGTGGTCGACGTTCAGGCGAAGGTCATTGACCCAGTTATTGTGGACATCGCCGGCAAGGGTCACCGGATTGGACGGCTTTCTCGTCTCCCAGGAACTTCAGAAGTCGCGACCGGCTCTGCTCGTAGCCATCCCACTTGTCCATCGAGAACCGGCGCTCCGGTCCGGCAAAGCGATCGAGTCGCGCCATCGGAATCTGCTGCGCGAGGAAGTTCCACCGCGACGGCGATCGATCGAGCCGATTCATCAGCCACTTTTCCTGCGCGACGCCCAGCATGGTCGCGCGTGGATCCCGCGCTTCGGCACACGGAAGCTGGACGTTGTCGCCGCAGGGCTGATCGGTCCGGTATTGCCGCGTATCGAGCATCGAGATGCTCGCCAGCGTTCCGTACGTGAACGGGCGGTAGAGCTGCAGCAGCGCGCCTTTCGGAATCGACGCGCGTCGAAGCGGCATGTGCTCGTAGAACGCCTTATAGCCTGCCGCCCGGCGCAGCGCGAACTGTTCGATCGGCGCGCCTGCCTCCTGGTGCAGTCCGGCGTAGTTGTTGTCGACCTCGTGATCGTCCCAGACGACGAGAAACGGAAACAGCGCGTGTACCGCGCGCAGAGCCGGATCGCTTCGGTACTGCGCGTAGCGATTCCGGTAGTCGTCCACCACCATCAATTCGCCGCCGACGTGCTTGCGCACCAGCTTGTCAACGCCCGCGCCTTCGTAGATGTAATCGCCGAGGTGCATGACCAGGTCGAGATCTTCTTCGGCCATGTGCTGATACGCGGTGAACAGGCCGGCCTCGAAGTGCTGGCACGACGCGATCGCGAAGCGAAGCCGATCGACGCTGGACTGCGCACGTGGAAACGTGCGCGTGCGGCCGATCGGGCTCAGCTCATTCCCAACGCGGAACTGGTACCAGTACCAGCTGTGCGGCTGGAGGCCCGAGACTTCGACATGCACTGAGTGCGCCCAGTCAGGCGAGGCCATCGTCGTGCCGGAGCGCACCACGCGCGACAGGCGTTCGTCGGTCGCTACCTGCCACTGCACTTCGAGCGGCTGCTTGGGCATACCGCCGCCATTCAGGGGATCGATCGCCAGCCGCGTCCAGAGGACGACCCCATCTGGAGTCGGATCGCCGGAGCACACGCCGAGCGTAAACGGCGAGGTGGGAAACTTCGGATTCTGAACGGCCGAACCGGCGGCGAACAGCTCTCGCGCCGACGCGCCGTACATAGCCAGCCCGCTCAGAAGAAATGCACGTCGATCCAGCATTGGGCCCTCCAGGCGCCGTAAGAATGAAGGAGCAAGCTTACGCCTGGACGACAATTCCGTGAAGAGTCTGTGACGTCAACTCATGTGCATGCCAATCTGTTCCCGCAACGTCGCGGCGAGCTCGTACGAGCGAAGGCGTGCCGTGTGGTCGTACACCTGGGCCACGAGAATCAGCTCGTCGGCCTGCGTTCGCCCGATGAACTCTTCCAACGCCGCCTGCACGTACCGCAGCGAGCCGACGAAGGATACCGATAGCGTCTGGTCGACTTCCCACTTTTCCTGAGCCGAGAGCCGTTCCGTGAATTGCGCGTCCGGCGGGGGCAGCGGCCCGGGTGTGCCGCGTCTCAGGCTGACGAACGCCTGCTGGTGAGACGTAAAGAGCCGCTTCGCTTCTGTATCGGTGTCTGCGACGACTACATTGGCGCCGAGCATGACGTGCGGGCGCGCGAGAAATTCCGACGCGCGGAACCGCTGCCGATACACCGCGATGGCGTCCATCATCAGCGCGGGGGCAAAGTGCGACGCGAAGGCATACGGCAACCCCAGCTCGGCCGCGAGCTGGGCGCCGTACAGGCTCGACCCCA
Organism: Vicinamibacterales bacterium; assembly: GCA_963787755.1. Classification (GTDB taxonomy): domain Bacteria; phylum Acidobacteriota; class Vicinamibacteria; order Vicinamibacterales; family JAMQPK01; genus JAMQPK01. The sequence continues at coordinate 60,419 of CAWBEG010000016.1, forward strand.
GAATCCAAATCGGAATGTTCAATCCGGCGCCCGGAATTGCCCGCACCTGCTGACCGCGCGACGCCTGGAAGTACGTGACGAGTTCGAGCACGTCCTGCGGAAATGCGTCGGCGTGGCTGGGTTGGCGCCGCAGCGCACGAGCGGTGATCTGATCGGAGCCGGGAGCGCGCCCGAGCGCGAGATCGATTCTCCCCGGGAAGAGCGACTCGAGCGTGCCGAACTGCTCTGCGATGACGAGCGGTGCGTGGTTCGGCAGCATGATGCCGCCGGCGCCGACACGAATAGTCGACGTGTTGCCCGCAACCGCGCAGATGACAACAGCGGTCGCGGCGCTTGCCACCGACGGGATGTTGTGATGCTCGGCGAGCCAGTAGCGTTGGTAGCCCCATCGCTCGGCATGCTGCGCGAGATCGATCGTGTTGCGCAGCGCCTGCCCTGCGTCGCTGCCCTCGACAATCGGCGAAAGATCGAGGATCGAAAATGGAATCATGGCGTCCGTGTTTCCATTATGGCTATGATGTTGGGATGCTGCATGCACTCTTTACGACGACTGAAGGCAATTTCAAGGTTCGACTGTTCGACACGGATGTGCCCAACACGGTGGCGAACTTCGCCGGGCTGGCGGAAGGAACGAAAGAGTTCACCGACCCGAAGACCGGCCAGAAGGCGAAGCGTCCGTTTTATGACGGGCTCGTCTTCCACCGCGTCATTGCGGACTTCATGATTCAGGGCGGCGATCCGCTTGGAACCGGAACCGGCGGCCCGGGTTACAAGTTCGCCGACGAATTCAGCCCGAAGCTGCGCCACACGAAAGCGGGCCTGTTGTCGATGGCTAACGCGGGACCGAACACCAACGGGAGCCAGTTCTTCATCACGCTCGCGGCGACGCCGTGGCTGGACAACAAGCACAGCATCTTCGGCGAGGTGGTTGAAGGGATGGACGTAGTGGAAAAAATCGGGCGAACGGCCACCAGCAAGCCCGGCGACCGGCCGCTGAAACCGATCTCGATCACGAGCGTGAAGATCGAAAGGGGCGAGGGGTAAAGGGCGAGGGGCAATTACCCCTTACCCTTTGCCTCTTGCCCCTTCCAATTATCGATCCGGGCGAGCGTACTCAATGGCCCACTGCTTGAGCGCGGCGTTCGTCAGCCCGAGCGCTGCCGCTTCCTCCTCGGCGCGTTCGACCTCCCACTTGTCGACGACGATGCGCTTGATCAGCCACATCGCCGACGCGCGATTGGCACTCGCGCAGTGAATGAAGGCGGGCTGGGCCTCTTTCGACGAGATGATCTTCACGAACTGATCGGCCGCCTTCGGATCGGGCTTCGCGCCGTTGAACGGCACATGGTAATACCGGAGGCCGGCCGCTTCCGCGGCCGCGCGATGCTTGTCGACGTCGGCGCCCGGCTCCTGCGCCTCGCGCAGGTTAATCACCGATGCAAATCCCATCTTCTTGATCTCGGGCATCGCATCAGAGGTGATCGCTCCCGCGCACGCGACCGTCGTCTCGAGCCGCGAGAAATTCTTGATGCCGTCGCGGGTTTCCTTCGTCACCTGTTGAGCCGCCAGAACGTAGTGTCCGGTTTTGGCCGGACCCATCAAGGCGAGAAGAGCCGGACCGACGAACGCCAACGCGGCGATAAGGGCGAGGTTTGTAAATTTCATACTCATAGGCTACACGAACTGGGCGACCGCGGGGTGATCCCGGCTGATGGATGCGGCGAGCGCCGGCGAATCCTTGAGCAGCGCGAAGTCGGAGAACTGGAATGCCGGCGCGACCGTGCAACCCACGAGCGTAAATCCGCCCCGCGAGCGTGCCGCCTGCCAGTAGTTGCGAGGCACACAGTGAACCGGTCGCTCCCGATCGCTGACCGGCCCGAGCACGATGCGCTCCAGATCGGTGCCGGTTGGCGTCAGCTGCAGCAGCTCGAGCGGCGACCCTTCATAGAAATGCCAGATTTCCTCGGACCTCACGCGGTGCCAGCGGCTCATCTCGCCCGCGGCGAGCAGAAAGTAAATCGATGTCGACGCGGTGGAGCGATGCACTTCGGCATAGTGCCCGCCCTCGGGATGCGGCTGCAATTCCAGATCGCGAATCAACTGTTCAGCCCGGGGTGCATAGCGCAAAACTTTAACAGGAGATCAAGAGATCAGGAGGCAATAACTGCAATTCCGATAATGCTCTGAGCGAAACTCGAAAAACACGAGCGGCGCGAATTCTGCTTGGAGCATCGCATGGTTGACATCATTCAAATCGAGAAATTGAAGAACGAGATCATTGGCTGCGGCATAGAGGTTCACCGCACTCTTGGACCAGGATTGCTGGAAAGGGTATGCCTCCTGATCGAATTAGCGAAACACCGCCTGCATGCCGAGTGGAACCAGGTGTCTGATACAAAGGCACGCCGCTCAGCGGCTTTCTAAAGCTGGACTTACTTGTGGAAAACGTTGTTGTAGTGGAGGTCAAGGCAGTTGAGCGGTACATCCTGTTCATCTGGCACAGTTGGTTACTTACCTGAAGCTGACGGGACATCAGTGGGTCTCTTATGAACTTCAACGTGACGGCTCTCAAATCCGGTTTGCGGCGGCGGATCATCCGGAGTACTGAAAAAGCTCCTGACCTCTTGATCTCCTGTTCAAGGTCAGGGAATGATCACGATGGCGCGCGCCAGAAGGTCGCTTTCCCGCCTGCCGGATCGAGCACCGACACCTGACACTCGTAACGTCCTGGGGCAAATCCGGTGAGAGGCACGGTGAACTGCAGCGGCACGGCCTTGGTCTTCGGATCCAGCCCGTCGACCACGGCCAGCGGCGCGCGTTTCGTAGACCTTTGCCTCATCCTTATAGAACGCCACGACTGCGACGATCGGCTGCGTCTCGGTCGCGGCCCGCTGATACGCCTGCAGAAAGACGTGCAGGTCGCGCGCCTTGCTGAATACCCTGGTGACGCTTGGAATCAGTTTCTCGCCGTTGAAGATGAGCGGGTTCACCAGGTCGGCTGCGTTCTTCTGACGCACGCTGTAAATTGCATCCGACAGCGCGACACGCTGACTGCTGAGCACAACCGAGCTCAACGGAATGCGCTTCTCCTCGCGGTTCAGATTCGGGATCGTAAAGTTCGTCTGGAACGTGCCCATGCGGCCCGTCTCGGCGTCGCGCGCGAGAATCTTGATCACATACTTCCCCGGCAGCAGCGTGAAGCCGGTCTCGTACTGGATCGGCCGCTTCGCGAGCTGGCTCGCCGTGTCCGCGTTCAGGCGGATGTCGAGCTTGTCGCGCACATTTTGAATGGTGATGCCGTAGTCGTCTTTTACCTCGCCGATGAAGTCGATGACGGTACGTGCCGCGCCGCCACGCTGCGCGAGCACGAGCTCGCTGCCGGGGATCTTGACGCCCACCGGAACGAAATACTCGGCGCGGTTGAGCTGGAAGTAGTTCACCTCCATCGCGATCGTGATGTCGGTGACCGGGTTCTCGAGCATGAGCGCTTCTTCGAGCTGACGCTCCCTGTCGGCCGCCGACAACTTGGCGAACGTCTTGTCGGCGAAGTAACCGGCGCGGAATTCGAGGTCGGCCGTCAGCCCATTGGTCAGTGCGACACTTCACGCGCCGGAACCGCCCGTCGGGTGTGGTGTGGGTGCTGTAGTACCCGATGATGTAGTAGCTCGTCAGCGACTCGGCGGCGCGCACGATGCCCACCGAGAGATCGTTGTAGTCGAACATCGCATTGCCGCCGGTGTCCTTGGACAAGGCGTACAGCGTGTCCTGCGTGCGTTGAAAGTTGTTGGCGAGATTGATCGCGCCCTGGCCGGTGAACATCTGCATGCCGCCTGGAGATGGTCTCGAGGCGTCGCCCAACGGCGGCTGCGCCACGAGACCACGCGCGTCGATCGCGTGAATCGACACATTCGCCCGGAGTGCGGCGTTCGTCGTCGCGCGCAGCTGCGCGTGATTGTCGGTGCCGTTCAGCCTGCAGCCCGCTCGAGAAGTACACCAGCGTCTTCCGCTCGGGCAGCGGCCGCAGCATCGACATTGCGGTCTGTAACGCCGACAACTGCCGATCGGTATTGAAAATATTGAACTCGGCATCGTCCTGGCCGAAAGCGGTGCCTGTTTCGGGATTGTCCGGAAAGCCATCTCCGTCGAGATCGTCGCCGTAGATCAGCCGCAGCAGGACTTCGTCGAGCCGCGCCCGATCGTCGGTAAAGTCGGTCTTCACCCGCACCGCGCCGCCTTGAAACGCCATCACCGCCATCAGCACCGACGGGTCCATCTGCGTCTCGATGAATTTCTGCGCGGCCGAGAACGCGCGCATCGACTCGGCTCCACCCATCGCCGTCATGTCGAAATACAGAATGATCAGCCGGCGATCGCGATACCGGATATCGCCGGGCGCGGCCGCGGAAATCTGTGTTTGGACTGGCGCAGCGGGTGCAAGGCGGTGCAATGGGTGCAATGGGTGCAATGGGTGCAATGGGTGCGAAGTTGGGTGCGTTAGGTGCGAGGCGCTGGAACTCGACGAACGCAATCTGCTGCGGCTCGCCATCCTCGGTGATGGCGAAATCTTTGGCGGTCAGCCCTTCGATCGCCCGCCCTTCCTTGTCCTTCACCGTTACCGTCTCGACGATGAGGCGCGTCTCCGAGCGGAACACCGGTTGTTGCGCCGCGAGACGAAAAAACGGAACAGGAGACGAGGAGATTAGGAGGACGGCCAGCAAAAATACTGTGACGCGCATCAGAACCTCACCCGCAGGCTCGACAGCAGCTTCCGCATGGCGTTCGCGCGGTTGGGAAGCCCAAACTGCGGGCTGCCGACGACGGTGTTCAGACCAGCGTAGGTGACGCGATTGAGGATGTTCGTGGCGTCGATCCGCCAATCCATCGACCATCGGTTCGACATCAGGAACGTCCGCGTAATCCCTGTATTCAGCGAGAACTGCGCGGGTCCGGTAATCGAATTGCGGCCGGCGTTACCCCACTCTCCCGGTGCCGGCGCCGCGAACGCCGCCGGGTTGACGTAGAACCCGGGCGGCGCGTCATCAACGGGCGCGCCGGTATAGCTGGCGCGCAGTGCTCCGGTCAGGCCGGTACCGGCAAGCGACGTCAGATACAGCGGGGTCAACGGCAAACCGGTGCCGACCGTGAGCTGGCTCGTGAACACCCAGTTCCGCAGAAACGACGTGCCGGCATATTCGACTTGTGCCGTCAGCAGATGACGCTGATCGAAGGCTCGAGGGCGCGCGTTCGGCATCGAGGTCGAGCCAGTTCTGCGCGATCACGCCGCCGTTCAGATCGGCGGTCGTGAACGCGGCGGCGTTGTCGGTCGCCTTGGCGAACGTATAGTTGGCGACGGCCATCAATCCCTGCCGCAGCCGCCTGCGCACCTGCAACTGCGCGGCGTTTTTCAGCGAGCTTCCGTTCGACGTGAGATACACGAAGCCGCTCGGGCACGACGCGCACGGATTGGCGGCGCCGAGCGGATAGGTGTTCGGCACGAACTCCTGCATCAGATGGCTGCCCTTCGTGCCCAGGTACGTCGCGATCACCGTCAGCGACGCCGGCAGATCGCGCTGAACCGACACCTGCCAGTTGTGCGCGTAGCTGACGCGAAAATCCGGATCGACCGCAAACGTGTTCGACAACGCCTTGGCAGGCGCGTTGAATCCGTTCGCCAGCGTCAACGGGTGCTCGGGCGTGCTCTCGATGCTCAGCGCTTTCGACAACGGAGGCTGCTGCGCCAGCATCAACGCGATCGATTGATAGACGGACGTGTTGCGATAGATGCCCCATCCAGCGCGAATCACGAGCGACGATCCCGCGACGGGACGAAGCGCGATGCCAAGGCGCGGCTGCATCCCTCGCGCGATCCGGGTTAGCTTGGCGCCGACGACCGGCGTGGCTGCAGTGAAGCCCGGCGCCACGTCGAGATTCACAAGCCGGCCGAGCTCTTCGTTGAACGGCGCTTCGTATTCCCATCGAAGCCCGAGGTTGACCGTGAGCGTGGGGTTGATGCGCCAGTCGTCGGTGATATACGCGTTGAGCGACCGGCCTCGCAGCGATTTGTCGGCGTTACCGAACGCGATTGCCGCGGAATGCGGCGAGCCCAGAAGAAAATCTGCGACATCCGATCCGGTGAGCGATCCGTTGAAGCTGAACGTCCCGCGCGCGTTCTGCTGTCCGAACACGTCCACGCTTTGCGGCCGAAGCGCGCCGCCGAACGTGAAGTTATGCCCGCCGCGCGTACGCCACAACGCTTCGGACGAAAACCCGTGGATCTGGCTCTCCTGCCTGGCGTACTGTCCCGTTCAAGACCCGCGATGCCGCTCGAGAAGACCAGCGCTGGCGGGCCCCAGTTGACCGGGCTCCTGATCGTTGCCGGCAATGCCCGCGCTGCCCGATACGTTCACGCGATTGGCGAAGTGCGGCGTCGAATCGTTCGTCTGCCGCAGGAACTGATAGCCGATCCGCAGCGTCAGAAACTGGTTGAACCGATGCGACCACGTCGTCGACGCGTCGAGCGTCGACGTGCTCGCGGCATCGACGAATCCGAACACATTCGCGGCATCCGTGCTGTTCCGCTGATAGCTCGCCGTCCCGAGCAGCGAGTCCCTGCTGCCGATGCCGTGATTCACGCGCGACTGAAAATTGTCCTGACTGGTCAGCGAAACGGTTGTCGTCTCGTAGTTGTAGCCGCTGCCGGCGTCGACATTCGGCGCGGGATAGTGCGCGAGCAGCGCGGCCGCTTGCGGGCTGATGCGTGAGCTCGGTATCACGTTGCCGGGAAACGGCCGGCCCGTTTCCGGATCGCGAATCTCGCGCGCGCCTGAGAAATCTCCGGCACGCTCCTTCAGCGTCGGCATCACGGCGGATTGCGCGATCGCGTTGTGATCGGTCGAATGCTGATAGCCCGCGAAGAAGACCGGGCGGTTTCTCACGCCGGGAATCCTGAAGGGCCCGCCAATCGATCCCATGAACTGCATGTCGGTATAGTCGGGGCGCGGCGCGCGCTCTGCGCTGAACGAGAACGGCCGCGCATCCAGAGCGGCGGTGCCGAACGTGAAACCGAAATCCGCCGTTGTACAGCGAACGCTGTCCGGGGCGGTTGTTGCCGAACGCGCGCGACTGAGCGAAGGGCGACGCCGCGGCGTTGTTGACGCTGCCGTTGACGAGAATCCTTCCGCCGCCTGCCGCTCTAATTCCGGATCGACCATCGTTGGGTGCGTTGGGTGCGACGGGTGCGTCAGGTGCAACGGGTGCGCTGGCGTGCAACGGGTGCGGTGGCCGCAACGACGGCGATGCTCCTGATCTCCTCGAATGGCAGCAGCGCGAGCTCCAACGATGCGGCAGCTCTTCTCGTCGGCGACGAGATCGCGCGTGAGCGCGCGCGAAGCCGAGCATCTCGACACGAATGGCGTAAGGACCATCGCCGAGTCCTGTCAGGCGATAGCGTCCATCGGCATCGGAGGCGGCGACGATTTTCTTGTCGCTCTGCGTCGCGATGATCGTGGCGCCTGGCACCGGAAGGCCATTGAAGGTCACGAGTCCATGCTGATCGCCCGCCGCGAACAGACGCGATCGCGACGAGCACAAGCGCCACCACCAGGAGCGCCGCGCAGAACCTAATCCGGCGTCGGCCGTTCAACATGATCGATGACGAGCACCTCGACGGGCGCGCGTTCAGACTCAAGCTTAAGGCCGAGCTGCTCCTGCAGGGCGGTGAACAGCGATGGACCGTTCGGATCGATCGACGGTAGCGGTGGCGCACCAGGCGGAGGCGTGCCCTGCGGCAGGCGTCGGGCGTCAATGTCAGATCGATATCGAAGTTCCCGGTCAGCCCGGTGCGATCGACGACGATGCGCTGGGTGAACTGCGACAGCATTTGCGTGAGCTGCGCGAGGGGCACGCCGCCGGCCGTCAACTTGACTCGGGCGCGATTCGCATGCCGCAGGGCGGCCGTTCGCCGGAGGCGGCGGTACCGGGCGGCGGTCCGGGCCCACGCGCGCTCCGCGAGCCGCGCATGCTGCGCGCAGTCGATGGTCGATGCGCGAAGTCCCGGCCCGAGCTTTCGTCGCGTTCGCGCAAGCATGAGCGCGTAGATCGGCAGCTCGCGCGTCTCGCGATGCGCGCGAAGCTTGAACCGATCTTCGAGCAGATCCTGCATCATGAAGTTCAGCGGCCCAGGCGGCCCGCCGGCGGCCCCACGCGGAATATCGCCCTCGGCCTTGGCGACGATGTCGAACCGCGCGGTCTCGATCCAGTCCGGTCCACCGACGAGCTGCGAACGCTGTACGCGCATACGCCTGGCGGATCAGATCCCAGAGCGGAACGTTAACGGCGTGTGAACCGGCCGCCCGGCTGAATGCCGAACATCATCTTCCCGTCGTCGGCGTGTTCTGCTCTGACAGACGCGACTTCGAACTTCGGCTTGTCGGCGGTCGCCGGCGGCGCCTGCGCGCGCAGCGCGCGATCCGATGCGAAACGGCAGCGAGCAACAGACCGAGGCCGATCTGCGATTCGATGTCATGCCAGTGATTCGTGTTCCGATCGTCATGAGTTCCACGTTCTAAGGACATCAGGTGTCACTAGTCCGGTGTCGGCCGCTCGATGTGATCGATGACGAGCACCTCGACAGGCCCGCGTGTGGCCTCGAGCTTCAGGCCGAGCTGCTCCTGGACCGCCGTGAAAATCGACGGGCCATTTGGATCGATCACGACGCCGTTCATGCGAAACGGCTGGTCGGCTGGCGTGCCTGGCGCGCGCTGCGGCAGCTGATCCGGCGTCCAACTGCAGCTCCAAATCAAAGTTGCCGGTCAGGCCGGTCGAGTCGATGACGCTTCGCTGCACGACGTCGCGCGAGGAGCGCTGGCGAGACTGCGTCATCGGCATGCCGCTCCCGGCAACTGCGCCAAACCCCATGCGCGTGCCGCACTGCGGCCGTTCGCCCGGCTTCGGCGGCGCGGGTGGCGCACGCCTTGCTTGCGGGCCGCGGCGAGCGCCTCACAGTCAACCGTCGACGGCTTCAGCGCCGGCCCGAGCTTTCTATTGCTCATGAGCGAGGACGAGCGCGAAGATCGGAAGCTGCCGCGTTTCGCGATGCGGCTTCAGCTTGAAGCGCTCTTCGAGCAGCGACTGCAGCATCAACTGCGACGGTCCGAGACCGTCCACCCGGCACCGGCGGCCGAAACTCTCCTTCGGCTTTCGCGGTGATGTCGTACCGTTCGTGTTGACACCCAGTCAGGTGCACCGACGAGTTGCGATTCCTGCAGGCGATACGCGTCTCTGATGAGCAATGCGAGCGGCATGTTCACGGCCGTGAATGCGGCCACCCGGCTGCATCCCGCATGATCACCTTGTTGTCGCCCGACGTGTTCAGACGAACCGACGCGACCTCGAACTTCGGCCGTGGCTCGGTGGCGCCGGCGCCTGCGCGATGACATTGACAGCGACGGCCGGCAACGGTCGCGGCGACGACGAGACCGAGTGTCCATGACGACGGGCGAGAATCCTCCGACACGTCGACGCGGAGAATTCGCCGCACGCGATTCAACAGGGAGCCGCCGGTCGCTGCAGCCGCGAGGCTCAACTCGCCGCTTCTCCACGCCTCGAGCTCTGTCGAGCGCCGCCGCATAACCGACAGGATCGCCGCACACCGCCACCGCCACATCGTCGCAGCAATGCTCGCGCTCGTCGCGGATGCGCGCCGACAGCCACCAGACGGCCGGGGTGATAGAACAGCAGCGTCTCGGCGAGCGTCTGCATCAGGTTGACGAGGTAGTCGTGGCGTCGAACGTGGGCGAGCTCGTGCGCGAGGATCGCCTCGACCTGCGCCGCGTTGAGCTGCGACAGCGCCGCAATCGGAAGCACGCACGATCGGCCGCAGACACCCGACAACGAGCGGCACGTCGATGTGCGGAAGCTCGACGATGCGAATGACGGAAGCGAGCCCAAGTCGAGACGCGATGCGATTGCCCGCTGCCTGCCAGCTCGAACACATCGATGCCAGCGCGAGCTGATGCAGACGACGAACGCGCCACCAGCCGGCGCGCCGCGCGCGCGAGCAGCACGAGTGACGCCGAACAACCAGGCCGAAACAATCCACGGCAGAAGGGCCTCGACGCGCTGCGGCGTTCGACACGGCCGCGAGGAAGGGGCATCGTTGATCTGAATCGGCAGGAGACACGTCAACCCGGCCGTTGGGCGTCGGTGCGCACGGACGCGCGCGCTGACTGGACATTGGCAGCGTGGCGCTTCGACGAGCGCGGCAGTGATGCCTGTGCACCGACGCAGCATCGCGCCGCATGGCACCGCAGGCAATGAGCGTAGCGCACGAAGCCGATCGACGGTGCACAGCACAACGGAGGATCAGCGCGGCGAGCGACGCGACTACAGCGCCCTGCCAGACGAAATGAACCAGGACCCAACCGGCGACGTACATCCAGGCGTTCATCTCCGAACCTCCGTGTTCAGTCCGGCGTCGGCCGCTCGATGTGATCGATGACGAGCACCTCGACAGGTCCGCGTGTCGGCCTCGAGCTTCAGGCCGAGCTGCTCCTGCACCGCTGTGAAAATCGACGGACCATTCGGATCGATCTCAACGCCGTTCATGCGAAACGGCTGGTCGGCTGGCGTGCCTGCCGCGCGTTGCGGCAGGCGATCCGGCGTCCACTTCACATACCAATCGTAGTTGCCCGGAAAGGCCCGGTTCGATCGACGACGATGCGCTGCACCGTCGGCGACAATCGCGTTCGCGAACGCTAGACAATGCGAGTCCGCTTCCCGCTATTTCGCCGAACCCCATCGGATACCACAGATGCGGCCGCTCGCCGGGCTTCGGCGGCTCGGGCGGCGCGACGGTCCTTGGCCGCGCGGCCGCAAAAGCTGCGCAGTCGGCAGTCGAAACTTTCAGCTCGGGCCCAAGCCTGCCATCTTTGCGGGCGAGAACGAGCGCGTAAATGGGCAGCTCGCGGTCTCGCGATGGACCGCGAGCTTGAAGCGCTCCTCGAGCAGCGACTGCATCATCAAATGCACCGGATGGACCGTGCGTCTCCGGGCGTCGGCGGAGGAATCTCTCCTTCGGCTTTGGCAGATGATGTCGTAGCGCGCGGAGGAAATCCAATCGGGCGCACCCACGATCTGTGCAGTCCTGCAGGCGATACGCGTCTCGAAGAGAGTATTCGCGAGCGGCATATTCACGGCGCTGTATGCGGCCACCAGGCAGCCGCTGCATGAACATCTTGTTGTCGCCGGAGGTATTCTGCCGGACCGACGCGACTTCGAACTTCGGGGTCGGCTCGCCTGGCGCCGTTGTCTGCGCAGCGACATTGAGCGTCAGACGCCGCAGCCACGGCAGCGACGAGGAGCGCGATCGTCCACGATGCGGACGTGCGCGAGTCGTCGGACACCTCAACGTGAAGAATTCGGCGCACGCGATTCAGAAGCGAACCGCCTGTCGCCGCGGCAGCAAGGCTCAACTCGCCGCTTCTCCACGCCTCGAGCTCTGCGAGCGCCGCCGCATAACCGACAGGATCCCCGCACACCGCCACAGCCACATCGTCGCAGCAATGCTCGCGCTCATCGCGAATGCGCGCCGACAGCCACCAGACCGCCGGGTGATAGAACAGCAGCGTCTCAGCGAGCGTCTGCATCAGGTTGACGAGGTAGTCGTGACGTCGCACATGGGCGATCTCATGCGCGAGGATCGCTTCGACCTGCGCGGCATTGAGCTGCGTCATGGCCGCAATCGGAAGCACCACGATCGGCCGCAGGCACCCGACCACCAGCGGCACATCGACGTGAGGAAGCTCGACGATGCGAATGACGCGAAGCGAGTCCAAGTCTGGACGCGATGCGATTGCCCGCTCCCTGCCAGTTGGAACACATCGACGCCAGCGCGAGCTGATGCAGACGACGAACGCGCCACCAGCCGGCGCCCGCGCGGGCGAGCAGCACGATCACGCCGAATAACCAGGCTGAAACAATCCACGGCAGCAGCATCTCGACACGCTGTGCGTTCGACACCGTCGCGGGTGAAGGGCGCCTCGTTTATCTGAATCGGCAGCAGCACGTCAACTCGACCGTCCGCCGTCGTGCGCACGGACGCGCGCGCGGCCTGGGCTTTGGCATGCCGGCGCTTCGACGAGCGCGGCGGTCGCGATCACGCCGAGCAGCATCACGCCCATCGCACCGCACGCGATGACATAGCGCAACGACGCGGTCTGGCGCCGGCACAATGCGGAGGATCAGCGCGGCCACAATCGCCACCACGGCGCCCTGCCAGACGAAATGAACCAGGACCCAACCGGCGACGTGCATCCAGGCGTTCATTCCCCACCTCCCTGCTTCGACTTCAGCAGCTTGCGGATGTCAGCCAGGTCCTTGGCAGAGGTTTTCTTCGCCGACAGTGCGCGCATCACCAGTGTGGCGGCCGACCCATCGAACGCCCGGTCGAGAAGATCCGCAACGAGATGCTGCTGCATTTGTTCTTCGGAATGCGCGGCCTCGTAGACGTGCGTTCGCGCGGACTCATTTCTCCGGACGAGCTGCTTGTCGGTCATGATCTGCAGCAGTTTCAGGACGGTCGTGTACGCCCCTTCCCGTTCCATCGCCACCGCCACATCGCGCACCGTGCTGGGACCGCGCGACCACAGAATCCGCAGGATTGCGAGTTCCGCGTCGGTCGGTTTCCGGTTGGGCTGCTTCATGGGGCGATGATCTACGAAGATCTTCGTATATGTCAATACGAAATATTTCGTAAGAGCATCATTACGTCACAGTTGTGTCCGCCGGCGCCAAAAAGTTCCATTCCTAATCGGGCGTCGGGCGCTCGAGCCTGTCGATGACGAGCACTTCGACCGGCGCCCGCTGCGAGTCGAGCTTCAGGCCGAGTTGTTCCTGCATGGCCGTGAACAGCGACGGTCCGGTCGTGTCTGGAGATTGGTCCGGAGTGAACTCGAGTTCGAGATCGTACGAGCCGGAGAGGCCCGTCTTGTCCACGACATAGCGGCCGGTGGCGCCCGCGAGATTTCTCGCGAACGTCTCCATCCTGATGCCGCTGCCGGTTACCTTTGCGCTGGTCGGCGTCACGTTCACGCGCGTGCCGCAATTGACGGCGGCCGAGCCGGGTGCAGGCGGCGCCGCCGCGCGCACGATCGCAGTCGCCGGCATGCACCTTCAGCTTCGGACCGAGCTTGCCGTCGGCCACGAGAACCAGCGCGTAAACAGGCAGCTCTCTGTTCTCCCAGCGCGTCACCATTTTGAAGCGGTCTTCGAGCAGCGCCTGTAATCGCAGCATGAACTGCGGATACGGCATCATCCCTTTCTCGTCGAGGTCGGCGTCTGCCGCCTTCGCGACGATGTCGAAGCGATCCGAATCCATCCAATCCGGTCCGCCGATGAGCTGGTAGGGCTGCACGTTGAACGCGTTTCGGATGAGATTGCGAGCCGTCTGGTTCGTGCCGTTCAGCCGCCCGCCGGGCCGCGGGCCCAGCGACGCACCCGACTCCCCCGATTTGTTGGGACGCACCGTCGCGACCTCGAACTGCGGCTTGGGGCCGTCGCTCTTGACGACCTGCGCAGAAAGGGCGGATGCGAGCAAAGGAAAAACGAAAAAGGAAAAACGAATAGAGATCATGACGGCTATTACGCGGAATCAGCGACAAAGTTAACGTCACGCGCACCACCACGCACTTAGTCCGGCGTGGGCCGCTCGGCGGAATCGATGACGAGGACGTTGACGGGGCCGCGCGCTGGGACCAGCTTCAGCCCGAGCTGTTCCTCGACGGCAGTGAAGATCGAAGGCGCAGTGGAATCGGGCGTGTTTTCAGTTGACCACGTGAGCGAGAAGTCCATGGGTCCGGTAAGGCCGGTCTTATCAACAACGGTACGCCCAACCCAATCGGACATCGAGTGAGCGAGCGAGCCCAGCGAAACCTCCGTGCCGACGACTTTATTCGGACCCATGCGGCGAATGGACCCGCACTCACGCCCGCAATTACCAGCGGCCTTCCGGAGTTCCGGCCCTACCCCGCCGTCAGTCTTTGCCATCACGAGCTCGTAGATCGGCAGTTGCCGCGTTTCGTGGTGAAGTCGCAGCTTGAATCGCTCCGCCAGAAATCGCCTGAGCATCATGCGGATGCGTTCCACCGCATCGCGATCGACATCGGTAACGGTCGACCCCGGTTTGTTCGTGTCGAGCTGCGGCGACCCTTCGGCCTTCGCGACGATGTCGAACCTGTCGGAGTTGATCCATCCGGGTCCACCGGTCAGGTTGATTTCGTCGCGAAACTTTCCGTCAATCGGATAGGCGATCGAGAGTATCTGCCAGAGCGTCATGTTGATCGCGTTAAATCGACCGCCCGGCAGCACCTCGATCTGGCGCCGCGTCTCGCCCGATGTGTTCGGCCGGACGGTCGCAGCCTCGAAGGCGGGACCGTCCGAATCGGGCGATTGCGCGCGAACGGCGGGCGCGCCGGCCAACAGCAGCAGCAGCGGCAGCAACAGCCCGTGCGTTCTCATATGTTCACATATTATGAACATATTTCCCGCTGTCAAGTCCCGCGATATGATGGCGGCTCCTTATGCCCGCATTCAGCCAGTTTGCCTCATCGGTCGGCGTCGAAAGCGCCTTCAGCGTCCTCGCCATTGCCAAGCGCCTCATGGCCGCGGGCAAGGACGTCATCGAGCTCGAGATCGGCGACAGCCCGTTTGCGACGCCGCCGAAGGCCATCGAGGCCGGCGTGCAGGCGATCCGGGACGGTCACAGCCGGTACGGCCCGTCGCTCGGCATCATGGAGTTCCGGAAGGCCGCCGCGGAGTACGTGAATCGCGAGTATGGATTGTCCGTCACCGGCGATCATGTCGTGGCCGGGCCCGGGGCGAAGAATTTCGAGCAGCTCTTCTGCGAGGCGTTCCTGAACGCCGGCGACGGTGTGCTGATCTTCAGCCCGCACTTCCCCACCTATCCGCCGAACGTGTTCCGCCGGAACGCGCGCATCGTGCTGTCGGAGTTGAAGGCGTCGAACGACTTCCGCCCCAGCCTGGACGATGTGCGCCGGTTCCTCGCGAGCGACAAGTCGCCGCGCGCGATCTTCCTGAACAGCCCGCACAACCCGACGGGCGGCGTCGCGACATTCGAAGATTTGAAAGGGCTCGCCGATCTCGTTCGCGGGAAGGACGTCGCGATTTTCAGCGACGAGCCCTACGACCGCATGGTCTGGCGCGGCCGCCATCACTCGCTGCTCGAGGTGCCTGGCATGCTCGAGCAGACGGTGGCCGCTTACACCTTCAGCAAGTCGTTCAGCATGAGCGGGTGGCGTCTCGGATTTGCTGTCAGCAGCCCGGAGATCATCGACGTCTTCGGAAAGCTCACGAACAGCGCGCTGTCGTGCGTGCCGCCGTTCACGCAGATGGCGGGGGTCGTCGCCATGCGCGACGAGCTCGGCTATCGCGACGCGAAGATGAAGGAGTTTCAGAAGAAGGTCGAGCTGCTCGTGGCCGGCATGAACAAGATCGACGGCGTGTCATGCGCGATGCCCGGCGGGACCTTCTACGTCTTTCCGTCGGTTGCGGCCATCTGCAACCGTCTCGGCATCACGTCGCATGGCCTGGCGCTCTATTTACTGGAGGGCGCGGACGATACGCGGGGCGTGGCATGTCTGGGTGGCGAGTGCTTCGGCGATGCCGGCCGGGGGTTCCTGCGGCTGAGTTGCGCACAGCCTGACGAACGCATCGCGGAAGCATTCGCGTTCATGGCCGACGCATTCAAGCGGAAGGATCGTGTGGATGCGTACCTACTGGCGCATCCCGAGTTCCGATTGACGGACCGGTACGAAGAACCCGCCTTCGCGCGCTCGTAACGACGCGCTACGGCGTGGCAGGCCCGCCTTCGCGCGCTCGTAAAGGACCGACGCGCTACGGCGTGGCAGGCTCCGCCTTCGCGCGGTCGTAACGGATGCGCTACGCTTTCGCGGGCGCCGGCGCGGGTGCCGCCTTGAGGTCGATGCCGATGCGTTTGAGCAGCGACTCGAATCCGTTCTTGTCGACCGCCTTCGAGAGTGCCTCGTCAGGCGCGACCAGCTTCTTCGACACCAGCTCGAACAGCGCGTCGTTGAGGCTGACCATGCCGATCGCCTTGTTCACCTGCATGAGCGACGGGATCTGAAACGTCTTACCTTCGCGGATCAGGTTACTGACGGCGCCGTTCGCGATGAGCACTTCGAGCGCCGCCACACGGCCGCCGCCGATCTTCCGGCACAACGTCTGCGCGATGACCCCGCGCAGCGATTCCGACAGCATGATGCGAATCTGGGCCTGACGATCGGAGGGGAACTGGTCGATGATGCGATCCACCGTCGACGCCGCCGTCGTCGTGTGCAGCGTGCCGAACACCAGATGCCCGGTCTCGGCGGTTTCAATCGCAATCGCCACGGTCTCGAGATCCCGCAGCTCGCCGACGAGAACGATGTCCGGGTCTTCGCGGAGCGCCGCCCGGAGCGCCGCCTTGAACGAGACCGTATGCGTGCGCACCTCGCGCTGATTGATGAGGCACTTGTTGTTCTGGTGCACGAACTCGATCGGATCCTCGATCGTGATGATGTGCTCGTCGCGCGTGCGGTTGATGTAGTCGATCATCGCGCACAGCGTCGTCGACTTTCCCGATCCCGTGGGACCAGTCACCAGCACGAGGCCCTTGTTGAGCTTGCACAGGTTCAGGATGTGCTGCGAAAGCCCGAGCTTTTCGGCTGTAAGGATTTCAGAAGGGATGACGCGAAACACGGCGCCGCGCCCCTTGCGATCGGCAAACACGTTCGCGCGAAACCTCGCGAGGTTCGGTACTTCGTACGCGAAATCGGTATCGTGTTTCTCCGCGAATTCCTCAAGATTGGCCTGCGGCATGATCGGTTCGATCAGCCGCTTCACGTAGTCCTCGGTGAGGGCAGGCATGTTCGGATCGAGCGCCTGGATGCGGCCGTCCTTGCGGACCAGCGCCGGCGACCCGACGGACAAATGCAAATCCGAGGCACCGAGCTGAAACATCGCAAAAAACAACCGGTCGATGGGTGACGCCGATGACGGTGGCCCCTGCCTCGTGTCCGGCTCAATTGTCGGTGTGAGACTCATGGTACGCGGGGCTCCTCTGCCAGTTCGACTACGTGATGGACGTTGATAATGTAAGTGGCGTTTTCGGCTTCGAGGTACCTGAACGTCTCCTGAGCCCGTGCGAAATCACTCAAGCGATCGCTCCCATGAGGGCGAAAGACACGAACGGCGCCGCGAAGCCTCATCCCGTTGGACATCAGGATCGTCACCATCTTTTCAATGGCCACGTCGTAGCCGGGATCGCGCGCGGGCTCGTTTTTGTCCTGAATCTCCACAAAGACGAGGTGGTCGCGGTTATAGAGGACCGTCTTCGAGTCTTCGGACGGACCAGCATCGAACGGGAAGAAGCCCGATTCGCTGTTCAGCAGGTCCCGGATGCTCTCCGGCCCCGGATGCGTCCGGCTGTCTCCAGCGATGAAGAAACAGCCGTGGACGGCCGTGCCGTTCAACAGCGTGAGAGTGGCTGTGGCGCGCGACTTCTCGACGCGGAATTCAGATAGCGGCGCGGACGGGGCGGACGAATAGCCAGGCATGCGCGTGCGACTGGTGCAATCCAACTGCCACGCCGCAAACGTGACGGATGCATCGAAGTGCGCGATTTTGCTAGCTAAATAAGGCGAGAATGCGGCAGCGCGGCGTGCGCGATGTCCCAACATCGCACACGCCGCACAGATGTGTCAGTCAGTGGTTCAGGGCTTGCGCTCGAAATTCACCGTCACGTTCATCATGACCTCGACGGGCGTGCAGTTGAGCAGGGTCTCCGTGTACCGCCATTCGCGCACGGCTGCGACCGCGGATTGCGCGAGATCGGGCTGCGCGTCCCCAACGACTCTGACGTCCGCAACATAACCATCTGCTCCAATGCGGGCCTCCATCTTGACTGTACCCTCCGTCCAGACGCCCCGCAAACCCGACGGGTAGTACGGGTGCGCATCGCGGATTTTCTTGGGTGGCAAAATGTATCCGCCGTTTGGTGATGCGACGCACTCCGTCTTTTTTGGTGTAATGCTCTGTCCCAAGGTGGGCGTGTCTCTGAGGGCCTCGTTCGTTTCATCCCTTGCGCTGAACCCGAGGGTGACCGTTTCCTGGAGCGTTCCTATCTTCAGCGTGTAGTTCCGCTGAAGATTCTGTCCTGCGATGGTGAGGGTGTCCTTGAACGACTGAAATCCAATGCCCTTCGCTTCGACGAAGTACTCACCAGCAGGTAACCCTACGAACTCGAATCGGCCGTCTGCGTTCGTCTTCACCTCATATTTCGCCTGCCGTACTTCGTTCACCAGCGCCACTGCGACACCCTGCACTCCCCGCCCCTGCTCGTCGGCCACGTTGCCGCTGAACGTCACGAAGCCGCTCTGCGCGGCGGCCACCGCGGCTGTGGCGGCCAGCAACACAATCAGAATTGCGGCGCGGGTACCTCCGGAAATGGATCCACGTTCGAGACGGTCATTCAACATGGCGCGAACTCTCCTTTCAAGACTCGAGGGGCGCGCCATCGCTGGCGCGGGAAGCCATAGAGGCCGGCGCTGGTTGAGCGCGCGTGCCAGGTCGATGAGATGCGTGGCGTAATCCGAACCTTCGAAACCGCGGCGCATCACCTCGTCGTCGCACGCATGCTCGCTTTCGAGCCGTAACCGCCTGCAGGCGACCCAGAGCAGTGGATTGAACCAGTAGAACGCTCGCAGCAGTTCGGCGGAGAGCTGCACAATCCAGTCGCCACGGCGGATGTGCGCGAGCTCGTGCGACAGCACGACACGCGCGCGCTCCTCGGTCCACGCGTCAGCGGCAGACGGCAGAATCACCTTCGGACGCGCGAGCCCCCACGTGACGAGCAATGACGGATGACTGCTCTGCAGCAGCGTGACCGGGCGTCGCAGCCTGTAGCCCAGTGAAATTTCCTCGGCCAGATCGTACCAGCGGCCGTGTGTAACGCGGCGCGCGTGCACCGCCAGCCACGCAAGCCGCAACATGCCCGTCAGGAGAATCGCAAGACCCACCAATGTTCCCGCCAGCCAGATGGACTGCAACACGGCGCCCAGATCGAATCCGCGGCGCATCGCGGTGCCCGGCGGTACCGGTGCTGCGACAGTCGCGCCGTTTACAGCGGCAGGGGGTCGTGTCGGCGACGGTGATTCGGCATCGCGGAACGGGTCCTCATATCGCGTGAAGGCCGTCGGCGTAGCGAAAGGAAGCGGCCAAGCCGGCACGGCCGCGCTGAGAATCGGCAGGGCAGCTGCGCAAGCGACCCCGGCAGCCAGAACCCAGTGCCGCAGCGCCGCGGAGCGCCGCCGCAGGAAGAACGACGCCGCGAGCGCGCTGAGGACGATAAATGACATCTTCATCGGCTTCCTTCTTTCTTGGCTCTGTCAATGAGCTCCGCGATGCGGTCCAGCTCTTCCTCCGAGAGTTTCGCGCCCTCGCCGCCAAGCACGGCCGCGACGACCTGCTCGGCCGACCCGTCGAAGAACGTGTCCACCAGGTGCCGCAGCGCGGACTTCCGCGCCGCGCGCCGTGGGAGCGCCGGCATGTAAACGTACCGAACCCCATCCCCCTCGTGTGTCACGTGCCCCTTCTCTTCGAGGACGCGCAGCTGCGTGCGAACCGTGGAGTAATGGGGCGTGCCCGGCAGGTCGTCGAGCACCTCGTTGGCCGTCGCTCGTCCGCGCTTGTAGAGGATGTCCATGATCTGCCGCTCACGGCGCGTCAGGGTGGCGTGGTCGCTTCCGGGCTTGGGACTCATGTTATTTTTCTAACACTACTGCTAGAGAAATAACATGTCAAGCCCATCCCGCAGCAATCCGCCGGCCGGCTGAATGAAAATCCGACACCGGCGATCGCGTTGCACCGTAAATCCCGGTCCTTTTTGCGGATCGACGATTGCACGCTTGAGACCTATGTCAATTCAACATGAGAAGCACGCCGCGAATCGAACGGATAACAGAGCGCCTGCGATCACTGCCAAAAGGGTGGTCGTGGCGGTTGCGGGCGCCATCGGCATCGTCCTTCTGGCCCGCTGGCTGAGCAAATCCCGCGCACCGGTCGAGGAGTTCGGCGCCGTCCTGACGACCGAACAGTCCATCACCGTCAAGGCACCGCTCGAAGCCGTTGAGGCAGGGTGGATTGAGTGGTGCGCGACAGGACACGCCAAGCTCAAGGACGACTACGCAATCCGCTTCGAACCGGCGTCAGGAGCACGGGCAACAGAAGTTCATCTCTCGGGCGGGGGCTCGGCCGGCACAATTCGCGAAGAGCTCCGCCGATTCAAACAGCGGCTCGAGACCGGAGAAATTCGGGGATTAGGGATTGGGGATTGGGGATTGGGCCAGCCACTGGAACCTGATCCCTGCTAGTCCCTAATCCCAAATCCCTAATCCCCAATTTCCGCTGTGCGTTAGATCTTTTCCTTCACGCCTTCCGAAATGCTCTGAAGCGTGTCCCCCCAGCGGCTGTCCTTCCCGTCCTTGACGGCAAGATCGCCAATCGACACGATGCCGACGAGTCGATCGTTTTCAACAACCGGAAGCCGGCGAATCTGATGCTCGCTCATCAATTCGCTCGCCTCCTGAGTCGACATGTCCGGCGTCGCGCAAATGACACTCTTCGACGCGATGTCTCCGACGGGCGTCGAGAACGAACCACCTTCGGCAACGACACGCACGACGATGTCGCGATCGGTCACGACGGCCAGCACCTGGCCATTTTTCACGATGGGCACCGCACCGGTATCTTCTGCCTGCATCACTTGTGCGGCGGCCTGGATCGTATCGTTCGGCGACACTGTGCGGGGATTTGGGGTCATCACGTCTCGAATTTTCATATGGAATTTTCCTCCGGCACTACCATACGCAAGAGTCCGGCCGGAGGCATCGTCGGCGAGCGAGTGAGCTTAACGGAAACGCACTTCGTAAACCCGCCCGGCTTCGATTCGAACCTCAGCGCCATCGGTGTGCTGACGGAAGGCGACGACCAGATCGTCCGAGCGGATGGCGGCGATCATAGTTCCGGCCGGCACGCGCAGCTTCTGCACGCCGGTCACCGACGGCTTCAACGTGGCCTTGGTCAATTTCCCTCCGGCCCAGGCAGCATCGACAGTCACACCGCCTCGCGCGCGTAGGCCCGTGAACTCGCCGTCTGCCCAGGCGCGCGGCGCCGCCGGCAGAAGGTGAATGGCGCCGTCGTGACTCTGCAGCAGCATCTCGGCGACACCCGCCGTCCCTCCGAAGTTGCCGTCAATCTGAAACGGCGGATGCAGATCCCACAGGTTCGGCAGCGTCGACTTCGCCAGCAAAGCCTGATAGTTGGCGTGCGCCTGTTCGCCGTCCTGGAGGCGCGCCCAGAAGTTGATGATCCACGCGCGGCTCCAGCCCGTGTGCCCTCCGCCGTTCGCAAGACGCCGTTCGATGGTCGCGCGCGCGGCCTTCGCAAGCTGCGGCGTGCCATGCACCGTGATCTGATCGCTCGGATGCAGCGCAAACAATTGCGAGATGTGGCGGTGTCCCGGATCGGGCTCGTCGTAGTCCTCGGCCCACTCCTGAATCTGGCCGTGCTTGCCGATGACAGGCGGCGGGATCTTCTTTCTCGTCGCCGCGACACGCTCGCGAAACGCGCTATCGATGCCGAGAATCTCGCCTGCGCGAATCACCTGCGTGAACAAGCCGGTAATGATCTGGTGATCCATCGACGGCCCCATCGACAGGATGCCGACCTGTCCGCTGGGGAGCCGATACCGATTCTCCGGCGAGACAGATGGTCCGCTGACGAGCCGGCCTGGTGAGCGCGGATCGTCGACGAGATAGTCGAGGAAAAACTCCGCGGCCTCCTTCATGACGGGATACGCCTTTGCCAGGAAGGCGCGATCCGGATTGAACTGATAGTGCTCCCACAAATGCTGGGTGAGCCATGCCGCGCCGGTGGGCCACAAACCCGATCGAGGGCGATCGCCCGGCGTCGTGAATCCCCAGACGTCGCTGATGTGATGCGCGACGAAGCCGTTGGCCCCGTAGTGGATCGCGCGCGGTCTTTCGCCCCGGTTCGCGCAGCGATTCGAGATAGTCGAAGAGGGGCTGATGGAGCTCGGCGAGGTTCGTCACTTCCGCCGGCCAGTAATTCATCTGCAGGTTGATGTTGAGGTGGTAGTCGCTGTCCCACGGCGGGAACATGCTGTCGTTCCACAGGCCCTGCAGGTTCGCGGGGAGCCCGCCCGGGCGGCTGCTTGCAATCAGCAGATAGCGGCCGAACTGAAAATAGAGCGCTTCGAGGCCGAGATCGGTCTCACCCTTCTTCACGCGCTCGAGCCGCTCGTCGGTCGGCGTCGATACCAGGGGATGGTTACCAAGCTGCAGCGCGACACGGCGAAACAGCTTCTGATGATCGGCGACGTGATCCGATTTCAGTTTGTCGTACGGCGTCGTGCTCGCTGCCGACAGCGCGCGCTCGACCGACGCGCGATGATCATTTCCTCGATAGCTCGTTGCCGCGGCAACGATCAACGTGACGGCGTTCGCGTTCTCCGCATAGATGCGCTCGGGATACGCCTCGAGGCGCCCGCCGTCGGCAAGAATCTTCACCGACGCGAGAAATGACAATCCCTTGCCTCCAGCCAGCGCGCCGACAAGGTTCAGCCGGTCGTGTCCCGCCACTTCGGTCGTGGCATCCTGCGGACGATCGATCCATGTCGAAACCGTGATCTTTCCCGGTGCATCGGCGCTGACACGCATCACGATCGCCTGGGCAGGGTGGCTTGCGAACACTTCCCGCGTGTAGCGAACAGTGCCCAGCCGATAGGTCAACCGCGCGACGGCGCTGTCGATGTCGAGCTCGAGCCGATAGTCAGCGGGCGTGCCCTCGTGCTCGAACGTCAGGCGCAGGTCCCCAAGCGATTGATACGACTCGAGCCTGAAGGGGCGCCCCATCGAATACTTTTCGGCGACTGCGTACGCCTCGACGGGCAGACCCGCGAACAGCAGGCGCCGTACTTCGGCAAGGTGTTTCAGCGCATCAGGGTTGTTCGTATCGCGCGGCCCGCCCATCCACAACGAGTTCTCGTTGAGTTGAATACGCTCGGCGTTGACAGTGCCGAATACCATCGCGCCGAGGCGGCCGTTGCCCAACGGCAGCGCCTGATTCCACTCGCGCGCCGGATGCGTATAAAAGAGAGCGTTCGACGGCCCCTGCTGGGCGGACGCGTTTGAGACCAGTCCGGCCAGCACGAGCGCAGCGATCGGTATCGGGAAGCGGCGCAACATCGCTGGATGGTAGACCTTGACAGCAGAGGCACGCAAGGTAACCCTTGTGCCGAATACACTGCAATACAAATGAGGTCGACATGACAAGACCGCGATGTCCACTCATGCTCGTCTGCGCGCTCGCCGCAATGACGCTGGGCTGCCAGACTGGCGGCGGCGACGCCGTTGCACCAACCGCGGAAGAGGCGCACCAGTTCATCGAAGGCGCCGAGAAGCGGCTCGAGGCACTCGGAAAAAAGGCAAGCCGCGCCGGGTGGGTGCAGAACAACTTCATTACGGTCGACACGCAGAAGATCGCTGCCGACGCCCAGAGCGACTTCGCGGCTGCCGTCACGGAGCTCGCGCCCCGCGCGCGACGTTTTGAAGGACTGCAGCTCCCGTTCGACGACGCCCGCAAGCTCAAGCTGCTGAAACTGCAGCTCTCGGCGCCGGCGCCGGACAACCCATCCGAGCGCGACGAATTATCGAGCCTGTCGTCCTCGCTCGAAGGCGATTACGGGAAGGGCACGTACTGCCGCAACGCCGCTGGGAAACAGCAGTGCCTCGACATCAACCAGGCATCGAACATCCTTGCGTCGAGCCGCGACCCGAACGAGCTCGTCGATGTCTGGCAGGGCTGGCATCGGGTGGGCGCGCCGATGCGCGATCGCTACAGCCGCTTCGTCGAGCTTTCCAACAAGGGTGCGCGAGAGCTCGGGTTCGCCGATACGGGCGTGCTGTGGCGCTCGAACTACGACATGCCGCCCGACGCCTTTTCCGCGGAGGTCGATCGTCTCTGGGCGCAAGTGCAGCCGCTCTACGCGTCGCTGCACACCTACGTGCGATCGAAGCTGGCGGAGAAGTACGGCGCCGGCGCGCTCCCGGCGAACGGCATGCTGCCGGCGCATCTCCTCGGCAATATGTGGGCGCAGGACTGGAGCAACATCTATCCTCTGGTGGCTGCGCCGGCGTCGGGGGAAGGTTACGACCTGACAGCAGCACTCAAGCAGCGAAAGGTCGACGAGCGCGGGTTGGTGAGATACGCCGAGAGCTTTTTCACCTCTCTCGGGTATCAGGCACTACCGCCCGCATTCTGGGAGCGATCGCTCTTCACCAAACCCGCCGATCGCGATGTCGTCTGCCACGCGAGCGCGTCAGGGTGGGATGCCCCCGAGGACGTCCGCATCAAGATGTGCATCGAGATCAACGCGGAAGATTTCCAGGTGGTGCACCATGAGCTCGGCCACGACTACTACGGGCTGCTCTACGCAAAACAGCCATACTTCTATCGCGATGCCGCGATCGACGCATTTCACGAAGCGGTTGGCGACGTCATCGCGCTCTCGGCGACGCCTGGATACCTGAAACAAATCGGCCTCATCAACCGTGTCCCATCGGAGAAGGCGGACCTCGAATATCTCCTCAAGACCGCGCTCGCGAAGGTCGCGTTCCTCCCATTCGGCGCGGTGATCGATCAGTGGCGGTGGAAAGTGTTCTCCGGTGAGATCCCGCCTGCCCGCTACAACCAGGCCTGGTGGGAGCTACGCAACAAATATCAGGGGATCGCGGCGCCGCTCCCGCGAACGGAAGCCGATTTCGATCCCGGCGCCAAGTACCATGTGCCGGCGAACACGCCGTACACGCGGTACTTCCTCTGCCTACATCCTGCAGTTTCAGTTTCATCGAGCGCTGTGCAGAGAAGCGGGATTCACAGGACCGCTCTATCGCTGTTCCATTTACGGAAACAAAGCCGCAGGCGCGAAACTCGCGAAGATGCTCGCGATGGGAAGCAGCCGGCCATGGCCCGAGGCGCTCGCCGCGTTGAGCGGAGAATCAGCCATGGATGCGACCGCGATTCTCGATTACTTCGCCCCGCTGAAAGCGTGGCTGGACGATCAGAATCGCAACGCGAAGCCAGGGTGGAGCCCCACGCGGTGAGGCGCCTGGTGATCGCAATCGTCGCGCTGCTCATAGCGCGGCACAGGTTCCGGTTCCAGTGTCCGGTTCCGGTTCCGGGTTCGGTCCGCGCCGTGGTGTCGCGCGCCGACCTTGATATACAACTCGCCGGTTGCGCGCAGCGAGGAAGGCATCCCGATCGGCAACGGCCGCATGGGCACGCTCGTCTGGACGACGCCGAGCGCGCTGAAATTCCAGATCAACCGGGTCGACATCCAGCCCATCAACAAGGACACGCGATCCTTTTTCGAGCGCAACACCGATTACATGGGGGGCGCCGGATTTGTCGATCTCGAGCTTGCCGGGTCGGGCGCCGACGTGTTCACCGCAGAGGGCACCAGCCAGCGGCTGTCGGTCTACGAGGGGGTGCTCGACGTGAAAGCCGGCGGCGTCAACGCACGGATGCTGGCATGGCACGAGCGCGATGTCATCGCGATCGAGGTGGATGACCGCCGAGCGGTGCCTGAGCCGATTCAGATCAACCTGCGGATGCTGCGTTCCGCGTCGCAGTATTTCGGCGCGGCAATGGAGAAGATGATCGCCGATCGCATCATCACCGTTCGAACGCGCGAGCACACGGCGCGCTCACAGATCTCTGCGCGAGACGGCCGCATCCTGCTCACCCAGGACTTTGAAGAAGGAACACATCGCGCGACATCGGCGGTGGCGATCGCGCTGCTCGGGCGCAGAACGCTGACACGGTTCGCCAACGAGACGGAAGTGCGCATCGTCTCGCCGGCCGAGCGCGGTCGCGTGGTGATTCTCATCGCGAGTGCCGCGTCCCTCAACGCAGACCAGGATGCCGCCGCTGCCGCGCTGAGCAACCTGGACGCGGCCGCCGCAAAGAGCTTCGACGAGCTCGCCGGCGACAACGCCGAATGGTGGTACGCCTTCTGGCAGCGCGGAACGATTGCGCTTCATAGCGCGGACGGAGTCGCGGACTACGTCGCCGAGAACTATCACTACTACTTGTACTTGATGGCCGCCACGTCGCGGGGCGCGTTCCCGCCGAAATTCAACGGCATGCTCTGGAACACAGCCGGCGACTTGCGTCCGTGGGGGACGCAGCATTGGTTCGCCAATCTCAGCTGCTACTACGAGGCGCTGTTCGCCGCGAACCGCATCGACCTGCTCGATCCCGTATTCTCGATGTACTCGGGCATGTTCGACGCCGCGTCGACCGCCGCGCGACAGCAATGGGGCAGCCAGGGTATCTACATTCCGGAAACGGTCTGGCACGACGGGCTGGCTGCGTTGCCGGACGACATCGCGGAGGAGATGCGAGATCTCTATCTGCTGCGCAAGCCGTGGACGCAGCGCAGCGCGCGATTCCTCGAGTACGCGCGCACCGGCCATCCGCACTCGAGCCGTTGGAACTGGTGGGGCGGCGGCCGTTGGACCAACGGCGCGTGGGTGCCGACGGAGCGTCCGACCGCGCCGTTCGGTCCGGTGAACCACATTCTCGGCACGACGGCGAAGGTCGCCTATCTCTACTGGCGCCGTTACGAATACACACAGGATCTTCCGTGGCTGCGGGATCGCGCGTATCCGATGATCAAAGGCGCGGCGGAGTTCTACCGGCACTTTCCCAACCTGCGGAAGGAAGCCGACGGGAAGTACCACATCCATCACGTGAACAGCAACGAGAGCGTGATGGGCGCGCACGATACCGACGAAGATCTGTCGGCGATGCGCGGCATTTTCGCGGCGGCGATCCGCGCGAGTGAGCTGCTGGACCAGGACGCACAGCCGCGTGCGCAGTGGCAGGAAGTGCTCGCGAATCTGGCGCCGCTTCCGACCAGCGCGCATCCTGACGCGCTGCGCGCTGCCGACTACACGGGCGCGCCTGTCTTCGTCCGCGGCTTGAAGCCGACGGCGAACAACAACACGGGATTCACGCCCGACGGCAACAGCCTGCCGATGTGGTTCTTCGATCTCGTCAATCTCGAATCTCCCGACAAACAGATGCTCGCCGCAGCCAACGCCACGTTCGATCGCACTTATCGCGCCGGGATTGGCCCAACGACACCGGTTGGCGTGCTGTCGAAGTGGGCGATTGCCGGAACGACACTCGGCCGCGTGGATGCGATGCGGTTTTTGGTGCCGAATCAGATGCGCGCGCTGACAGCCGAGCGCGACACTGCGTACCTGGGAGGACGCCCGCTCGCGAATCGCTTGACGTTGCGTGAAGGACCGCAGGCGCTCGACGCGCAGCGTCTCGGCCGTGCCGCCGAAGCGCTGCAGCTCGCGCTGCTGCAGAGTGCTCCCGGACGTTCCCGGCGGCGAATCGATCATTCGCCTCTTCCCCGCCTGGCCGGACGAATGGGACGCGCAGTTCACGCTCCGCGCGCGCGGCGGGTTTGTCGTGACGGCGGCAAAGCGCGCGGCCGGGTGGAATCAGTCCAGCTTCGGTCGGAGGCCGGCTCGGTCGCGCGGCTGCGCAATCCATGGGGCACCCAGGCGGTGACGATCGTTCGAAATGGAAAGCGATGCGCAGCAATTGAAAGGGGCGCTGTTAACGTTCGATACTGACGCTGGGGATGTTGTGACGCTCAGAAACGAATAACGAAAACCGAAGAACAAATAGAGCGCGGGGTTTCTTCGTTTTTCGTTACTTCTTCTTCGGCAACGCCCTTGTCGCCCCCGTCGAGATTCCGCCATCGACAAGCAGCGTCTGCCCGGTGATGTACTCGCTCGCGTCGGACGCGAGGAATACAACCGGCCCTTCGAGGTCGCTCATCTTTCCCGGGCGGCGCATCGGAATGCGATCGACGAGGTACGCCACCCACTCGGCATCCTCGTACATCACTTTGTTCTGTTCCGTCTTGAACCATCCCGGCGCGAGGCAGTTCACCGTGATGCCGTGCGGTCCCCAATCGTCGGCCAGGCTCATCGTCAATTGGCGGATGCCGCCGCGGCTGGCGCCGTACGGGCCGAGACCCGCATAGCCCATCACTGACGTCACCGAGCCGATGTTGATGATCCGGCCGCGGCCGTTCGGAATCATTTCCTTCGCGACCGACTGGGCGACGAAGAATGCCCCGCGCAGGTTGGTGTCGAGAATGAGATTCCAGTCGTCCCACGTGACGTCCACCGCCGGCTTTCGAACGTTGCAGCCGGCGTTGTTCACGAGGATGTCGATGCGCCCGAACGCCTTCGCCGCATCGCTCACCATGCGGCGGATGCTGCCTTCGTCCCGCACGTCGAGCTCCAGCGGAACGGCGCGGCGTCCGAGGCCCTCGACTTCCTTCTGGAACGGCTTCAGCGAATCGAGCGTGCGGCTGGTGATGGCGAGATCGGCGCCGGCTCGTGCGAGCGCCCTCGCAAATGTCTGTCCGAGTCCACGGCTCGCGCCGGTGACGATGGCGACTTTGCCGGTCAAGATCGAATGAGCTCATGGTTGGAGGATGACTTTCATCAGGCTTTTGTCGCCGCCGTACAGCCGCTCGAACGAGCATCGGCGCTTCGTCGAGCGACGCCTTCAGGCTGATGAGCGGATCGACGTCGACCGCGCCGCGGGCGAGCAGGTCGATGCACTCTGGAATTTCGCCGCTCGACGCGCAGGAGCCGAGCACCGAGATCTCGCGCGACACGACCTCCTGCAGCGGTATCTCGACTTTCGGAGAGAGATTGCCGATCAGCACGACCGTTCCGCCCTTGCGGAGGCTGCGGATGGCATTCATCACGGTGGTGCCGTGGCCAACGACTTCGAACGATGCGTCCGCGCCCTGGGCTGCCGGTGAGATCGCGGACCGCAGCCGGCACGTCGATGTCTTTCGCATTCACCGTGCGCGTGGCGCCGACGCGTTTCGCAAGCGCCAGCTTCTCGTCATCGACGTCGACCGCGATGATGTTGCGGCAGCCTTTCTCGCGCAGCACCTGAATCACCAGCACGCCGATCATGCCCGAGCCGACGACCAGCACCGCGTCATCGGGCTTCGGCACGTGGCGGCTCACCGCGTGAACCGCAATCGACACAGCTTCGATCAGCGCCGCGCGCTCGAACGGCAGACTGTCCGGAAGCTTGTAAAGAATGCGCGCGGGCACGGACACGTACTCGGCGAAGGCGCCGTGGCGGCGGTAATCGCCGCACGACACGCCGAGCACCATGCGGTTGTCGCACAGGTTGATCTGCCCCTGCCGGCAGAAGTCGCACTTGCCGCACGACACCGTCGAGTCGAAGGTCACGCGATCGCCGACCTGTGAAGCTCTTGACCGCGCTGCCGGCGCGCTCGATGACACCTGCCGCCTCGTGCCCCATGACCAGCGGAGGAATGCGCCTGCCCGTGGATCCGTCGTACCCGTGAATGTCGCTTCCGCAGATGCCGCACGCGCGCACGCGCACGAGCACTTCATCTTCGCCGATCTCCGGCGTCGGCATGTCGACGACGTTCAACTTCTTATATTCGGACAGTAAGAGTGCTTTCATGTTGGTTCCGGGTTCCCGTTCCTGTTCCTCGTTCGTGGTGGGCGATGGATTCAGTACGCCGTCATTTTATTAAAAAAGATGCGCTCGGAGTTCCCGGCGCCACCTGCGAACCGCGGAACCGGAACCGGAACCGGAACATGGAACCGTTACCGTAGTCGCTGAACTATCTGATCATAAATCGTATACATCGCGAGCGATCCGAACAGCAGCGTCGACCACACGAGCGTGGCCGTGCGGAACGAGTTGATGCGAATCGGCCGCCGGCAGCATCTTCTTGTTCAGCGCGATCAGGAGAAACGAGTACAGGAACATGATCGTGCCGCCTGTCGACGCCGAGATGACGAGCAGCGTAATCGGCTGCGACATGCCGACGAGAAGGATGCTGCAGCCCAGGCCGACCATGCCCCAGACGAGCCAGAAGTACATCCGGCTTTCGCTCATCGGACGACTTCGGCAGATACGTCGTCTTGAGAATGTCCGCGGCGAGGCGGCTCGTGTAATCGATGATGCCCATCGCCGATCCGAACAGCGAGAACGCGCCGGTCGCGAGAAACAGCACGCCGAACCAGCGTCCCACCATCGCCTCCATCCGCTGCGCTTCGATGCGCAGGAACGAGACGTTGTTCGGCAGGTCCGGCTCGCCGAACAGCGTCGAGTGCGCGAGCATCGACGTGAACGCGATGGTGATGATCGTCATGAGCACGAAGCTGAACACCTGCTCGACGTTCGCGAAGCGCCACCAGCTCCGCCACCGCACCATGTTGGCCGGCGTGGGCTCGAAGATGTAGCTCTGCACCGTCGGCGCCGCTGTGACCGTCCCGGTGACCGGGCTGACCAGCTTCGGCACGTACTGCCCCATGCCGAATCCTTTGTCGCGAATCCAGTTGCTCTGGCACAGGTTCTGTCCGCCGCCTGATCCCGCGAAGGCGATCGCGCCGAAAATCAACGCGATGCTCAGCCCCTCGGGAATCCTGCCGAAGCTGAGCATGCCGACCGGCAACGCGCGCCACGACTCTGGCTCGATGGCGAATATCATCCCGAGGATCGCGAGCATCAGCACCGCCGCGACTTTGACGAAGATCAGGCGCTCGAGCGCCACGTAGATGACAGGCGCGAACGTCAGTGAAAAGCCGATCACGAGAAGCATGACGATCGCGATCGTCGGCGGGTCGCCGCCGAAGCAGGTAGGACCCCAGCGTGGCGGCGCTGATCGCCCATCCCGGCCACAGGTTCGCGAAGTACGACGAGGACCGCGAACACGAGGCCCCAGTGCTTCCAGAATCGATTGAAGCCCGTCACCGCGGTTTCTCCGGTGGCGAGCGTGTAGCGCTCGACTTCCATGTTCAGAAAAAACTGCGTGACGACCCCGACCAGCGCGCCCCAGAGCAGGATGAGGCCGACCTGCGACGCGATGAACGGCCACAGTACGAACTCTCCGGACGACAGTCCGACGCCGCCGGCGACGATACCCGGTCCGACGAGGCGCCAGTAGTTGCGTGGCGGATCCGGCAGATCGCGAACTTCGCGCGGGGGCAGGCCTGCGTCACGAACGTTGGCGACAAGCGGGTCGGCGTGATCGACGGCCGGCATCGGGCTCTCCTGGAAGCCTGCCCCGCCAAAGCGCGCAGATTGCGAGCGCGCGACGGTGGGCGCGGCGGCGGGTTGGATAACGGACTGCTCATTCTATACTTGCAGCACCGATCGACATATGGAGGGCCCAGCCTTGCTCGACACTGCCCCGAAGGCGGTCAAAGCCGCCGATGCGCCTCAGGCCGCCGAATCGAACTTCGGACGCTGGATGGCGCTGACGGCCGCTCTCCTTGGATGGATGTTCGACGGCTTCGAGATGGGCCTCTTCCCGCTGATCGGCGGGCCGGCTCTCAACGATCTCCTTGGACCCGCGTCGGCCGCGCAGGCGACGCAGTGGTTCGGCGCCATCATCGCCGTGTTCCTCGTCGGCGCCGCGACCGGCGGCGTGTTCTTCGGCTGGCTCGGCGATCGCATCGGGCGCGTCCGCGCGATGGCGCTGAGCATCTTCACGTATGCGGTGTTCACCGGACTGTGCGGATTCGCAACCGAAGCGTGGCACATCGCGGCGCTGCGGTTCATCGCCTCGCTCGGCATGGGCGGAGAGTGGTCGCTCGGCGTGGCGCTGGTCAACGAAATCTGGCCGAACAAATCGCGCGCCCTGATTGCCGGCCTCATCGGCGCAGCGGCGAATCTCGGATTTCTCATGGTCGGCCTGCTCAGCATCGGCCTGCACCGATTCATCGGCGGCGTCGAGGCGCTGCTGCTGGGAATCGGGATGCCGACGGGCATGGTGGAGCGTCTGCTCGCGAACTCCGGATGGCGCTTCCTGATGATCAGCGGCGCGCTGCCGGCGCTCATGGTGTTTTTCATCCGGCTGTTCGTGCCCGAATCGAAGAAGTGGGAGCACGAGAAAGCGCGCGGCGCGACGTCGCACTGGTCGAACGTCGACCTGGTCGGCGTCTCGTCAGGCTGTCTCGCATCGATCGCGATCATCTGGAGCTGGTCGCCGGCAGGAACTGGTCCGGGCGCCGCCGCCATCATCACGGCTGTCGGTGTCGCGGCTGCGCTGTGGGGATTTCTCTTTCCTGTTCGACGATATCTCGCGCGCGCCGTCTCCGCGGGATCGCTCGTGCCGCAGCAGCAGCGCTCTGGTGATCAGGCACATGCTGCTGGGCGCAGGCCTCGCCGGCGTCGCGCTGCTCGGCACGTGGGGATCGATTCAGTGGGCGCCGCGCTGGGCGTTTCAGCTCGAGCCCGACCCGAGCCGCTACTCGCGGGAGTACACGCAGATCTCGTCGGCGCTCGGCGCGATCGTCTTCCCGATTCTCGTAGGCGTCGTCGCGGGAAGATTCGGACGCCGCATCACCTACGCCGCGCTGTGCGTGGGATCGATCCTGTCGTGCCTGCTGCTCTATCAGGGCAACGATCGGTTCGACGGGTTCTTTCTGTTCTCGATCTTTCTGGCCGGCGGCATCACCGCAGGGTTCTACGGGTTGTTCCCTCTCTATCTGCCTGAGCTTTTCCCGACCGTCGTCCGCGCAACCGGGCAGGGGTTCTCGTACAACTTCGGCCGGATTCTCGCCGCCGTCGGCGGCCTGCAGACAGCAACCCTCATGGGATTCTTCGGCGGGAAGTTTTCCGATGGCGGGATCAGTGCTGACGGTGTTCTATGCGGTAGGGCTGATCATCATCTGGCTGGGGCCGGAGACGCTCGGCAAGCAACTGCCGGAGTGAAATGCTCTGAACAGAGAGATCAGAAGGCCAGGAGGCATTCTTGTCTGAAACGATCTCTTCTGATCTTTGATCTTCTAGTTTGTATTTCAATCCACTGTCTCGGCATTGATCTCGATCACATTCCGATCGGGATCGAGCACGTGAATCTGCGGATAGCCGGTGACGCTTGCGGTGTTCACGCGCATCGACCGGCCAGGCTCGTCGCCGCCGGCGCGGACGCCCTTCGACTCGAGATGCGCGAGCGCGGCGCGAAAGCTCTTCGCGCGGAGCGCAAAGTGCCCATCCTCCAGCGTCACGCCCTTCCCTGTCCGAAAGGTCGGATCCCTGGAGACGATCAGATGCACTTCCTGATGTCCGATGCGATACCACGCGCCATCGAACGGAAATGCGGGACGCGCGATTTCTTCGAGGCCGAGCACGTTGCCGTAAAAATCCTTCGCCCGAGCGAGATCGCTCACCGATATGGCGACGTGATGAAGTACTTCAAGCTCCAGCATGACCTTTCTTACGTTCTTTCGTTTCAGCGGCACGCGCACCATCTCGTTCAGATGCGCGGCCGCAAATCATACTGCCCTGAAATTTGTCGCCGTTCGGCCCCTTCCAGTGCGTCTCGAGGCTGATGCTGCCGCGATAGCCGTCGCGCGCGAGCGCCGCGAGCTGCCCGCGCCATTCGATTCCCATTTCACCAAGCGGACCGAACGTGGGCACGTGGTCCGCCACGATGCAGTCCTTCGCGTGTACATGGACAATCCGCGAGACCGGCGATCTTTCTGTACCCGTCCGGAAACGGTGTCTCACCGGCGACGAGCGCATTGGCGGGATCCCAGATCACCTGCAGCGCCGGGTGATCGACCGCGGCGAGCAATCGCGCGGTCTCCGCGCCCGTGGCGATGTTGCAGGCGTGCTCGTTCTCGATGCCGATGATCAGGCCCCGTTCGACAGCCCGATCGGCCAGGTCGCGCAGCGCCGAAGCAACGCGATCGAAACACGCGTCCGGGATCGATCGTGCGCCAATAGGAGAAGACGCGCACGATCCGCGCGCCCGTTCGTTCGGCGATTTCGAAGGCGCGGCGCGCAAGCCGCGGCTGATCGTCGAATCCGAACGCCGAGCTGAACATGTCCTGCTGGATATGGGGGGCGACAGGCGGCGCATCCGGCAGCGTGCACTTCAAGACCGGCGACGCGATCGAGAGCACGCGCATGCCGCGCGCCTCGACCCTCGCCCGCACGTGGTCTATCTCGGCGTCGGTGTGGTCGATGATGTTCTTGCCGTCGACGACTCGCAGCTCGGCGAATGTCATGCCGAGCTCGGCCATCGCGCCGAGCGCGCGGTCGAGGCTGTCTGGCGAGAACTCGTCCGTGACCGCGCCGACAGAAAAGGCTCCGGGAGCCTTTTTCGCCTGCTCCTGATCCGAAAAAGGCTCCCGGAGCCTTTTCCCTCGTTCATTACTTAATCGGCGCCGGTTCGAGACGCGGCGACAGCAGGTGCACCATCAGCAGCGCAACCAGGTACGCCGACGCCGCGATGATGAACACGGGCAGGTAGCTGCCCGTGTACTGCAGCACCGCCGCCGTCAACTTCGCGATCAGCATGCCGCCGATCGCGCCGGCCGTCCCGCCGAAGCCGACGACCGAACCGATGGCCTGCTTCGGGAACATGTCGGACGTGAGCGTGTACACGTTCGCCGACCATCCCTGGTGCGCAGCCGCCGCCAACCCGATCAGCCCGACCGCCACCCACAGATTCGTGGTGTTTGCGGCGAAGACGATCGGCGTCACGGCCAGCGCGCATACGAGCATGGCCGTCTTGCGCGCGGCATTCACCGTCCAGCCGCGTTTGATCAGCGTCGACGACAGCCATCCGCCGCCGACGCTGCCGACGTCGCCAATCAGATAAATCGCCACGATCGGCGGTCCCATCGTCGTCAGGCTCAAGCCGTGGTTGCGATAGAGGAAGTCGGGTATCCAGAAGAGGTAGAGCCACCACACCGGATCGGTCATGAACTTCGCGACGGCGAAGGTCCACGCCTGGCGATGCGGAAGAATGGTTGCCCACGACATCTTTGTCGTGGGCTCGGGCGGATCGCTGCGGATATACGCGAGCTCTGCCTGGCTGACGCGCGGATGTTCCTCGGGCGAGCGATACGACATCCACCACAGGACGAGCCAGAGGAATCCGATCGCGCCCGTCGCGATGAACGCCCACTCCCATCCGTACGAAATCGTGATGATCGGGACGATCAGCGGCGTCAGCAGCGCACCGATGTTCGTGCCGGCGTTGAAGATGCCGGTCGCGAATGCGCGCTCCTTGCGCGGGAACCATTCGGCCACCGTCTTGATCGCGCCGGGGAAGTTGCCTGCCTCGCCGAGACCGAGCGCAAATCGCGCGCCCATGAAGCCGGCGACCGATGCGCTGTACGTCAGTCCGAACATCGCGAGGATCGCGGCAACGCCGCCGCCGAAGAACATGACCCACGCATGCGCCATCGCGGCAACACTCCACACGACGATCGCGATCGCAAAACCCAGTCGGGTGCCGAGCCGATCCATCAATCGGCCGGCGAACAGGAACCCAATCGCATAGGCGAGCTGGAATGAAAAGACGATGTCGCCGTAATCGAGCTCGCTCCACCCGTACTGCTGCTGCAGCGTCGGCTTGAGAATGCCAATCACCTGGCGATCGATGTAGTTGATGACGGACGCGAAGAACAGGAGTCCGCACACGTACCATCGGTAGTAACCCGCCTTCGCGGCAGTCACAACGCCTGTCGCAACGGCGACGGCAGGACGAGGGGCGGCCGGTGCCTGAATGCTCATCCGCGCTCCTTTATTGGTAGAAGGTTCCTATTATCGTCCAAGCCATCCGCCATCGACGACGAGAACATGCCCGTTCACGTAGTCCGATGCCCGCGATGACAGAAACACCACGGCGCCACCGAGATCTTCGGGCGTTCCCCAACGTCCGGCCGGAATCCGCTCGCCGATCTGCCGGCTGCGCACCGGATCGGCCTGCAGCGCGCTCGTATTATCCGTAGCCATGTAGCCGGGCGCGATCGCGTTGACGTTGATGCGATGCGGCGCCCACTCGTTGGCGAGCGCCTTGGTGACCTGCGCCACGCCACCCTTCGCGGCGGCGTAGCTGGGCACCGTGATGCCGCCTTGAAACGACAGCATCGACGCGATGTTCACGATCTTTCCGCCGTCACCGCGCTCCAGCATGTGCACGCCGGCCGCACGGCTCAGGAAGAACACGCTCGACAGGTTCACCTCGATCGTTTCGTCCCACATCTCGTCGGGATGCTGTGCGGCGGGCGCCCGCTGCATCGTTGCCGCGTTGTTCACGAGGATATCGATCCGCCCAAACGCCTCGAGAACCGCGGGAACGAGCCGCAGCGTTTCGTCCCGATTCGCGAGGTTCGCCGTGAAGCTGCGAGCCTGTCTGCCCTTTTCCTTGATTGCCGCTTCGATGGCCAACGGCGGCTTTGTGCTCGCGTGAACGGCAACGTCGGCGCCGGCATCGGCAAGTGCGAGCGCCATCCCTGCGCCGAGTCCGCGTGACGCGCCCGTCACCAGCGCAATCTTCCCACTCAAGTCGAACAAGCTGTTTGACATCGGTAGTGTCCGCCTTCAGGCGGACCGCTTGGGCGCCAGAAAATCCTCCCGCCGCGGCGTAAATACATCGACCAGCACGACTTCCTCGTCCAGCATCGTCGCGCCGTGCGGAAGATGCGGAGGAAAATGCAGGACGTCTCCGGCCGAACAGACACGCTCGACGCCGTCGATGATGTACAGCACGCGGCCGCGCTCGACCATCGTCACCTGCTCGTGCTCATGGGTGTGGACCGCAGTGACCACCCGCGGCTGAATCGTCAGCCGGCAGATCATCAGCTTCTCGCCGACGACCATTTGCCGTTCGATCCCTTCGGCCACCCGCTCGGCGGGAATCGTCTCCCAATTCATTTCTTGCCCTTATCCAGGCCAGAGCCGCCGGCGGCAAACTCAGGCTGCACGTTGACGACACCAAACAAGCGGTCGTCGTCTTCGCGGTTGGCAGCCATCATCCAGAGAAAATTGATCTGGCCGCCCGGAGCAGCCACGTTCGGATGGTAGCCCGCCGGCATCAACACGACATCCCCTTCGCGGACGATCGTCGCCACTTCCGGATCGGTCTTGTTGGTGTAGACGAGCTGGATGCCGAACGCCGGGCGCGGCATGTCGATGTAGAGATACGCCTCTTCGGCCAGCACCGCGTGTTCGTGCGGAGGCCACGACGTCCAGTTGCCGGGCGCGCTGAATGTCACACCCGCCATCAGCCGGCCGGCCTCGACGTTCTTCCCGATCAGAATGTTCAGCTCGCGCTGACAGCCGGGACCGCCCGCGGCGAAGTGCAGGCCGGGATCCTTCTGAACGTCGCTGAACGCGACGAACTGCACAGGATGCCGCTTGACGACAGGCGAAGACACCTCGGCGATATCGCAGCCGCCGGCGCCCGGCGTGATTTCGATCGACGCGTCGCGAGGCACATAGACCGCGTCGTATCTGCCGAGGTTGTACGACGTCCCTTCTGTTTTGACCTGGGCGGAGCCCTTCAAGGCGATGAGACTCGTCTCGCGGTCCTGCGTTTCGAAGCGGAGCGGCGGATCGCCTTCATTCAAAATGATGCGGCCGTAATGAAGATGCCGCGCAGCCGTTCGTCCCGGCTCCACCGCCGTCGTGCGCCCTTGTCCGGACGCGGTATTGCGGACGATGCAGCTCTCAGTCGTAATTGGTTGGATGTTCATAGATTTCGAATCTTACCGCTGCACGCGGCCTGATGCGTCTCCCTTTACCAGCCGATCGACTTCGGCGACCGACAGCCGGTTGAAGTCGCCGGGAATCGTCTGTTTCAGCGCGCTGGACGCGACAGCGAACCGCAGCGACGATTCGGGAATCGCGGCCCGTGAGCAACCCGTAAATCAGACCCGCCGCGAAACTGTCGCCGCCGCCGACCCGATCGACGACCCGCACGTCGTAGTGCTGGCTTTGCAGGAACTGGCCGGCCTTGTCGTCCCAGAGCACGGCGCTCCACCCGTTGTCGCTGGCGGACACGCTCTCGCGCAGCGTAATCGCGACCATCGGCGGCCCGAGCTCCTTCGACAGACGCTGCGCGACGCTCTTGATAACCATCGAGATTCAAGTGACCGGACGTCACGTCGGTGTTCGGGACTTCGAGCCCAAGCACCGACTGCATGTCTTCTTCGTTCGCGATCACGACATCGACGTGACGCATCAGCGGGCGCATCACCTTCTGCGCCTGCGCCTCGGTCCAGAGCTTCTTGCGGAAATTCAGATCGACCGACACCTTCACGCCGGCCTTCTTCGCCGCTTCGATCGACTCGCGCGTGCACGCAGCCGCCTTCTCTCCGAGTGCCGGCGTGATGCCCGTGACGTGAAACCAGTCGGCTCCCTGAAATACCTTCGCCCAATCCACCGTTCCGGGCTCGAGCTCGCTGATGGCCGAACGCGCGCGATCGTAGATGACGTTGGATGCGCGCTGGCTGGCGCCCGCCTCGACGAAGTAGACGCCGACGCGATCGCCGCCGCGAATGATGAAATCGGTTTTGACGCCTTCCGCGCGCAGCGCGCGCACCGCGGCCTCGCCGATGTCGTGCTTCGGCAGCCGCGTGACGTAATAACTCTCGAGGCCGAACAGCGCGAGGCTGACGGCCACATTCGCCTCTCCGCCGCCCGAAGGTGGCACCAAACACCGGCGATTGAAGAAACCGCTCGTATCCGGGCGGGCTGAGCCGGAGCATGATCTCGCCGAACGTCACGACTTTTGGCATTAGCGTGTGACTCCTCGTGCAGCAGCTACATTGGCGACGATGCGGCGCGCGTTGTCGGTGATGACGTGGAACTGCTTCGCCGCGATAGCCTTGGTATCGACGATTGCCGAGCCGACGCCGACGGCAACGGCTCCGGCCCGCAGCCAGTCGCCGGCGTTATCGATCGACACACCGCCGGTGGGCATCAGCTTTACCTGCGGCAGCGGACCTCTGATGTCCTTCAGGTAACCGGGGCCGACCGAGGTCGCCGGAAACACCTTGACGAGATCCGCACCCATCTCCCACGCATCCAGAATCTCGGTGGGGGTGAAACAGCCGGGCATCACGGGCACACCTTTCTCATGCGCGGCTTTGATGACCTCGCGCCGGAACACGGGACTGACGATGAACTGAGCGCCGGCGTCGACTGCGCGATGCACGGTGTCGGCATCGAGCACCGTGCCCGCGCCGAAGAGGAAATCGCCGGGCAGCGTCGGCGCGATCTCCGCGATCAACTCGATCGCGCGCGGCACGGTCATCGTCACCTCGAGCGCTCGCACACCGCCTTCGGCAAGCGCATCGACCACAGCTCGCAGCGCTGCGGGATCCGGCATGCGGATGATGGCCACAACACCCAGTTTTTCAACTTCAGCGACAGCTTCGGATCTCGATCGTTTTGTCATTGTTTCCTGTCGTCGTCATCTCGGTAGTGTCCGCCTTGGCGGACCTCATAAACGCGGAATCGATAATCCACCATCGACGTTGAAGACTGTTCCTGTTGCGTAGGCCATGTCGCCGCGAACGAGCGACGCGACTGCGCGCCCCACGTCCTCGGGCTGTCCCCATCGACCCTCGGGCACGAGCCCCTCGGCGATGCGCTTGTCGTACATCTCTTTGACGTTGGCGGTCATGTCTGTGGCGATGATGCCGGGGCGCACCTCGTACACCGGAATACCATCGGGGGCGAGACGAACGGCAAACAGTTTGGCAGCCATCGAGAGGCCCGCCTTGCTCACGCAGTACTCGCCGCGGTGCGGCGACGCCATCTCGGCCGAGACCGAAGTCACGAACACGATCGCGCGCGGCAGCGCGCTCGTCTCGCCTGTTGCTGAACGAGCAGCCGCGCAACCGCCTGCGTCAGAAAGTACGGGCCCTGCAGATTGGTACGCAGCACCTCTTCGAAGCTCTCCTCCGTGGCGGCGAGCAGATCGGCTCGCACGCGCGGCGCGCGCCCGGCGTTGTTCACGAGCGCGTGCAGCGTTCCGAAATGCGCGACGATCGACGAGAGCAGTTGCGTCCGGTCGTTCGGGCTTCCGATGTCGGCGGGCCAGTATTCGGCGCCGTTGCCGAGCGACGCGAGCTCGTTGACGACATCCGCAACCTCTTCGCGCGAGCGAAGACCGCACAACGCGAGCGTCCACCCGTCGCGCGCGAGCGCGCGTGCGATGCCCAGCCCGATGCCGCGGGTGCCGCCAGTCACGAGCGCGATGCGCGTGATCATTGCTTAGTTGTGGCGGGGCCCACCCCCGCCACCTGTATCTCGCGACCTTCGCGTCGCTCGACGGTGCTTGTTACGACTGTCTGCTTCAGTGCGGCGTCTCATCATCTATTCCTGCCGCCTCCGAAGAATGTTAAATACGGCGCGCCTTCCGCCATGCGCTTCACGTAGAGCGCCAGCCTCGCGCAGATGGTAGTCGCCCCACATGCTCGACTCGCCTCGCGGGAATGCGCGAACCGGCGGGCACGTGATCCCATCCGTTCGGGCGGTGATAGATCGAATGCAGCAACAGCCCTTGATGGCGACCATCGCGGCTCAGGTATGGACCGGTCTCGTCGATGAGCGTGTCGAGCACACGCAGTCCTGCCTGTTCGTACCGTTTGCCGTCACCGCCTCGAGCCGCGGCCACGCGCGCCAGTCGAAGCAGCCCCTGTGCGGCAATCGCGGCTGCCGAGCTGTCTACGGGCTCCTGATCGTTGAACGGATCGGCAGCGCGCACCTCCCAGTCGCCGAGCGCAGCCAGTCCTGGCGCGCCGGTATCCCAATACGGAACGCCATCGGCCGCCGCAGCATGATCGATATAAAAGTCGCACGTCGCAACCGCCGCGTCGTACAACGAATCGGCGGTCGTTCCGGTTCCGGTTCCAGTTCCGATTCGAGCTAACTCGGCAGGATCGATCGTCGCGAGAAACTCCAACTGTTCGGCAAAACCGAGCATCGCCCATGCAAGGCCGCGCGTCCACGTCGAGAACGGCGAGTAGCCTTGCTGCGAGCTCGGCCCGCGATAGGTCCCGTTGGCCGCATTGAACAGACTCTCGTGCGCCGTGCGGCCGCGCACATCGTACGTATCGCGGCCCTTGCCGAAGTACACGCTGAACTCGGCGGTTGCGCGCGCGTGCTGCAGCAGCCGCTGCAGCAGATTCACCTGCACGTCCTGCTCCTCGAACAGCCGATGCCCCAGCACGTGCGACAGCGCCAGCGCGCGCAGCGTGCGGATCGTATCGACGAACAGCGAGTGCGCGCCGTTGAACGAGTAGATGAACCCACCGCCCGGAATCGACGTCCAGCGCCGGGCCTGGACGGCGCCTGTCACCTTGAGGGCAAGAGCGTAGAAGCGCAGCTCCCACGCTTCCGCCTCGAACTGCCCTTCATGCGCGAGCCGCCACAGATTGCCGTAGGTGCTCACGTTGTTGAAACCGTGATCGTGGACGCCCACGTGCGTCAGGTGCGGTGCCATGCGCTCGAGCGTGTGCGAGCGGCCGAGCTCCAGAAACTCGCGATCGCAGGTCGCGTCGTACTGCAGCAGCGGCGCACCGAACTGAAAGCCCTGCGTCCACTCCGTCCAGCCGCGCGATCGGTACACGCCGTCGACGGTGAACACCGGCGATCCGTTCTCCGCGCGCCAGCTGTCTTCAATGGAGCGGATCTTCTGAGCTGAGAGATCGAACAGGCGATTGATCGCCGGCAGCAGATCCCCTGCCGTGCGCTGGCGGTCGATGCGAATCATTTGGGAGCCAAATCATACTTTCAGGAATCTAAAATCTAAAATCTGGAATCTGGCGTCACGGAGCGATGGGTGCGGCACGACCGATATATGGCGTCGACCACCGCCAACGCCTCGGTACCCTTCTTCGCCCGATACCAGCGGCTTGCGTCCCGTCCGAACAGCTTCACCGAAGTCGAGAAACTGCCGCTCGAACGACTCCACCGAGATGGCCATCGGATCGGATGCGCCCGACGCGACACCCGAGCTGAGCGGCGGCGGATCGCCCGCATCATCCTTCACGTCCCACGTCGTCAACTGGTCGCCCGTGATGATGGCGCTGCCTTTCGTGCCGTGCACCTCGACGCGCTCGCTGTAGCCGGGCCAGAGCGCAGTCGCGGCCTGAATCACGCCCGTCGCGCCACTCTCGTAGCGCATCACCGCATTGACGATGTCCTCGGACTCGATCGCGTGGGCGGCGCCGATCTGCCACACGCCGAACAACTCGCGAACAGGTCCCGCAAACCACAGCAGCAGATCGACCTGATGGATCGCCTGATTGATCAGCGCTCCGCCACCCTCGGTCGCCCAGCTGCCTTTCACCGGCCTGGCATAGTACTCATCGGAGCGCCACCACTTCACGTACGCGTCGCACTGCAGAAGTTTTCCCAGCCGCCCCGCGCGGATCGCGGACGACAGGAAACAGGCTCGCGCGATCGAACCGGTGCTGACTGACAACGCCGAGCACGATGCCCGCGTCGCGCGCGACCTCGAGCATCTCACGCGCGGCGTCAAGGGTCGTCGACATGGGTTTCTGCACCTGAACGGGCTTCCCGCTCTCGGCGCACGCGCGGACGACGTCGAGCCTGAACGATGGAAACGTGCAGACGTCGACGACATCGACCTCCGGATGGCGGCACACGTCTTCGTACCGCTCGACGAACTCGGCGCCGTGCTCGGCCGCGAACGCGCGCCCCTTGGCCTCAGTGACGTTGGTGCAGACGCGCACGGTATAGCCGATGTTCTTGTACGCGCGCGCGTGCATGCCGGCGATCGCGCCGGTGCCGATGATGCCGATGCGCATATCATTCTTTAGTTGTCGCGGGGCCCCACCCCCGCGACCTGTGCCTCGCGTCCTTCGGTCGCTCGGCGTGGTTGCGGCACCTCTGCTTAGTGCCTCACTTGATAGCTGCCAGTTCTTCCGGCGTCCATGCGCGCGTGCGGCCGGCGGTTGCGGTGCGCACCTGCTGCACCGCAGCGGCATCGATCGGCGCGGCGGTTTGTCCCCATGCACGGCGGATGTACGTCAGGACCGCAGCGATCTCCGTGTCGTTCAGCGTGTCGCCGTGCGCCGGCATCAGACCGATTGGGCCTTCCTTGCCATGCAGCAGCACGCGAATCGGTACGCCCGGTGCACCGATCACATTCGGCGCGCCGGCGATGTTCGGCGTCGCGCCCGGCTGCTCGCGTCCGTCGGCGCCGTGACATCCCTCGCAGAGGTTCTTGTAGATTTCCTGCCCTGCCGCGAAACGTTTCTGGTCGGCGGCACTCAGCGGTGCAGCGGCCGGCGCCAGCGCCGGCTTTGCCCGGCCATCCGATCCGCGCCATCACTTTCGCGGCGCGGTCGCCCAGCTCACCTTTCTCTGCCGCGACCGCGATGAGCGCGGGCTCGCGCGAAAGCGTGACCGACGGGCCACCCGCACGCGCCGGTGGTGCCGGAGGGTCGGCGCCTTCGAGCGCGCCGGGAAACGCGCGCGCGCCGCCGGGACCGCCACGCCCGCCCGGGCACGTCGCACACGGCGCATTCGGATCGCCAGCACCTCGGCTCGGGTTACCCGGCATCGTCGCCGCGAGCAGCGCCACTTCAGCGCCTCGCAAAAGCGCGAATCGTTGCCAGTTCACACGCGATGTTTCAGCAACGCGCGCGAGCAGCGTCTGGATGGGCGCATCCTCCCCACGCGCACGATCGTCGCGGCGAGCATCGTGATGGCCGCCGATCGCTGTGGCGTCTCGCCCGTTCCCTGAAGAAGGCGATCGAGCACCGCCAGCTCGCTGCCGCGCGAGCCGCTCAACGCCGCGTCGACGGCAATCGGATCGTCGCCGTAGCGCTCGAGCACGCTCGCAATCGCCGCTTCTTTCGATCCGGCCGGCAGCTCGCCAAGCGTGGCGGCGAGCTGACGCCGCACCGCCCAGTCCGTGTCGTCGAGCAGCTTCATCACCGCGCCATGGATCGGATGGTTCGGCATGCGCAGCCATCGCTCCGACAGCCTCAGCGCCGAAACTCGCACGTCTCTGTTCGCGTGAGACAACGCCGGCATCACGTCGTTCGGCTCGATCGCGTCGAGCCCATCGAGCACCCACAGCGCTTTCAGCCGCGTGCGGACGTCGCGCGCTGGACGCCAGCTTCCGCAGTGCCGGTACGACCGACTTGTCGCCGCGCTCGACGAGCAGCTGCTGCGCCATATCGCGCCGCCAGCCGTTCGGGTGCGACGAGCAAGGGAGGCGAGCTGGCCGACGTCGCGCGCTTCGGCAGCGGCGTCATGTCGCGCTTGGTGCTCTCGTGGACAATCCGATAAATGCGGCCGAAGCGAAGTCGAACTGCGCGAGCTTGTGCGTCAATACGTAGTCGCGCAGGTATTCGGTCATGTATCCCTTGTGCTGGATGATGCCGCGATACATGTCGACGACGTAGAGCGTGCCGTCTGGCGCGAGGGACAGATTCACCGGGCGGAAGCGCTCGTCGGTCGAGGCGAGAAACTCTCCGCGCACGTCGCGATACGCCTTGCTCGCGGTAAGACC
Source organism: Vicinamibacterales bacterium (assembly GCA_963787755.1). Lineage (GTDB taxonomy): Bacteria > Acidobacteriota > Vicinamibacteria > Vicinamibacterales > JAMQPK01 > JAMQPK01. The sequence continues at coordinate 104,970 of CAWBEG010000016.1, forward strand.
ATCTGGGCTGTCGCCGCAGAATGATGCGGCTGACGAGGTTGACCGTCGGATCGACGACAAAGACATTTCCGTACAGCTCCGCGGGCAGTCGATCGCCGCGGATAGATCATCGGCGTGCACACCGACGTGTATTTCGCAAGCGTGCCGTCGGATCGCAGAATCCCGTACTGATAGCCGCGATTGACACCGCGCGTCGGCCGGATCGGCCACGTGTCGTTCAGCTCGCCGTTCGGTCCGTTCAGCGATTCATAGCTGCCGCGCGTGCGAAGTAGATTCGGATGCCGTACGTAGTAGTGCGCGGGAACGAGGTCGACGTGCAGCGCCGACTCGTTCGTATTCCTGAAAATCCGGCCCGCATCGTCCTGCGTGATGCCCCACTGTCCGCGAGACAGCGTCTTTCGACATCGAATTTTCCGTTCTTCAAGCGGAGATCGATGTCGATCTTCGGAGGTGTAGATGTTGTTGTCGAGCGCCCACAGCAGGCTGTTCGCGTTGTGCTCGACGTTCGCTTCTCTTCGCCCGTACTGATCCGTAACGAGCTCCTTGCGATCGGCCCGCAGATCGCCGTTGGTGTCCTGAAACAGCCAGAGGTTCGGCGGCTCTGCGACGAGCACGCCGCGATCGAGCACTTTCAGCCAGCGCGCCAGGACGAGGCCGTCCTGAAACACCGTGCGCTTGTCCATGCGGCCGTCGTGGTTCGTGTCTTCGAGCACCACAATCTTGCCGATGGGCTCGTGCTCACCCTTTCGCGTTGATGTCGGGCATGTAGCCGGGCATCTCGACGGCCCACATGCGGCCTTCGCCGTCCCAGTCGATCATGACCGGGTCCTGGATCAGCGGTTCGCTCGCCACGAGCTCGACGCGATATCCCGGAGGCATGGAGAATTTCTTGAGCGCCTCTTCTGGCGACAGCGGCGGCGAATCTTCGGGCACTTGCTGCAGTCCGGGCGGCCACGATTTGTTGATTTGCGCGGCGCCCACCGCCACGGCAGCCGCCACGAAAAACAACGCGATGCGGATTCGGTGAAGCAGCATCAGCGGATTATACTGAGCGGTCCGGAACTGGACGAAAGTCAGAAAGTCCAAAGTCGAGAGTCCGAGAAAGTTCCAGAGCGAACCCGACCCAGCTCGGGACTGTAGGAAGTTACAGGAGCGCGATATGAAACTGACGCGGCGCGACCTCGGCAAGCTGGCGGCGGCGGCGATTCCCGGGACGGGCTCCTCGCGGCTCATGAGGCGTGGGCCCAGCGCGCGGCGAAGCCGAATTCGAAGGTCGCCGGCGTGCAGATTGGCCTGAACGTGCCGTACAACTTCGGCGGTCGCGACATGAACGCCGGACGAGCTGCTCGATCGCATCCTGAAGCTGAACATCAGCGCGGTCGAGATGCGGTCGCAGCCGGTGGAGAATTTCCTCGGCTCGCCGGCAGCAAACGGACAGAAGGTCGAGGCCGACGTGATGCGGAAATGGCGCGCGTCGGTCTCGATGGATCGCGTCGCCGCGTTTCGAAAGAAGTACGAAGACGCAGGCGTGCTGCTCGAGATCGTCAAGTACGACGGCATCTACACCATGTCGGACGCCGAAGTGGACTACTGCTTCAACCTCGCGCGAACGCTGGGCGCGCGCGCCATTTCGTGCGAGATCGACGCGAAGCACACGCAGCGCATCGGCCAGTTCGCCGACAAGCACAAGCTTCCAGTCGCCCTCCACGGCCACGCGGCGACGACGCCCGAGCATTGGGAAGCGGCGTTCAAGCAGGCACGGTACAACTGGGCGAATCTGGATCTCGGACACTTCCTCGCCGGCAACAACACGTCGCCGGTGCCGTTCCTGAAGCAACACCATGCGCGCATCTCACACGTGCACGTGAAGGATCGGAAGCTGAACGAAGGGGCCGAACACCCCATTCGGCGAAGGGGACACGCCGATCGTCGAAGCTCTGCAGGTGATTCGCGACAACAAGTGGCCGATACAGGCGACGATCGAGTTCGAGTATCCGGTGCCCGCCGGATCGGATCGCATGACCGAGATCGCGAAGACTATCGAGTACTGCCGGAAAGCGCTGGCTTCTTGAGCTTTTGAACAGGAGATCAAGAGATCAGAAGGCAGAATTCTTTTTCTAGAAGCATTTCTCCTGACCTCCTGATCTCCTGTGAAGAATCTAATGAGCTTTATACACGAGAATTTTCTGCTCGAGACGAAGACTGCGCAGCGGCTCTTTCACACCTACGCCGCGCACCAGCCGATCATCGACTATCACTGCCACCTTCCGCCGAAGGATGTCGCCGACGATCGCCGTTTCGCCAATCTCTTTGAAATCTGGCTGGAGGGTGACCATTACAAATGGCGCGCGATGCGCGCCAGCGGCGTGCCCGAACGCTTCTGCACCGGCGACGCCGCGCCGCACGAGAAGTTCCTCGCGTGGGCCAGGACGGTACCCCAGACGCTGCGCAATCCGCTCTATCACTGGACGCACCTCGAGCTGAAGCGCTACTTCGGCATCGACGAGCTGCTGGATGAGAGGACCGCCGGCAGTGTGTGGGACCGCGCGAACGAAGCGTTGAAATCGCCGCAGCTCAGCGCGAAAGGCATCCTCGGCAAGTTCTGCGTAAAGGCCGTCTGCACGACCGACGATCCTGCGGAGCCGCTGACCCATCACGAGACGATTGCGGCATCCGGCCTGCCGACGAAGATCTATCCAACCTTCCGCGCCGACCGCGTGATGGATCCGCATCAGCCCGAGGTGTTCAACCCGTGGGTGGACAAGCTTGGAAAGACCGCGAACGTTCACATCGCGCAGATACAGGATCTGCTCGACGCGCTGCGCAAACGCCACCAGGCATTCCATGATGTCGGAGGGCGCCTGTCAGACCATGGCCTCGATCAGTGCTACGCGGCAGACTGCACCGACGCGCAGGCGAAATCGATCTTCGACAAGGCGCGCTCGGGAAAGGCCGCGACCGCCGAGGAGCGTGAGGCGTTCGCGTCCTACATCATGGTGTACTTCGGCCGTCTCGACGCCGAGAAGGGGTGGACGAAGCAGCTGCATCTCGGTGCTCGCCGCAATGCGAACACGCGCGCGCTGAAGTCGCTCGGCCGCGATACCGGCTACGACTCGATCGGCGATCTGCCGCAGATTGATGCGCTCGGCAGATACCTCGATCGTCTCGAGCAGGCCAACGCGCTGCCGAAGATGGTCATCTACAACCTGAACCCTGCCGACAATTACGCGTTCGCGACGATGATCGGAAACTTTCAGGACGGCAGCGTTGCGGGGAAGATACAGTTTGGAAGCGGCTGGTGGTTCCTGGATCAGAAGGAAGCGATGGAGTGGCAGCTGAACGCGCTGTCGAACAACGCCCTGCTCGCCCACTTCGTCGGCATGCTCACCGACTCGCGCTCGTTCATGTCGTACCCCCGGCACGAATACTTCCGCCGCGTGTTGTGCAATCTGCTGGGCCGCGAAATGGAAGCCGGTGAGCTGCCGAACGACGACGCGATGATCGGCGCGATGGTCGAACGGATCTGCTACAAGAACGCCGAGACATTCTTCGGGCTCACGCTGTAGGGCGCTGAGTTCCACTCAGACACCGGAGCTCCGGACTTCTGGCCTCGGAGCCTCGAAGACCGAAGTCCGTCTCACGCAGCCGTCAGTGCGGCGTCGAGCTCTTCAATTTCCTGCGGGCTCAGCCGGAACGTCGCGGCCCCAATCAGCTCGTCGATCTGCTGCGGCTTCCGCGCGCCGACGATGGTGGCGGTGATCGCCGGATGCCGCAGCGTCCAGGCAATGGCCACTTCACCCGGCGTCCGGCCGTGCTTCTCCGCTAATCGCGCGCAGGCGGTCCACGAGAGACAATGCCCTGCTCAGAAGCGGTTCCTGATAAAAGCGATTATTGCGTCGCCAGTCGCCTTCTGGCAGCGACGCGATGCGCTCGCGCGTCATCGTGCCGGTCAGCAGGCCCGACTGCATGGGCGAGTACGGAATCACGCCGATGTTGTGCTGAAGGCAGAACGGCAGAATCTCCTGTTCGATCTCGGGCCGCAGCATCGAATAGGGCGGTTGAAGGTTGGTCGGTGTTTCGATGCGCGAAATACGCTGCAATTGCGCGACATCGAAGTTCGATACGCCGATGAAGGCAACCTTCCCCTCATCTCTCAACTTCGTCAGCGTCGCCCATGCCTCTTCGATCGTGCCGGGATCGTGTCCCTGCGGGCTTGCCGGCCACACCGGCCAGTGAATCTGGTACAGATCGATCCGCTCGGTCTGCAGGCGGCGCAGGCTCTGTTCGACTTCCCTGCGAATCGATTGCGGATCGAGGCTGTGCCACGTATTTCCAGCCGCGTCCCACACCAGGCTGCATTTCGTGAACACATACGGCCGCTCGCCGCGCGGAATATCACGCAGCGCCTGGCCGACGACTTCCTCGGAGTGACCGAGCCCGTAGATGGCCGCCGTGTCGATCCAGTTGAGACCGCGTTCGATGGCGCGCCGAATCGTGGCAATCGAGGCGGCGTCATCCTGCGGTCCCCATCCGAACCGCCATTCGCCGCCAATGGCCCACGCGCCAAGACCGATGGGAGTGAGTTTCAGAGTCGAACGGCCAAGCGCGCGGGTTGGAAACGTCGTCATATAAAACCGTTCTCGCCCGGCGACTCGGCGTCCCGGCGTTGAGTCTTCTTTCGAAGACTCTGCGTCTTGGCGTCTTTGCGGTGAGGCATGGAAATCGTTACGTGAGCTTGACGAGCTCCGAGATCTTCACCGCGCGCTTCTCTTCGATGCTCTTCCGCGCGGCAATGCCGGTGAGGCACGACAGCGCGCCCGCGCGCGAGTCGGGCACTCGCATGTGGTCAGGCGCCGGCGTCTGACGGAAGATCTGATCGCGCAGGAAATCGTCGCCGCCACCATGGCCGCCTTCGGCCGTGGCAAAGGTCGCGCGCCGGCGCAGGCCGAAACTCTTCGTCACGTAGATTTCAGTAGAGTCAGACTCCGGCACTTCCCACGGCTGCCGCTCGTGGTCGCGCACTTCCAGCCGCCCAAGCTCGCCGTTGAACGCGACGCGGTAGCCCTCGAACGGCATATGCGCATCCAGCGAGTACGCCATCGTCGCGCCGTTGGAGTACTTCACAATCGCCTGCATCGAATCGTAGATGTCGATGTCGGTGCGGTACACGCAGCCATCGCGATAGTAGCCATCCGCGTCTTCGGCGCCGGCATACAGCTTCATGCGCGTCGGGTTCGTGTTCATGTCGTAGTAGAACTTGCAGTCCTTCTTGTGCGGACACACGCGGCAGTTGGTGCCGCGGATCGCGCCGTTCTTGCCGTACACCTGAAGCTGCCCGTTCGCCACCACCTCGACCGGATCGGCGCCCAGCCACCAGTTGACGAGATCGAAATGATGCGTCGCCTTGTGTACCCAGAGGCTGCCGCCGCCGTTCTTGTATGCGTGCCAGCGGCGGAAGTAGTCGGCGCCGTGGTACACGTCGAGATACCACGCGAAGTCGACCGACACCACTTTGCCGATCTCCCCCGACATCAGAATTTCCTTCACCGTGCGGTGCTTCGGCGCAAAGCGATAGTTGAAGGTGACGATGATCTTCTTCTTGTTGCGCTTCTCGGCGTCGAGCACCGCCTGGCATTGCTTCTCGTCGATGACCATCGGCTTCTCGGTCATCACGTCGAAGCCCCGATCGAGGGCGCGAACGATGTACTGGCTGTGGTGCGCGTCCTTCGTCGTCACCATGACGACATCGGGCTTCGCTTTGTCGAGCATCTCGTCGAAGTTCGTGAAGGTCGGGCAATCGACGCCCATCAGCTCCTTGGATATCTCCACACGCTTCGGATTGATGTCGCAGAGACCGACGAACTGGACGACGTCGGAGTACCGCTCTCGAATCTGGCGGCCCCACATGCTGGTCGCACGCTCGCCGGTACCGATGATGGCGTAGCGCCTGCGGCCCGCAGGCGCCTGCGCGAACGCGTCGGCGCCCAATAATGACGTCGCCGCAACGGCACCGCCGGCGGTTTTGACGAAGTCGCGACGGTTCACGAGATTCTGATCAGACATTTTTCCTCCAGACATTGGACTCTGGACTCTGGACTCTGACTCTATAGACTATAAAGTAACGACTACCGTTGAATCCGCGCCGAACCACCTTTGGCGAACGCCCGCACCTGCTCCACCTTGGCCATCGTCGTGTCGCCCGGGAACGTGGTGATCAGCGCGCCGTGCGCCCACCCCAGCTTCAACGCCTCTTCCGGCGCGTCGCCGTTCATGAGGCCGTAGATGAGGCCCGACGCAAAGCCATCACCGCCGCCGACGCGATCGCGCACATCGAGCTCGCAGGTCGGAGCGACATAGGCCTGCCCCGCAAACCACGCGACAGCGCTCCACGTGTGACGGTTCGTGGAGTGGACCTCGCGCAGCGTGGTGGCGAGGACCTTAATCTGCGGGTGACGGGAAACGACGTTATCGATCATAGCGAGAAAGGCGCCGGAGTCCAGCCCCGAACTGGCGGCAACCTCGGGGCCGGGTATCCCCAGTCCCTTCTGCAGATCCTCCTCGTTGCCGACGAGCACATCGACATGCTTGACGATGCGCGACATCACTTCGAGCGCCCGCGCGTGCCCGCCTCCAGAGGCGTTCCACAGCTTTTCGCGGTAGTTCAAATCGAACGACACAATCGCCCCGCTGTTTTTCGCGGCCTGCATGGCCTCGATAATCAGCTCTGCGGTGGTTTCGGAGAGCGCGGCGAAGATGCCGCCGCTGTGAAACCAGCGCACGCCACCCGAGAAAATCGCCTTCCAGTCGAAGTCGCCCGGCTTCAGCAGCGCCGCCGCCTCGTTGCTGCGATTGTAAAAGACCACGGGGGCCCGGACGCCATGGCCGCGATCGCTGTAAACGGTCGCCATATTCGGGCCGTGCGCGCCGTCGTGCTTGAAGCGCTTGTAGAACGGGCGCACACCCATCGCGCGCACGCGCTCGTTGATCAAATCGCCGACCGGATAGTCGACCATCGCGCTCGCGACAGCCGTGCGTAAACCGAAGCAATCTGAAAGATTGGCTGACGTGTTGAACTCGCCGCCGCTGACGTGAATCTGCAGAGAGGAAGCCTTGTGAAAGGGATAAATGCCGGAGTCGAGCCGATGCACGAGCGCGCCCAGCGATAGAAAGTCGAGATCGCCCTTGGCCGGGATATCGAGCGCGTTGCTCATTCGGGTGTCCAGTCGGTGTGAAAGACGCCATCGCGATCGACTCGGCGATACGTGTGGGCGCCAAAGAAATCGCGCTGCCCCTGCGTGAGATTGGCGGGCAGGCGCGCGCTGCGGTACGAGTCGTAGTACGCCAGCGACGAGCTGAGCGCAGGAACAGGAATGCCGGCCGACACGGCGGTCTGCACCACATCGCGGAGCGCCTGCTGTCCCGATGCCAGCGCCTTCGAAAAGCTGTCGTCGAGCATCAGGTTGACGAGCCCCGGGTTTCTGCTGAACGCTGCGCGGATGTCTGAAAGCAGCGCCGCGCGAATGATGCAGCCTGCGCGCCAGATCTTCGCGACTTCCGCGAGATCGATGTCGTACTTGTACTCCTGCGAGGCCTGGCGCAGCAGGGCCATACCTTGCGCGTAAGAAGTAATTTTCGCGGCGTGCAGCGCCTGACGGGTGGCGTTGATCAGGTCGGTCCGGCTATCTGCCTTCACCAAGGCTCCGGCGGACAAGAAGCTCTGTGCCCTCGCAGGGTTCGGCCCCGGAAGCACCTTGCTTGCGACGACGCGCTCGGATTTCAGGGCCGAAAGCAGTCGCGCTTCGACGGCGGCATTCACGGTGGGAATCGGTGCGCCGACATCGAACGCGTTCTGGCTCATCCACTTGCCGGTCCCCTTCTGCTGCGCTTCGTCGAGGATGAGATCGACGAGCGGCTTGCCCGTTTCGCTGTCTACGCGCTCGAGCACGTGCGCGGTGATTTCTACGAGGTACGACCGCAGCTCCCCTTCGTTCCACTTCGCGAAGGTGTCCGCAATCTCGCGAGCCGACATGCCGGCGGCGCGCGTGAGCACGTCGTAGACTTCGGCGATGAGCTGCATGTCGCCGTACTCGATGCCGTTATGCACCATCTTCACGTAGTGGCCGGCGCCGCGCGGTCCCATGTACGAGACACACGGATCTCCGTCTTCGGCTTTCGCGGCCATCGCGCGCAGGATGGGCGCGAGCGCATCCCACGCCTCCCGCGGCCCGCCGGGCATCATGGAGGGCCCGTGCAGCGCGCCCTCTTCTCCGCCCGATACGCCCATGCCGACGAACCGGAATCCGGCGGATGCGAGATCGTCGGCCCGGCGATCGGTGTCGCGGAAAAACGAATTGCCACCATCGATGAGAATGTCTTCGCGCTCGAGGTGCGGGCGAAGATGGGCGATGACGCTGTCGACCGGCGCCCCTGCCGGCACCATCATCAACACGCGGCGCGGCCGCTCGAGCACGGCCATCAGGCGGTCGGGCGCATCAGCGCTGCCGATGCCCGAGCCGCTCGACGCGCCGGCACCGAATGCCTGCGTTTTCGCCGCATCGAGGTCGTAGCCCGCGACGGGAAATCCCCTGCTGGCAATATTGCGCGCGAGGTTCGCGCCCATCACGCCGAGTCCAACGACGCCGATCTTGTACATGAACCTCCAGAGGGGTAAGGGGTAAGAGGCGAGGGGTAATTGCCCCTTGCCCTTTACCGCTCACCCCTATCAGACCGCTCTTCTCACCCTATACAGCATCTCGCCCGCGCGCGGGATCACGAGCGTCTTCGCGTCGCCTTCGTACTCGCGCGGGTCGACAGTTGCGGGATCCCTGTAACCCAGATTCACCAGCGCGCAGTGCTCTGGCGGAATCCCGGTCGCGAGCGTTACTTGTATGCGCGGGTCTTCTACGCGCGTCGCCGCGTCGTAAGTGCCATTACCCTTGACGTGCGTCGAGTGCGCAAGGATGCCGCCCGGGTATTTCTCGAAGCGATCCCACTGCGCGAGAAAATAATCGCGGCAATGGTATCCGACTTCATCAATCATCCTGCCGTGCGTGCGGCTCACTTCCGTCACGTGCGGCGCGTAGATGATCACCTCTCCCGCATCTGCCACGACGGGCTCGCTCTTGTACATGCCTTTCCCGGCGGTCCACAAATCGTCGTACATCGCCGGCATGATTGCGAGCACGCGATCGTAGGGCTCGTCGACCCACACGATATGGCGCTGCGACGAGAGGGTCGCAGCCTCCCGCCATGCCTCGTGCGGATCGCCGCAGTACATGCCCGCCACGCCGTGATGCGTGACGACCAGGGCGAGCAGCGACAGCGGCGTGTCGAGCAGCGCCGCGGCCCGGTTGATCACCGCGCGCACGGCGGTGTCGATGGTGCCAATCGCTTCGTACGACGTAATCAGCGCGCCCAGCCAGTGTGTGAAGTGGATGATCTCGGGTGCAGCGATGCCAGGGAACAGGTACTTCGTGCCGCCGGAGAAGCCGGCCACCTCGTGCGGAAACACCGGACCGCAGATGAGCACGTGGTCGTACTCGGTCGCCAGACGATTGAGCGCGACCGGAACGTCCCTGTGTAACCGCCCGCCGGTCAGATCGGCGATGTCGCGCGCGGGGATCACCCCGAGGCGCGCGTACGTGGCGGGGTCATCCCACCGATGATTGAAGATGTGATGCGCGCCGGCGCGCCCGTTCACCACCGTCCGCCCAACGTGCGCACTCAGCTGGGCATCGTTCATGGGCGTGTGGGTGCCGAGCGCGACGAGATAGTCGAGCGACGCGACGCGTGGCCCGAGCTGGCGCTCGATGAGATCGAACATCAGCGGCATCGGCATCGTCCGCGTGCCGTCGGGGATGATGACGAGCACTCGCCGTCCATCCACCGGCAATGCACCGAGCCCGTCGCGCGCAACGCTGTCGATTTGTTCGGGTGTCAGATACCCGTCGCGGACGCCCTGGCCGACAATATTCATTTCAGCAACAGCATAATTGAATACGTTCCGGGCGTCACAAGCCCGCTTCCGAAAGCCGCGCGATCGAGGCTCCGCTTTGCACTTAGCGCCGTGCCGATCGTCTTCGAGCGGGTGAGACACGCATGCTGATGCGACCAGCTCGACGACGCGGGAGAGGCTCCGCTTCGCACTTAGCGCAGGCCCGCTCAAACCGGTGAGACAGGCCTGCTGCGGCGAACCAGCTCGACGACGCGGGAAACGCATCTCTCGGCGGCGTGTCGCCGACGGTCGAGGAGCGGGTTCTTCGCAGCGGCCACGCGGATCGCCCGCCTTCCGATGCGTTTCCGGCTGCGCTGTACGTCGCGTCGCTCGCGATGGTTCGCCGCAGCAGTCCTGGCTCACCGGCTTAACCGGGACGGTTGCGCTAAGTGCGCATGGAAACGTCACCGCGTGACGTTTCCCGCGGAGGGCATCTCTCGGCGGCCTGTCGCCGACGGTCGAGGAGTCCGGGTCTTCGCACCGGCCTTGCGGATCGCACGCCTTCGGATGCGTTTCCGGGTGCGCCGTGCGTCGCGTCGCTCGCGATGGTCGCCTCAGCACGCCTGTCTCGCCCGCTCGAGCGCGTCCGGTGGGCGCTAACTGCGCATGGAAACGTCACGGCGTGACGTTTCCCTCGGAGGGCTACTTCCGGCGGCGTGTTCGCACCAGCAGGCCATCGGCACTGCCCCGTCGGCTGGCGCAACCTTGCGGGCGAAGATGCGGTTCCCGCCTCGTCGAGCTGGTTCGCGGAATCAGCGTTGGCGTCACTGACGCCAGATCGCGATCATCGCCCGATATTCCGCAGTCCCTGTTCACCCAATCGATCGCGCAGCTGTGCGAGGTACAGGCTCGCTGGCGTCACGGGCACTCCCGGAGATTCGTGGGTCTCTGACGGGCTTCCCGGAACGGGGATCTGGTTGCCGTGCCACAGGATCGGCGTGAACCGGCCGGTGCAGCCGATGCACCAGTTCTTCGAGCCCGGCGGCTGTTGAACAAGCAGCACTTCAGCCCTCACATTCCAGGCAACCGCCCAGCCGACGCTCCACCCATGACCCGATCCCGCGTACTCGCGGTTCGAGAACGCGATGTTCGGCCGGCGATCGGAGCCCCCGGTGAACTCGCTGCTGTCGACCAGCAGCCCCGTCGCCCATCGCTGATGCGGCGCGATGCCTGCCGTTGTGCTTCTGAAATTCAGTACGACGTTCGGACCGGTAACGCCGACCTGGGTGACGACCGGCCACACGCCTTCGCCGGTGACACTCGATCGATCGAGCAGGATCTGCGTGCCGGAAATGGCGAAGTCTGCCGGCGCCGCCGCCGCCGTAAATGGAACAGTGTGCTGAATGCTGACGCGATCGATCGTGACCCTGCGCACCGTCGAACCGAGCGTCGTGCTGTTCTGCGTGTCGACCGACACGATGTCGCGCACCCATCCGTCGATGACGGCGTTCATCGAGAGCAGCGTGTATTGCGCCTCGCTGATCGGCCTATCCTGCGCGGGGACCGTTACGCGCAGCGCCTCGATGCCAACCTGTGCGATGCGGCCGGGAAAGGTGTACTTGGCGACCGTTGTGCCGGTTGGGTTCAGATATGCGGCATCGAATGAGTCAGACAAGGGCACGTCGAACGTGATGCGGGCTCCCTGCCCTGAGCTTGTCGAAGGGGCCTGGCCTGAGCCTGTCGAAGGCTCGATCGATTTGATCGTCCGATCGTGCGTGATAATCGTGCCTGCCTTGAGCCACGTCTGAGGCTTTCCGTCGCGCACGAGCGTGTCCATATTCATGAAGCGAATCCACGCTTCGGTCGCTGCGCGCTGAATAACAACGGGATCGCCCACGCGAAACGGCGCTGCCGAATCGACCGTCACAGGTACTCGCCCCAGCAGGCACGTACGCGTCGGTGACAGCCGCGCGCACCGCGTCCGGCTGCCATGTGCCGGCGCCCCCCACCGTAAACACGCGATGCGGCGCGCCGGTGACGCGCAGAACCGTTCCGTTGACGCCGGAGCCACTGCCCCGCAGCACAACGCCGCTCGCCGCGATTCGAAGATTGGCGGCGACATCATATGTACCCCGTTCGAGCAGGACGGCGCCGCGAAACCCGTTTGCGTCGGGCGTACGCTTCGACACGTCGTCGATGGCCGCTTGAATCTGCGCCGTGTTGTCGCCGGCGGCGAACTTCACCGTCCGTGCAACACCCACATTCGGAATCCGCACGCCGCCGCCCATGTAGCCGGCGTGCGAAAAGTCCATGATGCGATTGCCCCGCGCGTCGACGGCGTACTGGAGCCTCCCCTTCGCGTCTGGATACACCCACTTCGATGTGCCCTGCGCACCGAGTGCGGCCGCGCTGATGAGCACGGCTGCACCGATGCAATACAACGCTCTGCGTCTTTGTAATCTCACAATCCTGCGATCTTCCAATCTTCCAATTCAGAAGCCCAACCGCAAGCCGACTCTGAAAAGCCGTTCGTCGATGCCTTCACGTCCGCTGTTTGCCGTGTTCGAGATGATGCCGAAGCTCGCGGCGTTCGATGCGTTCGCCGAGGGGTTGGCGAAGTGCGGCGTGTTGGTCAGATTGAAGATTTCCAGACGGAACTGGATCGTTCGTGCCGCGCCCAGCGCGAACTGCCGGAACACGCTCATGTCGAAATTGGCGTACCCGGGGCCTCGCAAGCTGTTGAACCCGGCCGTCCCAAATCGCCGCTCGGTCACCGGGCGGAATGCCGTCGTGTCGAACCAGGGCTTGCCTGCTCCGATACCGCCGAGGATCTCGACCGTGTCCTTTATCTGATCGGCCATCTGGTTGCTGCCGTTCAAATCGAGAGACGTCGCGGCCGATTCAACCGTGAACGGCGATCCGGAATACGCGCCGAAGAGTCCATTCACCTGCCATCCTCCAAGGATGGCCGACGCGGCGCCACCGTTGCTGAGAAACGGTTTGCCCTCGCCAAACGGCAGCTCTGCCACGAACGAGGCCTGGAAGTTGTGGGGGCGATCCTGCGGCAGGAGCGCCTCGTTCAGATCGAAGTACTCGAGCGCCTGCACGCGCGGCGAGCCGTCGCTCAGCGTGTCGCAGCAGATGCCGAATGCTTTCGACCACGTGTAGGCGACGTTCACCTGAACGCCCTGCGCCATCCGTCGCGTCAGCGACGTCTGCAGCGAGTCGTAGTTGCTCCAGCCCGGATTGCTCAGAATACCGGTCGCACCCGTGCGTTGGAACTTCTGAAACAGCGGACGTCCCGCGTTGCCGGCGCCGATCACCTGTCCGGCATTTGCATCCATGATCTGGTTGATGTCGCGCTGCCGCGTGCCGACGTAGCCCGCCTGCCCGGTAAATCCTCCCGGCAGTTCCGATTGGAGGGTGAAGTTGAACGAGTGGATGTACCCGCGCTTCGGTTTGTCGGGCAGCGCGCGTGCGCTGACGTTCAACGGCACGGGAATGATGCCGCTGCTCACGTCCGGCACCGGAATCGCAGGAATGCCGTCGCTCAACCGGCTCGTCGGAGCGAAGGCGCTGGCCTGCGGAAGGCTGAGGTTGATCGAAGACGGATAGTTGCCCAGCAGATTCCGCACGAACGCGAGGGGGTACGGATCGTAATTGATGCCGTATCCGCCGCGCAGAACGATGGCATCGGTCAGACGATAGGCCAGCCCGAGGCGCGGCGAAATATTTCCCGGTCCCATGTCGTACCCGCAATCCGCAGGGATCGATCCCACACCGCAGATCAGCATCTCGTTGGTGTTGACGTCGTAGCGCTCCATTCCCCGCGTCGTGCGGACGCCGGCCGGAAAGTAGTCGTAGCGCAGGCCCAGCGATGCCGTGAGATTCCGAGTCGGCTGCCACTGGTCTTTCGCGAAGAAGCTGAACTGCCAGTTGCGGCTTCTCGTATAGCCGTCCTCGAACGGAATGACTCCCTTCGACACTCCCGTCGGAAGCCCGAGCAGGAACGACGCGAACGTGTTGAACTGATTCACAGACGGCCCGCCCGAAAGCGCGGTCGGACCGCCGGCAAATGTAAAGCTCCCCGATCCGTTGCCGAGCTCATGACGGTTCATCGCCTGCTTGACGATGTCGCCCCCGAACCTGAACGTGTGCGCCCCTCTCGTGTACGTCGCGTTCGCCGTGTATTGCACCTGCCAGTTGTCGTCGACGTATGGCGAGTTCGCGCTCCCGGCGTAGCCAATACCGGAGTAGTTGGTGATGTCGAAGTGCGGCCACCCGCCGGCGACACGATCGGTCCCGTTCGTTCCAGGAATGCGCAGAAAGTCGAGGCCGAGCTGTTCGTCCATGCGATCGGGCTCGGAGAGCACCTCGATCGTGGTGATGCCCGAATAGGTGTCGATCAGGAAGTTCGGCGAAAGCACATACGACGCGCTGCCGGTAAACGTGTAGGTGTCGCCGAGCCCCGTGCCCGCCTTCGCCGCGGTGTTGTTGATGGGCAGGCCGCCGAGTGCGCCGAACATGGCCGGATTCCTGAAGTTGTAACCGAGCCACCCGAGGCGCGCGGTGATGCCGAGCTTGTTGGTGGCGTTGTAGTTCATCTTCGCGTCGATGTTGTGCCGATCGAACGTGTAGTCGCCGGTCACGAAGTAGTTGTCCACGAGTCCCGGCTGGTTCGGCAGCGGCAAATCGGCAATCAGCTTCTGGACGATCGAATCGAATCGGTCGCGCGGGATGATGTTTCCGGCGAATGCCGTGCGGCCCACCCCTGTCGACGCGTTCCCTGTCGCCGGGTCGTAAATCGCCGTGGGGGACGCCGAGAAGTCGCCGTTGCGCATTGCGGCTGTGGGCACCGTGCCGAATCTCTGCGCGAGCTGCTTGTCGAACGTGCCCTGGTAGCTTCCAAAAAAGAATAGCCTGTTGCGGACGATAGGACCGCCGGCGGTGCCGCCGAACTGGTTCTGCCTGGCCTGCGGCTTCTCCTGATCGGCCGGCAGGAAATACGGACGCGACTTCATCGATTCGTTGTAGAAGTATTCGAAGACAGAGCCGTGCAGCTCGTTCGTACCGCTCTTGATCAGCACGTTCGCCGACATGCCGCCCGAGAGTCCCTGGTCGGCGTCGAACGTGCTCGTCGTCACGCCGACCGATTCAATCGCCTCGAGCGCAGGAACGTACGCGGCGACGTGCGGCAGCCACAGGTTGTTCGAGATCGCGCCTTCGATTCGGATCGCATTCGCATTGCGCGTGGTGCCGTTCGAGCTGAAGGCCAGACCGCGCGCGGGGTTCACCGCGACCGAGTGCATGTTCTCGGGCGGTGAGATTCCTGGAACGGTGACGAAGAGACTCTGATAGTTGCGCCCGACCGGCACTGGCAGATTCTCGAGTTGCGCAGCCGGAATTTCCGTGCGCACGTCGGCGCGATCGGTCTGCAGCACGGCGACGCCGGCGCTGACCGTCACGGTGTCGCTGACCTGTCCTACTTCGAGCAGGCTGTTGATGCGCAGCACGTTGTCTTCCGACACGCGCACGCCAGTGGTGCGAAATTCCTTGAATCCCGAAATGTTGACGCGCACGTCGTAGTTGCCCGGGGGCACGGTGTTGAACGTCGCTGCGCCAACGTCGCTCGACGTAGCGCTTCGGGTCCAGCCCGTTTCCGTGTTCGTGACCGTCACCTCGGCACCAGGCACGGCACCGCCGCTCTGATCGCGGACGTCGACGATCATCGAGCCGTAAAGGACCTGGGCATCGATCGCGGGGACGGAGGCAAAAAACACCGTGAGGACCAGGGATATCGCGAAACCGGCTGCGCGCTTCATGATGAGCACTCTCCTATTGGGTTGAAGCTCCTG
>CAWBEG010000017.1:0-64786 GCA_963787755.1 Vicinamibacterales bacterium
TTCATATGCATCACTTTATGGGCCAGCGTGCAGAGTCGGTTCTCGCGCTCTTCAGATGCTCCTCGATTTGCGCAACAATTTTTGGGTTCGCCGCCGCAATCTCGTGCTGCTCGCCCGGGTCGCTCGGCAAGATTGTAGAGCTCGAGCGGCGCGTCCTTTTTCAGGCGAACCGCCTTCCCGGTCCCATCCGCACGGCCTGCTGGAAGCCGCGCTCGTGAAACTCCCAATAGAGGAACTGGTGCGCCGGTTGCGTTTCGCCCCGAAGCGCGCGCGCCATCGAGAGGCCGTCGATGCGCTGAAGGAACCTTTGCGCCCGCGATGCTCGCCAAGCGTCGGCAGCATATCCCAGTGCGCCCACGAATGATTGCTTACACGCCCGGAGGGATGGTCACCGGCCAGCTCGCGATCATCGGCACGCGGATGCCGCCTTCGTAGAGATCCCGCTTGATGCCGCGCAACGGACCAGAACTTTTGAAGAACACTGGATCGCCGCCCCCTTCCTGGTGCGGGCCGTTATCGCTCACGAACATCATCAAGGTGTTCCGCTCGATGCCGCGCGCGCGCAGAAGATCGGCGAGCCGTGCCGATGTCGCGATCCATGCGCGTAATCATCGCGGCGAAGGCCGCATGCGGCTCCGGCTGCGAACGATACCCGAGCGAGGGAAGCTCTGGACTGGCACCGGTGGGTCTGGCGTCAGCCTTCTGGTTCTCGAATGGCTTCTCGGGAAAACGGCCGCGTACCGCGGTCATCGCGTCTTCCGGGGCGCGCAGCTCGGCGTGTGGCACCGTGTAGTTCAGATACACGAAGAACGGACGCGCATCACTTCGTTGGATGAAGGCCGCCGACTCCGCGGTGAACAGATCGTTGACGTAATCCTTGTCGAGATCGGTCGCGGCCCGTTCGCCATTTCGCCATAGATGATCGGTGTACTGGCGGTGGGCGTGACGATGATCGAGAAAGCCGAAGGCGTGGTCGAATCCCTTGGCGATCGGGCATGCCGGTCGATCCCGGGGTACCCGAGACCCCATTTCCCGATCACGGCCGTCCGGTAGCCTGCATCACGCAGCATCTCTGCGATCGTGACATCTTCGGGCCGCAGCGGAATGTCGCCGTTTCCGCGAATCCATGCGTGGCCTGTGTGCAGTCCGGTCATCAGCGTCGTCCGCGAGGGGGCACAGACCGTGCTGCCGGCATAGTATTCGGTAAAGCGGATACCTTCGCGGGCGAGGCGATCGAGCGACGGCGTCTGAACCGTGCCTGTCCGTATGCACTGAGATCCCCATACCCGAGGTCGTCGGCCTGAATGAGCAGCACGTTCGGGCGCGAGGGGTTCTGCTGGCGACTCCCGACGGACGTCTCGCTGATGAGACCAGCGGCGAGGAGCACCATCAAAGCGACACGAAAGCGTAGTGCGGTCATACCGGCTCCTGTCATCTCACTGCCCGGACTGCTCACCATCATCGAGGCGAAACGTTCCGAGTTCGGCCGATGCCAGGAGCGCACGAGCCTGCTCTTCATCGTCGGTGGACACAACCACGTGGACCATTCCCAGGCCGTCGATGGTGAGCCCGTGGGTCTTCCGCAACGATTCGCCTCTCAACTCGCTGGAGATACCGGCGGCGGCCAGAAATCCCTGAATCTGCTGGGCGTGTATCTCACCGCCGGCCGTAAACACACGAATCTCATCCTGCATACAATCCCCCATCGATTCGCTTTGCCATGCGGGCAAGCGGAACGGTCACGCCCTTTGACGTCGGCACTTCGAGCCGCTCGACGATTGAGAAGCCGCACGCCCTGTAGAGAGGCTCGCCCGCGACGGTGGCACCTAGTTCGAGTGAGCAAAACCCTCCCGCGCGGCCGCAGCCTCACACAACGACAGCACGAGCCGCCCGATGCCGCGTCGCGCGAAATCCGGGTGCGTGTACATGGCGCGCACGCGGGCGGGCTCGGTCGCGGGATCGAGTGGTCGCGCGTCACGTCCTGCCCGATGATCCCCGCCGAACAGCGTTGCCCGCCGGCCCCAGCCACCGCAACCCGCGATTCGACCGTCGCACTCGACGACAAAATAGGTTCCGTCCTCGATGAGCTGCGTATCGACGCCCATGAGCTCGAACGACGCATCGACTCGCGCCGGGTCCAGGTACGCTCCGAGGAGTGTTCGTATCGACGCGTCCATCAAGGCTCGGAGCTCGGGCAATTCGGCCAACGTCGCGAGACGATGAGAGAGGTGTGCCGCAACGTCACTCATGACTGGAGCCTTTATACATGGAGAGGCAGCTCAAAGCATACGCTCGTCGGATCGTTCTCATGTGCGCTGTAGGCCGCGATTCGATAAAACCCAAAACCTTCGTAGAGCGCCATCGCCTGCGCCTGCTTGTTCCCCGTTTCCAGCCGCAGCCTCTCGTAGCCCAGCCGCCGCGCTTCCGCGACCAGATGCGAGAGCACGGCGCGGCCGATTCCGTGCCCTCTGTGGTCGTGCCGGACGAACATGCGCTTTACTTCGGCCGTGACACGGTCGATCTCCCGCAGTGCGCCGCACGCGACCGGTTGCTGATCGAGATACGCGACGAGGTACACGTCGCGCGCACCCAACGGAGCATTCACCGGCCACGGTCGGTCCGGCGGAAGGACATCGTCATACATCGCGCGCACTTCCACCGCCGCCTCGCGAAGCAGCGACAGCGCGACCTTTCCTTGAGGATCGACGTCTACGATACGGAGATTGGTAAATGTCATGGGAGCGCGAGACCGATAACATCGCGCGAATTCTCGAGAAAGGCAACTGCGCCAGACCGGGGGCGCGCCACAAACCATCCCGCCTGCGCGGCGCGCAACCCGGCGCGCTCGGCGCCGGCTAATTCGTCGTCGCCGCCGTCGCCAATATATAAAGTGTCTGCCGGGTTCACACCCAGCTGTTCGATCGCATTCAAATAGATCCGAGGATCGGGCTTGACGCAACCGGCGGCGAAGGAAAACACCGCGCACGAGAACAGCGGCGCAAACGCAGAGCTCGGCCAGGCCACCACATCCTCAGCCATGCAATTGCTGATCGTCGCAAGCTGCACGCCGCGGCGATGAAGGTCGCGCGTCACGGGCGACTATTTCAGCGTCGATCTTCTGAAATACCTCTGCGTTCGCCCGAACTCCGATCGTCGCATGCGCGCTGCACGAGGTCAGCAGAGATCGCCACGCCCAGCCGTGCGCCGACCTCGACGAGCGCCTGTTGAAACGTCAGCTGACCGCAGAGCGCGAGGGGCCGCAGCTGCTTCCATTCGCGGCGATAGGCGGCCGCATCGAGCCCGAGCGATTCGCCCAGCGCGCCGGCGCGCGGGACCGCGGTTCCGGACTGGGTGACCAGGGTCTCGTAGAGATCGAACACGACAGCCTTGACCATCGACGGGCTAGACGGTAGCGCATTAGCCCTTCTTCCCCAAAACGTCGCATTGGTTGTCAAAGGAGATCAACTGATGTTGACCGACAGAGAGAAAGTGCTTGTGCAGCAAAGCTTTGCGCTCGTCCTCCCGATTGCCGATGATGCCGCCGCGCTGTTTTACCGGCGGCTGTTCGAGCTGGATCCCTCCCTCGAGCGGATGTTCAGGGGCGACATGTCCGAGCAGCGCAAGAAGCTGATGCAGATGCTCACCGCGGCCGTGAAGGGTCTCGACCGCCTGGAGCAGCTCGTGCCGGTCGTCGAAGATCTCGGACGTCGGCATGCCGGGTACGGCGTCGCGGACGCGCACTACGACACGGTTGGCGCCGCGCTGCTGTGGACGCTCGAAAAGGGGCTCGGACAGGCGTTCACACCAGAGGTGCAGGACGCATGGGTCGCCGTGTATGGACTGCTCGCCGGCACGATGAAGAATGCGGCGAAGGAATCACTTGTCGGAGCGTGATTCTTGAATTGGAAGACGCAGGTTCTCCGACCGGCCGTCTCTCCACTCGACCGCAAGCCGGCCGTCCTCGCCGAAACAAAGGGTGCTGACGGGACTGGAGCGTCGCTCGAACGTCACGAGGATCCTGCCGGTGCGCGCGTCGATGACGCTGATGGTGCCGCTGGCGAGGCCTATGGCGAGCAGGCGCTCGTCGGTGCTCGTCGTTGAGACCACATCGGCGGCGCTGGTCCGGCGCCCTTCGAGGAATGCTCGAAGGTCGCTGCGCATGTCCGCCGCAGACTCATAACGCGCTTCGCGCTCGCGTGCCATCGCGCGGGCGACAATCTGTGCGAGCGATTCATCAACGAGCTCGGCGGCGGCACCCAGGCGAGGCGTCTCGCTCTGAAGAATCCGCTGGACGGCTTCGACGAGAGGCAGGCCGGTGATGTCGAACGGTAACCGTCCAGCGATGAGCCGGAACAGGAGCACGCCCATCGCATACACGTCGCTGCGCCTGTCGAGTCGGCGATCGCTCCCCGCAATTGCTCGGGGCTCATGAACGCGAGCGTGCCGATGATCTGGCCGTGCGACGTGTGCACACCCGACTGCACGTCGAGCCCAGTCGCGCGGGCGATGCCGAAATCGAGAATCTTCGGCCATCCATCTTCGGTCACCAGCACGTTGGCCGGCTTCAGGTCGCGGTGAATCACGCCGCGCTCGTGCGCATGGTGAATCGCCTCGCACACTCTGCCCATGAGCTCGACGCATTCTGCGACAGTGGATCCGCGGGCCTGTACGTATTCCGTAATGGGCGGACCCGATATGAGCTCCATCACCAGGTGCGCCGGCGCCTGGCGATCTCCCGGATGAAACGCAAACACCTGCGCAATCCCCTGGTGCTGCAGCCGCCCGAGCACCTCGGCCTCGCGCTCGAACCGTTTGACGATCTCGGGATGACGGAATCCACGCCGGAGCACTTTGATGGCGACGGTGCGCCTCGGCCGATCCTGCTGCGCGGCGTACACGACCCCCATGCCGCCGGATCCGATCGCATGCAGCACCAGGAACTGGCCGAGCGGCGTGCCCGGTTGAAGCGGGCCGTCGACGGCGTTCATATCGAGCGTCGGGATCGTCGCAGGATCAAGGAACCCGTCTTCCGGACTCATGCAGCGCCTGAAGGAGGGCCTCGACGTCGGCGCGCAGGCGCGCATCGTCGCCGCAGCGTTCGTGAACGAGCGCGTCACGATCGTCCGGGCCGAGATCGGCCAGAGAGAGAAATATTTCTTCGGCGGGATTGATCGCGCGGGCCTGCCCGCCGAAGCCGAGTCGCGAAGGCGGGCGCTCATGCTTCGCCGCCGGCGGGCGGCGTCTCGGGCGGACCCAGCTGCCGGTACAGCCATGCGCGGGCAAACGCCCATTCGTTCTTGATCGTGGCAGGAGACAAGTCGAGCGCCTTCGCGGTTTCCTCGACACTCAGGCCGGCGAAATATCGCAGCGTCACGATTTTCGCTTTGCGGGGATCCATCTTCTCGAGCTGCGTCAGGGCTTCGTCCACCGCCACAAGATCGTCGAGTGCAGGATCGGCGCGCAACATGGCCTCATCCAGCTCGACGTGTTCTCCGCCGGCGCCGTGCTTGATCCTCTGATAATGGCGGGCGCGCTCCACGAGAATTCGCCTCATGGCCAGTGCGGCGGCGGCGAAAAAATGCCCGCGGCGATCCCACTGCTGGGCCGGTCGAGTTCCGGAGACGCGGAGATACGCCTCGTGCACGAGCGCCGTCGGTTGCAGTGTCTGGTGCTGCTGCCGCTCGCGCGCCAAGCGGGCCTTCGCGAGCTTGCGGAGTTCGTCATAGACTTCCGGGAGCAGCTCGCCAGCCGTTCCGCTTTTTCCATCAGAGTCGGTGGGGACGGTCATGCGAAAGCGGCGTCATTATGACACCCGAAGCGATCTCGCGCATCAGAAGCAGCTTTTCCGAGATTTCATCCGAGCCTCGCGCGCTCGCGTCGCGTTTTTACACCGAGCTATTCGCCGCGGCGCCTCAGCTGCGCACGCTCTTTCCCACCGATCTCACATCGCTGCAGGGACATTTCGAGGCAGCGCTCGCGCTGGTGACCAGGAATCTGGAAGAGATGCACACGCTCGAACAGCCCCTGCGCGATCTCGGCGCCCAGCACGTACATTGGGGCGCCAAGCCCGAGGATTACTGATCGTCCGCGAAGCCTGATCCGCGCCATCCGCCTCTCCTCGCCGGCGTGGACCGACACGCTCGAGCGCGACTGGCGCTGCGCGATCACAGATATTGCCGTGCCGATGCTCAGGGTGCGGCCGTCTACACGGCGATGATGGCCGAGCGGCTTTCCGAGGAATGCCCATCATTGATGACGTCGTGGCACGAAGCGCCCGGTTCGTTCCATGTACTGTTGATAGGTGCCGCCAAATCGCGCCACCAGGTTGGCTTCTTCGGTGCGCGTTCTCACGATCAGTATGCACAACAGCCCGAGGCCGGTTGCAAAGAAAAACCAGTTCGCCGCAACGAGTGACATCGCCACGACGAGCAGGCCCGCAGAGGTGTACAGCGGATGGCGGATCCATCGATAGGGGCCGTGCACGACCAGCGTATGTTTCTCCCGCGTGACGACGGTATCGGTCAGATTTTTTCCGAGCGTTCGGAAGGTCCACACGAGCAACGCGGATCCGGCAAAGAGCGCAACGACGCCAGTCCACCTCGACCAGAGCGGTAAGGACACAGAAGACCACGCCATCCACCGAGGATTGATCATCCAGGCGAACACGGCGAACCAGAACACAGCGCCCAGGGGACGCAGCGTCGCCAGGATGAACACGCCCTCCTGCCTTCGATCGAGCTTCTCTCCTGTCGATTGCGAGTCAAGCCTGTGGTACATGCCGATGGGAAGCAGCACCAGCATCACAGCGATCAGCACGGCTCGCAGCGTTGATTCGTCGTTCATGTCGATCTGCGCCCCCATGTGGACCGTGATTTCATCAGATCCTTCGCGTTCGTCAGCGGAGCTCGGCCAGTTCGTCATCAGGCGCTTCAGTGTCGAGACCAGCTTCGACGTGTCGCTGCCGAGCAGTGTGTAGAGATCGTGGAGCATCGGATAGTGCCGCGTGTAGGTGCGATCGAACGCAAGGCCGGCGTTGTTCATGGCGGCCGGGCACTTGTTGAACGACACCGGTTCCGGCGCAATCTCCGCGCAGGAACGCTGCAGCTCGGCGAACAGCCCGGCCTTTCTCTCGAGCGTTTGTGCCGGCGTGAGCGCGCCGGATCCGAAATCGCGGTACAGGCCTCGAACCTTCTCGTAATACTCGTTTACGATGACCGACTTCCGCAGAAAAAGATCGGCGTCACGCGCGAGCATGCGGGCCGTCGGTGAGTCGGCGCCGAATCGATCGTTCGCGAACCCGCTCGCCGTCAGAAACCCCACCAGGGTCGCCGCAGCCTCGGCGACCTCGGTCGGCGCTTTCCGCGCCTCCTGCTGATTGTGAAAGTCTTCGTGCGGCACGACGACGAGCAGCCGCTCGGTCGGCGCCTCGGCGAGCGAGACCGTGATCGTCTCTTCACCGCTCGCAACGGCCTGTACCGGATAGAAGAAGACGTCGTGCTCCTCGCCTCGCGCGGCGCAGCGCTCTCCGTCTTCTCGAACCATGCGGAGCGCGCTGTAGAACTCAGGCAACTGCAGTTTCCCGGTGAAATAACAGCGGTTATCAGAGGTGTGTTGAGCCGACTGCCGAAGGAAGTTGTCGGTCGCGTGTCCTCCGAGCGTGACCGCGAAGTCCTTGACCTCGGCAATCACCTCCGCGGCAACGAAGTGAGACGTCGCGGTGGCCGCGGAGACGCGGCATCACATTGGGGCGCGGTGTTCGCCGAACAGCCAACGGCGGCCGCCACGACCGCATATGCGCCGCCGATGCGAACGGCCCGAATGGCGTAGAGCCATGGAGACATGGAGACCGGCGATGCTAACACGGGTCAGCGAAGATCGGCGCGCGGGCGGCTGCTGGCGCGAAGCTCCCGAATCTGCGTCGTCGCGTCCTCGATCTGCATCTCGAGAATACGCCTGCCGAACAGCGCTGTGGCTTTCGCCGGGTTGCCGGTGTGCCCCTGGCCGTCACCGGATTTGCCCACCACCATCTTGTCGAATCGCAGCATCGACGGATTGATGTACATCAGGCTCGACGTGTCGTGCGTGCCGGCGTGCGAGCCGACATCCTCGGCGCTGACGCCCTGACTGACGACCCAGTCGTCTCCGCGTCCAGGGTAATACGCCGTAATGTGATGGACGCGCACCGGCGTCGGCGCCCATTCCTTGTTCAGCGCGGCGGCGACGAGCCGCTGCCCTTCCTGATTGCCGCCGCTGTCGCCGATCAGCACGACATCGAGGAAGCCGTGCTGCTTGAAGCTTCGCGCGGCATACTCCAGCACCTTGACGAACACGTCCTGCGGTGTCGTGATGGTGCCGGCGTAGCGCATGTGGCCGGTCGGCGGATCGACATCCCCCTCGGGCACGTACGCCACCACAGGTGCGACGAGTGCGTTCCCGAGGCGCGCGGCGATCTCGCCCGCTTTGTACTTGACGAGAAAATTGTGCTTCCCGAGCACGAGGTGCGGCCCGTTCTGCTCGGTGCCGCCCGTCGGGATGATGACCGTCGTTTTGCCGCCGGCAATGGCGTCGCGCACTTCGATCCACGTGAGCTCTTCGAGGAACACGCTGCCGGGCTGCGGCAGCGAGGGGGCCTGCGAAAATGCGGAGGACCCCGTCCAGACGAGCGCGATAAGCGTCAGAAGCTGCAAAGCTTTCATTGGAGGGTTCCCTTCCTGGAAATGGCGTTATGAGGCATGTGCCTTGCGTCAGTTTTGTTCAGGAGCGTGGAAAATGCCAACCGGCGACAAAGATAAATACACCGACAAGCAGAAGCGTCAGGCGGAGCACATCGAAGAAGGATACGAAAAACGCGGCGTGCCCGAAGACGAAGCCGAACGGCGCGCATGGGCGACGGTAAACGCAGTTCACCACGGTGGTGAGAAGCCCGGCGGCGGTGGCTACGGCCGGCGCGAGAATCATGAGCCGATGCGCAAGGGCGGAAAGAAACGCTGAGTCGCGTCAGCGTGATTTCTTCGCTTTCTTTCTGCTGCCGCCCGGCCAGCACACTGGACAGGGACCATCATGATACTTGTGTCCGCGATTACAGGTTTTCCAGCCGCCGCGATTGGGCTTCGCCACACCATTCTCCTCGCGTCAGTCGACCTTCGTCGCTATCCACCACGTTGTGCCGCCTGCGTCCTTCACACCGCCGCGTTTGTCGGCATCCTCTTTTTTCACCGGCGCTTGCACTGATATTGCTCCCGCCTCGAGAGCGCGCCTGTATGTCGCGTCGACATCGGGGACGTAGACATGGACGTAAGTCGGGACCGGCGGCCACCCGCTGGCGCCATCCGCGATCATTACGACGGTGTCGTCAATGCGAACCTCCGCGTGCATGATTTTTCCGGTGGGGTCCGGGAACCGGCGAAGCTCGATGGCGCCAAAGACGTTGCGAAGAAACTCAATTGTGGCGCTCGCCCCATCGACAATCAGGTAAGGAGAAACAGTCGTGTAGCCATCTGGTTTGTACAACGTCATGAGGAAAGCATACACTCGGGCCGTTACCAGCAACTGCCCCACATGCCGCTGGGCGTGCTCGGCTGCATGAAAAAGCAGTCCTAACACTGTCGACGGCAACTGCTTGCGACCTACCGCGCGTGCCTCGGTCATAGTGGACGGTGGCAACTCGCGGAGCTGATCCAACGCGCGCTCCACCTGCGCATCAAGGGCATCGAGCAAATCATCGACACCGCCGCGCGATTCCGGCTTTTGGCCCTCGAGGGCGAGTGTCTCCTGCTGTTCCCTGGACAGTGACTCGCCGCGCGCGTATGTGAACAGGCGGTCGACCACTCCGGTGACGTGTTGGAGGTGAAAGCCGACGGAGGCGAGGCCGGCCGGACGATTCCAGAGCAGCTCCGCCGGGAAATTCTGCAACAGAGCGCGTGCTTCTTCTCTGGCCTGCAAGAGCGCGTGCGCAACCGGCTGCAGGAGATCCGGCACTCCCTTGACCGGCCCGCGAAGCCACGCCTCCGGCGATGTCATCTGGCTATCGTCACGTCACTGCAGTTTCACGAGCGCCTGATATGAACATACCCATACGCCGCCCTCGACGGGCGTTACGAAGCCGAACGCCCAGTTGGTCTCTGCGGTGGGACGAGAACGACCAGGAATTGCGCGCGTGTCGAGGTCGAGCGCATCAAAATGATCGCGCCTGCTGCGCGCCGGGTCGTATTCGCCATCCCCATTACTTCACCGCGTCGGCGTGTACGTCAACACCAGTTGCCGCCAGCCTCGCTGAGAAGCTCTTCCGATCGGCCGAGGCAGAGAAAGGCATGCCCGGCATGATCGGCATCCGAGGTCCTCCGGCCACTCCGCCACCCACAGGAGCGCCTCCTCTTTGCCACCGGGAATCGCACATGTGAGCAGCTTCCCGGGTAATTGGATACCATCGCCGCCGGATAGGTCCGCGTGCCTGTGATCTGATCTGCTCGGCGTAGTCATCGAATCGATATGTTCGGAAGCTGCGTGCTCGACCATCTGAGTTGCGGCGGCCCGCAGTCGTCTGTGATGTTCGTGAGGAGACTTCCCGTTTGTCACGGCCGCAGGTGCGAGTGCGTTAGGCTGCATCAAGATCGCGGGCTAGAGAAGCGTGCGACGCAGCAGAATCCTGCACACGCCGCAGCTTTCGGACGTCTCTCGCGACACAGTGCATTGCACTTTGTAGCGCTCCGGCGCGAGGGGTCTGATGTCAGACGCCGTGACGTCGGCACACCTCCCTCGGGCGTCGACGCGGGAAGCGCCAGAACCGGAACCTCGGAACCCGGAACCAGAGCGCGCGTGGGCGCGGGCAGCTTGCGAACGACCGCCGGCACATCTGGCTGCGGTCGCAGGCGTGCAACCAATTGCTCGACGTCGCGCTTGCTCTTGTGCCTCGCCGAATCGAGCACCTCGAGATGATTCGCGGCTGTCAAATGCGGCCCGAGAAGGCTGACCGCCGTCAGGTGCAACGAGCCGTCTGCCAGCCTGTCGAGAATATCGGAGTAGCGCCGCGCCGAACGCGCGGCTTCGATGCGCAGATAGGCGGCGTGTTCAGACAAGTGAAGCATCTGCACGCAAAAGGCAAACATGAACAGATCCCTGCCCGATACAGCTTCCGCGAGTCGACCTCCATGAGCAGCGCGATGAGATGCGCAGTCGCTCGTCGCTCGGAGCCGGCCGCAAGTTCGACCTCGAACAATAGATCGCGATCCGAAAGATCGCAGGGAAACGTTGAAGGTAATGTCATATTCCACGTATTCCATCGTCGATTCTGTCCGCCAGATGCGGCCCACAGGGTGTGATCATCCGTCCGATCGTTCGTTTGCCGCCATCGTCCATCAACAGAGCGCCTGGCGCATCGTCGTCGACGCCAGCGGCGATTTATGGGAACGGCGGCGGCGATTACCGAGGACCTCCAAAATGCTGTCAACTGTTTTCTGAGCAAATTGCGCGATCCGCGACTCTTTTTTTGCGCGCCCGAAACGAACACGCGTGTCGACTCGGTGAAGACCGTGAAAGCGCGGGCCGCCTGTGACTATTTCGCCCTCGCATCCCGCGCCTCAAGCGCGTTGTCTGCAAGCAGCTCATCGACCTTCGCCCAGTCGATCACCTTCAACGAAATGGGCCACACCGCCCGCGCGCTGCGCACGTAACCGAGATCGCGAATGCACGAACCAGCGACGAGGCCGGTAACCAGCATCCACATCTGCGGAAAGATGATGCACACCGCCGCGGTCAGCGCTGCCAGCAGGCTCCACGAGCGTGCGAGCCTTCGAAGCCCCATCTTCCATGTCAGCCCGTGGTGCTTCATGCGACGCCAGTCTTCCAATGTCCTGCGGTGAAATGCAGTGAGCTGCATAGGCGTGAACCTACTCGTAGTAGTCAGGCGCTTTCTTTAGCTTCGCGTGCGCGTTGAAATCGTGCTGAATCCACAACTGCGCTTTCGTATCCTCCAGGAACCGATCGAGCGCCTTCCTCGCTGCCCTTGTCTGCTGCGCGTCGAACTCGAACGTAGGCACGCGATCGAGCGTGCGCTCTTCCGGATAGTGGTACAGATCTCCCGACAGCACCACATTACCGGTCCTGGCCAGCCGCAGGTACAGAACCTGATGTCCCTGCGTGTGTCCTGGGGCCGCCTTGATGATCACGGTTCCATCACCGAATACGTCGTGTTCATCGCCCACGATGGTGACCGCCTTGCTGTTGCGAAGGGCTTCATAGGTTGAGGGACGGGTCACACCGGGAGTCGGACTGGCGAACATCGCGTCGCGCTCGGCCTGCGGCGCGAGCCAGGTGGCCTTGGCAAACAGATTCGCGTTGGCCGTGTGATCGTAGTGATAGTGCGAGAGCGCCATGTAGGTGATGTTCGCCGGCGAGTATCCAGCGGCCGCGAGTTGCGCTGCGACGGGCTTGACGAGCGTGACGTCGCGCTCCTGTGAATCCGGCAAAACGAGATGGTGCTTCACCGGCGAGCCCGTCGGCGTCCATTCCGAGTCAGGAACGGCGCACGCGTCCCAGAGCAGCGTGCCTTTCGGATGCGTGATCAGGAAGCACGCGACAGCAAAATTCGTCTCGGCGACATCTGCCTTCGTCAGTTGGAAGCGCGCCGGATCGGAAACATGGAGCGTGCCTCCGTCGAGGACATAAAGCCTGACGGACTCGGCTCGTTGTCCGGCGCACCCGACGCCGACAGCCACCACGATGGCGACGAACGTCGCCTTCAATCGAGGAGAGGGCACGTTCACCTCGTCAGTCGCCCGAAAACCGCAGATAACCAAAGCGTGCGGGCTGATGAAACCCCGGCAACATCGTGGGCGACCAGCTGAGTTGCTCCGGATCGCCATCATTGTCGCGGTTGAACCGATAGAAGTTTCCCCGCCACACGTCTCCACGCCGCGGCGTCGAGACTTTCAGATCGGCGAAGGGAATGCGCACTTCGACGGTCCAGCCCCGGTCACGATCGGTTGAGTTCTGCACTGAGCCATCCACTCGAACGGCGTGGGTCATGCTCGCGGCCGTGTACGACCAGTCGCCTTTGAATTGCTTCGAACGGCCATCTGTGGCGAGCTCGTTCGTGATGATGGCATCGAACGTGCCGCCCAGTGGATTCCATTGCAGCTCGAAGTAGCGGTCGAGCGCCCCGGGCGTCACAAAGAACTCGAGGACCTCCTCCTCCCAGAACCTGCTGTCTCGTTGCGTGAAGGTCGCCTGGATGTCGTAATCCTCGCAGGTCCAGCCCAGATACAGCGCCGCCTCGTCATACCAGAGGCGTACCTCGGTTCCGACACGGGCCGGCATCATGGTGTCGTTGCGGACGAACGGCGTCAGGCGCTCCGCCTTCTGCCACGGCTGCTCATCGAGCACGCCGTCGATCTTCACCTGCGAATCGATCCGGGGAACGACCGCCGACTTCGGATCGGGCATCGGCGATGTGGCCGCTGCCGGCGCCTGCGCCGCAGCGGTGTGAAGCGGAACGGAGGTTACGGCCATTGCCATGAAGCCTGCTACAAAAAAGACGATTCTCTTCATTGGAACCTCTCAGCCTTCGCGTCGAGCGCGATCATCGTGCCGCCGCTCAATTCCCGAGGAATAGGCGCCCGATCGTCCGAAGATGCCCGATAAGCCCACCAGTTGACTCCGGGGCGAGCGAGATTGCCAAAACGCCGGCTCCCAAAACAATCCACAGCGCGCCGAGCGTCACGGCCGATGTTCCCTCGTAGCGTCGCTCGGGCTCCCCATCTGGGGACGCCATCGTCTCCTGCCGTGTTATGGCTGCCACGCCACCGATAATCAGGGCGACGCCGAGGGCCACGCCGGCGACACTCGTCCAGGTCATTCGTTCCGATCTTTTGAACCCCGGCGTGCGCGGAAGCAATCGACCATGTGATCGTCGACCATGCCGACGGCCTGCATGAACGCATAGCAGATAGTGGAGCCGACGAACTTGAACCCACGCTTCGCGAGCGCCTTGCTCAGCGCGTCCGACTCGGCCGTGCGCGCCGGAAGCTCGCGCAGCGAGCGCGGCCGAGTGACGCGTGGTGCGCCGCCGACGAACGGCCAGACGAACCGGTCGAACGTGCCGAACTCGCGCTGGATGGTCAGGAACGCCCGCGCGTTCGTCACAGCGCTGTTGATCTTGAGCCGGTTCCGCACGATACCGGCGTCGTCCATCAGCCGCGCGATTCGATCGTCCGTGAAGCGCGCGACTTTCGCGGGATCGAACCCCGCGAACGCCTTGCGGTAGCCGTCGCGCTTCTTGAGAATGGTCTCCCAGCTCAAGCCCGCCTGCGCGCCTTCGAGGATGAGAAATTCAAAGAAGACGCGGTCGTCGTGCACCGGCCTGCCCACTCCGCATCGTGATACGCGATCGACAGCGGTGTTTGCGCCCACGCGCAGCGCGTGCGGTTGGTGGATCGCCGAACCATCAGCCTCGCTTCCCTGCGGGTCTGGCCGCGTGCCGTGGATCACCATGCTTCCTGTCCAGCGCAACCGCTTCCCGCGTCAACCGACGCACTGTCGCGGGCTTAATCGTCATTCCTTCACGGAGTTCCAGCGTGGCCATCTCGTATTTGCCGCCCGGTTTGAGGCGAGGTTCAATCGCGCTCAAGTGTTGGCCTCGCCAGAAACCGAACAGCACGCGCCTTTCCTCGGCACGAATGAGCAGGACCGGTCCATTCGCCAGATAGACGAGGTGACCCCATTTCACGACCTCTTCCAGAGCCGAAGCGGCACGGACCGTTGACCGCAGCGCTACGACAACCTTGCGATGCCAGCCATCCAGCGCTTCAACATACGCGTCGGGGCTGGCGGCAGGCGTCATCTTCTTCATCGGGATGTCTCCAGCATTTGGGCCAGCTTCACGTACTCCTTACCGGTGGGCCGCGATGAATTGCCGAACACGCGGAAATGAATTCCGGCCGCCGAACGACTGCGCGCTCGCCGGCGTGAGTGGCGCCATCTACCGTCACAAGTCGCGCACTTGGCAAAATCGCCAGCATTGCACTTGCCGGACTCAACAGCGTCCAGGGTTCCATAGATCATGAGCATGGGAACTTTGATGCTCGCGGCTTGCTCGCGCGTGATGTAAAGGCCCTTCATGCCGCCACGGCGAAGCGCCGCGAGAGCCCTGACATCATTTTGGGCAGTCAGCATTGCCGACAGGGCAAGGATCTGTTCTTCGCTAGGCTTTGTACCGGTCGTACCCGGACCTGACACAAGCGAGCGAAATGGCACATCGGTCGCGAGCTCACGCGCAGAGTCCTCGTAGAACTTCTCATCCTCGGGTTCCCATTCGCGATATCCCGAATGCCCCCCAAGAATTCCCGTCATAAGCCGCTGGGGGTGGGTGACCGCCACGCTCGCGACGACGCCGCCACCCATGGAATAGCCAATCAGGTGCGCGCGCTTGATGCCAAGGTGATCCATCAGCCGGATCGGATCAGTCGCCATGTCGCGGTAAGCGGATGGTTCGTACGCCTTACCGCTCTTGCCATGTCCAGGCATGTCATATGCGATCACTCGGTGGTCTTTCGAGAGGTCGGCGAAGACACCGCTGTCGATCCAGTTGCTTTCGATGAACCTGGTGTAGCCGTGCACCAGGATGACCGGCACTCCTGTCCCTGATTCAACGTATCGGATGCGAATGCCATTGGAGTCGAACGACTTGTCGGCAGGCGCTTGCGTCTGCGCATGGATGCCGGCCAGCATCAGACAAACAAGCACGAGTACCGGCAATACTTCTCATGCTCCCTCCTCCACTGTCCGGCTAAAGCCGGACACTACCGATTGCCGACGACCGCGCATAATGCCCACTACCGCGCATACACCGCCCGCTCGAACGCGTCGTACACCGCGAGCGCCTTGCTGTCGGCAAACGGAAGAAACTGCATCAGAATCACGCCGGCGACGCCACGGGCCGGATCGACCCAGAAGTAAGTGTTGTTGAGCCCGCCCCAGCTCAGGCTACCCGCGCTTCGCCGGCCCGGCTTGCCGTCGGCGGTAATCATGAACCCGATGCCCCATTTGTCTCGACCGTCGGCGACGAACGTAAAGTCGCTGCTGCGCTCGGGCATCGCCGTTTTCACCGCGCGCACGCCGACTGTGCCAATGTGATTCTGGCCCATCGCTGCGATGGTTTCGGCAGAGGCAACGCGGACGCCGTTCAAAGTTCCCTGATTGAGCAGCATCTGCAGGAAACGGACATAGTCCGGCGCCGTCGAGGCGAGCCCGCCGCCGCCGACCGGCTGTGTCACCGACATCGGCGGTTGAACCGGATCGATCTGAAACGTGCCGTCCGAACGACGCCGATGCACGAGGGTGAAGCGCGGCCGCCGATCTTCCGCCTGGTTGTAGGACGTATCGGCCATCCCCAGTGGGCTGAAGATGTGATCGCGGAAGTAGGTCTCGAGGTTCTTACCCGACAGCGCTTCGACGATGCGGCCTCCCCAATCGATGCCGGTGCTGTAGAGCCATTGCTCACCAGGATCGAAGAGCAAAGGGCCTGCGACATACGCTTCGCCCGCACGCGGCTTGAAATCACGCACAATCGGACTCGTGAAGTTGTAGCCGAGTCCGGCTGTGTGCGTGAGCATATGCCGGAGAGTCGGCGCCCGTTTAGTGGGCCGGAGTGTGTACTCACCAGTCTTCGCATCGAAGGTCTCGAAGACTTTCAGGTTCGCGAGTTGGGGAAGGTACTTCTCGGCAGGATCGTCGAGGCTGAGCCGGCCTTGTTCAACCAGCTGCATCACTGCCAGCGAGGTGACCGGCTTGGTCATCGATGCGATGCGGAAGATGGTATCGACGGTCATCGGGCGGCCGCTCGCGGCGTCCGCCACTCCGAAGGCTCCTTGGTACACGATGCCGCGGCGATCCGTGACCATCGCGACCACGCCTGGAATATCACCACGTGTGACGGCATCGGCCAACACCTTATCAATGGCTGCGGACGTGGGCTCCAACCCACTCTTTGCCACGGAGCCGGCGGCCTCCGGGGACGCCAGAAATCTGATGAGTGCGCGGGCAGCATCCGCATTCTTCGAGCCTGCCGCAACCCCGGCCGAGAACACAGTTATTCGCTGAACCTCAGGCGGCAGCGGCCCAACATAATCGATGCCCGCCTCCGGCAGGAGTTCGCTGATCTGCTGGAAGCCGATCTCTGCCTCTCCACGCGCCACCACGGCGCCGACTCGCTCGAGGTCGATTCTCCGACTCTTCCCCAGCACCTGATCGGCGATTCCCAGGCGCTGAAACAGCTCGGTGGTGAGATAGCGCCCGCTGACGCTGGCGGAATACGCGATAGATTTCGCCTGCAAAAGCGTGCGGGTCAGGGCATCGACAGAGCTGATGTCCGGCTTGGGCGTGCCAGCTCGCACGGCCATGCCGATGCCCGAACGCGCAAGCGCAACCCGGCTGTCGGCCAGAACCCTGCCGTTCTTGATCAACTCATTCAGCGCGTCGTCCGCGACTATCACGACGTCGACGGCTTCACCACGCTCGAGGCGGCTGGGAATGGAGTCTGATCCAACTCCCATTGAAGTCGCGGTGGTCACGATTTTGACCTTGAGACTGCGTTCGAGTTGAGGGCGGAGCTCAAGATATGCCGCCGTAAAGGCGCCTGAGGTCATGACCCTGATGTCGTCCGCTGATGCGGTGCGGACAAGAAACAGCATGCTGGCGACGAGCAGTGCTGCCCTTCTCGAAACAACCGACCTCGTTCTCATAGCGGTTCTATCCTTTCGATGCCGCACGGCAGACAGATCGATGCGCTGCCGAACGCCCGCGGCGGCCCAGTGTTGCACCAGCCGCACCTGGCTGCAAGCCGATGTCAAGTATCGAGCCTCACGAAGCTGCCGATCTCCACTACGCGCCGGCCGACACGCAGGGATGTCTTGAGCGAAGCCGTGTTCGCGGCGGCAATCGTGCCGAAGACAAACCTCTCGCGGTCGGCGTTGAGTTGTCGCAGAAATGCCTGTTGCATCGCGGGGGCGAAGCGGCGTCCACGAAAGTCGGGGTGCAGCACCTCCTCGACGATGAGCCAGCCACGCCATTGACGATACGAGTCTGGGCGGGCAGCAATCACGCCCGCCCACACGTCATCGATCAGAACCCGATACAGCGCCCCTGCGGCCGCGCATTCGGCTAAGGACGATTCCGTTTCAGGTGCGACGAATGTGGCGGCCGACGTTGTAATCGGGGGCGCGGCTTCGTACATGCGCCGAAACTCGCCATACCACTCCAGACCTGGATCCCGCTCGAGCCGAATCCGCTGGAGCCCCGGTAGATCGGGAGCCATCTGCAAGGCTCGCACTGAACCTCCGACAACCATCAGGTCATCTTCGGCTTCCTGAATGGGAGCCGCGGCGCTGAATCGCCATACGCGAACAGCACGCGGCTGAAAGCGCGCGAACGGCGCTGCCAACGACGCAAGTGGGAGTGGCCGCGGCAGCGGACCTGATTGCGCGGATACGTCCACGAACGGGAAGTCCGTCGCGAGGCCCCGAAAGTGAATAGCGGCGATCACTGAGCACGTTGGAGCGACCTGCAGAACTCTCGCGGCATAGTGCTCCGGCTTGGCGCCAGGCACCGGGCACGTTTCCGCGTATCTCCGAAGATACACAGGGTCGCCTGTGCGCTCGAGAAGTTGCGCGACGAATGCCCTGGCGTTCAGCGTGCGACTGGCGTCATGCGCGTCCTCGCGCTGACCGGCCAGATAGTGCTCGAATGCAGTACGGTCGGCTGTGCTTACGCTCATTAAGAAAGGGCGAAGCCACCGTGTTGGGCTGTTGAGTCTACGCGCCCATCTGGCTGGCCAAGTCGTTGAAGTCCCTCGCCGAAACGTCGACCGGTATCGCCGCTTTCAAGTCGGGCTTCCCATTCGGCCCATACTCGAGTGGCCTCGTCACGAACGCCGTCCTCAGCCCTACGTCCTTGGCTGCGCGCAGATCGCCCGAATGGGCCGCCACCATCATGACTTCGGCCGGCCTGAGGTCGAGAATATCGGCGGCGGACTGGTAGACCTCGCGGTCGGGCTTGTAGTGACGAGCGAGCTCGGCCCCCAGAATGCAATCCCACGGTAAGCCCGAATGTTTCGCCATGTCCGTCATCAGCGAGATGTTGCCGTTCGAGAGGGGCGCGATAATGAATCTCTTCTTTATGCGTGTGAGTCCAGCCACAGCGTCTGGCCACGGTCGCAATCGATGCCACGCACGATTGAGCGCGTCAATTTCTGTTTCCGAAAGTCCCTTTATGCCAAAGTCGATGAGGATCTGATCCAGGGTCATCCGATGCAGGCGATCGAGCTTGGTCCAAGGCAACTCACCAGAGCGGACGCGGTTCATGCTCGGGCCATAACCGGCACGCCAGGCGTCGGCGAATTTCGCTCCGTCGACAGTCAGGCCTTTCTTCCTTGCCAGTTGCTCCACTTCCTGCGTCACGGATGTTCGCCAGTCGACAACGGTACCGAACGTATCGAAAACGAGCGCCTTGACCGATGCCAACGGAGGATTTGACGGCGCGCCGGTCTGGGTCATACCTGACGGAATTGCCGAATTGCGGACGAAGCCCGCGCCGATCGTCGCCACGGCGCCT
The DNA here is from genome assembly GCA_963787755.1 of Vicinamibacterales bacterium. Taxonomy (GTDB): domain Bacteria; phylum Acidobacteriota; class Vicinamibacteria; order Vicinamibacterales; family JAMQPK01; genus JAMQPK01. Next base: position 19,603 of record CAWBEG010000017.1, read on the forward strand.
GCCTGCAGAAACTCTCTCCGTGAGAGTGCCTTTAACCCATCGAGCATGTTTCCTCCTGTTCTCTCGATTTCGCCCTTCGCCCCCATACCTGTGCAACGATGTACATGGTGAATGATGTGTCGGGCTTGCGCAAATGGTCGCGGCATTCTTCAATCACGTCAGAGAACTCGTGTTCGCCCAGATACCCAAGCGCGACGACCGTGGCGCGCAGGGATTCAACGGTTGAAGGAAGGTAGTCGACCATTGGGTCCCCTGAGCGAACGCCGATGACGAACGGCCGGTACTGCACGTCTTCGAGGCCCGTTTGTCGAACGATGGCGTAGAGCCGCTTCGCCAATTGCAGATCTGCGCCCACACCGCTGAATGTGCTGAGAAGCGCTGTCTTCAGTCGATCCCACGCGGGATGCGGCGGATGACAGTTGAGACTCGAGCCGTCTGGCTCCTGCAGGGCCACGACGCCACCTGGACGCACCAGGCGGATTGCCTCCTTCAACAGGCGTTCGGGGTCGCCGGCGGTGCTCGCAACAAATCGCATGTGGACAAGGTCGAAGCTGCCGGCCGCTAAGTCCGACCCATAGGCATCGCCCTGTTGGAATTCCACATTGTTCGGCGCACCGGTGCGCGCGACCTCGAGAAACTGCCCATCCATATCGAGGCCGACCACGCGTCCGCGGGCGCCCACTCGCGTGCTCAACAGATCGGTGATGCCCCGGGGGCCACACCCGAGGTCGAGGCACGACCAGCCCTCGGTCACGCCGATGCGGTTCAACATCACCTCTGTATCTGGCGCCATCGCCGCGCATTGCAGGTACAGCCGCTCAATTTCACCGGGGCGGCGTTCGATCGGGTAGTGGCCTGAATATGATCTGGACAGATCATTCCCACGTTCGTTCATTGGTGCGCCGGCTCTCCATCGCGTAATTGATGAGCGCGGCCGTTCGATAGATGCCGTGCACGAACTTTCCGTAAGGCAGCGTAACAAAGAGCGCGAGCACCGCGCCGAGGTGCACCACGAGGACGCGCTCATGACCGCCCGCTCGCGAAACGCCAGCAGCAGAAATCCGGTCAGGCTGGTGACGAACAAGAGCGCGATGAACGACTTCGTCCAGGCCGCGCTGATCGGGATCGCCGAGCGCCGGGTCTCTTCGTCCTCGCAACATCAAGAGCCCGGCCGGCCCGATGAGCAGTCCCGCGCCACCCGCCATCCCCAGAAGAACGGGAAGGCTACCGTAGGGATACGGCGCCAGCCATCCGAATACGAGGTGATAAAGGGCCGCCACCGACGTCGACGCAAAACACAGCAGGAATCCGTAGAACGTGCAGTGGTGGAACCAGCGTCGGAACGGCGCCCGCTGCTCTTCCGCCGAGGTGCAATCGACACCGCCGCCCTGCAAGTGCCGAAGCGTCAGCACATCACGCAGCGCGCGGGCGAGATCGGCAGCGGTCGGACTGTGTGCCTCGCCGCCCCGCACATCGCGCCAGAACCGGGCAACACCGATCCAGAGAGCAACGACACTAAACACGCCCACGCCTCCGAAGAGCGCGACCATGACGTCGTGAGGAAGGACACCGTAGAAATCGCCGGGGCCAACTGGCCGGGGGAACACACCTTCGTTGACGATCAGAACGGCGGCGACCATCACAGCGATCAGTCCCGCGGCAAGAACGAGGCCGGTCAGCAGGTTGTGATGCCTGAAGGCGCTCGACAGGAAAGACGGCCAGCAATAGGCCTCGTACGAATGCGCGCGAATCTCCGCCATCGTCCTCGGCACGTTGATGCCGAACTCGTGCGGCGGCGCGTACTGGCAGGCGTAGAGACACTCGCCGCAGTTGTGGCACAGGTTGGCGAGATACGCGAGATCCGCTTCCGCAAACGTCAGGCGGTTCTCCATCGCCGGAAATACGGGACAGAACTGCTCGCAGTACCGGCACGCATTGCAGACGGTCATCACGTGCTCGCCGTGTGCGATTGGGTCAGCGTGCGGCATGCCGCGCAGCCTCCTCGCCGGCGATGCGGCCGAATACGGTGCCGATGGTCATGCCGACGCCGGCGATGTACCCCTTCCGAAGGATGTTCCCCGCCATGATTTCTCCCGCCGCGTAGATGTTGCGCGCGGGTTCTCCTCCGGTCATCAGCACCTGCGCGCGCTCGTTCACCTTCAAACCAAGATAGGTAAACGTGATTCCGGGGCGGAGCGGGTATCCCCAGTACGGAGGCGTGTCGATGCGCTGCGCCCAATGCGTCTTCTCGGGGTTCACGCCGACGGTCCGGCAGTCGTCGAGGACGGCGTGGTTGAACGATCCGGGGCGCACCGCGCGATTGAAGGCGTCAACGGTCGCCTCCAGCTTCTCGGGCGGCAGATTCAGCTGCGTCGCAAGCTCTCTGATGGAGCTCGCCGCTTTCGGCGGAAACACCGACGGCATGAATTGGCCGGCCGCCTTGGCATCAACGATCGAAAACGCAATCTGGTCGGGCTGTCGGGCCACGAGCATTCCCCAGATGGCGTAGCGCTTCGGCCAGAAGTCTTCCCCCTCGTCGTAGAAGCGCTCGGCATGTCGATTGACGACGATCCCGAGCGAGAGGCAATCGAGCCGCGTCACGATGCCGCCGTCGAACTTCGGCGCACGCGCATCGACAGCGACCGCGTGACACTCGCGCGCGTCGCCGACCGACTGCGCGCCGGCGTCGAGCATCAGCCTGAGGAGCGTACCTTTGTTGTACGGCGTTCCGCGGATGATGAAGTTGGCCGCCGCGTCGCCCCAGATCTCGCGCAGCCAGTCGAGGTTGGACTCGAATCCGCCTGTCGCCATCACAGCGACCCTGGCGCGGATCGTCCGATCGCGGCCGCCGGTCCGCACGATCGCGGCACGGAACTGCCCACCGGCGCAGCTCGAGGCCAACAACCTCGGCGTCGTACACGACCCGAATCCCGAGACGCTCCGCAGCGGCGTAGTAGCTGTTCATCAGCGCCTTGCCGCCGCCCAGAAAGAACGCGTTGGTGCGAGCCAGATGCAGCGTGCCGCGCAGGGGCGATTGAAAGCGGACACCGAAACGCCGCATCCACTCAGGACAGCCCGCCGATCCGCGAACGACCAGACGCGCAAGCGATTCGTCGGTCTCGTCTCCGCTGGCCCGGATCAGGTCGGAGACAAATTCATCTTCGGAGTACGAGTCGGTCAGAAGTTGCACTGGGCCCGGCGTGCATGCACCGAAGGTTGCGCGTGTGGCGACTGTTTCCCCCTCGGAAGTGGCGGGGCGCGCTCTCGACGACAATGACGCGGGCGCCAGCTTCGCGCGCGGTCAGCGCGGCGCACAGGCCCGCGTTGCCGCCGCCGAGCACTGCGACGTCGTAGATGTCCTGCCGTCGTCAACCGAAGGCACGGAGCCAATTGCTACGCCTCGCCCCGCGGCGGCATCCACCGTGCGAGCAGGCGAGGCGCCGCAAGCACCGCGACGGCCACGCCCAGGAGAGCGGCGCTGATCGGCCGCGTGACGAAGACCGAAAGATCGCCTTCGCTGATCGCCAAGGCGCGGCGGAACTGCTGCTCCGACATCGGTCCGAGAATCAGACCGATCACCGCCGGCGCCATCGGCACGTCATTCGCGCGCATCGCACAACCAAAGATGCCGATCACGTACAACACGGCCAGATCGAGCACCGATCGGTTGAGGCTGTACGCGCCGAGCGACGCCAGCACGAGGATGACGCCGAAGAGCAGCCGCCTGGGCACCAGCATGACGCGCGCCCAGACGCCGGCGAGCGGCAGGTTCAGCACCAGCAGCATCACGTTGCCGATGAACAGGCTGGCGATCAGCGTCCAGACAAGGTCGGGCCGCGAAGCGAACAGCAGCGGACCCGGCTGAAGGCCGTACTGCTGAAACGCCGCGAGCATGATCGCCGCCGTGGCAGACGAGGGAAGACCGAGCGTGAGCAGCGGCACCAGCACACCGGCGGCCGACGCGTTGTTGGCGGCCTCGGGGCCGGCGACGCCTTCGATGGCGCCGTGCCCGAATCGTTCGGGCTCGCGACTCAGCCGCTTCTCGACCATGTAGGAAAGGAACGTCGGAATCACCGAGCCGCCGCACGGCAGCACGCCCAATGGGAAGCCGATGGCCGTTCCGCGCAGCCAGGGCTTCCACGATCGCTTCCAGTCGTCGCGGCTCATGCCCGTGAAGTCGTGCAGCGTGACGACCTCCATCTCGTCGCGGCCGTGACGCCAGGCCTGAAACAGGGTCTCGCCCACGGCGAACAATCCGATGACGAAGATGACGACATCGATACCGTCGAGCAGTTGCGAGATGCCGAACGACAACCGCGCCTCGCCGGTCAGTTGGTCGATGCCGACCAATCCCAGCGCCAGGCCCAGGAAGAGGCTGAAGAGCCCTCGGGCGATGGACGAGCCGAGCAGCACCGACACAGTGGTGAACGCGACGACCGTCAGCGCGAAGTACTCGGCCGGACCGAAGCGCAGGGCGAACGATGCCAGCGGCGGTGCGAAGAACGCCAGCGCCAGCGTGGCGAGCGTGCCCGCCACGAACGATCCGATGGCCGCCGTCGTCAGCGCCGCCGCGCCGCGGCCCTGGCGCGCCATCATGTGGCCGTCGATGGCGGTGACGATCGACGCTGTCTCGCCTGGGGTATTCAGCAGGATGCTGGTGGTGGAGCCGCCATACATCGCCCCGTAGTAGATGCCGGCGAACATGATGAACGCGCTCGTGGGTTCGAGCGTGAATGTCGCCGGAAGCAGCAGCGCGACCGTCAGCGCGGGGCCGATGCCCGGGAGCACGCCGACAGCGGTGCCGAGCGTGACGCCGGCAAACGCCCAGGCGAGGTGTGGCAGCGTGAGGGCGCTGGCAAACCCTTGGCTGAGCGCATGCAGAGTGTCCATGCCGCTCAGAGCCAGCGCGCGATGAATCCTGCGGGCAACGTCACGTTGAGCACGCGAACAAACAGAAGATACGCGCCGGCCGAGAGGCCGAGCGCGAACAGCGCATCGCGTCCAGGATGTTGACGATCGAAAGCCCGTGCCGTCAGCCAGAAGAGCGCCGTTGACGCGAGCACGAATCCGGCCCGCTCCATCAGCACCAGATCGAGGGCCATCCCGGCGGCAATCAGCGCGGCGGGCCCACATCCCGGACCCGCGCTGCGCGGCAACGATTGCGACGACGATGCCTTGCGCGCTCGAACGGTCTCCAACACTGCTGACAACGGCGAAGAACAGAAGACCGGCGAGCACCAGCAGCGAATACACGCTGGAGGTGCTCGATGTCGTTTGGTCCGGTCCCAATCCGAGCTTGGTCAGGATCGCGCGCACGCGCTGGTCTTCGGCTTGAGCGAATCGGGTGAACTCGTCGCCGGTCAGATAGCGATCGATCCAGCGATAGCGCTGGAGAGCCTCGCGCCATTCGGCCGACCGCACCATGGCATCGACGGCCTTCTCGAGACGTTCTCTGTCGACTGGGCTGATGCCGGGAGGCGCAACGAGCGATCGCCAGTTCTCGAACTCGACGTCAACACCCTGCTCACGGAGCGTCGGAGCCGCCACGCCGGGCAACCGCTCGGCGCTCGAGATGCCGAGCACGCGCACGGTGCCCGCCTCGATCTGCGGGGCGAACTCTGCCAGGCCGTTGATGCCCGCCGACACCTGTCCGCCGAGAATGGCAGACATCGATTCTCCCCCGCCGGAGAATGCGATGTAGTTGACGCGCCGCGGAGACACGCCCACCGCGTCCGCCACGAGGCCCGCGAGCATCTGATCGCTCCCGCCCGCCGATCCTCCGCCCCACGAGATCGACTCTGGCCTTTCCCGGAACGCGCGGACCAGATCGTCCAGCGATCGAAACGGCGACGCAGCAGGAACCACGATCGCTTCGTATTCGCCCGTCAGCCGGGCGATGGGCGTCACCTCGCGGAGCGTGACCGGCGATGCGTGCGTGACGATGGCGCCGAGCATGATCAGACCCGAGACCATGACGACGTCGCCGTTCCCACGCTCGGCACCGATGAACCGCGCGAGGCCGATCGTGCCCGCCGCGCCAGGAATGTTTTCAACCGATGAGGTGTGAACGATCCCCGCGCGCTGCAGCACCTGCTGCATGACGCGGGCGGTCTGATCCCAGCCACCGCCCGGAGCGGCGGGCGCGATGATCCGGAGGTGCTGGTACGCGGGCTGCGCAGCGACGGGCGCCGCCACAGTGCTGACGATCAGCGCGACGCTCGAGATCTGCGCAAGTCTCACATCTTGGCGGCGCGCAGCTTGGTCGCCATCGTGCAGTTCTGAACCACCGTGAAGTAGCGGGCGACGCCATCCTGACCGACGTCAAAAGGATTGGACTCACCCGGCTTCCGAAAGGCGGCGGTGTGGGCCTTGTAGTACCCGTTATCAAACTCGGTGTGATTCGACAGCAGGACAGTGGCGCCGTAGCTGGCGGCAGCTTTTGCAAACTTCGCCGAAGACGCGAGGTACTGGTCGTAATATGCGGCCGTTCCATTGAACGGGATGGCTGTCCCTCCCACGTACGCCACGCGGAGCGGCTTGCCGTTGTCCTTGACTTCGAACAGATAGGAAAGTGTCCCGGCGGTGTGGCCAGGCATCGTGACGATCTGGATCGACGCATCGCCGACTGACAGCTTCTGGCCATCCGTCCCGACCATGTCGCGCTTCGGCTTGCCGCCGGGACGGTTTGTCGACTTCTCAACGGCGTCCCAATCCTCGGCACCATACACGAGGCGCACGCCCGGAATCGAGTCCTGCAGGAACGCCGCGCCGCCGTCATGATCGCCGTGCGCGTGCGACATGACCGCGTACTTGACTTTGTTCATGTCGAGGCCGAGCTTTCTCAACCCCCCGGCAACCTCATCCGCCACCATGTAGTCATAGAGCGCCTCGATGAGGATGATCCCCTCGCTGCCGACGATCGCCCATGAGTGGTGGGCTTTCTCACCGAGGAAGTAGAGGTTGTCGGCGACCTTGGCGGGCTCGACGTGCCACGTCTCCTTTGGCGGCGGAGACGTTCGGCCGGCATTGCCTCCGCCACCGCCGCGCCCGCCTGCCGGCGCAGGAGGAGGAGGAATGCAGAGGCGCATAAACGTGCCTGCCCAGTCCGTACCTGCGGCAACCTTGGCGGCGGACACCAAGCCGTCCACAGTTGGTGGGGCCGTTTGCGCCGACGCGATGACCATACCGGCCCCTACGGCCAGCGCTGTACCTATGACGATTGCATGCAATCTCACGTGATGTCTCCTGGGCGCTCATTGTCCCACTTTTGTTGACTCCGGAACCATCCTCACTTACTGTCTTTCGAACCAGCTGACATTCGAAAGATAGAGGTGGCGCCGTGGGGCGATCGAAGCAACCCAGACCGACATCCATCGAGCGGCGGAGGTTTCTCCAAGGCGGCGCGATAGTGGGCGCCGCCACGTTCATGGCTACCGCTGATGTCGTCGGCGCTCAGCAAGCGAACCCGCCGGAGACCGCGCGTCCACCGGCCACGCCCGTCATGACGGCGGCGGCCGAAGCGACGCCCCCGGTGGAAGACGACGTGCTCACGACAGACAGTGCCGGATCCGACTTCATGGTGGACGTCATCAAGTCGCTCGGATTCGAATACATCTGCGCCAATCCCGGTTCGAGCTTTCGCGGTCTGCACGAATCGGTCATCAACTACGGCGGTAATCAGAAGCCCGAGCTCATCACCTGCTGCCACGAAGAGTCGTCTGTGGCCATGGGCCACGGCTACTTCAAGGTCGAAGGCAAGCCGTTGGCCGTCATGGCGCACGGCACGGTCGGCCTGCAGCACGCGGCGATGGCGATCTACAACGCGTGGTGCGATCGCGTGCCGGTGTACATCATCCTCGGCAACTACGGCGATGCGGCAACGCGCCGTGGAGCCGAGTGGTACCACGGCGCGCAAGACGTGGCCGCCATGGTTCGCGACTATACGAAATGGGACGACACGCCGTGGTCGCTCGGCCACTTCGCCGAGTCGGCGGTGCGCGCGTACCGCATCGGCATGACGCCGCCGATGGCGCCGGTGGTGATCGTCGCCGACGGCCCGCTTCAAGAGGATGGCATCAAGGACCACAGCACGCTCTCGATTCCGAAGCTCACGATGCCGACACCGCCCCAGGGAGACGCCGCCGCCGTTGCGGAGCTGGCGCGGCTGCTGGTCGCCGCTGAAAATCCTGTGCTGGTCGCCGATCGGCTCGCGCGGACGCCGGCCGCGATGCCGCTGCTCGTGGAGCTGGCGGAGACGCTGCAAGCTGCCGTCATCGACAAGGGCGGACGGATGAATTTCCCCACGCTCCATCCTCTCAATCAGTCGGAGCGGGCGAACGCCGTCATCGCCACTGCGGACGTCGTCGTCGGCCTCGAGGTGACAGACTTCTGGGGCACCGTCAACGCGATGCGGGACCAGCAGCATCGCACGCAACGATCGCTGACGAAGCCGGGCGCCAAGTTGATCACCATCACGACCGGCGAGCTCTACGTCCGGGCAAACTACCAGGACTTCCGTCGTATGGCGGACGTGGATCTTGCGATCGCCGGCGATGGCGAAGCGACGCTCCCGGTGCTTATCGAAGCGGTCAAGCGGCTCGTCACCGGCGACCGCCGGCGCATCTTCGACGAGCGAGGCGCGAGGCTGGCTGAGGCCAGACGCGCCACGCTCGAACGCGCGCGGCTCGCGGCCTCGTACGCATGGGACGCGAGCCCCGTGAGCACCGCTCGTCTGTGTGCGGAACTCTGGGCGCAGATCAAGCACGAGGACTGGTCGCTGGTGTCGAGCTACTACAGCGATGGCGGCGGCTGGCCCAGGCGGCTCTGGGATTTCAACAAGCCCTATCACTGGCTGGGCGATGCCGGCGGGGGCGGAATCGGCTATGGCGCGCCCGCCTCGGTCGGCGCCGCGCTCGCCAACAAACGGCACGGGCGATTGTCTGTGGCCATTCAGACGGATGGCGATCTCATGTACGCACCCGGTGTGCTGTGGACCGCTGCGCACCACAAGATTCCGCTGCTCAGCATCATGAACAACAACCGCGCGTACCACATGGAAGTGATGCACGTGCAGCGCATGTGCAACCGGCGCAGCCGGGGCGTCGATCGCGGCCAGATCGGCAGCATGCTCTCCGATCCCAACATCGACTTCTCGAAGCTCGCGCAGGGACTGGGCGTGCACGCAGAGGGGCCCATCGCGAATCCGAAAGACGTCGGACCTGCGATTGCGCGAGCCCTGGCGGTTGTAAAGCGTGGTGAGCCGGCGCTGGTGGATGTCGTCACTCAGGCGCGTTGAAAGGTCAATGATGACGCTCGGACAATGCGCGGCGATCTTCGGCGTTGCAATCGCGGCGATGTCTGTCGATCCCGCCACCGCACAAACGAAGCAGCCGCCTTCTGCGGCCCGCCTTCGCGGAGCTTCGGCGCGGCAGGCACCGATTGCGGCACCGGCGGGAAGCGCCGCCAACGGCAAGATCTTGTACGGGAAGATCGGCTGCTATCAGTGCCATAGCGAACAAGGGCAGGGGGGCACGCAAGGGCCGCGGCTGGGGCCGCGGCCGATTGCGTTCCAGGCGTTCCTGAGATACGTGCGCAGCCCGAGAGGCGAGATGCCGCCGTACAAAGCGAAGGTGATGTCCGATCGCGATGTCGCCGACGTGTATGCGTTCCTGCAGTCGTTGCCACCGCCCCCGCCGCTCAGCACGCTGCCTCTGCTGCAGCCGTAGGCGAGACGGCTCATCCTGGTGACGCCGTACCGACTATTGCGTCACAGGCTGTGGTTGCGAACGAACGGCGATCCACGGTCTCTGGCGCCCTTCCGCGGCTGCCGTGCCTTCGATGCGATCGGCAAACACCTCGCCTGAGTATTCGGTGTTGGCAGATGTCAGCGTGATCCGGGCGCCCCGGAGGCGTCCGGTTACCTGCTGCCCGTCGAGCGTACCTCGGACGAACTGATAGTCCTGACTCAGAGTCAATTGCGTACTGCCTGACTGCCACGTGCCCTCGACGCGCGCGGGCACGATGACCATGACCGCGGTACACCACGCCTTGCACGGTGCGCCGACGGTGTCAGTCGCATCCGGTTCCCAGTCGGTGATGGGAAACGTGTTGAGCACGATCCGGGTGCCCGGCCTCATCGCGAGAAATTTCGCCGTCATCCTGTCGAGCACCTCCGGCGTGAGGAACAGCGCGAGAACGGTTGCCTGCGACACATCTGCTGCGTACATGTCGCCCTGAACGAAGGTCGCTTTGTCGGACACGTGAGCGTCCGCAGCGCGCTGTCGCGACAACGCTACGAGATCCGGGTTGTATTCCACGCCGAGCGCGCGTGCGCCACGCTTTGCGGCCGCGATGACATTGCGGCCATCTCCAGACCCAAGGTCCATCACGAAGTCGTTCGGCGCCACCGCGGCCATGTCCAGCATCTTCTCGACCAGTTCGGCGGGTGTCGGCACCCACACGACATCCTTCCCAGGCTGACCGGGCTTCGGCGGGGCGACTGATTGAAAAGCTCCGGGTGACACGGCGGCGAGCAGACAGAGAACTATCGCGATTGCCAGTCCGGCGCGCTGCCTCCTTCGCCTGAAGATCATTGGACTTCCGAGCCCCGTGATCTATTTCGCCAGCGGATCGGGCCGCAACTGGAAATGCGCGGCCAGCGGCTTCGTGCCCTTGCCGCCTTCGATCAGCCACGGCGTGCGATCGCCGTTAGCGGCCCATAGTCCGCGTCCCTTCCAGCCAGCTTTCGGATCGTCGATGCGCCCGTCAAACCCCTTGGCGTAGAACCCGATTGGATAAGGCACGCGAAGAACAACCATCTGCCCGTTCGCGAACGCGATGATGCCGTCGTTCAAGTTGCCGGTTGACATGGGCACGTCGTTCCCCAAGCCGAACGTGTTGTGCTGGTCGACCCACGAGTAGTAGCTCGACTCGGCGCTGTTTTCGCCGATGCCTCTGAAGCCCGGGCCTGGATACTGATGGAACGACCACCCTTCAGGACAATGGTCGCCCGTGGCTTTTGGCCCATTGAGCGGCCCTTTGCACTTGCGCCGATCGAAGCTGCCCATGTGCCCGCTGCCGAGCGACACCCACACCACGCCCTTGCTGTCGATGTCGGCACCTCGCGCGCCGAAACCAGGCAGCGGCACGCGGTAGATCTCGGCCAGGGCGGTCTCTGGAGGATTCGATCCAGGCGCAAGTCTGACGATCGCTCCCGGCATGCCCTGTGTCGCTCCCCAGATAGATCCGTCAGCGGGGTTCGGCATCACGGCATAGAACGGCGAGTTGATTCGGGTGTCCTTCGTTGGATCGGCCGGCTGATCGGTTTCGACATACGCATCGCGTTTTCCGTTGCCGTTGGTGTCGACGACCAGCACCGTCCATCCTTGCGACTTCGCGGCGTCGCCTGTCTGGTCAAACATCTTTGTGTTCACCCAGCCCACGACCGGACCGCCTCCGCTCGTCCACAGCGTGTCGTTCGCGTCGTAGCCGAACTGCGGGTGGTGCGTCGAGAAGCAGGTTTCGACGAACGTGTATTTCTTCGTCTTCAGATCGAGCACGGCGACGTGGCGAACGGCGCGCTCCATCGGGAAGGCTTTGGCCGACGGGTGATCCGATCCCGCCTTGCAGAACGCCGGGTTGTCGGCGCCCCGCACTGAGGCAGCCAGCCACAGCCGCCCGTCGCGCCCGAACATCGAGTTGTGGTTGTTGACCCGCGTTTCCCAGATTCGCTCGCCACTCCAATAGGCCGACGTCTGCAGCGGATCGAGTCCTGCGGCGTGCCCGGGACCAAGATTGAGCGGCATGCTCGCATCGCGCACCGGCGCGACGAATGTGGTCGCGACGTTCTTCACGGGATCAAGAATCGGCAGTGTGTCGGAGCTGTACTCGGGCGAGCCGACGACCGGCCCGTAGGCGTTGACTGTCGGGTTGCGACGGTCGCTCGCGATGAGATCGTGCAGGTATTGCTTCTCGTTCATCCAGTCGCGCAGTGTGATGACGATGTTCCGTTCCACGCCCTGAGGCCGTGGCGGCTTGGCAAACGGCAGTTCGCCTGCGGCGATCCGATCTGTCCAGTCGCCGTAGTTGGCGAACGCTATCTCGCCCAGACCGTTCAACTGATTGAGCATCTGCTGGCCCGCCTGACCTGCCTGTACCCGCCGCCGCCACGCCTCTGCGGACGAAGCAAATTTGCCGAACACCTCGGGAATCGTTCGCGTCGACTCCTGGCCGAGCTGATGGCAGCCGATACAGCCGTTGTTTTTCATCGAGCTGATCCAATTCATCTGGGTCAGGCGCGCGGGGATGCTGCTCTTGCCGCCGAATTGATCGGCGGCGGGAATCTTGAGCATCGAGTACCAGTAGATCGCCGGGTAGTAATGCGCGGCCGCGGCCTCGCTCGGTGCGATGACCGCGGTGATGCCGAGGCGCTGGCCCGGCTTTGCCGTGACCTTGGTGCTATCGACGAGGCCGTAGCCGCGCGCCCAGACCTGGTAGGTCGCTGGCGGGAGATCGGGCACGACGAAACGGCCCCTGTCGTCGGTCACCACGCTCTTGATGTAGCGGACCGGAAGATCACGGGTTTCCGCAATCACCCAGACGCCGGCTTCCGGACCTTTGGGTCCGGTCACGACACCGCCGATGTCGTCGTTGTCGATCGCAACGTCGCTCGCCGGTTGCTGCGCGGATGAGGACCCGAACGGCAGGAACGACGAGAGGGCGACAACGGTCATGAGACCAGTGACGAACGAGAGAGGCAGGTTCTTGATCATGATGCGCTCCGTGAGATCTGATCAGGGTGCGACGCACGCGAAGTTTGCCGCTTCGTCGATGCTTCCAGTGCCCTTGTAGCGTGCGACTTGCGGATACGGACAGAGCGGACGCGTACGCGTCACCTTTCCCGCGGTGATCTTCGACGCTTCGATCCGCTGCGGCAGCGTCCCTTTGTCGACCCAGGAATCGAGCGGGCTCATCATGTCGAACGTGTCGGGTCCTTCTCCCCCGCTGCAGTGGCCCATTCCCGGCACCATGTAGAGACGCAACCACGAGGATCCTTTGGCGGGAGCCTTTGTCGCGGCGAGCGCGCGCGCGTAGAAGTTGACGCTCGCCTGCGGCGCGATGTTCTGATCGCTCCAGCCGTGATACGTGAGGAGTTTGCCGCCACGCTGCGCGAACGCCGTCAGGTTCGGATCGACGGCAGCCAGCGTGCCCTGGCCGGTTTTTTCGGCCGCGGCGAGATCCCGTTCGAGGTCGAACGTCCGCCAGTCCCACTTCGGATCCTTGTACACGATGTACTTGAACTGTTCGACCGCGTTCGCGTACGGGTCCGGCCCGCTGAGCATGCGCGACCATCCCAGCTCGGTGCCCGGCTCGAAGCCGGGGAAGATCAACTCGCCGGTCTGACGATTTTTCACTGGGCTCATCACAACCTTCGCGGTTTCCAGCTGCGCGGCGGTCAGACAAGTCGGGCCGTCGGCGCCACGGCACGCGAGGACGGCCGGGTCAAAGCGGCAGCGCGTCGGATTCTCGATGAGACCGTCCTCGACACCGTCGAGCTTGTCACACGCATTGAGCACGGCCTGATGGATGACGCGATGTTTCTCCTCAGGGATGAAGCTCGCCTTATCCTTCAGCATTGCCTGCGTCATCCAGATGCGCCAGGCGTCGAGGCCGGACTTCGGATTGGCGGCGGCGCCGGCGACGATGCCGTCGAAGTCGTTGGGGAAGCGTTGTGCTGCAGTCAGGGCTTGCCGTCCGCCGGTCGAGCATCCATTGAAATACGAACGCGTCGCGTCCGTGCCATAGAAGGCGGTGGCGATCGCCTTGCTCTTCACGGTCATCTCGTGCACTGCCCGATAGGCGTAATCGACGAGCTTCTCAGGATGGCCGAGGGCGAAGCTCGCGTTCCCTCCCGTGTGTCCCGTGTCCGTGGAGCTGGTTGCGTATCCGTCGCGGAGCGCTCGAGCCATCGCGCCGTACGTGATCGAGCCGGCCCACCCGCCGTTTCCAACCGCCTGGTATTTGCCGTTCCACCCGGACGCTGGGAGCCACACTTCGACTTTGATGTCGGAATCGGATGTCGGCGTGATCGTTGCGGCCACGCGGCAGAAGGCGGGGAGCGTGCTGTATGCCTGTCCGCCGCCTCCGCCTGTCGGCGGGGAGAATGCGCCTGCTGCGACCGACTGCGCCATCGTGATTGTGGTGTCGGGCAGCTTCAGCGCCGACAGGCTCTCACACGAGCCTGCGGCAGCCGGTGCCTCGCTCGAAACCCAAAGAGTCACGCACACAGTCAACAGCGTGATCGTCACCGGCTTCATGGGATCTCCTCCGCGTGCATGATACAGGGGGTTCACCGGATCAGCCGCTCCAGATCGGCGGCCATCCCCTCGAGCAATGTGGTTTCACGCGTCAGCGCCTCGGCCACGCGCGACACTTCTCGTTCCACTTCCCCGTACCGCTTGTCTTCAATGGCCTCCCGCACACCCGGCATCGTCTTCACGCCGTACCCGGTGTAGTAGCCGGGCGCGTAGAGAAGATGCCGGTACCAGTTGCGTCGCGGCAATCCCTGCTCGTCGATGAACTGCCGCTCGCTCTGGATCAGCCGGGCATTGAGCGCCTGAAGCTGCGCGGTGTCGGTGACAACCTGCTGGCGGGCAGCAGCCACGGCCTTGTGATACCGGTCGGCCGCGCGCGTGAGCGCCGACGCGGCGTTCTCGAGCGGCGCGAAGTTGAGCGCCGGGGGCACCTCTTCCAGAGAGGGAATCGGACGCGGCCGCTTAGAGTCGCGCACGGCGGCAAACACGCCATCGGTCACCTGACGATTCCGCTCCTGCACCTCGTCCTGCCGCTGCTTGAGGAGCGCCTGCACTTCGCGCACGTAGGTCTGCACCGTATCGGCAAGACCGGTGAACTCGTAGGGCAGGATGTCGGCGTCGGCAAGGCGCAGCGTCGCCGTGCCGACAAACTGCGCGAGCGCCCGGCCGTAGAGGAAACCGGGATCGGAGAACTTCGTAAAGTGATAGAAGTCGTCGTAGATGGAGTGATAGATCCCGTCGTTGTCAAACCCATCGAAGGACAGGTTCAACGAGGCGACGCCGTGATGCTGGAGAAACGGCGTGTAGTCGGACCCGGATCCGAGCGCGCCAATCCGCAGATTGGCCCTCGAGCGGCTTTCGGCGCGACGGTCCGCCGGGCCGTCGGCAATGCGGCGTGCCTTCCAGCGCGCCCAGACCGTGCCTTTTGTTTCCGGATCTTCGATGCTGCGTGCCACGTCGTTGACGAACTGCTCGAGCGTGTGCGATCCCGATGCCTGGAGAAACCCACGACTGTTGCCGTCGCTGTTGATGTAGACCACCGCCTTGCGGCGCAGCTCTTCGTGATGCTGTTCGACGTACTCGGTCGATCCGATCAGCCCTGGCTCTTCACCGTCCCAGGCCGTGTAAACAATCGTCCGCTTCGGACGCCATCCCTCCTTCACGAGCTGTCCGAGCGCCCTGGCCTCCTCGAGTTCCGGGGCCATGCCGCTGACCGGATCGGCCGTGCCGTTCACCCACGCGTCGTGATGGTTGCCTCGCACAATCCACTCGTCGGGAAACGTAGAGCCAGTAAGCGTCGCAACGACGTTGTAGAGCGGTTTCGTGTCCCAGTTGAACGTTACTTTCAAATGCACCTGCGCCGGGCCCGGACCCAGGCGATACGAGATCGGCAGAGCGCCCCGCCAGGCCGCGGGTGCTATCGGCCCACTCATCGCCGCGAGTAGTGGCTGCGCATCACCGTAGGAAATGGGCAGGACTGGTATCTTCGTGATGGTGACCGCCTCGCTGATCGAGAGTCGCTTCGCTCCAGGCACAGCCGCGACACCTGGAGTGAGCGGATCGCCCGCGTAGGTCGGCAGATCGATGACGCTTCCGCGCTGGACGCCATCCTTGTTGCGCATGGGGCCGTCGGGAAACACCGCGTCCGCGTAATACCCGTCATCTCTCGGATCGGAGAAGATCAGGCAGCCGATGGCGCCGTGCTCTGCGGCGATCTTCGGCTTCGTCCCGCGGAAAGACCCGCCGTACCGCGCGATGACGATGGCGCCTCGGACCGAGATGCCGAGCGCATCAAGCTCGTCGTAGTCTTCGGGGCGGCCGTAGTTCACATAGACCAGCGGCGCCGTGACATCGCCATCGATGGAGTACGCGTTGTAGGTCGGGAGCTGCTCGTCCCTCTGGAGCGAGGTCGGATCGACGGCAATCGCCGGTTCTTCGAGTTTTGCCCTGAACTTTGTTGGCGCGGTCATCTCGAGCAGTCGTTCTCTCGGCGTCGGGAAGAGCACGTCGTAGATCTCGATGCGCGCCTCCCAGCCCCATTCGCGGAACCGGGCGAGCATCCACTCGGCGTTGTCCTTCGTGTAAGGCGCACCGACGTGATGGGGACGCGCGCTGAGCCGCTCCATGTAGCGGCCGATCGCGGCGGCATCTGGGATTGCGCGGTAACGTTCTTCCAGACTCGGCGCGCCCTGCGCCTGCATCCGCCACGATCCGGCGAGCGCCATTCCAGCCACAACCAGGGCGAGCATGTTCCGCATCGACACTCCTAGTGCGAGGTTCCCGAGAGCGCTCCCCGCAGCGCGATCAGGGCGTTGGGGGTACTTCGTAGAAGGTATAGCGATAGGTCCACGTCTCCTGCTTGCCCGGAGGAATCTCGAGGCTGATATACGCCTCCGGGCAGACCGTGGGTCGAATGGACCAGAAAATCATCTTGTGGATCGGCCTGTCTCCCTGGATGCGGACACCCGCTCCGGCTTTCCGGTTCTCGACCCGGAAGTCGTAGTCCGCAGCCGTCGGCCCGAAACCCTCGAACTCGGAAAACACGCTGGGTCCCTTCGGCAGCTCCGCAGTGTAGACGAGCTTGCCGTCGCGCACTTCCGCGAAGTTCGAGCTCAGCGGCGGCTTCGGCTTGAGCGCAAACGGAAACGTCACACTCGTGTCTGGACCGGTCGGCTCGCCCATGACGAAGAAGTTGTGATTGTACTGGTGCGTCGCGATCGCCTTCCTGCCGGTGTTCCTGAGGACGTGCTCGATGAGCATCTCCGGCTTCCCTCCGACCAGCCGGATCGTCTTCGTGTACCTGTAGGCATACCCCAGATCGCTTTTCAGCTCGTGGACAAACTCGATGCGATCCCTTGCAGGCCGGACCGTCCAGCGCCCGGGATCGACGATGTCGTACGTCCGGAAACGCTCATACGCGCGATCCTCCGGCTTGCGGAGGATGCCGACGCCGATCCGCACGAAGGTGCCGCCGACCGGCGCCTCCTGATACCCGAGGCTGGTATCGCCTGTCAGGAACTCCTCGACCGGTCCCATGATGGCGTCGTGGATCTTCGGGTCGTACTTGTCGAACCACTGACCGAAATATTCGCGACCGCCCACGCGCAGGCTGGCGATCTGCCCCGACCAGTCGAATCGGGTCCCGCGGTAGTAGCCGCTCTGAGCATCGGGCAGATAGAGCCTGGCCGTGACCGTGCCGTTGGAAATCTCCGCCTCCGGAAATTCCGTGGCGGACAGGAGCACGGCGGACGCGGCGAGCGCGAGCAACAGGGTTCGCATGGCTGTGCTCAAATTACCACGTCACTTCGTCGGTTCAGGTGCGCCTTCTTCCTCCGTCACGAACACTTCCGCGATGATGCTGACGCGCGCCTCCCACCAATGGCCGCCCTTCACAGTGCCATCTGAGAGCGCGACCGTTCCATGCGCGTGCACGTTGGACTGCCCCTGAGCATTTACAGAGATGCTGCCCATGAGTGACACGATCTCCGCTTCCTCGTTGAGCTCGATCTTCTTCTGGCCGATCCCGCGCTCAACGTCCGTCCAACCGAAGAGACCCTTGTTGATTGCGCCGAGCGCAGTGAAATGGCCATTTCTGATGTGGTACTTCTCAGCGAACTCGGTGAGGCCCGAGAGCATTTCGTCGCCTTTGGTCATGTTGACGCGGTAGGTTCTGGCGCTCTTCCCGAGGTCCGTCACTTTTAATCCTGGAGCGAGTCCCTTTCCCGGGCGCGTCCCACGCGGAACATATCCTTCAGGCGTTGGTGATTGCCCTGTCGGTTGTTGGGCGGTCACTGTCGGTCCGCCGCCGAGCGTGAGTCCGCAGACAGTCAAGACAGACAGGACACCGACGATTCTGGATCGACCACTCATGGTGTACCTCGCCCGCACACTATCGTGGGAGCGCTCCGCGGTGTCAAGCATGCTGCCTACGTCTTCATTTGCCGCGCGATAAATGCCTTGACCATCTCACGAGCGCGGTCTGTCTGCGGCCCTGGTTGAGCCACCCACTCGTGCACGCAGCCCTCGAAGAGCTCAAATTGGCAGTTGCCGCCGGCGGCCTTGTAGGTCGAGGCGAATTTCTCCTGCACGATCGGCAGCACGTTGTCGTCGAGCGCTCCCTGCATGATCAGCATCGGCACTAGCGTCACTGCCTCGTGGCGCTCGAGAATCTCCTGCGGATTGCTCTCGTGGATGGTCTCCCACGGCTTGAAGAACGTGGTGTGATTGGCGATCATGGGGGCTCGTTTCAGTTTTTCTGCATTCTGGAAGCGCGCGAACGGATCGCTGATCGGGGAACGCATCGCGACGTACGCCACTCTGGCGTCGACGTTCCGCGCCTCGGGCAGAGAAATCGCGTTGTAGCGCGCATCGCCAGGGCGCATGGCCAGGAGCTCGGCCACATGGCCGCCGCTCGAGCTCCCGTAGATGCCGATCTTCGAAGGGTCGCCGTTCCAGGAGGCCGCCTTCGATTTGAGCCACCGCACGGCGTAATTGGCGTCTTGAACGCACGCCGGATAGGGCGCCTCTGGTGCCAGCGTCATGTCGATCGCCACCACGAGGACGCCGCTCGCGGCCAGTGATCGATCCATAGGTTCTTCTGCGTGGCGGTCCTTGGCGTTCCAGGCACCACCATGCAAATCGAGGACGGTCGGGAACGGGCCGGCCCCGTTTGGTCGATAGATTCGGGCCATCAGCATCCGTCCGGCCTGATTGCGGCGCAGCTCGACCTCGCTCACCGTAATCTCTAATCTGGCTGCGGGATCGTAGGCGATCGCTCGCGCTGCGGCATCCGCCGGGGCGGCGGAACCAAACCCTCGCACGGCCGCGCCGAGGGCCGTCATCTGGAGAAGAAAGTCCCGACGGTCGAGAAGGTGCTTCTGCATGCGCACACTATGGGACATCGCCCCGTGTAACGGCAAGTGGCAATCTGAATCGGGTATAGTGGGCACTTCCTCAGGAGGTGTCGTGCGCGGCCTCTCGCTGTGTGCCCTGGCAGCGCTTCTCATCGCGAGCTCAGATGCCCGGGCGCAGACCGCTCCCGGTCAATCGCGTGCCCTGCGCGCTGCGTTTCTTGCGGCGAATCCCGCGATGACGGTGAAGGATCCCGTCACAGGCGCGGTTGGCGGGCCGGCCGTGGACCTCGCCCGAGAACTAGCTCAACGGCGCGGTGTTGAAGTCATCCTGATCGGCGTCCAGACACCGCAAGACGTCATTGATGCCGTCCGGAACGGCGACGCCGACATCGGATTCGTTGCCTACAACCCGGAGCGCGAAGGGCCTGTCCTGTTCTCTCGGCCGTTCATGTTGGTGCTCCAGACGTTCGTCGTCCGCGAGGATTCGCCGCTTCAGTCCGTCACGGAGATCGACCGGCCGAATCAAAGGATTGGCGCACGACGTGCGGATTCGATGGCCCTCTATCTGGGTCGCACGCTGAAGCAGGCTCAACTCGTCGAGATTGCTGAGCCCAAAGGAACTGAGGGCACCCAAGGTGTGCTGAGCGGTCAGTGGGACGCCTTCGGCACAAACCGTCAGCGCCTCACCGAAGCCCTGCGAAACGCGCCAGGGCTGCGTCTGCTGAAGGACGATCTTTACGGCGTGGAGCAGACCATCATCGTGCCGAAGGGTGATCAGGACAACCTGAAAGCCGTCAATCAGTTCATCGACGACACCCGGACGTCGGGATTCCTGCACGCAACCATCGAGCGGAGCGGCATCATCGGGATCGCGGTAGCGCCCTAGTGGGCTAGTGGCCCTAGTTGCAGGACGCGCTGATCATGCGCACGCGCTTGACGTCAACTCTACGAACCAGGATTTCGCTCTTACGCTCCTTGTCTTGATTCGAGGCCGGGAAAATGGACGTGTTGGGGACGTGTGCTTTCATCGTCCGACCGTCTGCCTTGACCGTCACATCTGTCCAGTTCTCTTTCCGTTCTGTTGTGATCTCGCCGTCTTTCACATCGCCTTTCAGGTCGCCCTCTACCTCGACGCGGTGGCCGATGTGTTGTTTCAGGTCGCCGTCTCCGTCGAGCCAATAGAACATCGTCGCGTAGTCGCCGCTCGTTCCCAAGGCGCTCGGCGTGACCTTTTGACCCGCTGAGTTCAACCACGGTTCAGTTGGCGCGTTCGTCAGCAAGTATCCAGAACCGTCACCCTCGCCGCGAATGAGACACCCCGACAACTTGACGTCCTTGTCTGCGGCACGGCTGGCGCTCCCCGCCTCCCCCGCTGTCACGACAAAAGTGCATACCAGCAGTGCAGTTGCCATGAGGCTGCGCGTGAATAGGACAATTTTCATAAAGACCTCGTCTTGCAGAGAGCAATTGTGGTACCAGGGCACGGAGCTTCGGTCATAATCCGCTCCATACTCGCCCAGCCATCTTTCGCGGAGGGAACGATGAAATCCGCACGCTATGCGTTGCTCGTGATCGTGTCGGCGGGCGCGTTCTCGGTGACGCGCGCCCCGATCGGGTCGTCAAACACAGTCGCCGCGCAGGCGGCGCAGGCACCGATGTTCGAAGTGGATCCCTTCTGGCCGAAGCCGCTGCCAAACCACTGGGTGACCGGCTCGACCATCGGTCTCTCCGTCGATGCGCAGGACAACGTCTGGACGATCCACCGCCCGGATTCGGTGGAGGCCAACTTCAAGGCGGCCGACCTGAAGGCGAATCAGGCAGTGGACGACGAGGTGCAGCCGGGCCAGCCAGCCCGTGTGAGCGCAACGGATCCGATCGGGATCTGCTGTAAGGTTGCGCCGCCCGTCCTCGTCTACGACCAGGCAGGGACGCTCGTGAAATCGTGGGGAGGCCCCGGCAAAGGGTACGACTGGCCGGACAGCAACCACGGCATCACGGTCGATCACAAAGGGAACGTCTGGCTCGCCGGCAATGGTCAAAAGGACACGCAGGTTCTCAAGTTCACGAACGACGGACGATTCCTCCTCCAGTTAGGGAAGCACGGCGTACATAACGGCAGCAATGACGTGGAGAACTTCTGGCAGCCGACGAAGATCGTCGCCGATCCGTCGGCCAACGAGGTGTATATCTCGGACGGCTACGGGAACCGGCGCGTCATCGTCTTCGACGCCGACAGCGGCGCGTACAAGCGGCACTGGGGCGCCTACGGTCAAAGGCCGGACGACGCGAAGATGCCGCCGTACAACCCGTCCGCCCCTCCATCGAAACAATTCAGCACGATGCACTGCGTCATCGTCTCGAACGACGGCTTCGTGTATGTCTGCGACCGTGTCAACGACCGCATCCAGGTTTTCCGGAAGGACGGCACGTTCGTCAAGGAAGCGTTCATCGATCCGAAGACCTACCGGTCAGGATCGGTGTGGGACATGGCCTTCTCGCGCGATCCGCAGCAGACCTACATCTACGCCGCGAACGGCGTCGACGAGAAGATCAACGTGCTGCTTCGCACTTCGCTCGAAGTGCTGACGTCATTCGGCGACGGCGGACGGCAGCCCGGACAGTTCTTCGGCGTCCATAATCTGGCGACCGACTCCAAGGGCAATCTCTACACAACGGAAACCTACACCGGCGCCCGCGTGCAACGGTTCGTGTTCAAAGGGGTGAAGCCGGTGACGCGGAAGGACCAGGGCGTGCCCTGGCCGCAAGCCGGACGTTGAGGGAAGACACCATGTTGACCCGTTGCTGGTCTGTGCTCGTATTGGCGATTCTGGTTTCGAGCGCCGCTGCTCAGGAGAAGCCCCTACCGAGAGTCGTCCTGGTCGGCGATTCCATCCGCATTGGGTACGCACCGTTGGTGGCGAAGCGACTCGATGGCAAGGCGATCGTCGTCAGTCCGCAGGCGAACGGCGAGGACAGTGGCAACGTCCTCAGGAACCTCGACGAATGGGTCATCAAGGAGAAGCCGGACGTCGTTCACATCAATGCCGGCTTACACGACCTGAAGCTGAAGGACAAGAGCTACCAGGTGCCGCTCGTCGATTACGAGAAAAACCTGAAGACGATCCTGGAGCGCATTCAGAAGGAAACGAAGGCGAAGGTGATCTTCGCGACGACCACGCCGATCCTGGACGATCTCCACGCACAGCGCAAGGCTGGTTTCGACCGCTTCGAGGCCGACGTACAGAAGTACAACATCGCGGCGGTGTCGGTCATGAAACAGGCTGGCGTGCCCATCAACGATCTGCACAAGCTGGTCGTAAACGGCGGCAAGGAAAAGTTGCTCGGGGGCGATGGGACGCATTACACGCCAGAAGGCTACGAACGGCTGGCAGCAGCGGTGACCGACAGCATCCTTCGCAGTCTTCGGCCCTGAGCAACTTCCTGTTGCGACCACGGCGCGATGCTGTATAAACAGACATCCCCGCGACAGTTGGCAATTCAGATGAAAGGTGGACGCTGGGGACATCAAGACGCGCGTTCGGAACATTCTGCTGACTCCCAATACGGAATGGCCCGCCATCGCGGAGGAACCCACGCCGCCTGGAGCGCTCGTCAGCAGCTACGTGATACCACTGGCCGCCATCGGAGCCGTCGCCGGATTCATCGGAGGTTCCCTGGTCGGTACGACAATCCCATTCCTCGGCACATATCGCGTACCGATTATGACCGGCCTCGTAGGCGCGGTCTTCACCTTCTGCTTCGCGATCGTCGGCGTGTTCATCCTCGCGTTCATCATCAACGCGCTGGCGCCGACCTTCGGTGCACAGCAAGACTCGAACAAGGCGTTCAAGGTCGCCGTCTACTCGTACACGCCAGCATGGATTGCCGGCGCGCTGCAGATTCTGCCCGCGCTGGCGATTCTTGGCGTGTTCGCGGCACTTTACGGCCTGTACCCTGCTGTACCTCGGGCTGCCGGCGCTGATGAAGGCTCCACAAGATAAAGCCATCGGGTACACCGCCGTGGTCGTCGTCTGCGCGATCGTGCTGTCGATCGTTGTTACGACCATCGGAAGTCTTATCATCGTCGCACCGGCCGCGCTGGGCACCATAGGCGCCGCATCCTCTTCTTCTACGAGCGAACCGCAGTTCGCCGCCGACACGCCAATGGGACGGCTCGAGGCCATCGGCCGCAAGCTGGAAGAGAGCGGCGCCAAAATGGAGCAGGCGAAAAAAAGCGGCGACACCGCGGCGGGGACGGCAGCCGCATTCGAGGGGCTGGGAGCCATTCTCGGCGGCGGCAGGCGCGTAGACCCGGTGAGCATCGATCAGTTGAAGCCGCTGGTGCCGGAGCAATTCGCCGGGTTGGCCCGGAAGAGCAGCAACGCGGAGCGCAACGGCATCGCAGGCATCATGGTCGCCAAAGCGGAGGCCTCGTACGGCGACGATGCGGGCCATTCTGCGACACTCGAGATTATCGACTCGGGCGGCGCGACGGGCCTGCTGGGCATGGCGTCATGGGCCGCTCTCCAGGGCGAACGAGAGAACGATCAGGTTTCGGAGCGGACCGAGCGCGTCGGCAACCGCATCGTCCATCACCGGATGTCCAAAACCGGCGGCACCCACGAATACAACGTTGTCATCGGCGACCGCTTCATCGTGACAGCCAAGGGCCGCGGCATGGAGTTCGACGCGCTGCGGAGCGCCGTGTCGGATCTCGATCTGCAGAAACTCGAGGCGATGAAGGGCGTCGGAGTTTCGAAATGAGATCACGAGCCATCGAGCCCCATCTCGTACCCCGCGATGCTCACGGAGTGAACAGTCCGGGGTTTCGCAAGGCTTTCAACCTGCCCTGGGGCATTCGATCCTCGTCCGTTGTGCGGCCGGGCCGTTCTTGGCGTTATGTAATAGACGAGGCGGCGGCAATCCGTCGAACGCGAAGCGGAATGAGGAGAGCAGATGCGTCGAACGAGCGCGCCGGCCCGCACAACACCTTTCAGGCTCTGGACTGCTTTCGTTCCACTGGTCCTCGTCAGCCTGCTGACTGCCTGCAGCGACACAGACCGATTCACACGGCTTCCAACGGCACCTTCTCCAGCGTCACCTGCAGCCTCTCCGTCAGCGCCGACACCCACTCATCCCGCATCTCCGCCGCCACCGGCACCTTCTCCGCTGCCCTCTCTTGCGGGTGACTACACGCTTACGGCAACGGCCAATGGTTGCTCAGCGGGCTTTCCATCTGAGTTTCGGAGGCGCACCTACACAGCCAGGCTCGAGGAGGACAACAACAAGGTCACAGTCATCTTGAGTGGACCCAGCCTTGGCCCCGGAGCGACGAGGGCTGGACACAAAGAGCCGTACGTTCAGTCCTTATGGGGTGAGATCATGCCCACGGGGCAGGTGACGCTCACGAACTTCCTGGGTAATGACCAGTGGATATTCGTAGCCGACCAGGCGTCTCAATCGCACTTGCTGACGATCCTGGTGGATGAGGCAAGTTTGACTGTTACCCGGAACGGGCTTTCTGGGAGCTTCGCGGGCGCTTTCCTGATGTATCCCGATACGCGGGACCGCACGTGCGTTGCCACGGACCATCCCTTCGAGCTGTCGCGCTGAGGACACGGCAGGGCTGGCCGCGTGCCTTGGATCACCAAGCTTCCTGTCCAGGGCGACAGACTCACGCGTCAGGTGCTCTATTCGTTTTTCGCTCTTCGTTTTTCGTTACTTCACTGGCTGATCAGTTCAGTAGCCAAGCTTCACTTCACCTTCGGACATTCCATTCACCTTGCCATCTCTCAGCCACTCGAGCGAAGCGTTGAAAAGCAACAGATGGTTCCTTTCCCACATAGCGTTGTGCGAGGAGCAGGCAAGATCGACCAACACCTTCTGCTTCGCGCCCAGATCTGCAAAGAGTTCCCGCACGCGCTCGGGCAGGACCTGTTTGTCATGGACGCCCGCCACCATCAGGAAGGGCGTCTGCATCTTGGCAACAATCGTCTGATTGAAACCCCACGTCGGCACCTGCGGCGCGCGGCGGACTCCCGTACCCGATGTCGAGCCGACCGGATCCGACGCAAGCATCTCGCTCCACACGGCGGCGCTCGCAGCAGGCTCATATTGATCTGGACAGCCGACTTGCCGATCCCAGTTGGCGGTGAAGTCCGACTGAGACTGAACGTTCATAGAAGCGTTGACTGAAGGCAACGGGTTGGGCGCGTCGAGTGGACCCGCACGGTTGTAGGCAGGCGCCAGCACGACGAGGCGCGTGATCTTGTCGGGGTTACGCGCTGCATATCCGCCCGCGCGTGGCCCACCTTGCGACCAGGCGACGAGCGACACCTTTTCCACACCGCGTAACCCGCGCAGGTGATCGACCACTGCTCCGATGTCGTTCCAATCAGAACCCATCGTCGTGATGGCAGTGGGTCGTGACGGCGCACACGGCGCGGCAATCAGCTGCGGCACGAACCGCGCCTGCTGCTCCTTCGACAGGTTGCAGGGATCGTTCATCGCCGGCGGACGCGTGGACCGTCCGTAGCCCGTCATGTCCATCGAGAACACGTCGAATCCGGCCTTCGCCAGATATCCCATCCAGCTGTAGTCCTTGTACGGCACGTCGAACGAGACCTCCGCAGGCGTGCCCGCGCCATGCACGAACAGCACGACGCTGCCTGAGGCCGGACGACCGCGCAGCGCGGTACCTGGAAGCACGACTTCGCGGACGTAGATCTGCGCGGTTTGACCGGCAATGTCCGGCGCCGTCGACTTCACGCGCACGTAGTGATCAAGGGAAAGAAGATGCACGCCGTCCTGACCAAACCCGGATGATGCCGCCAGGATAAGAACGAGCGCGCCGAGTACCGGCAGAGTGCGATGCATTATGTCTGTTCCTTGATGTCACGAACTTGGGCGTCGGGCCCACACCTGTACCACTCGCGGCGTGCCAACCACCGTGTCGGGATTGGCGGCGAACTCATAGAGCTCCCGGACCAGGTCGTCGATCTCTGTTTGCGAAGCCAGGCCATCTGCGAGAACAGCCCCGGCAATATTCTCCATGGTGAGAGGGGTGAGCAGTTTGACTTCCCCTTCCATTGCGATGGGTTGGACGACGCTGATGCCGACAGCGTCAAACCCACCCAGTTTCAACAGCTCCGGCAGCCGGGGTCCGATGTTCGGATCGCCGCCTCTCCGTACGACGGTGGCACAATACAGTTCGCAATAGCGCCGAAATGCCTTCGACTCAGGGTAAGCAAAATACCCACTAAAATCGATGTCCTCGACTCCGATACGCCCACCCGGACGCAGGTGTCTGTAGAGCACCCTGACCGCGCCTGCGGGATCGCTCAAATGTGTGAGGAGGAACCTCGCATACACGACGTCGAACGAAGCTGGCACGTTCGCTTCGCGGATGTCTGACAGCTGGAACTCTACGTTCCGCACGCCCTCTTGTGCTGCTTCCGCGCGGGCTATCTGCAATTTCGTCTCGTCGATGTCGACGCCGACGACCGAGCCGCGAGGAGCGACCTTGTGAGCCAACTCCAGCGTCGCGTCTCCTCCGCCACAGCCGACATCGAGGCATACGAGTCCATCAGTCAGGCCGAGGCGCTCGAAGAGCGACAAAGAACTCGGACGCATGACGCGCCCGAGGATGCGTAGCCGTTCGCGTCCCTCGAGACCGCCCCGGATTACGTAGTGAGTGGTATCGGCCATCGGTGATCTCCTGACGGGTCAAGCGCTGTGGCGGCCAACCGGCGGCGGATTCTAGCACGCGTCGATTCTCAGCGACTCACGCGAACCGGCGGCGACCGCGCTACCGCCCATTTCTTGATCCAGATCAATAGACATCCACGACCGCCGAGCTATCGTGGTCCCGTATTCGGGCGATCTCAAACAACGACTGGAGAAAGCAATGAAGGTGATAGCAACAACGGCGGGCATTTTGATGTTGATGGTGGGCCTGCAGGCCCAGATTCCGGATTTCACCCCACAGACGCCCCTCATCGGGGCGCTGCTGCACAACGACGCAGCTGAAGCCATTCGGCTGCTGCGGGAGGGAGTCGATCCGAACGAAGGGCGGTTCGGCGGTCTCCCCCCGGTGATTCTCGCAGCCGCACGTCAGGACGTAGAGCTGGTGCGGCTGATGGTGGCCAAGGGCGCCGATCCGAACGTGCGCGACCGCTCGGGCTCCACGGCACTGATGTGGGGGGCGTTCAATGACACAGGCGATGCAGCCATGGTGGAGGCGCTCATCGTCCTTGGCGCCGATCCTCTTGCTTCGAACAAAGCCGGAGAGACGGCGCTGGACTGGGCGCTGCGGCGAGGAGAGACTGCGGCGGTGGCGACGTTGCGAAAGGCAGGTGCTTCGGACAGTGGAAAAATGCGTTCGTCAGCACAGAAGGCCCTTGCCCTGCTTCAACAAAGCGGAGCGCAATTCAGCAATACGTCGAGGTGCAGCTCGTGCCATCACCAATCCCTGCCGCAGATGGCGTTCGGGATCGCCCGCACGCGTGGTCTCGAGATCGACGAACCGCTCGTCGAGAAACAGGTCGACGGGGCTATCTCGCAGCTGAAATCTGCCGCCGCGGAAGCGCTGCAGAATCGCGACCGGATTCCCGATCCGCCCATCGCCATCAGCTACGCACTCCTTGGATTTGACGCCAGCGGTCACCCGCCCGACGAGGTCACCGCGGCAATGGCGGAAGTGGTCTCCGCCTGGCAGGACGATAGCGGCCGCTTCCACTCGCTACCACCGATCAGGCCGCCGCTCGAATCCAGCGACGTAACCGCCACAGCCCTGAGTCTGCGAGCCATTCAGCGGTACGGCTCACAGCAGCGAGAGCGAGTGACGCGAGCAGTCGACTGGCTGCGCGCGGCAAAGCCGCGCACGACCGAGGACCATGCGATGCAGCTGCTGGGGCTTGCCTGGGGGCAGGCGCGTCCGCACGACATCCGCAAATCCACGGCGCCGCTGCTGGCGCTTCAGCGACAGGACGGAGGCTGGGCACAGCTGCCGACGCTCGAGACAGACGCATACGCGACGGGACAGGCACTTGTCGCGCTGCAGACTTCCGGTTACGCCGTTTCGAGCTCGCAGTATCAACGGGGAGTTGCGTTCCTTCTGCGAACGCAGTTTCCCGACGGGTCGTGGCTCGTCCGCACTCGTACGTTTCCGGTGCAAATGCCGAAGGACAGCGGATTCCCCCACGGAATGCACCAGTGGATCTCGGCCGCCGGTACGAGTTGGGCGACGATGGCGATCCTGCTGGCGCTGCCGATGCAACAGCCCACGGAGGCCCCTATTTGCTCGCGAGCTTCCTGCGGATTCGACTGATGGTCTCGGGCGATACGCCCAGGTACGACGCCAGCATCCGTTGCGGGACCCTGGTAGCGATTGACGGGTACGTCTGCAGAAACGCCATGTAGCGCTCCTGCGCCGACGCACTCAAGGAACTGACGATTCGCTCATCCCTGGCCGCGGCATGCCGTTGCAGTCCCCTGCGAAAGGCATCCGCGTAGCCAGGGACTTTTTCAATCAGCGTTTCGTGCGACGGCGGATCGAGCAACAACAGCTCGGAATCTTCTACGGCATCGATGAAGTATTGAGATGGCGTACCGTTCGCGAGGCTGGACGCGTCGGCCAACCACCAGGTCTCCGGAGCGAACTGGACGATGTGCTCCTTCCCGTGCGCATCGATGACGTACTTCCGCAGGCAGCCCCTGACGACAAACGCGGAGTGCTTCGCCACAACGCCGGCGCGTTGCAGAAACTCGTTCGCGCCCAGGCTCGCGGGGACGAACATCGTCTCGATGAATTGGAGCTCGTCGTTGGTGAACGCCGCTCTCGCCTTGAGGTACGCCTCCAGTACGGCGAAGGTGGACGTCTGGTTTCCCCTTGGCACGATTCACTCCAGCTCTATTCGCTTTTCGTTCTTCGTTTTTCGTTATTCGCCGTGGAGGCACTTCGCCAATGTTTCCACACATGATGGACAGGAAAACCTGCTGCCGCAATGCACAATCCGTAGATCGGTGAATAATTGCCCGCCTGGATTTCCCCCCAAACGATTGCCGTCACGCCGATCACCGTCCCCAGCACGAAGCAGAGTGGCACCCATGGATATCCCGGCGTGCGAAATGGACGTGGCGCATCGGCCATTTTCCGCCGCAACACGAACACCGCCGCGACAGCGAAGATGAGCGCGGCCCACTCGACGACGACGAAGTAGGTGATGAGCGTGTCGTAGTCTCGGAGCACGAGCACCATACCGATTGCGGCGGCGCTCTGTATGAGCATGGCGAGCCAGGGCGTGGCAAAGCGTGGGTGCACATTTCCGAGAAATGAGAACGTGAGGCCGTCGCGCGCCATCGCAAAGGCCACACGCGGCCTGGCGAGGCAGTTACCGTTGAGCGCGCCGAACACGCTCACCATCACCGCCAGAATGATCGCGGTGCCACCGACCGGGCCGGCGATCGACTCCATCACCGTCCGCGCGACGGCTTCCTTCTGCTGCGACAGAATGCCGATCGGCATCATGTACAAATAGGCAAGATTGGCCCCGACATAGAGGATCACGATCGTCAGCATGCCGGCGATGATGATGCGCTTCATCAAGCGCTCTGGCGCGATGACCTCGCCAGCGATCATGCTGACCGCAATCCACCCGTCGTAGGTGAAGATGACCGACGCCACGGCGCGCGCCAGGCCGCTCACTTTCACCGGTCCGCCCCCTGCCAGATTCGCTGCGCTGCCCTGCCCCAGCAGGAACGCTCCGAGAATAATCGCGGCTAAGGCCGCGACTTTGACGACAGTGGTCACCTCACTCACTGCCGCTCCAACCCGAGCGCCGAGCACATTGGCAAAGGTGAGCGTGACGAGAGCGGCGATTCCGATCGCCTGCACGGTGAATAAGTCCGAGGGCACGCGAAGCAGGTTGAGCAGGAATTCCGCGAACACGGTGGCCAGCGCAGCCATGGTCGCCGGTGTCGTGACGAGCACATAGATCCAGCCGAACACAAAGGCCGAGGCGTCGCCGTACGCCTCGCGCAGAAAGACGTACACCCCGCCCGTGCGCGGCAGCATCGAGCTGAGCTCGGCGACGGTGAGGGCGCCGCAGATGCTGATGAGACCGAACGCCACCCAGAGCGCCATGATGATGAGTGGGCTCGGCACGAAGCCCGCAACCGTGGGCGGCGTCCGGAAGATGCCACTGCCGATGGTGATGCCGACGATGAGCGCTGTTCCGCTGGAGAAGCCGATGACCCTGCGAAGATCGTGCGTCACCGAATACTGGAGTTCGTCGACCTTCGCCATAAGTTTTAGCGCACCGTGAACGGAATCGTGATGCGCTGAGGATTGGGGCTCTTGTCAACTGTGTCGAAATTGTCGACCTCGAAAGCCTTGCCGATCTGATTGCCGGCGACGTCCTCGAGGGTGTCGAGCGCCAGCAGATCGTAATGGCCCGCCCGCCACGGCTCACGCGGCGTGAACACCCATCGTGTTTCAGCATCTTCGACGGTCACGTCGCCTGCGATTGCGACGTCACCGCGCACTACACCGAGCGTGCGCATCAATAAACCATGATCGAGGGGTCTGGGAAAAGTCACGGCGAGAGCATTGCGATTGCCCGCGGCCGGAGGCGGCTCGATGCGCCATGAACGCGGATCGAGCGGCTTCGCAACGGGCGGCCCGACCTGCAGCACCCGCCGGTACTCATCCTTCAGAGGCAGGCCGTGCTGGTCGCGCCACTCCCGGCTGATGACGAGCGTGACCGTGCGCCCGGCATCGAGCGCGCGCCCCATCTGCTTGTTCGGCAGGATGCCGGATTTCACCCGTCCGGGATCGAGGAACCCGGTGAAGCGCGTATGCGCGGGATCCCAGAACTCGTAGTCGAGCGGCAGGAATGCCCCCTCGATCTCGCGGCCATCCGAGCCGAGCAACTTCATGTACGGGATGCCGCTGGGGCGTCCCATCGGCCCGGAGAACTCGACATATATCCGCAGCAGGTTTTCGGGCACGGCATCGCCAGACGGATAGACGCGCGCGACGGTCGTTGAAGGCGCGACGTGGGTCGCGGGCACGGTGACAGTGGCGACGATGACGGGCCCGGTGCCTGCGTCCGCTCCCGGCAGATGCGACGGATCGAATCGGACAATGTACGGGCGGCCTGCGTCGAGCTCGAACTGCGGCGTGAACCTCAGCTCGCTGTCGGTGACGCTGTATGTGCCGAGCATCCCCGGCGCCGTATCGCTGACTGCCACGCGAAACAGCCGCGCCCACTGTTCGTCAGTAAGTGCTGCGGCACGTACGGCGCGCAGGTGCGCAGCCGACAGGCCGATCACATTGACGTAATAAGCACCGCTGCTCCGATGGCCAAGGGCGATTGCCGGTGTGGAAGAAAAATTGCCGGAGCTGCATGCCGTGGCGATCAGCAGCGCACTAATCGCCGCGGCACGCAGCACCCGGACGGACATTACGGAAGCGCGAGGACCTGCAGGTTGATGCCGCCGGCGGCCGAGCGCGCGACGACAATCGAGTTGCTGTCGTCGAGCTTGTCGAGCTGCTGGATGCCGGTCATGGTCGTGACCTTCTCGAACGGCACGCCGCCCGTCTCGGTTTCGACCGGCGCGATAATCGGCGCCGCCGAGGCAAACGTGTTCGTCGGAATCTTCATCACACCGCGGCTGTTATTCGTCGTGAGCAGAAATTCCTGGCCGCCCTTGCGGTACACAATCATGTCGAGCACGCGGTTGCCGGCGCCGAACTCGGCGATCGTCACGCCGCGCACTTTCTGGCCGGGCTTCAGGTTGCTGATCGGGAACTTCACGAGCGGCGTGCAGGTGTAGCCTGCAAGCAAGTACTGCTCGCCGTTGAGTGTGTACGGCACGAACGCGTTGACGGGCGACCGCGTCTCCACAGCCTTATGGTTGCCGTGATAAATCTCCACGCTCGTGCCGGCATCGATGCTGGCGAACGGATACGGGATCGCGCGCAGCTTCGACGCGAACTCTTCGTTGGAGAGGCCGGCCACCCAGAGGCGGCCATCCGCAAACGCCATGTCGGTGACGACCTGCGTGCGGGGATTGCCGCGCGCCGTGGGATTCGCCGCGGGCGCGTTCTGAATCTCGACGCGCTGGAATTTCAGCGCCTGCAGCGGCACGTTGGCGATCGCGCCCGCGCCATCGACGCGGAACAGCGCCGCGGCTGCTGTGGCGCCCTGGCCGCGCATCACCGACACGTAGGCATTGCGCGTCTTCGGATGCACGGCGAGATCGGTAATGACGACTTCGCTCGCACCCGTGCCGAGCAGCGCCGCGAGCTTTTCATCGATGGCATCGAGGCCCTTCGCGCCGGCCGCGCCGCCATTGGCCTGCGCGCCGAGGTCGAGCGCCACGATGGCCGCGCCCTGCGTATCCGCCGCGAACAGAGTCCCGTCGGGAGCAAAAGCGAGCGGGCCGATTGAGCCGAACGTGGGGCCTTCGCCCGCGCGTGTGATTTGCACGGCCGAGGACGGCGACAGCGAGGCGAGGACGACCAAGGTCATCACAAGCCCGAGTTTCACGGAAAGAAACTTCATAGCGGCGGCTCCTTTCAAAAGGTGGGAACAACGCTACTCCCCTCGGAGGGGGGCGTCAAGGGACTCACTTGCCTTCTGGCGTGTCATCCCAATGCACATGGTGCATGAGGTGGTGTATGCCGGGACCTAAGAGCAGGCCTGCGACGGCAATCACCACTAATCCTGCAAACAACGCGTAGAGGCCCGCAAAGATTTTTCCGGACTCAGATAGATCTGTCTTCACCGGGCCCATGCCGCCGAGGAGCATCGCCGCGTTCAAGAACGCATCTCGCCACGGCAGATGCTCGTAATGTTCGTAGCCCCAGATGCCCACCTGCAGCGAAACCCCAAGGATCCCCAAAGAGATCACAAGGTGAATCAGCGTCCGCCGCCAGAAAAGGCTCCGGTGGGCTCTCTCGCGTGTCATTTCCGTTGTCCCACGAAGACCGGCTGCGTCCAGGCTCGCAGACCTCCACTATCTTCGATTCTGGCGCGCACGTAGCCCTCACCGCCATTGAAGGTGTACCGAGCAGGATTTTGCTGCGACGTCGCCAGCTCACGACCATTCTTGCCGATAAACACGACACGATAGCGTTTCGCACTTTGTATTGGTGAGGCGGTCTGGATCTCCACGCTCAACGCGTCCGATGTAGACACAATCTGCTTCAATTCAACGCCGGAGGAAGCATAAAACTCTCCCGCGTTCAAGGCAGCGACGATGTGTTCCCTGGTGAGCGAAGGCGCCCGGACAACTACCCAACCGCGTCCTGGATTCGCCCGGTCCAGGGTGAAATCCTGGCGGAAGTTGTGCGCATCGTCGACCGCTACTCCGAAGACGCGCATGCCCGCAGACAAGAGCTGATCCCACATCTGCTCAGTCGCTGGAACGAGTCCGTCGCCACTATGATTGACAGCGGGGTGCCCGCTGGCGATCTCCAGCAACACGGGTCCTTTCAGGGGGAGCATTTCGCTCGCCGTGAATGCCCACCGAAAATTAGGATGGTTGATGAGAGCCACAGCGCCTTGCTCACGGATGGCGTCGATGCTCGCCTGCAGGATGTCGGTCACCGTCGATCCGCGTTGAGCCGGGATAACTCTGCTGATCCCGATTGCGTTCACATGGACGGTCTTCTCATTCGTGACTTCCTCGGCGCCCAGGAGCAGAAAGTTGTCATTCGGGTTCGAATCGAAGTGCGCGGGATCCGTGAACGTGTTGTGATCCGTGATGGCGAGAAACTGGTAGCCGTTCAGCTTGTACCAAGCCACCAGATCCCATGGTGAAGAGTCGCCATCGGAATTAATCGTGTGTGTGTGAAGATTGCCTCGATACCAGTTGAGAGCGGACGCCGGGGCTTGTGCCGCTCCCGCATATGCAAGGGACGCAAACGCGAACGCCAGAAATACTGGTGAGTGTTGCGTCCTCAATTTGGCCTCGCGCCGAGCTTCGGTCCGGCCGCGTACTCCTTGCTGAATCCGTTGCGCGAATTGGCGACCGTGAAGCTGCCGTCCGGCCGCACCGACACTTTGAGGAAATACGCCGGCGAATGTGGCGGCAGCTGCGGGCCCCGTCCTCCCCTGCCTCCGACTCCACCCCGTTGCGCCGGTTGTGATGGCGCTTGCCCGGCTGGCGGCGCCGGCGTCCGATCGAGATTCGCGATGAATTGCTCGGGCGCGTTGAAATCCGGTCCTCCCGGTTCCAGCTTCTCTTCGAAATTGACAGAGATCGGACGCTGCTCCGAGTAATGGAGCTGCCAGACATCCTGGATGCTCTTCGTCTTTCTCAGCGTGTCCCATGTTTCGACCGAGCCGCCCTTGCGCGCGCCGTTGTTCATCAGCGCCACGCGCGGGGCAACCGCTCCCACCAGCGCCGGAAGACCAGACCGCGCCAGACCATGATGCGTCGTCAGGTAGACGTCAACCGTGC
The DNA here is from genome assembly GCA_963787755.1 of Vicinamibacterales bacterium. Taxonomy (GTDB): domain Bacteria; phylum Acidobacteriota; class Vicinamibacteria; order Vicinamibacterales; family JAMQPK01; genus JAMQPK01. The sequence continues at coordinate 54,239 of CAWBEG010000017.1, forward strand.
CGAGCAGGTTGATCGGGCAGACCAGCGGGTGTTCGAGATTCCACGTGAGATCGCCGAGATCCAGCATACGAAATCGACCGAAGGCGCTGATGACGGCTCCCAGCGAGTGGTAGTTCTCGGTCGTGTCGGGCGGGTGCGCGACGTAGTCCACGCACATCGGATTCCTGGCGCCGCCGTTGGCGAGCGGCTTCGTAATGGCGCCGCCCTTTGCCGCCACAATCTGGACATCGATGCCCTCGATCGGGAGAGCGTCGCCGGCTTTGACGACAATGTGGCGCCCGGCGGCAATCGTCGCGGCATAGGTCTCGTTGAAGCGCGCGATATTGGCCGTCTGCTGCTCTGTTGGTTCGGGCACCGTCGGCACCTGGACTCTCGGACCGTAATCCACGAAGTTCTTGATCGGTATCCGGTCGCTCACGTCCTTCACGCCACCCACATGATCTCCGTCGTAGTGAGTGACGAGCACGTAATCGATCTGAGCGAGGCCGGCCTGCTTCGCCGTCTCGACGATGCGGCCGGCGTCGCGTTCTCCGGCGCTGCCGGCGTCAATCAGCAGCGATTCGCCGGACGGCGAGACAAACAGCGTGGACTGGCCGCCTTCCACGTCGATTGAATAGATGTCCAGAGTTTTTCGGTTCTGCATGGAGGCAGTGCCAGATAAGGCGAGCAGCAACGCAGCAACGGCAGCAAGCTTCAAGCGCATGTCATCTCACCTCAGCGGCCTCGCTGGCTAATCGCCGGTACACCTTCCGCGCCTCGTCGAACTGCCCGTACACGTGATCCTTTTCCTTCGGCGAGCGCCATCCCGGCCAGGCGTCGGCAAGCTTTTGGAGTTTATCGATCCACTGTAGCGCGTACTCGGCGGACACGCGGTTGCGGACCGGAAGATTTCCGACGATCACCCAGATGGGATTTGTGAATCCCTGCGGGTAGCCCGTATCCAGTGGAAACCGATCCTCAGGTGCGCCTTCCGCACGGACGTGAAACCACCCGCTTTTGCCGGCCTGCAGAGTCTTGCGGAAATCGGCGGTTCGGCGATCGACACTCAACGGGATGTCCTCCACCGATTGACCGTTGAAGAAGAGCGTGACTTTCTGCAGCGGGACAATCGACCGTACCTGCGCGTGCACGTCGACAGCTCCACCACCTGCCTGCACCGTCACGGTCTCTCCGGGCAATGCACCGTTCACCGACAACTCGACAAGCGGTCCGTTTGTGACCAACGCGCGTCCGGCTCGCATGCCATCGAGCCAGGCGTGCATGTCCAACCCGCGCCCGCCAGTGAAGACATAGGTGCGATGCGAGCCGACGAGCTTGCTCATGTGGAGATTGCTGATCGAGTCTTCACCACCAACGGCCGTGACCTTGATACCGTTGTTCCACAGCGAGTACAGCGGAAAGAAGCCCGCCCGGCCGGCAGCAGACCACTCGATCGCGTCAGTCGTTCCGAGGGCGGCATCGACGATTCCCCCTTTCGCACCGCCGAGCTCGACGTCGAGCGGATCATGCTCGCCGGCATAGGCATGCACGTACCCGACGTACGCGCCTTGCGCTCTGGCCTTGCGGAAGATATCGGTATTGCTCGGGTACAGGCTTTCGATGGCGGTCCCTTCGTACCCGGTCGTGAAGGGGGACATGAGATGATCGCGCATGCCGAAGAGGAACACGTGTCCCCAGAGTGGCGGCCGATATTCCTGACCGACAACGAGAAGCATGTCTTTGCGCGACAGCGGATGGGGTCCGCCGCCTGGAACGAAAAACTGATGATCGAGGATTCGGTTGTCCTTGTTTGCGATCTGTTCGAGGACGATGTCCTGATCTTCAGCAGCCGACATCATCATCAGGTTCTCCAGCGTGTTGTGGAGATTGCCGCCATAGTTCATGTGGACATGAGTGGAGCCGTTGTGCCAGCCCTTCACTGACATGTCGGTCATCCGCTTCATGCTGATCTGCGCGGTCGTCACGTCGTTGGCCACGATATCGATGTCGGCGCTCTGGGGCCATACCTCGAAGCCTTTGACGGCCGTCAACCTCGTCTTCCCGACCGGCAGCTCTACACGGAATTCGCCAGCCGAATGAAACATTCTGTCACCTGCGGCGCTGACGCGCGCGTACGCGTCTGCAGGCGCGTAGAACTTGCCATCGGCCGCTGTGAGATGGATTCGTGCGCCGGTCACCTGCCCGCCGTCATCGACGGTCCGGACCGAAAGCATTCCCATCGGCCGCTTCCATCGGCGATCGACGATGCGAACGATTCGATTTTCACCGCCGTAGACTTCAAGCAGCGCCAGCTGAGGCAGGCCCTCGCGGTTGTCGATATACGCAATCCACTCGCCGTCAGGTGACCAGCGCGGATGGAACGCATCGTGCTGAAAGAACGTCAGCTTGTACGGCTCCCCTCCGGCGACGGGCTGCACGTAGAGATTCGTGAACTGATCCGCCGCCCCTCGAGTGGATGAATAGACGAATCGTTTTCCATCAATCGACACGTGCGGCCGTGCACGATACAGGGTCTGCTCGACGACCACCGCTCGTGCTTCGTCTATTCCGCCGGCGACCGCTGGCGCGAGCCAGATGTTGCCTGACCCGAGCGGCACACCGCGATTCGAGACGAGCAACAGCTGCTTGCCGTCACGCGTCCAGGCCGGCGTAATGTGCAGATCCTCCGCACCGAAATACAGCCGCGAATTGCGGTACTTGTTGTCCTGCGACACCGCGATCTCGGGCCCGGCCCATTGGCCGTTTTGGATCGGGCGGATGTAGACGTTGAAGAACCCGTTCGGTTTCGTCGAGACGTACGCGACCCGAGTGCCGTCTGGCGAAAACACCGGATCGGTGTAGATGAATTCGTCGTTGGTCAACGCGTTCGTTTCACCGGTCGCAACATTGACGCTGGCAAGCTGAATCGTGGACCCGCCATTGTCAGCCGTGTAGACGATCCAGTTGCCGTCCGGCGACCAGTCGGGCATCGAGTGATATTTCGCGTCATAGGTGATCTCATGCGCAACGCCGCTCGCGGGATCGACTTTCCAGATCGAGCCGCTCATCGCGACGGCTATCCATTTGCCATCGGGGGACCATGCGGGCGCCCACGGCGTAGAGCTCGGCGCCGGGGGGAAATAGTAGTTGTGCATGTACGTGGCACCGGTCCTGGCGCTTGGGTACGTGCGGCCTTCTTGACCGATCACCAAAGACACGGCAGCTACGACGGATGCGGCGGCGGCGGCAGCCGCACGAAGGACACGCATTTACACGCCGTGGCGCATGTACTTCGCGACGGCCGCGACCGCGCGGTCGACCTCGGCCATCGTGTTGTAGATGTGCGGCGAGAAGCGGATACCAGGCCGATCGCTTCCTGTTCGAGTGGCGCAACCGATGCGATCGTTCCGGTAGAGCGCGGCGGCGAGCTTCGGGATGTCGACGTTTCCTGGCCGAAACGTGACGACCGCACCCGATCGCGCCGGGTCGGGATGCGTCCAGATGTGCACGCCGTCGATGCGGCGAAGTCCGGCGATCAAGCCTTGCGCGAGCGCTCGCGATCGTTGCTCTATCGCTCGAAGGCCAATTTTGGTTTCGAAACGGATTGCTTCACCAAAACCAATGATCGCCGGCTCATCCCGCTGCCCCATGGCTTCCATGCGACGCGAGATGCCGATCGTGCCGGCGTATGCACTGATGATGCTGGGATGAATCTTCTCGTGCGCGCGTGCGTTCACATAGAGAACGCCGACCTCTTTCGGCCCGCACGGCCACTTGTGTGAGCTTCCGGTATAAAAGTCGGGCTGCATCGCTCCGAGGTCGACATCGAGAAAGCCCATCGCTGACGCGCCGTCAACCAAGGTGAGGACGCCACGTTCGCGCGCGACCTGACACAATTCCTTCGCGGGCAGCACATCTCCAACTGTGCTGGTCTGATGTGTGAAGGCAAGCAGGCTCGTCCGCGGTGAGAGGGCTTTCGTCGCCGCTTCCACGTAGTAATCGGCACCAGGATGGGGGTTCGGCTGCGCAATCGTCGTCACGGTGTACCCGAAGCGCTTGGCTTTCTGGGTCCACGCCGCGCTGTTGCTCGGATGGTTGTCGGCGAAGATCACGACTTCGTCGCCGGCCTTCAGATCAAGCCCGCTCGACACGATGTTATTGGCTTCGCTTGTGTTGCGGGTGATAATGATTTCTTCCGGCGTCACCCGGAGGAAGCTCGCGAGCGCGCGCCGCGCGTCCTCTTTTCCCGTGGTCATCTTCGCCCGGTTCTCGAAGGACGGATCGCCGTCCATGTCTTTCGTGCTGCGATACATCGCTTCCAGAACAGGCGCAGGAGACGGACAGAGATTTGCGGCGTTCATCACCGCGAGGTCCGACGGCATGAGGAACTGCTCGCGCACCGACAGCCAGAAGCGCTCATCCGGCTGCGCCGGCGTTTGTGCCAACGGCGCCGGCCAGGCCTCGAGCTGCTGCGGCAGCAGGACGGAACCACTCAACGCAAGCAAGCGCGAAAAATCGCGGCGGCTAATACCGACGCCCGGCGAGCGATGCATCCGCATTCATTCCCTCCTGCGGCTATACGTTTTTGAAGCCAGCATCCTACCCTGAAACCGGAAAAAGCGTCTTATCGCCGTCGGAATCGTTTGCGTCGTGGCGGCCTCTCCATCGACGGTCATTCGGAATTGCGGATCGTCTCGACTTTCGCGTCGACCGCGATGACGCCTTCGGCGATGATGCGAATGTCGTCGCGCACGCTCTCAGCGACGACGTCGAAATGCTGCCGGGTGGCGATACCCTCTTCTCGAATCTCCTGGCGGAGCGTGGCTTCCACCCGGCGAATTTCCGTAGCAAGGCGCGTGTCGACTTCGCGCACTTGAGCGTCAACCTCGCGCACTCGGTCGTCGACATTTCGAACGTCTGCGCGAACGGCTGCAAATTCGTTTTTGATATCAGCGTCCATGTTGAGGCTGGGAGCAACAATCCTACCATCGTCGCCTTGAACGCGTGTTACCTACTCATCGCGGTCGAGGCGGCCTCCAACGTGAATTAAGGCCGGTACTACCCGGCCGATCTCCTTCGTCAGCCGTTCCAGACTGAAGCCGATGCTCGCGTCCCGCCATCACGATGGCGAACACGACGACGATGGCATCGTCCTCACGACAGATTCAAGAGGCAAGATCTGCGGGTCAGGTTGTCGGGCACCGATCACGATGCAAAGCGTCGCGCCTCTGCGTCGTGGCGCTATCGCATGTCATCAGGGAGCTCCAGTCGACACGATCTCGTACTTTATTCCTTCGGGATCTTTGAAAAAGAAGGCGTAATAACCGGCCGGCGTGTATTCCGGATACTCTCGCGGTGCACTCACGATGGTGGCGCCTATCTCTTTTACTTCGGAATGCAAGCGATCGACTTCGGCCGCAGATGCCGCTCTGAACGCAAGATGATGGAGCGACCCTGGTCTTCTGCGATGGATCGTCTCCCCCATGAAAGCCCGTCTCGGCGAGGTGATGGCGAACCCAAGCCGTGGATGCTCGTACCGAGACGACATGCTTCTCGTGTTGTTCGATCCGCGCGCTGCTTCTATTGCCGAGATCAAAACCCAGGAGAGGCAGCAGCTTGTCGTAGAAGCCCACTGCCACGGTCATGTCTCTGACCGTAATTTCGATATGGTCGATGATTGGTTCCATCGCTATGACACTATGGGGTGCGCGCAGGCCCGTAGAGAATCCGTCCTGGCCGAGCCGTCGTCACTGCGCCATTCTCGAATGCCACCTGGCCGTTGATGACCACCACTGAGATCCCTTGAGCGTACTGGTGGGGTTGCTCGAACGTCGCGATATCGCGAACCGTGGCAGGATCGAAAATGACAACGTCGGCCTTCATCCGTTCCCGAAGAACACCGCGGTCGGTCAACCCGATGCGCCGAGCTGGAAACGACGACATTTTGCGAATCGCGTCTTCGAGGGTGAGCACCTTAAGGTCGCGCACGTACCGACCTAGTACGCGCACGAAGGTGCCGTAACTGCGTGGATGCGGGCTTGCCCTCCCAAACACGACCACTCCACCGTCTGACGCAATCATCGATGCCGGGTGCCGCAGAATTCGCTGTATGTCTTCTTCGCCGATAGCAAAGTAGATCCCGCCGCAATCGCCGCTCTCAACCAGCCACAGTGCCGTATCCGCCGCATCCTCGATCGAGCGGGACTTGCCCCGCCCCGCGGCGACATCATCAAGTCGCTGGCCCGCAAGAGACGGGCTCCAGTCGCACCGGGAGACCATGACGTTGCGAGCATCACCTCCACCGCGTCCTTCGAGGAGGATCCGGATCGTTTCCACCAGAATCCGGCGGCGCGTCACGGGATCGCGCAAGCGTTTCAGAATGTCATCGCGGCTGCCTTCCTGCGCCCAGACTGGCATGAGCGCGGCCGAAATGCTGGTTGATGACGCCGTGTAAGGATAGACATCGAGCGTCACGTCCACGCCGCGCTGCCGCGCCTCGTCGATCTGCCGCAGTGTATCTACGGTCTTGCCCCAGGAGGCTTTCCCGATCGTCTTGTGATGAGTGACCTGCGTCGGCAACTCGCCCTGCTCCCCGATTGCGATGGTCTCGCGGACGCTATTCTCTACTCCCAGTTCCTCGTCGCGCATGTGGGAGATGTGAATTCCACCAGACGCGCCTACCACCCTGGCGAGCTCAACGACCTCATCCGTCTTGCTGAAGGTGGCCGGCACGTAGAAGAGTCCCGTGCTCAAGCCAAAGGCGCCATCGCGCATGCCTTCGAGCGCCAGCGCGCGCATGCGTTCCAGCTCGCTGTCGGTCGGCGCCCGATTGACGCTGCCGAACACGGCGGCGCGAATAGAACCATGCCCGATGAATGTACCGAGGTTGGGCGTGATTCCTGTCTTCGCCGTCAGTTCGAGGGCAGGTCTGAGTGGCACCGGCGAGAAGCCGTCAGGCCCGGTGATGAGCGTCGTCACGCCCTGGCGCACGTAGTTGTCAGCGGTTGGAACCTCGACGATTGGCAAGGGCGAAGACGGTTGCGCCGCGCCTCCAAACGCATGCACGTGAAGGTCGATGAATCCTGGGGCGACCACCTGGCCGGTCGCATCGAGCGTTCGAGTCGAGGGTGCGTCTATTCGTCGCGCAATGGTGGCGATTTCATCACCACGAATGCCAATGTCGGCTCGGAACCAGGGACTGCCCGTGCCGTCGACAACCCGGGCATTTCTGATGACGAGGTCGTAAGGCGCAACCTGCGCCCGCAGCAAAACGAGGGTTACCACCAGTGCAAGCGCCACCGTGAAGGCAACGAGTGGGCCGCGTTCAGCGTTCATTCCTATAAACCTTACCGCCTCTCATGACAAACACGACGCGTCTGAGTGAAGTGATGTCGACCAACGGATCGCCAGCAATCGCGACAAGGTCTGCCTCCATCCCCGGCGCAACGATTCCAACCCGATTCTGCATACGCAGTGACTCGGCAGCCAGCGATGTCATGCTCACGATGGCCGCCATCGCCGGCTGTCCACCGTCACGAACACGGACAATAGCCTCCTCGACGTTGCGACCATGGGCGCCGGCATTGGCGTCGGTGCCAAAAACAATCTTTAGCCCCTGGATCCTCAGCGCGCGCTTGAACGTCTCCAGGAAAACCGGAATTGTTTTCTCCATCATCGAGAAGCCTTCCTCGGTGAAGTTACCGACACCGAAAAACCGCGGCTTGTTCTCGATGTAGTTCTGCAACAGAAGACCAATGTGCGGGTCGTAGAACGTACCACGCTCGGCCATGAGCCGAAACACTTCGTCGGTACCGAACGCACCATGTTCAACCGAGGTACAACCGGCGAGCGTGGCGTCTTTCATCGCCGGGGCCGTGTATACATGCACAGCCGACCTGAGCCCCAGCGCCGTCGCTTCACCGCAAGCAGCCTGAAGCTGCTCATCGGTCATGGTCTGCTGGCCGCCGTCTCGAATGCTCCGTGAAGCAAACAGTTTGATGACGTCGGCCCCATCGGCCTTAGCCCGGCGCACGGCTTCGCGCAATTGCTCGCCGGTCGCAATGCCATCAATAGCCTCGCCGATCGTCCCACTGTGCCCAATTTGCCGGACGGAGGTGAGCACTCGGGGCCCTGGCAGGAGGCCGCGCTCGATCGCGGTCCGCACGTCGACGTCGGTGAGGGCGCCAAGGCTTTGCACTGTCGTGAATCCACCCTGCAGCATCAGCCATGCGTTCTCCGTCCAGTACAACGCTTCCTGGACCGGAGTCTCGCCCCGATTGTCAGCGCGTCCGTCCTTGTTGAAATGCGAATCGGGATGAACGTGTGTGTCGATCCAGCCAGGCATCACGGTGGCGCCGGGAAGGTTGTAGCGCGCCCGCTCAGCAGAGCGGCTCACCGAAGCAATGCGACCGTTTTCGATTCGAATGACGACGTCCTTCGCCACGCCGCCTCGACCGTCAAGGAGTGTCTCAGCGCGAATCGTCACGGCTGACGTGGGTTGCAACGCGGCACCGCCCTGAAACCCCGCTAATGATGCCGCGACCATCGCAACAGCAAGGGCACTCATCACCGACGCAATCAGACGCTGCCTCATGATTCCGCCTAACCCTCCAGACTGCTTGGGACGTCCGCGTTTCAGCCGCGGCGGCGGCTCATCATCGCACCGGCCGCCGACGGCTGCAAACGCATGTTAGGCAGTCATGCCGGATTGACTTTGAAGGGGGGCAAATAGATGGCGCCGCTACACGATCTCGATACTGAAGATGTCGCCCGCCGTCGGACTCTCCGTTCCCGTCCATCCCGGGTGCAGTCCCGCATCGCAGCTTACAAGGCGTCCGTCGTGCCACACGAGGCCGTGAGGATCGGATGATCCTGGTGCGAAATCCGCCGTCAACAGCAACTGGCCGGTCTTGCCGTCGTATTTGCTCAAACCGGGCTGCGCGTCCTTGTAGCTGGTGCTGTTCGTGCCAGTGACGACCCAGATATTCCCCCCATCATCGAACGCCACGTCATGCAGCCGCGGTTTCTCCTCCGACGCGACCCGGATGAGCACTTCCGGTACCCACGTGACCGGGTCGACGCGCAAGATGCCGCCGAGACGCAGCGCGGCGATCCAGAGTTTTCCCTGGTGCCACTTCACCCCGTGGCATCCGCCGCCGTTCGCTCCCAATGCCAGCGGGATCTGCTGGTGCGAAACCTGGTTGGAGTTCATGTCCACTTGGAAAATGCCGTAGGGATCCTGATTTGCGCCAACCCAAATGCACCCATTGCCGTAGGCGAGACCCGACGTATTGCGCGCATGCGTCGTGATGGTCTTGAGCAGCTTCCCGCTCCAATCCACCAACCAGGCCGCTTCGTCGAGGCCGGTGTCATCGAGCGGCACACTGTACTGCTTCGCATTCGAAGGATTGGCCTTCTGCTGGCCGATCCACAGTCCTCCTGGCGCATCGGTCATCACCGCGAGCGCGTTGGGATACATGCCAGGCGACTTGAAGAGGGACTTCGTTTTCGCCACCTTCTTCGGAACGGGCGTACCCCGTCCCCCACTCGCAGGGCGGGAACCAGCGGCGCCACGCGGAGGAGCCGCACCCTCCTGAGCTGCCAACATAACGGCCGACGAGCTGAGGCCGAGAGCGATACCCGTGGTCAGGAATTCCCGTCGTTTCATGGTCATGCCGGCGTCCTGTCTGAAGTCGGCGAGACTTCTCTGTATGAAGGTGAACGGAGTGCGTTTATATCACAGCAGTCTTGAAGCCGCGACTCGCTACGGACGCTGGCTGCAATACCTGCTCCCCGCACAGCGCGTGGGTACGTAGAGTTCAGCCTGGATCAACCACATCCCGTCGATCCGACGCCACTGGGCCATGTACGTTCCCGCCATGTCAACAGTTCCGTCCGGTTCAGTCCATCGGGCGGTCCAGTCCCCACGCTCCGACGCCATCGCCCATGGCAAGTACACGTCAATCGCTGAAGGTTGGCGCACGTAGATCGTGTCCGGACGTGTCGCAAACTGCTGTGCCATGCGCTGTTGATTGAGTTCGCGACCGGCAACCTGCGCACCCGTCGATCTGACGACGTGCACATCGTCCATCCACAGTCGAGCCATTGCTGCCGGGTCGTGAGCGCCAATGGCGGCGTTCGAGCGCGCGCGGGCCTCGCGAATCAGCTGCTCGTCTCTCGACTGCTGGCTGGCCAGAACGGGATTCGCTCGGAAGTTTGACATCGAGACGCAGGCTACAAACATGAGGACGACCGCTACGAGATAGCGGCATAGACTCATAAACACCATCCCTTTTCTTCTAGCCAAGATAAACGAGAAGACCTGCAGGAATCACGGCAAAACACAACTTGCGTCGATGCGGTGAAACATAGCGGAATACAAAAAAGAAAGGCGGGTCCATCCACTTTCGCCAGAGGCTTCGGTGGACAAGCAGGACCCGCCCTATGTGCTTTATTCGTTTTCCGTTTCTCGTTCTTCGTTATTCGATCGTCCCGCCTCCACCAAGTGCCTCTTCCGGCTCGATGAGATATTCCATCTCCCGATCCAGTTCGAGATCGTCCTCGGTTGGT
>CAWBEG010000018.1:0-514878 GCA_963787755.1 Vicinamibacterales bacterium
TACCAGTGCTCATGCTGACGGCGCGTGGCGAGCCGAGCGATCGCGTGTTCGGATTGTCGGCCGGCGCCGATGACTACCTGGCCAAGCCTTTCGATCCGGCGGAGTTGGTGGCCAGGGTACATGCGATTCTCCGACGGTCGCCTGAAATGGCGCGCAGTAGAAAGATGCCGGTTCTCGACATAGCCGGCGTATGTCTTGACACTGCGGCGAGGATGGTGAGCGTGGCGGGATCGCCGGTCGATTTCACCAGCGCCGAGTACGGCATCCTGGAGATACTCATGCGGGCGGCTGGGCGTCCGGTATCGCGCGACGAGATTTCAGTACGGCTCAACCAGCGGGAAGCCGCGGCGCCCGATCGCGCCGTCGATGTTCACGTCAGCCGGATTCGCCACAAACTCGGCTCGAAGGGCGCGCTGATTCAAACCGTGCGAGGGGCCGGCTATCTCTTTGCGCTTGATGCGCCGGGATTTGCCTCGTGAGGTTGTTTGCGAAGCTGACGACGTGGTTCTGCGTCACGCTGGCGCTTTCTGTACTTGCCTTTGGTGTGACAACACGCTTGTCCAGACCGCCGGAGTTCGATGGGCCCCCGTTCTTTCGCGCGATACATGCGTTCAAACTGGAGGCCGCGGTGCGTGCCTGGCAGCAGGAGGGCGCCGCTGGCCTGCGTGCGACGCTCGAGCGGATGGACGAGATGTTTCCCAAAGGGCATTTTTTGCTCGATGCCGACGCACGTGACGTGCTGACCGGAGAGGATCGCTCGGCGCTACGCGCGCGATCGCAGCGGCGGTTCAATGAGATCGGCACGCGGGATGGCCGTTACACGCTGGTGTTCGCGATGCCGCCGCCACCGCCGCCACCGCTATGGTTGTGGCCGTATCTCGTACTCGTTGCCATCTTGATTGCGGTGATGTGCTGGGTATTTACGCTGCACCTGGTCAATCCGGTTCGAGATCTCCGAGCCACGGTTCGCGAATTCGGCGCAGGGCACCTGACACTGCGGACGGAATCGAAACGCCACGATGAACTCGGTGATCTCGCTCGCGATTTCGATTTGATGGCGGATCGGATCGAAACGCTTTTGACATCGGAGCGGAGGCTGCTTCAGGACGTGTCGCACGAGCTGCGGACCCCGTTGGCACGGCTGGTCCTTGCGGTGGAGCTGATGCGGCCCGACGAAGCCAAACAGGAGGTTGCACGACTGAGCTCGCTCATCGGAGAGCTGGTCGACATGACGAGAGCCGAGGGCGGCCTGATGAAGGTCCAACGGGAAGTCGTGGACCTCTCGTCGTTGCTCGAGGAGACGGCCGCGCGACACAAGGTGACGCTCGCAGCAGAAAGAGCACCTGGTCTGTCACGGACATGCGGCCTTGCTTCGACGCGCCTTAGACAATGTGCTGGAGAATGCCGTGCGCTATTCGCCGGAAGGGAATCCGCCTACGCTGTCTGCGACGTGCAAAGAGGGTTGCGTGGTGATCTGCGTTCGCGACTTTGGACCTGGTGTTCCGGAAGAGGCACTCATCGATATGTTTCGTCCGTTCTATCGCTCAGTGCCGAATGACGCACATGGAGTGGGATTAGGTCTGGCGATTGCCCAACGCGCGGTCCGACTGCACCGGGGAGAAATTCGTGCGCGAAACGCACAGCCTGGTCTTGAGGTGGCGATCAGTCTGCCGTCCCCTGCATAGGGCACAACCCAATCACGCCGCCCCATTCCACAGCTGCAAGTACCGGCGGTTGCGGGCCCCCGATTTAGACTCGCGCTTTAGGCCCGGTCGAGCACAGAGCGCGCGGTGAAATGGTTACCCGGTGGTTACCCGCCGTTGAAATCTGCTACTGTTGTTCCAGAAAGTCGCCGTGCTCGTTCGGTTCGGGACCGAGGGGTCGGAGGTTCAAATCCTCTCGCCCCGACCATTAAAACTCAAAAAATACTGGCAGATACGATCGGTCATGACCGGCGATAGTCGCTGATCGGCGCCTCGCCGGTTTAGCACGTTTCAGGGAAATCCGATCGAATGGCCGGCCGAAGCCGGCCATTCGTTTTCTGTACGGCCATCCACGTGGCCGCGACATGAGCCTGGGCGCGGCATTGCGCTTCCTTGCTGGACGGACCCATGCCCAGCGTCAGCCGGAGGCGTCTATCTCCTTTGCCAGATTCGACACGCGGTCGCTCCAGAATTGTTCGGGGCCAGTACAAGATCCGTCATCAACATCCATCATCTAGAGGATGAATTCATTCCTATCGCCGATCTTCCGCGCAGCGCATTGACTTGCCCCCTTGGCGCAAAACGGGGCGGGCCACTGAACGCGGCCCACCCCCGATCTCACCCTCAGAATAAGAAGCGTGCGCCGAAGCGGACCATGCGCTCGGTCAGCGGCAGGATGTCCGTGACCCGGCCGAAGTTCGCATTGCCCAACGTCCCGTTCGGGTTGGCGTAGTGCGCCCGGTTCAGCGCGTTGAAGACGTCCGCGCGGAGCTCGGCGTGCCGCGGTCCGAAGCGGATGATCTTCACAACCGACGCGTCGAGGTTGACATAAGCCGGTCCGGTCAGCAGGTCAACCCGGCGCACGTTGCCCCACGTGCCGGCGGGTGGCGCCGAGAAGACCGACGTGTCGAACCACAGCGCATTGGGACCGATGCCGCCGAGCACCTTGGGCGTCTCCGTCACGTTCGGCGTCTGGGAATTCCCCGGCGCGCGAAGACCCGACGCGCTGGCGCTGAAAGTGATCGGTGTGCCGGAGGACGCCGAAAACAGGCCGGTGACCTGCCAGTCGCCCAGCACCTTGCTGGCCACACCTTCGCGGAGCCACTTGCCTTCCGGCCCCACCGGCAGCATATACACGAAGCTGCCCGTGTAGTTCTGCATCGGGCAACAATTATCGAAGGCCGAGCGGCCCCAGCCGCGCTCGAACTTGTCGGGGTGGGCGGGCGTGTTGTCGGAGTAGTCCCAGCCACGCCCCAGCGTGTACGAATTGGTCATCATCAGGCCGCCCCGCATGCGGCGGTCGACCTTGACCTGCATCGAATGGTACTTGCGTTCGGGTCGCCCGTCTTTAACCACCACCGTATACTCCCGGTTCGGCCGAACTCGTTGAACAGAGGCTGGCCGGCGCGATCCGCGCCGACGACCATGCCCGCATTGATATTCGTGCTGTTCCAAGGGTTGCTTGTGCGGTTACCGACGTAGGCCACTTCGGCCGTGAAGGCTCCGGGCAGGGTCCGCTGGTAGGCCACGTTCCATGAGTGCAGCTGCCCCCTGTGACGCGGTTCGAGAAAAACGTTGGTGAAGTTCTGCGTGAGCAGCGCGCCGTCGGCCAGCAGAATGCCGTTCTCCGGAATCGGCACGAGGGAGGGGGCCGGAATGCCCGTGGCCATGGAGCCCGCCGGCGCGAAGGCGTTCGGCCCTTGGATCAGTTGGTTCTGTTCGATCGGGAAGCCGTTGCAGCACCCGTCCGGATACGCCAGCCCGCTCACGCCATAGCCCGCGCGCAGGACGGTCGCGTCGCTGAGGCGCCAGGAGATGCCCGTGCGCGGGGCGAAGTTCTTCCAGTAGCTCGGTACGCCGAGATTCTCGGGAATCTTGCCGTAGCCTGCCACCAGGAGCTGGTTGGTTTCCGGGTCGTAGTTGACCATGCCGCCCTTGCCGTGAAACCCGACCAAGGGCGTGTAGTACTCGTGGCGGAGGCCGAGGTCGAGGGTGATGCTGGGGTGTACCTGCCACTTGTCGTGGACGTAGCTCCAGTAGGACCTGTGGCGCCCACCGCGGTGCGGCTCGTCCATCGAGAGTCCCACATCGGTCACCGCGGGGATGCCTCGCTCGATCTCCTGCGGCACATCGAGCAGGAAGGCCGCCATCTGATTGGCGTAGCCGTTCTGCGCCGCGCTGTCGGTGGGGATCGCCGTCATCGCGCCGGTGAAGGTGAATTCGCCGCGCGGGTGGGTGACCTGGTCCAGAAAGTCATTGGTATTCCGGAACTCGCCGCCCACTTTCAGGGTGTGGTTGCCCCAGATTTTCGTGACATTCGTCGCCAGGTTCGTGGTGCGCTTGGCCCGATCCCACGGCAGCGAATTCTGGGTGCCGATGAGGAACGCATGGTACGCGGGTATATTGATCGTGGGAGCCCCGCTGGTAAACATCGTCAGGTTCGCGCCCGGTATGCCGATCTCGTCGGCCAGGTTCATCCCGTTGGCATCCGTAATCGCGATGTTGCGGTAGTAGCTCTGGCCGGTGCGGATTTCCTGGATCAGCGTCGAGGACCACACCCGGTTGTAGTTCACGCTCATGTTATAGGACGGCTGTTCGCCCGTTCCGGCGTAGTCCTTGATGCCCCCCCAGATGCCGTTCTCTCCGAAAGTCCCTGGGTCTCTCGAGTCGGAACTCTGGCGGCTGTAGCGGACCGCCAGGTTGTCGCTTGTCGCCGCCTGATACGTCATCTTGATGTCGAACTGGTTGGTGGTCTTAGACCGCACGTACGGTTGCTCGTAATTGATCGCCCCGAGCGACGCGCCGGGGACGTTCGGCAGCGGGATCTTGTCGAGGAGCCGCTGCGCGACGGGACTGATCCGATCGGCAGGGATCCGATTGTTGGGGAACGGCCTCCGCCCTGTGCCGTCGGGATTGCCGGTCGCCGGATCGTAAATGATCGTCGGGGACGCACTGAAGTCGCCGGCCCGGAACGCCGCCTCCGGGATGTGGCCGCGCGAGATGCGGCCGCTGTCATCCAGTGTGTGCACGTAGTCGCCGAAGAAGAACAACTTGTTGCGCCGAATCGGCCCGCCCAACGTGAAACCGCTCTGCCAGGTACAGTGTGTTGGTCGGGGGAAACAACGAGAAGGGGTTCTTCGACATCGTCGCCTCGGTGTTGCCGAAGCTGAAGAGCGATCCGGCCAGGCTGTTCGTGCCTGACTTAATGGTCACGTTGGTCACCGCGCCGCCGACCGCCCCGAACTCCGCGTCGTAGTTGCTGGTGATGACGGAGACGGTTTCGATCGCCTCGGCCGAGGGAATCAGGAACGTCAGGTTGTCGCCGTTGTCCGTGCCTTCCAGCTTCGCGCTATTCCGTTCCCGGTTTTGGCCGTTGACCGTGCTCGACAGGCTGTCCTGCGCGTTGTAGAACTCCGAATGCGGGCGGAACGGCCGCGACGCGCCCGGCACCGTCACGAGCATGCCCTGGTAGCTCCGGTTGAACGCCAGCGGCATCTGCGTGATCTGCTCGCTCTGAATGACGCGACCTGTGTCAGTGCGGTCGGTCTGCAGCATCGGCGCCTCGCCCGTCACAGTCACCGATTCTTCCAGTGCGCCAACCGTCAGTGCGATATCCACACGTACCGTGGTATTCACGCTGACTTCGACATTGTCACGGCTGAACTTCCGGAATCCCACGAGCTCGCCTACGACGTGGTACACGCCGGACGCGAGGTTCGTAAACGTGTAGTTGCCCGCCTCGTTCGACACGGCGGTCCGGCTGATGTTGGTGCGCACTTCGAGCGCCGTCACCGTCACACCCGGGATCGCACCACCACTCTCGTCTCTGACATTGCCGACCAGCGTTCCGACCTGACTCTGAGCGCCAGCGTCGCCAGGCATTGACAGGATCCCAAACAGTGCAAGTACCGCGACGGCGAATACACGACTACTGGCAGACGCGATGAGTCGGCGGCGATCAGTCATGGAATCAATCCTCCTTAGCGCTACTCGGTAAAACAGGGAACAAGTTGATCGGCGAATGACTTCGCCAACAACAGCTCGGGAGACGGTTCGTCAGCGAACGCACGACTGAGAAACAGCTTAGGTAGGAAAATCGAGGGAGCGATTGGTCGCATCTTCACAGGCTTCATTAGAAACAGTGAACCGCCCGCGACCGACGTGGTTATGTGGGTATTTGGCAGCCTCGAATCTAGGATCATCGGCCTGAGGATGTCCAGAGAATTCGATAAGGTCTCCCTGACTGCCGAAGTTCGCGCGATTGGTGACGTGCTGGTGACGCTGGCGCAGTGAAAAGGACAAACCGCTCGACGCCAGATGACAGGATCACGGGCCAACCGGCCTGGATGAATGCGGTTCCAGATCCATCAGCCAGACGTCGCCCCTGAAGTCGCCGAGCAGCCGCAACGCGTCCGCCGACAACCGATTGACGTCGAATTTGATGACGGCATCAGATAGAGAAGCGGGCCGCTAATTCTTGTTGGGATCCGGGATTTCGGCGAAAGGAGCGGTTCGGTAGACCGCTGCCATGACTGGGCGCGTTCTGCTCAACGTCACGACGGTAAATAACGGCGGCGGACATCGGAAAAATCGAGATCCTGTGTGATCAGGAAACGCGGGTCGGCTTGCGCGGCGCTCCATACGTCAGGGTCGGCGCTACCGGTCAACTGCTCTGTGCGAACGGTGTCGACGTTGTGACCAAGTCCGGTGAGGACGGCGACGAGACGGTCGGGCAGGTTTTCGTCGAGTTTAATCTTCACCGTTTGATCGGTGTTTGGATCAGGGGCATGTCCTCCTGCGCGGAGCCAGCGGCGAACGCGATGGCCGCCCGGATGTCCTCTTCAGACAAGGTCGGAAAATCGGCGAGAATTTCGGCCGTCGTGGCACCTTCAGCGAGGCTCGCGAGTACGGTCTTCAGCGTCACGCGGGTCCCTTTCAGGATTGGCTCGCCGCCCACAATCTGAGGATCCCGCACGATGCGGTCTTGGTAGTTCATGGCCCAGACCATTTTAGCGCCACTGGCGGTGTCGTCGATAGGCGGCGGTGGCTGGCGAAACCGGGGCACTGACCCGGCCCAGTAGCTACTCAGTTGCCATCAGGCGCTTAGTCGGCGACGACATCGACCTCTCTCCAGCCCCGCTCATAACGCCTGCTCGTCATCTGTGCGATACGGGGCGGTCCAGAAAGCCGGGGCTTGAGAAGCTTATTCGGACGACTCCGACCATCCAAACGCAAGCAATTCTGTCTTTGCTGATTCCAACCAGCGAACCGCGTCGTGCCATTCTTCGAAGTCGGTCGCGTCCTGGGGCGTGTCCGCGAGAAACCAGATCGCCGTTACCTTGACGCTGCGCGGAACGACGACCGAGCGAGCAGTCCGCCCGTCACTATGCTGCAACCGCCATAGCGTCGTCGGCTCATTGTAAGAGTCCTTGTCCATAAGGGCGGCAAGCTTACCGGATCTTCGTCGAGTACTTTCACAGAGAATAGTGGGTTACGGCTTGCTCTTCTTTGCTGCCGGGAAGACCCACGATCACGACGCAGAGGCGAACCGACTAGGCAAGCTGCGCTCAGGTGACCACCTCTTGTGCATTCGCTTGACAGCGTCAGTAAAGGGCGCCTATCTTACCTATAGACAGCTATGGGAAGACCCACTGACCAGCTGCGGACATTGAAGCAAAAGTGGAGGGCCGTGCTTCGTTGGTTGAAGAATCTCTTCGATTCTCGATCCCTCGATGCGGACATCGATGATGAGGTTTGTTTTCATCTGGTAATGCGCGCTGATAGTCATATGCGTGCAGGCATGAGCGAGGAGGACGCCGTGGCATTGGCCGGTAAGCAGTTTGGCGACATTGAAACCATCAAGCGAGCCATGCAAGGAGCACGAATGCACCCAATCTATGCGCTGAGCGCTGGTCTGGCCGCTGTGGTAGTTGTTTTTGTCGCGTTATGGTTCTACGACTCGTCGCTGTCATCCGAGCTTCCAAGTTTGCCGCCAGGAATGAAGTTTGTGGGTGGGCCTCCTCCAGCGCCTTAGCGCACCCCGCGCCGGGGTGGACACGGTCTTAAACTAGGAACGTGTCGTTGACCGGGAAGAAGAGTGACATCCTCATCGTCGGGGCAGGACCGACGGGCTTGGTGTTGGCACTGTGGCTGACCCGGCTTGGCGTGCGCGTCCGTATCATCGATAAAACGTCGGAACCCGCCACGACGTCGCGTGCCCTGGCCGTGCAGGCGCGCACGCTCGAGCTGTACCGCCAGGTCGGGCTGGCCGACGCAGTTGTTAGCCGCGGCCGGCAAATGACCACCATTAATCTCTGGACCGACGGTAAACAGGCTGCTCACGTCGTTTTTGGGGAGATGGGCGCGGATCTGAGTCCGTTTCCGTATGCGTTGATCTATCCGCAAGACGAACACGAACGCCTGCTGATCAATCGTCTCGCTGAAGCCGGTGTCGAGGTTGAACGGCGGACGGAACTCGTGGCGTTCGAGGAAACAGCAGCGGGTGTGCGCGCCCGCCTCAGAGGTGCCGATGGCGTCACCAACGCGTGCGACGCTAGCTATCTGGCCGGTTGCGACGGTGCGCACTCAGCCGTGCGCGAGGGCTTGCGGATCGGTTTCCCGGGCGGCACTTACAACCATCTGTTTTACGTCGCAGATGTCGACGCGCGCGGCGCGGTGATGAACGGCGAGTTACATGGCGCCTTGGACGCCACCGATTTTCTCATCGTCTTTCCACTAAAGGACGAGGGGCGCGCGCGTCTCATTGGTACGGTTCGCACCGACGCCGAGCACCAGGACGACGACCTGTCGTGGGCCGACGTGAGTCAGCGCGTCATCCAGTGGATGCGCATCGACGTTGGGCGCGTCAATTGGTTTTCGACGTACCGCGTCCACCATCGGGTCGCCGATCAGTTCCGCAAGGGGCGTACATTCCTGCTCGGCGACGCGGCGCACATCCACAGCCCGGTCGGTGGGCAGGGCATGAACACAGGCATCGGCGACGCCGTAAACCTCTCCTGGAAGATCGCCGACGTGGTGCACGGACGTGCGGATTCATCGCTCCTCGACAGCTACGAGCCGGAGCGCATCGCCTTCGCGCGACGTCTGGTTGCCACGACCGATCAGGCGTTCAAGGGCGTGACGAGTGATAGTGCGATCGCGCGGCGGGTGCGCCTGAGTATTGTGCCCACCATAGCTCCGGCGTTGTTTTCGTTCACGGCCTCGCGGCGCTTCATGTTCCGCACGATCTCGCAGACGGCGATCCACTACCGCGGCAGCAGCTTGAGCGCCGGGCGCGCGGGAGATGTGCACGGCGGCGATCGTTTGCCGTGGGTGCCGGCGAAGCCGAACGATCTCGACAATTTCACACCACTGATGGCGGTCACGTGGCAGGTCCACGTGTACGGTGACGCCACCGGCGAGACGCAGTCGGCGTGTATTGAACGGAAATTGCCCTTGCACGTCTTTCCGTGGCGTCCAGAGATGGATCGCGCCGGCCTGCGGCGCGATGCCGTCTATCTCGTGCGGCCCGACGGCTACGTGGGCTTGGCGGATGCACATGGGAGCCGCGCTGCGATCACCTCCTATCTCGACGCGCGTAAGTTGGTCGCGGCCTCGACAGGAGGTCCTCCTGGATGAACGGGGGTGATTGCGTGTCGCGGTTCGCGGCGCGGGCGACCTTCGACAAGCGCGCAGCGACGCATCACCCTCATGCGCCGACGACAGATCGCTTATGAGTTACGCCGCCTGACGTACGATTTTCAACCCACTGCGCTGAGAGGCTTGGACGGCCACAGCGCTCCGAGTGTGATCCTCATTGATTTCTGTGCGCCGTTCATGCAACGCCAATAACTTCGCTTGCACAAACACTGCTGATAACTGGGGCACAAGCGCGAAGCGTTCTGGTTTCCCAGCGAGCCTTAGCCGGTGAGCTCGACGTAATTCGGGTGGATCGGGTTGGGCCAGGAGTGCGGCGATAGCCAAGCGGCGTTCCATATCGAGCGTCACGGCGGTTACCTCCACCCGCGACCAACAGCAAACCGGTCGCCAGCGATTTCGACAGACTGCCAACAATTACGGTCTGATACACAGAGCGAAGGCTCACGCGACTGCGCCAATAGTCTGCCTCTGGCCAGACAATTGACTCGAATCTGCCGCTCGGCATCGCGGCGGTCAGACCCTGTCGTATATCTCGGTCATCACGGCGAGCTTTCGCGCGATCTCGCGAGTAAGCTGCCTGGGAACCAGCCGCCACCTCCAGTTGCCAGTGTCCGTGCCGGGCCGATTCATACGTCCGTCGCTGCCAAGGCCGAGGAGGTCCTGCACTGGAACGATCGCCGTATCCGCGACTGACGCCAGCACTGCGCGTATGAACTGCCAGTGCACGTCTCGTCCTTCGAGGTCGAGGTATCGGCGGGCGTGCTCACGCTCGTTTTCGCGTTCCATGTCCGACCGTGTACTGTGGCCGACTCCACTCGTCCACCATCCCACGGTCGTGTCGTTGTCGTGAGTTCCGGTGTAGACGACGCGGTTCCGTGGGTAGTTGTGAGGCTTGAAATCGGGGGCCTGTGGGTCGTTTCCAAAGGCAAACTGGAGGATCGCCATCCCGGGAAGCTGCAGTCGCTCGCGTAGCGCTTCGACTTCCGGCGTGATCACGCCGAGGTTCTCCGCCACGAAGGGCAGCGGATCACTTTTCAGTGCTGAGTGCACCGCTTCGAAGAGCGACACGCCCGGCCCTTTCACCCATTCGCCTCGAACTGCCGTCGTCGCGCCGCGCGGGATTTCCCACGACGCCTCGAATCCACGGAAGTGATCGATGCGGACGCGATCGACCAGCTCCAGCAGGGCACGAAAGCGCTCGATCCACCAGGCGTATCCGGTCTGCTCGAGAACATCCCACCGGTAGTGGGGATTTCCCCATAACTGTCCCGTCGCGCTGAAGTAGTCTGGCGGCACACCAGTGAGCACGATCGGTTGGCCGTCGGAGTCCAGACGGAACAACTCTCGGTGTGCCCAGACGTCCGCGCTGTCGTGCGCGACGAAGATTGGCAGATCGCCCATGATCTCGATCGATCGCGCGCGGCAGGCGTCGCGCACGCGCTGCCATTGATCGAAGAACAGAAACTGCGTCAGTTTGTGCAGCCGGATCTCTCGAGCGCAGCGGGCCGACCAACGCGCAATCGCCGATGGATCGCGTTGCGCGATGTCGGCCTCCCATGCCGTCCAGGCGACGTGCCCTTGCGCCTCCTTGACGGCCATGAACAGCGCAAAGTCGTCGAGCCAAGCCGCCTGCGCGCTGCAGAAGCGGTCGAAACGATCGCGCATCGGCGTGCGACCCGCCGCTTCGAAGCGGTCGAGCACTCGCGGCCAGAGCGCCCGACGGTGGGCGATTACAGCAGGGAAGTCAATGCTCCCTGCTTGGAAGAGGTGCCGGTCACCGGCCTCCGACTCGGTGAGCAGGCCGTTCTCGATCAGCCGTTCGAGACTGACCAGCAGGGTATTGCCTGCGAACGCGGAAAAGCACTGGTATGGCGAGTCGCCATAGCCAGTCGGTCCGAGCGGCAGCACCTGCCACAATCGCTGGCCGGCTGCCGCGAGCAGATCGATGAACTCGAAGGCGCTGGGGCCGAGATCGCCGATGCCGAAGCCGCCCGGCAGCGATGTCGGATGGAGAAGGACGCCGCTTGAACGAGGAAACGACATCGTTCGCCCCGATCACAAGTGCGGAGCGGCGTCTGCGTCACGCTCTTTTTTCGCATGGAGCTGCTGCTCGAGTAACTGCTTCGCGGCGTCTCGCCCGCCCAGCCCGAACGCGATTGCCAGGCCCAGCATGAGGGCGCCAAACGCGATGGCGAACGCTGTCAGCACCACTGAGGTGGCTAGTCCGAGCTGCTCGAGCGCCATCACGATCCCGATGGCGATCACGAGGACGCGCAGCGCGCCGCTCAGCAGGCGCGCGCCCGGCAGCCCGGCATTCACCGAAGCCAGCAGCGTTGCGCGCCAGAGAAAGTTGCCGATCAGGAAGCCGAGCGCGAGCACCAGCAACGCGACCAGAAAACGCGGGACGAACCGGAAGAACTCGTCGACCACCCCCTGAAATGGCTCGAACTGCAGTGTGTCGACAGCCGATACGATGAACCCGATCCAGACGATCCAGAACACGATCCTTGCGATGAGCGCTTCAGCAGTCGGCATGTCGGCTTTGCGCAGCATCTCGCCCGCACCGATGCGCAGCGACAGGCGATCGACCCCCAGCCACGCCAGAAGCCGCTGAACAGCCCGGCGGACGAGGAGCGCCACGACAAATCCTCCGGCGAAGATGATGGTGGCTGCGACGAGTCTCGGCACGAACAGCACGAACGCGGTGGCAAAGTTGCGCCACGACTGGACGAGCGCATTGGCGATTTCTTCAATCATCGTAACCTCACACTTCGACCGACCAGCGGGCGACGAGCGCTGGCTTCAGCCGTAGGAACGTCTCACAGAGCGAGTCGAGTCTCGCCTGTATGACGGGCGGTGTTTCAGACGCGGTGTGCGACATGAACGCCGAGGCGCGCCACATGTAGAGTGGAGCAAACATGTCGGCCAGGTGCTCGATGCTGGTGCGGCCGAGGCGCGTCGCGGCCGCGAAGGCATACACGCTTCGGACCCAGAGCTCGTCGTCGAGGCGGGCGCTCGCGCCAGGGCTGTCATCCATAAGTCGCGCGAACAGATCCGGCTCGAGCACCTCCTCGAGCAGAGGTTTGATCTCAAGGATGTCGCGACGAGCCTGTTCGCCGAGGGCCTGATAGTCCCATGTTGCGGCATCGGGCAGCACGGCCGGTTCGGTACCCCAGGTGCGCAATTCCGCGATGCCGTCGGCCTTCAGCCAGTGCGACTCATGTGCGCGAAGGCTCTCCACCAATGAGAGGACCACTTGCCGCACGACCTCGCGCAGCGAGGTTCGCGCGCCGGCGGCGGTCGCCGCCGGGCGCCAAATTTGACCGACCTTGAACCGCTCGGCCAGGGCTTCAGTGCGCAGCCACAGATCGATCGCGAACCTCGCGGCCTCATGGCTCCAGATGTTCTGCTCGAGACAGTGCGATGCAAAACGTCCCGAGCAAGCGAACTCGGCACCGAGCGGCTCGTCGAGGCCCACGCCGTAAAGGGCGCGCACCAGCGGACGTACGAACTGCGTGATGAGAACGCCGTCGCGAGGATGCCGTCGATAACGCGGTGCCAGGAACTCGACGTCAGCGCCAGCAATTGGGCCGATAAGCTCGGTTACGCGCTCGACGGTGGTTGCGGGGCCACCAGGATCGATGAGGACGACCACCTTCGCCTGGATCAACTCTGCTGCGGCAAAGACGGTCCGCAGGGCGGTGTGCTTTCCCGGCAAACCATGATACGGCGCGACGACGCGATGGAGCGTGCGCAAAGAGTGCGACGTCTGAACCATGTCCGCTTCGGTGAACGACGCGTCACGAATCAGGTCTGGCGTCCCGTCTGTCGAGCCGCCGTCGGAGTTGATCAAGACCGTGCGCAGGCGGGGGAAATCGCGGTTGAAGCATCCATGAACGGCGCGAACAACGTCGACGACGGTTGAGGCGTTGTTCAATGTCGGCAGCCCGACCAGAATGTCCACCTGGCCGACGGCGATCAACTGCCGGAGCAACGCGTCGGAAAGGGCACTCTCGTTCTCCACTAGAGCCAGCGTAGTCGGAACCAATAAAAGTCGTACGGCCCCATCATCATGATGTACGGCTCCTGTCCGATTCGCGGAAAGATACTGCCGCCGAACATTTCGATGGGGATGCCGCCGGCGAGCCGGGCCAGATCGAGCTCAACCACCTGCGCGGTTCCGGCGAGGTTGCTGATCACCAGCACCGTGTCGCGTCCGAGCGTCCGCGTGAACGCCAGCACGCGATGGTTGGCCGGCTTGAGAAATTCGATCGACCCGCGGCCGAAGACCGTGGTGAGGCGCCGAACCTCGATGAGGCGCCGTGTCCAGTTCAGGAGCGACGTGGAGTTCCGCTCCTGCGACGCGACATTAACCGCCTGATAACCGTACACGGCATTCGAGATGAGCGGCAGCCACAGGCGCTCGGGATCGGCGCCCGAAAAGCCGGCGTTCAAACCGCCGTTCCACTGCATCGGCGTGCGCACGCTGTTCCGATCGCCGAGGTAGACATTGTCGCCCATCCCGATCTCGTCGCCGTAATACAGAATCGGGCTCCCCGGCAGCGACATCAGCAGTCCGCTCATGAGCTCGATACGGCGTCGATCGCCGTCCACCAGTGGGGCGAGCCGGCGCCGGATGCCAAGATTGATGCGGGCGCGCGGGTCCTTGGCGTACTCGTCCCACATGTACTGCCGCTCGATCTCCGTCACCATCTCGAGTGTCAGCTCATCGTGGTTGCGCAGGAAGATGCCCCATTGACAGGAGTCTGGAATACTCGGCGTGCGCTCGATGATGTCGATGAGCGGCTTGCGGTCTTCGAGCCTGAGCGCCATGAACATGCGGGGCATGATGGGGAAGTGAAACGACATGTGGAACTCGTCGCCCTCACCGAAGTACGGGCGGACATCCTCCGGCCACATGTTCGCTTCGGCGAGCAGCACTCTGCCGGTGAAGTGCGCGTCGAGGCGGGCGCGCAGCTCCTTCAGGACGGCGTGCGTCTCTGGCAGGTTTTCGCAGGACGTGCCCTCGCGCTCGACCAGGTACGGAACCGCGTCGACACGGAACCCGTCAACGCCCAGATCCAGCCAGAACTTCATCACCTTCCAGATTTCTTCGCGAACCGCAGGGTTGTCGTAGTTGAGGTCCGGTTGATGGCTGAAGAACCGGTGCCAGTAGTACGCCTTCGACACCGGATCCCAGGCCCAGTTCGACAGCTCGGTGTCGATGAAGATGATGCGCGCTCCGCGATAGCGATCGTCGGTATCGCTCCAGACGTACCAATCGCGGCGCGGGTTGTCGATCGAGCTGCGCGCCTCCTGAAACCATGCGTGCTGATCGGAGGTGTGGTTGAGCACGAGCTCGATGATGACGCGCAGCCCGCGGGCGTGCGCCTGACTCAGGAACGTCTCGAAATCCTGTCGCGTACCGTAGCCTGGATAGACGCTCGTGTAGTCCGAGATGTCATAACCATCGTCCTTGAACGGCGAGGGATACATGGGCTGGAGCCACAGGCAGTCCACTCCGAGCGAGGCGAGGTGATCGAGCTTCGAGGTGAGTCCGGGGAAATCACCGATGCCGTCGGCGTTGCTGTCGGCGAAAGACTTGACGTGGAGTTGATAGAAAACGGCATCCTTGTACCAGAGAGGATCGGCGGATCTCAGAGTGGTCATCGATGTCTCGCCACGCGTAGCCGGCTGTCATGTTGTCCCGCACCACATTGCCTACCATTACGGCTTTCGCAACCTGACCTCCAGCGTACGCAAAGCGGCTGACCGACACAAGCGATCAGAATTACGTTGATTTGACGTAGTCTGGTGGGTACCACATAATCCTGCCTTCCCCCACGGCTCGCGCTGCCCCCCGACTACAACTGACACGGTATGCCTATCCGTCAGCCTTCGTGTCCGCGCTGCCAAGACGATCTCTTTGTGCGCGCGGAACAGGTGATTTCCGGCCGACGTGTGACGCAGGCGTTTTACTGCGGGCGCTGTAACGACGAATGGCAAGTCGAGAACACTCCGCCCAACGCCGGAGAGAGAAGACAGGCCGAGCGCCGCAAACAGCGTGTAGATGCTCTGACAAAAGCCTTAGACAAGACGTCCGCTCACGTCTCACTGCCGGCACAAGCGGATCGCCGCAGCGCGAAACGGAATCTGCTACCCTGACACGTCCAACGAAGTTCGCCCCATACACACCGTTTGCGCTGGGTCTGTATTGCTGCCGCCTTTGCGGTCACACCTGGAAGCCATCTGTATAGATTTTAGAGCGTGACGCACGCGCCGACCCGAATTGTGGGCTTTTATGACAAGCATCAATTCAATACGGCTGGCAGCATGCTTGCTTCGACATTGTGTATGATGGCGGTGCGCTTGACTCGCAAACTGGCGGATGTGATCGATGGTGTCGATCTCTCAGCCTTCAGAGTCGGTGACGTGCTCCATCTACCGTGGCGCGGTGCCTGGATCTTGATCGCCGAAGGGTGGGCAGAAATGATCGAGCGCCGGCATCGGCCACGGGGCATCACTGCCGGAGTGCCTCCTCACGCCTCTTAACCATCATCGAAAGAATCGTCGCCTATCCTTTTGCGGTGTGCCTGTCACGGGGTGCGGCACAGATTGACGCGGATCGGGTATGACCGATTGCCACGAATGATCGCACGCGCCGCAGGAGTAGGAGAGCGTTAGTTGAG
This sequence comes from Vicinamibacterales bacterium, assembly GCA_963787755.1. Taxonomy (GTDB): domain Bacteria; phylum Acidobacteriota; class Vicinamibacteria; order Vicinamibacterales; family JAMQPK01; genus JAMQPK01. The sequence goes on from CAWBEG010000018.1 coordinate 16,052, forward strand.
AGCCGGTGATGATGCGTTCAAGGCGTACCAGGCCGACATCTTGGCAGCGTTCGCACGGCGTGGTCTGAGGCATCACGGGGCATGTTGGGCCTGTGCAGGAGTGGCGTCAAGGTTTCTCTGGAGGGTCTGCACGAAAAAAACGAAAAGTAGACGGTAAAAGCGCAATATATGGATCTCGTCTTTCAAGGAGGTCCAGTTTATGCGGCCGATGCATGTCCTCGGACTCGTGTTGCTTACGTCTCTGCTCTTTGCGCCCTCTGTCGCATCCGCGCAAAGTCAATTCACCGGTCAGGTCAGGGACGAATCAGGAGCGATACTGCCGGGCGTCACCGTCGAAGCCGCAAGCCCCGTGCTGATCGAGAAAGCCAAAACGGCCGTCACCGACGTCCAGGGGCGCTATTCCATCGTCGATCTCCGGCCGGGAACCTACAAGATCACGTTCACACTCACGGGATTCTCCACGATTCTCCGCGAAGGCGTCGAGCTGCCTTCCAACTTCGTCGCCACCATCAACGCCGACATGAAGGTCGGCACGCTCGAGGAAACGGTCACGGTATCGGGCCAGACGCCGCTCGTCGACGTTACACAGGCAGCGCGCACGCAGGTCGTGACGCGGGACATGCTCGACACACTGCCAACGACCCGCCACATCTTTTCAGTCAGCAACATGCTTCCGGGAATTCGGTTTGCCACGCCGGACATCGGCGGCTCCCGCCAGATGGAACAGACGAACCCGCGCGGCCATGGCGTGAACGGTGCCCAGGCGCAGGAAGCGATCGACGGCATGAGCACGAGCAGCCAGGAGTCCAACATCGTCTGGACGTATGTAAACGATTCGCTGATTCAGGAAGTGTCGGTCACCACCGCCGCGCACCCGGCGGAAGTACAGGGCGCCGCCATGCGGATGAACATGATCCCCAAGGACGGCGGTAATACGTTCAGCGGGTCGGTCTTCCTGGGCGGCAGCGACGGGAACTGGCAGGCGTCGAATATCGACGACTACCTGAGAAGCCAGAATATTACTCGCGGCAACGGCATCGCACACGTGCAGACATTCAACGGATCGCTCGGCGGCCCGGTGAAGCGCGACCGCCTCTGGTTTTTCGTCACCGCCCGGCATGCGTCGACCGATGAGGTCGTGGCGAATGTCGGAGAGACGATCACCACGCCGCAAGGTGAACAGCTCAAGAGCACCATCGATCAGTACATTCGTGACGCCCTGGGCCGTCTCACCTGGCAGATCAACCAGAAAAACAAGTTCGCCGTGTTCTTCAATCGCACATGGAAGCGCAAAGGCAAGGATTTCGGGGCGGGCAGCGATCCGCGTGCGGGCTCGTACCGCGATCCGCGCACCGGTAAATACGCGGTCGGCCAGGCCAAATATACGAACACCTTGACGAGCCGATGGCTGCTGGAGGCGGGCTACTCGTCACCAATCAACCACATCACGATCGACAACGAACCGAACATCAGCCTTCCGCGCTATCTGGCGAACGGGGAGTTCAACCCGGAGTGGCTGGCCAACGCCCGGCGCACCGACACGGCGAACAACATCAATCCGCGATGCGCCCTTGCGATCGGCTGCCGCGCCTGGGTATCGAACGGTCAGGATCAGCGGACCATTGCCACGGGCCATCGTACGGTGGCATCGGCATCGTATGTGACAGGCACGCACAACGTGAAGTTCGGCATCGACCGCTCGTTCGGATGGGCGCGCGTTTATACGGAACGACAGGCCGATCTCGTGCAGAACTATCAGAACAACCGCGCGACCAACGTCACCGTTTATTCCACGCCAGGGGCGCGCGATGTGTACGTGAATTACGACCTCGGCTACTTCGCACAGGACGCATGGACGATCAAGCGGCTGACGCTGAACGTCGGCCTACGGGTCGACAACTTCCAGTCGATGTACGAGGAAAGCGCGAACCCTCCGGGCCGCTTCGTGCCTGCCCGTTTTTTCCCCGAGCGCCGGAAGCTGCCGAACTGGAACAACGATCTCGCACCTCGCCTGAGCGCAGCCTATGACCTGTTCGGGAACGGCCGCACGGCTATTAAAGGAAGCTGGAGCAAGTATTACGAACGGCTCACCGGCGGCTTCGCTGACAGGTACGCGCCGGGCGTGCAGAACGAGACCCGCAACTGGTTCGACTGCGCGCTCAATGCGGCGGGCACAGCCTGCTCGGGCGTCGTCCTGCCGACCAACGGCGATGACATCGCCCAGGAAAATGAAATCGGTCCGAGCGGCACCACAAATTTCGGGCTGACCGGAACCGACCGGGATATGGATCCAAATCTTCAGCGCCTCGGCAATCGTGAGATCACCGTAACGGGGTCACATCAGGTGACGTCGCGAATCTCTGTGACGGCAGGGTGGTATCACCGAACCTACCAGGATCTCCAGCAGCTCGACAGGACCTTGATCACCACGACCGATTACACCTCGTTCACGATCCCGACGCCCGACGTGTCGCGCGATGAGACGCTTGACGGCATCATTCCGAGCGGCCCGCTGACGGTCTATAACCTCGACCCCGCGAAACGGTCGGTGTTCAATACAGGTCAAGTCGACAAGAACGTCAACGATCAGTCGATTTACAACGGCTTCGATCTTTCCTTCAACGCACGGCTCCTGGCCGGCAGCACGCTGTTCGGCAGCTGGACGACGGAGCGAAACGTGTCGGTGTTCTGCTCGAGCGACGACAATCCGAACGGACCGCCGATCGCGGACCTCTACACGGCGGTGTCGGTGGACAACGGCGGCCGCTTCTGCGATCAGGGGCAGTTCGACATGCCGTTCGTGCACGAGTTCAAGCTGGCGGGCAGTTATCCCGTGCCGTACGTCGGACTCGATGTCAGCGTCGTCGTGCAGAGCTATGCGGGGCTCGCGCGCACCATCACATATCAGCCGGCGGCAAATCTGTTCCCGGGCGGGCGCACGAACACCGAAACGATCATCCTGAACGAGCCTGGCTCTCTGTATTACCCTCGCTACAATCAGCTCGATCTGAATTTCAAGAAGAACTTCAGGGCCGGATCGAAGACGTTCAGCGCGCAAATCGACTTCTTCAACGTGCTGAACGGAAACGCGATCTTTGCGCGCCAGGACGCAGTCGGCAACTCACTCGGCGACGTGACGACGATTCTCCAGGGACGACTGACGCGGCTGGCGTTTCAGATGAAGTTCTAGATAGGAGTCGTCAGGTGAGCATATTCGCGACGTCAGAAATGACGCTTGTATAATGGGCGTCCCTGCGCTCATGCAGGTACGATGAATAGACAAAAACGTTTTCTGACAGCGTGCGCATTGGTGTCTGTCTGGTTTGCTGCCGTGGCCGGCCAGCAGCCTCCGCTGCGACCAAAACTTGTGCTGGTGCTCTCGATCGACCAGATGCGTGTCGACTATCTGAGCCGGTTCGCGCCGCTCTATAAAGGCGGCCTGAAGAGGTTGACAGAACGCGGCGCTGTGTTCAGCAACGCCCGCTATCGGCACGCCTCAACAGAGACAGGACCTGGCCACTCCGTTCTGCTGTCGGGTCGGCATCCGAGCCATTCCGGCATTGTGGCCAACGACTGGTGGGATCCGTATCTCAAGAAGCTCGTCAATGTCGTGGATGATCCATTCCATCTACCTTTAGGGGGCGAGGGTCGCAGCGCATCTCCGGTAAATGCGTTGAGCTTTACAGTCGGAGATGTCTTGAAGTTGGGTGACATGAACTCGCGTGTCGTGGGTGTTTCCCTCAAGGACCGCTCGGCGATTCTCATGGCGGGCCGGCGCGCCGATGCTGCCTACTGGTACGAAACGACGGGCGGCAATTTCATCACCAGCACCTACTATGCGAGAGAGGCTCCGCCGTGGCTCACGCGGTTGAATCGCCTGCGGTTGCCCGATACATACGCTGGAAAGAAATGGACCCGGCTGCTTGACGATGAGAATGTCTACGAGAAATATGCCGGGCCCGATGCAATCGAAGGAGAGTGGGATCGCAAGGATACCGTGTTTCCACACGCGATCCGCGGCAACCCGCCAGAGCGCGGCTACTACGATGACTTCCGCCGTACGCCATTTGCCGACGAAGTGACACTGTCAGTCGCGCTGGAGGCGATGAAGGCACACCAACTCGGGCAGGATGAGCATACCGATATCTTTGCTGTCGGGTTCTCCGCGACCGATGTTATTGGGCACACCTACGGACCCGAGAGCCAGGAGATCATGGACCAACTCCTGAGACTCGACTCGGTGTTGGAGAAACTGTTCCAGGCGATCGACGGCAGCGTGGGCCTGGCCAACACGCTGGTCGTGCTCAGCGCCGATCACGGCTCGCTCCCGCTGGTAGAAAACCTTCGGCGCCAAGGCATCGAAGCACGTCGCGCGTCACCAGAAATTCTCAAGAACGCCGTCCAGAAAGCGCTCGATCGACGTTTCCCGGGGGTTCAGGGCTTGATGGCGTACTTTGCGACAGACATCTATTTTGACGAAGAGGTGATCAGGCAGAACCGGCTCGACCGTGCGACAGTCGAACGCACCGCCATCGAGGCGTTGATGTCGACAGGCCTGGTGGAGAAGGTGTACACGCATTCCGACTTGATGACGACGTATTCAGCAGATCCGCAATTGAGATTGTTTCAGAATGCATTCTTCCAGCCCAGGAGCCCGCACCTGAACGTTCTGGTAAAGAAGTACGTGTATCTCAACTCTCAAGTGGGTGGAACGGGCCACGGAACCGCCCATGATTACGATCGCCATATTCCAATTATCTTCATGGGTCAGAAGATCAAGTCGGGTATCTATCAGGAGGAATGTGGTCCGGAAGATATTGCTCCCACGTTGGCACACCTGCTCGGCTTGACCTACCCCCGCGAATATGACTCGCGACTCCTCTTGGAGATGCTGACCGTCAACTAGACGGTCCGTGACGATCGTGAAGCGATGTGTGATGGTGACCTGCGCGGTGATCGGAGCGGTGATGCCGGTAACGGCGTGGCCGGCATCGCAAGTCAACCCAACTCCGACGTGTAAGCCTGCCGGCTCGATGATGCGCCTTGCCGACCTGCCGGAGGTGAGCGGTCTCGTGGCGAGTCGTGTCACGCCTGGACGGCTATGGGCGCACAACGACTCGGGCAAGCCGGAGGTGTTCGCGCTTGACGCAAAAGGGACGGTGACCGGCCGCGTGTCGATCTCAGGAGCCGCACTCGAGGACTGGGAGGCGTTGGCGTCGGGTGCTTGCGAAAAAGGCACGTGTCTCTATATCGGTGATATCGGTGACAACAACGGCAAGCGCAGTGAGATCATCATCTACCGCGTGCCCGAGCCTGCGAAGGCCGGCGGCTCCGCAGAGGTCGACGGCGTCTTTCGGGCGTCCTATCCCGATGGAGCGCACGACGCTGAGGCGCTGCTTGCCGCGCCCGACGGCACGCTCTACATCGTGACAAAGGGCGACATGGGTCACGTCGCCCTCTATCGCTTCCCGCGGGAGCTGCGTGCCGGCACGGCGATGCGGCTCGAGCGCGTCGGCGCGCCGCTGTCCAAAGGCGCGCCGGCGCAGGACGCGCGAATCACCGACGGCGCGATCTCTTCCGACGGCGAATGGGTTGTGCTACGCACGCGCGCGGCGTTGACGTTCTACCGCGCGGCCGAGTTTCTCAAAGGCGACTTTCGCGAAGCCCGGAGCGTGGACTTGAAGCCCTTCGGCGAGCCGCAGGGCGAAGCGGTCGCCTTCGGGCCGTCGAACAGCACGGTATATATCGCCGGCGAAGGCGGCGGTAAGTCACAGGCTGGAACACTGGCGGTGCTGTCATGCGCCAGATGACGCCGCGCCCGCGCTCCGCCGCTGGCCTCTTGCCTCGTTACATTTGGTGTCTCGCAGCCTGAAGGCTGAAGAAGATGCCGAAGCTCGGCGCAGTGCGCCCAGAATAACGAGGCTCGAGCGCCGGAGGCACAAGGCTGATGGACACTGTGCCGCCGATCCCCGGCTGCAAACCCATCGCCGGTCGGAAGTGTCGCACGTACCCAATCTGCACCTTGCCGATCCCAAAAACTGACGTTGCGTACTCGTGCGCGTGTAAATGGTGCGCGGGCATTCGACCGGCTTCGCCCCTGCCGAATACCGTATGCCGCTCTGAAAATGTCACGCTGCTTTCGACCAGGCCAGCAGCGGTCGTTGCGTCCAGGATGCCGCCGCCCAACACGATCTCTCGCGCGTGATTCGTACCAAAGGCTACGGTCGTTGCCCAGATTCCGTTCGCCGCTAGCGGCCTGTGATACACCGCGGACGCCGTCATTCGGGTCACGGGATCCTGAGAAGGGAACGGAAAGTCCGTCCACGCGTCACGCAGGCGCGCAGCTGACACCTGCAGGGCCAGGCGTTCCGTTGGCAGGAACGTCGCTCGGGCAGAAACCGAATCGAAGGCGCCGAGGTCGAGATCGGCACGACTGTCGTCTGGTTCCCGTCCATTGAAGACGGATGTTTCGGCCTTCCATCGCGGACTGTATACGCCGACACTGAGCACTCCGAATGCGACATGCGTGGAGTCAAGCCAATGATGCGTCATGGGCCCGATCGGATTTGCCATCGCCGACGCGCGGTGAGGGTATCCAGGCGGGCCCAGCGCAGGTTCACCTGCGAGTCCCGCGTAGACTTGCCACCGCAATCCTCCGCGCAGCGGGCGGTCGTAGTCAACGGCGAGCTCCATGAAGAGATCGTGTTGTTGCTGACGGTCGTGGATGGTGTCTCCCTTGCAGACTTCCCCGACCGCGAGAAAGCTCAATGAACCGCATCCGGGAACCGTCAATGGTTCCGCGCTGAGCATCGTTCGAATGCCAAAACGCCCGCCATGAGCATTTCGGCGGGCCATGAACATGCCCCAGTTGATGCTTCCCATTTGCAGCCTGCCGGAGCCTCCGGTCCTGTGCCGATCCCGCGGTTCATGAAGTACCTGAACGAATGCCACGCCGTTCAACCGGATATCCCAGCCTCGCCACGGACGGTGGATGCCATACATTGGTGTGATCTGCGGCATCCAGGCGGTCCCCGAGGTTTCCTTGGTCGGCGTCAGGAGCGGTGCGGTCACTCCAACGTGTTCGTGCATATCGATGCGTGGAGGCTGCTGTTCTTGCGCCAAGCCAGTCGTGGGCGCTGCGACAATTGCGGCTATCACCACCAGGATTGTGGCTGACAGGATCATCCTTTCAACGAACGACGATGCGCCCGCTGAACAGCACCGCTTGACCGTTAGGGACGTGGTAGTCGCAGGTTTTCGCGACTGAAAACGGCGCCGTGGAACGAATCTCGCCCGGCCGCAGCACGCCTACAGCGTTGATCTCTGGACAGGCAGACTGAGAGGGACCGGCGCCGCCGGCTACGGTGTAAGGCACGCCTTCGTGGTTCATGAACGACACACTCTCGCCCACGCCAATCGTAATCTCGCGAGGATTAGGTCCGGTCCCCTCCAGCATCACTGTCGCAATAACGGTGTGCAGTTCACCACCGCCGGCGGGAGACGTCGGTGTTGGCGAACCACACGACACCACCATCGACGCGACGATCGCGGCTGCGATCGCGCCAACTCGGTGCTCGCTGATGTGTGCACACCATGATGGTAGCTTGAAAACGTTGTGTCGACGTTTGGATAAACGTGCCTGCCTGATCGAGTTACGTCACTTCGATATTGCTTTCGCGCACCGTAAATGGCGCGCAGTTCCGTCGGCCAATCAAGCGCGCTAAACCGTAAGATCCGCGGCCAGCGTGCTGGCGCACCTTTTGCCATCGTCGCGAGTTTCTTGGGAGAAACCTCATATGTCGAAGTGGATGTCGCGCATTGTTGCGCTCGCGCTGGTGGTGGTCGTAGGGCTGCAGGGGGTCGCTCAAGCCGCCGGTCGTTACGACTTCATCAAGCTCGTGGATCACGTCGACGACAACTACAGCCCCCGAAGCTTCACCTGCGCATCTATCAATGAGGCGGGTGACGTCGCATTCAAAGCTTCGCGCTCGGCACCGGATGGCCTCAGCTTCTGGGACGTCATCGCAAGAGTGAGTCGAACCGGCGTAATCACGACGATCGTCGAGGATCCCAATAAGACGCAATTCCAGTTTTTCAGCAATTTCGTCTCGATCAACGACTCGGGCCAGACGTCGTTCGGAGCGTTCCTCTCCAACGATGATCGCGAGATCATCCGCGCCGATGCCGCCTCTCTAGTGACGATCGCCTCCACCGCCGGCACGTTCGACGCGCTCGGCTTCGATACCCAACTCGACAACAGCGGAGAGGTCGCGTTCACTGGTCAGCTCGACGGCGGCAGCCGCGGGTTGTTCTCCGGCGCAGGTGGGTCTGTGACCACGCACTACCTCGATACGACGCCGGTCCTTGTCGACGGCGTGCCGACCGACCTGTTTGGCGGTAACTTCGGGCGCCCGGCAATCAACGCCGACGGCGAGCTCGCGTTCTTCGATTTCGTGGAGCCTGACTTCAGCCAGGGCATCTTCGCGGGCAGCGAGGGCGTCTTTCGGACGCTGGGCCCCAACGAACCAAACCGACAGTATCGTGATCCGAACCTCAACGCGCTCGGCGTCGGCGCGTTCGAAACCTCGTTCGCCGATGACTCTGGTCAGTTCGTCACCGCGATTGTGACGAGCCACGAAGGCGCGATGTCCACCGTCGCTGACACGACGAATGGGTACGGTGGGTTTGGCTTCTATGCACCGGCGATTAATACCGAGGGTCGAGTGGCGTTCGAGGGACTCCTCACCGACTTCACGACGGACGGCATCTTCACCGGCCCGAATCCGAAGAAGGACGCCATCATCACGAGCTCCGACAAGCTCGATGGCGCGAGGATCATCAGTACTAGTATCGCGCTCTGCGCTGAAGGGCTGAACGATGCGGGGGAGGTCGCCTTTATCGTGGACCTCGAGGACAACAGACTGCTCGAGGGTTTCCGGTCGGCGATCTATCTCGCCATCCCGAAGAAGCCATTGCGGTAAATTTGTATGGCATGAGCGAACTCGAAACGCTCGTTGCCCTCGTCCTCGCCGCAGTGGCGCTTGCCGCACTCGCTCGCCGCGTCGGGGCGCCATATCCCGCCTTTCTGGCGCTTGGCGGCGTTGTTGTCGCTTTTATTCCGGGGGCGCCCGTATTCACGGTTCCGCCTGACCTCGCTCTGGCGCTGTTCATCGCGCCCGTGCTGCTGGATGCGGCCTTCGATACGTCGGTGCGCGATCTCAAGGACAACTGGGTTCCGGTCACGAGCCTGTCCGTCATCGCGGTTGGATTGACGACGGCAGCCGTCGCGCTGGTCGCGCGGGCGCTCGTTCCGGAGATGCCCTGGCCTGCAGCGATCGCACTTGGGGCCGTCGTCGCGCCCCCCGATGCTGCCGCGGCAACGGCCGTCCTGCGTCAGCTCAAACCACCGCATCGCATCCTCACGATTCTCGAGGGCGAAAGCCTGTTGAATGATGCCACCGCGCTGCTGATCTATCGCCTCGCGATCGGTGCGGCGGCCGCCAACAGTTTTTCCGTTGGCGCTGTCGCGCCGGTATTTCTTGTCGCCGTCGCAGGCAGCCTGATTGTCGGGCCCGCGCTCGCCTGGGTCACCCTCCGCGTGACGCGCGACGTGCAGCACGTGCCGACTGCGATCATTATTCAATTCGCGAGCACGTTCGGCGTCTGGATCATCGCCGAGCACATAGGCCTTTCAGGCGTGCTCACGATGGTGTGTTACGCGATCACTGCCGCGCAATCCGCGCCGGAGCGCATACCGGCGCGGATTCGCGTCCCGTCCTACGCGGTCTGGGACACGATCGTCTTCGTGCTGAACGTGCTGGCGTTCATCTTCATCGGCCTTCAAATTCGTCCGATTCTCGAGACTCTGGATCCTGCGGCTCGCACTCGATATTTCTGGGTGGCGGGCGCGGTTGTCCTAACGGTGATCGTCGTGCGGATTGTCTGGCACATGACGTTCAACGCGGTCATCAGGTGGAGAGATCGGCGTTTCGGCTTTCAGCCACCGCGGCCGATGTTGCGGCCGTCGGTTCGGAGCGGCCTGATCATTTCATGGGCGGGGATGCGGGGCATCGTCACACTCGCGGCGGCGCTGGCGCTGCCGGCTGGTTTTCCGTCCCGCGATCTGATTGTGCTGACCGCGTTCTCGGTCGTACTCGGCACGCTCGTGGTTCAGGGACTCACGCTCAAACCGCTTTTGCTCGCGCTCGATCTGCATGACGACGATCCGGTAGGTCGCGAAGCGGGGATCGCGCGCCGGAGGGCGCTGGAAGCGGCGCTCGCCGCATTTGACGGCGACCTATCACCCGCCGCAGAGGCGGTGCGACACGAGCTCACTGCTCATCTGGGATCCGAGAGCGGAGACGGCGAACAAGCTGAGGCGAAGAGCGCTCACACCGACCTGCACCTTCGGGCGCTGGCTGCAGCGAGACGTGCTGCTTTCGACATGCGTGCGAATGGTGATATCGGCGACGATGCGTTCCATCAGCTCGAAGAGGAATTGGACTGGATCGAGATGGCGAGCGGCACGACCGAACGTTAGCGCCAACGCGGGCCTTTTGTGCTTTGGGGGCGGCCGCGTAGACTCTTGTCATCCACGACACCGGCGTCGGTATGGACGCGGAGACGCGATCCCGTCTCTTCGAACCGTTCTTCACGACCAAGGAACTAGGGAAAGGTACGGGCCTCGGGTTGGCGACCGTCTACGGCATCGTGCAACAGAGCGGGGCGTTCATTACGGTGGACACAGAGGCGGGCCGTGGCTCCGTCTTCGAAGTGTACTTTCCGGTGGTCAATGAGTAAGGCTTCAGTTCGTCATTGACCCCACTATCGTGCGAATCTGCCGACGTGCAGGAGTCTTGCGGCCGCAAAAGCGAGTGGCGCTCCGAGGAAGCTGAGTAGCACGCCCATACCGGTTTCCGAGCGCAGCTGGCCGGGAGGGAACAGTGCCGTGCAGAAGAACAGCCCGATACTGAAACCGATTGCGGACGCAAATCCCACCACAATCAGGTCGCGCCAGCCAACCTCGTGTGGCATATGCAAGCCGGCGGCGAGGGCGGCCGCTGTCGCGATGAGGATGCCTAGTCGGCTTGCCGCCGATGACCGCGATTGGCAGTCCCCAGGTTCCCGCCTCCAGAGCATGAAGGGGCACGCCCGCGTTCACGAGTCCGAAGAAGAGCAGTGCTACCTGCGCGGGATATTTCCACCAGAGCTCGAATTGACTCAACGCGTCACGAGCTGTGGGGCGTGCGTCGACAAAGAATCCAGGATCGCGCGCGGCGTGGGGCAGGAAAGGCACGATAGGAACGAGAGCGAGCGCTGGATGGAAGCCGCTCCAGAACAGCGCGTACCAAGAGACACTGCCTGCGGCGAGCAGATAAGGCCAGAAACTTCTTACTCGGGCCCGTCGTAATCCCAAGGCGATGCCGATGGCGACGGCCATAATCAGCGCACCGCCGAGCCGAACGTCCTCGGTAGGATGCCAGATCGCGAGCGCCAGAAACCCCAGGATGTTGGACGCGATCGCGAGGAGCAGCAGAAACGGGATCGCCGGATGCCGCCCGAAGATGAGTCTTGCGATGAAGTAGCTGACGGCGATATCCGTGGCGAACGAGACAGGCCAGCCGATCGCCAAGATAGGCTCGTCGAGCACGTCGACCACGCGCACGTAGATCATCGCGGGAACCATCGTGGCGCCGATCGATGCAATGACCGGCACCAACCCGCGCCGCCATGGATGGAGCACTCCGTCCGGCGCTGTCGCTTCGACGACCTCCTTGGTTATCAGCGCGAAGAAGAACACCATCGCCACGTCGTTGACCGCGAACGAGATCGCATAGGTGAAGCCGAAGTAGCTCTCAGGACCCGTATTGACCCATACCAGAGCGATCAACCCGCCCAGGGGCAGCAGGAGCAGGTGCTCCACAGCGAACCGGGAAAGTCGCGGAACGGCTCCTCGCCAGGCGTGGATACGACGCGGCGTGCTACTCACCTGGCCTGGCCTGCCGGCGGATCACGCCGGAGTCGACGGTCTTGCCTGTGCGTGATATCGCCTGGAAGAACATTTCCGTTCCGGAAATTTCGACGGCCATGAAGCTCTGGTCCTGATCGAAGGACGCGGCGGTCTGGCTCGAGCGTCTCATGTTGCCCCTTCTCAACTGTCCCGCCGCACCCGACACGAAATAGTTGATCCCCTTCTGCGGCTGGATTCGCTCGTAGACGTGGTCGTGGCCCGAAAACACCACATTGACACCGTACTTCACGAAAATCGGCTCGATCAGGATCCGCAGGTCGACCGATGATCCGTGGCGGGCGGCATTCGAGTACAACGGATGGTGGAAGTAACAGATTTTCCAGTCCTCGCGCGAGTCTCTCAGCGCGGCTTCAATCCATGCGACCTGCTTCCGATCCATGAGCGTGCTGTCGAGCGCGAAGAACCGGACGTTGTTGCGGGCATAGGTGTAGTAACGCTGGCCGTTCATGTTGTACGGCTTGTAAGAGATCTGTTCCGGCGTGTCATGGTTTCCGAGGGACGCCTGGAATTTCACGCCTATCGACAGCAAGGGCGCGTACGGCTGCTCGAACTTCCTGACGAAATCGGCCGGCCTCTGGCTTCCGTACATGTTGTCCCCCAACATTATGACGAGGTCGAAGGGGAACGCGGAATGGAGCTTTATCATCTGCTGCGCGACCTCGTACTGAGGCCTGTCGCCGGTGCCGTTATCGCCGATGGCGACAAACTTCAGCGAATCGGATCTGTTGGGGAGCGGTGAAGATTGTGCGAAGAGTACCGCGGAAGCTGCCGTGGCAGCGAGGAGAAGAATGGGGAAGAGACGACGATCGGGAGATGCCACACGCACGATTAGACGATACACGTTGCCTAACCCCTTTGCAGGCGCCTAGGCGTTGACGCTAACCCAGCGCTCGATCTCGCCCAGGGGCTACGGCGATCGGATCGACCTGCTCATGTCGATTAAAAAAAAACGGTCGCTTTCGCAGCAGATTGTCGCAAACCATCCTGAGATCCACGTGGTCTTCCTGTCGGGCTACACGGACAATGCGATCGTGCACCACGGTGTGCTGGATCCGGGCACACCCTTTCTTCGGAAGCCAGGCTCGGTCCCTCTAGATCTGAATCACACGCGGTACCGCCCGCGACGTGCCCTGCGGGCTTACTTGGCCGGTACTGGCGTGCCTGCCGATGGTCCGATCCGCGTCGTCTGTCGCGCGACAATTTGCCAGCCGTGAGGACCTTGCGGGCGGCGGGCGATACCCAGAGGATGTTCAGATGGTTGTCGAGCATCTTTCCGGGCGCGCCGTTGCGGAAATCAACGACACCTTTCGCAACCGCAGCATCGCCGTAAATGCGGATCGTCGTGTCACTGAACTTCATGAACTCGGCGACGCCCGGCCCCTGAATGTTCTTCAAGACCTGGGCCTTGGTTTCCGTCAGCGCGGACGAGTGTGCGTAGGTGACATCGTCGCCGTAGATGCGCCCCAGCATCGCCACATCTTTGTCGATCGTGGCCTTTGCCATCGCCTCGAGCGTGGCCATCACCGCCTTTTGATCCGCCGCCGTATCCGCCATAACCACGCCTCCAAAGAACAGCCAACGCCGCCATCAACGCGCAGAATGTGTGTTTTCATGCCTTCTGTGTATAGGAGAGCGGAGCGTGGCGCAAGTACTTTATCGGCGGGTATGACCCCCAATTTGTTCCCTCCAGCCCCTCCGCAGTCTCAATAGCGAGTCCAGGATCGTCTTACTTGACGATCGGTACGCCGTTGAAACCCCGGTAATCGTCAAGTGTCTCCCGATGAATCGGGTACAGGTTCTCCGGCAGCGCATCCAACGGGAAAAACCTCACGTCAGTAACCTCGTCGCTATCTGCGGAGAGTGTCCCGGACCATGCGCGAACCAGAAATGCGACCGTAAAGGTCTGCACTTCGTCGCCGTTCGGGTACGTCACGCTGAATCGCGGGTCGGTATAAATCCCGAATAGATCAGCACGCTCGACGGTGAGCCCGGTCTCTTCAAGAACCTCCCGGGCGAGTGCGGCGAGTACCGAGTCGCCCACATCGACGACGCCGGCCGGGAGGCCCCAATGGCCCGAGTCGGCCCGCCGTTGAAGCAGTACACGTCGCTCGTCATCGACGAGGATGCCGCGCACACCTGGTATGACGATTCGCATGTGCCCGATTCGGGCGCGCAGTTCCCTGATGTAATCCGCCATGAGTCTCCTTGAAATGGACCGCTGATCCTAGCCTACGATCTCTAACTTGCAGAGAGTGCAGTAGAAAGGCGGCGGCAACCCCAAGTGTTTTCGATGATGGATGGGCTTAGTTGGTCAGCCTAAGTTCGTCTCTGGAGCAGACTTTTTCTCAGCCCCCTCCGCGCTTGTGCCCACAATTGGCGAAGTATCGGCCCTCATAAATGGCAGGCCGTTTGCGAATGCGCAGCACTCACTCTCCTTCGGCGCACCACAATACAGGAGCCAATCGGCGTATGAACAGTCGTTCCACTGGAACCTCGATTTGGGGAGTGGTCGCCTATGGCGGATCGGTCGTCACAAAGTTGAGTCCCAGTGGCGCGGCACTCGAGTACTCGACATTTCTGGGGGGCACTGGACTGGAAGGCGGACAAATCCTCGCGCTCGACAGCGGCGGCAATGCCTACCTGGCCGTTTCCTGAAGAGATGTTGAAGATGCCAGAGATGTTTGGCGCTTCGATGGCGCGTATGTAGGCGCTCACGGCGTCCTGGATGCTGAGAATGGGACGCCAGATCGACGGATTATTGACCGTGATGACACCATCTGCCATCGCCGACTTGAACATCGTATTCACGACGAGATCCAACCGCATCCTAGGACTGTATCCGCTGATTGTGCCCTTTCGGAAGGAGATGACCGAGAAGTTGTCGTCGGCGAGCTGCATGACGGCCTGCTCACCCTGCATCTTGGAGATGCCGTACGTATAGGTGGAGGCCGGGACGGCCGACTCGTCGCACAACTCGTTCACCAGGTATTTTTAGACCGAACACGAGCCCGCATGAATGAAGCGCTTGACCCCCGCCCGCTTGGCGACGTAACCAAGGTAAGCAGGCGCTGCTGCGTTTGCGACGAAGTTCTTGCTCGGGGAGTACTCGGCCATCGGATCATTCGACAGGCCGGCAAGAAAGATGACTTGATCCACACCTCGCAGGTCGCCCTCCTTGACGTCGAACACGTCTTTGCGTGTTGCTTTGGCCTCTTCCGGAAGGTGGCGACCAAACCAGAAGAGATCGACCACCTGAACGTCGTAGCCCCGCTCGAGGAGCTTCGGTAAGAGGGCGCAACCTACTTACCCGCCACCGCCCGCTATCAAGATTCTCATTTGGCCGTTTGCGCCCTTCGCGGATGATTTATGGCCCTAGGAAGACAGGCGGAAATGATTCGAGTCCTTCGACGCAAGCCAGTCGGCCAATGTGCGCGCACGCTCGTCCTTAGTCGAAAGGATCGGGTTCGATACCGGCCAAGCGATTCCAAGGGCCGGATCGTTCCAGAGAATGCCGCTCTCCGCCAGACGGTTGTACATACCGCTGCATTTGTACTGAATTTCCGCGGTGTCTGACAGCACGCAGAAGCCTCGCGCGAATCCGGCAGGCGCCCACACCTGCTTGCCATCTTCGGCCGCCACTTCAATTCCAAACGACTGGCCGAGTGTTGGTGAGTCTGTGCGAATGTCGACCGCAACGAGGAAGGCGCGTCCCTGAGCCACTCTCATCAGTTTGCCCATCGGGGGATCCCACTGAAAGTGCAACCCTCTGAGCACGTGTTTGGACGAGCGAGAGAGGTTATCCTGCACAAACTCCACAGGCAAACCAAGTTCACGGAACTGGTCAGCACGGAAGGTCTCCATGAAAAACCCACGCTCGTCTTCGAAGCGCTCGTGAACCAGCACGACCACCGCGCCCATGTGAACGGATTCGATCGACAATTTCATCCCGCCGCCACCTCAGTGTTGCTCAGACAAGTGATGAAGATTCCCACACAGCCGACACCGCGACTGAAGCATACGTTGATTGGAATCAAATTTCGTGCGGTGAACGATTCCTGACCTGACGCGAGAGCGGCTTGCAGCGTCTGTGCCAAGCCGCGCAAAGCCTCCAAAGACAGCCAACGCCGCCATTAACGCGCAGATGTGTGTTTTCATGCCTTCTGTGTATAGGAGAGCGGGGGGCGTCGCGCAAAGTACTTTATCGGCGGAGCGATCTCGACGTGCCAGTCCCGCTACCCCGATGGCTGGCGCGTCAACGATTGGCCGGTGATGTCGCGCAGCGCCTAGAAGACGCATGAACGCGTTTGATCGTCGAGCGTGGGGTCATCGGCAAAATCGAGCAGGCGGGAACGGTCGTCAGACGCAGTGCGGCGCTCAGCATGCCGGATTGCGCGAGGGAGCACGCCGCGCGCTCGCGAATCATTGGCGACGCGTCGTCGTGAAACACCGAGAGCAGGGGAGTGATGATGTCTTCGGTTCCCAGGTACGCGAGACCTTCGACGGCCCAGTAACGGACGTGGACGTTTTCGTCGTGAATCGAACCGATAAGGATTTCGAATGCCCGGTCGGGCTGGACGCCGTGATTGCCGAGAAGACCGATGCGCCACAGCGCATTCGCTCGCGGTGCCTGCGCGCCCTGACGCGCGTCCGCCTCGAGCCGATCGATGGTCTCGACCCGTTTCTCGACGCTCAGTGCCGCGAGGTCGAGCTCGATCGCGCTCGCGCGCAGGGCGAGATCGTCCGAGTTGAGCGCGATCATGAACAGGCTGTTCAGCCGCTCGTTCAACTCGATCTTCCCGTGCCAGATACCCGACCCGCGCGCGGATCTGCTCGTTCGAGCCATGATAGCGATTAATCGCGCGCTCGAGGAGAAACTCGGCCGTGCCTGCGGGGTCATCGAATCCAGCACTTCGAGATGGTGCTCGGAGAGCACCCCGCAGATGAAGGCTGCTGGCGTTGCGCGGAAGGGAAGGCGCTGGACATCGAGAAGCCCATCGCCACCGCAGCGGCCATAACAGAGAAATGGGCGATGCGCATGGAGGCTCGCATCGCAAGGGCGGTACCACCGGCTCCGCCAGTGTGGGCTATTTGTCGCTGTCATCACAAAACCGTCTCACAGTTCTGTCAGGCGGTGACAGTCTCTGAGGCACGCACAGCACTTTGCAGCTGGTCTGAAGCTTGCTCGCCGGGGGGGGCGGGAGACACACCAGTCATGCTGAAACGGTTCGTCAAACGGTCGCTGCAGCGCTGCGGAATCAGGCTGCCGTTCTCTGATGTCATCTGCGCCGAACACCTCAAGTCGATCTGCATCGGCCCGGAAGGGCGCGCGAAGGTCACAGTCCAGGAGAAGCTCGTATTTCTGGATCTGCCCGAGATTGGCGACCTTCACGACACCTGCGCGGTCGACCAGGAGACGACCTTCGACAACTTCATCTGCAACTCTCCCGATTCTGCCGAAGGAGGCCGGCGGCGCGCTCGGATCGACCGCGTTCGTCATCGACTGGATGCCGAAGTCGGCCGTGACGCGGTACGGAATGTACGAGCATGAATACAGCTGGTTTCCTGCCGGCACGCAGTTGCAGCCTGCGCTGTTCGCCGAGTACCTCTGCCACACGAGGACCGGGGATTTCCTGTGCGAGTGGATTACGCCCCAGGCATTCGAGGCGGCCGTGGTGTTCGAGCGGCCGCGATGGCCGTTGTTGAACACCGAGCGGCGGGTCATGCAATACGCATTGAAACAGATCGAAGCCGGGGGAGGGGGGCCCAGGATCTGCGACAACGGGCAGCGGATTGAGTGGCGGATCGCCGAGCCGAAAATCGGCACGCGTTACATGTGCGTGGCGTTCCACCAGAACGGCATGCTCCTCTGGAGCGACAACCTTCAGAGACATTCCTTCGCGGGCCGCATCCGGCGGCTCGTGGGGCGGCTCGCGCCGGGCTGACCGCCACATCACACTTGACATCCAAGTGGAGCGGGCGCATCATGCGCTCTACTACTTGGAAGTCTAGTGATGGCCAAATCCGAGAAGCCGGTCGAGCTCCTCCAGGGCACCCTGGACCTCATCGTGCTTCGCGCGCTGTGGACCATGGGGCCGCAGCATTCCTACGGGCTCGCCGCCCGGCTCGAGAAGGTCGCGGACCATCCGCTGATGTTGAACCAGGGCACTCTGTATCCGGCGCTCGTACGGCTGGAGCAGAAGGGCTGGATCAAGGGCAGCTGGCAGCGGACGGAGACGCACCGCGACGCCAAGTACTACGCGATTACCAAGTCGGGCACGCGTGCGCTGTCGCAGCAGACCGAGCGCTGGCGGCGCCTTTCCGGTCTGGTCGACAAGCTGCTGATAGACGAAGGCTGAGCCCGCCGACCCTCAATCACACCAGCACCGTGATCGCCGCCGGTTCGATGCGAATCGAGATCGGTCCAAGCTCGCGTGTATCGACGCGCTCGTCGTCGATGTGCAGCTCCTGGCACCTGTCAATCACGACCTCCCGAGCCCGGTGACGCGGCAGCGAAAGCCGCGCGTCGCGTCCTTCGGCGCGATGCGCGAGATAGGTGAGCATCTCCTCACGATGCCGTCCTTGCGCTGTGATGATGTCGAAATAACCATCGGACGGAGTCGCGTCAGGGGCGAAGACGAGGTTCGGCCCGATCGAACGAATGTTGAGTACTTCGACGAGGAGAAATGCATCGGATATCTCGTGGCCGTCGAGCACGAGCCTCCAGGGACGCGGCTCGAGATCGACGAGCGTGTCGCGAAATGCGCGGACGGCCGCGGCGACTTCGGCGGCGGGCGGAAAGTCCTCATGGTGTTCGTTCACGGCTTGCGCCCTCGCGATCCCTGCCGGCATCAGTCCGCCGCCGACGCCTTCGACGACCAGCCATTCTTTCGACGCAGCGCGCGCGTATCCGAGGTCGAAGGGCACGCGCCGCGCGGTCGACCACGACCCGATGAGCTCGGGCACCGGTGCACTCAGGCCCAGGCTGGTCGCGATGTTGTTGGCGGTCCCGAGCGGAAGAATCGCCAGCGTCGCGGACGTTTTGGACGCAATGCCTGCGACCGTGGCGACGGTACCATCGCCGCCAGCGGCGACGACAAGGTCGGGATTTCCGTCCGGCAGCGGTGAGCCCTCGTCGTATCGTTTGGCGACACCTGCAACCGTGTGCCCCGCCCGCTCGACAAGCTTCCGCAGATCATCGGCCGAGAGGCCTCGCCCCGCGTCTTCATTGCAAAGAATCCATACGTTCACGGCGCCACTCACTTCAAAATCGAGGCCGCATCTGGCCGCCGGTTTGCACCCTTCGCTTTATGCGAATTCTGGTCTCGAACGACGATGGAATTTACAGCCCGGGAATAGCCGCACTGACCGAAGTGGCTTCTGAGTTTGCGGAAGTCCGGGTCGTGGCTCCGGACGTCGAGCGATCGTCCGCGAGTCACTCGATCACGTCAGGCTTTCCAATGTCCTATCGACCAACTCGAATCGGCAACCTGGCCGCCTACCGCGTCAACGGCACGCCGGCCGATTGTGTTGCGCTGGGCACTCATCATTGGGACAGCGTCGATCTCGTCCTGTCCGGCCTGAACCTCGGATTCAATCTGGGTAACGCCATCTGGCACTCGGGGACGCTGGCCGCCGCGAAGCAGGCGGTGCTGCTAGGAGTGCGCGGCGTGGCGCTGAGCGTGCCGGCAGGGATCGACCAGGACTTCGAGCCCGTGAAGCCGTGGATTCGGCGGGTGCTGGACGTCGTCATTGCGGAGCCGTCGCTGTCGCTCGTCAACGTGAATCTTCCCCGCGAGCCGCGTGGACTCCTGTGGACGCGGGTGTCGGTGCGGCAGTACGACGGCCGCATTGTTCCGACCAAGGACCCGCAGGGGCGGGATCTCTTCTGGTTTACCGTGAAGCCGCTCGAGAACGCGGACGAAGGCACAGATCGCTGGGCCGTGGAGCAGAACTGGATCTCGCTGACGCCATTGCGGATCGATCTGACGGACGAGGCGCAGCTCAGCGCCGTCGAAGAGCGGCGGCCGTTGGATCGCGCTCTTGCGCTCGCAACCTCGCCCGCGATCTCGTCTCCCGAAGCGGTGAAGGCGGTGCGTGCCGAGGAAGCAACCGTACCGGTGGAACCGTAGTGTCGACGCTGAGCCGCAAAGGCGCAGTGTGTTAATCACCGCGCGAACACGAGCACGCTGTTCGCCGGCAGGGTCAGCGCGGCGGAATAGGCGAACCCGTGCATCGGCAGCGGATTGGCCGTTACGCGGCCACCATTCCCGGCGGCATCTGGATTCACCCAGTTCTCATACACATCGCTGTTGAAGATTTCCCGCCATTCGCCGCCGCCCGGAAATCCGATGCGATAGTCGAACCGGTTGGATGGCGCCAGGTGCACGACGACCTGAACGTCGTCGCCAGTTCCTTCCACCCAGCGGTGAAATGCCAGCACGCGATTCTCGTCGTGCGCGTGCACGATCCGGAAGCCTTGCCCCCGCAAACCTGGATACCTCCAACGCAGCTGGATCAACTCGCGCGTAAAGCGGAGGTGATCCACCATCTGTCGATCACCACTCTCGAGGCCTGACCAATACAGCAGCAGGTTGTCGTGGAAGGCGCAATTGTCCGACCACTGCTTGTCTTCGAGAAACTCCTGACCCATGAAGAGCATGGGAATCCCCGGTGCCGTCAGGCTGATGGCAGTGGCGACTCGTGCGCGGCTGCGGCCGTACCACGAACGCGGATTACCCGGGTCGCCAAGCCGCGCGACCCGCTGCTCGCGATCGCGATAGACGATGTCGTGGTTTTCCGGACCTTGCACGAACTGCCAGTGCGCGTCGAAGCCATCGGGCCACAAGCTGCGCGCGAGCCCCGTCATATCGAGCGGCCGCTCGTCCGGAGCACTGGCCTCACCGATGACCTGGCGAATCGCGATGCGCAGTCCGTCTGTCAAGGAGGTATCAAACCCTGCTCCCTCCGGCGGCGATTTCACGATAGAGGGGTTGACGCTCCAGTATTCAGCTTTGTCGAATGAGCCCGGCCGATGGGCGCGCAGCGTCGAGGTGAGGTCCTGGCAGAAGCGCCACCCATGAGGTGCGCCGTCGTGATCGATGACGCTGACCTGGTCGTGCCTGAAGCCGTCGACGCGGTACTCGTCGAGAAAGAACTTCGCGTTGCGAATCAGAAAGTCGCGCACTTCCGGTTTTCCGAAGTCGAACACCAGCCCACCCGCATGTCCCTTGTCTGTGAAGTACAGAGAGTTGCGGTGCCCGCCGTCCGTCGATTGCCTGTCGAAAAAATACAGGCTTTCGTCGCCAAACTCTCCTCCTGCATGGTTGTAGACGAGATCGAGCACGACGGCGAGCCCGTGAAGGTGAGCGAGATCCACGAGCGCCTTCAGCTGATTCATCTCTCCGTGCAGATCGTCCACTCGATAGCGCGGCAGCCCTTTGGCGTCGAGCAGTTTGTTGACCCCCTCCGCGTAGGGCGCCAGCGCGGCGTCCTCGACCGCGAAATCCATTTCGGGCGAAAAATAGTCGGTGCCGTTGTATCCAAGACTGAACTCGGTCTGAAACTCCTGGATCGGCATCAGCTGAATCGCCGTGACGCCGAGGCGGGCCAGATATGGAATCTTGCACGCGACATCGAGAAAGGTCCCGCCTTTGGCCGGCAGGTTCGGTGTGAAGAACGTGCCGACATGCAGCTGGTAGATCACGAAGTCGTGAAACGCCGGCGTGACGAAACCGCAGTCATGCCATGGGAAGTCCGACGACCGGATGATGCACTCGCTCGGAAACGGCGCCTGCAGTTCGCGCGCGTAGGGGTCCCGTTTCGGCCCCTCGCTGCCGTCGCCGACGACGAAAAACATGTAGCGCTGTCGATCGCGCGCACCCGGGATGAATCCGCGCCAGTGTCCCTGCGTGTCGCGCGTCAGCAGGTTCGCATCATTTCGCTGGCGGTCGTTGAAGTCACCCAACACATGAACGGCCCTCGCGTGAGGCGCCCAGACCCGAAAGGTCGCGCCGTCCGCGATAAGAGTGGCCCCCATGGGCGTGTCGGGATGAATGTGCTGGAGGGACGCGGGCATGAAGCACCTCGAGCGTGCGAGGGTAGAGTAGCGCAGCTGCGCTCGCGCGCGGGTACAATTGCGCGCACATGAACCGCTGGACGAGCGACACCTACCAGGCCAATGCCGCGTACGTCCCTGCGCTCGGGCAGGCAGTCTTCCAGCTGCTGAATCCCAGGGCGGGAGAGCGGATACTCGATGTCGGCTGTGGCGAGGGCTCGCTGACAACAAGGATTGTCGCGGCGGGTGCGACCGTTGTGGGCGTCGATGCTTCCGAGGAGATGGTGGCCGCGGCCAGGGCGCGCGGACTCGACGCGCGGACGATCGATGCGGAGCAATTGCCGTTCGAGCGCGAGTTCGACGCGGTGTTTTCGAACGCGGCGCTGCACTGGGTGCGCGATCACGATGCAATGCTCACGGGAGTGCACCGCGCGTTGAAGCCCGGCGGTCGCTTCGTGGCCGAGTTTGGAGGGCACGGCAACATTGCCGCAATACAGGTCGCCATCCGCAGCGTGCTCGCGCATCGCGGATGGGAAACGAACATCCATCGTTATTACGCGACGCCCGCGGAATACTCAGCGCGTCTCGAGACGCATGGGTTCAGCGTCAGCCACATCGATCTGATTCCCCGGCCGACGCCGCTGCCAACAGGCATCCGCGGGTGGCTCGAAACGTTCGAGCGCGCCACGCTCGATCGTATCCCGATGCACCAGCGCGAGTCGTTTCTCGAGGACGTGGAGGACCTGCTCCGAGAGGAAGTCTGCGACTCGTACGGCAACTGGACCGCGCACTACGTCCGTCTGCGTTTTTTGGCCGTTGCGACTTCCAATCCCTCATCCCCAATCCCCAATCCCTAATCCCTAGTCTTGGACAACATCACACATTCCCTGGCCGGCATCGCCCTGGCCGACCTCGCCATGGGGCGCCGGGGCACGAAGGCGCAACGTCCATTGTTCGTCGGCGCGGGCATCATCGCGGCGAATCTGCCTGACCTCGATCTCGCGTACTCGTGGATTACGCCTCCCCCAATCGGCTACCTGCTGCACCATCGCGGGCACACGCACACCGTTGCAGGCCTCGTGGTATTGGCGCTCATTCTGGGATTCGCGTATCGCTTTCTGCCATCCGTGCGCAAGATGGGCCCGTCCGGGCAGCTGCGTTTCTGGCTGCTCATCGCAATCGCGCTGGCGAGCCATCTTCTGCTCGATAGTCTCAACAGCTACGGTGTGCATCCGTTCTACCCGATCGACAACGCGTGGTACTTCGGAGACTCCCTTTTCATCCTGGAGCCCTCGCTGTGGTTGATCCTAGGCGTTGCGGCTGCGTGGAATGGACGGACTCGCACGGCCAAGCTGGCTGCCGCGCTGCCGATGTCGATTCTGCTGTGCACCATCGCGTCGACAGGGGAGATTCCGATCGAGTCGATGGCGGCGCTTGTGATCGCCGGCGTGCTGTTTGCCTGGATCGCGTTCCGCCTGTCGCCTCCCACGCGAGCGGCCGCGGCACTCGGCCTATTCATGCTGATCGTCGCGGGTTTTATTGGCGCGTCGGGTCTCGCCCGCCGTGCCGTGGTGGATGCGTTGGCGCCCGAGCTCCATGGGCAGATTGTCGATGTCATCCTGACGCCGAATGCGGCGTCGCCGCTGTGTTGGGCCGTGATTGCGATCGAGTTGCGCGGGGCCGATGGAGAGTACGTGCTATTGGCGGGGAACATTGTCGCTGACGCCAGCGTGGAAAGCGCCGACCGGCTGCGCCTCACACCAGTTTCGTGGCCCGCGCAACGCGCGGATCATTGGCAATGGCCGCCTGGCGCTGCGCGATGAAATTCATCAGCCGCTTCACCGGCTGCGCACGCTCGCCCATGGTGATTGCTGGGTGCGCGCCTGGCTTCGATTCGGGCGCGCGCCGGTGATGGAAGGCGAATCGATTTTCGATTTACGATTCTCGGAACGCCCCGGCAGGCAGTTCTCCGACATGCGTCTGATCGCGCGCGAGGGATGTCCGGCCAACGTGCCCGACTGGGGAATGCCGCGCGCAGATCTGCTGAAGTAGGCTGGCCGTCACTTCCAGGTCACTTCCATGCCGAAGAAGTGCACGAACACCTCTCGGTTGGGTTTGTTCTTCGGGTTGGTCTGCGGACTTCGGATGTAGAAGTCGATCTGCTGCGTCGCCGGATTCACTTCGCCGCCCGGCAGCTTCTTGCCAGCCATGGGGTAGCTCACCTTCAGCGTCTTCCGATCGCGAATGCCCTGCGTCACCATGAAGTGCATCTCGTAGTTGTCGTAAAGGGGTTTGCCGTTCAGCGTCGCGTGCCCGTATCCCCAGCCGGCGAGATAGCCGAATGCCTTCGGCCAGTTGTTGTCGCCGCAGCCGGAGTCGGTGCCGTGTTCGTGGAGGAACCCGGCGATGCCGCCGTTCTGGCATGGATTGAACTCGTGGAAGCGGTCCATCGCGAGCACCAGGTCGCCCTCGGGAATTTTCAGGCGCGCTTCGAATGTGCCCGTGTTCTTCAGTTCGTCGACATCGATCTCGGCGCTGCCGGCGACGGGTTTCACAGTGGCCGCGTCGTTGTCGAGATGGTCCCATCCCGGGGCGTCGTTCAGCCCGCCTACCATGTAGATGCGGTTGACTGAGAGAATGTAGTGGCCGTCGTACAAATCGTGCTGCTCGGGCGCGAACATCATGACCTGCGCGCCGGGCTGCTGGCGCGGATTGGGCTGCTGCGCCGGCGGCGCCTGGTCCGCCTTAAGGCGGACACTACCGGTCAATGTGTTGGCTGCTATCGCTAGAACCAGCAGCATCCGCGTTTTCATTGCCTCTCCAATCCCTAATCCCTAATCCCCAATCCCTAGTTTATACTCCGCCGCATGAGACACATACTCCTTGTCGCTCTTCTCGCCGTGCCGTCTCTGATGGCGCAGACTCCGGTCGCGCCGGTTAACGACGCCCCCAACCCGTACAAGGCGGTCGGCAATCCTTTTCAGCTGCCCGCCGGGCGCACGTGGGGATCGATCAGCACTGTCGAACCCGACATCGACGGCAAATCGATCTGGATCGTCGATCGCTGTGGCGCCAACTCGTGCGTGGGCTCGACTCTGCCGGTCGTGATGAAATTCGATGCGTCCGGCAAGCTCGTGACGAGCTTCGGCGGGGAAATGTTCGTATTCCCGCACGGGATTCACGTTGACGCGCAAGGGAACGTCTGGGTCGTCGACGGGCTGCCCCCGGTGCGGCACGCGCGGGCGCGCCGGCGCCAGCGGGCGGTCATCACGTCGTGAAGTTCAGCCCTGATGGCAAAGTGTTATTGCGTCTCGGCATGCCGGGGATGACCGGCGCGGACGCGATGCACTTCAATCAGCCATCCGATGTCATCACCGCGCCGAACGGCGACATCTTCGTCGCCGACGGCCACGGCGGAGACAGCAACGCGCGCATCGTCAAGTACGACCGAACCGGCAAGTTCATCAAGGAGTGGGGCACGCGGGGATCTGCGCGCGGCCAGCTCGACGCGCCGCACGCGCTGGCGATGGACTCGAAAGGCCGGCTGTTCGTGGCCGACCGTGCGAACAACCGGATTCAGATCTTCGATCAGAACGGCACCGTTCTCGACGAGTGGCACCAGTTCAGCCGGCCGAGCGGCGTGTACATCGACAAGAACGACGTGATCTACGTGGCCGACTCCGAGTCGAACAAATCGCGCAAGCACGGCGAGTGGAAGCGCGGCATCCGCATCGGCAGCGCGCGCGACGGCAAGGTGACGGCGTTCATTCCCGACGACAACCCCAACGTCGACGAGGGTCCGCTCTCCGGCACCAGCGGTCCCGAAGGTGTTGCGGCCGATGCACAAGGCAACGTGTACGGCGCGGAGGTGGGGCAGAAGGGCATCAAGAAATACGTGCGGAAGTAAAAATGAAAAATTGAATTGGAAGATTGGAAGATTGGAAGATTGGTAGATTGGTAGATTGGATTGAGACGATTTGGAAGTGGGTAATCTCTCAATCATCACTCTTCAATCTGCCAACATTCTTCCAATCCCACAATCTTCCAATCTACCAATTCAGCGCGAACGCCCTCACGCTCATTGCGCCTTCATTCAGTAACCGGTACAATTCGTCGCCATGAAACGCATATTTCTCGCGCTCGCGCTTACGTGTGTCGGTGCGGCGGACTCGGTCACGCTGAGTGGCCAGGGGGCCGCCGCGCCGAAGCCGCCAGCAACGCCTGCGGCGAAGGCGGGCCTGCCGTCCTGCGATGCGGATAATGGCGGGTTGACGCTGCCCGCCGGGTTCTGCGCGCTCATCGTGCATGAGGGCGGCATCGGCGAGGGCCGTCACATCGTCGTCAACGACAACGGCGACATCTACGTTATCCTGCGGCGCGGCTCCAGGCCGAGTCCGACCGAACCGTTTTCGCCCGGAGGCATCGTCGGGCTTCGCGACACAAACGGCGACGGCAAAGCCGATGTCGTCAGCGAGAAGTTCGGCGACGTCGGCGGCACCGGCCTCGAGCTGCGAAACGGCTATCTTTACTACGCGGCCGTCACGCACATCGGCCGGTTCAAGCTGACGCCAGGAGAGTTGAAGCCCGCGGGTCCCGCGGAGATCGTCGTCGACGGATTTCCTGTCGGCGGTGGCCATGCCGAGAAGGACATCGCCTTCGATAACTCCGGCAACGTGTACGTCAACATTGGACTGCCGTCGAATGCCTGCCAGATTCCCGATCGCCGGCCCAGTGCTCCCGGCATCGACCCGTGCCCGCAGCTCGAAGATCGCGGCGGCATCTGGCGCTTCAAGGCGGATGTGGTCGGTCAGAAGTTCACCAAGGAAGCTCGTTTTGCTTCGGGCATGCGCCAGCCGGTCGCCGTCGCGTGGCACGACGGACACTTGTACGTGGCGATGAACAGCCGCGACTCCCTCGATACGCTCTTCAAAGAAAAGGGCTACACGGCCGAGGACAACGCGTTCGGGCCGAGCGAGCCGATGCTGCAGGTCGAACAGGGCGATGTGTTTGGCTGGCCGTACTGCTATCACGACTCGCGCGTGGACAAGATGATCCTGGCGCCCGAGTACGGTGGCGACGGCAAGGCCATCGGACGGTGTTCGCAGTTCAAGGCGCCGTTCGCGAATTTTCCGGCGCACTACGCGCCTGTCGATCTGATGTTCTATACGCACACGCACTTTCCGGCGAAGTATCGCGGCGGCGCGTTCATGACGTCGCACGGCTCGTGGAACCGCGCGCCGTTTCCGATGGCCGGCTACAACATCCTGTTCCAGCCTGTCGTGAAGGGAAAGAACGCCGGCGCGCACGAGGTATTCGCAGACGGCTTCAAAGGCATGGAGCCGATGAAGAGTCCCGATCTGGCAGCCGCGCGGCCGAACGGTACCTACGTAGGTCCCGATGGGACGATGTACATCACTGAAAGTGTGAAGGGGAAGATCTGGAGAGTGGTTTACAGAGGTAAGTAACGAAAAACGACAAACGAATAGAGAGCCGCAGTCCGGCGCGTCAGGCCGGGCTGCGGCTTTTGCTTTATTCCTTTTTCGTTTTGCGTTTTCGTTGTCAGAATTACATCTAGTGCGAAAACTCCGTCACGGCCTTCCGCTTTGGCTTGATCGTTCTGCACCGCCAAAGCGCTCTTACCCCCGCCATCGAGGCAATCTAGATACGGACGTCGTCATCATCGGCGGCGGCATCACTGGTGCGATCTGTGCCTACCTGTTCGCCGAAGCAGGCGTGCGCGTGGCGCTGGTCGAATCGAAGGTCGCCGGCCACGGAAGTACGGTCGCGAGCACCGCGCTGCTGATGCAGGAGCCCGATCGTGACTTCGGCGACCTTGCCGGACGATTCGGGCGCGCTGCGGCGCGTGACGTCTGGAAATCGCTCGGGCGCGCGACACGCGATCTCGTGACTACCATGCGAGCGCTGAAACTGAACGCCGGCCTATGCGAATGCGATTCGGTGTACTTCACGCGCGACCCGCACAAAGTGAAAGAACTTCGAAAAGAGTTCGACGCGCGAAAAGCGGCCGGACTGCCGGGACGCTGGCTGTCCTCGTCCTCTGTGCATCAGATGACCGGCATCAGAGCGCAGGCAGCAATTCTGACGCTGGGAAACGCGCAAGTGAATCCGCTGCGAGCGTGTCATGGATTTCTTGCCGCAGCCGCTCGCCGGGGCGCACGGATTTTCGAGCGCACGCAGGCGCGCACTGTGAGGACATCGAGTGCGGGAGTCGAAGTGCGAACCGCAGGCGGCGTGATCGGCGCAACGCGCATCGTCGTCGCGACCGGATACGCCACGCCTGAATTTCGCGGGCTCGTCGGGCGCTTCAGAATGAAGGACACTTACGTCGTCGCGACCAGGCGGCTACGGCCGCCGCGCAAGCATCGCGTGATGGCGTGGGACACCGATCGTCCATACCACTACCTGCGGTGGACAGACGACGGGCGCTTGCTTCTCGGTGGGGAAGACACGGCGCATCGCACTGCAAAGGGATCGCGCCGGCGCATTGCGAAGGCGCGGGAGCGTTTGACGACGTATCTCGCCGAGATTTACCCGGCATTGGCGGACGAGAAACATGAGTATGCCTGGGAAGGCCTGTTCGCGGAGACCCCGGACGGCCTGCCGTACATCGGCGAGCATTCGCGATATCCCAGGCACTTGTTCGCTCTCGGTTATGGCGGAAACGGCATGACGGCGTCGTTTTTGGCTGCCAGGATGCTCGTCGATTTGTATCAGCAGCGCGACAAAGGCCGCAAAGCACGGCAGATCGGCAATTTATTTGCCTTTAATCGGGGCCGCAGGTAATCTACGTCCACATTTCCAACCGGACCCGGTCTCGCCCTTCGACACGCTCAGGGCAGGGAGGCTTCATGAAGAGGACTCGCAATTTCTACGTTGGTGTCACCATCGCAGCGGTCATTGCCGTGCTGGCGATCGCACAGTACACATTACAGACGGTAGCTCGCGCGCAGGAGAACGGCGGCGCGAACCGGGCGGGCATCTACGAAGTCGATCGGATGTGGCCGAAGCCGCTGCCGAACAACTGGGTGCTCGGATCAACCGTTGGTCTCGCCGTCGACGCGCGGGATCACGTGTTCGTCGTGCATCGCGGACAGTCGTCGCTCGATCAGAAGTTCGCCAGCCAGATGGCGTTTGCACCTCCCGCGCCTCGCGGTGGCGGCGGACGCGCGGGTGCCGCTGCACCTGCGGGTGGCAGCTTCGCGGCGCCGCAGCGCCGGCAACACGGTGACTGGCTACGCAGCTAGCGACATGACCAAGCCGATCTCGGAATTCTGCTGCTCGGCGGCGCCGCCGGTTCTCGAGTTCGATCCGGAGGGCAACCTCGTTCGCCACTGGGGCGCGCCTGGCGCCGGCTACGAATGGCCGCCATCGATGCACGGCATCACGATTGACGGCAAGGATAACGTGTGGCTCGCCGGAAACGGCGGCAACACAGTCCTGAAGTTCTCGAAGGACGGCAAGTTCCTGCTGCAGATCGGCAAGAACGGCGCGAGCAAAGGCAACAAGGACACGGCCAATCTGAGTCGCCCGGCCGAGGTGGAAGTCGACATGGCGGCGAACGAAGTGTACGTCGCCGACGGGTACGGCAACCGCCGCGTTATCGTGTATGACGCCGACAAGGGGACGTTCAAGAGGATGTGGGGCGCCTACGGCAAGCCGCCGACCGACGATCCGAACGTGACCTACGACCCGGCGAAGCCGCTGTCGACGAACTGGCAGACGGTGCACTGCGCATCGCTTGCGAACGACGGGCTCGTCTACGTATGCGACCGCGTGAACGATCGCATTCAGGTGTTCAAGAAGGACGGCACGTACATCAAGGAAGCGCAGATTGCGAAGAGGACGCTCGGCGACGGCGTCACGTTCGATATCGCGTTCTCGAAGGATCCGCAGCAGCGGTTGATGTATGTGGCTGACGGCGCGAATCACCGCGTATGGCAGCTGCTCCGCGACCCGATGCTGGTGCTCAACCACATCGGCAACGGCGGCCGCTATCCCGGGCAGTTCTATGCGACGCACAACGTGTCGCTCGACTCGAAGGGAAACCTCTACACGGTCGAGACCTACACCGGCGCCCGCGTTCAGAAATTCTCGTACAAGGGCCTGGGAGCGGTTGCAAAGCCAGAGGGGAATCACAATTAAGCTAGTGATCTAGGGAACTAGAGATCTACGGATCTAGAGAAAGGGCGCTCGAACCTGAGCGCCCTTTTTCTTTCCGCGCTGACGCACCCACGCACCCATCGCACCTAACACGCACCCACCGCACCCAACGCACCTCACGATCGCTTGTATAATTCCGCGTGCTTGTCGGGCGACGGTACATCGTGACAGGCCGGGTCCAGCGCGTGGGGTTCAGGTATTTCGTCGAGAATGCGGCGCAGCGCGAAGGGATTCAGGGATACGTTCGCAACCGGCACGACGGCAGCGTGGAGGTCGTCGCCGAAGGCGATGCCGATGCGATGCAGCGATTCGAAATGGCGGTGCGGCGAGGGCCGGCCGGCGCGCGGGTAGACGATGTCGACACGGTAGAGGTCGAGCCGTCGAGCCGCTTCGCCGGGTTTCGTGTGACGGGATAATCAACTATGGAATCACTGAAGTCGAAGATTCGCAGCGTTCCGGACTTTCCCAAAGCCGGCATTCTCTTTTACGACATCACCACGCTGTTGCGCGATCCGGATGGGTTTCAAATGACGATCGACGCGCTGGTGCAACCCTTCGAAACGCTCGAGATCGACATCGTCGTCGGCGTCGAGAGCCGCGGGTTCATTCTTGGCGGCGCCGTTGCCGACCGTCTGGGTGCGGGGTTCGCGCCGGTTCGCAAGAAAGGGAAGCTGCCGTCGAAGACGGTGCGGGAAACCTACGATCTCGAGTACGGCACCGACTGCCTCGAGATTCACGCCGACGCGGTCGAGGCCGGGCAACGGGTGCTGATCATCGACGACGTGCTGGCAACCGGCGGAACGGCGGCGGCCACGACTGCCCTTGTGAACACGCTCGGAGGCGCGGTGCAGGCGCTTGCATTTCTCGTCGAGCTGGAGTTCCTCAACGGCCGCTCGAAGATTCCGAACGAGACTGTTTTCAGCGTCCTGAAATACTCCGCATGATCACGCTGCTGGCCGCCGCGGCGGTGGCCTATGTGCTGTGGCGAATCGGCGACGAGCTGCGGCGACAGCGTCGCGAGGCAACGCTACGGCACCTGCTCACGACATTTGCCCCCGCGGCTGCGGCCGCCCAGCAGGACCCGAAGCATCTGCTCGTCTGGTACCCGCTCGCGCAGACGAGCCGCAAACTGTTTCCCGACGCTTTCAAGGATCTGGACGCTGCAGCCGGTGGAGCATTTCCGTTCACCAAGGAGCAGATGAAGGCGGCGCATTCGAGGTGGACCGCGGACTGGCTCGCGTGGGAACGCGCCCACGACGCCGAGTATTCGCTGAAGACCGCCCAGGTGCAGGACGAGATCGATCGCGTGCCTGGTCAGGCGTCGCCGCTCTTACGTACGCGCCTCGCTGCCATCGAACAGCAAAAGCTCGAGCGCTATCAGCAGCGTTACGAGGAGTACATCAAGACCGCCAAGGCACTCGCCGCTTTCGCGGAATAACGTTCAGGAACGTGCGTGAAGATTCTCCATATCGACATGGACGCGTTCTACGCGTCGGTCGAGCAGCGCGACGATCCATCCCTGCGCGGCAAGCCGCTCGCGGTTGGCGGACTGCCGAATCGCCGCGGCGTCGTCGCGGCGGCCAGCTACGAGGCGCGCGCGTTCGGCGTCCGCTCGGCCATGTCGATGGCAAAGGCCGTAAAGCTGTGCCCATCGCTCGTGATCGTTCCTCCGGATTTCTCGCGCTACAAAGCCGCCTCGACGATCATCTTCGGCATCTATCGCGAAGTCACTCCACTCGTTGAGCCGCTCTCGCTCGACGAGGCGTATCTCGACGTCACCGAGAACAGCTGGCACGAGCCGCTGGCAACGACGGTTGCGAAGCGGTTGAAGGAACGCATCCGCGAGGCGACGAGGTTGACCGCCTCGGCCGGAGTCGCACCGAACAAGTTCCTCGCGAAGATTGCATCGGGATGGAAGAAACCCGATGGTCTGACGGTCATCGCTCCCGATCGCGTCGAGCCGTTTCTGCAGCGTTTGCCCGTTGAGGCGTTGTGGGGCGTCGGTCCAGTGACGTCGAAGAGGCTGCGCGAGCGCGGCATCAGCCGTCTCGTGGACGTGCGCGCGATCGACGAGCAGGCGTTGCGAGAGGCGGTGGGGAGCATGGCCGACTGGCTGAAGCAGCTCGCGAACGGCGTCGACGACCGGCCCGTGGTCGCCGACAGCGAGCCGAAGTCGTCCGGCTCTGAGAATACGTATCCCCAGGATCTGACTGACATCAATACGATCCGCGCGGAGTTGGAACAGATGGCGCATCATGCCGTCGCCTGGCTCGAGCGCCGCGATCTGCTCGCGCGCACCGTGACCATCAAGGTTCGCTACTCGGACTTCACCACAATCACCCGCAGCCACACGGCTCCGCCGAGCCGCGAAACGGGTGATCTGGCGGCGCGTGCCGTGCAATTACTGCAGAAAACCGCGGCGGGTCAACGGCCGGTCCGGCTGCTCGGCGTCAGCGTCCACAATCTGTGTACGCCGGTCGAAGTACAAACACAGTCCGCCGACTGGCTTCCCTTTGCCGATTGATTGTGGCCCGGTGCTTGCACTAAGTCATCGTGCAGGGAGACATAATGCTCGACAGACTGGCGCCGCTGGGAAGCGGACGCGACACAGAGATCGACATGATCGAGAGAGAAATGGAGGGCGGTGTCGTCGTCATCCAACCGCCCGAAGTGCACGAGCACAATGTCGAAGAGCGAGTTGGCGGATTGATAAGCGTTGAAGAACACGTTGACGTCCGCGAGTTGGGCCCTAAGCCTTCGGTGGTTCCCAAAGCGTAAGGTCTCCCTCCACACGCGCCTTGCTCAGCATGATGATTTGGCCGGTGTGCATCGAGAAATGTTCAACCACGTGGTAAATCGCTTCGAGCACCGTGACGTCATAACCTTGAATCTGCCGTCGGCTCAATAGATCGTTCTGGGCGACGGCGCTCATCACTTCATCGGCCTGCTGTACGACGATCCTGAGGCGGCTCCGCAATTCTGCCGCTGGTATTTGTCTCCGTTCGTCGAACTCGCGCTGGCGGTGCCGCTCGAACGGCAGCGATCCGACGCCGCCGGCGATCCACATCGTGACATTCCCGCACAAGATGCAGAATCAGATTGCCGATGCTGTTCGACGCCTCGTTCGGGCGCCACCAGATATCGGCGTCGGATAGTCGATCGAGGCAGCGCTCGATCTTCGGCAGGTAGTCGGCCGTGATGAGCGTGCGCGATTTGTCGAGGAAGGCAGCGGCGATGGCGTCCATCGCCGTTAGTGTATTACCAGTATGAGCGCGAAACCCGTGGTCATTTGATAATCACGTCACTACGCTAGATGCCACCGGCGTCGCGCCGGTTCACTGAACACTTAGTACGTAAGTCGATGGCCGAACGAGTAATATCTGAACATTTGGAGGTTCCCTTGGCCAAGAGAAGAGCACCGAGTCTGGAAGAGATCGCCGCAGAAGTCGGCCGGCTGTTTGGCACCACGGAAGCGCATGCGAGGAAGTGGCTTCAACAGCGAAATACGATGCTCGAAGCGCTTCATCTCGTTCGCGGCAAGGCCAGCGAGCTCATCGATGAGCTATCTGGCGAGAACCGGCGCCAACTCAAGCGGCGGGCGAGGGCCCAGGCGCAGCGAGTGCAGGTACCGACGGGACACCCGTCCGAGATGACGATGGGGCGCAAGAGGCGCCGGATGTCGGCGGCAACGCGCGCGAAGATGCGGGCCGCGGCAAAAAAGAGGTGGGCGGAGAAGAGAAAGAACGGGTAACGCCGGCACGTTCGGTCGGCGCCCAAACATGGGCGTTAGTGCCTTGGTACGGCGACCCTTTCAGCCGAGTCGTCTGATGCAAACGGCACTAGCCCACACGCTGGCGAAACGTCAACTGGCTCGCCTTGCTGAGTGCGGCGGTTGCGGCGGGCGTAGTAGACGCGCTGGCATCAGCTATTAATCCCAACACAACGCAGGACACGGCTTGGTGTGTAGCTTTGCGCGCGAGGTTTGCTACCCTGAGCGTGGCGGAACCGGATGACCGCATGGGCCGGAATAAAATAGAATCTGCCTTGCCGCGCGCCCGTAGCTCAGCAGGATAGAGCACCGGTTTCCTAAACCGGGGGTCGCAGGTTCGAGACCTGCCGGGCGCACCATTAGAGCGCGTTTGCAAGGAGCCCACGCATGGCGATGCCAAATCGTTCAAAGGAAGTGAAAGCGATCGCCGCGAAATATCCGCAGGCCTTCGGTCCGCCGGACGCGACGGTTGACGCGAGGCGGCGGCTGCTTATTCCGATCATCGTGCGCGAGCTGAACAAAGTCGACGGTGACCAGTGGTTCCTGCTGAACCGGCTCGATCGCCAGGATGACGATCCGAAACCAGGACGGCTTACATCCGACGTCATCGTCTGGGGACCGACGAAGGAGCACGTCGATGTACTGTCCGCGTCCGGCGCGATGTGGGGCGAGCACCCACCCATCACGGATCGGGAATGGAAGTTGGAGCACGCGTCGAACTGGCCCAGCTGGGACGACGTGAACCCGCAACCATCACCGGATCTGAGGCCAGACCCTGACACGCCGCCAACGCCACTTCCGGCTGATCTGGAAGGGAAGCTCAACCGGGTCCTGGAGCTGCTCACCGAGATTCGCGGGCACTTCCGGTGAGCTGATACGTCAACAAGACGATTATTCGCGGTATTCGCGAGAACGGTGCGAAACCTGACCCAATGAGTGCTACGCTGTATCGTTCCGCTTTTTGAGGGTGCGGCCGCCTCGCCTATTCGCGAGAGTCCTGGCCAAGCCCCAGCCTCCCTAAGCGTCGTTTTTTGACCTTTGTGAGGTGTGGCAAATGTTCTCTACCAGTGCGGACAGTGTTCTCGACATCCGTTCTTCCGCAAGTCGCCCCCTCAACAGATTGCTCGCCACGCTGCTTCCCGGACGATTACGAGCGCATATCGTCGCAGTTGACGATTGTTCCTCTCACGTTCAAGCAAATCCTCTATAAGCAGGGCGAAGTCATTCAGCACGTATTCTTCCCAGGCGGCGGCGCCTGCTCGCTGACGAGAGTGATGCGCAATGGCCAAATCGCCGAGATTGCCACGATCGGCAACGAAGGCGTGATTGGCGCGTCCGTGTTCTTCGGCGACGACCAGTCGTTCAGCGAAACGATCGTGCAGGTGGCGGATGGCGATGGGTTCAGAATGCCGGTCGAAGCATTCGTGACAGAAATGTCGCGGCGCGGCGCGTTCTACAATCGAATCATCCGATACTCACAGGCGTTGATGAGTCAGGTGATGCAGACAACGGTCTGCAACGGGCTCCATTCGGTGGAGCAGCGATGCTGCCGATGGTTGCTGATGACCTGCGATCGCGTGGGGACCGACGACCTTCGCCTCACCCACGAGTTCCTGTCGATCATGCTCGGCGTGCGGCGCCCAACGGTGACCCTCGTAATGGGCGACTTGCAGAAGGCCGGCCTCGTCGAGAACCGGCGAGGCACGATTCACGTCACCGATCGGCACCGGCTCGAAGCGACGTCGTGCGAGTGCTACGCCGCCGTCAAAGCGAATTTCGCGCGGTTGCTGCCCGAGATGGCCCCCGTCAGTTAGCCGTTGACTCCGTCGCCGGTTTCGCGCACACTCACCTAGACAACTATGGAAGGAAGCCGGAAGGACCATCTGCAGGGTTCGCTCGACCTGCTCGTCCTGCGAACGCTCGCGTCATACCGTGAGGCGCTTCACGGGTATGCCATCGCCGAGCACATCCATCGTCTTTCGAAAGAGGCGCTCAGAGTAGAGGAGGGGTCCCTCTATCCGGCGCTGCACCGCATGGACGAGGCAGGCTGGATACGAGCCGAGTGGGGTGTCTCAGAGAACAACCGGCGTGCGCGGTACTACGCCATCACGAAGACCGGCCGACGGAGACTGGCGCACCTCGAGGAGGAGTGGATGAATCACGTCAAGGCCGTGAAACGCGTGCTGAAGCCCGCCTGACATGCGCGTCGCAGCGCGGTTGATGAAGTTGTTCGGCCGTAGCGACCTCGAGCACGATCTGCGGACCGAAGTCGAATTTCACATGCAGATGCGCGTCGAGAGCTATGTGAAAGCCGGTAGCGCGCCAGAGGAGGCCGAGGCTCTGGCCCGGAGGCAGTTCGGCGATGTGGAGATGGTCATGAACGGGATGCGTCAAGCTCATCTGAGATCATCGACGGCCGCTCTTATCGCGGTCACGTCCGCGGCGGTGATCGTGGCGGGCCTGCTCGTTTACAGGGCGTCATCGGCAATTGTGTTTCCGGCCCTTCCTGGAGTTCCGCTCCAGGCGAGTGAAAAACGACTTCCGCCGCCACCGCCGCCCCCTCCTCCAACGTGGGAAGAGTTCGTCGCGAAGGTGAATACCTTTGGAGACTCAGACGGGTCAAAGAGCCGTCGCCGCTAGATCACGTCACGCGGGTAATCTGCTCGACGACCCAGGCGGTCAGGGAAGCAAGGACGATAATCACCGCGGCGAGGGTGACCCGCCACCGGCGCTGGCGCCGCTTGAGGGCTTCTTCAGGGGTCATGACAGGAACATCGCTACCATTATCGGCCGGTCTCGGATCACCCTTAACAGCACGGTCCATTTCTCGCCGTTCGCTGACATCTCCTGCTAAAGTGCTGCCGGCATGGACCACGCTGATTCCCTGGAGCGCTGGCTGCGCGTGTTGGTCTCGCGCGGCGCGGCCGATCTGTTTCTCGTCGCCGGTTTTGCGCCGGCTATCCGCCTGAACGGTCTCGTGACGGCGATACCGGAGCCGCCGCTGGAAGGAGAGACAATCGAGGCCGCGGTGCTTCCCATGCTTCACCCGCAAGCGCTCGAGCGGTACCGCAACAACGGATCGGCCGATGTTTCTTTGCGGCGGCCTGGGCTGGGGCGCTTCCGCGTCAATCTGCACCGCGAGCGCGGACACGCAGCGGCGACGGTTCGCGCGCTTCCGGCGAGGCCGCCACTCCTGGCCGAGCTGGGACTTCCATCACAAGTCGAGCAGGTCACCCGGCTCCATCACGGCCTGGTCCTCGTCGGCGGTGCGACGGGCTCGGGAAAGACGACAACCGTGGCGGCGCTCGTCAACGAGATCAACAGGCGCGACGCGAAGCACATCATCACGATCGAAGATCCCGATCGAGTACGAGCACGCGCACCAGCAAAGCGTGGTCGAGCAGGTCGAAATCGGCATCGACGCGCCCGATTTTCCGACCGCGCTGCGCGCGGCGCTTCGCCAGGCGCCCGATATCATCGTGATCGGCGAGATGCGCGATCCGGAGACCATGAAGATTGCATTGACGGCGGGCGAGACTGGCCACCTGGTGTTCTCGACGCTGCATACGACGGATGTGACGTCGACAGTGGCGCGCGTCGCGGA
Source organism: Vicinamibacterales bacterium (assembly GCA_963787755.1). Classification (GTDB taxonomy): domain Bacteria; phylum Acidobacteriota; class Vicinamibacteria; order Vicinamibacterales; family JAMQPK01; genus JAMQPK01. The sequence goes on from CAWBEG010000018.1 coordinate 53,691, forward strand.
TTCATTTCCGCCCGAGCGGCAGCCGACGATCCGCCAGGACCTGTCGATGGCCCTCGGCGCAGTGCTGACGCAGACGCTGCTTCCTCGCGTCAGCGGCGGACGAGTGCCTGCCGTCGAGCTGTTGATGATTGGGTATGGCGCCCGCCAGCACATCCGGAAGAACGCACTCCAGCATCTCCATCAGGAAATCACGATGACCAAGCGCAGCGGCTCGGTCACGCTGGAGGAATCACTGGCGCAGCTCGTCCACAAAGGACTCATTTCGGCTGATGATGCGCGCACGCGCACCGGGCATGCCGAAGAGCTCGAAGGGCTGCTACGACACTAGGCTCTTGCGCACCGCATACAACACGATCTCGGCTGTGTTGTGCAGCCCGAGCTTCTGCATCAGGTTCGCGCGGTGTGTTTCGACGGTCGAAACGCCCACCTCGAGAATGCTCGCCACTTCCTTGTTCGTGCGCCCTTCGGCGAGCAGCTGCAGGACTTCCTTCTCGCGATCGGTGAGCAGGCGGTACGAGTCTTCCTGGCCACGCTGCTGAAGATGCCGCATGTAGTCCGAGAGCAGCATCGCCGAGATCGTCGGGCTGAAGTACGGCTTTCCCTGGCTGATGGTGCGCAGTGCCGGCAGGAGATCCTGTTCGGTCGACTCCTTGAGCAGATACCCGCGCGCACCCGCCGACAGCGCACGCAGCACATACGATTCGTCGGCGTACATGCTGAGGAACACGACCTTCAACTGAGGCTGATGCTTGATGGCGCGCTCTGCCACATCGATGCCGTTGAGGCGCGGCATCGCAATGTCGAGAATCGCCACGTCGGGGCGGTGCGTCTCGCACATTCGCAGCGCTTCGAGCCCGTCGCCCGCTTCGCCGACCACTTCGATGTCGTCCTCCGTATCGAGCAGCGCCTTCAATCCACGCCGGACAATGCCATGATCGTCACCGAGCACTATTCGCAACGACGTCCTCCTTGCTGCTGTCCGTGGTGGGTACGGGCAGCGTGATGTGGACCACCGTACCGCCACCTGGTCTGGTTTCAATCGATGCGGCGCCGTTGATGTCCTTGACCCGCTCTTTGATGCCGGTCAGGCCGAGACCCCTATTGGGGGTTGTCGACGCCATGCCGACGCCGTTGTCTCGCACCGACACATCGAGCCGCGTGCGCCCCCGCACGACGTTGACCTGGATTTCAGTGGCGGCGGAATGCTTCGCGCAATTGGTGAGCGCTTCCTGCACGACGCGATACACACAGGTGCGCTGCGGATCGGGCAATCGCTCGAGATCGCCATCGACGGTGAGATCGACCGGCACGTTGTAGCGGCGCGAAAAGTCACGCGCCTGCCACGAGAGCGCCGGCTCGAGGCCGAGATCGTCCAGCATGCTGGGGCGCAGACCCATGGCCAGATCGCGAACCATGCGCATCATGCGATCGACCAGCGCCTTGCTCTCGGCCATGGTCTGCCCGAATGCCGGGCTGCCAAGAGCCCGCGCCCGTTCCACGCGTCCAATCTCCATACGCAGCGCGGTCAGCATCTGGCCGACCTCGTCATGCAGCTCGCGCGAGAGACTCTTGCGCTCCTCTTCCTGCGTGCGCACGAGCTGGTTCGAGAGGCGCCGCAGCTCTTCTTCGGCCTGCTGCGTGCGTCCGTGCTGTTGCTCGGTGCGCCGCTCCAGCACGCGGATGCGAATGACGGCGATGACGGCGACCGCCAGGCCCAGCGTGAGACTCGCCAGGAGTGTGCCAGTGAGGTACTGGTGGAGCTCGCGCTGCCGCTCGGCAGCAGCCTGCTGCTGCGCGTGCAAGCGTGCGGTTGTTAATCGCCTCGATCTCCGCGGAGATCTGCATGACCGCATCGCGCCGCGGCACGATCTCCCGCCGCAGGAAGCCATAACGATCGATCTTCGTCGTGTCGTCGAAGAGCGGCGCATATGCGTGCCAATATTCGTCGAGCTGGCGCCGAAGCTCGCGGTACTGCCCCAGATCGTTTTCGCGCAGCAGCGGCTCGAGCTCGGAAATCAGCTGTTCGCTCTCGACGTGGTAGGCCATGAGCCTCGAGCGGTAATCGGCCGCGGGCGTCGTCGTGTCGAGCAGATAGTCGCGCGCGAGAATGCCTGAGAGATGCAGGCCCGAGCGCACGCGGCGCAGCCGCGTCTCGACGTCGCGATACCGCGAGTTGAGACTTTCGAGCTGCGCGTACGCGGCGTCGGCTTTCCGCTGCGCCGCCAGAATCGACACGACGATCAGCGCGAGCAGCCCCAGCAGCGCGACGGCGACAACCGGCCAGGTCCGGAAACGCCTCCGGCCTGCACCCATCGGATGCTGTTCGTTCACTCGCTAATCCTATCCGCTAAGAGTGCCAGGGGACATCCCGTCTACAGGGGATATAATCATCCGCCTATGAAGGGTTCAGAGCGCCATCGTCTCAAGGAAAACGAACTGTCTCATGTGCTCAGTGACGCCACCATGCGTCTGCAGGAGAATCGCCGCACGTTCGGCCTCGCAGCGGGCGTGGTCGCGCTGTTGCTCGTTGCCGGCATCGGATACTGGGCATGGACGACGCGGAGCGAAAATCGCGCGCAGGCCCTGCTGGGCGATGCCATTGTCATCATGCAGGCGCCCGTGGCCGAGCCCAAACCCGGAGCCAAGCCTGACGGCACGAGCTATCCAACCGTGCAGGCGCGCGCGGAAGCCGCGCTTGCCAAGTTCGCCGAGGTCTACAACGCGTATCCCTCGACCGACGCCGGCATTGCGTCGCGGTACTACGCGGCCTCGGCGTTAGCGATGCTCGGCCGGCATGCCGAGGCCGCCGCACGCTTTCAGGAGACCGTGGAGCGAGCGGGCGCGAACAGCTTCTACGGCCGCATGGCGCGACTCGGCGTCGTCGAAACCAACGCCCAGGCGAAGAAATACGACGAGGCGATTACCGCGGCGCAGGCGCTCGTGAACAACACCAGCGACGACACGATTCCAAAGGATGCCCTGCTCATGGAGCTCGGGCGAGTGCAGGTTGCCGCCGGCAAGAAGGTCGAAGCCAAGCAGACGCTCGACAAGATCATTGCCGAGTTCCCCGAGTCGGCCGTACATCGAAGAGGCGAAGCGGATGTTGGCGGAGCTGACGTAGACCTACAGGAGATCGGAGTAGAGATCTCTAAGAGTCTCGATCTTTAGATCCTGTTCATTTTCGTGAATTGGTACGTCAGGATCTTGTAGATCAGCTTCGCGCAGAGGAAGTTCGGCGCGGCGATGCCGGGCAGCGGCGATAGTTCCACGAGATCGCATCCCACCACATTGCGCGCGGAGATGACGGCGCGCAGCAGCGACAATGTTTCATACCAGCTCAACCCGCCCGGTTCGGGCGTGCCCGTGGCCGGCATGATGGCGGGATCCATTCCGTCGACGTCGATCGTGATATAGACCGTCTTCCCGAGCGACTCCACGACCTTCGCAATCCAGTTCGCGTCCTGGCGCATGTTGACGTCGTAGAAGATGCGCGTCGGCAGCGAGGGGGCGATCTTCGCCTCCTCGGTCGACATGCTGCGGATGCCCACCTGCGTCGCATGCGCGCATGCTCGACGACGCGGCGCATCGCGCACGCGTGATTGAAGCGGGTGCCCATGTAGGTATCGCGCAGATCGGCATGCGCGTCGATCTGCAGCACCGACAGCCCCGGGTGCTTCGCGGCCATCGCGCCCACGACGGCGCCGGTGATCGAGTGCTCGCCGCCGAGCACGATGGGAAACTTGTCGTGCTCGAGAATCGCCGTCGTCACCCGGCCGATCTCCGCCATGATGTCTTTCATGTCGTCGAACGGCAGCTCCATCTCGGGCAGCGTGTAGATGCCGATCGGATGGATGTCGGTGTTGGTTTCCTCGTCCCACAGCTCGAGGTGGGACGACGCGACGAGAATTTCGCGCGGACCGTTCCGCGTGCCGGGCACATAGGACGTGGTGCTTTCGAGCGGCACCGGAAGGATGACTGCCTTCGCGTCTTCGAAGGTCGCCGCGTTGGGCAGCGTGCCGCCGAACGCGAGCGGCTCGATATGGTCGTACTGCACCGGGCACTTGCTCATTCCGTCTCCTGGAATGCCTCGCACGAGACCGACTTGCCGTCGATCAGCATCACGCGCTGGCTGGGGTCGATGTTGGGCCGGCTGCGCTTCGCTGCGATCGCGGACGAGCTGCGTGCGAGCGCCGTGGCGAGAATCGGGAGCGCGATGGTGGCGTCGGCATGCACCGTCACTTGTGCGGCATCGGCCGCCAGCTTGCCCCAGCTCTGCGCCTCCTCGAGCGTCGAGCCCGACGCGCCGCCGAAGTGGGGCACGTCGGTCACGATCTGCAGCGCGTATTTGTGCCCGCCGACGGCCGGGCTGAAAAACTCGGCCTGCACGCTCGCCTGATTGATGAAGTTCTTCGGCGTGCCGCCGCCAAGCACGATCGTGGCGGTGCGCGGCCGGCGAATGACGAGGTTCGCGGATTCGACGATGTCGCCGATGACGTCGATGTGGCCGGAACCGGGCCTCTTGTGGCGCCCCTGCGACAGGCCCATGCCGATGGACGAGTCGGCGATCGCCGGGCAGAAGATCGGCACGCCGGCACGATAGGCGGCCGTCAGGATGCCGTTCTGCTGCGTTTCGTTCCAGAGGTGGCCGCCAAGGCGGTTCAGGAACTCGCGCGATGTGTAGGGCCGCTGGTCGAGCGTGGCGACGAAATCGCCGATCCACACGTCGTTGTCGCAGAATTCTTCCTCGCTGGCGTACGTGTCGTACACGCGATCGATGCGGTCGTCGGCGAGCGCCGCGTCGTTGACGTGCGCCGAGCCGCGATAGTGATGCGGCCGCGCGTCTCGTGGAGGTCGTGATACAGATTCGCGCCGGTCGACACCAGGCAGTCGATGTAGCGATGCTCGATCAGGTACGCCACGACCATGCGAAGGCCGCCGGCGCTGAGTGCGCCGGCCATCCCCATGAAGATCGTGACGTCGTCGCCGAGCATCTTCTGCCACACGCGATGCGCGACGCCGAGAGAGCGTCCCTGAAACGAGATGCGCTCCATCTTTTCGAGAAGCTCGTCGGCTCTCACCTCGGGATCGACGGTGAAGGGCTCGATCGGCACCTGCAGGAAGCGTGAGCGCTTTTTCATGCGTGAACGATATTACTCCGTGCGCGAGACGTTTCGCAGAAACGTGAAGTCGCCCTGCGGCGAGAGGCGGATGCCCTGGAGTGCTCGGCTGCGCGAGCGCGAAGTTGGTTCGGTGCCAGAGGCTGATGTAGGGCGCGGCGTCGGCGAGCAGCTGCTGAACCTTTCCGTAGAGCTGCCGGCGCGTCTCGTAGTCGGTCGCCTTCGATGCTTCGTCGATCAGGCGATCGACTTCCGGATCGCTGAAGTGACCGCGATTGAATCCGCCGGGCGGTACCTGCTGAGAGTGAAACACGCGTCGAAGGATATCGGGGTCGGCGAGCGCGCCGCCGACCCACTGCAGCGAATACATCTGAAAGTTGCCCTTCAGAATGTCGGCGTACAGCGTGGCGAACTCGTACGATCGCACGTCGAGCTCGATGCCGACGTCGCGCAGATTCTGCTGAATGACTGCCGCCTGCAGGCGGTAGAACTCGACGCTCGTGGTTTTGCAGCGACAGGGACAGGCGCGGCCGCGGGCCGTCGCCATCGGGATCCGGATAGCCGGCCTCGTCGAGGAGCGCTTTCGCGCGTTCCGGATCGTACTCGAGCACGGCGACGTTCGGCTCGTACGCCCAGTTGGTCGGCGGCAGCATGCTGTCGGCCACTGTCGCCAGCCCGCGGCGCAGATAGTCGACGATCGCCTGACGATCGATCGCGTGACCGATGGCGTGCCGCACGCGGACGTCCTTCAACACCGGATCGCGCATGTTGAAACCGACGTACTGATAGTCGACGCCGGGAGACTTCGTCAGCGACAGCCCTTCCTTCTCGAGCTGATACACCATGTCCGGCAGCAAGGTCGTTCACGACGAGATCGGACGGTCGCTTTTCGGAGCTCGAGGCCGCGCATGATGTCGTCGGGCACGATCTTCATGCACGATGCCGCGGTTGCGCGGGAGCCCGTCGAAGTAGTCGCGGAAGGCGCGCAGTTCGAGCCGGTCGTCCACGGCGTAGGAGACGAACTCGTAGGGGCCGGTGCCGATGGGGCGCTGCCGCAGCTCGCGTCCCGCAGCCGCCGGCACAATCTTGAAGACCAGGTTCGGCAGGAACGATCCCGACGGCTGCTTCAGCACGAAATCGACGGTGTAGCGATCGATGGCGGCGACGGAGGCGAGGTCGCGAAACGCGCCGCGATAGGGCGACGCGTACGCCGGATCGAGCATGCTCGTGAACGTGAAGACGACATCCTCGGACGTCAGCTCGTGGCCGTCGTGGAAACGCACGCCTTCGCGCAAGCCGAATCCGATACGTCTGATAGTCGGCCGTGTCCCACGATGCGGCAAGCCCTGGCGCGAGGCGCGTCTGTTCGTCCCATCGCAGCAGGTCGTTGTAGAGCAGCTGGTGCGCGCGCGCCGAATTCTCATCCGTGCCAAACCGCGGATCGAGGTTGTTGGGCGAGACGGGGATGGCGACGGTGATGATGCCGGGTTCGAGGCGCAGGTTGCGAGCAGCCCGACAGCAGCAGAAGCAGAAGAAGAAGGCTCCGGGAGCCTGTTTCGAGCGCCACCAGCGGAAAAGGCTCCCGGAGCCTTTTTCTCACTCCAGCTCCTTCTTCAAGCTCGGCCAGCAGCGACAACGCCTGCAAGGGCGTCAGATTGTTCGTGTCGGTATCGCGCAACCGCTGCGCGAGCTTTTCCGCGGCGGGATCCGCCGACGCCATCTGAAACAGCCCGAGCTGCTGCTGCGGCTCCGACGGCGTGCCGCTGATCGACGGGCGGCCGCCGCGGGTCAGCTCATCGTGCTCGAGCGCTTCGAGAATCGCGCGCGCGCGTGTGATGACGGCCGCGGGCATGCCCGCCAGGCGCGCGACCTGAATGCCGTAGCTGCGATCGGATCGACCGGGCACGATCTTGTGAAGGAACACGATGTCGTCCTGCCATTCGCGCGCGGCGACGTGCGCGTTGACGACCCCGGGCAGCGCGTCCGCGAGATCGGTGAGCTCGTGGTAGTGCGTCGCGAACAGCGTTTTGGGACGGCCGCGCTGGTTCGTCGCAAGATACTCCGCGACCGCCCACGCGATGCTGAGGCCGTCGAACGTGGCGGTCCCGCGGCCGATTTCGTCGAGCACGACGAGGCTTCGCGACGTCGCGCCATGCAGGATGTTCGCGGTTTCCTGCATCTCGACCATGAACGTCGACTGCCCGCGCGTGATGTTGTCGGATGCGCCGACGCGCGCGTAGATGCGATCGACAATCCCGAGCTTCGCGCGCGTCGCCGGCACGAACGACCCGGATTGCGCCATCAGGCAGACCAGCGCCGTCTGCCGGAGGTACGTGGACTTGCCGCCCATGTTCGGGCCGGTGAGGATCACGAGCTGGTTTGCCGAGCCGTCGAGGATCGTGTCGTTCGGCACGAAGGCGCCATTGCAGCGCCGCTCGACGACCGGATGGCGGCCGTCGACCACCGACATTTCGTCGCTGTCGTGCACGTGGGGCTTGATGTAGTTCGACAGCGCAGCGGTCTCGGCGAGCCCGGCCAGCACGTCGAGCGCCGCGAGCGCGCGCGCCGTGTCCTGGATGCGCGTCGATTCGGCGGCGACGCGCGCGCGAAGCTGCTCGAACAGCTCGATCTCCCGCTCGAGAATCCGCTCGTCGGCGCCGAGTACCTTCTCCTCGTATTCCTTCAGCGCCGGCGTGATGAACCGCTCTCCGCCCGCGATCGTCTGTTTGCGATGATAGTCGGCCGGCACTGCATGCAGATTCGATTTGGAGATCTCGATGTAGTAGCCGAACACGCGGTTGTAGCGCACTTTGAGGGAGTTGATGCCCGGTTCGCGCGCGCTCGCGCTCTTCGAGCTCTGCGATCACCTGTTTGCCCGAGCGGCTGATGCGCCGGAGATCGTCGAGCCCGGAGTCGAGGCCGTCGCGAATGTAGCCGCCGTCGCGCACAAGGGCGCCGGGATCGTCGATCAGGCAGCGATCGATGTCGTCGCGCACATCGATGAGATCGTCGAGCGCGCTGATGAGCGACCGGGTGAGCGGCGCCTCGCAGGCGTCGAGCATGAGCCGCACGCGCGGCACGACCGCAATCGACTGCTTCAGGCCGACGAGATCGCGCGGGCCCGCATTGCCGAGCGCCGCGCGCGCGACAAGGCGCTCGAGATCCTGCACATGCTTTCAAGACCTCGCGAAACTTGCCGCGGTCTGTGCTGCGAAAGGCGAACTCCTCGACGGCGTCGAGACGGTCGCGGATGCGATCGAGCGCGACAAGGGGACGCAACAGCCACGAGCGCAGCAGACGCCCGGCCATGACGGTGACCGTGCGATCGATCTCGTGCAGCAGCGTACCCTCGCGGCCGCCGTCCATCGACTCGACGATTTCGAGGTGCTTGAGCGTGACCGCGTCGATCAGCAGGCAGTCGGCCGATGTCTTGTAGGCGATGCTGCGGACGTGCGCGAGATCGGCTTTCTGCGTGTCGCGCAGATAGTGGAGCAGCGCGCCGGCCGCGGACACGGCCGACGGATGTCCATCGAGCCCGAACCCTTCGAGCCCGTTGGTGCGGAACTGGTCGATCAGCGTCCGCCGCGCGGATTCGTGCTCGAACGTCCAAGGCTCGACGCGCGTCACCGGAAGCCGATCACCGGCGCCGTCGAGCAGCACGCGGCTCAAATCGAGATCGATCGCCGCGACAATCTCGCGCGGCCGCAGCACCATCACCTCGTCTGCCAGCGCCTGCAGCCCGGCCGGCCCCGGCGTATTCCGCGCAGGAAAACTCGCCCGTCGTCAGATCGAGGAGGGCGACCCCGACGACGCTGCGGTCGCTGTCCAGGGATTTGGGATCCGGGGCTTGGTCGGATTTGGGTGCAGCGACAGGAGAAACGCGGGCGCGCGCTCGTCGAGATGCTGCGAATCCGTCAGCGTGCCCGGGGACACGACGCGGACGATCTCGCGTTTGACGATCCCCTTGGCTTTTTTCGGGTCTTCGACTTGATCGCAGATGGCGACGCGGAAGCCTTTCTTGACCAGCCGCGCGAGATAGGTATCGAGAGCGTGATGCGGCACGCCGCACATCGGAATGGACGTGCCCTGTCCATCTTTCGCGCGCGAGGTCAGCGTCAGATCGAGAGCGCGCGCGGCGACGAGCGCGTCCTCGTAGAACATCTCGTAGAAGTCCCCCATGCGAAAGAACAGGATCGCGTCGCGATACTGCTGCTTCGCATCGAGATACTGGCGCATCGCCGGCGTGACGTTCGGTGCGTGTCCAGTGGGAGACGCCGGACCAGGGGTAGACATGTAGAATTGAATTTTACATGCTGGTGCTCGCTCTCGACACGACAACCCGCCAGGGAAGCGTGGCGCTCGCGCGTGATGGCGGCGTCGTCGCGGTCTACGCAGGCGACGCCGCCATCACTCACGGCGCGCGGTTGCCTGGCGATCTGATGCGTCTCTTTGACGCACACGACCTCCGCGTGGCCGACGTCGATCTCTTTGCCGTGGCGTCGGGCCCGGGATCGTTCACCGGACTCCGCATCGGCATCGCGACAATGCAAGGGTTCGCGCTCGCGAACAGCAAACCACTGGCCGGCATCTCCGCGCTGGATGCGATTCACGACTGCTCGCTCAGCTCTCAGCCCTCAGCTCTCAGCTCTGGCGGCGAAGTGGCGGTGTGGATGGACGCAGGGCGCGGGACAGGTATTTTCGGCGAGATACAAGAATGGCGATGTCGTCGAGCCGCGCTCGTCGACAAGCCGGCTGAAATCCTTGCGCGTTGGGCTCAGCGAGGGGACGCACCCGGCGCTCTTTGCCGGCGACGGTGCGCTCGCCTATCGAGACCTCATTCGCGCCGCGGTCCCCGATGCGCAGATTGTCGAGCCGGTTCCGCCGCTTGCGCCGAGCGTCGCGCGGCTGGCCGAGCGACACGTGCACCAGTACGGGCCGTCTGCGCCCGACGCCATCAGGCCGATCTACGTCAGGCGGTCCGATGTGGAACTGGCGCGCGACAGGGCGGCCGTGCCGCCGCCGCACCGCGGTGCTTCGGCGAGACGAGCGGCCATGAACTGGACCATCGAACGCACTCTGTCTGACCGCGATCTCGACGAGATTGTCGCTATCGAACAGGCGTCGTTCAGCAATCCCTGGACGCGCGAAATGTACGTCCGGGAGCTCCAGAACCCGGACGTGTCCTTTTTGTACGTTCTGCGCGCTCCCGGCGAGGGCGTCGTCGCCTTTTGTTCGTTCTGGCTGGTTCTGGACGAGATCCACATCAACAATCTCGCGGTTCGGGGGGAGTTTCGGGGCCAGGGAGTCGGGACAGCGCTGCTCGAGCACGTCATTCAGGCCGGTGCGGACCGTGGCGCGGACCGCGCAACGCTCGAAGTGCGGCGGTCGAACGCCCCCGCCCGCCGCCTGTACGAGCGGCTCGGCTTCGCGGTGGCGGCAACGCGCCCGAATTATTACGTCAGCCCGCCGGAAGATGCGCTTATCCTATGGAGAGGAGCGTTGAAAACGACACGCTGATCCTTGAATGGGCCGTGGCCTTGTGTTACGGTTCGCTCTTCATGACAACTGTTCCTCTCAAAAAGGAGGCCGGGCATGCACACCGAGAATGTCCAGGAGTTGAAGGAGCTTCTGCTCAAAACTGACGAGGAGTTCCGACAACTCGCCACCCAGCATCACGAACTCGACGATCGCCTCCACGAACTTTCGGGCAAGGCTTACCTGTCAGAACCAGAGCAAGTCGAAGAAGTCACTCTCAAGAAACGCAAACTCCACCTCAAAGACAGGATGGAAGATATTCTGCGCCGGCATCGCAGCGAGCCATCAGGTCCGGTGACGACGTCGGCCGCGATCTCCCATTGATCGTTCGGGATTAAGATCGTCGCGTGACGATCGATCGCGCAGGGTATCCATTCATCGGTGGCACGGCCGCTCTTGCGATCGCGGCGGCTTTGACCGTCGGCGCCGCCGGCGCCGTGCCACTGTTCGTCCTCGCCGCGTTCTTTCTGTACTTCTTCCGCGATCCTGACCGCATCTCGCCGCAGGATCCGACGCTCGTGCTGTCGCCGGCAGACGGCCGCGTGCTCGTCGCCGGGCCGGCCGACCCCGCGGCGACGCCGCCGGGGGAGTGGAAGCAGATCAGCATTTTTCTCTCGCCGATGGACGTCCACGTCAACCGCTCGCCGGTCTCGGGGCGCGTCACGAAGGTCGACTTTCGCAGCGGGAAATTCCTGCCGGCCTACCATCGCGACGCCGCGTCGACCAACGAGCGCAGCGAAGTCTGGGTCGATCATGGCGGCCTCACGGTCGTCTTTCGGCAGATTGTCGGCATTCTCGCCCGGCGCGTGGTCTGCCGCGTGCAGCCCGGGGCCGAGCTGAAAGCGGGCGACCGTTTCGGCATCATGAAATTCGGCTCGCGCATGGACGTGTTCGTCCCGCCGACGGCAGAGCTGAAGGTCAAGGTGGGCGACACCGTCATCGGCGGCGTTACCGTGATTGCGGTGCTGAAAGCTGAAACTGATCTTTAACAGGAGGTTAGGAGAAATTCTTGGTCCTCGAAATCGTCTTCGAGCTCCTCGCGCCTTCGTGGTTCATTCAATTGGCGGGATATCCAGCTACGGTCGTCCTAATCCAATTCCCTAACCCCTAATCCCCAGGTCGAGTTCGTGCGATAGACTGAGCAGCATGTTAGGGCCCCATCGCCGGCACACCGACGTCCCGCAGCGCCGGTTTCGTCGCGGCGTGTACCTGCTGCCGAGCTTGATGACGCTGGGCAACCTGTTCTGCGGGTATGCCTGCGTCATCTACGCGATGCGCGGCGAGTACGCGATTGCGGCGCCGTTTGTCGGCATCGCGATGGTGCTCGACACGCTCGATGGACGCATCGCGCGCCTCACAGGCACGACGAGCGAATTCGGGGTGCAGTTCGACTCGATGGCCGACATCATCTCGTTCGGCATCGCTCCTGCCATTCTCACGTTCTCCTGGGGTCTGACGGCGCTCGGCAATTGGGGATGGGCGGCGGGTTTCGTGTATGTCACGGCTGCGGCGATGCGTCTCGCGCGCTTCAATATTCAGGCGGGCTCAGTCGACAAGCGGTACTTCGTCGGCATGCCCAGCCCCGCGGCGGCAACGGTGCCGGCCTCGACCATCTTCGCGTTTCCGTCAGGATTTCAGGAACCGATCGGTGCGATCCCCGTGCTCGCGTTGGTGCTGATTCCGGCCTTTCTGATGGTGAGCACGATCAAGTTCCGCAGCTTCAAGACCTTCGATCTTCAGGCGCGCCGCTCTTACACGGTGCTTCTGGTCATCGCGTCGCTGATTGCCTTCGTATCGGCGCACCCGGCGCTCGCGCTCGTGACGCTGTCGTACGGATATCTGTTGTCGGCATTTGTCGAGATGCTCATGGCGCGGTGGCAGCATGGGAAGGTGGAGACGGCGCATCCGGCTGCGCCGAACGTGTACGCGATAACGAAAAACGAAGAGATAACGGAAAACGAATAACGTGTGATTCGCGCGTTCTCTATTCGTTTTGCGTTGTTCGTTTTTCGTTACTGTCGTCCACCGACCGGCAGCTCTATCGTCACCGTCGTGCCCTTGCCTGGCGATGACTCCACGTGAATCTGCCCGCCTTGCAATTCCACATTCCGTTTTGCAATCGTCAGACCCAGCCCTGTTCCCGTCGCTTTGGTCGAGAAGTACGGCTCGAAGATGCGGCGCAGCGCTTCAGGATCCATTCCGCTGCCAGTGTCGGCGACCGATAGCCGAATCGTCGATGGCCCGGCCGCGGCCCTGATCGTCAACGTTCCGCCGCCCGGCATGGCGTGCAGCGCGTTCTCCATCATGTTGGTAATCGCGCGCGCGAGCAGCACGCGATCGACAAACACCATCGGCAGCGAGGCGGGCACATCGACGTCGATCCGCACGCGGCCCGCAAGCCCCGCGAGGTACGGCTCGACGACGGAGTGAATCAGCTCGGCGAGCGACGTCGGCGCGGGATGCGGCGTGGGGCGAGACGCGAAGCTCGAGAACTCGGCCGAGATCTGCCTCAAGAGCTTCACCTGGGACAGAATCGACGTGACGCATTCCTCGAGCACAGGCGTCAACGGTTCCCCCTTGTCCTTGTTCACGCGCATCAGGTGTTCCGACGACAGTTGAATCGGCGTCAGCGGGTTCTTGATTTCGTGCGCCACCTGCCGGGCCATCTCGGCCCATGCTTCCAGCCGATGCGTGCGCTGCAGCTCGTTGCGCTGCCGTTCGAGGTCCGCCGCCATCCGATTGAAATCTGCGACGAGCCTGCGCAGCTCGTCGGACGAGGTTTCCGCGACCCGCGCGCTGAAGTCGCCTCGAGCGATGCGCCGCGTCGCGCGCGTCAGGCGATTCACCGGATCGCCGATGCGCTCGGCCATCGAGTAGCCAATCGCCGCGCCAAGCAGCGCGAACAGCACCGCCGCGAGCAGCACACGGCGATCGAGCGTGTCGATCTGGCGGTCGACTTCCTGTTGCCGAAGCGCGAGCGGCACGGTGAGAATCGCGCGCCCTTCCTCGAGCCGGACAGGCGCCGCCGCGAGCATGTGCGGAATGGCGCCGATGACCTCCTGGCCGACATGGCTCGATAACCGGTCGATCTCGATCGCGCGATAGACGTGGCCGGGGGTGCGCTCGGGCAGCAGGCCCGAGTCGAACAAGTCGCGCTCGCTCGTCGCGCGCAGCGTCGGGCCGCGATAGATGTTGACGTCCTGATCGATCGCGCTGCTGAGCCAGACCATGATGTCGTCGCTCGGCGATGCCCCCGCGTCACGCTCCTGCAGCGCCACATATTCCTCGATGACGCGCTGGGCCACGGCGGCAATGCGAACGGCATCGGACTGCACGCTCGATTCGAGCTGCAGCTCGAAAAACGTCCGCGTGGCGAGTGCGAGCACCATGACGGGCAGCACGGACGCGGCGAGGAACGCGAGGAAGAGCTTGCGGTAAAAGCTGGCGCGCACCTCGCGCAGCAACGCCCGTCCCGACGCCGCGGTGGTGCCTCCGAGCGCCGATACCGACCACGAAAGCGCGAGGAGCAGAACGTAGGTGAGGCCGACCAGGGTCGCCAGCTCCGCCAGGTTGATCAAATGATCGAGTCGCGTGACGACGGGGAAGCCAATCACGTAAATGCCCGCGCGATCGTTCTGGATGTAGCTCGAGTAATCCCGCTCGCCGTCGCTCATCGTCGTCCAGAAAGGCTGTCGTGACTGCGCGATGACTCCGAGCAGCGTGTCGTCGAGTGGAAACGCGCGGGTGCTCGACGAGTACAGCGATCCACGTCCCCACCCGTAGACGACGAACTGCACCGAGCGGCCTGCCGAGCCTTCCGGCGGCAGGGAGTCGGCCGGGCGAATCAGCTCGTTGTACGGGTTGCGCGCGGTGATGAACGGCAACGTTTCGTAGTCGAGCATCACATTGACGACGATCGATCCGCCGGTCGGCGTGTCGGAGTTCGCGTCGCAGATGCCGCGACCGGCATGGAACAGCCGGCGCTCCTCGGATCCGAACAAGGAGGCTTCCTCGAAGATTTCCCAATCGCAGCTCGGCTCGATGCCATTGCTGTGCCGTCGAGACATATCGGGAAGGTTCAACGCGAACCTGGCGGCGAGTCCGCCGCCGGCGTCGTAGAGCTCGAGTGACGAAGCGAGGCGCTCGGTCGCCAGGTTGGTGTTCGCCCACATTTCGAACGCGGGATTGGATGCGACCGCCTGCGCGCGCGCCGGCGCCGCAAGGTTCGGTATGTCCATGGCGTCGATCTGCTGCAGTACGTTCCGCAGCTTGGCCTGCAGCTCGGGCCGCTGATCTTTGGCCTGGCGCGCGTACTCTTCTTCGATGAGGCGGCGCAGGCCGCGATCGGCAAAATGGTGCACCGACGGGTACAGCACGTAAGCGGGAATCAGCAGCACCAGCGCGCCGGCGAAAAGCCGCAGG
This sequence comes from Vicinamibacterales bacterium, assembly GCA_963787755.1. Lineage (GTDB taxonomy): Bacteria > Acidobacteriota > Vicinamibacteria > Vicinamibacterales > JAMQPK01 > JAMQPK01. Next base: position 68,765 of record CAWBEG010000018.1, read on the forward strand.
GCTTGCGATGCGTGACGGTAGCGCGGCCGCACCCACACCATCCCCCATGCAAGCGCCAGACACGCGAGCCCCGCAAAGGCGGTCGGCACAGCCGGCACGGTTGAGGGCGCGGCGCCGATGACACGTGGAAAAATCGAGATGGCGAGAACGGGAAGCGCCTGCAGCGCGAACGCAGCCAGCGCGATGCCGCCGCTGTGCGGCGCGCGCCACGGCAGGGTCATCATCATCACGATGACGATGCCGGACCAGAAGACGACCGCCTGCGCGAGGAGCAGACCGAGCGCAAACGCGAGGCGCGCCGAGACCAGCGGGTGCAGCGAAAAGTGCAGCGCGTCGACCGACGTCGCCGAGATCGCGTTGCCGAGCAGTACTTCGTAGCCGACGAGGAGCAAAGCGACGGCAGCGCCTGCCCCAAGCTGCGTGATTCCAAAGATGCTCCAGTCGTGGCGGCTTTCCGGCGGGGGCAGGCGATGGCGCAGCGTTCGCCGTAGTCGTTCGACGAGATCGAACGCCAGCACGACGACGGCGGCGATGGTGGCCATGGTCAGCAGAAAATCGATCGGCGTGCGAAGCAGCGTGCGGAGCGCAGGGCCCAGCGCGGCAGGTCGAAATACCTGATCCGTCCAACGCGCCGTCGGGGCGAACCACAGCAGCAACCTGGCGGCGGCCAGCAGCGCGAGAATGACGCCAATGGCTTTGAGGTGGTCTCTCAGCTTCGGGAACGCTTCCCGCCACCGCAGCAGCGGAGGCAGGGCGACGATCAGCGTGAGCGCGAGAATTCCGAGAACGACCGCGGAGATGTTTTCGCGCCATCGCGCCCGCGTGTCCTGAATCGCTTGCGGTGTGACGCGCGCGATGAGCAACGGCTGTCCGAGCGGCGACTGGACGATGAAGCCAGGTGCGGTCGCACGTGGATCGTGCGGCCGGACGGTAACCGGGACCAGCGTCGGCAGCGACAGCACACCCTCTTCCGGGCGCTGCTGTTTGGATGCCGCGCGACGACGACACGAGGCGCTCGGCGGCGATGACGCCGACGCGGTTGCCGGTGACCGGATCGAGCACCGGCTTGATGTAAATGAGCCGCAGGCCGAGCGGCCCGCGTGCGACGAAAAATGTTTCTGGTCCGGCTATCCGATCGACCCCGATTTCCGACGGTACCCCGCTCCACGCGAGCGGCCACGCACCGCTCGGCCGATACGCCGTTACGGCAAAGACGCCGGCCGTCCGCCCCTGCAGTGCCTGATCGGCGCGATCGAGCAGGGGCCGCGCGCCGGCCGGATCGGCAGCGGCGGTGTCGAACAGGGCCGGCTCGCGCGCCACGGACGAGGCGATGTCATTGAGCGCAGACGCGAGAGTGTCGATCTCCGCGCGCACCGATCGCTCGACGCGCGCCAGCGCCTCGGTCTCATCGTTGGGTCCAAAGCGCGCGCGCTCGACGGCGATGCCGACGCTGGCTGCGAGCGCCGCGCACACCAGGCCGGTCAGGTAGATACGGCGGAGCGGGCGCGCAACAGGCAGACGTGCTCACGGCGCAGAGCTGGGGGCGTCCGTGGGTGGTGCATCGGCCGCTGCAGGCGGCGGTGTTTCAGCAGGGCTTGCCGCGCCCGGGTTCGGAGCGGAGTCTGGAGCGGCGCCGGGTGCCGGGCTGCCGACCGCACGCACCTGACCACCCTTCGTGACGAGAATCAGCGAGTCCTGCGCCGTAAGATACGGGGGCGCCGCCAGCAGCATCTCTTCGTTCTCCGCGCCTTTCAGGGCGAAGGGCGGACCGACGGATTTCCCGTCAGCGGTGTTGTAACCGTGCAGCTCGGCCGCCACGCCAGCCACAATCAACGTGTCGCCGCTCAACAACGGCCCCGTGAAGGGCCTGACCGGAAGCACCTGTTTCCACGACATGGAGCCGCTGTTGCGGTTGTGCCCGCGCAGGATGTTATCGAGCGCGATGAAATACACCCGCTTGGCATCGAGCACGGGCAGGCCGAGCAGATCGGCGCCCGTGGGCTACCGCCAATCGGCGTCGCCGTCTTCAGCGCTCAGCGAATGAAACTGATTGTCGCGCGCTCCGACGAAGACGCGGTCGCCGACAGGCAGAATGCCGGCGGCCGACTCGGCGAGCTTGCGCGTCCAGATCTCATCGCCGCTCTGGAGCGAGAGCGCGACAACCCTGCCGTCTTTGAGCGGCAGATACAGACGGTCCCCAGCCGGCGCCGGCTGGCGTCGCTCAGAGGCGATCCGAAATCCTTCTGCCAGAGAATCTCGCCATCCTTCGCGCGTATCGCGAAGAATACGCCCGGCTCGGTCTGCGCGAACAGCCAGCCGGTGTCCCAATGGAGTGAGACCACGCGCCCCTGAACCGGACGGCGCCATTGCGCGGCGCCATTACCTTCGGCCCTCGCCTCGATCAGGTCTTCGCTGCCGGCGTAAACGAGCCCGTCGCCGGCAGCAGGCGCCGTGGTCATTGGGCATTCGACCGACCACGCGACGCTGCCGTCTTTGATCATGAGCGCGACGAGCTGTTTTGTTTGTAACGGCAGGTAGATGCGAGTGGCGTCGAATGCTGGCGCGAACGCCGGCGATGCTGGAAGGGTCGCGCTCCATTTTGCTTCGAGCGGAAACGTAACGGCCGCAGACGCGTCGCGAGCGCATGCGACGACGATAAGAAACGCCACGGCCACACAAGATATGGTGGTGCGACGGAAGGGCACCCCGCTATAATAGCGTGTAATCAACGCCTTCTCCGGGTCCGCCTTCGGCGAGACAGGCCCCCAAATCCAGTGGCTGATCAAAACTTCGTTCACCTTCATTGTCACACCGAGTTTTCCCTGCTGGATGGTGCCTGCCGTATCGACGAGCTCCTCGACCAGGCTGCGCGCCTGAAGATGCCGGCACTGGCAGTGACCGAACACGGCAATATGTTTTCGTCGGTCATCTTCCACGACCATGCCAAACAGCGGGGCGTGAACCCGATTCTCGGGTGCGAGGTGTATGTCGCGCCCGGCAGCCGGCTGACGAAGAGCGGGAATATAGGTGAGACGGCGAACCACCTTGTTTTGTTGGCAGAGACCAATGAGGGATACCACAACCTCATCAAGCTCGTGTCTTCAGGCTACACCGAGGGGTTTTATTACAAGCCGCGCATCGACAAAGACCTGCTCGCGCAGCACTCGAAGGGATTGATAGGGCTCAGCAGCTGCCTCAAGGGCGAAGTGGCGAGCGAAATCCGTACAGGGCGCGAGCGAAAGGCCCTCGAAGCCGCCGCGCAGTTTCGCGACATTCTCGGGCCGGGCAACTTTTTCCTCGAAATGCAGTATCAAGGCATCGACGAGCAGCTGGTCGTCAACAAAGGGCTGGCGCCAATCGCGCGCGAGCTGAACATGCCGCTCGTCGCGACCAATGACGTGCATTACCTGCTCCACGGCGATCATCGGCCGCACGACATCCTGCTGTGCATCGGCACCGGTAAGAACGTCAACGATCGCGATCGGCTGCGCTACCACGGCGATCAGTTCTATCTGAAGACCGCCGAGGAAATGCAGAAGGTCTTCGGCGAGATTCCCGAGGCGCTCACAAACACGCTGCGCATCGCCGAACGCTGCCACGTCGATATTCCGAAAGACAAGAACTACCTGCCGAACTTCGCCGTGCCGGCACCCTACGCGCTGAACGACTACTTCGAGCACGTCGTGCGCGAAGGATTCAAGCAGCGGCTGGTCCGCCTGCAAGCGCTTCACGCGTCCGGCGCGCTGCGCCATCCGATCGAGGACTACGAAAACCGTCTGTCCTACGAGATCGCGATGATCAAGCAGATGGAATATCCCGGCTACTTCCTCATCGTCTGGGATTTCATCCGCCACGCGCGCGAGAAGCACATTCCGGTCGGGCCGGGGCGCGGATCGGCGGCCGGCAGCCTCGTGGCGTATTCCCTGCGCATCACCGACGTCGATCCGCTCGACTACGACCTCATCTTCGAGCGATTCCTCAACCCCGAGCGCGTGTCGCTGCCCGATATCGACATCGACTTCTGCGAGCGGCGCCGGGGCGAGGTGATCGAGTACGTCACGCAGAAATACGGTCGTGAGAACGTCGCGCAGATCATCACGTTCGGCACGATGAAGGCGCGCGCCGTAGTGCGGGACGTGGGTCGCTCGCTCGACATTCCGTTCGCCGACGTCGATCGCGTCGCGAAGCTCATTCCGCCCGCGCTCGACATGACCCTCGAGAAGGCGCTCGAGGAGGTGCCGCAGCTCAAGCAGCTGAACGAGCAGGACGAGCGTGTCAAGGAGCTGATTGCGGTGGCCAGGCGGCTCGAAGGGATGACGCGGCACGCGTCGGTGCACGCGGCCGGCGTCGTGATTGCGCCGAGAGCGATCTCGGACTTCGCGCCGCTCTACAAAGGCAAGAACGACGAAATCACGACCCAATGGGCGATGAAGGAGATCGAGCGCATCGGCCTCCTGAAGATGGACTTCCTGGGACTCAGCACGCTGACCCTGCTGAACGACGCGGTGGAGGAGATTCGCGCGACGACGGGCATGATTGTCGATCTCGACACGATTCCGCTCGATGACGCGAAGACATATCAGTTGTTCTCCGACGGTGCGGCCTACGGCATCTTCCAGTTCGAAAGCTCGGGCATGCGCGACATTCTGCGCAAAGCCAAGCCGCAGCGGCTCGATGATCTCATCGCGTTGAACGCGTTGTACCGGCCAGGCCCGCTGCGCAGCGGAATGGTGGACGATTTCATCGCGCGCAAACATGGCCGCGTCAAAGTGAGCTACGAAGTCAAAGAGCTCGAGCCGATCCTGGCCGATACCTATGGCGTCATCGCCTATCAGGAACAGGTCATGCGCATCGCACAGTCGCTGGCCGGCTTCACGATGGGGCAGGCTGACATGCTGCGCAAGGCCATGGGAAAAAAAGATCCCAAGGTCATGGCGAAGCAGCGCGAAGCCTTCATGAAAGGCGCGAAGGTCAAGGGAATCAACGAGAAGAAGGCGGCGAAAATTTTCGACCTGATGGAGTACTTCGCCGGATACGGCTTCAACAAGTCGCACTCCACCGCCTACGCCCTGCTCGCATATCAGACTGCCTATCTGAAGGCGAACTATCCCTGGCACTTCGCTGCTGCGCTGCTGACGATCGAGGCGCAGAACACCGACAAGCTCGCCGTGTATCTGCAGGAGTGTCGCGACCGCGGCATCCCCGTGCTGCCGCCAGACATCAACAAGAGCCAGCTTGCGTTTACGGTGACGCCGGAAGGCGTGCGCTTCGGCCTGACGGCAGTAAAAAACGTCGGCGAGGGCGCGATTGCGTCGATTCTGGGCGTGCGCGCCGAGCAGGGGAAGATTACCTCGCTGCATGCGCTCTGCGACGAGCTCGATCTGCGCCTGGTCAACAAGCGCGTGCTCGAGAGCCTGGCCAAGGCCGGCGCGTTCGACTCGTTCGCGACCGGGAGGGAAACCTCGCGTGGCGAGCTGCGCGCGCGGTTGATGGCGACCATCGATCTCGCGTGCGAGTATGGCGCGCGACGCCAGCGCGATCGGGCCGACGGACAGGCACAGCTGTTCGGCGGCGCGTCACAGGATGAAGGAGGAGCCGACGAACTCCCGATGGGCCCAACGAATGTCGAGCCGTGGACCGAAGTCCAGCAGCTTGCCTATGAAAAGGAGTCGCTGGGACTTTACTTCAGCGGCCATCCCATCGATCGCGTGGCGGCCGAGCTGAAGGGCTTCGGCGCGAAAACAACGGCGGAATTGGCGGAAACCGCGGCGTCGGGTGGAAACGGTGCAGTGGGTGCAACAGGTGCGATGGGTGCAACAGGTGCACCAGGCTTGCCCACCGTAGCGGCATCAGCCGCGAAGGCGGGTGCAGCGCCGGGTCCGGCGAACGGCTACCGGCGCGACAAGGGGGTCGATGTCACGATAGGCGGCATCATCGCATCGATCCGGCCGTTGAAAACGCGCAAGGGCGATCGCATGGCGGTCATCATGCTCGAAGATCCGCATGGAAGCGTCGAGGTCGTGATTTTCCCTGAAGCATTCGGCAAGTGCGCGTCGGTGCTCGAAGCCGGCGCGATGGTCGTCGTCAGAGGAAAGGTCGAGCTCGACGACGAGGTCGTCCGCATGATGGCGAACGAGGTGCTGCCCATCGAAGCCATGCGGCAGAAGATGTCGCGCGAACTGTCGATTAAGCTGACGTCGCCTCCGCACGGACGCCAGACGTTCGAGGCGCTGGCGGATCTGTTCGCGCGCCACCGCGGTGACCGGCGTGTGGTGCTCGAGCTCGAGCTTCGCGATCAACAGCCGCCGCTGCGGCTGCGCGCACCCCTCGCCGCGGCCGTGCGCGTGCGGCCATCGGAGCAGCTGGCGACAGAGGTGGAGCGCATCTGCGGAGCTGGAACGGTCGTATTGCGATGATGTTTGCCGCCCTTTACCACAGAGGATGCGACGTGAACGGAGGAAATACAAAGAGGTCAGACCTCTTGGCTTTTCCTCAGTTGTCGTTCCTCCTCTGTGGTAAGGAACAGCAACAAACGTATGCCTACTGAAACGCTCGAGTTCGAAGACTCGCTCGTGCCGCTGCTGAAGGAGGTGGACGCCCTGTCCGCGCTGCCGCGCACTGACGCACGCGAGCGTGAGCTCGAGCGCCTGAATCAGAAGCTGCGCACCGCCCGGACGGAGATTTACGGCAAGCTCACGCCCTGGCAGCGCGTACTCGTGTCGCGCCACCCGAGCCGGCCCGACATGCTGCACTACGTCGATCGGCTCTTTACCGATTTCATCGAACTGCACGGCGACCGCCGGTTCGCCGACGATCACGCCATCGTTGCGGGCACTGCCTGTTACAAGGGGGAGCCGATCATGGTGGTCGGCCATCACAAGGGCGGTGACACGAAGGCGAAGATCTACAGGAACTTCGGCTATGCGCGGCCGGAGGGCTATCGAAAAGCCATCAGGCTGATGCGCATGGCCGAGAAATTCCGCCGGCCAATCGTCGTCTTTGTCGATACTCCGGCGGCGTATCCAGGGGTTGAATCGGAGGAACGCGGCGTGGCTGAGGCAATCGCGTTCAATCTGCGCGAGATGTCCGTGCTGAAAGTGCCTGTCGTCGTGGTCATTACCGGCGAAGGGGGCAGCGGCGGCGCGCTCGGCATTGCCATCGGCGACCGCATCCTGATGCAGGAGTATGCGATTTACAGCGTGATCCCGCCTGAAGGCTGTGCCGCGATTCTCTGGCGCGACTCGGGAAAGAAGGTCGAGGCAGCCACCGCGCTGAAACTGACAGCGGGTGATCTGCTCGCTCGAGGCATCGTCGACGAGATTATCCGGGAGCCGATTGGCGGCTCCCACACGAGCTACGACGAGGCCGCGACACTGCTCGATGGTCCGCTGCGCGCCGCGCTGGAATCCGCGAGCGCCCCCGACATCGAAGCGCGCCTCGCCCGCCGCTACGACAAGTTCCGGGACATGGGCCGCCTGGGCGCAGATTTTACGGATGAAGAGAGTTTCTAGCGTGGCAGTTCTTCCGTACCCGTCACTACAGAGGCTGCCCACAGATCAGAGGACATACAAAGAGGACTGGTTACCGCATAAAGCGCTTTATCCCGTCGACGAGATGCGGCACGTTGAAGTTGAGCAGCAATCCGACGTGAAGGCCGCTCAAAGAACCGTCTTCTCGATTCGCAGATCGACCCTGTACGCGGCATCAATTTTGAGTCCGTCATACAAGACCGCAGGTGAGCTCAGACTCACAACAGTTCAGCTTTCTTCAGTTCGTGCAAAAGGCACAGATGATAGACACGCTCGAACACGCCCGGTCCGATCGCGGTGTGCACTTTGAAGGCACAGCCCAGGATTATTCGCGTGATTTCATCGACTTCCAGTCCTCTGCGTTTTTCCTCTTTTACCTCTGTGGTAGAGGACAAGGCGTTTTCGGGCGCAGTGGGTGGATTTGATGGCTGTTCCATATCTTTGGGAACGTCTCACGTGCAACGACGAGGCCGCATCGATGCTTGCGCGGGAGTTGAAAATCAGCCCGGCGATCGCACGGCTGCTCGCGATCCGCGGGATCGACGATCTGGAGAGCGCACAGAAGTTCCTGCGGCCATCGCTCGATCATCTGCACGATCCCTTCATGCTTGCGGACATGGCGCCGGCGGTCGAGCGGATTCTCGCCGCGATCGAGCGGAAGGAATGTATAGCGATTCACGGCGATTACGATTGCGACGGCATCACGTCGACGGTGATTCTTCGCCGCGTGTTGGAGTTGCTCGGCGCCAACGTCGTTCACTTCCTCCCGGATCGCATCAAGGACGGGTACGGTCTTCAGCCCGAGACGTTCGATCGACTCCAGGCGGATGGTGTGACGCTGGTCATCTCGGTCGACTGCGGCATTCGGGCCATCGAGGCGGCGAAGCGTGCGCACGAGCTGCGCATCGACTTGATCATCACGGATCACCATGAGCCCGATACGAGCCTGCCGATGGCGGTCGCGACAATCAATCCTCGGCGGCACGATTGCAATTATCCGGACAAGAATCTCGCCGGGGTCGGTGTTGCGCTGAAGCTCGTACAGGCGCTCTGTCGCAAACGCGATCGCGAGCGGTTGTTGCCGGCGTTCATCAAGGTCGCAGCGATCGGCACACTTGCCGATGTCGTCCCGCTCATCGGAGAGAATCGCGTCATCGCCAAGCTCGGCCTCGACCTGCTGTCGCAGGGCCCGCACAAGGTCGGTCTGCGCGCGTTGATAGAGGTGGCGGGCCTGGCCGGCAAACCGATCGACAGCGGCCATGTGGCGTTTCAGATCGCGCCGCGAATGAACGCCGCGGGACGGATGGCAAGCCCGGACATCGCCGCGCGGCTGCTGCTGGCGGTCGACGAGACGATGGCCGCGGAAGCGCAGGATCTGGCCCGACAACTGGACGGCGAGAATGTGCGGCGGCAGGAAGAAGAGGCGTCGATCCTCTTGAGCGCCAGGAAAGTCGTCGAGACCGATCCTGCCGTCGGGGCGCGCAGCATCCTTGTCGTTGCGGGCGAGGGCTGGCATCGCGGCGTCATCGGGATTGTCGCCTCGAAGCTCGTGGAGGCCTTTCACCGGCCGGCCATCGTCATATCGATCGACGGGGACGTCGCTCACGGATCGTGCCGGAGCATTCGCGGATTCAACGTGCTCGCGGCGCTCGAACACAGCGCATCTCACCTGAGCCGCTTTGGCGGACACAAACAGGCTGCCGGGTTGACATTGCCGTCGGCGAATGTGGGAGCGTTCAGGGAGACGATCGCGGAATACGCGGACAACCTGTTAGGACCAGACGATTTGAAGCCGCGTCTGCGGATCGATGGATGCCTGGGTTTCCGCGATATCAACGGCGATTTTGCCGGCGAGATGGCGATGCTCGCGCCGTTCGGTACGGGGAATCCACGCCCGTTGTTCGAAGCGCGGGGCGTTGAAGTGGTCGACGGCCCGCGGCGCCTCAAGGACAAGCATTTGAAAATGGCGTTGAAGCAAAACGGGCGTATTTTCCGCGCGATTGCCTGGCGCGCCGTCGAGCGCGAGCAATTCATCACCGACAACCGGGGGTCGTTGGATTTCGCGTTTTCGCTCGAACAGAATAGATATCAAGGCAATGAATACCTGGAACTCTCTGTGAGCGACGTACGTGCGACTGCATCAGTCCTGAGTGGCACAATGAGGCCAGACGGAGTCGACGGGTGAATTGGCAGAAGCGTGCGCGCCTGGCCGTGATGGCGGTCGCCGTAGCCGTGGTGGCCATCGTCTTTCTCACCACGCGCCGCCGCGAAGAGCCGCCTCCGGCCGCGCCCATCGAACGCGGAGACCCGGCGGCGACCATCGAAAGCTTTGGCGCGTTCATCAAGCAGGTCAAAGGCGAGCACGAGACGGTTCGCGTCGAAGCCCAGAAACAGTACTCGTATCCTGACGGCAGCACACGGCTCATCAAAGCGAAAGTAACGTCGGTTCGCCAGGGCAAGACTTTTATGACGACCGCCGACGAAGCCAGAGTGGGCGAGAACCAGACCAATCTCGACATGAAGGGCAATGTCGTGATGACGTCGAGCGACGGGCTCGAGGCGAAGGGCAGCAGTGCAGCCTATAACCAGGGCGAGGGGATTGTGCGTGCGCCCGGCCCCGTCACGTTCAAGCGAGGCCGCATGAGTGGCTCCGGCGTCGATTTCAGCTACGACGAAGCCCGTGATTTGATGGGCCTGTCGGATCAGTCGAAGGTGAGGATTGCGCCCGAAAAAAAGGGCGGCGACGTGATTGACATCACGTCAGGCGCCGCCGTGCTTGCGCGCACGGACAAGTTCGTCAGCTTCGAAAGGGCCGTGCATATCGTGCGGGGCAGTCAGGTGATCGATGCCGACAGCGCGCTCGGCGATCTCGGAGAGGATCAGGAACACCTGACCGGCCTCGAGCTCCAGGGGAACGCTCGCATCGAAACGCCGAATGCGCAGCCAGGCGACCTCCAGTTGATGACCGGCGACGTGATTCACCTGACGTACTACGAAAACACCGACTTCCTGCAGAGCGCGGTTGTCACGGGCTCAGCGTCGTTGACGATTGCGGCAGAGAAAGACACAGCCGAAAGCGTGCTCCGTGCCGACAATATCGAGATCGGAATGGCGCCGGACGGTACGACGCTCACGTCGTTGAACGCGCGGGACCACGTCGTGTTCGATCTGTCCGCGGTGAAGGGGCAGCCGGCCAAGAAAATTACGTCGACGGCGCTGGTGGCGAGCGGAGTCGCCGATAAGGGGCTGACCGCGGCGTCGTTCACCGAAGGCGTGGAGTATCAGGAAACGGGCGGAACGCCGCCGGTCAAGCGGACGGTCACCTCACGGACTCTTGATACGTCGCTCAAGGGAGGCCTCGGCCAGATTCAGGAAGCCACCTTCATCGGCTCGGCGCGGTTCAGGGACACAGAGTCGCAGGCAGCTGGATCGACGATGCGCTACAACATGGAGACCGGCCAGGTCTCGCTGACAGGCGCGCCGGGGGAGCCCGTGCCCCGCGCCGTCAACGAGCAGATTCAGGTCGATGCCACCAACATTGATATGAACATCGAAGGCTCCAAGATGAGGGCGTACAGCGAGTCGAGACGTGTGCAGTCGATCATGTTTCCTGCGAAGCCGGGCTCGAAGCGCACCGCGCGCACGCCCGGGCTGATGAAGCAGGATCAGCCCGTGAATGGTGTCAGCCGCGGCCTCGTGTACGCGGGAGGCGAGAACAGTTCAATCGAGCTCACGGGCACTGTCATGCTCGTGCAAGGGGAGAAAAGCGAGACGCAGATCAAGGGCGACAAGATCTCGATCGACGGCAAGACCGGGAATCTTCTCGCGCAGGGATCCGTGATCTCGCAGATGCTCGTGCAGGACGTGAACCCCACGACAAAAGTGAAGGAGACGACACGCTCCACGGGATACGGGCAGCAGATGCAGTACGAGGACGCGCTGCGCAAAGTCACGTACACGACCAAAGCGCATCTCGTCGGCCCTCAGGGAGATTTGACCGGCGAGACGATCGTGCTCACTTTCGGAGAGAACGGTCAGGACATCGAGCAGCTCGAGGCGTCAGGCAATGTCAAGATGACTGAGATCGATCGCATCACGATCGGGGATGAGCTCACGTATGTCGCCGCCAAAGAGGAATACCACGTCGTCGGAAAGGGACGGCTGGTGCGCATGTTCAAGAGGAAGGAGGACGGCTCCTGCCATCGCAGCGACGGTAGCGTTTTGACGTTCTCGAGAGGCGCTGATACGCTCAGGCTCTCAGGTAGAGACGACAGCAGATCGCAAACCGCCGAGGACAAGGCAGCCGACACGTCCTGCCCGCCGCTACCCAAACGCTGAATGGCGACGCTTCGCACCGACAACCTCACAAAGTCCTACGGCGGCCGTACGGTTGTCCGGGGCGTGAGCCTCGACGTTCAGTCTGGCGAAGTTGTCGGGCTGCTGGGTCCCAACGGCGCAGGCAAGACGACGACGTTCTATATGACCGTGGGGTTGACGTCACCCGATTCGGGGCGCGTGATCTTCAACGGCGAGGATGTCACCGATCTGCCGATGTATGCGAGGGCGCGGAAGGGCATCGGGTACCTGCCGCAGGAGCCATCGATCTTCCGCGGCCTGACGGTCGAGCAGAACATCATGGCGATCCTGGAGACGCTGGATCTGGATCCGGCGGCGCGCCGCGCGCGCTGCAAAGAGCTGCTCGCCGAGCTCAATCTGACGTCTCTCGCGTCATCGCCGGCCTACACGCTCTCGGGTGGCGAGCGCCGGCGCGCCGAAATCACCCGCGCGCTCGTCATCTCGCCGCAGTTCCTGCTGCTCGACGAGCCGTTCGCAGGCATCGATCCCATCGCCATCACCGACATCCAGAAGATTATTTTTCACTTGAAAGATCGGGGCATCGGTGTGTTGATCACCGACCACAACGTCCGCGAGACGCTGCGCATCACGGATCGCGCCTATATCGTGCACGATGGCGGCATCTTCCATAGCGGGACGCCTGACGCGCTGGCGGCGGACGAAGAAGTGCGACGCATTTATCTCGGCACGGAGTTCCGTCTCGACTGAAACGTGAAAAGTGACTTAAGATGGAATGAGGAGGGCAGTTTTTAGGCCGTAAACCGGGCATATGGCGATTCAGCAAAAACTTCACACGAAGCTGGTTCAGAAGCTCATTCTGACACCGTCGCTGCAGCAGGCGATCAAGCTGCTGCCGATGTCGACGCTCGAGCTCGCCGACCTGCTGAACCAGGAGGTCGTCGAGAATCCGATGCTCGAGGAGGTCCCGACCGAGGACCTTCAGCCCACTGAAGCGGCCGCCCAGGTCGAGAAACCCGACGTCGAGAACAAGGAAAAAGGGGACGCCTGGGACGACAGCGACTACGAGTATTTCTTCGGCGATTATCTCGACGACGGCTACCGGCCGCATACACCGCAGGAAGTCAAAGAGCTTCCTCCGATCGAGAACACGCTCGCCACGTCCTCGTCGCTGTCGGATCACATGCTCTGGCAGCTCTCGCTCCTGCCGGATGGCGATCAGGATCGCGACATCGGTTCCGCGATTATCGGGAACCTGAACGATGATGGGATGCTGGTCGCGTCGCTCGACGAGATTGCCGCCATGGGTCCCTGGCCCGTCGACGCGGTCGAGCGCACGCTGAAGATTGTGCAGAGCTTCGACCCGATCGGTGTCGCGGCGCGCGATCTCCAGGAGTGTCTTCTGCTGCAGCTTCGCCACATCGGCCTCGAAGGCACGCCCACTGAAAAAATCGTGACCGAGCACCTGCGGCTTCTGCAGAACCATCAGGTGCCCGAGATCGCGAAGCGGCTTGGCATGTCGATCGAGGACCTGAAGGAGCACGTCGAGATCATCCGGCATCTCGACCCCAAGCCCGGCAGCCGATACAACCCGTCGCAGTCGCATTACGTCATACCCGACGTGTACGTCGTCAAGGTGGAAGACCAGTATGTGGCGGTCCTGAACGAGGAAGGGCTGCCGCAGCTGCGCATCAGCCCTGTCTACCGCCGTCTGCTCGACAAGAACGCGGACAACACGACAGAGACGCGCGCATACGTCAAGGACAAGTTCCGGTCGGCGCTGTGGCTCATCAAGTCGGTCGAGCAGCGCCAGAAGACGATTCACAAGGTCGCGACGAGCATCATCAACTTTCAGCGCGACTTCCTCGACCATGGGATCGAGTACCTCAAGCCGCTCGTGCTGCGTGACGTCGCCAGCGACATCGGCATGCACGAATCGACCGTCAGCCGCGTGGTGACGAACAAGTACATGCACACGCCGCAAGGCGTGTTCGAGATGAAGTACTTTTTCCACAGCGGGATCAGCAGCTCCTACGGTGAGAGCGTCTCGTCGGTCACGATCAAGCAGCGCATCCGCAAGATTATCGAGGCCGAAGATCCGCGCAAACCGCTGAGCGACTCGAAGATCGTCAGCATCCTGCAGCACGAAGGGCTGGTGCTGGCCCGGCGCACCATCGCGAAGTATCGCGAGGAGCTGAAGATCCCCACTTCCAACCAGCGCAAGGTGCTGTACTGATTGACTCCATGCGTCTACTGCTGACCGGTCGACAAGTAGAAATCACCCCCAATCTCAGACGGCTCGTGGAGGGAAGACTCGCAAAGCTCGAGCGCAGGTTCGGCGAGGCGCTTCTGTCGGCGCAGGTCGTGTTGTCGCGGGAGAAGAACCGCGTCGTGGCGGAAGTCGTGGTGCACGCGCGTCAGGACCACACGCTCGCCGGCGTCGGCGCGACCCGGACATGGGGCACGGCGGTGAGCGCTGCAGTCAAGAAGGTCTTGCAGCAGGCCGAAACGGTAAAAGGCAAGTGGCAGCAGCGCAAACGGTCCGCGGCCTCGGTTCGGACGATGCCGCCCGCTACGGCAGTGCGCGCAACACGGTCGCGTAAGCGGGCATGAGCGCCGCAGGCGGCGTGACGGTCGGCAAACTGCTCCAGAGCCGCCCAGAAACGCTCGGCCTGGATCTCGAAATTCTCGCCGGTAGCGGCGGCCTCGACCGCCGCATCCTGAGCCCCTACACACAGAAAACCGGCCTCGCGCTCGCGGGCTTTCACGAATATCTCCGGGAGGGACGCGTCCTGGTCTTCGGCAACAGCGAGGTACGCTACCTCGAAAGTCTGAGTGCCGCCGATCGCATCGACACCATGCGCAAGGTATGCGAGCACGACGAAGTGCCGTGCATCCTCATCACGGGCGGCCTTCGTGTGTTCGGCGAGATTATCTTCGAGGCGGAGCGCTGCAACCTTCCGGTACTGCGCACGCTGGTGCCGACGCCGGTCGCAGTTGCGAAAGTCACCGCGATCCTCGAGGACAGCTTCGTGGCTCGCGAGGTACTGCATGGCGTACTGCTAGACATTCTCGGCCTCGGCGTCCTCATCACCGGCGAGAGCGGCATCGGAAAAAGCGAATGCGCATTGGATCTGATCGTCCGAGGCCATCGTCTCGTCGCCGACGACACTGTGGAGGTAAGGCGGCGCGCGGAAACGATACTAATCGGCACGTGCCCCGAACTGACACGCCATCACATGGAGGTTCGAGGGCTTGGCGTCATCAATATCCAGGACCTGTTCGGCATAGCCGCGACGCGCACCTCGAAGCGCATCGAGCTCGTCGTGCAGCTCGAGCGGTGGGAGACCCGGCACGATTGCGATCGTCTCGGACTGGGCGAAGAGCGCTATCACATTCTGAACTTGCCGTTGCCGCTCATCCGCATGCCCGTCGCGCCTGGACGCAATCTCGCGATTCTCGTGGAGATCGCGGCACGCAATCAGCTGCTGCGCGCGAGAGGCCACCATGCCGCGAAGAAGCTGGCCGACAGGCTCGAGCACCAGCTGCAGCTCGCAGGGCTCGACGAGATGGACGAGTCCGAGATCGAGGACCTGCCCGACTCCGGAGAGGAACAGTGACCGCGCGCGCCGTTTCGCCACGGGCTTCGGCGACTCGCCGCGCCCCAGCGGGCCTGAAGCTCGCGCGCGGAAGCGAACCGCAAGCGCGATTCATCGTGCTGACGGGCCTGTCTGGCTCCGGCAAATCGCAGGCGATTCGGGCCCTCGAAGATCTCGGGTATTTCTGCGTCGACAACATTCCGACGACGCTCATTCCGACGCTGGCCGAGCTTGTCCGGCGCGAGGGGATCGCGCGAGTGGCGATCGTCGTGGACATCCGCGAAAAGAATTTTCTAGCGGAGTTCCCCAAGGCGTACCGAAAACTGCGAAGCATGAAGGGGCTCAACCCGGCCCTTATATTCCTCGAAGCGACGCACGCCACCCTCGTGCGCCGATTCAGCGAAACGAGGCGGCCGCATCCGTTGGCGCCGGATTCTTCGGCGTCTGAGGGGATCACGACCGAGCGCCGGCGGATGAACAGCATCCGTTCGATGGCCGATCACATCATCGATACCTCAGACTTGACGGTGCACCAGCTGCGGCAGGCCTTCAAGACGTTCGCGTTCTCATCGGGCGACGTGAAAGGGCAGGCCGGCAGGCTCGCGGTGACGGTCGTGAGCTTTGGATTCAAGCACGGCATTCCGATGGACGCCGATCTGGTCTTCGACGTGCGCTTTTTGCCGAATCCGCATTTCGTGCCGCGGCTGCGCCCGAAAACTGGCCGCGATCGCGCGGTGATCGCCTTCATGGAAGACAGTCGCGCTACCAGCGAGCTGCTGTCGCGGCTGAACGACCTGCTGAAGTTTCTCATTCCGCAGTATGTCGCTGAAGGGAAAAGCTATCTCACGATCGGCATCGGCTGTACCGGGCGGACGCCATCGATCGGTGATGGTTGCCGAGGCGCTCCGCAAGACGCTCAAAGGGGTCGCCGGCGCGCGCGTCCGGGTGCACCATCGGGACATTACACATGAATAGAACCTGTCAGGGGCGAGGGGCAAGGGTCGAGGGGCAATTAGTCCTCACCCCTTACGCTTTTCCCCTTACCTCTCTAGAAAGGCATCGATGATAGGCATCATTGTCGTGACTCACGGGCAGCTCGCGAACGAGCTGGTGAACGCGGCGCAGACGATTGTTGGAGAACTGCCGCAGTTCGTGGCGGTGTCGATGGGGTGGCACGACGATCCGACTGTCGCGCGCGAGGCGATCTCCGGCGCGATCGCGCGCCTGCAGGGCGCGGACGGCGTGCTGATCCTCACCGACATGTTCGGCGGTACACCGTCAAATCTTGGTCTGACGTTTCTCGAGGCCAATCGCGTCGAGATCATCACAGGGGTCAACCTGCCGATGCTGATCAAGCTTGCGCACCTGCAGAGCTCGACGGATTTGCTGGGCGTGGCGCGCGAGATGCGCGAAGTGGGGCGAAACGCGATCTGGGTGGCGTCTGATCTCCTGCATGCGGAAGTCAAGACGTGAGCGGGCGGCAGGTTTCAGGCTTTGGACTGCCCCGATATGGTTTCACGCAGTGTGACCGTCGGCAATAAGCTGGGGTTGCATGCGCGGGCGGCGGCGCGGTTCGTGCACCTTGCGTCGCGGTTTCAGTCGCACGTCAAAGTGTCGCGCGGTTCGCAAACAATGGACGGCAAGAGCATCATGGGCATTCTTCTCCTGGCCGCCTCGACCGGCACGGTGCTGCTTCTGTCGGCGGACGGCGAAGACGAGCAGGCGGCACTCGACGCACTCTGCGAATTCATCGAGAACGGATTCGGCGAGGACACGTGCAGCGCTTAGGCGGGATCGGCGTGTCTGGCGGCGTCGGAGCGGGGCGGGCTGTCGTGCTGATTCAGCGCGCGCAGGTGCTCCGCTTTTCCATCTCGCCCTCGCGAATCGATGCCGAGATCGCCAGGCTCCAGGACGCGCGGCGGCGCTCGACGGCGCAGCTCCGATCGCATTCAACTGCGGCTGCCTGGCAGCGATTTGGGCACGCTGTTCGAGGCGCAGCGGCTCATGGTCGACGACCCCATGCTGGTGCCGCGAGCCGCGTCGATTGTCGAGCGAGCAGCGCGTGAACGCAGAATGGGCGCTACAGCAGGTGTTCGATCACCTCGGGGCGATCTTCGACGGCGTCGAAGATCCGTACCTGCGCGAGCGCAAGGGGGATCTCGCCGACGTGGTGGGCCGCCTGCGCATGAATCTCACGCCGGGCGGTACCGTATTCCGCGACGTGCTGGGCGAGTGCGAGGCGCCCTGCGTCCTCGTGGCCGACGAGTTGCCCCCATCCATCGCGGCCCAGCTCGACTGGACCAAGTTCGAGGCATTCATCACCGACGCCGGCAGCCGCACCTATCACACGGCGATCCTCGCCCGATCGCTCCACGTGCCCGCAGTGGTGGGGTTGCACGATGCGACCGTCCGAATCCTGCCCGGCACGCTGATCCTCGTGGACGGCGACGAGGGCACGGTCTCGATCGATCCGCCGCCCGACGCCGTTCGCACACTCATTGCGACGTCGGAGCGACGCCGCAGGCCGGAAATGACACCGCACGGCGCGTCTGCCGCTCGAGCGCTGAAAACCACTGATGGCGTGGACATTCGCGTGGAAGCGAACGTTGATCTTCTCGGCGATGCGACGTTCGCCATGTCGCAGGGCGCGGAAGGCATCGGTCTTTTTCGATCGGAGCTGCTGCTAGCCGGCCGCCCCGCGGACGAGCTGACCGAGGAGATGCAGTACGAGATGTACCGGCAGCTGCTCGAGGATGTCCGGCCCGCTCCGGTCACCGTGCGGACGTTCGACATCGACGAGGATCAGCTCGCCAGCGGAGAGCATCGGCGCGACACCTTGTGGGCCAGCGGATACGAGGTTCCGCGCAGCCGCCTCGGCCTGCGATCGATTCGGCTCACGCTGAAGCGCCGCGAGTTGTTGCGCGCGCAGCTGCGGGCGCTGGTGCGTGCCGCCGCGCACGGTGATTTGCGGGTCATGTTTCCGTTCGTGTCGGGCATCGAGGAACTGCGCGAGGCGCGCAGCGTGCTGGCCGAAGCGCGGCAGGAAGTGGAGGCGCGCCAGGTGCCGTCGGGCGCTCTCAAGGTGGGCGTGATGATCGAAGTGCCCTCCGCGGCATTTACTGCCGACCTGCTCGCGGCCGAGTCCGATTTTCTGACCATCGGCACCAACGATCTCATTCAGTGTTGCCTCGCGGTCGATCGGACGGACGAGCGTGTCTCGCATCTCTACGAGCCTCTGCACCCGGCGATTCTTCGCCTGATTCGGCATATCCGCCGCGCGGCGGCGAAACAGAAGGTGCCACTCTCGGTGTGCGGCGAGATGGCATCGGATCCCGCCGTGCTGGCGCTGCTCATCGGGATGGGGCTGGTGCAGTTCAGCATGACGCCGGCGGCGATTCCCGTTGCGCGGCAGGTGATTCAGGAGACTGACGTGCGCGAGCTGCGCCTGATCGCAGCCCGCGCCTTGAAACTCGAGACCGCGCCGGAGATCGAGCAATTCCTCACCGACGCGCTGACGAAGCGGAGGATGCTTGAGCGTCACTAAAGTCGACAAGCCATGGGGCCACGAGCTCCACTGGGCGAAAACCGAGCGCTATGTTGGAAAGGTGCTGCACGTGAAGGCAGGGCACGCGCTCAGCCTGCAATACCACAACATCAAGGACGAGACGATCTTCCTGTGGACGGGGAAGCTGCTCTTCGAGATTCAGCAGGGCGACGACGCTCGTCAAGCGCGAGATGCTGCCGGGCGAGAGCGTCCACATCACGCCGCACACGATTCATCGCATGACTGCCATCGAAGACAGCGACATCTTCGAAGTCTCCACGCCGGAACTGGATGATGTGGTGAGGTTGGAGGATCGGTACGGGCGAATCAAATAGCCCGTTAGAGCAGATGGCTAAGAGCAGAGAGCAGAAAATTCTCTCTGCTCTTTGCTCTCCGCTCTGTCTGCGTCAGTTCAGAACGGAATATCGTCGTCCGTCAGTTCGACCGACCCGCCCGGCTCGCCGTGGCTGAAGTCGTCCGTGGCGGCGGCCGCCGCCGGTGTCGAGCGGCCGCTGCCTTCACCACGGCCGGCGCCGTCACCGCGGCCGCCGCCGCTTAACAGCACGACGCGATCGCCACGCACTTCTGTGGTGTACTTGTCGTTGCCGTCTTTGTCTTTCCACTTGCGCGTCTGCAGCTTGCCCTCGACGTAGATCTGCTTGCCCTTCGTCAGGTAGTCCTGCAGCGTTTCGGCGGTCTTGCCCCACAGAATCACGCGATGCCACTGCGTGTCTTCCTTCTTCTGGCCTTCGCGATCCTTGAAGACCTCCGTGGTCGCGAGGTTCAACGTCGCCACTGCCGCACCGCCCGGCGTGTAGCGCAGCTCGGCGTCGCGGCCGAGATTGCCGACGAGAATGACTTTGTTGACACTTCCCATACTGTCTTCGCTCCGTTTGTCGTAGGCCGCCTATCTGGTCGGCCGATTCACCGATTCGAGCCGTTGCTTGGCAAGGACCGCCTGTTGTGTATCTGGAAACTGTTTGAGTAACGCTTCGTAGGACTCGCGCGCGCGGGCAGCTTCTCCCAGCCGCTCGAAGGCCATGCCGCGCTTGTAGTACGCCGTGGGAACCGATGCGGATCCCGGGTAGTTGGCAATGACGCGATCGTAGGCGACGATCGCGTCCGCGTCTTTCTTCTGTCCACGCCAGAGATTCGCCGACATAGAGCTGCGCTTCGTGCGCGCGCGTGACTCTTGGGAAAATATCCCAGGTAGCTTTCGAATCCCTGCACCGCGAGGACGTAATTGCCTGTCGTGTAGTCGCCGTATGAGCTGTCGAACAGCCGCTGCGGCTGAACGCCCGGATTCGGCTGAGGAGTCGTCGCGGCAGTCTGCGGCAGGCGCAGCTCCTCCAGGCGTCCCGCCAGGAACCGCGCCGGCGATCGACGTTGACGGGCATTGCGGCACGGCCCCAGGCTCCGGAATCGCCTGGCGGAGCGACTCGAGCTCCTGCGTAATCGTGCCGAGCCGCACGTTCGTCTCGTCGACCTTCTCGCGGACGACGCGGAGGTCGCCCGACATGTTGTCCATCTGCACCTTGCCGTCCGCAAACGCCTTTCGCTCGAGCGAGGTCTGATCCTCGATGCGCGAATTGACGGCCTTGAGCGCTTCGCCGAGATCGGTCATCAGCGCCTGCAGCTGCTGCGTCTGTTCCTGCAGAATGCGCAGGTCGGCCATGATCTGCTGATGCTCGCGATCGGCGGCCGCGGGAGTCGCGGGTGCGAGCACCACGTACGCCAGCGCCAGCACCAGTGCAGTAACCGCACGTGTCGTGGTGATTCGAATCATCATCGTCTGCCTCTTTGTTTGGTCGCGGGGGCCCCTTCCCCCCGCTCCTCGCGGCTCACTTTGCCGTAATCACAAAATGCGCGCGGCGGTTGCGGCCCCACGCGCTTTCCTGATGCGCCGGATCGAACGGAAATTCGCTGCCGTAGCTCACCGTGCGCAGGCGGTTTGCGTCGAGGCCGAGCGAGATGAGATACGTGCGCGCCGCGACGGCGCGTCGCTCGCCAAGAGCCAGATTGTACTCTGCCGTTCCGCGCTCGTCGCAGTGGCCTTCGATCGTGATCACCCACGTCGGGTACTTCTTCAGGACGCCGGCGTTCGCCTGCAGCGTTGTGCGGCCGGCGTCGCTGACGTCCGAGCTGTCGAGATCGAAGAAGATCGGCTGCAGCGGCGAGTCGCGGTTCAAATCGTCGAGCGAACGTGCCGACACATCGTCGGTCGGCAGCGGCTGCGGCGGCATTGGCTCGCGCACCGGCGCCGGCGGATCGGGTGGCCGCGCGTCTGTTACCGGCGGTGGGGGAGCGGGGGGCATGGGCCGCGCCACCGGCGGCTGGCTTTTCTTGCACGCGGCGACGCCCATCAGCAGCACAAGGCAGATGCAGAGCAGTGATTTCAGTCTCATAGATGTTGTTGTCACCATATCCATCATTTCAAGTGGGGCGGTCTCAGCCGCGCCGTTCAGTTCGACCAGTTCGGGTACGTGTTGTTGCCGGCGCGCGTGATCTGCCGCAGGCCCCTGCCGTCCCGCGCCATCGTGAAAATGTGCATCTTGCCGAGCCGTGACGACGATGAATGCGATGTGCCGGCCGTTGGGCGAAAATGCTGGGCTCTCGTTGGTGCCGACGCCGTCGGTCATTGTGCGCGTCTGGCCGGTCGCCACATCATAAATTCTGATGTCGAAGCCGGGACCGGATTGCGCCGCATAGGCGATCTCGTTGAACGGCGCCGGCGACCACGTGGCCTTGATCGGCCCATGACTCGCCGAACGTGAGCCGCCGCTGGTTCAATCCGTCGGCATCCATCACCCAGATCTGCGGCGAACCCGACCGGTCCGACGTAAAGGCGATTTGCGTTCCGCGTCGGCGACCACGTCGGCGTCGAGTCGCGCCGCGTAGTTGTTCGTGAGCCGGCGCACGCCCGAGCCGTTGCGGTTCATCACGTAGATCTCCGAGTTGCCGTCGCGCTGCGACATGAACGCGATGCGGCTGCCGTCGGGCGAGAACACCGAAAAGTAGGCGCCGGTCTTCTCGTCGGTCAGCGTTTCTCGCGTCCCCTGATAGACGTTCGACACGATGATCTGCGGCTGGATGCGCGTGTACGACGTGTACGCGATGCTCCGGCCGTCGGGCGACCACGATGGCGCGACATTCAAGCGGCGGTTCGCGGTCACCCGCATCTGGTTCGCGCCGTCGTAATCGCTGACATACACCTCTTTGCCGGTGCGCGTCTCGACCGTATCGATGACGCGCTCGTTATCGCGATCGGAGACGAACGTGAGCTTCGTGCGCGCGACGCCGCGGAGGTTGGCCTGCGTCTGATGGATCTCGTCCGAGATCGTGTGCGACGACCGCGCGCGGATTTCGCAGCGCGACGTTGTCATAGACGCGGCCGAGCGCCACGCCGCGCGCGCGCACGTTGAACAGGCGCATCTCGACCTGGAAGGTGTTGCCGGTGCGCTTGACCGAACCCTTGATGACGCCGTCGGCGCCGAGCTCGCGCCAGCGATCGAACGCGATGGTCTCGGTCGTCGGCGTCTGCTCGATGGTGCGGTAGGTGTCGCGCGGAATCATGTCGAACTCGCGCTCGAACGCCAGATCGTCCCATAGCACTTCGGCGATGAGCTTCGCGGCGTCGGCTGTTTCCTTGTCGTTGGTGAGCGCGATGAAATCGGGTACCGCGTAGTGGGGCGGCGCGCCGGCTTCGCCGCGTGATCGTCGTCCTGACGACTGGTCTCGGGCGTCGGCGCCGGCGGTTCCTGCGGCGCGGGCGGCGCCTGCGCCGCCAGAATCGCCAGCCGCACCCACGCCGGATGCCGCGACGCAGAAGTTTCGAACCGTGTTCTTCATGGTTCCTCTTATCTGATGTACTCGAAATTCGAGATTCGACCGGCAGCCGCTGGCCGGAAAACGCCGAAGGCAGCGGCGCCAGCATGCGCGTGTTGATGAGCGCCCGTTGTGCTGCCAAATCCAGTACGGGATTTCCGCTCGATGTCCCGACTTCGATATCGGTGATTTGCCCGTTTCGCTGGATCGTGTATTTCATCGTCACGATGCCCGTCGCCTGCTGGTTCTGATTCCAGTTCTTGCTGATGCGGTTGACGCATATCGGCGATGTATTCCGGGACAGCAGAAATCGTTCACTCCGAGCTCTGACGCCGCCATCGCCGCCGGTGCCGCCGCTCGACAGGCCGAAGCCTTGCCCCTTCGCGCCGGTCTCGACCTTCGCCGTGCCCTGCTGCGTTTCGAAGCCGCGCCCGACCGCCGTGCCCTTCGGATCTTTAGACGACGCGGTCGGCTTCGGTGGCGTGCGCGGCTTCTGCTTCGGATCCGGCAGCGCCATCTTCGGCGGCGTCTGCGTAATGGGCGGCAGTGCGTTTTCGCAATCTGCGGATCGGTCGACGGCTGCGCCGCCTGAATCGGTCGCCCGCCAATCATCTGCATGCCGCCAGTGTTCGGCCCGGGCGCGCCGCCGAGGCTGATGTTCATGACGACGCGCGGCTGCTGAGCCGCGCGCGGCATCACGCTCGGGATCATCAGAAGGACGGCAATGGCGGCCGCATGCGCGGCAAGCGAGATCGCAGCGGTCTTTTTCAGACCGTCCGGCTCGCGCTTCCGGCTCTGCAGAATGTCGCTGACTACGGCTTCCATGTTTCCTATCTGCTGCCCCTGGCGGGCGCATCCAGCGCGACGATGCCGATCGCTTCGACGCCGCCGTCCTTGAGCCGCTCGATCACGCCAACGAAGTCCTGCGCGGTGACGCCGGCGTCCATGCGCAGGAAGACCTGCTTGGTCTGCCGCGACACCAGCGCCTGACGGGCACGCTCGCCGAGTACATCGATCGACACAGACTCTTCCTTCCCAAGCGGGCCGATTGATACACGCCTGTCCTTACGATACGACAGCGGCAGCGTCACGTACACAGGTTCTGCAGCTGATCGCCTGACCTCTCCGTGCGACAGGGAGTTGAATCTCCAGCCCACGTTGCATCATCGGTGCCGTCACCATGAAGATGATGAGCAGCACCAGCATCACGTCGACGAGCGGCACCACATTGATCTCGGCGAGCGAGGTTGACGTGCGCCTGCCGCGCCGCGAGTGCCCGCCTTTTTCGTGGTCGAAGGAT
This sequence comes from Vicinamibacterales bacterium, assembly GCA_963787755.1. Classification (GTDB taxonomy): domain Bacteria; phylum Acidobacteriota; class Vicinamibacteria; order Vicinamibacterales; family JAMQPK01; genus JAMQPK01. The sequence goes on from CAWBEG010000018.1 coordinate 92,876, forward strand.
TGAACTTTCGGCATTTAGGTAAAGTTGCGCTCGACGATATTCAGGAATTCGAGCGAGAAGTCGTCCATTTCCGACGCGAGCCCCTTCACGCGCTGCGTCAGCAGGTTGTAAAAATAGACGGCCGGAATCGCTGCAGCCAGACCGGCTGCGGTCGCAATCAACGCATCGGCAATGCCGGGCGCCACGACGTCGAGGCTGGTCGATCCCTGGGCGCCGATGCCCTGAAACGCGGAGATGATGCCGAGCACTGTCCCGAACAATCCGATGAACGGCGTCACCGCCGCGGTTGTCGCGAGGAACGTAATGTGTTTCTCCAGCTTGTTCGTCTCCACGTTCGACGCGCGCATCAGCGCACGGTCGACCGACACCAGCGATTTCAGTACCGGCCGTGATGCCGCTGGAGCAGTGGCAGTATTTGCCGACGCCCGCCGACTGCCGCAGTTGCAGATTCAGCTCTGCGTAGCCGGACAGAAAAATTCCTACCAGCGGGCTGTCGTTCAGCGATTGGCAGACTGCCTGCACTTCAGAGAACTTGGCGCTGCGCCGGAAGATTTCCAGAAACCGCGTGCTCTGCGATTGAATCCGGTTGAACGTCCAGAGCTTGTAGAGAATGATTCCCCACGACACGATCGAGAAGATGACGAGCGCTCCGAGAACGACGGCGGAAATCGGCGTTGAGAACGAGGATCGGATGAGGTCGATGAAACCACCACTGAGTGCTGTAGGTGGAGCAGTGGCGCCTTCGACCTGCATGGCAAGCAGCAGGTGTCCGAGCGTGCGCAATCAAGCCTCCGGGCAAATAATGCGCCGCTGGGACAGCGCGGAACCGTCAGAGTACCACGCGTCCAAACGGCTGTCAAACATATGGTAGCATTGGAGTTCCCGTCCAGAGATGCTTCGTCTTCTTCGCATTGATCACCTCGCCGTCATCGATGCGGTCCAGGTCGAATTCGAGCCAGGTTTGAACGTCCTCACCGGCGAAACCGGGGCGGGGAAGTCGATGCTCGTGGAGGCCTTCGGGCCTGCTCATGGGGGGGCGCGCGTCCGCCGACCTCATCCGCACGGGGGAAACGCAGGCACACGTCCAGGCGGAATTCGACGTGGCCGGCCAGGTGCTGATCGTCCGCCGCGATATCAATGCGCAAGGGCGGAGCCGCGCGTTCGTCAACGACGCGCTCGTCACCGCCGCGTCACTCAGCGAGCAGACGTTGCCGCTCGTCGAGCTCCACGGGCAGCACGAGCACCAGACGCTGCTCGATCCGCAGAGCCACCTCGCTGATGCTCGACGAGTTCGCGGGATTAGTCGCGTCGCGCGAGCAGGTCGGCAGCGCATTTCGAGAGTGGAGACAGCTGCAGTCGGAGTTCGATGCGTTTCAAATGGACGAGCGAGAGAAAGCGGCGCGCCTCGATCTGCTGAAGTTTCAGGTGGGCGAGCTCGATAAAGCCAGGCTGCGCACCGGTGAGGATGAGGAGCTCGAAACGACGCGCCGCGTGCTGAGCAGCGCAGACAAACTGCAGAGGCTGTCGAGCGAAGCATATGCGGCGCTCTACGACAGCGATGAGGCGGCACTGGCGCGGCTTGCCGCTGTCTGGAAGCGTGTCGCGGAGCTCGCCGACGTCGACCCGACATTTCGACCGCATCTCGAGGCGCGCGACGCCATCAAGTCGCAGCTCGAAGATCTCGCGCAGACGCTTGCGCGCGTACGGTGAGACGATCGACGCGTCGCCCGCGCGTCTGCAGGAGGTCGAGGATCGGCTCGCGCTGCTCGAGACGGCTCAAGCGAAAGTACGGGCCGTCGCTTGCGGATGTCGTCGCCAGGCGAGATGCGCTGTCGCGCCAGCTCGACGCGCTGGAGAACGCCGACGAGCGCCGCGCGGGTCTCGAGGCCGACACGCATGCCGCCAGGGATACATTCCTGTTGCGCGCACGAGCGCTGTCGCGCAAGCGGCGCGAGGCGGCGAGCGGAGTTCGGCAGCCGAATTCAAGCGCTGCTCGGGGAGCTGGCGATGGGGCGGACGCAGTTCGACGTGCGATTCGAGGCTGAGGCGCCCGAGTCTGCGTGGACCGAGGCCGGCGTGGACGTGGCGGAGTGCTATCTGTCGGCGAACGTCGGGGAAGATCTGCGGCCGCTTGCGCGCATCGCCAGCGGCGGCGAGCTCTCTCGCGTGATGCTCGCTATCCGGACGCTGGCAGCGGCCTCCGCTCCGGGCAAGACGCTGATCTTCGACGAGATCGACGCGGGCATCGGCGGACGTGTTGCCGACGTCGTCGGCAGAGAAGCTCCGCGGCATCGGCGAGTCGTTCCAGGTGCTCTGCATCACGCATCTTCCGCAAATCGCCGCCGCCGGGCCACGTCGCACTTCCACATTTCGAAGAGCGTCGCGAACGGCCGCACGCACACGCGGGTGGTTCGACTCAACGAACACGAGCGGGTCGAGGAGCTGGCGCGTATGATTGGGGGAGCGGCGCCAACGGACGCCGCTCGCGCGGCCGCGCGGGAGTTGCTGGGCGAAAGCGAACAAACATCAAAAGCGAAGGCCGCTGGAGCGAAAGCGAAAGAGCGCCCCGGAGGGCTGAAGGCTTAGGGCTGAGTGCTTAAATATTTCATCGAGACCTACGGCTGCCAGATGAACGTCCACGACTCCGAGCGGATGGCAGGTCTGCTGGAGCAGGCGGGTTATGAGGCCACGCCCGATTCGCGCGATGCGGATGTCGTCGTCATCAACACGTGCAGCGTCCGCGAGCGCGCCGAAGAGAAGCTGTATACGCGCCTTGGCGAAGTGCGTCAGGCGAATAGAGAGACGGGTCGCACGCCCGTTGTTGCCGTTACCGGCTGCGTGGCTCAGCAGGAAGCCGGGGCGTTGCTCAAGCGCTCGAAGCTGATCGACGTCGTCGTCGGTACCCAGAGCCTGAAGCAGCTGCCTGCGCTCGTCGCACAGGCCCTCGCCGACGGGGATGCCGCGCCACAGATCGATGTCAACGCCTACGAGGACGTGTCGTTCCCGCTCGGCGTCGCGCGGCGCCACGATCCGGTCAAGGCGTTCGTCACGATCATCGAAGGCTGCAACGAGTTCTGCTCGTTCTGCGTGGTGCCGTATACGCGCGGCAGCGAGCGGATGCGGCCGAAGCGCGACATCCTCGAGGAAGTGATTCAGGCGGCGGGGGAGGGGCACCGGGAGATTCAGCTGCTCGGGCAAATCGTCAATCACTATCAGGCGCCGGACGATCCGTCATGCGATTTCGCAGCGCTGCTGGAGGCGGTGCACGAAGTTGCCGGCGTCGAGCGCATCCGCTTTGCGAGCCCGCATCCGCGGCACGTGCCGACGCGCCTGATCGAGGCCGTGCGCGATCTGCCGAAGGTCTGCAAGCATTTCCACCTGCCGGTGCAGTCGGGATCGACGCGGGTTCTTGCGGCCATGCGGCGGCGGTACACCCGCGAGAGCTATCTGGAGCTGGTCGCGATGCTTCGCGAGACGGTGCCCGGCATCGTCCTGACGACCGACATGATCGTGGGGTTCCCGGGTGAGACCGACGCCGATTTCGACGACACGATGAGCCTGACGCGGGCTGTCCGGTACGAAAGCATGTACTCGTTCAAGTACTCGCCGCGGCCAAATACGCTCGCGCTGAAGCGCTATCCGGAAGATGTGACCGACGCGGAAAAGACGCGGCGAATCGTGGCGCTGCAGGCGCTGCAGCGCGACATTCAGATCGAGATGCACGAAGCCGAAGTGGGATCGCGCGTCGAAGTGCTGGTCGATTCGGTCAGCCGTCGCCGCGATTGGGAACTCTCGGGACGCACGTCGGGCAATACCGTGGTCAACTTCCCGGGCCCGCGCGAGTGGCTGGGGCGGACGGTTCCCGTTCGGATTACGCGCGCCGGGGCGTACAGTCTTGCCGGAGAAGCACTTCACCTTGACACTGCTGGTGTCGAGGCCTAGCGTAGTACAGGGCCATGCAAATCGAAATGACAATCAAAGGGCTGATGGTCGACCCGGTCACCAACATGCCCATCATCCTGCTGCGCGACTCCGAGGGGCAGAAGGTTCTTCCGATCTGGGTGGGCATTTACGAGGCGAACGCCATCGCGCTGCAAATCGAGAACGTCAGCACTCCTCGCCCCATGACGCACGACCTCCTGAAGAACGTCATCGTCGATCTGAAGGGCACCGTCCGAAAGATCGTCGTCTCGGACCTCAAGGACAATACGTTCTTCGCGTTGATTTACCTGGAGGTGAACGGCGAGACTGTTGCGATCGACGCGCGGCCGAGCGACGCGATTGCGCTGGCGCTGCGTGCGCGGGCGCCGATTTTCGTGGAGGAGTCGGTCATCGACAACGCCAAGCCGTTCGACCCGGGCGGCGAGAAGCCCGACACCGAGCGGCTGCAGAAATGGCTGGAGAATCTCGACCCGGACGAGCTCGGAAAGTACAAGATGTAGTAGATGTTGCGGTGGTCGGCCGCAGTGTATAGCCGCCTTATTTCTTGCTTTCGCCAGAACCGACCCCTAGAATAACTCGCGTTCGTCAAAATGATCGTTGCCATCGCCAATCAAAAAGGCGGTGTGGGAAAGACCACCACCGCCATCAACCTCGCCGCCGGGTCTGGCGCTGCGCGGCAAGCCGACGCTTCTCATCGATCTCGATCCCCAAGCCAACAGCACGATGTCGTTTCTCGACATGCGGCTCGTCCAGCGGAGCGTCTACGACGCCATCGCCGACTCGGCTGTGAAGATGGCGGACGTCATCGTGCAGTCGACCGGTCCCGAATCTGTCCGTGGCGCCGTCGCGGATTGCGCTGGCCAAACTCGAAGTCAAAGCTCATCGGCGAGATCGACGCGCACTTCCGGCTGAAAGACAAGCTCGAGCCGGTCCGGAAGCAGTATCCGAACATCGTCATCGATTGCCCGCCGACGCTCGGGCTTGCTGACGGTGAATGCGCTGGTTGCGGCGACGCATTTGCTGATACCCATCCAGTCGTCGTACTTCGCGCTGGAAGGCACCGACGACCTGCTCGAGACGATCGAGAAAGTCCGGCAGCGGCCGAATCCCTCGCTGCAGATCCTGGGCGTCGTCATCACGATGCACGACAAGCGGACGTCGCTCGCGAAGGACATCCGCATGCAAATCAAGAAGGTGTTTGGTGGGAAAGTCTTCAAGACGGTCATCACGAAGAGCGTCCGCCTCGAAGAAAGTCCGGCATACAAAGAGTCGATCTTCACCTACGCGCCGGACTCGACGGGCGCGAGCGAGTATTACAGTCTCTGCGAGGAGGTCATTGACCGTGCCTAGGCGAGGGCTCCCCGACACCGTCCGGATGCGCCACGACGAGCACTACGTAGAGGCCCTGGCGGCCTCGGCGGGCGCGCCGATTGGCCGCCAGATTCCCATCGACCGCATCGACCCGAACCCGAATCAGCCTCGACAGGTCATGGGAGACCTGTCCGAGCTGATGGCGTCGGTCGCCGAAAAAGGGGTCATCGAGCCGCTCATCGTCCGGTCGCGCGGCGACCGGTTTCAGATTATCGCCGGCGAGCGCCGATACCAGGCGGCCGTTCAGGTCGGTCTTCGCGAGTTGCCGGTCGTCATCCGCGACGTCGATGATGCAGAGGTCATCGAGCTCGCGCTGGTCGAGAACATCCAGCGCAAGGATCTGACGGCGTTCGAAGAGGCTGAGGCGCTCCATCATCTCGCGCAGAAGAGCGCCTATACGCACGAGGCGCTGGCTCGGAAGCTCGGGAAATCCCGCACGTCCATCACCGAGTCGCTCGCGCTGAACGCGATGCCGGAGGAGATCAAGAACCTTTGTCGGCTGGCCGACATTTCCTCTAAGTCGTTGCTATTGCAGATAGTTAGGCAGCCGACGACGCAGAAAATGACCGCGCTGGTTGAGAAGATTGCCAGCCAGGGCGGCGCCACGCGCGCCGAGGTTCGGCAGGATCTCGCGAAGCCGAAGCCGGGCCGCCCGAAGGCGTATGTCTTCAGCTACAAGCCTGAGAGCAAAGCGTTCAATCTGAAGCTGAAGTTCCGCAAAGGGAACGTCCCGCGCCAGGAAGTCATCGAAGCACTCGAGGCGATTCTGAAAGAACTCAGCGAGACGCAATAGTTCGCAGTTCAGAGAGTCCAGAGTCCAGACAGAGTCCAGAGTCCGGAAGAGTCTGAGCCGAGTCGAAGAGTCCAAGAGTCGTGAGAGTCCCGAGTCAGAGTCCACGAGTTCGACGAGTCGTGGATTGTCGACGAGTTCAGTGGTTACAGGCCTGGGTTGAGGCTTGCGAGAGTGACTGGATCGAGGCGGCGGATCTCGCCGCTTGCTGGCTGCCTTTGACTATTAGTTAACATAACATCCATTATAAGACTCAAGCGAAATAGCCCGGAAAACGGCCCTGTGGAAATTCCGCGGGTGCTTTTAGCTCGTAATCCGGGGAATCCCCTAATCGTCGGTCCCGCGAATCTCCAATCTCCAATCCCATCAATCGAGCCTAGGCTTTCCAGTTCAGGTCTTCGAAGGCGGGCTCCGGGACGATGCTCTCGACCGGCCTGTTGGCCGGGTGGCGTTCCAGCTCGAACGAGCGGTTGTGGATGGTCACGAAAAACGCAAAGGGCGTATTCGGCCGCAGGCCCAGGTCGGCAAACGGGATGGCAGCTTCGAGAATCTCGGCGGCCGCGACCCTGGGACGGCGCCCGCGAGCGGCGCCCATGCTCCGTCCGGACGTCTTGCTGATGGAGTTCCGCGGTTGCGACCCCGTTGGCCTCTCTGATCACCAGCCGGTGGTCGGCAGGTGTCGTAAAGCTGACGCTGCAGCGAAGGCCCTGCGCCAGCCGCTGGGCCGCCGGGCTGCCGAGGTCGAGCCGGAGATACAGGTGCTCGAGGTCGAACCCGAACCGCAGGGTTCGCAGTTCCGGGTCCCGATGTTCCCCGCCGGTCATGGTGCCGGCCGGTGCATCGGTCTCGACGATGCCCGCCGGCAGCCATTCGAAGTAGCTGGTGGCCCGCCCGTCGAGAATCGGGCTCAGGAGCCCGACCGGGGGCGACAACCGACACCGGCACATGGCTGGTGCTGATGTTGGTGGCAGAACAGCTCCTCGGGCACGGGCTGCCCGAGCATCTGGTACACGTTCCGAAGATGGCGCCGGAAGAGCTCGTCGAACTCGAGGTCGTGATCGGACGAGTGGTCGTCGCCATACCACCAGAACCAGTCGCTGCCTTCGGCGATCAGCAGCTCCTTGAAGGCCTGCTCGCGATCCGCCGGATCCGCCGCCGCCGAAGACCGCTCGAACATCTGGCGCGCGTCTCGCGAAGCTGCCGCCAGCCGCGAAGGTCGTCGCCGTGGCCGATCCAGATGAAGAAGTTGCCGTCGATCCACGAGCCCGGAAAGATGCCGTTCAGCGGCCGCCTGGGCCGCGCGGCCGCCTCGCTCATGGTCACCGGGCGAAGCTCCGGATGCGCCGAGAGCGCTCCGTAGAGCGCCCGCAGGAACGGGCGGCCGCCACCCTCGAAGTGCTCCCACGCGTTTTCGCCGTCGAGAATGATCGGGATCGTGGCCTCTTCCCCGCCGGTCGATGCAGAAAAGCGCCGGCCGGCCTCGACGAGGCGGTTGACGAAGTCGGCTGCGGCATCCTCGGCCTGCCAGCCGGCGTACACGAACCCAATCAGATCCGAGAGCGAGTGATCGCGGAAGAGACACGCGATCTGCCTCGAGCCGGCCTGGACGGCATACGGGCGGTACAGCGGCTCCGGCTGCTCGAGCCAGCCCTGTGCATCGCGCCGAAACTCGCGTCCGATGGACCGGCCGAGAATGGCCTCGTCGGTCGCCATCCACTGAAAGCCCGCCCTGGCGGCAAGCTCCGCAGCGTCATCTGACACCGACCCTTCCGATGGCCACAGTCCGGCGGGCTCGAGCCCGAACAGCCGCAGATGACACTGGCGGGCGCGCGCGAGCTGTTCGGCGGCGTCTTCCGGATGGCGAAACGCCGGCCGCGGCACGCTCGCGGCCGGATGGGTCTTGAGATAGATGTCGGTATCGCACAAGCAGCGGAAGAATCGGGTGATAGAACGGCGACGTCGAGAGCTCGACCTGCCCTCGCTCGGCGGCCTCGCGGTACTCCGGAATCACGCGCCCGAGTATCTCGAGCTCGACATCGCGCAGCTCCGCCTTGTCGGCTTCGCTGAAGCCGCGCTGCTTGTGCACGAGGCGACGCACGCGCGCGTCGTTGTCGAGATAGAACGGATCGACCCACGCGAGCTTGTGCCATACCTGCAGATCGAGAAAATCCTGATCGGCGTATCCCCCGCCCGAATCGCGCTTCTGCAGCAGCTCGGCATAGCGCGGATACCGATCGATCATCCGCCCGCGCGGCGCGTGAAAAAACTCCGACAGCATGGTCGCGCGCTCGTGCTCGGTCAGCGCGTCGGCCGGCTTCAGGCCGAGCTCGAGGTGCCAGTCGCGCGCGCGTCCCTCGGCGAACGCCTCGAGCTGCACGAGCAGCGACGGCACGAGGTTGAACGTCAGCTTCATCTGCGGAAACTCGCGCATCAGCGCGGCCATCCCGTAGTAGTCCTTCAACCCGTGCATGCGTACCCACGGCAGCACGTGCTCGCCCGTTGCGAGGTCTTCGTAGTACGGCTGGTGCATGTGCCAGAGGATGGCGACGTAAGTCATGTGGTATCTTCGCTGAAGACCCCGAATGCTGAGGATTCTCGACCGTTATGTGCTGCGCGAGCTGATGGCTCCGTTCGGCTTCGCGCTGCTGCTTCTGACGTTCGCCCTCGAGATTCCGCCGATCCTGCAGCACGGCGAAACGCTGATTGCCGAAGGCGCGTCATGGGACGTCGTCGTCCGCGTGCTGGCGACGCTCCTGCCGCAGGCGCTGGGCATCACCATTCCGATGGCGCTGCTCGTCGGCATCCTCATCACGCTCGGCCGCCTCTCGGGCGATCGCGAAATCGTCGCGATGGAGGCGTGCGGCGTCAGCCTCGGCCGTCTGCTGCGTCCGCTGCTGCTCTTCGCCTGGTTGCGACGGCCGCGACGACCTACGTCATGATCGTCGCGCTGCCTGCCGCAAATCAAGCGTTCCGCGAGATCACGTTCAAGCTGTTGATGACGCGCGGCGAAACCAAAATCAAGCCGCGCGTGTTCTACACGGATTTTCCGAATCTGGTCATTTACGTGCGGGAAGTGACGCCCGGCGTGGGCTGGACCGATGTGATGGTCTCCGAGAGCAGCACGCCGACGCAGCCGAAGACGTATCTCGCGAAAAAGGGACGTCTGCTGCTCGACGAATCGAAGCGCACCGTGCAGATGGTGCTGATCGACGGCACGCATCACTCCGTGAACCTCGACGAGCCGGAGAAATACGAGCAGGGCACGTTCGCACAGACGACGCTCGTCATCGATCCCGAGAGCGTGTTCCCGCGCACCGGCCCGATGAAGGGCGCCGACCGAGATGACGATCGCCGAGCTGAAAGCCGAGATGGCCGACCTTCGGAAGCAGAACATCTATCCGCACAACCAGATCATGGCGTGGCAGAAGAAGTACTCGATTCCGGCGGCCTGCCTCGCCTTCATGCTGGTTGCGCTCGGCATGGGCGTCAGCCATCGCCGCGACGGCCGCCTCGCCGCGTTCGTCCTCGGCATCGGCGTGGTGTTCGTCTACTGGGTTCTGATGTACATGTCGGAAGCCATCGCGAAGGCGGGCCTGCTGCCCTACTGGTTTGCGTGGCTCGCGATGTGGGTGCCGAATATCGTCATCGCGTTCTGGGGCCTCGTGCTCATCGTGAGGAAGTTGCGGGCTCCGGAGCAGGCGTCGATGAGGTTTGCGCTGCCGTTCGTGCGGCGCCGCGCCCGCGCCGCGGCGGCGCAGAACGGCGACCGCGTCAGCCGCGAGAGGCACGCGCGTGGTCGTCGTCATCAAGATTCCGCACATCGCGTTTCCGCGGCCGAGCATTCTCGATTGGTATGTCCTGAAGCAGGGGCTGCGCGTGTCGGTGCTCGCAGGCGTCGGGACTGCTGGCGCTGTTCTACATCGCGAGCTTCATCGACCTGTCGGACCATCTCTTCAAGGGACGCACATCGGCATTCACCGTGCTGAGGTATTTGTGGTGGGCCTCGCCGCAGTTCACCTACTACCTGGTCCCGCTTGCGGTGCTGATGGGCGCGCTCGTGACGATCGGCGCGCTCACCAAGAACACCGAGCTCGTCGTGATGAAGGCGTGCGGCATCAGCCTGTATCGCGCCGCCGCGCCGCTGCTGATTCTCGCGCTCATCGGCAGCGCGATTCTGCTGGGTCTCGAAGAAGGGGTGCTCGCTGCTTCGAATCGCCGCGCCGATGCCATCAACAACGCGATTCGCGGGCGACTTCACGACGACGACCGACTTGAATCGGCGGTGGGTCACGGCGAACAACGGCAACATGTATCAGTATCTGTATTTCGAGCCAGGGCGGAATCGGTTGAACGGCCTGTCGATCTACGAGTTCGGCAAGGATCCGTCGACGCTCGCGCGCCGCAAGTATTTCTCGTACGCGACCTTCAACGGCGACCGCGAAGCGAAGGGGCAGGTGATGTGGCAGGGCGGCAAAGGATGGGAGCGCGACTTCGAGCCAAAGGTCCGCTTCACGTCGTTCACGAACCAGTCTGTCGCGATGGAAGGCCCGGGCTACTTTGCCAGCGAGCGGCCTGACGCGCAGTACATGTCGTATCGGCAGCTCAGCGAGCACGTGACGTCGCTCGAGGCCGGCGGCTTCAACGTCGTGCCGTACGTCGTCGCGCTCCACCGGAAGCTCGCGTTTCCGTTCGTCACGCTCATCATGGCGCTCATCGCCGTGCCGTTTGCCGTGACGACCGGCAAACGCGGCGCGATGTACGGCATCGGCGCCGGCATCGTGCTCGCGATTCTCTACTGGACCGCGATCAGCGTCTTCGGCGCGATCGGCGCCGGCGGGCTGATGGCCCCCGCGCTCGCGGCCTGGGCGCCGAACATCATCTTCGGCTGCGCGGCGATGTATTTGCTGCTTACTGTCCGAACGTAGGTCCGCAGGTCCGCCTAAAGCGGACACTACCGGGGTGATGTCCGACCGTCACCGTTCCACGCGCAGATTTTCCAAGCGTGAAGCTTCCCGCCGTGCCCGGCTGACGTGTTCGTCGTATCGACGACGAACAGCAGCGTGTCGGCGAGCGCCGGATCGAACGTGCCGCTCGATCCGACCGGTGTCATCTCGGCAAACCGAACAATCACATCGCGCGGTTCGGCGTCGAGATAGATCGAGCGCTGCCATCGGTCGCCGGATTGCGGATGGCGGGCTTGAACCGACACGCGCATGGGGCGCGAGGCGTGCGCGCGGAAGGCCAGGTGCGTGCGTTCGGTGAGCGCTTTGCCCACGCCAATGCCCAGCGCCGCGTAGCGCCCAGCGCCATCCCCGCCCGCGAGGCGAAACGTGAACTGCACAGGTCCGGTCGGATAGTCCGTCTGCGCGATCTCCGCAGACGACTCGTCGTCTTTTTCGGCGTGCCACGGCCCGCCCTGGATGCCTCGCGTGATCGCCGGAGGCTCCACGGAGATGGCCGAAGGCATCCCGTTCCCCACCCGACGGGCCGAACGTAGATGGGGTTGCTCACGATCCACGGAATCGGCGGGTCCCCCGGGCCGCTCGAGAGGTACACCTCGACCCGGTAGGTGCCCTCCCCCGCCGTTTCATACACGAGCGCCGGCAACGGATTCTGCGTCAGGATGCGTCCGTCTTTTCGAAGGACGATCACTCCTCCGGTTGTGGCATTCGTGCGAGCTGTGAACGTGAGAGTGGCCGCGGTGTCGTTGAAGACGTCTCCCTGATTGATCCGGTGGCCCGGGCTGCTCGCCGAGAACTCGAACGCGGCGGGCGATGCGATCGCATCGATCGCTGAATACACCGCTCCCCGCTTCAGGGCGGCGATGATGTGCGCAGCATCGGCAGCCGCGTCGTTCGTGAGCGGACGGTCGAGCGCGACGCGCATCGCGAACGTGCGAAACGACGCGTCGTACGAGGGAATCCTCAGAAACCATCCCCGCCGGTACCCGTCCACGTCGTCGTCCATCCATCCCGCGCGCGCGTGCGCGTCGGCGCCGGCGAGCGCCACGACCGGCCGCCGCTGTGTGATCGCGTCCCATCGCTCGAGCGTCGCGTCCGGACGATCGAGCAGCGACGCCAGCGTTTCGGCCGGGCGAAATGGATAGCGCGCGAGCGCCCGCGCCAACTGCGGCCGGCTCTCATCGCGCCATTCGGTGTCGGCGTTGAGCCACTCCATCCCGTCGAATTCCGCATTCCAGTCGTGCCATCGCAGGCCTGGCTTGGCCGAATCGGGATGCGCGACGATGCCGAATCCGCCGAGGCGTCTCACATCGGCGACGACGTCGCGTGCTTCGCCGCGAAGCGGATACGGCGCTTGTGGAAGTCCGATGGCGATGTAGTGGCCCGCCTGCGTGCTCAGCTCGACCGCATCGATGACGAGCACGCCGGCTCGATACTGCGGCGCGTCCGGCTTGCGCGTGCCGTCGCCGTGATCGGTGAGGACGATGAAGTTCAAGCCGGCCCGTGCCGCAGCCGCAGCTGCGTCGTCGGGAGATCCGGATCCGTCAGAGCGATTGGTGTGGATGTGAAACGAGCCGCGCGCGGTGGGAGTCTGCGATGCTGACGGCGGCAGCGCGATCGGGCGCGCGGGCAGCGGGAGCGCCATCAAAAGAAAAGCGGCGGCCAGAACGGCCGCCGCCATTGTTATTCGCAATGTCGACATCGTCGTGTCCGGCTGAAGTCGGACACTCCTACAGTCCCGCCGCCTTGCGAAGCGCGTCGGCGCGGTCTGTCTTCTCCCACGTGAAGCCGTCTTCGGTGCGGCCGAAGTGTCCGAACGCGGCGGTCTTTCTGTAAATCGGCCTCCGCAGGTCGAGATCGTCGATGATGCCCTTCGGCGTCAGCTTGAAGTGCTCGCGCACGAGCTCGGTCATCTTCGTGTCGGCGATCTTGCCGGTGCCGTAGGTGTCGACCATCACCGAGACCGGATCGGCGACGCCGATCGCATAGGCGAGCTGCACCTGAAGCTTTTCCGCGAAGCCGGCCGCCACGCAGTTCTTCGCGATGTAGCGCGCCATGTAGCAAGCCGAGCGGTCGACCTTCGTGGGATCTTTTCCCGAAAACGCGCCGCCGCCATGCGGCGCCGCGCCGCCGTAGGTATCGACGATGATCTTGCGTCCGGTGACGCCGGCATCGCCGTGCGGCCCGCCGACGACGAAGCGGCCGGTCGGATTGACGTAAATTTTGGTGTTCTTGTCCATCAGGCTGGCGGGCACGACGCGATTGATGATCTTCTCGACGATGTCGCCGCGCATCTGATCGTTCGTCACGTCTTCGCGGTGCTGGCTCGAGATGACGACGGCATCGACGCGAATGGGCTTGCGGCCTTCGTACTCGACCGTCACCTGCGACTTGCCGTCCGGACGGAGGTAATCGAGCACGCCGTCGCGTCGCGCGCACGAGAGCCCTTTCACGAGCTTGTGCGCGAGCATGATCGGCAGCGGCATCAACTCTTCGGTCTCGTTGCAGGCATAGCCGAACATGAGGCCCTGGTCGCCGGCGCCGCCGGTATCGACGCCCATGCTGATGTCGGGCGACTGCTTGTGCAGCGACGAGAGGACCCCGCAGGTATCGGCGTCGAATCCGTACTTCGCGCGGGTGTAGCCGACGTCCCGGATCGCCGCGCGCGCGACTTCCTGGAAATCGACGATCGCGTTGGTCGTAATTTCGCCGGCCAGGACGACGAGGCCGGTGGTGACCAGCGTCTCGCAGGCGACGCGGCTTTTCGCATCCTGCGCCAGAATGGCGTCGAGGACCGAGTCGGAAATCTGATCGGCAATCTTGTCGGGATGTCCTTCGGTTACGGACTCCGACGTAAAGAGATGGCGGCCGTCACGGCTCATTACGTTGCGCTCCTTACTTACGTTTTTTGTTGTCTGCGGTCTGCTGTTTCCCGTCGAAGAAGATCCGCGAATTCTATCATGCGCGCGGGTGAAACCGGTCATAAACCGCGCGCAGCCGCGCCTCGAGGACGTGCGTATAAATCTGGGTCGTCGACAGATCCGCATGACCCAGCATCATCTGGATCGATCGCAGATCGGCGCCGTGCTCGAGCAGGTGCGTGGCAAACGAATGGCGCAGCACGTGCGGGCTCAGCGCGCGCGGCAGTCCCGCCTTCTGGCCGTAGCCTTTGAGGATTTTCCAGAACCCCACGCGCGACAGGCTGCTCCCCCGCTTTGCGTTGACGAACAGCCACGGCGACGCGCGCTTGCCGATCAGTGCTGGCCGCCCCTCGCGGATGTACTTCATCAGCCACTCCACGGCCTGATCGCCAATCGGCACGATGCGCTGTTTGTTGCCTTTGCCGGTCGTCGACAAGTATCCGGCTTCGAGGTTGAGATCGCTGGCGCGCAGGTGAATCAGCTCCGACACGCGCAAACCGGTGGCGTACAGGACTTCGATGAGCGCGCGATCCCGCAGGCCACGCGGCGTCGCGACGTCGGGCTGCTTGATGAGCCGCTCGACCTCTTCGACGCCGAGAAACTTCGGAAGGGCCGGCCACGCCCGCGGCGCCTGAAGATCGTCGGCAGGGTTGCTGGTGAGGTGTTGCGTGAGCACGGCAAACCGGAAAAAGCCTCGTACGGCGGCGACCGTACGCGCGACCGAGCGCGGCGAGAGCCCTTCGTTCATCAGGCCGTCGACAAAATGTTCGAGGTCGTGGCGGTCCAGGCGCTGAACCGGTTTTTCGAGGCCGGCGGAGAATTCTCCAAGCCGTTGGAGATCGCGGCTGTAGCTTTCAAGAGTGTGATCGGCGAGGCGGCGTTCGACGCGCAGGTGCGTGAGATACGCATCGACGAGATCGTGGGCGGTTGACACTGTCGAAACCTGAGAGTAGCATCCGGCCCTTCGTTGCGCTAAGGTTTCTTCATACCCGATGTCCCATCGTTCGAAATATCAGCAGCTCCCAACCGAAGCCATCAATCCCGCGACGCTCGGCATCGACAAGGCCTCATCGGCCGACATCGTCGAGCTGATGCTGAACGACGATCGCAAGGTGCTGGCCGCCGTGCAGCGCGAGAAGCCTCGCATCGCCATCGGCGCCGACATCATCGTCGAGGCGCTGCGCAAGGGCGGCCGCGTGATCTTCGTCGGCGCCGGCACCAGCGGACGGCTTGGCGTCGTCGAGTCGGCGGAAATGCCGACGACGTTCGGCACCAATCCCGATTCGATTCAGGCCGTGATGGCAGGCGGCAAGACGGCGTTTCTCCACACCAAGGAGGGCGCCGAGGACAGTTACGAGGACGGCGCGCGGGCGCTTCAGCGCCTCAAGCCGACGAAGAAGGATGTCGTCATCGGCGTGTCGGCCAGCGGGATGACGCCGTACGTGAGAGGCGGGTTGACCCGCGCGCGCAAGGCGAACTCGAAAATCATCTTCGTCACCTGCGATCCGCGGACCGAGCTGCAGACGTTCGTCGATCTCACGATTGCGCCGGCCGTCGGCCCGGAAGTGATCGCCGGTTCCACGCGCCTGAAGGCCGGAACCGCCACGAAGCTCGTCCTCAACATGTTGACGACCGCTGCGATGGTGCGGATTGGCAAGACCTACGGCAACCTGATGGTCGATCTCCACACCACGTCTGAAAAAGCGCGCGAGCGGGCCCGGCGCATCATCTCGATGGTGACGGGGCTCGACAACGAGCAGGCCGACAAGCTTCTCGAGAAAGCGAAGTGGAACGTGAAGGCGGCCATCGTGATGCAGAAAACGAAGGGCGGCTATACGCAGGCGATTGCTCGCCTCAAAAAGGCGCACGACTCGGTACGCGAGGCGATTGGCGAAGACATCGAGCCGCGGCTGCGCGAGCTGCTCCACCTGGATCCCTGCCGGGGACAGTACGTAGTGTCCGGCTTTAGCCGGACCTTGAAGAGCCTTAGCCGGACCCCGATGAGCTTCGTCCGGACTCTGACGATCGTCGCGCTTGCCTGCGGCTCTCTCTTCGCTCAACCCGTCATC
The DNA here is from genome assembly GCA_963787755.1 of Vicinamibacterales bacterium. GTDB lineage: Bacteria > Acidobacteriota > Vicinamibacteria > Vicinamibacterales > JAMQPK01 > JAMQPK01. The sequence goes on from CAWBEG010000018.1 coordinate 108,930, forward strand.
TGAAGTCCGCGCGCTCTGGGTGCAGCGGGGCACCCTCGCTTCTGCCGCCAGCATCATCGCTGCCGTCGACATGGCGAAGAACGGCGGATTCAATACGCTCATCGTGCAGGTGCGCGGACGAGGCGATGCGTACTACGACAGCCGTTACGAGCCGCGGCCGGCGTTGCTTGCAAAGCAGCCTGCTTCGTTCGATCCCCTCGAACTGATGGTCGAGCGCGCGCATCGCGCCGGCCTGAAGGTGCATGCGTGGGTCAACGTGAATCTCGTGTCGGATGCGGAGCCGCCGGCGGCTCGACAACACATCGTGTACCTTCATCCGGAGTGGCTGATGGTGCCGCGGCCGCTTGCCGAAGATCTCGGACCGCATGAACCCGCGCGATCCGCAATATCTGCGGCGTCTGTCGGAGTACGCGCGGGCGCGCAGCGACCGCGTGGAAGGGATCTTCCTCTCCCCCATTCACAAGGGCGCCGCCGATCACGTCATCAAAGTCATCGGCGACATCGTGTCGCGCTACGACGTGGACGGCATCCACCTCGATTACATCCGGTTTCCCAACGACGAATTCGACTACAGCGCCGAGACGCTCGACGAGTTCCGCGCCGACGTCACGTCGCGGTCGAGCGGCGCCGAGCGCCGCGAGTACGCATCGCGAGCCCGCGGCCGCCCATTGTTTTACACGGAGATGTTTCCGCAGGGCTGGCAGGAATTCCGGCGCGCGCGATTGACCGCGCTGCTCACGAGAATCCGGTCGACCGTAAAGGCGCGCCGCCCCGCGCGCGATGCTGACTGCTGCCGTGTTTCCCGATGCGGAGGACGCCGCCAACCGGCGTTTCCAGGATTGGGCCGGCTGGCTCGAAACCGGTCTGCTCGACGCGATTTGCCCGATGGCATACACGACAGATCCGGTGATCTTCCGCACGCAGATAGCGAACGTCGAGCAGCTTGCCGGCCGGCGTCCCGTGTGGGCCGGCATCGGCGCGTACCAACTGTCTCCTTCCGCCACTGTCGAGAACATTCGCGCGGCAAGGCAACTCGGCTCCGAAGGTATCGTGCTGTTTTCTTACGACAATCTCGACGGTAGATACGTCGAGGCGGTTGCGAAAGAGGCATTCGCGCCGTGATCGATTTCGCCCGCGCCGCCGACGTGGTGCAGCGCGGCGTCGAGGAGCGCGCGTTTCCTGCCGCCGTCGTCGAAGTCGGCACTCGCGGCGAGGTGCTGTGGCAGCAGGCGTTCGGCAGGCTCGACTACGATCCCGACTCTGCTCCCACCCAGAGCAGCACGATTTTCGACCTCGCGTCGCTGACGAAAGTGATCGCGACGACGAGCCTCGTGATGCGGCTGGTCGAACGCGGCGCGCTGGCGTTGCATCACCCGATCCGGAGGTGGATTCCCGAGTGGCGCGGGAAGGATCGCGACGACGTGACGCTGCGATCGCTGTTGACGCATAGCTCCGGTCTCACCGCATGGCTTCCCTTCTATCGCGATCACTCGGGACGGCAGGAATTTCAGCACGCGATTTGTTCGCTCCCGCTCGAGTATCCGCCCGACACGCAGGCGATCTACAGCGATCTCGGTTTCATGCTGCTCGGGTTCATCGTCGAAGATGCCGGCGGGCGATTCGTTCCGGGATCAAGCCAGCAGCTCTTGAGCACCCTGACATCGGCGCCGCTGATGTTCAATCCGCCTGCGCAACTGCGCCGGTCAATCGCGCCGACCGAGCACGATCCGTGGCGCGGGCGTCGACTCATCGGCGAGGTCCACGACGAGAACTGCTGGGCGCTCGGTGGAGCCGCAGGACATGCAGGATTGTTCGGCACGGCGCAGGCCGTCGGAGATTTCGCGCGAGTGATGCTTGCCGCGCTCAAAGGCACCGACGCACGGCTCGCCGGGGCCGACACCGTCCGTCTCTTTGTGAAGCGCTCGGCGGCGGCGACAGGATCGCGTGCGCTCGGATGGGACACGATGCTGCCGACGTCTTCGTGCGGCACGAAAATGTCTGCGTCCGCATTCGGTCACACAGGATTTACGGGGACGACGTTGTGGATCGATCCGGAGCGCGAAGTGTATGTGGTGTTCCTGACGAATCGCGTCAATCCGACGCGCGAGAACACGGCGATTCAGCAGATTCGGCCGGCGTTACACGACGCGGTGATATCGGCGCTGCGGTGACGGGACGTCCGGCCATCCCCGTCCTGCGCCGCGACTGTCACCCGCTCCGCCGCGACCGCCGAAGCCGCTTCCGCCACGGACCGCTACCGCTGACACTCCGCCGCGGCTGTTAGGTCCGCTCGTGCCGCCATCTCTGCCGGCGCCTCTCGTCCACCGCGTTGAGGTCCGCCGCGACCGCCGGCGCCACCGGCGACCGGCCTGCAGGGACACTTCCATGCCGATGAACTGCCACTCGTTGTAGTGGTTCTTGCCCTTGTAAACGAGAATCGATTGTCCCGTGTTCTTGCTGGTGACCCCGACGATGCCACCGCGGGCGGTCTGGGGACGGCGCCGATAGACCCGCCCCGCTTCCGCCGTACCTGGACGCACTGCCGGTCCCGCGCGAACCTTGCGTTTGTCCTGGGCCTCCCATGGTGCTTTGGTTCTGCAGATACAGCATCTGAAATTCGCCGTCCTTGTTCGGCGATAACGGGTCACGAAATTTCTTTCGAAGCAGGCGCTGCTCGATCAGTACATCGAGGCTTGCGGGCGACGCGTTTGCGAACTTCCGCTGATATTGGTTGATGGCGCGCGCGTACTGCGTGCCGCGAAATACCAGTTCCGCTTCTTTCTCGCGCCGAATCATGTGCGACCAGGCCGGCATCGCCACGCTCATCATGATGGCCATGACGGACATCCCGACCAGCAACGCCGCCATGGCGTATCCACTGCTTGCCTTTGCCGCTAAATTCATGGGACTATTGTAGTTAGACATTCCTATCCGGATGCATTCCATCATAGCAGGGCTCGGCCGATCGGGGAATATTCGCGTGTGGGCGTTGGCCGCCTGCACGGCGGTTCTTACCGCTGCGTGCGACAAGCTGCCGCTGCTTGCGCCGCAGGAATCGACGATCACGCTGTCGACGGCGAGCACGGTCGTCCAGGCGAACGGGACGACCGAAATTCGCGCGACGGTGCTCGAGTCGAGTGGCACGCCCGTCCAGAACGGGACGACGGTCACGTTCACAACGAATCTCGGAACGCTGTCGCCCGTAGATGCGCGCACGCTCAATGGCGTCGCGATGGCTCGATTCGTTGCCAATGGCCAATCAGGGACGGCGGCAATCAAGGCAATTTCCGGTGGAGCCGCTTCGGAAGCGTTGAACCTCACCGTCGGCGCCGCGGCTGCGAATGCGGTCAGTCTGAACGCTAATCCGACGAGAGTCGCGGCAAGCGGCGGACCGAGCGTGATCACAGCGACTGTGACTGATACTTCAGGCAACCCCGTTCAAGGCGTGCCTGTGACGTTCTCGAGCACAGCGGGATCGTTGAGCGCGACATCGGCCAATACAGATCTGAGCGGCAGTTCGGTGACGACGCTGACTACGAATCGCGAGGCGACCGTCACGGCGACCGTGGCCGGGAAAACGGCGACCGTCATTGTCGGCGTCGGGGTTCGTCCAACCGTAACGGTTTCTGCGAGCGCCGATGCGACTGTCGGAGGGCCCACGACATTCACCATCAGCGCCGCTCCCGCGGCGGGAGGGCTTCCAATCGATCAAGTGACGATTAATTTCGGAGATGGGAGATCTACCAATCTTGGTCGAGTCAGCGGTACTGGCATTACAGTCCAACACATATACGACGAGCACGACACATACAGGGTGACCGTCACCGCCACCGATCTCTCAGGTGAATCTGCGTCCGCGTCTACTGTCATCGTCGTTCAGCCTGTCGTGGTCCTCAGCCTTGCGGCGTCCAGGTCGGGAAACAATGTAACGTTCACTGCGACGGTGAGCCCGTCAGACACGGTAATTGCCAGCTATCCAGTGGAATTTCGGAGATGGCCAGAGTGCGACGACGTCGACGAACCAGATAGGCCACCTACGCCGCCTGGCTTCTACAATGTCACTGTGCAGCGACAACGTGACGAACGTCGCGCCTCGGCGACAACCGTCAACATTCCAAGTCCGCCTGCGGTTCGAAACTTGCAGACGGAGCGTATGAGGCTCCGCTGTCTCCTTTTTGCCAATCTCCTCGCTCTACGCTGACCGGCTGCGCATCGCTCGAAGGGCTGCGCGCGCTGATTCAGCCGCCGCGATTCGAACAGGCATCCGATCGGCCCAGCGAAATACGTCTGTCGCCTCTTCAGTCCGGGCGCGGCGGGCGGCGCGACAGTTCGTATATGGACGAACGTCACCAATCCCAATCCATTCGGCTTCACGTTGAGCACCGTGCAGGCGACGCTGCTGCTCGACGACGTCGAGGCGGCCGATGCCGACTTTCCTCTCGGGCTGCCGCTGCAGGCGCGGCAGACGAAACCATTCCCTTCGATTTGACGGTGAGCTTTGCGAATGTGCCGCGGCTGGCCAATGTCATCCGTCAGGCGCTCAGGCGGCGGGTTGAGCTATCGGCTCGAAGGAACGGTCGGCGTTGACGCAGGGCGATTCGGCCAACCGACGTTCGGGCCGCTCACGCTCGTCAGCGGCGATCTGCGCGCGCGTTTCTAGCGCCGTTACTGGAAGTCCGCGTACGGCGTGCCGTCGACGCTGACGCCTGGTGCGCCGCTCTTGACGTCGAACACACCCGGCACTGCACTTGGGGTTGCGGGATCGGGCTCCGACATCACGATTTGCCACGTGTCGGCGGATTCGGTGAACGGATCCTTCGGAATCTGCCGCATGTAGCCTTCGGTGACGAGCGACGTCAGATCGGGCGGGTACATGCCTTTATCGGCGTAGAACTGGTCGATGGAGTCGCGCATGCGGAACAGGTTCTCGCGAAGCACCGCTTCCTTCGCGCGGTTCACGCTCGTCGAGTACGTCGACAGGCCGATGCCAGCCAGCACCACGATGAGCGTCACGACGATCAGCAGCTCGATCAGCGTGAAGCCGCGCTGCCGGGGTGGCCCTTACCAGTCGTCACGGTAGCTCGTCCCATCCAGCGCTTTGCCCTCGAACTTCGTATACACATCGAAAACGTTCTGTCCTCCCCACGATTTCGCGTCGGGTGTGTCGCGCGACGAGCGCATGCCCCAGTCGGTCGATCGGGTCATCGGATCGTAGGGGATGCGCCGAAGAAACCGCAGCTTACTGCCGGTTGTGTCGTTCGCCGCCGGAACCCCTTCTACCAGCGTTTCGAGCGTGGGCGGATAACCGTCGGTGTTGCCATCGAGAGCGCTCTCTGCAATCTGATTCAGGTCGACGGCGTCTTTGTATTTGTCGATGGCGGTGCGGAGTTCCCGCAGGCTGCGGCGCAATTCGATCTCGCGGTTGCGCTGCATGGTGACTCTCGCGAGCGGCAGCGCGGCCGAGGCCAGAATGCCGACGATCGCCGTGACGATGGCGATCTCGATGAACGTGTAGCCGTTCTGCCCTCTGCTCTCTGCTCTCTGCCCTCTCCCCAGTGAGGCTCACTCCACTATCGTACGACAACCGACGCGGGCACGAACTGGACCGGAATCGTCCCGCCCGTCGGGTTGGCTAGGACGCCGCTGACGGCGAGCTGCGAGGTGCCCGGCGCCAACGGCATCGAATTGAAGCGCCGCCAGCAGGCCCGACCCGGATGCGCCCACGGCTGTCGCCGGTGCGCACGAACGCCAGGTCGACGCGGCCTATTCCGGCGTCGGTATTCGGCGTAAAGACGACGTTCGCGCCGCCCTGTCGCAGGAAGCTGCCCTCCTGAACGGTCCTCATCCGAAGAACGGCCGGGTTGTATGTCACTGTCAGCGTCACCGTTGACGCGCGCGACACGCCGCTGGCGTAGATCGGCACCATGTACGGGCCGGCGCCGACACGCACTTCGCCGGCCGGCGCGGTTACAGAAATCTGCGCGGTCGGCGCGAGAGTGGTCGTCGTCGGCGCCGTCAGGTCGCGTTGCGCCTGCGGATCGGCGAGCGGTGCAGCCTGCCCTTGCGGCTGGCGTCACTGGCAGTCCCGGCGTTCCACCCTGCGGCGCCGTGGGAACCGGCAGCCCTTGCGGCGGCACGTCTGGCGCCGGCATTGCGGCTCCAGGCGCGGGCGTCGTGTCTGGCTCGACGGGCGGAGCCGCGATGAGCGGCGGCGGACCGGTGAGGCCGAAGTTCTGATTCGTGCCCACATAAATCGGGCTCAAGTCGCGCGCCGTGTACTCGTGCGTGCGGATAATCCGCGGCGTCAGGAGCATCACGATATCGGTCTGCTCGATTGTGTCGTTGTCCTGGGAGAAAAGGTGTTTGAGGACCGGTACGTTAATGATGCCCGGGAAGCCGCGCAGAGCGCGACGCTCGTTCGTCCTGGAGAAGGCCGGCGAGCAGGTGCGACTCGCCGTCGCGCAGGCGAAGAGTCGTCGTCACTTCCCTGTTCGTAAACGAGGGCGCGGGGCTTCCGCCGACCGTGCGCGACGGGCCCAGCGCCGAGTTCTTCAGCACGAGCGGCGTCGAGCAGGATGTCGCCCTCGTCTGACACGCGCGGCGTTGCCTGCACGCTGATGCCCACCTGCTCGAAACTGTACGACGACAACGGATTCACGTTCGCGCCGCCTGCAGCAATCGGAGAGAACGTCGTCGCCAGATACGGTTCTCGTGCACCGATATTGAGGCATCAGTTGCTGGCCTTCGGCGCCGCGCAGCTGCGTCTGGGCGAGCACTTTCGTGTTCGTGTCGGTTGCCAGGAATCTCACAATGGCCTGCGGCACTGTCAGGTAAAAATCTGCCGTGCTGACGCCCTGCGTGATCGTGTTCAGGTTGAACTGCTGACTGCCGGGGTCGTCGGTCGGCAGCTTCTCTGGAGAAAAAATCGCGCCAATCTGGTGGTCGCTGAGATTCAGCCCGAGCTCTTTCACGCGCGCGCGGCTGACTTCGAGAATTTCGACGTCGAGCGTGACTTCGGCGCGCGGCTTGTCGTTCGACAGCACCAGCTCGCGAATGACCGCGACGACGGGCTCCGTCGCGCGCACGGTGATGGTGTTGGCGCCTTGTTCGGAATGATGACGGGCGGAATCGTGACGCCGGTCGTCGTCCGCGTAATCGCAATCAGCATCGCGGACAGCTCGGTGACATCGGCGTACGACAGCGGAATCGTGAGCGCTACCTGCCGCTCGTACTTCAGCCGGTTGGGCGCCGAGTCCTGCGCGACGACGATCGTCCGCTCGTCGAGCACGGAGTAGAACAGTCCGTTCGACGACAGCAGGGTGTTGAGCACCTGCTCGATCGATCCCTGCAGCGTCACAGTCACAGGACGATCGTTGAAGCTGGCATCGTAGATGACGTTGATGCCGGTCGCGCTGCCGATGAACGTCAGGATGTCGCGCAGGCTCGCCTGCTTGAAGTTGTAGTCGAGCGGTGCGCGCGACGCCGGATTCAGCAGCGGCGCCGGCGGAGATCTGCCGCGCCTGCTCGCGCAGCTGGACGATGGCCGGCTTGGGCCGCGACGCCTCAATCCGGTCGCGAATGATTTTTTCGAGCTGCACGACGCGGTCGGCCGCCTGCGTGTTGCCCGGATCGAACTCGACGGTTCGCCGATACTCGAGCAACGCGGCGTCGAGCTGGTCCTTGGCTTCGAGCGCACGGGCGTTGTCGAAGTGTTGTCGCGACGCATTCAACATCGCGCGCTCGAGCGCGATGCGGTATTCGGGCTTGTCCGGGTCGGCCTGCACGGCCGTCCGGTAATAGGTGACGGCCGAGTCCCAGTCGCCGACGCGCGCGCGGTCTTCGCCGCGGCGGAAGGCGCGCCCGGCCGCGCATCCCGTAAGCAGGGCGATTGCAAGGAAGAGCGCGGTGACTTTCGTCAGTCGTCTCATTCGCGATTTATTGTCCTGTTTGTCTGATGGTTTGGCGCCCGCGTCCGTCGAGATATGCAAGCTCGATTGATTCTACGCCGATCTTCACGATCCGATACCGCCCTTCGACCACGTCCCCTTCGCGGCCGTAGTACGTGCCTCGCGCATCACTCAGAATCGCAATTCTCTTTCCAGGGTGTTTCGGATCCGACATGTCGCCGATGTACTTCAGCGGAATGCGCGGCGGCGGTGGCGGCTCTGAAGGCTGACTCGCGGCCTGCGCGGCCGCGGCGGCTTGCTGCTGCTTGATCGTCGCGGCCGACGGCATCGGCGGCGCAGGCTTTGGCTTGAACCTGAAAGGGTTTCTGGTGCTCTCGTCCGGGGCTGGGCGTTCTAATTTGAGCGCTTTGAGATCGACTTCAGGGATCGGGCTCTTCGGTCGCTGCGCAGTGTTTGGGCGCGCTGCACCGTCCGGTACTACGCTTGCCTGATGGTGACGCCGTGCCGCGCTGCATGCTCCACGCGGCGATCGCGACGAGCAGAACCGCGACTCCAGCCAGCGCCAGCTCACGCCGCCGGTTACGGTCCATCGGCCTCCGCGTGGTAATACGTCGACAACGAAAGCGCCAGCGTCAACGGCGCGCCGGCTTCCTCGCCCTGCTGCAGCGCGATGCTGTCGATCACGATGAAGTCGGTGCCGTTCTCGACTTGATGGATGAAACGGCGGATGTCTTCGTAGTTGCCCCGCAGCGTCATCGAGATTTGCAGGCGCGCGAGTGACGACTCTCTCTCCTGCTTGGGATCCGTGCTGCGGCGCGACTGCTCCAGATTGTGCTGCTCCGCAAGTTGCGTCAGCCGCAGGAACGTGGCCTGGCGTGCCTGCGCGTGACTCGACGGGAGGACGTCCTGATAAAACGCCTTCAATGCGGTCTGGGTGAGATCGCGTCCTTGCGTAATGCCGCGAGCGTCGGCGTCCTCGCGTGCCGCGGCCAGCAGCGCCTGCGCAGCCGCTTGCTCGCGAGACTCCATGCTTCGCACCCGCGCGCCAAGGGGGTAGACAACGCCTGCAAACAGCACGACGTTCAGGGCCAGGCCCGCGAGAACGGGAATCACCAGCCGGCGCTTGTCCTCGAAGATGCGCCTAAGGGGCAGGCGCATATATCCCCTCGAGACTCGCTCGCACGCCGCCATCTTCCGCCGGCTCGTCGTCCAGCGGGTAGACGTCGCTGAACGCCGTCGTCTGTTCGAGATTCGCCATGAATTGCTCGATGTCGTCGACGCTTTGCGCGTTGACCGTCATCGTCACCTTGATCGATACCGTCCCGCGCGACGCTCGGCCGAAGCGCCGTGATGCGTACGTTATCGGGAAGCGTGTTCTCGAGACGGTTCAGCAGATCGGTCCACGAAAACAGCCGCTGGCCGATGAGGATGTTGGCTTCGCGAGCGGCGCCCGACATGGCTGTCGAGCTCTTTGGCGTTGACCGCCTGCCGCGTCCGCACCGCGTGCGCTCGCAGTTCGGCCGCGCGCGTCTCCGCCGCGTTCGCTTGACTGCTGAGCGACGACTGGCGGCGGGTCAGCAACACAATCTGCGTCAGATTGAAAATCGTGAGGGCGACGACAATCAACGGCAGTGACGCCGAGCACACCGTGCAAGGCGCGCTCATTATAAAAAGGACGAGTGGAGAGGTTCGTGCGCAGCATGTCAGGCCGCCCGCTCTCGCGCCAGCAGGCCCACGAGCGGCGCGAGCTCGTCCAGCAGCTCGCTGCTGGCGGTTATCCGATCCATCAAGGTCGCGGCGTTGCGCGGATCGACGGCGTCCACTTTGGTGCCGAGCCGCTGCTCGAGGGCTTGACGCAGATAGTCGGCGTCCTGGCCGGCCTGTGCGGCGGGTGATCCGGCGCCCGCGAGCACGACGCGGGCGAACCCCGTTCCGCTCAAACGATCCTCGTAATACATCGCGGTCTGATGAACCATATCGGCGAGGCCGGTTTCTCCATCCGCGATGTGGTTTCTGAAAAACACCAGCGACTCGCCGCGAAGAATCGCCATCGTGGCGTCTTCGTGGGTGACGTGCACGAGCAGCCAGTCGTCGGCTGGCGCCTGCGGGCCCGCGAGCACCGCGTTGATGACGTTGAAGGTCGTGAGGTCCACCACTCCCGCCTGTGCTCCCGCGTCCTCGCACGCCGCCTCATACTCGCGGATGATGTCTTTGCGCGCCATCACGACGACGAACTCGGTGCTGCCGTCGGCCGCCTTGAGGCAGGGCATGTAGCTGAGCTGCGCGTCCTCGATCCGGAACGGCGCCGCCTTCCGCACCTGCCACCTCACCAACTCATCCAGATCTCGCGCGCGCTGGGGTACTTTCTCGAACCGGAGGAGCGAGACTTTAGCGACGCTGTCGGGAATAGCCAGCGCCACGCGCTTCGGTCGCGTGCCCATCTGCTCGAACACGCGTCGCAGCGCCGAGGCGACGGCTTTCGGGTCCGCAATATTGGCGGCGTTCATCGACGGCGTGACCGCGCCGGCGGGCAGCGGCTCCATCGCGTGCGCGGTGATGGACAGCGCAGAGTCGCGTGAAGCGACGACCGCTGCCGACACACGGTGACGGGTAATTTCGACCGCAACCGTGGGGGGCGCCGGCAATAGAACTGATCTATTCAACAAAGGTGACCTTGTTGATCTCGCGAAGGGTCGTTGCGCCCTGCAGCACCTTCTCCACTGCGGACTCGCGCAGGAAGCGCATGCCTTCTTCGTGTGCGAGCTTCTTGATTTCCGACGAGGGGCGGCGCTCGAGAATCATCTCACGGATCGAATCGGTCAGGTCGAGCAGTTCACAGATCGCCATGCGTCCCTTGAATCCGGTCCCGCCGCACTCGATGCATCCCGCGCCTTCGAAGAAGGCCTGGGTGTCGGCCAGCTTCACGTCCATCGCCGACTCTTCGAGCATCGCGCGGGTCACCTTCGCCGGCCGCTTGCAATGCACGCAGATGATGCGAACGAGCCGCTGCGCGAGCACGCAGTTGAGCGCCGATACGAACTGATACGGCTCGACGCCCATGTTGAGGAACCGTCCGAGCACGTCGATGACGTTGTTGGCGTGCACGGTCGTGAACACGAGGTGGCCGGTCAGGGCCGACTGGATCGCAATCTGCGCTGTTTCGGGATCGCGGATCTCGCCCACCATGATCTTGTCTGGATCGTGGCGCAGGATCGATCGCAGGCCGCGCGCGAACGTCAGCCCCTTCTTCTCGTTGATGGGAATCTGCGTGATGCCGCGGAGCTGGTACTCGACGGGATCCTCGATCGTGATGATCTTGTCTTCGATCGATTTGATCTCGGAAAGCGCCGCGTAGAGTGTCGTTGTCTTGCCGCTGCCGGTCGGGCCGGTGACGAGCACCATCCCGTAGGGCTCGGCGATGTATTTCCGGAACCGCTTCAGCTCCGCCTCGGGAAATCCGAGGATGTCGAGACGCAATTCGCGGAACTGCTCGCTGATCGATTCCTTGTCGAGGATACGGATGACCGCATCTTCGCCGTTGACGCTCGGCATGATCGATACGCGGAAGTCGATCGTCTTGCCGGGCACCTTCAGCTTGAAGCGCCCGTCCTGCGGCACACGCTTCTCGGCAATGTCGAGCTCGGCCATCACCTTGATGCGCGAGATGATCGGACTGTGAAACTGCTTTGCGATCGGCCGCATCGCCGGCTGCAGCACGCCGTCGATGCGGTACTTCACGTGGACCGCGTCGTCGCCGGTTTCGATGTGGATGTCGCTCGCGCGCCGCTGAATCGCCGTGAAGATCGTCGAATCGACCAGCTTGATGACCGGACTGATGTCGCTCGTCAACCGTTCGACGGTGAGGTTCTCGTCGAGGTTGTCGTCATCTTTGAGGAGCTGAATCTGAAAGCTCTCGGTGGCTTCCTCGAGGACGCGTTGCGAGCTTTCGCTCTTCTTCAGAATTGACTCGATCGCGGAGCGTGCGCCGACCGTCACCGTGATGGGCGTGCCAAGGAGCTGCGAGAGCTCGTCGAGCATCGGCAGGTCGGTCGGGTCGGGAACCACGATGACCAGCGCCTTGCCCTGGCGCTTGTACGGCACGAACGAATACCGCAGCATCAAGTCGGCCGGAATCGACCGGAACAGGTCCTGATTGATCGGGAAATGATCCATGTCGACGAACTCGAGCCGATACCGCTTGGCCAGGCGCACTGCGGCCTCGTACTCGGCGCGGCGCTCTTCGGCCGACACGGCTGTCTGCGGTTCAGGCATAGATATCTATTTATCGGCTGACCTAAAGGTCAGCACTACCTACGGGTCAGCACTACTGATTCACCACGTTGCTGAGCTCGAACAACGGCATATAGAGCGCCAGCACCAGGACCGCGATGACCACACCCATCAGGACCAGCAGGGCCGGCTCGATGAACGTGACGAATCGGCTGACGGAGGTTTCCACCTCTTCGTCGTAGAAATCGGCGAGGCTGCTCAACATGTCCTGCAGTGACCCGGTCGACTCCCCCACTTCGATCATCTTCAGCGCGACGTCTGGAACGACTCCCCGTGCCGTCAGCGAGGCCGCCAGCCCCTGACCTTCCCGGACCCGCTGGGTCACCACGTCGAGCTCCTTCGCCATGTGGTGATTACTGACCGATCGCGCCGTCACCTCCAGCGAATTCACCAGCGGGATGCCGCCTCCGAGCAGCGTCGCAAGCGTGCGCGCCATCTGCGCCGTCACGAACTTGCGTGCCGTCTCGCCGACGAACGGAATCGCCAGCACCAGGTGATCGAACCGAGCGCGCTGCCCCGGTCGTCGAATCCACGCTGCGAAACCGGCGCTCACCATCACGGCGATCGCCGTCACCAGCAGGTACTGCTCCTGCGCGATGTTCGAGATGCCCAGAATGATGCGCGTCGACAACGGCAGCTCGGCGTCGAAGCTCGCGTAAAACTCGCTGAACGCGGGCACGACGCGCAGCACGATGATGCCGACGAGCCCGATCGCCAGAACGATGAGGATGGCCGGATAGATCAGCGCGGAGATCGTCCTGCGCCGGACCGTATCGATCACTTTCTCGTAGACGACATACCGCCGCAGAATCGCGTCGAGGTTGCCGCTTCGTTCGCCGGCCAGCAACGACGCCGTATACACGCGAGGAAACAGGTCGCCATGGTCGCCGAAGGCATCGGACAACGCCATGCCGCCGCGCACCTTTTCATGGACATCGTCGAGCACACCCCGGAAGACCGTGTTGACGACCTGGCGCCGCAGCAGATCTATAGACTGCACCAGCGGCATTCCGGCCTTGAGGAGCGTCGCGAATTCCTGGTTGAAGACGAGAAATTCGTGGTGGGAAATCTTTCGGCGCGTCGGAAGGAAGCTGCCACCGGTGAGCGCCGTTCGCTTTCGGAGCGAAAGGACGTGCAACCCCTGCGTTTCGAAGTCGTGGCGCAGGCGCGCTTCGTTCTCGGCCGCGTAGGTTCCTTCGACGATTTCCCCCGCGGCGGTCACAAGCCTACAGCGAAATTCCATCCTAAGTGGCTGGAAAGTATAGCACTTCCAGCGTCACAAGAATTAGACTGGGACTCCGCATGAATGGCCAGCGAACACCGCTGACGCAGACAGATGCTCCCACCAGGGCAGACCGGGAACGGAAATCCTACGACGAGGATGGTGTGTGGGAGGGGTCGCACGCCTGGCACTCCAGGTTCCCACACGTCTTCACGTCGCCCAACTCAGCCCGATACGATCGGCGCTTCGACGAGACGATTCGCTCGCACGCTATTGGAAAACGGGTGCTCGAGATCGGCTGCGGGGACGGACTGACAGCCCAAAGAGTGTCCGCATTCGGGGCAGCGTACGTGTTGGGTGTCGACGTTTCCCAGGATTTCATAGCCAAAGCCCGGCGCCTGGAAATCCCAGGCCGGCTGGAGTTCCGCTGCGAAGACGCCCTTCGCTCTGTCGATGGGTCGTACGATGTGATTCTCGGACGTTCCATCCTTCACCACATCGACTTCAAAGAAGGTCTATACGACATCTACAGCCGCAATCTGAACCCTGGCGGTGTCATGGTGTTCATGGAACCACTCGGCTCCAATCCCCTCATCAAGCTTTATCATCTCCTTGCACGCTCGGCACATACTCCGGACGAGAAATCGTTCGAACGGAAAGAGTTTCGGTGGTTCGCCGACACTTTTCCAAGCGTTCGTATTTACCCCTTCAATTTGTTCTCGTTTGTGGCGGGACTCGGCTCGCATCTCGTGTTCAACTCGGCAGACAACGTTGTCCTGAGAAGCGCGGATGTGGCCGACGAATGGCTCGCCGGCCGGGTTCCTCTGCTGTGGCCCTACTATCGGCACTGCCTCATCGAAATTGACAAGGGCTGATACGTGGCGGCTTGGAACTACTGAGAGGAAGCGCCGAGCAGTCAAAGGATCTTTCTGACGTAACCCTGGGTTTCCGCGTAAGGCGGAATGCCGCCGAAGCGGCGCACCGCACCTTCGCCCGCGTTATAGGCCGCCAGCGCGAGTGGGAGCTCGAACTCGTCGAGGAGTTGCTTGAGGTATTGGGTGCCGGCGTCGATGTTGCTCGCGGGATCGTAGGGATTGCGCGCCTCATATTGCCGCGCCGTCTTCGGCATCAGCTGCATGAGGCCCATCGCGCCTTTGGCGAGCGTGCACGCGGCTGAAACGCCGACTCCACCTGGATGACCGCTTTCACGATCCGCGCGTCAACGTCATGCTTCGTCGCGGCGCTCTCTATGATCGGATCGTAGGCTGTTGTGCTCGCAAGCGCGCCGGCTGGCATCATCCGGCACACCGGCCGCCTCGTTTCGTCTCGGCCGCATCGGCGTCGAGATACGGCACTTCGTCGGGCGCAATCTTCGCGATGAGCGCGCGGTCGAACGACATCTCTCCCCCGCCGCGCAGCGACACGATGATGCGATCCCCTCGAAGCGATGGCTGGCGATCGACATGGCGCGGTGCTCCGAGAAAAAGATCAGCTCGGCCGACGCGGGTGTCGCAATCGCAAGCGCGATGAGCGCCAACAGATACTTCATCACTAGCTCATCGGCTGCACGTAGGCATGGAAGACCCGCACGCCAAGCTCGCGGGGGTCTCGGTTGCGCGCCGTTGGTGATGACAGCAGGCACATAGGACTTATCGACCGAAATCTTCAAATCCACCACATCGGCGGTCCCAAGCTGGGCTGCGGTGATGGTCGGCTTGCGAATCAGCTCTTTCTTCGGCTCGAGCACGAATGAATCGATCGTCTGATCGCCGAGCGTCACCGTCACCTGCTGCGGTTCCGTAAAGAGGCCCGGATGGTCGAGGTGCAGGTACAGCGTGACGTCCTTCTTGGGATTTCTGATTGACAGCGTCGCCTCTTTCCTCGACCACTGCCATTCGACGGCCGCATTGTCGGGAGGGGTTTCGGCCGCGTGCCAACCCTCTTTGAACATCACGAAGATGCCTGCCGTCCGCGGAAGCAGCTCGAGCTGTCCGACGACGTAGGACCGCTGGCCATGATTCTTTCCGCCGAGCGGCAAGCGCGAATCAGACGCGAGCGAATAGAGGCCCATCAACACGGTCGTCGCGCCTTGATAGGGATAGACGGGCACGAACATCGTCTTCGTGTATTCGATCGTCTGCCCCGGCTTCCACTGTGTCGTCGGGATCGGAGGATCGTGGTCGTCGGCCCACATCCGCTCGTTGTCGGCATCGAGAAAATGCACGAACACGCGGAAATTCTCCGGCAATGGCCGGTGCGTTCTTCTCGACGACGAACTTATAGGTCACTTCTACCGGACTGCCGAGCGGCACACGCGTCTGCTTCACCGAAAACGACGGCGTCGCAACGGGCGGCGGCTCTGGCTCTTCGCGTCGGCACGCGGCGGTGCTCGCAAGGGCCAGAACCACGAGGGCCAGGCAGACCTTTCCAGGAACTGATTTCTGCATCATCAAAACGGTGTCGGTTATGTCGGTTAAACCCGAGAGGAATCAACATTATAACCCGGTTGCTGCACCCTGCCTAATCTGTTAAAGTCGCGCTCACATGTCCTTAGAAGCGCTTGGAATGGTGGAGACCAAGGGGCTCATCGGGTCGATCGAAGCGGCAGACGCGATGGTGAAAGCCGCCAACGTCGTACTCATCGGCAAGGAATATATCGGCGCCGGTTACGTCACCGTCATGGTGCGTGGCGACGTGGGCGCCGTAAAAGCCGCGACCGACGCAGGCGCCGCGGCAGCTCGGCGCGTCGGAGAGCTGGTGTCAGTGCACGTCATTCCGCGGCCGCACGCCGAAGTCGAAAAGATACTGCCCAAGACCTAACAGGCGCGGGACATGGCGAGTCCTCAACCGGTTCCTTCTTCCAAAGCATCCGATCGCGATCTCGCTTCGATGGCGGAGGCGCGCACGCTCGCTCGCCGGGCCAGGCAGGCGCAGATGGAGATCGCGGAGCTTTCGCAGGAGCGCATCGACGCCATCGTCGATGCGATGGCTGCCGCCGTAGCGCCGCAGTGCGAATCGCTCGCGAAGCTCGCAGTAGAGGAAACCGGATACGGCGTCGTTGCGGACAAAGTCCAGAAGAATCAGTTCTCAGCCGACCGCGTGTACCGATTCATCCGGCCGATGAAGACGGTCGGCGTGCTGCAGCGGCTGGAGGATCGGAAGATCATCGAGATCGCCGAGCCCTTCGGCGTTGTCGCCGCGATCGTGCCGTCGACCAATCCGACGTCGACCGCCATCTACAAGATTCTCATCTCGCTGAAGGCGCGATGCGCCATCGTCATCAGTCCGCATCCATCGGCTGTTCGCTGCATCACGCGCGTGGCGGAGATCATGAATGAAGCCGCGCGCGGCGCCGGCGCGCCCGAGGGCAGCATCAACTGGATGTCGACGGTCACGCTGGAAGGCACGCAGGAGCTGATGAAGAGCCGCGATGTCGCCGTGATTCTGGCCACCGGCGGCATGGGACTGGTGCGCGCCGCGTACAGTTCCGGGAAGCCGGCTTATGGCGTCGGACCCGGCAACGCGCCGTGCTATGTCGAGGGCTCGGCCGATATCAGGAAGGCGGCGTCCGACATCATCATCGGCAAGACGTTCGACAACGGTCTGCTTTGCTCGTCGCCGAATTCGGTGGTTGTCGACAACGGCGTCGCAGACGAGCTGAAACGCGAGTTCGTACAGCAAGGCGCGCATTTTCTGAACGCGGCCGAAATCGATGCGGTGACCAAGATTCTGGTGACGCCGCAGCGCTTGCCGAACCCGGCGCTGGTCGGGAGGCCCGCGACGTATATCGCCGAGAAGGCCGGCATCAAGGTGCCGTCAACCACGCGCGTGCTCGTGGCGCCGCTTGCCGGTGTCGGTCGCGACTATCCCCTGTCGATCGAGAAACTGTGTCCGGTGCTGTCGTGGTACGTCGTGCAGGACTGGCGCGCGGGCTGCGAGCGCTGCAAGGAAATTCTGCGGTACGGCGGCATGGGACACACCATGTCGGTCCACTCGCGCAACGATCAGATCATTCTCGAATTCGGCCTCAAAAAGCCGGCCTACCGCATCGTTGTGAATACGCCTACGACCCATGGGTCGGTAGGCATGACGACCGGGTTGGATCCCGCAATGACCCTGGGATGCGGCGGATGGGGGGGCAACATCACGTCGGACAACATTTCGCCCAAGCATCTGCTGAACATCAAGCGCGTGGCCTATGAGACGCAACCAGCCAAGGGCAGCTTCGCGTCGGACGGAACCGGCCACTCGGCCGCCGAAGCCTCTGCAAAGGCTGTGAGCCGCCCCCAGCGTGCCGGCCTCAACCCCGACGTCCTTGGGCCGCGCATCGACCAGTTCCTCGCCTCGCGAGGTATTCCAAACCCAGAACCTGGAACCCGGAACGCGGAACCTGGAACCCCGGCCGTCGCGAAGCGAGCGGCCGAATTCGTCTGTGAGGAGGACGTCCGGCAGGCTGTTCGATCCGGCCTCAAGATCGTGCTCGACAGCCGTACGATTGTGACGCCGGCCGCGCGCGATTTGGGGGATGAGAAACGGGTCTTCGTCGACGCGCGCTGATACAATCCGCAGCGCGATTACATGCCTGTTATTGGTGACGTGGTTGGACTTATGGACTTACCGGTTGACCAATCTCTGAACGGCGTGTTACTCTCGATCCGGCTTTACGGCTTACCCCCAGACACGCTCCTGCTCGGTTTTACGCTCGTCTCTATAGCTCGGTCACCCCGGGGACGACACGGTCGTTGTAAGGAGACTGATGACTCTGCGGACTTTGCTGCCCGTGGCAGCCGCTATCGGCGTAAGCGTATCGATCGTCGCGTGCGGCCGCACGCCGAAGCCTGTGCAGGTGACGGTGACGCCGCCTCCTGCGGTCGCGGAGGTGCGCGAGCCCGAGCCTGCGCCAGTTCAGCGACCCCATCGCCGACCTTATTGCCGAGTCGCAGCGCCATTTTGCCGCGGGTGAGCGCGAGCTGGCCCTGGGCCATCTCGAGCAAGCGCGCGCGTCCTTCGATCTGGCCATCGAGGTGCTACTCAAGTCCCCATACGGCGCGCGCACCGAAGCACGCATCCGCCGGCACTTCGACCATCTCGTCGAGCGCATCAGCGCGCACGAGCTCATGGCGCTGGCGCAGGGCGACGGCTTCGTCGAGAAGAAAACCGAACCCGCGTCGATCGATAAGCTGCTCGCGATATCGACCTTCGATCCGCCGGCGCCGACCACCGCCACCGAAACCACTGTTGCGAGCGACCTTAGCCTGACTACGCCACGACGTCGACATTCCTCTCAATCGCAAGGTGCTTTCCTACATCGAGTTGTTCCAGGGCAATCTGCGCGAGTTCATCAGCGAAGGGCTGCAGCGCGGCGTGCAATATCTGCCGATGATTCAGGAAGAGTTCCGCGAACAGGGGTTGCCGCTCGACCTCGCCTACATCCCGTTAATCGAAAGCGCCTTCAAGAACACCGCGCGGTCGCGGGCGAAGGCGCAGGGCATGTGGCAGTTCATGAGCTACACGGGCCGCGAGCACGGGTTGACGCTGAACTGGTACGTTGACGAGCGGTCCGATCCGGAAAAGGCGACGGAGGCGGCGGCGAAGTATCTGAAGACCCTCGGCAACATGTTCGAGAAGGATTGGCATCTCGCCATGGCTTCGTATAACGGCGGACCGGGACGCGTGCAGCGTGCCATACGCCGATCGGGCAAGAACGATTTCTGGGCGCTGACGGCGACGTCGCGCTATCTGCCGCGCGAGACGCGCGAGTACGTGCCGATGATTCTTGCGGCGATCGTCATCGCCAAGAACCCCTCGCAGTACGGTTTTCAGATTGAGCCCGCGATACCGCGTGCCTACGAAAAGGTGCAGGTCAGCGATCCAATCGATCTTCGCCTCGTGGCCGAATGGACCAATGCGCCGATCGACGACATCGAAGCACTGAATCCCGAGCTTCGCAGGTGGACGACACCCGTGCGCTCGCCGAAATACGAGATCAAAGTCCCTGTCGGGACCGGTGATGCATTCCGCGCGCGACTCGCCGAGACGCCGGCCGAGAACCTGAACGCGTTCCAGTGGCACTCGGTCAAGCGCGGCGAAACACTGCTGTCGATTTCGCGGAAGCTCAAGGTGCGGCAGGCCGACCTCGCCGAGGCCAACTCACTGACGCTTCGGTCGCGCGTCAAACCGGTCAGCAGCTGATCATCCCGCGGGCGCCGACGACGCTGCTCGCCGCGCGACCGGAGAATCCGGCGCCCGAAACCGTGCTGGCCGAATCGCAGCCTGTCGTGTCGAAGCCTGTCGCGCCGCAGAAAGCCGCGCCCGTCTCGACGCCGATCGACTCCGAGCCGCAGCGCATCGTGCACCGCGTCAAGCGCGGCGACACACTTTCCTCCATCGCACGGCTCTACAACACCACGGTCGCAGCACTGAGGTCCTGGAACACCCGCACCATCCGGGGCACCCGTATCAACGTCGGCGATCGCCTGACGATCTTCGCGACCCGCGCGGCTAACTAGCTAGCTGGTAGGTGGTAGCTGGTAGCTGGTAGCCGGACTGCGACGCCGGTGTCACAGGGCTTCACCTGCCTAGATAACCGCGAAGATAAAAACCACGATGACGCGAAGCGCGCGAAGACGCGATGCGCATTTTTGTGAGACAAAAATCCACGCATCCGGCGCTCACATTCGCTTCCGGCGCAGTGTTGACGGCGGCTGCGGTCGTAATGACTTATCGCGCGCTCTCGCAGGGAGAGGACTTTCGCGGCGGCCCGTGACTTTTCATACTGGCGTCACCACAGATTTCCTGTGGATTCTTGCTATGGTCGCCGTTGGGTCTCAAAAGCGTTAGCTAGCCTTCCTCCGAGAATTCATTTTCGCGAACCGTCCTCTGCGCCTTCGCGTCTCGGCGTCGAGACAGCAAACACAGGCCAATGCTATCTTCTGCTCCATGATCCACGGCGCACGATACGTTCATACAAACCTGATTGCGCGTGATTGGCGGAGGCTGGCTGATTTTTATCAGTCAGTGCTCGGCTGCGTGCTTGTTCCACCGGAACGCCATTTCTCGGGCCGCGACATCCAAGCCGGCACGGGCGTGCGGGGTTCGAGTGTCGATGGCGTGCATCTGCGCATGCCGGGTAATGGCGAGACAGGCCCGACACTCGAGATCTTCAACTACTCGAGGCTGGCAGACGGTCCGCCGCCGGCTGTCAATCGCCCAGGTTTCGGCCACATCGCGTTTGCCGTTGATTCAGTGTCCGACGCGCGTGCCGAAGTGCTCGCCACGGGAGGCACCGCTGTTGGTGACATCGTCACCCTGACGACCGCAGTGGGTCGCCACGTTACGTGGTGTTACGTGACGGACCCTGAGGGCAACGTCATCGAGCTCCAAATCCTGGTCGTGATCGAGATTCGCAGTGAGGAACTCACGTTGCGCCTCCGCGTCGAGATAAGTGTTCACCGAGCTGCCGGATCGTAAATCCGGTACGCGGATCTGCGTCGCGAATTCGGCGGTCGGCCACCAGTCGAGCCGCGCCAGTGCACTGCGGCCGAAACGTGTCTTGAAGATTGGCTCCTCCCAATCGTCCAGCAGGATGTACGGCTTGTAGCCCAGGCGGGTCATCTGCCTGACAGCGTTGTCGAGCTCGCGGGCCGGGAGCCAGTCGAAGCGCAACGTCTTGCGGCCGGTGTAGTAGCGAATGCTCCCGCTGTGCTGCTGCGTGATGAATACCGCATTCTCCGGCAGCATCTCATTGATGTAGCGCGACACCTCGAGGTATCGCCGCTCGCCGATATGTGTCGCAAGCACGCCCACCGTCCAATTGAAATGAATGTGAACTGCCAGGAGCGCCAGACTCAGGCCAACGACGAGGATGGGTCGCTTCGCCACACACGTATATGCAATGAAGATCAGCGGAAGGGCGGGAAGCAGGAACCGCAGGTACGTCCAGTCTCCGAAAGGGGTGTAGAAAAAATACGAGAGAAGGATGATGGCCACCACGGCGGCCGCGAACCCCGCCCACAATCGCTGAAACGCGTCGCCGAACGCCAACCGCGCGATTCCGGCCGTCGCCAGCAGAATCAGATAACTTTCGGTGTTCCAGAGCCAGGCGCTGTAACCCTGCAGGTTTGGCCACAGGAATCGAAGGCTGTACAAACTGGCAGGGTCGCCGTAGCCAGTCGATTGCGGCGCTCCGTACAGCACTGTATTGGTGTACGCGGCGATCGCGGCGCCACATACGAGGCCTGCGACAACGCCAGCGGCCATCTTCCAGTTGTACCGAGTGACGACCGCTTCTGTTGGCAAGTAACCCGAACCCTGCGAGGGGCAATCCAAGCGGGGCGAGGTTCGGCCGCGTCAGCACAGCGAGCGCAACAATCGGGACCACTGCCCCTCCGGCCCACGTGCGGCCGGTCATCACCAGCGTTGCGGACAACAGCCAGAAGAACGCCGCAGGAATGTCGCTCATCGGCTGGACGCTCTGAAGGACGAAGATCGGGCTGGTTGCAAGGAGCGCACTGCTCAGGACTCCCGCCTTCTCGCCCCCCACGCGGTGCCCGAGCCATCCGGTCAGAAACACGAGGCCGGCGGCAGCCAGGGGAACCACATACATCTCGGCGCCCGGACCGAACAGACGTAAGAACAACGCCATGGTCACCGGATAACCAATTGGGCAAATCGGAACGAAGGTTCCGGTGATCAGTCCGGGTTTGTATCCGAGGGGAATAAACGTCCAGCGACCAAGTGTGCCGTCCGTTTGTGTAATGAGGGGTTCCTGGACAACGGGCCAGCCCTGCGCCCACAGACGAGCTTCGCTCAAGTAGCAGTAGGAATCAGATCCGCCGGCGATAAACGAGCCAAAGCGGGCCGCGATCACGAAGGTCGTGGCGGCGACGAGGGCAAGGACGAAAAAAGGGCGCGACTGGCGTCGCGCCCAAATCCCCGGTCCCCAATCCCGAATCCCGGACACGCTAGGCAGTCTTGGCTTCCTCGTTGATGCCCGGCATCGAGCGCGCCCGCAGCTGCTTGATGCCGTGCTCGATGCGCTCC
Organism: Vicinamibacterales bacterium; assembly: GCA_963787755.1. Taxonomy (GTDB): domain Bacteria; phylum Acidobacteriota; class Vicinamibacteria; order Vicinamibacterales; family JAMQPK01; genus JAMQPK01. The sequence continues at coordinate 131,391 of CAWBEG010000018.1, forward strand.
GCCAGTTCGCGCTCGCGCTGAAGCGACTTGAGGGTGTTCTGCGCTTCCTGCGTCATGAAGTCGAAGCGCGCCAGCTTCTCCGAAAGGTGATCGACGAGCGACTTCTGCTCGCCGAGCGTCTCGAGATTCACGCGCACGTCGGCCAGGAGGTTCGTGATCATCTGAGTTTTCACTTCGACTTCGTCGACGAGCTTCTTGCGGGACATGATGACGCTGAGTTTCTCCTCCGTCTGGCCGATGTGCGAGAGCACTTCGTCGACGCTGGTCTTGACCGCGGCCACTTCGGCGCGATGCTCGGCCACGTACTGCAGGTCTGCCTTGCTGCGCGCGCCGATGTTATGGACGCTGTCGACCTCCGCCTTCACCGCGGACACCACGCTCTGGCGGCCGGCAATGCTGTCGATCTGCTTATCCACGTGATCGGTCAGCTGTTTGAGCTCGGTGATGCGCGTTTCGAACGCGCCGATCTTCTTCTCCGCAAATACGAGCTGCGAACGCCGCTGCTCGAGCTGCTTGAACATCGTCTCGACGCGCTTGAGCTGATCGTCTGACGCTTCGATATGCGCCACCGTGTCGCGCTGGCGCGCCTGGATGCGCGCGAGCTCGCCGAGCAGCTCCTCTTTGATCGAGGCCGAACGCGTGAGCTCTTCCGACATGCTCTGCACCTGCCGCTGGCGCTCGGTCACCTCGGTCGCCATCTGCCGTGTCGACTCGAGCAGGGTCGTGAGGCGGCTCTCCTGTTCGGCGATGATACCTTCTTCGCGCTGTACCGTCTTCAGGCGGGTAAACGCCTTCTCGATTTCCGATCGCAGCATGGACAGCTGCGCGGTCATCGGCAGCAGCTTGTGCTGCAGCGCGTTGACCCCGTCCAGCTTATTCTGGGCATCTCCGATGAGCGGTGCCAGCGTGTCGATCTGCGTCTTGATGGTGTCGATCTCGGCGCGGCGCGCGAGCTGATCACTCAGCTTGCGATCGACGTCGGCCAGCACACCACTGAGACCGTTGATACGCCCTTCGACCTGCTCCACGAACTGCAGCCGGGCCGCCACGCGGTTCAATTGACCGTCGAGCTCGCTTGCAAGCTCTCCCACGCGCGTGGCTTTCTGCGTGCCTTCTTCGATGAGCCCGAACTTGGACTGAATCGCGTCCATCTTCGCCTCGATCTCGGGCGTGCGCGAGTTCAGCACCGTGACGCGCTCGATGAACCCCTCGAGGGCCGTCCGATCGGAACCGAGCTTGTCGCGCAGCTGCGCCGCCTCGGCGTACGACTTGTGGAAGTCGACGATCTCCTTCTTCAGTGCCTCGAGATCGCGCCGGCTCTGGTTGAGCGCCACCAGCTGCGAATTCGTTCGCTTGGAGAGGTCGTCCACCTGGTCGAGCCTGGTATGCAGCGACTCGAGCGCCGCTTGCTTCTTGTTGAGATCCTCGGTCTGCGTGAACAGTTCCTGATACCGCGGCGTCAGTGTGTCGACGCGCTGACTGAGCTGCGTGACGATCTTGTCGCACGCGGAGAGCGACTCCATGCGACCTTCGGCCTCGCCGACCGATGCCTGAAGCACCCGCAGCCGCTGATCGAAGATCTCGAACTCCTTCTTCTCGACCGTCAGCCTGTCGACGTGCCCGCGAATCGACTCGTTCAGCGCGTGGCCGTCCTTCTCGACGCGGGCAAGCTCGCGCGCGAGCTCGTCTTTCGCCTTGGTGGACGCATCGAGCTGGCTCGTAGTGTCGGCGGCGAGCTTTTCCATCCGCGCGAGGTTCTCTTCGGTCCGCGCGATCTGCTTGTTCCCTTCATTCAGCTTGGCGATCTGCGAATCCATCGACCACACCAGCTCGTTCAGTCGATTCGCTTCGACGAGCGCGTGGTCGATCGTGTGCTTCTGGCTCTCGAGCGCCTTCGCCTTGTGCGTGACGTGCTCGGCCAGCCCGTTGAGGGACGCGAGCCGCTCTTCGGTGTTCTTGCTGAGCTCGTGCAGCTGCGCGAGCGGGCCCATGCGCTTTTCGACGTCCTTCACCGCTTCCATCGCCGCGCCGCTGTCTTCGCGCGCCTCGCGCGACACCTCGCGAATGCGGGCGTAGTCCTGGCCCAGAATCGACGCGGCCGCGCGCACCTGCTCGAGATCGGTCTTCAGCGAGCTGGCGGAGTCGAGCGACAGCTTGAGATCCCCCTGCGTCTGCCGCAGCTGCGTCCGCAGATCTTCGAGCGACGCCCGCTCTTTCTTCAACGTATCGAGGCTCGCCTGTGTTTCGAGGGTCTGCGAGGACAGCTGCTTCACCGCTTCGCGATGCTTCTGCAGGTCCCCTTCAGGACCGACGACACGCTCGGCAGCCTGCTGCGCCTGACGGACGGTCTCGTTCAGGTTCTTGATCTTCTTGTCGACGTCTTCCATGGCTTTGGTACGCTCGTCGAGGCTCGTGAGCCGCCGTCCGAGCTCGTCGATCTTGCCCAGGGTGCCGGCTACGGTCTTTTCGGCCTGCTCGAGTGTCTTGTTCGACTGGATGAGCTTCGAGGAGCGCATCGTCACCTGCGTCAGCATTTCGCTGAGGGCGCTGCGCTCTTCTTTAGCGGACGTAACCAGTGCCTGAAGCTCGTCGGCGGCACTCCTCTGCGCCTTCTTCGTCCCCGAACCCATACCGAATGCGTCCAACATATCGATTCTCCCAGATTACTTGTCGAGTGGCCGACGGGCCCCGGGCCACACATTTATTGAGCTGCCCGGAAATTCTGCATCCATATCTATCGGATTCTCTACGCCTTCTCCATAGACCTTTTGGCAACTATTTGCATCTCCGACGTCCGTCTTGCCAGGCTTTGGACTTTGCGCCAAGAATTTAGGCAGGCTTCATGACATTCCTGCTGCACCGGCGAACGGACTGGGGAATTCGATGGATAGTCCTGCTTGCTTGCGCCACGGTCGCCGGCACTGCGCTCAAGGTCTACCAGTGGTATTTTTCCAGACCTTTGTGGCTCGACGAGCAGATGGTCCTGCTGAACGTCCGCGATCGCGCCGTTTCCGATCTCGGTGGGTCGCTCTGGATGGATCAGGCGGCCCCCCTCGGCTGGCTGGTCTTACAGCGCGGCGTCGTCACGCTGGCCGGAACGAGCGACAGGGATATCCGTGCAATTCCGGTTTTGTTCGGGATTGCCACTATCTGGGCTGCGTGGTGGATGGGTCGGCATTCGATGAAACCGATCGCCGCCGCCATCTTCGTTCTGCTGTGCGGCGTCAGCCAATGGATGACGTTCTATGCCCTGGAGGCCAAGCCCTACTCCGCGGATGCGTTCTGTGCGCTGATTCTTCTGGGTTTCGGCATCTGGGCCGGTGAAGCGACAAAGGAACGGCCCGTCAGTCTTCGGCGAATTTTTCTCTGGTGGGGCATTGCAGCCGTCGCGCAGTGGGTTTCATTTGCGGCAACATTGGTCACCCCGGCGTGCGCAGTGGTTCTCTTCGCGATTGCATGGCGGCGCGCCGGATGGCGAGCCGCTGCCGCGGTGGCACTCCAGGGTCTGATCTGGCTCGTCAGCTTCGGTGCCCATTACACCCTTTCGATTAGCGTGGCCAGCAGCGACCCCTATCTGCGGAACTATTGGGCGCCAGGTTTCCCACCGAATGACGCCGGAGCGACCGGTGCACTACGCTGGTTGATGAATCAAGGCGAGCCGCTCGCGTTACATCCTGGAGGTTCACGGCTGTGGGTTCTCTTCTGGCTGACCGTCGCCTATGGCGTTGCAGCGATGCTGGTAAAAAGGCCCGTGATGGCTCTGATGATTCTGTTGATGCCAGTATCCGGATTTCTGCTGGCGATATTTCGGGTGATGCCATTCACCGATCGGCTTGCCCTGTGGACGACACCTGCTCTGTATGCAGCCATCGCCATTGCCGCCGGCGATGCATTCGAGCGCGACGACCGGCCGCGGACACCCCGCGAGTGGGTTGGTGTCGGGGTCGCAATCGTGTGTGCCGTCAGCGCGTGGGCGGTATGCTTCGATATCTTCGAGAAGGGCCGTCAAAACGTCATCATTCAAGGTACGAATCATGACCTGGATGACCGCCGAGGCGTACGTCTATTGCTGAACCAGCGCGAGCCGGGTGACGTATTTCTGACGGCGCATCTCGGGTTGCCTGCTGTGTGGTGGTACGGGAATATCAGCACGGCGGATCCAATCCGTGGACGCACGTTTGCGGAAGACGGCGCGCGTTTATGGGAGATCAATCACCGCCAGTTTGGCGTGGATGGCTGTCGAGCAGACGCCCCGCTGAGTGCATTGTCAAACGCGCTTGCAGGTGCGCCGCGCGCCAGTGTGTATCTGGGATTCGATTCGAATAATCCGCCTGGATTTCAGCAGCTGGTACTCGATGAGCTCGCTCAGCTGGGGACGCGAGTTTTTTATACTCGTGTTGCGGCTGAAGGTGTTTCGGCTATTTATGACCTCAGACGCCCCCCAGACGCGCCGGGTCCGCGTATTTACCGGCTGACCGGATGTGTTGCCGTGCGGGCAGCGAGACGCTGGTGATGAGGGGTGACGTTTCGGAGATGTAAGATCTGCGACACCTTGGACTGCCCCAGGTCGCAGTAATTGAACTGCCGGGACCTCTGCATCCCTAAAGTGCCGGATTCTCTGCACTTTGTCGATGCACCTTTCGGACAACTATTTGCAGCGCCGACCGCCTGTGCTTGCAAGCCTTCGAAGCGCGGCCGTCCTTGGTGTCGAGGCCCTGCCCGTCATCGTTGAGGTCGACGTCTCGTTCGGGCTTCCTGTTTTCACGATGGTCGGCCTTCCAGACGCCAGCGTTCGGGAAAGCCGGGATCGGGTTCGAACCGCTATTCGCAATTCGGGTTTCGAATTTCCTGGCCATCGAATCACGGTCAACCTGGCGCCCGCCGACATTCGCAAGGCTGGGGCGTCCTATGACCTCCCTATCGCGCTTGGCGTCCTTGCCGCCAGCGGTGTGGTCGAACCGCGCCTTGTCGACGGAGTGGTCCTGCTCGGCGAACTCTCACTCGACGGAACGATTCAACCGATTCGCGGCGTGCTACCCGTTGCGGTCGCTGCAAAGCGCGAGGGCAAGGTGGCGATTCTCCTGCCGCGCGCGAATGCACCGGAGGCGTCTGTTGTCGAAGGTCTGAAGGTGCTGCCGGTCGATTCGCTCGTCGAGGCGGTCGCGGCGTTGAATGGCGGGCTAAAGGATGTTGCTGTCATCCCAGTAGTGTCCGGCTTCGGCCGGACCGACGCGCCTGGCCGTGCGGTCCCCGAACCCGACTTTGCCGACGTCATCGGGCAAAGCATGGCGAAGCGCGCGCTCGAAATCGCGGCCGCTGGCGGTCACAACGCGCTCTTGATTGGCGCACCTGGCGGCGGCAAAACGATGATGGCGCGGAGGCTGGCGGGGATTCTTCCGGCGCTGGACTTTGACGAAGCGCTGGATTGCACATCGGTCCATTCGGTCGCCGGTACGCTGCCGCCGGGAACAGCGCTGATGCATCATCGGCCATTCCGCGCGCCCCATCACACAATCTCGGAGGTTGCGATGGTGGGCGGGGGATCCATTCCTCGCCCGGGTGAGATCAGCCTCGCCCACAACGGCGTGCTCTTTCTCGACGAGTTGCCCGAGTTCGATCGGCGTGTCCTCGAAGCCTTGCGGCAGCCGCTGGAAGAGGGGCGCGTGACGATCGCGCGCTCGGGACGCACCTCGTCCTTTCCTGCTCGATTCATGCTCGTCGCCGCGATGAATCCCTGTCCGTGCGGGTTCCTCGGCGATCGGCGGCGCGCATGTCGTTGCTCGGATCCGCAGGTCCAGCGATATGCGAGCCGGATATCAGGACCCCTTCGTGATCGAATCGATCTCGTCGTCGAGGTGCCGGCGATCGGCTCGAGCGCGCGCCACGATCGCTCTGCGAACGATTGCGAGACGTCGGCGGTCATACGCGCGCGAGTCGTAAAGGCTCGGCAGCGCCAGCAGGTGAGATTCGACCGCGCGACGCAGAGACTGAACCGGCAGCTCGAAGGCGGCGAACTGAGCGAATACTGCAGGCTGGACGCGCGGTCGACGCAGGTGCTCGACGCGGCGATTCAGAAATTCTGGTTGAGCGCGCGCGGATGCGATCGTGTGCTCAGGGTCAGCCGCACGATCGCCGATCTCGCCGATTGCCCTTGCATCGCCACGGAGCATGTCGCCGAGGCGCTTCAGTATCGATTCACCGAGTCTTCGCCAAGTCTTCGCCATTCTTAAACTTCTCGTGACGTTTCGTCGATAACCTATGGTAAGGTGCTCTGGCCTTTCGGTTTGCACTTCGTTAGGCGCTCCCCCCAATAGCAACGCGCGGCCTCGGCCGAAATCTTTGCGGATACGTATCTGATGCCGAAACGCTACACGATTGTGCTTGCAGACCGACAGACCGGCACCGTTCGCCGGCTCACAATCCGTCTGCGTCCCTTTGCGATTGCCTTTTTCACCATCCTGGCCTTCCCTGTTCTCGTGGGGCTCGGCCTCAGGATCAGCGCAACGAAGGAGGTCAATCACCTCCGCGCGTCGAACTCGACCCTCGAGCAGGAAAACTCGAGTTACCGCCAGGCGACTGGCGCGCTCGCGGCGCAGATTGAGTCGTTGCAGACCGCAATCAGCGAGCTCGGCTTGCGGGCGCGTCTCGATCCGGTATCCGCACGGGCCATGGAGAAACTGCCGCCGAGCGTGAAAAACCGCGCCGTTGGCGGAACGTCGATTGATGGGGCGAGCGCGATGCTGACGCCAGGCGTCAACACGGCGTCTGTCTCGTCGCTGGATCAGACATTTACGATGTTGCGCAATGTGCTGGGTGGCCTTGAAGGGCACCTCAGCACTGTCCGCCGGAATGTCGAGAAGCGCGAGTCGTTGATGAACGCGACGCCGTCAATCTGGCCGGTTCACGGATGGCTGTCGGCCGGCTACGGGATGCGCGCGGATCCTTTTACGGGCGACCGCGATTTCCACCCCGGGCTCGACATCTCCGCCGATAAAGGGACGCCTATCATGGCTACCGCAGCCGGCAGAGTGGAGGTTGCGGCGCCGAGCGGCGACTACGGCAACCTGGTTGTCGTCGATCATGGATTCGGTTTGGTGACACGTTACGGACATCTCTCGAAGTTCGCTGTCTGGCAGGGGCGCAACGTCAAGCGCGGCGACGTGCTCGGCTATGTCGGTGCCACCGGCCGGGCTACAGGCCCTCATCTCCACTACGAGGTGCTTTCAGACGGGAAGCTGATCAACCCCATGCAGCTTCTGACCGGAAAGGCTCCTCGGAATTAACGACCGGTAATCGACCCGCAATCGCTACCCAACACTACCCGTGTTAGAATCGTTCGAATATCCCCGGGCGGATTCCCCATGCTGGGCACTCTCCTCGCAAAAGTCATCGGAACCCAAAACGAGCGCGAACTGAAACGGTTGCGCCCGCTTGTCGAGCAGGTTAACGCGCTCGAGGTGTCGATCAAGCCGCTGTCGGACGAGCTGCTTCGCGCCAAGACGGACGAGTTCCGGGAGCGGCTGGCGAAGGGGCAGACGTTGGACGACCTCATGCCAGAGGCATTTGCGGTCGTGCGCGAGGCGGGCCGGCGCGTGCTGAACATGCGGCACTTCGACGTGCAGCTCATCGGCGGCGCGGTGCTCCACAGCGGCGCCATTGCCGAGATGAAGACCGGCGAAGGCAAGACCCTTGTTGCGACCCTCCCCGCCTACCTGAATGCGCTCGGAGGCAAGGGCGTGCACGTCGTCACCACCAACGACTACCTGGCGCGCCGCGACTCGGAATGGATGGGGAAGATTTATCGCTTCCTGGGGATGACCGTCGGCGTCATCCAGCACGATCTGAACGACGCCGAGCGGCAGAAGGCCTACGCCGCCGACATCACCCACGGGACGAATAACGAGTTCGGGTTCGACTACCTGCGCGACAACATGAAGTTCGAGTTGTCGCAGTACGTCCAGCGCGGACACAATTTCGCGATCGTCGACGAAGTCGACAGCATCCTCATCGACGAGGCACGCACGCCGCTCATCATTTCCGGTCCGGCCGAAGCGTCCACCGACCTCTACTACGAAGTCGATCGCATCATCCCGCGGTTGAAGGCTGGCGCCAAGACCAAGGGCGATACGAAGGCCGAAGAGCGCGAGGCCCTCGAGGCGACCGGCGACTACATCGTCGACGAGAAGCACAAGACGGTGACGCTGACAGAGAGCGGCATGCAGGCCGCCGAGAAGCATCTCGCGAGCCGCCTGAACGGCGGACACCTCTACGACATGGAAAATGCGCACATCAAGCACCATGTCGAGCAGGCGCTGCGCGCCCACGCCATCTTCAGGCTCGACGTCGACTACATGATCAAGGACGGCCAGGTCGTCATCGTCGACGAGTTCACCGGCCGCCTCATGCCCGGACGCCGTTGGAGCGATGGCCTGCACCAGGCGGTCGAAGCCAAGGAAAAGGTGAAGATCGAGCGCGAGAACCAGACACTGGCGACCATCACTTTCCAGAATTACTTCCGTAAATACAAGAAGCTGTCGGGCATGACCGGCACTGCGGAAACGGAAGCGGAAGAGTTCGCGAAGATTTACAAGCTCGACGTCATCGCAGTCCCGCCCAACAAGACATTACGGCGCGTCGAGGAGCCGGACTCGATCTATCGCACGTCGGAGGAGAAATCCGAGGCGATCGTCAACGACATCCTGGCGAAACAGGAAGCGGGCCGCCCGGTGCTCGTCGGGACGGTCTCGATCGAGAAGTCGGAGAAGTTGTCGTCGAGGTTGAAACGCCGCGGCATCAAGCATGTGGTGTTGAACGCGAAATATCACGCGCAGGAAGCCGAGTTCGTCGCACAGGCCGGGCGAAAGAGCACGGTCACGATTGCGACCAACATGGCCGGCCGCGGTACCGACATCCTGCTGGGCGGCAATCCCGAATTCATGGCGCGCCAGCAGCTGCTGGGTGAGCAGAAGGCCGAACGTCTGCCGAAAGGTGAAGAGCGCTTCACCGACGACGACGAGTTCGTGCACTTCTACCACCTCGATGGTTTCTACAAGGCGGCTCGCGCGGACTGGGATCGCGTCTTCACCCATTTCAAACAGCAGACCGACGCCGAGCACGAGGAAGTGGTCGATGTCGGAGGGCTGCATATCATCGGCAGCGAGCGTCACGAGGCCCGCCGCATCGACAATCAGCTGCGAGGCCGCGCTGGGCGCCAGGGAGATCCCGGCTCGTCCAGGTTCTACATGTCGCTCGAAGACGACCTGATGCGTATCTTCGGGTCCGATCGCATTGCGGGCCTCATGCAGCGTCTGGGCATGGAGGACGGCGTCCCCATCGAGCACGGCATGGTGACGAAGGCGATCGAGCGTGCTCAGAAACAGGTTGAGGCGCAGAACTTCGGCACCAGAAAGCACCTCCTCGAGTACGACGACGTCATGAACAAGCAGCGCGAGAACATCTACGCGCTGCGCCGCGAGCTGCTCGAGGGCAAGATTCGCGTTCAGGGCGACGAAGAAGGTGATGAAATCGAGCTCGTCGATACGCGCGCGTATCTGCTGACGCTTGCCGAAGACATCCTCGACGACGCCATCGAGGCCTATGCGGGCAAGGAGATCGATGTTGAGGAATGGGATCTCGAGGCGCTGAAGATGGACATGTCGCGCGTCTTCGGGCTCGATGCGCGCGACTACCTCGGCCTCGATTTCACCGACAAAGGTGCAGGAGAAATCCGCGACGCCCTCTGGGATTGCATCGTCAAGAAATACGACGCGAAAGAAAAGCTCGTCGGTGCAGAGACGATGCGCCAGATCGAGCGCTTCGTGATGCTCGAGACGGTTGACCGTCAGTGGAAGGACCATCTATACAGCCTCGACCATTTGAAGGAAGGCATCGGGCTTCGCGGCTACGGTCAGAAAGATCCGCTGGTTGAGTACAAGAAAGAGAGCTTCGAGCTGTTTCAGGACATGAAGCGCCGTGTCGACGAAGACATGGTCAATAGGCTCTGGATCGGCCAGTTTACTGTCGTCGGCGATGATTCCGCGCCGCGTCCGCCGCGCCGCGCCGCGCCGCCTATGCTGCTGAACGACCCGAACGCCGAGCCCGGGGGCGCCTTTGGGCCTGCGCCGAGGGCGGCCAACGCGCCGCTTGGCTTCCCCGCGCGCCCTACGGGTCTTCCCTCTCGCCCTGCGACTCCTGCGCGTGTCGGTGGTGACGACGCTCCGCTGCACACGGTGCGGCGCGACGAGCCGAAGGTGGGCCGCAACGATCCATGTCCGTGCGGCAGCGGAAAGAAATATAAAAAGTGCCATGGAGCAGCCGCCTAATGGAGACGAGAAACGCGTCGTCAATCCTTCAGCTGGGTGCCGTCGACATCATCACCGACCTCCCGACTGCGCTCACATTTGACGATGTGCTGCTGGTGCCGCGACACTCGACGGTCGTTCCGAGCCAGGTCGACGTCACGAGTCGGTTCACGCGCAACATTCATCTGAACGTGCCGATCGCCAGCGCTGCGATGGACACCGTCACCGAATCCGGGCTCGCCATCGCCATGGCGCAGCACGGCGGGATCGGTGTCATCCACAAGAATCTCTCGATAGAGGAGCAGGCGTCGGAGGTCGATCGCGTGAAACGGTCCGAGAGCGGCATGATCGTCAACCCGATCACGCTGTCGCCCGAGCACCGCATCTACGAAGCGCTCGAGTTGATGAAGAAGTACCGGATTTCGGGCGTGCCGATCACCGAGGCGGGCGCGAAAGAAGGACGGCTCGTCGGCATTCTCACGAACCGGGACCTGCGCTTTGAAACAAACGTCGACCGTCCGATTTCGGCGGTGATGACGCGCGAGAACCTCATCACGGTACCGGTCGGCACCACGCTCGATGCTGCACGCGAGATCCTTCACCGTCACAAAGTCGAGAAACTGCTCGTCGTCGATCGCGATTTCAAGCTCAAGGGGCTGATCACGGTCAAGGATATTCAGAAGCAGATCAAGTATCCCAACGCCAGCAAGGACGCTCTGGGCCGGCTGCGCGTCGGCGCCGCTGTCGGGATTGCGCGCGATACGCCCGAACGCGCCGCCGCCCTCGTGGCTGCATACGTCGACGTCATCGTCATCGATACAGCCCACGGCCATTCGCAGGGAGTGCTGGACATGGTTGCCCGCATTCGCCGCGAGCATCCGAGCATCGATCTGATTGCCGGCAACGTGGCGACGGCTGAGGCGACCGAGGCGCTCATCGAGCGCGGTGTCGACGCCGTCAAGGTCGGCATCGGCGCCGGGTCGATTTGCACGACGCGAGTGATTGCCGGCATCGGCGTGCCGATGATTACGGCGGTCATGGAGTGCTCACGCACGGCGGCGGCGCACAACGTTCCTGTCATTGCCGACGGTGGTATCCGTTTCTCCGGCGACATCACGAAAGCGATTGCGGTGGGCGCAAGTTCAGTGATGATCGGCAATCTGTTTGCGGGAACAGACGAGAGCCCGGGCGAGCTCATCCTGTATCAGGGCCGCAGCTTCAAGGAATACCGGGGCATGGGTTCGATCGGCGCCATGCGCCGCGGGAGCCGCGATCGATATTTCCAGGACGAGTTCGAGCTCGAGTCCGACAAGGGTGCGCAGGAGAAACTGGTGCCGGAAGGCATCGAAGGCCGCGTGGCCCATAAGGGCAGCGTCGCGTCGATGATTCACCAGCTCGTCGGAGGCCTCCGCGCGGGTATGGGCTACTGCGGGTGCCCCAACATTCCCGCGTTACAGAAGGAGGCCCGGCTCATCAAGATTACGCCAGGCCGGTTTCCGCGAGAGCCACGTCCACGATGTGACGATTACGAAGGAAGCGCCGAACTACCGATCGGAATAAACGAAGAACGAATCGTTATTCTTTTTTCGTCGTTCCTTTTTCGAACGTGATGCGCCGGCGTTCACCCCCCAAATCTTCGATCCTCACGGTGACGCCGCCTTCGAACGGTTTCGGCAGACGTTCGGCCCATTCGATGGCGACTACTGCTCCGCTCGCCAGCTCTTCCAATCCCAGATCATCAATCGCGGCGCCAGTGTCGAGACGGTACAAGTCGACGTGTACCAGCGGCGTCCGTCCCTTGTAATGCTGAATCAGCACGAACGTCGGACTCGACACGTCGTCGGGGTTTGCGCCGAGCCCGGCGGCCAGGCCGCGCACGAACGCCGTCTTGCCGGCGCCCAGGTCGCCGTGCAGCATGACGAATGTTCCTGGCCGCAGCGTCGCTGCAACTGTTTCTCCGAGCGCGAATGTGTCCAGTTCCGAATTGGTCGTGAACGTCTCAGGACGCGCCATTGGAAGGTTTCACGCGCCGGCGCGCGGTCAACTCGAGCACGGCGTCGCCGAGATGCGCCGCGAGGTCGCCAGCTGTCATCGCCACTTCCCCTTCGTCGGCTTCCGTCAAATCGCCGGCGAGCGCATGCAGGTAGACCGCAATCTTGCACGCTGCCTCTGCGTCGAGCAGGTGCGCCAGCCATGCAGCGAGCACGCCGGTCAGTACGTCGCCGGTACCGCCGGTAGCCATGCCGGGATTGCCGAGCGGATTGATGAACACCTTGCCATCCGGCGTTGCGATGAGCGTGCGATAGCCTTTCAACACGACATAGATCTGATGCTGGACCGCGAAGTCGCGAGCGACGTCGAGCCGGCTTGCCTGCACTTCGTCGACGGAGGTATTGGCCAGCCGCGCCATCTCGCCCGGATGCGGTGTGATGACGATGGGCCGCGTTCGTTCTCCTCCGCTTTGCAGCCGATCGGGATCGGACGCCAACGCGTTCAGCGCGTCTGCATCGAGCACGAGCGGGCTCTCACTTCTTTCGAGCAGTTCCTGGACGAACACTGTGATGTCGGGACCGAGGCCGAGGCCCGGGCCGACTGCGATAACGTCCTGCTCCAGGTCGAGAACCGCCTCGAGCCCGCTCGCCGCGACCGTGCCTTCAGCAGTCTCGTCGAGCGGCACCGTCATGTATTCGGCGCCCATCGCGGCGACGATCGGCTGGGCACTGCGCGGCGTGGCGACGCTGACGAGACCCGCACCGGATCGCAGAGCGCCGACCGCAGCGAGATGTGCGGCGCCGGTTTTGCCGCGCGAGCCGGCGATGATGAGCACGTGCCCGTAGTCGCCCTTGTGCGAATCCGCCTCTCGCGGCTGCAGGATCTCGCGCATGCCCTCGCGCGTCAGCAGGTCGAGACGAGGGCCCGCGAGGTTATCGATGACTTCAGGTGGGATCCCGATGTCGGCCACGACGATATTGCCCGCGAGCGCCTCGCCCGGAGGCAGCACCAGCGGAAGCTTCGGCGCCGCAAGTGTCACCGTCATCGCCGCGTGAAGGCACTCGCCGATCGGCTCGGCATGATCCGCGGACAGACCGCTCGGCAGATCGATGGCGATCACGGGAATGCCAGAGGCATTCACATCGGCGGCCACTGTTTCCATCATGCCGGCGAGCGGCGACTTGAGGCCCGTGCCGAAGATGGCGTCGACAATCAGCTGGCACTTGGAGATTTCGGAGAAGTGGAGATCCCACGCGTGCTCGTCCGAAATCTCGACGACCGTGAGGCCGAGTCTTCCCAGGATCTCCAGATTGAGCCGCGCATCTCCCTTGACCGCGGCCATCGTCGCGACGACGAACACCGATACGTCGACGCCGCGCTGGTGCAGCGTGCGCGCGACAACGAAGCCGTCGCCCCCGTTGTTGCCGGGGCCGCAAAGGACCGCCACATGCCTGTCGGACAGGTCGTCGTAGGCAGCTTCGAGCGCCGCGACGACCTGCCGTCCGGCGTTCTCCATCAGCACCATCGACGGAATTCCGATCTCGTCGATCGTCTGACGATCGGCGTCCCGCATTTGCGCGGCGTTCAGCACTCGCATTGCGGGACTTAGTCCTGCGACACGTACTCTGCCACGTCGGGGCACGTGCAGATGAGATTGCGATCGCCGTGGGCGTTGTCGATGCGGCCGACCGGCGGCCAGAACTTGTCGGCTCTGACGAACGGCAGCGGAAACGCCGCCTGCTCGCGGCTGTAGGGATGCGTCCAGTCGTCGGCGGCGATCGCCGCGGCGGTGTGCGGCGCATTCTTCAGGACGTTGTCTTTCGGATCGGCTTTCCCATCGACGACAGCCTGAATCTCCTGCCGAATCGCGATCATCGCGTCGCAGAACCGATCGAGCTCTTCCTGCGACTCGCTTTCGGTAGGCTCGATCATCAGCGTGCCTGCCACAGGGAACGAGACGGTCGGCGCGTGGAATCCGTAGTCCATCAGCCGCTTCGCGACGTCGAGCTCTTCCACGCCTGACGGCCTTGAATCGCCGCAGATCGAAAATCATCTCGTGCGCCACCGTGCCGTTCGGCCGCGTGTAAAGCACGTCGTAATGCGGCTCGAGGCGCTTCTTGATGTAGTTCGCGTTCAGAATGGCGTGCTTCGTGGCGTTGGTCATTCCTTCCGCGCCCAGCATGCGGATGTAGCCATAGGAAATCAGCAGGATGCTCGCCGATCCCCAGGGCGCCGCCGACACGGCGCGAATGGCCTCGGAGCCGCCGAGCCGCACGACCGCGTGGCCGGGAAGGAACGGCGCGAGATGCGCGGCCACGCCGATCGGGCCCATGCCGGGACCGCCGCCGCCGTGCGGGATCGAGAATGTCTTATGGAGATTGAGGTGACATACGTCGGCGCCGATCGATGCCGGACTCGTGAGGCCGACCTGCGCATTCATGTTCGCCCCGTCCATGTAGACCTGGCCGCCGTGCCGATGGATGGTGCCGCAGATGTCCTGGATGGCATCCTCGAACACGCCATGCGTTGAAGGATAGGTCACCATCAGTGCCGCCAGTCGATCGCGGTGCTGCTCCGCCTTCGCTTTCAGGTCGGGAACGTCGATGTTGCCATTGGCATCGGTCGCCACCACGATGACTTTGAGCCCGGCCATCACGGCACTCGCGGGATTTGTGCCGTGCGCCGATGCCGGAATCAGGACGACATCGCGCTTCGCATCGCCGCGCGAGTGGTGATACGCGCGAATCGCCATGAGACCGGCGAGCTCTCCCTGCGCGCCAGAGTTGGGCTGCAGCGAGACGGCCGCGAATCCGGTGATCTCCGCGAGCGACTGTTCGAGCTCGCCGATCACCTGGGCGTAACCCTGCACCTGCTCGAGCGGCGCGAACGGATGTATGGCGGAAAACTCCGGCCAGGTAACCGGGATCATCTCGGACGCCGCATTCAGCTTCATCGTGCAGGAGCCGAGCGGAATCATCGAGCGATCGAGCCCGACGTCCTTGCGCTCGAGGCGCTTCAGATAACGCATCATCTTCGTTTCCGAACGATGCGCCGAGAAGACCGGATGCGTCATGAACGACGACTTGCGCGCGAGCCCGGTCGGGAGAGCTCGCGGCGATTCGGCATTCGTGATGCGAGGAGCAGGCTTCCCTGCTGCCTCCGCGAGCACGGCGGTTATCGCCAGCACGTCGCCAAGCGTCGTGGTTTCGTCGATCGCGATGCCGATGTGCGCGCTGTCGAAATACCGGAAATTCAGGCCGGCACGCTCGGCAATCGCCTTGACCGCGACGGTTGTTTCGCCGATGCCCTCCGGCACCTGGATCCGCAGCGTGTCGAAGTACGTCTCGTTCTGTTGCGTGTAGCCCAGCGCCTTGGCGGCGGTTTCCAGCGTGGACGCGAAGGCGTGCGTTTGCCGGGCGATGGCCGTGAGCCCGTCAGGCCCGTGGTATACGCCATACATCGCCGCGATGTTCGCGAGCAGCGCCTGCGCCGTGCAGATGTTCGAGGTCGCCTTCTCGCGCCGGATGTGCTGCTCGCGCGTCTGCAGCGCCATGCGGTACGCGAGATTGCCGTGAGAGTCGACCGACACCCCGATGATGCGGCCTGGAGCCTGCCTGACGAATGTTTCGCGCGTCGCCAGAAACGCCGCGTGCGGTCCGCCATAGCCCATCGGCACGCCGAGCCGCTGCGCGCTTCCAACGACGACGTCAGCGCCCATCTCACCTGGAGGCACGGCAATCGTGACGGCGCAGCAGATCGCTGCCGACCGCCACGAGCACGTTCTGTTCGTGCGCGCGCGCGATGAATCCGCGAAGATCGACGATTGCGCCGTAGTCGTCTGGCGACTGCACGTACGCACCGAAGACGTCGCTGCCGAACTGTGCGGACGCGGGATCGCCAAACACGATCGTGATGCCGAGCGGCTCCGCGCGTCCTTTCAGCACCTCGAGCACCTGCGGATACGTGCGTTCAGCCACCCAGAACGTATTTCGCGGGGCGGCTCCCTGGCGCCCCTGCACGCGATGCAGCAGCGTCATCGCTTCGCCCGCGGCCGTCGCCTCGTCCAACAGCGACGCCGTCGCGATCTCCATCGCCGTCAGGTCGCGCACCATCGTCTGGAAATTGAGGAGCGACTCGAGCCGGCCCTGAGCGATTTCCGCCTGATACGGCGTGTACGGCGTGTACCACGACGGATTTTCGAAGAGGTTCCGAAGGATCACGCTCGGCGTAATCGTTCCGTAGTAGCCCATCCCGATGAAGGACTTGAACCGCTGGTTCTTTGCAGCCACCGTGCGCAGCCGATCGAGATACTCGTGCTCGGTCTCGGCCGGCGGCAGACGCAGCGGCTTCTTGAGGCGGATGCTTGCCGGCAGCGCCGCGTCAATCAACGCATCGAGCGAGCGGGCGCCGATCACGCGAAGCATGTCGGCCTGCTGCTTCTCGTCCGGGCCGATGTGCCGTTGTTCGAACGTGTCCGGTGAATCGATGGGCATGTCGTGCGTCGCTACTTCACGAGCTCAGCGTACTGATCATTATTGAGCAGATTCTCGACTTCAGCCAGGCTGCTGAGCTCGATGTCGTACAGCCAGGTGCCATGCGGGTCCTTGTTGACGAGCTCTGGCTTGTTGGCGAGCTCCGTGTTGACGGCGACCACCTTGCCGGAGGCTGGGCTGTACAGCTCGGACACCGCCTTCACGGACTCGATCGTGCCGGCGGTCTGCCCCTGGACCACCGCGCGCCCGACGTCGGGGAGCTCGACGAACACCACATCGCCCAGCTGCTTCTGCGCGAAGTCGGTGATGCCGACGCGGCCGAGATTGCCCGTCACGATGATCCATTCGTGGTCTTTCGTATAGCGGCGGTCGGAAGGATACATATGTCAGCTCCGGGAACGTTTGTAGAACTGCCGCGAGGCGACACGCGCGGGCACGCGGCGGCCGCGAATATCGACTTCGAAATCGGTGCCGAGGGACGTGGCCGCGACGGGAAGGTACGCGAACCCGATCGCCTTCTTCAGCAGCGGCGTCTGTGTGCCGCTCGTCACGATGCCTTCGCCGCCTGCGGCATAGGCCGTGTAGCCATGGCGCGCGATGCCGGGCGCCGTCATCTCGAATCCGACGAGCTTGCGGCTCACACCCGCACGCTTCTGCTCGTCAAGCGCAGCCTTGCCGATGAAGTCGTCTTTCTTCCAGCCGACGATCCACCCGAGATCGGCTTCGAGGACCGTGGTCGTCTCGTCGATGTCCTGACCGGACAGGTGCATTCCCGCTTCGAGGCGCAGCGTGTCTCGCGCGCCAAGGCCGACGGGCACGATGCCAACGTTCGGCACCCGCTTCGAGGATTGCATTCCACACGCGCTCGGCCGACGCCGGCGGAATGAAGAGCTCGAACCCATCCTCGCCGGTGTAGCCGGTTCGGGAGATGATGCTTCGCACGCTGGCCACTTCGCCGTGTGCAAACCAGTAGTACTTGATAGACGCAAGATCAACCGTTGTGAGCTGCTGAACGATACCGGCCGCTTCCGGACCCTGCACGGCGAGCAGCGCATAGCGCGAGCTCGAATTGACGACGGCGACATCTCCCACCGGCCGCGCGTGTTCGGCGATCCATTCGTAGGCTTTTGTGATGTTGCCGGCATTGACGACGAGCAGGTAATGCTCGCGTGCGAGGCGATAGACGAGCAGGTCGTCGACGAATGTTCCCGCCGGTGTCGTGAGCGCCGAATACTGCGCCTGGCCGACGCTCAATTTTGCCGCGTCGTTTGCGGAAATCTTCTGCACCGCCGCGAGCGCATCCTTCCCTGCCAGCTCGATCTCCCCCATGTGGCTGACGTCGAACAGGCCCGCTTTCGTGCGGACCGCCAGGTGCTCGCTGACGATGCCGGAGTACTCCACCGGCATGTCCCAGCCGCCGAACGGCACCATGCGCGCTCCGTGAGCGCGATGCCGGGCGTTCAACGGCGTCTTCTTGAGCTGTTCGGTGGAGGACTGGTTCATTGAGGCGCGCGGAGTGCGTGCCGCGGCCCTCGACTATGCTCCCGTGCGCCGTAGCGGCGCTAGCCGCAGAGGCGGGGACCTGAAGCCGTCAAGGTACTATGCGCGCCCGCAGGGGTCAAGCTGCCACACGCCACTAGAACGACGGGCGGGTAATTCCCAGCTTCTGCATTCGTGACTGCAGCGTGGTCCGTTTGATCCCGAGCCTGGCGGCCGCGCCCGTCGCGCCCGCAATGACCCCGCCCGATTCCCTCAACGCGCCAAGGATCTGCTGGCGCTCGATCTCGAGCAGTTGCTGCGCGGGCGTCCGTGGCGTGTCTGGCGCACGGGTCAACGCGGGCCTGAGATCGGCGAGCGGAACCTTGAGCTCCGGGCCGGACGAAAGAATGACCGCACGCTCAATCAGGTTCTCCAGCTCGCGAATGTTGCCCGGCCAGAACGATCGCTTCAGCGCGTCCATCGTGGCGCTTGGAATGATGGTGATGCGGCGCTTGAGGGGCCGCGAGAATTTCTCGACGAAATGGTGGACGAGCGCGGGAATGTCGTCCGGTCGTTCGCGCAACGCCGGCACCTGTATCGGAAAGACATTCAATCGGTAGTAGAGATCGCTTCGGAACAATCCATCGACGATCATCTGCTCGAGATCGCGGTTCGTGGCCGCGATCAGCCGCACGTCGACCTGCTGCGTTCGTGTGCTCCCCAGCC
The DNA here is from genome assembly GCA_963787755.1 of Vicinamibacterales bacterium. Taxonomy (GTDB): domain Bacteria; phylum Acidobacteriota; class Vicinamibacteria; order Vicinamibacterales; family JAMQPK01; genus JAMQPK01. Next base: position 150,382 of record CAWBEG010000018.1, read on the forward strand.
GCTCGAACTCCTTCTCCTGCAGCGCGCGCAGCAGCTTCGGCTGAATCTCAGCCGGGATGTCTCCCGCTTCGTCGAGAAACAGCGTGCCTCGGTTGGCCAGCTCCAGGCGGCCGATTTTGCTGTGTGTCGCTCCCGTAAAGGCGCCCCGCTCATATCCGAAGAGCTCGCTTTCGATGAGCGATGCCGGCAAGCGCGGCAAGGTTCAGGCGCACGAACGTCCGATCGCGGCGCGGGCTGAGATCGTGGATGGCGCGCGCGATCATTTCTTTGCCGGTACCGGTTTCGCCCCGAATCAAGACGGTGGCGTCGGTGGGCGCCACGGTTTCTACGGCCCGCAGCACGCCTTTGAGCGAAGTGCTCTCCCCGATGATGCCGCCGAAATCGTGGTCCAGCCGAATCTCGGCCTCCAGGTATTCTTTCTCCTCGGCGAGATGGTCGTTGAGGCCCACGATTTCCTGATACGCCAGCGCGTTTTCCATCGCAATCGCCACCTGGGTCGAGATCTGTTTCAGCAAATCGACTTCCTGTGCCGGAAAGGCGTCCGGATCGAGGCTCGCCAGATTGAGCGTGCCAAGCGTGCCGCGCCGCGTCACCAACGGGACGCAGCACAACGACAGAAGTGATGGCGGCAGCAGCGGCGGACCATCCTTGAACAAGCGATCGAGATCTTCCTTGCGGAACACTCTGGCGACGCCCGTTCGAAACGTGATGCCAGCGGCTGAACCGTCGAGCGTCAGCGCAATGTCCGGCTCGACCACGCCAGCGCCGGCGGTGTAGGTCAACGCCTGAAGCTTCAAGTGACCCGTATCCCGATCGACGAGCGCCACGCTTGCCGAGTCGTGTTTGACCACACGCTGCATCGACTCCGAGAGCGTGCGCAGCAGGTCCGGATAGTCGAGCCGCGAGACGAGGAGGTTGTTGACATCCAGAAGCAGCCGGAGTCGATCGCGCTCGTCGCGCAACTCCTGCTGCAGCCGCTGCGACTCCTCAAGGAGGGCGGCCACTGTAAGGGCGTTGTTCTGTCATAAGGGCTCAGCTCGTCACTACCATCGTCAGATGCCGAATTTTCGTCATTTTCGGCACGAGGCATATGGTAAACAATTTGTACAGTATCCTAATAAAGCATTTATTATCAATAACTTATGAGTTTGCTGCCTCCGGCACGGTTAGAAGGCGCACGTCTTGCTCAGTCCGCGTGCATGAATCCTCGACTGATGAATCTCTCCTGGGAGAACGACACCATGCGGAAGCTCGAAGAAGAGATGCGATGCGCCAGCCAGACAGATGCGAGCGTGATGCTGACCGGCGAAAGTGGCGTCGGTAAGCGGTTTGCCGCCAACATGATTCATCAGTTGAGTCATCGTCGGCGCGCCCCCTTCGTCGCCATCAACGCCGCAGCGGTATGGGACACTGGCCCATACACCGCAGGAGACACGACCGACCCGCTCACAGAAGGGCTTCTTCAGGCCAGGAACGGCACGCTGTTCATCCAGGACATCGAGAAAATCTCGGCATCAGCGCAGCTGCAGCTCTTTCGATTCATGGATTGGGCGACGACCCCCGAGAGACATGTGCGGTTCATGACGGCGACCGGCACCGACCTGTTCAGTCTCGTCAAGGCCGGCGAGTTCCGTGAGGACCTGTATTACCGATTGAACGTCTTCTGTTTCGTCATCCCGCCGCTTCGCGAAAGGCCGGAGGACATTCCGTTAATCTTCCAGCACTACCTCTCAATGCATACGCGCACGCGAAGTGCCTCCGTTGTCGAGCGCCGCGCGCCAGCGGCTCGTGGAATATTCCTGGCCTGGAAATATCAGGGAATTGAGGACCGTAACCAGAAAGCTGAGCGCCGAGCGTCTGCCGGACCTTATCGAACCGGAGCACTTACCCTGCCCTATCGGCGAGTGACCGGTACATGTTCGTGAGCTGCTCCCCAATCGATCTGACGGGCACGGCCCGTCAGATCGAACAGCTCCGGTCGTCAGTCGGCAGTCGACAGTGCGCAGTCACTGAAGACTGCCGACTACAGACTGCCGACTGCCGCCTGTTTGATCGCATTCTCTAGCGTTTGATGTAACGGTGAATCGCGCTGCCAGGCCGGAAAAGCGCGACCGCGACAGCGCAGACCAGCACGCCGATAATGATGATCCTCGTTGTCATGTCGTTTGCGCCCGGCACACCGTCGTGATGCAGCAGCGGGATCGTCAGCGCCAGAATCAGGCCGGCCAGTGATACGCCGACGAACACCTCAATGACTACGCCGAGCAGAAGTTTCAGCATAGGTCGTCACCACGGCAACATGAAGCAGCCGACGAATTGCCAGATGTATTGGTACGATCGAATGGCCCATTCCCACGAGCACAACTCATAGACGAGATCTCTGCTCCACCACGAGTAACCCGTCGACTCGATCGCGCAGCTCTCGAACTGACCGTATGCCGACATCAGCGCGACCTGATACAGCCGAAATACAGTCGACCATGCACGCCGGGCATGCGCTTGGCGCTGACGAGTCGCAGCGCCGCACGCTGCTTCCGCGTGATCCGTTTGGCGATACGCAGCGGCGCATCGGCGTCGCCATCGAGCATGTGCACGACGGCGCCGTCGAGGAGCGTGCTGAATGCGAGCGGGCCATCCTCCTCGCTCTCGTCGCGCTGCTCCAGAGCTGCCGACCAGCCGCTTGAACGACCTCACGGCCTGCGAGCCGGCGAGCACCGAGCGCACGCCGTCGAGCTTGTCCTGTTTGTCCGTGCGCGGGTCGAGGCGAACGGACTTCTGCCCTCTCGCAACGTGATATCCGCTTTGGCTGAGGGCGATCGTCACGACGTCTTTGCCCTGAGACAACCGGAGTGTCGCGTCGCCGGTATGCGCCACCACCTTTTCGAGCATGAAATCTCCGCCCTTGAGCGTCAGAACCGCGTTACCGGCGGCATCGGTCGTCGCTGTAAAGCTGGTGCTCGTGGCGGTGTCGTGTTCCTGGTAGCGCCCTCGCTGCCCATCTGCATTCCCGTTGCTCTGCGCTGCGGCAAGTGCGGGAACGACCGCCATTGCCACGATGAACGCCATTACGCTGTCTGGTCCGAGACATACGCCATCCTCCTGCCTCCGCGCCTGTGGCGCGTAGACGAGATCGCCCTCGCCCTGCGGGCGATGCGAAATAAATTGGACGTGCGCATGACCCCACACGGCACCTGCCGTGTCCCGCTTCCGCCTGTCCGTTGTGCCGAGTGCGTTCGGCCTAGCTCTCTGCCGAGTAATCCGGTGATGTTTCGTGCACGCTGGCCACCTGCAGCCGGTGCGCATACCGCAAATACGCCTGCAACGTGTGATAGCTGATGCCGAGCGCGCGGCACGCCTTCCGCTTGTTGCGCCCGCTTCGCTCGAGGACGAGCCTGACGTAGCGGCTCCCCCACGCCCGCAGCGTGTCGTTGCCCATCATCGAGGGCAGCAGCACGTCGCCGAAGTCTTCGCGAATACGGATCGGCAGGTCGTCGACTTCGATCGTGGCGTGACGCGCGAGCGCAAGCGTGCGCTCCATCATTCGTTCGAGCTCGCGCACGTTCCCGGCCAGTCGTAGGTAAGCAGCGCATCGGCGGCCGCGCGCGACAGCGTCAGCTGGCGCGTATGGCCGTGCCGCTCGAGAAAATACGACGCCAGCTCGACGATGTCTTCGCGGCGCTCTCTCAACGGAGGCACGTGTATCTCGATGCCCGCCAACCGGTAGTACAGATCGGCCCGAAACATGCGCGCGTCCACCAGGCCACTGAGCTTCTTGTTTGTGGCCGCCACGACGCGCGTGTTGACCCGATGCAGACCGTTGCCGCCGACCCGTTCGACTGCCAGGTCCTGAAGCGCCCGCAACAGCTTCGCCTGCGCGGACAGCGACAGGTCCCCGACCTCATCGAGAAACAGGGTGCCGCCGTCGGCGCATTCGAACTTGCCGCGGCGGCCGCGCACGCCGGTCGCCGTGCGGTCCTCGATGCCGAACAGCTCGGCCTCGAGCAGCGTCTCGACGATCGCCGCACAATTGACCGGCACGAACGGCCCGCGCCGGCGAGCGCTGATTTCGTGAATCTGCCTCGCCACCAGCTCTTTGCCCGGTGCCGCTCTCGCCGTCGATGAGGGTGATGAAGTCCGTTGCTGCCACTCGCTCGATGCGATCGCGCACGGTCCGCATGACCGCGCTTGATCCGATTAGGGGTGCCGCGCCGTCTCGTCGCATGCTCGGATGCAAAAACAATCGGCATGCCATCTCGCGATTGGGCGATTGGAGATTTGTCGAGAGAAATTGGTCGAGTTTTCATGGCGCCCTCGCGTTCACACATGCGCCCATCACCCAATCGCCGCATGTCCTGGGTAGTTGCTTCACGCCGCAGTCGTTTTATTGGCGATTGACGTGTTACGTGCCGGGTCCTACCCCATGGGTAGGCGCTTCCCCGAAGGAAAGGTGTTCTTCGAACATCAGTGCGCCGCGATATCGAATGCGTTCGCGATCGAGCAGCGCGACGTGACAGCGAAGAACGCGCCCGGCGACGCGAAACAACGGAGCCGGTTCGCCGAACTGCATTTCAACCCGCATGCCGGGCAACAGGCGCCAGTCTGTTTCGATGAGCGCGCCGCCCGCTGAAAGATCGACGACGTGAGCCGTGCGTCCGGGGCGCACGCGCGCCCGCTCCATCCCTGCCATCGTCAGCGCCGAGGACCCGCGACGACGCGCGGCGTTCGCGCGCTATCGTGCCAGCCACGTGCGTGCTCCAAAGTTGAATTCGAGGATGCGCGTTCGCCCGGTTGCGCCCAGCACACGCACGGCGAACTGATGGCGTCGAAGGCCGCGAATGAACAGCGTCCCCGACGTGCACGATCCTGTCGGGCTGAAGCTGAGCAGTGTCGAGCTGCCGATTTGAATCGGGTCGCTCGTGTTGAACGGGCCCGGATCGATGCCCGTCACGTTCGGCTGAATGCCGAACTCGACTCCCGAGAAGTGATAGTCGAGCCGTTCGCCCGCGGTGATCGGCGGATCGAGGCCAAGCGCGATGTCGCCGCGTGAGCACGCCATTGCGATTGCCGATCGACGTAGGATCTGGAGCCAGTAGCCATCTGGCTGTGCGATAAATCGGATGGCCACGTGGGCCGAGCGCCTGACGGCCTCGAATCGAGCCAACGCCATGCGCCCGGCCACGTAGCTGGCTGCCCCGGCTGCTCTCGATCGGTCGACGCTGGTGTGCGCGAGCGGAATCGCGGCGCCGCCGACGATCACCATGAGGGTGATCGCCATCAGCACCTCGAGCAGTGAGTAGCCTTTGCTGTTCCACTTTCCACTTTCTACTTTCTGCTTTCTACTTTCAGGGTCTATTTCTGCCCGCCGCCGTCACCGTGAGCCGTGTCCTTGATTTTCAGGAAGCTCTTCTCGCCGACGCCGCGCACGTTCATGATCTCCTCGATCTTCTTGAAGGGACCGTTTTTCATGCGGTACTGCACGACGAGATCGGCGGTCTTCGGGCCGATGCCCGGCAGCGATCGCGATCTGCGCGGCGGTGGCGCTGTTGAGGTTGACGACCTCGGTGGAGACGACGGTGGCGGCGACCGGGGGCTTCGCGGCGCGTTGCGCGACGAGCGGCGAAGAGACGAAGACCAGAGCGGCGACGAGCACGAGCGCTGAACGATTCATACTGTCCTCCTCAATTGTCGTGGGCCCCACCCGCGACCTGTACCTCGCGGCCGCGCTGGCGGTGAATGTGAGCGGCCCCGGACGAGTGATGAGACGTTGAACCGATGGCGGTCAGGCACCGGTCACGCGCGCGGAATGTCGGGGCCGGTCGCAGCAATGGCAAGAGGTGAACCGCTGCGCGCGCGCCGAAACGTCTCCGAAAGTGCTTGAGCGCATGCGGGTTCGGCGCACACGCGTCGAGAGCAGGAAGGACGATGTAACTCGGCGATACGAATGACGACAGGAGTTGCGATCGCTGGCGCACTCGAGCGTTGCCCACAAAGATGGCATGTTATGATTTGCGCATCTCCTCCTTACGATGATCGATTCGCGCCCGCGGCGCTTCCTCACTCGTTCTGTTTCCGGCGCTCCTGGTGCCCCTGCAACTGTTGTTGTTCGGCCCTCACACGATTTACTCGGGCAACGTCCAGGAATTCAGCGCGCCGTTCTGGAGCCTCGTCGTGCATCTGGTTCCGATGATTCTCGCGGTCGCCGGCGCGCTGGCGCTCGTCGGTATCGTGCTGCCCGCGAAGGTGTTCGAGTACTACGTGGCTGGTCTCGTGGCATTGGGCGTCACCATCTGGGCGCAGGGCAACCTGATGGTCGGCGACTACGGTGTGCTCAACGGGCAGGATATCGATTGGAGCGGGCACGCATGGCGCAACCGCTACGAGCTGGCGCTGTGGATTGCGGTGCCTGTCGTGTCCGTTATCTTCGCGCGCACAGATCTTCTCAACAGCGGTCTTTGCCAGCCGCATTCTGATTGCGCTGCAGATCGTGCTGCTCGCCTATACCGCTGTGCAGGCCGATCCCGAAGCGCGCGCAAAGTGGGAAGGGGCGCCCGAGGCGATCTTCGAGCTGTCCTCGAAGCAGAACGTGTTCCACTTCGTGCTCGACGGGTTTCAGTCCGATGCCTTCCACGACATCCTCGAGGCCGAGCGCGCCGAGATGGACCGCCAGTACGCGGGCTTCACGTTCTTCAAGAATCACATGGGCGCGTTTCCGACCACGATCGTCAGCATCCCTGCGATGCTGACCGGGTCGGTGTATCGCAATCAGGAGCCGATGCGGAGGTTCATCGCGAAAGAATTCAAGCGCGCATCGATCTTCCGAGCGATGCGCGACCAGGGTTACCAGGTCGACGCCGTGTCCGGTCTTGCGTACGACAGGCCGTCGGCGACGAACTATTACCGGCTGCCGACGCCCTACGTCACCTACGATGCGTACGTGCGGTTTGCCGGTTGGCAGCTCGCGGACCTGGCGCTGTTCCGCCATTCGCCGCACGTGCTGAAGCCGTGGGTTTACAACGATCAGTCATGGCGGCTGCAGACGAAGTTCGGCCAGTCGATCGATACGCCCGGCCGGCGCTATCATGCCGGTGAACGGCCAGGCCTTTCTCGCCGACTACACGGCGAGAATGCGGGTCGGACACGACCGCCCCAACTACAAATACCTGCACGTCGGCATCCCGCATTGGCCGGTGTCGGTGAATGCCGATTGCGAATACATCGGCGCGCAGTCGCTGCGGCGTCCGAACTACACCGACCAGGCGCGTTGTGGCATCAGGCGGGTCGGCGCGTTTCTCGACAAGCTGCGCGAGCTGGGACTCTACGACAGCAGCCTCATCGTGATTTCGTCGGATCATGGCGTCGCGCTGCCGCCGGAAGGGTTCACCGGCGATCGCGATGTGTTCGGCGGGCCGCTTGTCGGAGATGTCGGGCAGCGCGCTCGCGCTTGCTCGTGGTCAAGCCCCCTCGGGCGACGGGCCCAGTGCGTATTTCAGAGGCGCCGAGCGCGATCAGCGATATCCCGGCAACCATCGTTGACACGCTGGGATTGAGGAATCCGTTTCCGGGCACGTCTGCGTTGAAGCTCGACGAGCACGCGCCGCGGCCGCGCCAGTTCGCCGTCTATCCGTGGAGCTCTGCCGAGTGGCAGGCCGATTTCTTCCCGTATATGGATATCTTTACGGTCGATGGAAGCGCTACTGACGGCCGCGCATGGAAGACCGAGGAGCCAATCTACGCGCCGAAGACGACTCCCGAAGGGCGCTCGCGCGGATTCTACCGTCCCGAGCGCGGCGCGCCTGGTCAGATTTTCAGATGGAGTGCACCGCTGGCGTTCCTGCACCAGCCACCTGATGCGCGGGGCGTGGAATTGAAGGTGCGCTCCGCGTCGGATAAGCCGCAGACGCTGACCGTCGAGATGCGCGGAAAGGTGATCGACACGCGGGTGCTCAGCGACCACGAGTGGCATGCGCTGAGCTATTCCATCCCGCCGTCGAACAGCACGCCCGTGGGCGGGGAATGGCTGGTGCTGCGGGTCGATCCGCCGTGGAAGGTTCGCCGCGACCGCGCGCATCTTCGGCGTGATGACGCGCGATTTGAAGTGGATTAATTGAGCCCGCGCCGCGCGCGGTACCAGTCGATCGTCTTCTTCAGTCCTGCCTCGAACGACACCAGCGGCTCGTAACCCAGCAGCGTGCGGGCACGCGTGATGTCGGCCAGCGAATCCTTGACATCGCCGTTCCGAAGCGGGCCGTACGCCACGTCGACGCGGCTGCCGAGCAACTCGCGCATGGAGGCAAACAACCGGTTCAACGAAATGCTCGTGCCGGTTGCCACATTCATGACCTGGCCGGCGGCGTCCGGCGCCTTCACCGCCCGCAGCACTCCATCGACGACGTTCGCGACGTAGGTGAAGTCGCGCGTCTGCTCTCCGTCGCCGTAAATCGTGGGCGCCTTGTTCTCCAGAAGCGCTTTCGCAAATATCGAGATGACGCCCGAATACGGTGAGGATGGATCCTGTCGCGGTCCGAACACGTTGAAATAGCGGATGGTCACCGTCTCGAGACCATAGAGCGCGGTAAACATCTGCATGTACTGCTCGCCCACCAGCTTCTGCAGCGCGTACGGCGACAGCGGATTTGTCGGCATGGCTTCGTGCTTCGGCAGCGTGGGCGTGTTGCCGTACGCGGATGATGAGCCGGCGTACACGACGCGCTTGACGCGCGCATCGCGCGCCGCGACCAGGACATTGAGCGTGGAATCGATATTCGCGCGATTCGACGTGATGGGATCTTCAACCGATCTCGGCACCGAAGGAATGGCCGCCTGATGGAGGACGTAGTCGACCCCCTGCACCGCGCGCTTCGCGATCGCGAGGTCGGCGAGATCTCCTTCGAGGAAATCGATGCCGGAGAGATGCGCGAGGTTTTTACGATGGCCGGTGATCAGGCTGTCGACCACGCGAACCTGCTCGCCGCGGCGAACGAGCTCTTCTGTAAGGTGGGACCCGATGAAGCCGGCGCCACCTGTGACGAGATATAAGGCATCTAATCGGAAGTCGAAAGTCAAAGTGAAAAGTCGAAAGTAAAAAGTGCCGCAGTCGGCCGTAAGCCGAATTCTGTCCGCCTTCGCCCTTGCGGGCTACGGCGGGACGATCATTCCTCTAGTCCCGGCATTGCTGACGGGATCAAGCGACCTACCCGGAAACTTCGGACGGGCCGTCCTCTCGTCCGCCTTCGCCCTTGCGCGGCTACGGCGTGACAGCGTTCCCCTATTTGGTCTTGCTCCGTGCGGGGTTTTGCCTGCCATCTGCCTTACAGCAGACGCGGTGCGCTCTTACCGCACCTTTTCACCCTTACCCGCCATGGCTCGCAAAGCGAGCGACGGCGGGCGGTATATTTTCTGTGCCACTAGTCCTTCAGGTCACCCTGACCGGGCGTTACCCGGCGCACTGCCCTTCGGAGTTCGGACTTTCCTCCCGCCGTCACCCTTGCGGCCCAGGGCGATCATCTGTCCGACTGCGACTCTTTCTATTGTACTTCACACAGTGATTAGGGACTTGGGATTGGGATTAGATTAGATTCAGGTATGTGAGCCGCACTGAGAACAACTCGAGAGACTCAGAGCGACTGTAGACTTTCGACTGGCGACTCCGCTAATCCCTAATCCCCAATCCCAAATCCCTAATCCCTGGGGGCGAAGTTATCCGTCCGTTTCCTGCCGGATGGCGTATTGCTCGAGCTTCTTGTAGAGATTACTTCGCGGCGTGCCGATCACTTCGGCGGTCTTCGAGATGTTCCACGCATTCTCACGCAGCTTCTCGACCAGCCACGCGCGCTCGGCCGACTCTTTGAATTCGCGCAACGTGCCCGCTTCTGAGCCCGCGCTGGCACCGCCCGGACGTTGCTGGACCGGCAGCCGCCGCGGGGCGCGCCGCTCCTTTGTCCGACTTCAGCGACTCGGGCAGGTCGTGCGCATCAATCGCATCACCCTCGGTCATGATGATGAGCCGCTCGATCGTGTTCCGCAGCTCCCGGATGTTGCCGCGCCATCGGTAGCGTTTGAGGACATCCATCGCCGCCGGCGTGATCTGCTTGGGCCGGCGGTTGTTCTCGCGCCCCAACTGGTTCAGGAAATGCTTGATCAGCATCGGAATGTCTTCGGCGCGCTCGCGGAGGGGCGGCACGTATATCGGGATGACGGCGAGGCGGAAATACAGGTCCTCGCGGAAGTTTCCCTTCTCGATTTCCGTCTCGAGATGCTTGTTCGTCGCAGCAATGACGCGCACATCGACGTTGACCGTTTTTGCCGAGCCGAGCCGCTCGACTTCCCCTTCCTGAAGCACGCGCAGCACTTTGGCCTGGGTCTTCAGGCTCATGTCGCCCACTTCGTCGAGGAAGATCGTCCCGCGGTCTGCCTGCTCGAACTTGCCCACCTGCCGTTCGGTCGCGCCGGTGAAGGATCCCTTCTCGTGGCCGAACAGCTCCGATTCGATGAGGTCCTCGGGAATCGCCGCGCAATTCACCTGGACGAACCGCTCGCGGCTCCGCGGACTCAACCGATGAATCGTTCGCGCAACAAGCTCCTTGCCGACGCCGCTTTCACCCTGCAGCAGCACGGTCGCATGCGCGGGCGCCGCCTTCCGGATCGCTTCCTCGACCTTTCGCAGCGCCGGGCCGTTGCCCACCATCTGATACTTCGAATCGACTTCCTGCCGCAGCGCGCGATAGGCGGTATCCCTGCGATTGCCTTCGAGCTCCTTCTCGATGCGCTCGAGGAGCACCGGTTCTGAGAAGGGCTTTTCTATGAAGCCGGACGCGCCTTTGTCGCGCGCCTCGAAGGCGTTCTGCGCAGTGCCGTGCCCCGACACCATGACGACGGGTACGGCAGGATGAGAGGCCTTGATACGCTCGAGCACCTCGAGGCCGTCCATGCCGGGCATTTTGATGTCGAGGAAGACGAGATCCGGCGGGTCGCGATCGATTAACGCGAGCCCTTCCTGTCCTGTTGCGGCGCCGATGAACTGGTAGCCCTGGTACTCGAGCGTCCGGCGCATCGAATCGCGGATGCCGACTTCATCGTCAATGACGAGGATCCGTGATTTCACGTTAACGCGCGTCGACGCGGACCGCTCGAATCGATCGCTGAGCGATTCCTGGAGTGTAGACATAGACCGCCAGCACGTCGCCTGGCCGCGCGCTGCGCGCGAGCCGGTTGTAGGCGTCGGCTGAAGTGATCGGCCGGCGATTGATCTCCATGATGATCTGGTCGCGTTGAATACCCGCGTCGTAGGATGAGCTCAGCGGATCGACGCGCGTCACGACCACGCCGCTCACGCCGCTCGGCAGCCGCAGCCGCCGCGACGTGGCATTGTCGACGTCGCGCACGTTCAGGCCGAGCGGAACCACCGAGTTGCTCGATGGCCGTACCGGGTCCGCTTCGTCCGGAGTGCGTCCGGCCTGACGGCTCGGCCGCTCGACCAGCCGCACGGTCACGGCCTGTGTACGTCCGTCGCGCACCACCTGCAAGCGCGCCAACGTGCCGGGGCCGCGCCGCGCGACCTCGCGGATGATCTCGTTGTTGTTGACCACGCGCTTGTCATCGATGCCGGTGATGAGATCGTAGGCGCGCAATCCTGCGCGATGACCTGGCGAGCCGCTGGCCACATCCTGCACGAGGGCGCCCCGCGTCGACGTGAGTCGCAGCGAGCGCTGCAGGTCGGGATCGACGTCGGAGAGGGTGACTCCCATGTACCCGCGCGCCACGCGTCCCTCGGTCTTGAGCTGCGGCAGGATCGATCGCGCTTCGTTGATGGGCACCGCGAATCCGATGTTGCTGGCCCGTTGACTGATCGCCGAGTTGATGCCTACGACCTCGCCGCGGCCATTGATGAGCGGCCCGCCGCTGTTGCCGAAATTGATCGCGGCATCGGTCTGAATGTAGTTGTCGAGGCTGCAGTCGAAGAGCTTGCGTCCGAGATAGCTGACGACTCCAACCGTGACGGTGTGTTCGTACGCGAGCGGATTGCCGATCGCGCACACCCACTCTCCGACGCGCAGTGTGTCCGAGTCCCCCATCGCGGCCACCGGTAGATTCCTGCCGTCGACCTTGATCAACGCGATGTCCGTGTCGGGATCGATGCCGAGCACACGTGCCTGCAGGCTGCGCCCATCCGAGAATTTCACCATGATCCGCTCTGCGTTCTGGATCACGTGGTAGTTCGTCAGGATCTGCCCATCCCCTTCGATGACGAATCCGCTGCCCGATTGCGGGCGAACAGAACCCGGTCCCTGGGGAGTGGGATTGGCGTCATCGAACGGGCTCGGTTCGGCCGGAGCGTCGCCGCCGGGTTCCCGCGCGGGTCGTGGCCTCGATATTGACGACGGCTGGATTCAGGCTCTCGGCAACGTCGGCGAAATTGACGAGTCCCGGCGCGATGACAGCCGGACGATTGATAGCAGGGGCTGGCACTTCGGTAATGGGAGTCGGCGCGCCAGGGTCTGGCGGCGGCGCCGCAAATTCCATCAATGAGGGCGGCGTCGCTGGAGGCGCCGGCGCACGCAGACTGCCCGACGTGAGGCCCAGCAGGAAGGCCATCACAGCCGTCAGCGCCAGCGTAACCAGGGCGAAAGGCCGGAACACTCTGAGAATTATAAGCCGACTAGCTTCCGGAACGCTGCCTCGTCGAGAACGGAAATACCGAGCGTCTCCGCTTTGGCGAGCTTGCTGCCAGGATCGGCACCTGCAACCACGTGATCGGTCTTCTTGCTCACGGAGCCGGTGACCTTTCCGCCGAGCGACTGGATCGCTTCTGTGGCCGCTTCGCGAGACATCGTAGGGAGGGTGCCGGTCAGGACGAACGTTTTCCCGCTCAACGGTCCGGGCGCTGACGCGGCGGTCATCGGGGCGTCCATTTTCAGCCCCGCGTCGGCGAGTTCTTTGATGAGCGCGCGATTCTGCGGTTGGTCCAGATATTCCCGAACGGCGGCCGCGACGACCGGTCCGATGTCGGGCACGGCCTGGAGCTGTTCCTTCGACGCGGCCAGCAGCGCGTCCATCGTGCCGAACGCGCCGGCGAGCGCTTGCGCGCCGCGCTCTCCGACATGACGGATGCCGAGCCCGAAAATCAGCCGCCAGAACTCGCGCGTTTTGCTGCGCTCGATCTGTTCGACGAGATTCGCCGCAGACTTCTTTCCCATGCGCTCGATGTTTTCAAGGCGCTCCTGGGTGAGCCGGTAGATGTCGGCGTAGCTCGAGACGAGACCATCGGCGATGAGCAGTGCGATGCGCGACTCGCCCAGTCCTTCGATGTTCATCGCGTGGCGCGCCGCGAAATGTTCGAGCCCTCGCTGCAGCTTCGCCGGGCACGAGGTGTTCTCGCAGCGCCAGACCGCCTCGTCTTCGCCGCGCACGAGCGCGCTCTGGCATCGCGGGCAGTTCGCCGGCATCTCCCATCGATCGCCGCGATTCTCACGATCGGGGTTCACGACACGCACGACCTGCGGGATGATGTCGCCCGCCTTCTCGACGATGACGCGGTCGCCGTCACGGATGTCTTTCCGGGCGACCTCGTTCGCGTTATGCAGCGTCGCCATCGACACCGTCGTGCCGGCGATGAACACGGGCTCGAGTTCGGCGAACGGCGTCACTGCGCCCGTGCGACCGACGTTGACGCTCACGCGGATAAGGGTCGTTTCCGCCTGCTCAGGCGGGAATTTATAGGCGATGGCCCATCGCGGAAATTTGGACGTCGTCCCCAGCCGGCTGCGCAGCGCGATGTCGTCGAGCTTGACCACGACACCGTCGGTGTCGAACGCGAGCGCGCGTGCGCCAGACGATCGCTTCTCGCCCCACTCGCGGCAATACTCAGCGACCTTATCGATGCCTTTCAGTGCCTTCCAATGCGGCTCAACCGGCAGCCCCCACTGCTTGAGCGCTTCGAGGAGCTTTCGATGTGTCTCGGGAGTACCGTCCTGGCTGACGAGCTGATAGAGAAATGCGCGCAGCCCGCGTTTCCTGACCTGTTCCGGATCGATCTGGCGAATCGCGCCAGATCCGGCGTTGCGAGGATTCGCAAAGCGCGGCTCGCCCGCTTCTTCGCGCTCCTTGTTCGTCCGTTCGAACTCCTTGCGGGGAAGATAAATCTCACCGCGGATTTCGATGGTGCCCTTCGGTCCACCGACGAGCGTGTGAGGAATGTCCTTGATGGTGCGGACATTTGCTGTGACGTCTTCACCCGTCGTCCCGTCGCCGCGCGTGGCCGCGCGAACGAGCCGGCCGTCGCGGTACTGCAGCGCAATGCTGAGTCCGTCGATCTTCAATTCGGCGACGTATGGAACCGGGCCTTCGAAGTTCTCGAGCCCGCGCCGGAGCCGCTCGTCGAACGCCTTCAGCTCATCCTCGTTGTACGCGTTGTCCAGGCTGAGCATCGGCTCCGCGTGGCGCACCGACGCAAAGCTTTCGGCCGGCCGGCCGCCGACGCGCTGCGTCGGGGAATCGACGGTAACGAGGTCAGGGTGATCGCGCTCGAGATTCTGGAGCTCGCGCAGCAGCGCATCGAACTCGGCGTCGGAGATCTCCGGCGCGGAGTCGATGTAATAGCGCTCTTCGTGATGGCGGATCTGTTGGCGGAGCTCTTCGATGCGGGTCGCGGGATCCACGGCAGTTAGCTGGAATCTGAAATCTAGAAACTGAAATCTAAAATCTGGAATCGAGAACAGGAACTGGAACGGGAACCGGAACCCGCTCTAGCGATCCCGCGCCAGAATGTAATCGGGTAGCGCCATCAACGCGTCGCGGGCGTCCGATGGCGGGAAGAGATAGAGCTGCTTCTTGGCGAGCGCCGCCTGTTCCTGCGCCCGGTCCATCGCGTACTCGACCGATCGCGTTTCGTGGAGAAGCCGGCAGATATCGCGCCAGCGATCCGGCGTAACGCTGCGTTCGCGCACGACATCGTGAATCATCTCGGCGGTTGCCGCATCGCCGCGTTGTAACAGGCGAATGACTGGCAGTGTCACCTTGCCTTCACGAAGGTCGCCGCCAACCGGCTTACCCAGCGCCGTTTCGTCGCCAGAGAAGTCGAGGAGATCGTCGATCAGCTGGAACGACATGCCCAGACTGATGCCGTATTGCTCGAGGGCGCGCTCCTGCTCCGGCGTCGCATTGCCGAGGATGCCGCCGATGCGGGCGCATCCGCCGAAGAGGTACGCCGTCTTGCGCCGGATGATGTCGAGGTGCTCGTCCTCGCTGATCATCACCTCGCCCTTTTTCGAGAGCTGATAGAGCTCGCCCTCGATCATTCGCAGGGTGACGTCGCAGAGTTGCCGCACGATGTCGAGCCGGTCCGGCGTCAGCGCCAGGCCCATCGATTTGATGTAGAGGTAGTCGCCGAGCAGAACCGTGACGTCGCTGCCCCACCGCGAATGAACCGACGGCTGGCCCCGGCGCCACTGCGAGTCGTCGATGATGTCGTCATGCACGAGGGTGGCGGTGTGGATGAACTCGACGACCGCGGCGTACAGCACGGCGAGCTCGCCCGTGTAGCCCGTCAGACGTGCCGCCATCAGCAGGACGGCCGGCCGAATACGCTTGCCCCCGCCATTCTGGATGTATCGCCCGATCTTCGGGATGAGGTCGACCTGAGATTCGACGTGGCGATAGAATTCCGTCTCGACCTTCTCCAGGTCTTCCCGGATCGGCTCGAACATCTGGACGAGCGTGGCGTACGAAGGATGCTGCTCGACGGCGTCAGCGTTCTTCAAAACGTGATGATCTCACCATATTCATCGATGGGGTGTCAACGTATAGACAGTTGTCCTTCATGAGTTTACGGCCGAAATAACGCCTCGAAATTTGCGCGCGTCTGCCGGCGGAGGTCCTCCAGGGGCACACCTCGCAGCGTGGCGAGCTCTTCGGCGACCCTGACAACCCACGCAGGCTCGTTGCGTTTACCCCGGTGCGGCGTAGGCGCAAGGTAGGGGCTATCGGTTTCGCACAAAATTCGATCTGCCGGCACGAGCGCAGCCACCTCGCGCACATTCGCGCCTTTTGGAAACGTCACGATCCCCGCAAAAGAGATGTGCATGCCGAGCGCCAAGGCCTCTTCCGCGAGCGCCGGCGTGCCCGTAAAGCAATGCATCACTCCGCGCACCGAGCCGCTGGTCTCTTCTCGCAGAATGGCCAGCGTGTCGTCTTCGGCCTCGCGGGTGTGAATGATGACGGGCAGATCGAGCTCGCGGGCGAGGCGGATCTGCAGCCTGAAGACTTCCTGCTGGACGTTCCTGGGCGCGAAATCGTAGTGATAATCAAGACCGATCTCGCCGAGCGCCCTGGCTTCAGGGATAGAGGCGATCACACGGCGGACAAGCGGTGCCACATCGGCCTCGCGCCCGTCGAACTGTCCCGCCTGATGTGGATGCAGGCCGATCCCGAATCGCAGCGCGGGCCAGATGCGGGTCAGTTCTCTGGCACGCTCGGCTTCAATTGGATTTTCCGCCGCGAGAATGCAGAGTGCGTGCGTCAATCCGGCCACCCGCGCCCGGTCGACGACCTCGTGCACGTCTTTTACAAACGCATCGTCTGCAAGATGGCAATGGGAGTCGATCACGTCGCTGAATGGTACTTCACTAGAACACTTGGGATTGGGGACTTAGGGATTAGGGATTGGGGTCAGATCCGGCATACTACGCGCATGCGGCGGACTCGGACCGTTGGTCTTTGGGCGGTTGCGCGCTCATCATGCTGGCCGGTCAAGCCGGCCGGACCCAGCAATCTGCGCCACAGGCGGGCGCGACTGGCCGATGTATCGCCACGACTACGCCGGAACCGGCTATTCCCCACTCGCGCAAATCAACACGAAAAACGTCCCGAGCCTCCGCGAGGTCTGGTCGTATCGCCTGCAGGGAGACACTCCGAATTCCCAGGTAACGCCCATCGTCGTCAACGGCTCCATGTATCTGCCGGCCGGAAACCGAGTCGTGGCGCTCGATCCCGAGACCGGCACGGAGCGCTGGCGGCACATCGTCTCGGACATCGCGCCGTCTCGCCGCGGCGTCGCGTACTGGCCCGGTGAAGCTGGAGCGTCTCGCATCATCTTCATGGCCGGTCGCCGGCTCATCGCGCTGGACGCGGCTACGGGCAACCCTGCTGCAGAATTTGGCACGAACGGCGAGGTCGATATCGTCGTGCCCTACAACTCGGTGCCGCTCGTGTACCGAAACGTCGTGGTGGTTGGCGCGAACAACCCGCCAGGGTCCGGCGGTGCGCCGGGCAACGCGCGCGCGCTCGATGCCCGTACCGGCGCGAAGCTATGGGAATTCAGCTCGGTCGCGCAGCCCGGCAGCGTCGGCCATGACACATGGGCCGGCGATAGCTGGAAGGGGCGCTTCGGCGCCAATGCCTGGCCGTTCTACTTCACGCTCGACGAGGAACGCGGGCTTGTGTATCTGCCTCTCGCGTCGCCGATCCCCGGCGGATACGGTGGCGATCGAGAGGGCGCGAATCTCTACGGGAACTCCGTGGTCGCCGTGGACGTGCTGACTGGCACGTACAAGTGGCACTTTCAAACCATTCATCACGACTTGTGGGATGCCGATCCGCCTGCCCCACCCGGTCTCATCGACATCGTGCGAAATGGGCGCCGAGTGCCGGCGATGGCGCTGACAACGAAGTCGGGCTACATGTACATCCTGAATCGCGAGACCGGTCAGCCGATCTTCGGCGTTGAGGAGCGCGCGGTTCCAAAGAGCGACGTGCCGGGCGAACGGACGTTTCCCACTCAGCCTATTCCCGTCAAGCCGCCGGCACTCGCGCGTGTCGCATACCGGCCGGAGGATCTTGTGAGCGCCGCAGACACGACGCCGGAACATGCGGCCGCATGCCGGGAGCTGGTTGAAAAAAACGGTGGCGTCTACAACGCGGGACCATTTACGCCGTGGAAATATCGAGAGGCGGGAGCGACGACGCCGTTGTCTCTTGTTTTCCCTGGAGGGCTCGGTGGCCCGAATTGGGGAGGAACGGCGTCAGATCCCGCGTCGGGCTATGTCTACGTCGCGACGCAGGACGTTGGCGCGCTGGGGTTTGTTCGAAAGGCTCGCGAAGGGGCGGCGGTTGCGTACGAGAAAGGCCAGCCCCGGACGCGGCGGCTTCGATGTTCCGATAGGCGATGAGAGCTGGCCCTGCCAGAAACCGCCATGGGGAAGCCTCATCGCTGTGAACGCGGCTACGGGAGATTTCGCGTGGCGAGTACCGCTCGGCATCACCGAACAGCTTCCCGGCGAGCAAGCAGAACACCGGGCGCCCGGTGCTGGCTGGTCCCATTGCGACTGGCGGCGGCGTGCTGTTCGTCGCGTCGACCGACGACAATCGCTTTCGTGCGTTCGACTCGCGAACCGGGCAGACAACTGTGGGTGACGAAGATGGAGCGGAGAGGGAACGCCAATCCCATCACGTATCAGGGTCGTAACGGCAAGCAGTACGTGGCCGTCGTCGCGACCGACATGCTCAGGGTTTTCGCGCTGCCGTGAAGTAGGCCGGCAAGCCGCTCTTGGTCTCCCGCAGAATCTCGATGATGGCGCGGCGATCGGCGAGCGAGAGCTTTGCGTAATCGGCATCGGTTACCGCGCCCGACAAGATCGCCCACATCCGCTCGTACACGATCGCGAGCGTCGCGGGCGGAAGCGCATCGAAGGCTTCTGTGTAGATCATGTAGCTGCACGGATAACGCAGCAGCCGGCGCGTCAGGTCGAGGTCGCGCAGCGAGCGCCCTTTGCTGTCGCGCGGTCCCTTCGACGGAAAGTCCTTCGTAAAGTGACGACGCGCCGCGCACAGGTGATGGCAACGGCGCCTCGTCGACGAACAGCATGTAATCGACGAGCTCGTGCGCCGTGTCGCGCACGTGTGGCGGCAGTGCGCCCGCTTTCGCTCCGTCGTGCGCGGCGATTCGCGATTGCCATCCCAGACGCGTCAGCAGGTTCATCATGCGCGTCTGATGATTCAGCACCATCAGTGCGACGACGTCGCTGTGCGGCGTGAGGTACGCGGTCGTATCGAATGCCTCGCTTCCTGCTGTCAGTTGAGGCGCCACATCGGCGCGCACGTATGAGCGCGGGACGTGCAACACGGGAACGTTGCCGAGATGTTTCGCGGGTACCTGCGCGCCGGTCACGAACCAGCCTCCCCAGCGATCTTCGATCGGAGTGCGATGATCGACCTCCCACCCCTGCGCGTAGTCATTCTTGTTATCCGAAAGCGGCAGCACGCTCATCGTCAACACGCCCGGCACACCGTGTGTCTGAGGCAGCAGGTGGCACTGCAGGCAATCGGCATTGCGCCGAATGAACTGCGGCTTCGGTCCGCGCGTCTGCGGTATCGAGTAGAAGTGAACGCCTTGCGTCGCATCGAGCGCCGTCGCCTCGATCGTTTCTGCGCCCTTCGCCCACGCAACGGCGACCGTGTCGTTGAAATAAATCGCGCGCGGCGTTCCCTTGCTGATGTGCGCGCGCTGCAGGCTGTTCTCGGAGAACACCAGCGTCTGGGACGAGGGTGAAATGTCGAGCGCCTTCAGCACCGATGCAAGATAGCCGCGCGGCAGCGCGTCGAATGCAAGCGTGACATCGCCCTTCGCGATCGTCTGATTCAGTTGGACGATCGCGTCACGCGGTGGACGGGACGAGTACTGGATGGCCGGATGATCGCGAGATACCCAAAGGCCTGTGCCCTGCGCCAATGCTGCGGTGAGACCGATGCGCAGCCACGCCGATGGTGAGCGATGCGAAGCGTCGCATTTCATTCAGGGTATCACGGCACGATTTTCGCCTTGACTCGCAAAATGGGACGATGCTCGCCATGCCGGAGGAGCAGATGATGACTACCGGCGTCAAGGAATCCTGGTTGATTCACCAGCTGGAGCACCGCATTGAAGTGTTGAACTTCATCGGCACGAACGTGATCGATCGCGCATGGTCGACGACAAGACGCCCATGCGATCGCGGGTGCTGCCCAACTTCGATCGCACGCTCGGGTCGATGCTACGCCGGGTCAGCCTAGGCTTCTTTGTAGGCCCATGCGCCGAACCGGCGATGATGATTTCGATGAGCCCCAGACCGTCGCCATCACCATCATGTCTCGCGGAAACAGGTGATGATGATCATGAACACGTTTGGGTAGAGGTCGCCAGGCCCCACACGAGCGTAGATGCGCAGATCGCGGTCTTCATGCCGGCGCCGAAGCGGGGCCGGATCGCGGCATACGTCCACACCAGCATGAACCCCAACCCGAAGCCGAACAGCACGAACCACATGATCATGCCCGGATTGACGGGCGGCTTGTTGAGCGCGGCCATGGCCGCGTTCATGTCTTCTTCCAGCAGCACACCGTTGAGGATGAACTCACCGACGTTGATGATGAATCCCGCCAACAACCCGCCGATGGCGACGCGACCGAGGTTGATCCGGCTCATGCAGGCACCTCCTGGCGAAGGTTAACGGTGGGGTCTTTGGGCGGGATTATCGCACGCGCCAGCCAGGATCAGCCTCGACGGTGACAAGCACAGGCTTCCCGCCCTCAGGACTTGCCGCGAGCACCATGCCGTTCGATTCGATGCCCATCAGCTTGGCCGGTTTCAGATTCGCGACGATGACGATCGTGCGGCCCACGAGCGACTCGGGCTGATAGGCCTCGGCGATGCCGGCAAGAATCGTCCGCTGTTCGGTGCCGAGATCGACCTGCAGCTTGATCAGCTTTTTCGATTTGGGTACCGCCTCGGCGGCGATCACCTTCGCCGTGCGCAGTTCGACGTTCATGAAGGTGTCGATGGAGATGCGCGCGTCGGTCCGCCGCGGTTCCGGGCGTTCTGGGTTCGGTCGGCACGTGCGCAGCAATAGGTGGTGGTGCTGAGCTCGGGGCATTCTCGGACACAGTTTTCTCCTTGGCGGGTTTCTTGTCGAAGCGGGGCCAGAGCGACGCATCCTGAACGAGGACGCGCTCGCCGTCGGCGCGCCAGCGGCCGTCGCGATCGAGGGTCAGCGAATCGGACGTCGCGCCCGACTCGACGCAGAATCTCACGGCTCGACCCCGGCATAATCGGCGACAGCAACACCGCTGCCAGACGAATGGCTTCGGCCGCGTCAAACAGAACCTGCGTCAATCGATCTGCCTGCGACGGATCTTTCGCGAGCGCCCACGGCGTCGTTTCGGCGATGTGCAGGTTCGCCGCATCGATCAGTCGAAAGACAGATGCTGCCGCGTGCGTAATCTCGAGCTCGTCCATCGCGCGCCGGTAGGCAGTCGCGACCTCGTTGGGAAGATCGCGTAAACGCGCCGAGGTCTCCCCCGTCGGAACGAGCCGACCCTGACGGTACTGATGCGCCATCGCCGTCACGCGACTGACGAGGTTGCCGAGGTTGTTCGCGAGATCGGCGTTGTAGCGTTCGTCGAACCGCTCCCACGCAAAATCTCCGTCGTCGCCGAACACGACTTCCTTGACGAGATACAGACGGAGCGCGTCGACACCATGGCGCTTGGCGGCGTCGAGCGGATCGATGATCGTGGCCGGGTTCGACTTGCTCATCCGCTGGTCGTTGACGGTCATGAAGCCGTGGGCGAACACTTTTCGCGGAAGCGGCAGCCCGGCGCTCATCAGCATGGCGGGCCAGATGACGGTGTGAAAACGCGTGATGTCCTTGCCGATCAGGTGAAGATCGGCCGGCCACCAGTGTTCAGCCGGTCAGGATCTGTGCCGAGGCCAACAGCGGCGGCGTAATTGATGAGCGCGTCGAACCACACGTAGACGACGCTGTTGGGATCCCAAGGCAGAGGAATGCCCCACGCCTGACCGGCCCTGCTGATCGAGATGTCGTCGAGGCCGCTCTCGAGCAGCCGGAGCTGCTCGTTGCGGCGCGTGTCTGGCTCGGAAAAGTCGGGATTCTTCTGAAAGTGCTCGAGCAGCGGCTGCCTGGTACTTCGACAGCCGGAAGAAATAGTTCTTCTCTTTGATCCACTGCGGCTCCGTCTGCGGATGCTCCGGACAGCGCCCGTTGACGAGCTCTTTCTCGGGCTTGAATGCTTCACACCCGACGCAGTACCACCCCTCGTACACGCCCTCGTAAATGTCGCCGGCGTCGTAAATCCTCTGAACCATGTCCGTGACGGCCGCCTTGTGCCGCGGCTGGGTCGTCCGGATGAAGTCGTCATACGAGAGATCGAGCGAACGCCACGTCCTCTGAAAGATCTCTTCCATCCGATCGCAGTACGCGAGCGGATCGAGGCCCTGCTCCGTCGCACTCTTGTAGACATTCTGCGAGTGCTCGTCGTTGCCCATCAGAAAGAACGTGTCAACGCCGCTCAGACGCTTATACCGAGCGATGACGTCGGCGCACACCTTCTCGTACGCCGTCCCCAGATGCGGACGGCTGTTCACGTAATCGATTGCGGTTGTGATGTAGAAGCGCGGCACGCTAATCCCTAATCCCTAATCCTAATCCCTGCGGGACTCCAGGTATGCCTTGTTCGCCGTGGCCTGCACGTCTTTGACGGGCACGTGGCGCTCGGAGGCAATTCTCAAGCAGTCTTCGAACTCCGGCGCCGCGTTGACGATCGTGTCGCCGAGACGCGCGACTTTGAAGCGGACCGTACCGAGCGGCGTGGCGATGGCGACGATCTCGCGCTCGAGCCGCTCGCGCAGAACCTCGTGATATCGCACGCCAATGGTCGTCGTCTCGCGAAACACGATCGCCGACAGCTCCTCGCGCTGTTCGGGCCGCGCGAGCACCGTCAGCAGCGTGCCAGGACGGTTCTTCTTCATCTGCACCGAAGCAAAGTACACCTCGAGCGCGCCGGCGGCATACAACCGCTCCATGACCAGCCCGAAGAGCTGCGGGTTCATGTCGTCGAGTTCGCTCTGCAGCACGACGATGCGCTCCGTGTGCGGCTGATCCGTGCTCTCTCCGATGAGCACGCGCAGGACGTTCGGCGTGTTTGGCAAGTCCCGGTCGCCGGCGCCGTAACCAACACGCTCGATCGTCATCGCCGGAACCGGACCGAACGACGTCGCGTAGCTCGTCACCAGCAGCGCGCCGGTCGGCGTGACGAGCTCGCTCTGCACTCCCGATGAGTAAACCGGCGCTCCGGCAAGAAGCTTCACGGTGGCGGGCGCGGGAACTGGAAAGTGCCCGTGCGCTGAGTGCACCATTCCGCCGCCGACGTTCAACGGCGAGCTGATGATGCGGTCGGCATGGAACCATTCGAGCGCGAATACCGCGCCGACGATGTCGATAATCGAGTCGAGCGCGCCGACTTCGTGCAGATGGATCTTGTCGATCGGAATCTGGTGGATGGCCGCTTCCGCTTCTCCAAGATGATGAAACAGTTCTTTCGCGCGTCCCTGCGCGGCCGGCGACAGAGCCGAGCGCTCGATCAGTTGGTTGATCTCGGCGAGGCTGCGATGCGGGTGATGGTGCGCGACCGCTGCCGGCGCGTGCGCGTGGTCGTGCTCGTGTTCGTGATCGTGGGCGTGCTCGTGTCGATCGTGACGGTGGACGTGGTCGTCGGCATTCTGACCGTGTTCTTCGACGATGAATTTGGTCGCCGACACGCCGGCGCGCAGCACGCGCGTCGCCGAAACATCGGCGCCCTCGAGCGCGAGGCTTCCCAGCGCGCGTCGCAGCTCCTCGAGCGGCAGCCCGGCGTCGAGCAGCGCGCCCAGCACCATGTCGCCCGACGCACCGTTGAAACAATCGAAATACAGGATCCGAGACATTCGTTCGTTTCTGCCCTTTGCTCTCTGCTCTTTGCTCGCTGCTCTCTGCCCTGTCAGGGAACCGGGTTTCATAGTTTACCCGCTTCACGGAAGCTGAAGTAGCGCGTGTCGGCCAGGATCACATGGTCGATGACGTCGATGCCCATAATCTCCCCTGCCTGCACCAGCCGCCTCGTCAGCTCCAGGTCGTCGCGGCTCGGCAGTGGATCACCTGACGGATGGTTGTGGAAGAGCACAATCGCCGCGGCGCACGCCGATGCCGCCTCGCGAAAGATCTCACGCGGATGTGCCGGACTCGAGTCGAGCGTGCCGACCGATACGACTGACGTCCGAATGAGCCGGTGTTTCGTGTCGAGCATCATCAGTCCGAACTGTTCGACCGGCCGTGCGCCGAACTGCGGCAGCAGGTATGCGGCGGCGTCGCGCGGATTCACGAACTGAAGCCGGGCCGGCGGACATCGAAGCAGCGTCCGCCGCCCAAGCTCGACGGCGGCGAGAACCTGCGCGGCCTTCGCCGTCCCCATGCCGTCGATCCTGCGCAGCTCGTCCACAGACGTGCGCGGCATCCCGTGGAGTCCGCCCGTTGTTTCCAGGATGTCATTGGCGAGTGCCAGGGCATTCGCCCGCCGCGATCCGCTGCCGACGACGATGGCCACCAGCTCGTTGTCGCCGAGTCCGGCGGCGCCGAGACGGAACAGTTTTTCACGCGGGCGATCGTGCACCGACAACGTTTTCATGGTCGAACGGCGGCGGACTTCGGTGCCCAAGCTATACTCAAGCAGATGTCGCGTCGTTTTTCGCTCGTGTGTCTCGCACTTCTCTGCTCGTCCTTTCTCTTCACGGGTTGCGCCACGCCGCCAACGCGGGAGATGGATCAGGCCCAGGGCTCGATCGATGCCGCGCGGGCCGCGGGTGCCGATCGCTACGCCACCGAACAGTACGACGCCGCCGTCAAGGCGCTGCAGAGCGCGCAAGAGGCGGTCGCGCAGCGCGACTATCGGCTCGCGCTGAACTATGCGCTGGACGGCCGCGATCGGGCCCAACGAGCGGCCAAGGAAGCAGCCACCCAGCAAGCGGTTCTCCGCAGTGCGTCGGAACGCAGGCTCGGCGAAGTCACGGCGTCGCTCGATCAAGCCAAACAGCGATTGAAGGCGGCCGAAGGCGCGCGAGTGCCCCGCCGCTCGCTCGCGGCCGCTCGCACCGCGATCGCCGCGGCTGAAGGATCTCTGCAAAAAGCGGGCACGAGCATTCAGGAAAGCAATTACAACGTGAGCCAGGAACAGCTTGCGGAATCTGCCAGGAAACTCCAATCGGCGATGGCAGAAATCGAGACGGCCATGAAGGGCCGCGGCGGCAAGTCACGAAGTTGAACAGAAGACTAGAGCAGCCAGCGCCCTTCGAAGACCAGCTTCGCCCAGCCGGTCAGATACAACCCGTCATCGAGCCACTCGACGCGCTGGCTGCCGCCGGGTGAGATCACCTCGACGTCGCGCGACGCACCACCGTACGAGGCCGCGGCCACTGCTGCGCCACACGCTCCTGTTCCGGACGCCTGCGTGGCGCCGACGCCGCGCTCCCAAATCAGGATTCGCACGCGATTGGGCGCTTCAACCCTGGCGAACGAGACGTTCGTGCGATCGGGGAATTTCGGATGATGTTCGATGGCGGGACCGAGTGTGTGGAGACGCGACTCGAGCAGCGGATCGTCCAGGAGCACGCATTGAGGATTTCCGACCGACAACGCGACGGCCTGCACCTTCTCGCCGGCTGCCTCGATTTCAATGGGCCGGATGTCCTGCGGCATTCCCATCGCCGCGCGAAACGTCAGGGCATCGCCGTCCTGTCCCTGCAGCTCGAGGACTTTTTGCCCCGCAGGCGTGTCGATCGCAATATGGGACGCGCCAGGACGTTCGCGCACGGCCAGCGCCGCCAGGCACCGAATTCCGTTTCCGGAAACCTCTGACGGACTGCCATCGGCGTTGAACAGGCGCATGCGCACCGCAGAAGGTCCGAAGGCATAGATCATCAATCCGTCCGCGCCGATTCCTTCGTGCCGGCTGCACATCGCCTGGGCGAGCGCGGGCAGGTCGTGCCCTTGCACCTCCGATTCGGGCGCAAGCAGGAAGTCATTCCCGTACGCGTGCCCCTTGACGATCGCAATGCCTGTCGGCATCAGCTATACCTCACAAAACGCCAGCAGGTGCCAGCCGAAGCGCCTCGTGAGCGATCGCGGCATCGCGTTGAACAGTCCGACGAACAACGTGTTGTAGAGCGTGCCCTTCAGCCCGCCATGCAGCCGGGTCTTCACCGGAAAGCGCTCGGGCACAATCCGGACGCGCGAAAAGTCCCTGAGCAGCTCCCGGAACTCGGCGATCGAATACTTCTTCAACATCGGCGCATCCACGTGCTCGAGATCGACCTTCGTGACCCGCGACAACGCGTTGAGCCATGAGATGCGGTTGTACACCTGAAAGACCGCCACGCCGCCCGGCCTCAGCACGCGCCGGCATTCGCGCACCAGCGCGCGATCATCCGTCGTGTACTGAACGACGCCATGTGCGTAGACGAGATCGAACGATTGCGTCTCCGAACGGCAGCGCTTCGCCGTCGGCGACGGCCAGCTGCACGGGCAGCCTTTCCAGCGCAAAATTCTTCGCCGCGAGCGCGATCGAGGACGGCGCGAGGTCGACACCGGCGACGTTCGCGCCATGACGCGCGAATCGAACCAGGTCGGTGCCGGCGCCGCATCCGACCTCCAGGACGCGGCGTCCGCGGAACTGGTCGAACGGCACGAGCCGCGGCAGATGGTGCAGCTTCTCGAAATGATACTGCTCGAGGTCGGCGAAGAAGCCGGCAGATCCGGGCGCGTGCGTCGTGATGTCGAGGTCGTGAATGTGCGTGTCCCAGTACGCACGCACGGCGCGCTGGGACGGCAGATGATCCGGACGCGTGGGCACGAAGGCCTACTATAAGATAAGTCCCGCTTGATTCGAGATCTCCCTCGCCTCGCCGAACGCGAATTCGACGTGCTGGTGGTGGGCGGCGGCATCTACGGTCTGACGATCGCCTACGACGCGGCGCAGCGCGGGCTGTCCGTTGCACTGATCGATCGCGGCGATTTCGGCGCCGCCACGTCGTTCAATCACCTCAAGACGATCCA
Organism: Vicinamibacterales bacterium; assembly: GCA_963787755.1. Taxonomy (GTDB): domain Bacteria; phylum Acidobacteriota; class Vicinamibacteria; order Vicinamibacterales; family JAMQPK01; genus JAMQPK01. The sequence goes on from CAWBEG010000018.1 coordinate 177,291, forward strand.
CGGCGGGCTGCGATACCTGCAGTCGGCCGATGTGCGCCGCATGCGCGAGTCGATCCGCGAGCGGCGCGCATTCGCGCGCATGGCGCCGCGCTGGATCGCGCCGCTCGCATTCGCAATGCCGACCGGCGTTTCGCTGACGCGCAATCCGATGGCGATGAAAGCCGCCCTCGCCATCGATGCGTTCGTCGGCCGCGATCGCAACGAGGGCGTCGATCCGGCACGTCATCTTCCGGCTGGACGGATCGTCGCAGGCGCGGAATGTCGCGAGTTGTTCGACGGAGCCATTCGCACGGTCGCGTCGGCAGCCATGTGGCACGACTACCAGACGATCGACGGCGATCGACTGACGCTGGCGTTTGCGAAGGCGGCAGCGGCACACGGCGCCGTGCTCGCCAACTATGCCGAGGCGACCGGGCCCCTCAAAAGCGGACCGCGATTCGCCGGCGTCAACGCACGCGACACGCTGACGGAACAGACATTCGAGATACGCGCGCGGATGCTGGTAAATGCCGGTGGGCCATGGGGCGCGACGCTGTTCGATCGAACAGGCGTCCGCACGGGGTGGCCGCTGTTGAAGGCGATGAACCTGGTGACGTCACGTCCGGCGCGCAAGGCGGCGCTAGTGGGGGCAACCCGCGCGGGGCCGCGCGCTCGTGCTTGCTGCCATGGAAGGGGCGCACCCTCGTCGGCACCAGCGAATCATCAGACGCGCGGCAGCCTGACGATCAGGGCGCCATGCGAGGCGAAGTCGACGCCTTTCTTGCGGACGTGAACGCCACGTTCCCTGCGCTTGGGCTCAAAGCTGACGAAATTACCCTCGTGCATCGCGGCATCGTCCCTGCGGCCGCCGCGAATGGCCAGCTGTCATTGCTCGGGCAGTCCCGCATCATCGATCACGCCAAGGGCGGAACCCTGCCAGAGCTCATCTCAATCGTGGGCGTGAAGTACACAACGGCGCGGGTTGTCGCCGAGAGAGCTGTCGATCTCATCCTGCAAAAGCTCAGTCGCCCGGCATCACCCTGCCGGACAGCCGAGACGATCCTTCCTGGAGCGGGAATGGACGATCGTGATCCTTCCGATCCGATTCTGTATGCCGTTCAGGAAGAAATGGCTCACTCGTTGATCGACGTTGTGGTACGAAGAACTGGACTGGGCGGGCTGGGCTATCCGGGGGACGTTGTCGCGAACGATATTGCAGGACGGATGCAACAGGTGCTTGGCTGGTCCGACGAGCGCGTCCAAACTGAACGCGCGGCGCTCCGCGATTTCTACAAAGTTACGTAACGCGTAAAAAATGGGGTCAGAGCCCACTATTACCTAACGCGTAATGACGTACGTCGCCCCGCCGGAAATGCCGAAGCTCGGGTCGCGGTCGGTCATGCCGACGAGCAGGCCGAAGTCGACCCGAAGCATGGCGTAGGTGTAGCGACCCGCGAAGCGGAACACGCCGCGGCTTTCAGTTCCGGCCGGAACGATCTTCTCGAACGGCGTCAGCCGGCCGTTGATCTCCCCCACCAGTTCGAACGCGTTAGTCAGGGCACGCGCGACCGAGAGACCGAACCCGAGCGTGGTTGCCGGATCGCTCGCAGTTTCAGGATTGCCAAGAACGATCACGCCGACGTTTCCGACCGTGCGCACTGACTGCACCGTTTTTGCGACGAGAAACGATGCGAAGAAGTCGGTCGTCCCCAGGCCGATCCCCTTGTCCGGGGCCGCGGTCGGCAGCTTGGTGCCGAACCGGATGCCAAGGGCCGGACGCGACTCGGTCTCAGACGCGAGCCGAATTTTCGTGGCGACGATCAGGTCCTCCATGCTCGATGAGCGGTCACCCGGGAGGAGGAGGGTGATCGTTTCGAGCGGAGCGTTTGGAAGCCGCTGGGTCACGGTGAGACGCTGAAAAAGCCCGCCGTCGATCTGCACTTCGGCGGTTGCGCCGATGCCAATGCTGGCGCCGAATGAGGCGAGGCGCGCGATGTCGCCTTTGAGACCGTTTACGAAATTGGACTGGTCCGAATCCAGCGAGAATCCTCCCTCGAGGAGGACACGCCCCATCCCGATCGTTTCGGGATCTTCGGTGACAAGCGGCCTTTGCTGCGCGTGCGCCGTCGCGCTCATGGTCACGCAGATCGCGAAGATTATAGATTCTAGTTTCCAGATTTTAGATTCGTGGATCATCTGTTCACCACCTCCGCCGGCTATCGAGAAGGATCGTGACGGGGCCATCGTTTGCGAGCTCAACGTCCATGTGCGCCTGGAACTCCCCCGTCTCGACTTTGACGTTCAGCGCGCGAAGCGCTGCCACGAGGCCTTCATACAACGGCTTCGCGGCGGCGGGCGATTCGGCGTCGTCGAACGACGGCCGGCGTCCCCGGCGGCAGTCGCCGCACAATGTAAATTGCGAGACCACGAGCACCGCGCCGCCCGACTCTGCCAGCGACAGGTTCATCTTGCCGGCGGCGTCGTCGAAGATACGGAGGTCGTTCACTTTGCCGGCGATGTAGGCGATGTCGTTGGGACCGTCTCCTTTTTCCACGCCGGCGAACACGAGCAGCCCGCGACCAATCTCGCCGATCACGCGGCCGTCCACGCGGACACGCGCGAAGGTCACACGTTGGACGACGGATCTCATTACTGAGTGGTCTCGGCGCGCTCCCGCGCGCCGAGCAACCACCTCGCACTTGCTCGACTCACGCTCGTGCTCGGCGGGTGCACATTAACTGGGCACGCGAATCTGCAGCAATGGCTCAGATGCAACTGATTCTCGCCGCAGAATGTCCGCCGCAGGATTCAGCCGCGTGTCGAGCAGATGGCGCGGCGACACATTGGACAGCGCCTTCAGCATGGAGTTCTTCACGCCGACGTTCTCGCGCTCGAGGTCCATCAGCAGCTGCTTGATGCGCTGCCGCTGCAGGCTCAGATCGCCGCACGCCGGGCAACAGCAGCCGATGACCGGCAGCTTCATCGACGTCGTGTAATCGCGGCAGTCGGCCTCGCTGACATACACGAGCGGGCGAATGACGATGTGCGCGCGATCGTCGGACACCAGCCTGGCCGGCATCGCCTTGAGGCTGCCTTCGAAGAACAGGTTCAGCAGCAGCGTCTCGATGAAGTCGTCCGCATGGTGGCCCAGCGCGATCTTGGTCGCGCCCACGGTGTCCGCGAGGCGATAGAGCGCGCCGCGGCGAAGGCGCGCGCACAACGAGCAGGGCGTGCTGTTGGCCGCCAGCAGATCGTCCATCACCTCGCCGATGTTCGTGTGCTCGACGTGGCACTCCCAGCCGTGCGCGTCGCACGTGCTTTTGATGGTGCCGTGCTGAAAATCTTCGTAGCCGGAGTTGATGTTGACGCCGATGATCGAAAAGTTGATCGGCGCGCGCTTGCGCAGCACGTCGAGAATCTGAATCAGCGCCCAGCTGTCCTTCCCGCCGGAGAGACCGACCATGACGCGGTCGCCGTCCTCGATCAGGTTGAAGTCGTGGATCGCCTTGGTGACTTTTCTCGCAACCTTGGATTCAAGGTGTGTCGAGTACCCCACTTGCGTCGTCCTTTCCTGGCGCGGTACCGCCGGGCGCCCGCCGCGCGTGATATCTGCGTCAGTGTACTCCGGGATGACGTGGATCATCGCGCCGAGGAACCGCGGATCGCCGCTCGGGCATTTGCCCGGAGCCTCGCAAGGCACTTCGAGAAACGGTACAAACCCGGCCGTGGTCGTCACCGACATGTTGTAGAGATAGCTCGTCGGCTGAACCTCGCGGCGGAATGGCACGCCCGCGGGCATCGCGAGCGACACAACCCGCAGCTCGCCTGGCGTCATGCCGAATGTTTGCGCTTCGCTGTCGGTGGCCACGGTCACGCGATTGGCAGCGCCGCCGTTGCGCACTTCCAACGTGATCCGCGTAATCGCCTTCGTCTGCCAATTGTGGCTCGCCGAGACTCGGCAACGGGCGCGCGCAGCACAATCTCGGCCTTCGCGTTGCCCTTTCACCCAGAACCACCAGTCGTTCGACTTTGGCGGGGTTTCCTCTGGCAGGAAAGAATTGTCGTCGAGAAAATAGGCCATCGCCTGCGGGCTTGGATCGGGCGGGCCGATGGGCCTCCGCATCCGGTCGCGGTCCTGCGCCACGGGAAGATCGTGCAGCAGCGTCAATTCGGTCGGCAGCATCCGCAAGGCGCCCGATTTGGTGTGGGTGCCCGGCGCGAGCGACACGTAGAACGGATTCATCACAAGCTGCGCCGTAAACAGCGCTCCGACGACGAACGACGTCGATCGCCGCGCCGAGGCCGGCCGTCGCCGGAATCGAGCACGAGAAACAGCGCGTAGAACGGCAGAAAGTACCGGCTGCCGACCGGGCCGCCGCCGCCGTTCCAGGTGAACGGCCACACGAACACGTGCACCACGATCGACGCCGGCGATCGTCGCGAGCGCCAGCCATTGCCAGAGATGCTTCTGCTTCGAGAACAGAAACAGCACCAGGGCGAGAATGCCCGGGAAAGAAATACGGCAGCAGGCCGGCATTGCGTCCGACGAGGAAGTACCAGAGGTTGTGTCGAAGCACAGTGCCGGAATGCGTGTTCACGAGCACGTCGCCGACCATCAGATCTTCGCGGCCGCGCACGGGACCGATGTTGTCGAACGTCTCCCAGGTGTTCGCGAACGGAAAGCCGGTGAAGGAGTAGAACGTCTTGCGATCGCCGCCCTGGTAGTTGAACTCTCCGGTGATCGCGGCGTTCAGCGCGAACAACGCCGCGGTGACGGCGCCGCAGATGACCAGCATGCCCAGCGCGCGTCTCCACTGCCGGCGGCTTGCCGCGAGCAGAACCATCGGCACCAGCACGAGCAGGTGCGGCGGCTTCGAGAAGGTCGCCAGCCCGACGAGCAGCGCGGCGATGTAGTCGGACGACGGGCCCGTCGAGGATGCGTGCGGTGCGGTGCGACAGGTGCAGCTGGGTGCGCGCCGGCCACTTCCTTGTAGGCCCAGAAGAACACGGCGTACAACACGAGCGAGAAATTGAACAGCTCCGGCATGAGCCAGACGAAGTACACCGGCACGACCGACGTCGCCAGAAACGCGATCGCCATCGGCAACGCGACCCAGTTCGACTTCGTCGCGGCCAAGACGAACAGGTAGATCACGAGCAGATCGAACGCGATGAGGATCGCGTGCAGCACGAGAAAACCGTTCGTCCCGAACAGCACGATGAACGGCGCCGCGATCAGCGGATAGATGTACGACTTCGAAAAATACAGCCGCGTCTCGCGCTCGGGGTCTTCGCGCTTCACCCAGCGGAAGAACGGAAACGAGCTGGAGCCGCGGATTTCGACGTCCTTGCCGGTCTTCAGGAACACGCCCTCGGGCCCGGAAAACTCCTCCCAGACGCGAATGAGATCCTTCCGCTCGTACTGAAAGTCGAAGTCGCGCGCCAGGCTGTGACCCGAGCATGTAGTAGGTCGACTCGTCACCCTTGAAGCGACCGCCGTTCGCTTTGGGAAAGTCGACCGACACCGCGAACGCGAGCAGCAGGATGCCGACGAGCGCTGACGCGATGATGCCGGGCTTCGGGCTCATTTCGTCAGCAACCGGCCCACGGCACGCGACCATGTCATCTCGGATACCTTATCCAAAGCCGGCCTGCCCCATCCGCTCGGCGGCGGCGCCGTCGTCCATCAACTCGCGCAGCGCCACGGCCAGCGTTTCCGGTCGCGGCGCGCATACTTTTCCGTTGACGTTGTCGATGACCAGCTCGGCCGGTCCTCCGCTGTCGCTGCAGGTCACGACGGGCTTGCGCGACGCAAACGCCTCGACGGTGACGAACCCATAGTCTTCGTCATAGGGTGGAAAACACACGGCGCGGCATTTCGCGAGGTGCTCGAGCATCTGACGGTCGTCGATGCGTCCGATCAGCGTCACCCGCGACGACAGGCCCCTCGCCGCAATCGCCTGCTCGAGAGCCTGCTGCTCCTCTCCTTCGCCCGCGATCACGCAGCGAATGCCGGCCGCTTCTGGATTCGCCAGCGCCTCGATCAGCAGCGACAGCCGCTTCAGGGGCGCGAGCCGCGAGACGGCAAAAATATAATCGCCGTAACCCTCGCATCGATACGCGCGCTGCGGCGGCGGCGGATAGAGCGGCTCGGATGCAATGCCGCCCCACCGTTCAAGCCGCGCCGAAATGGTGCGCGACTGCGTATACACCTTGCGCACGTTCTGCGTCAGCAGATAGCGATCGGCGGCGTGTATCACCTGCCGGCGGGTGCCCTCCTTGATGCGTCCCTTCCAGCTCAGCGTCGCTTTGAACGCGTCCCACTGATCGTAATACTCCCGCATCGTGTGGTTCAGCCAGACGACGTGGTTGGGATGGCGGACCGCGTAGCTCGGATACCGGAGCGAGATGACCTGATCGACGGCTTTGTTGTGGTCCCCGAGGCCGACGTCGGTGAGCCAGGTCGCCAGATACGCCGCGCCCTGCCGTCCGAAACGGTTCTGCGGCGTCAGCACCATCGCCGCCTCGTGCCCTTCCTCGCGCAGCGCCTGCACGAGCGAGCGCGCGATGACGAGGTGGCCGCCCTCGACAAAGAGCGGCGCCGACGTCACGACGGCGACTCTCATTGATGTCGCGGGGGCTCCCCGCCCCGCGCCGCTCGGCCTCGCGAGGAACGACAAGTCCGCGCGGAGCGGTTGGCGCCGCCTGCCGGCCTTCGTCGCGCGCGAGCTGTCGCAGAGGAGCACATACAGCTGCTCCATTTTCCTGACGAACGCGGTGATGTCGTAGCGCTGCGCCGTGACGCGCGCGGCGGCGGCGAGCCGCGCGCGTTCGTCCGGGCGATCGATCAAATCGACAATCGCATCTGCAAGCGCCGAAGCATTGCGCTTGGGCACGATGCGCGCATCGCGTCCGTCGGTGAGGACATCGAGCAGCCCGTCGGCATCCGTGGCGACGATGGGTTTTGCGGATGCGAGCGCCTCGAACACGGTGAGCGGCGTGCCCTCCCACAGCGACGGAAAGACGCTGAGATCGAATGCGCTCAACACGGCAGCCACGTCGCGCGCGAATCCGACGAACACGAATCGATCGCCGAGGCCGAGCTGGCGAGCCTGCGCCTCCAGCGACTCGCGGAGCGGCCCTTCGCCCACGAGGAAAAACTTCGCGTGCGGCTTGCGATCGAGCACTAGCCGCGCGGCATCGACGAGATACGAATTGCCCTTCGACTCGTGCAGCCGCGTCACGGTGCCGATGGCGAAATCGCCCGGCCCGATGCCGAGCTCGGCCCGCGCGGCCGCGATTTCGTCGGACGATCGCGGGCGGCTGAACTCCTCGTGCGGCGCGCCCAGATAGACGACCTTCACTTTCTCGGGCTGCACCAGGCGCGCCTTCATGACGAAGTCGGCGGTGCTCTTCGAGACGGCGATCGCGATGTCGGTGTAGCGCTCGAGCACGCGATCGGCGATTTTCTGAAACCAGGGCGTGTCGGTGAGGTTCGCGTGCTCGTGCAGAATCGCGGGAATGCCCCGTATGGCCGCCGCCATGCGGCCGAACGTCGTCGCGCCGTACCCGTGAAGATGCAGGACGTCGATGTTCTTCCGGTCGATGATCTTCAAGAGCGCCGGCAGCGTCGCGGGATCGAACTTCGACTTGTGCAGATACGTGATGTCGATGCCGAGCGCGTCGAGCGTTTCTTCGGAGAGATCCTTCCTGCGCAGGCTGACGAGCGACACCTCGAATCGGGCGGGATCGAAGCGCGGGATCATCCACGCGAACAGCCGCTTGACGCCGTGCATGCGCGACCCTTCCCACCCGAGGTGATCGCAGATTTGCAGAACGCGAATCTTATTCATGGATCCAGGCGGCTACCGTCGACCGTTTACCGTTCACCGACAACTCGCGCCGGCACGCCGACCGCGGTTGCGCGGTCGGGCACCGATTCGCGCACGACGGCGCCGGCGCCGATGACAGCGTTGGCGCCAATGTCGACGCCGTCCAGCACCTTCGCGCCCGCGCCAAGCCACGCGCCGTCGCCGACCGTGATGCCGGCAGACTTGCGCGCCTGCTCGAGCACCGGACGCGAGGCATCGCTGAAGTCGTGATCGCCGCCGATGAGGTAGCAGTACGCGGCCATCAACACGTTCCGCCCGATCCGCACGCGGCTCGCCGAGAAAATCTCGCAGTTGAAGCCCGACGTTCGCGCCTTCCGCCAGCTCGATATCGCCGTTCTTGCACGAGAGAATCGTGTTCCTGCCGATGAAGACGCCGCTGGCGATGCGGATGCCGGCGTTCGATTCTCCTTTCGCGTCGATCAGGCAGTTGTCGTCGATGACCACGTTATCGCCGATGTGAATCTTGTGGGGATGGCGGAGCACGACGTTCTGCCCGAAGACGACGTTGCGTCCGCAGGAGCCAAGCAGCAGCGGATAGAGACTTTTTCGCAGCACAAGTCCCAGCGCGCCCGGCACGCACTGCGACAGCAGCACCACGATCTCGTGCTTGAGCAGCGCATCCCAGCCGGGCTTGCCGACAATCAGCGCCGCGTATTTGTCCCGGGCGGAGACGCCCGGTCGCGAGAGCTCATCCTGGACGCGCGGAATCTGGTTCACAGCCACCCGCGTTCTTTGTACCACGCCAGGGTTTTCCGGATGCCGTCACGAAGGCCGACCTGCGGGGCGTAGCCGATCTCGGCGCGCGCGCGGCTGATGTCGAACGCGCGGCTCTTGGTGAAGAAGTCCACTCTACGCCGGTATATCGGCGGTTCGATGCCGAGCGGCACGCAAACGGCCTCGCACGCGGCGCCGGCCAGCCAGAACGGCCACACGGGCAGCTTCAACCTCGGCGGCGCCACGCCCGCTTCAGCGGCAATCAAGTGCCATCAGCTCGTTGAGCGTCGTGACCTCGCCTCCTGCCAGGATGTAGGTCCGGTTCGCGGCCGCCGCCGCTTCGCCGCACAGGCGGAACCCCTCGACGAGGTCGTCGATGTACGTCAGATGATAAAAGATGTCTCCCGAGCCCAGCACGACAAATCGCCGGCGCGCCATGCCGCGAAAGAGCTTCAGCAGCCGGCGATCGCCAGGGCCATAGATACCGGAAGGGCGCGCGATCGTCACCGGCAGTCCCGTTCGTGCCGCCGCTTCGCGCGCAATGCGCTCCCCTTCGACTTTCGTCACCTGATAGATATCGCCAGGCCGCAGCGGTGCGTCTTCGTTCGCCGGCGGGTGCTCGATGTCGCCGTGCACGCCGACGGTGCTGCAATGCACGACGCGTCGGACGCCGGCGCTCGCGGCCGCTTCGATAAGATGGCCGACGGCAGTGGCGTTGACCGCGCGATACGTCGCCTTCGAAATGCCGGCCTGCCGATAGACCGCGGCAATGTGATAGACGATCTCGACATCCTTCACCGCGCGCGCAAGCGCGGCGCGATCGTCGAGCGCACCGATGACTGGCTCGATGCCCGACGATTCCAGGTCGCGCGCCTGCGAGCCGAGCCGCGCGAGGCCGCGAACCTGATAGCCGCGCTGCGCGAGCGTCCGCGCCAGATGGCCGCCGGTGAAGCCGGTGGCGCCGGTAACTAGGACGCGCACCGCTCTGCCGCAATGGTGACGGGCGAACCGGCAAGCCGCAGCATGCCGGCGCCGGCCAGGACTCCTTCGAGGCGGCGAGTGAATCCCGCGGACCCGACGGCTTTGTGAAGCGCGATCGGCAGCACGAACTGTTTGTGCGTGGAGGTGATTCGAAAACCGTGACGATCGAGCTCGCGCGCGACATCGCCGCGCGCGGAACACGCGATACGCTTCGACCTTTCTGTCCGGTCGCGAGCGCGGCCCTGCGCCACATCACCTGTAGCGCGGCGGCGCTGGCGATCGCCGGATAGTCGAAGACCAGCCGATGCGCGGCCACGCGACACAACTCCGACAGCGCTGTGCGCCAGTCGGGCACGTGCATCAGCATGCGCAGGCACACGACAGCGTCGAACGCGCGATCCGGAAAAGCCAGCGCGTGCGCGTCCCCTTCCGCAAATTCGATCGACAGTCCTGCGTCGGCCGCGCGCGTTCGCGCGACGCTCAGCATCTCGCGCGAGGCGTCGACGCCGGTGACAATCGCGCCTCGTTTTGCCAGCGCCAGCGCTGCGCGCCCGGTGCCTGTTGCCATGTCGAGAATGCGGCGGCCGGACACGTCGCCGAGAAACTCGGCGAGCACGCGTTCCTGATCCTGCGAGAAGGATGTGTTCCGATCGGCCCGCCAAACCGCTTCGCGTCGAAGCTCGCGGCCATCGCCGGGTCGGCGTACGCGGAGTAGCTGTAGTGCAAGGGGTCGGGAGGGGTTTTCGACCCCTTTTCGGTGCTGACCCCATTCACGCGACCAGGGCGGCGCACGCTTCGCGCGTGCGCTGCAGGTATGCCTCGTAGGTGTACCGCGTGTCGGCGAGCTGCTTTGCGGCGGCGCCGATGCGTCTGGCAGCCGCCGGATCGGTGATCGCCTGCAGGATGCCGCGCGCAAAACTGTCGGCGGTCGGCTCCGTGAGAATCGCGACCTCGTCCGAGAGCACCTGCGTGTGCGTCAGCAGCCGCGTGGCGACGATCACGCGGCCCGAACGGAGATACTGATAAATCTTCAGCGGCGTGTTGGTGCCGGAACTGCGCGGCGACACCAGCACATCGGCCGCGTCGAGATACGCCGGAATCGCATCCGATGGCAGCTCGCCGGTGAAGATGAGGCCGTCGGCGCCGATGGCCGCGGCTTGCATCTTTGCGCGCGCAACCTGATCGGGCTTGCCGCCCGCGAGCACGAACCGCGCGTCGGGCCGCTCGGCGCTGAACCGCTTTCGCCGCGGCGAACAGCAGGTCCAGGCCCTGATACGCCTCGAACGTTCCGGTGTACAGCACCATCGGCGCGTTGTCGTCGATCCCGAGCGCTGCGCGGACCGCCTTGCCGCTGCCGGCGACCGGCATATCACCGGACCCGGGCGCGTTTTCGATGAGCACGACGCGCGCTCCGGGCACAACCTTGCGCGCCGTCACCTCGAGGTGCGGGCAGATGACGATGGTCACGCGCGATCGCTTGATGGCGGTGCGTTCGAGGAGCTGAAACATCCAGCGCAGCGCCGCCGATCGGCTGAACGCAAAGTTCTCGAGCTGCTGCGGCAGGCTCGAGTGCATGTCGTAGAGATGGGGAATGCCGAGTGCGGCGGAGATCACGACGCCGATCGCCGCACCTTCTTCGTGCGAATGCACGGCGTCGTACTGATCCTTGACGCGCGCGGTTCAGCGCCGTCAGCGTCAGCGTCATGTCGAGAAACAGCTTGGCCGGCGATGGACCGATCTTCACGCGCGTGATGAACGGCGGCCGGGCCGCGCGAAAAATGCGCAGGCCCGGCAGCGTGACGTCCTTGCCGAACGGATAGGTGACGAGGTCGACCGTGTGGCCGAGATCGAGAAGCGCGCGGATGCGGTGATACTCGCTGAATGGGGTGCCCCGAGGCTCGAAGAACGGCTCGGGCGCGATCATCAAAATCCGCATCAATTCATTTAGAACCGAAGGCGCAGGCCAAGGCCTCCCTGCGGTCCGCCCGCTTTCAGCTCCGTGTCGCGCGTGATGCCAGCGGGGACTTCGAGGTCGAGCGATGCGCCCGCATAGCGCAGGAATCCGCCGACGCCGATCTGATCCGTCAACGCCCATGGCTTGGCCGAAGCCTCGGATCGTGTGTATCCAGTAAATGCCGTCGACGCCGACGTTGACGCCCACGGGGCTGTCTTTCACGTCCGTCAGGGTGACGGTGGTGATGGTGACGTTATTGTAACGGCGCCGGATCGGAGATGTCCTCCGGTGCCCGGACGCGTCGCCACTGTCTGCCGCACCGTAAAGAACGACGGTCCTACCATCGCCGCGAGCTCGAACTTGTCTCGTCAGCGGAATCGATCCACATGAACTGCAGATGGACCGCGTTCTCAGAGTGCTTGAGATCAGGCGCAGTCGCGGTCGCCGTTCGCGGCTGGCCGAAGACGACCGGATGCGGCACTCGCACGCTGACGGCCGCGTCGTTGTGGTTCGTAATGGTGGAGTACGCGATCCCGACACTGAGGCTCTTCCAGACGCGAGCGCCCACGCCGAAATCGAACAGTGTTCCGCCGCCAATCGAGTGTGCAGCCGCGACCGCGCCGGTCGGCTCGTCGTAGATAGTGAACGTCGAGCTGTCGGTGAATGTCTGTTCCTTCCATTGCCCGCCGAAGCTGAAGTTGAAGAAGAACCGGGAGTCTCGTCGGCAGGTCGGGGTCTGTGCATTCACCGGTAGAGCGCGCACCCATGGCAAGAAGTACCCCCAGGGCCAGTAGCTTGAGAGTGCGCATCAGATGTGTCCATCCTTAACAAAGTAAATAAAAGACAGTCGCAGACGCTGTAGCGTCGCGCGTGGTGCTCCGATAAAGGTTAGTACCCGCATCGGGCGCACCATCCTAGCATGGCGCTCGTATGCATTTCGCACGGGGACGCATCAAAAAGCTGTTGTACGCGAAGGTGACTTGGGTTATCATGCATTGCACCCCAAGGCATCTCACCGATGCCCAACTCTGTAGGAAAATTTTCTTGGGAGCTCTTCAATGGAATTAAGGAAGTTCGTGGCGTGTACGGTTTGTGCAGTAACGACTGCGCTCGCAGCAGCCGGTTGCGCTGACGGGACGGGACAGGCGTTGATTCCGACTCTGCCCACTGCCGACGCCAACGCGTCGAATGCCGACGGAACGAAGTTGAAAGCGACGGCCCCGCAGCCGCTGTCGCCGCGGTCTGCAATCCGCGTCTCAAATCTGACGCCGCAGCTCGTTCTTCAGAACGGTGCGGGCACCTTCGAACCCTCCGCGGCCCTCTCGTATGTGTTCGAGGTGTTCGAGGTCAATGGATCGACCCAGACGCTCGTCGCTCAAGACAGATCCGATTGCGGCGAGCGGCGCCCAGACGACGTATGACGTTCCGGCCAATACGTTGAAGATGAACAAGACGTATGCGTGGCGCGCTTACGCGGTGTTCTCGGGCGTCCAGGGATCGCTCTCCGACGGCGTCGTCGTTCAGAACACCGTTGCCTGTGCGCAACAGAAGATGGACCGGGGCCGGTCCCGTGTGGCGGCAGCAGCGGTCCGTCGATCATTGGATGCGTGGCAGCCGCGTATCCCTCAGAAACTCGTGAAAACATCGACCGGAGACTTCAGCCTCGAGCGTCGTAAAGCCAACATGGAGTTCATCCGCGACCGCATTATCGAAACCGGCAGATGCAAGGGCATGGACCTCGGGCGCAACTTCAAGCGCGGCACGCCGGTTATCAGCCACGACTTCATCGTCCTGCGTAGCGGCAGCGGCAAGAACGGAAGAGACCGGGGCGTCGATATCGCCAGCGGTTATGACGCCGTGCAGAACCACCTGAAGCTGACATGGCAGGTCTTCGATGCAGACAAGAACTGGGGACACCCGTTCTATGCGGCCTACGGGCCCGTCGACTGCTCAGGCGTGTAATTAGACAGGTGTGAAGGGATGGGGGATAAGGGGTTTCGGCCCTTTCCCCCGGTTTCCTTCAACCTTCGTGTTACCATAGTACCCTCCTCCACGTACGACTTGCCGCTGGATCCCAGCCCTGCGGCCAAAGCTAAACTCGCAACGCACTCGACTCGATAAGAAGGCAGAGCCAGGCAGTTTTGTGCAGGCGGTTGCCAGCAAATCCGGAGATCTGTGTCATGACCAGAGTGTGTACGAAATTATTTGTGGGAGCGCTCGTCGCGGTGATTCTTTCCGCGTGCCAGGTCGAGAAAAGCGCGAATCCGCTGAGCCCCGCTGTCGCCGGGCCCATTGCGGGGGTGGTGATCTCCACGGCCAACCCGCTGGAGCCGGGCCAGGACTGGGCGCTGCGATCGCGCGACCAGCCCGTGAAGCTGATGTTTCAGAACGCGGAATCGAACGGCGCTCGTCCGCTGAAATATTCGTTCGACGTCGCAACCGATTCCGCCTTCAAGACCATCGTCTTCGCTCGTACGGGTGTCGAACCCGGCGGCGACGGCAAGACCACTTTCCAGTTGCCCGACAAGCTGGCGGCCGGCACCTACTATTGGCGGACGAGGGCGGAGGACGGAGCCAACACAGGTCCCTACTCAGCCACGAAGAGCTTTCAGGTGCTCGCCGAGGTCATCCTGGCGCCACCGATACCGTCGTCTCCGTCGAACGGTTCGACCGTTTCGGATCTGACGCCAACGTTCAGGGTGAGGGGCGGCAACCGCAGCGGCGTCACCTCCGAGATCGAGTACACGCTGCAGGTGTCGAACAACTCTTCGTTCACGTCGATCGCGGCAACCTTCATCCAAGGGGAAACCTGGCCGGAGACGACGTTCGACAGAAATTACGTCGTTCCTCTACGGCCGAACGTACTACTGGCGCGTTCGCGCGCGCCACGTGGCCGAATCGGAAATGAGCAACTGGTCGTCGACCGTCACGTTCAGAACACCGGACGAGCCTGTTGGCGCCGCCGCCGCCACCGGCGGATCCCGGAGGCGGGATCCTCCGGATCCGAACCCGAGCCCGAGCAACCCCGCGTCCTGCAACAGCAGCGAGGGCTCCGACATCGCGGACTGCATCGAATCACGGTATCCGCAGTACCTCGCGGCCGGCGTCAGTCTGTCAAAGCGCGTGTCCAACATGGAATTTCTGCGCAACAAAATGATCGAGCACGGCAAGTGCAAAGGTCTCAACCTTGGCCTGAACCTCAAGCGCGGCGGACCAACGATCAGCGCTGACTTCATCGTCTGGCGCCGGCCCGGAAAGCCCGATATGGGCGTCGATATCGGATCGGCCTACGACGACACGAAGCGGCGGTTGGGTCTCGCGTGGCACACGTACGACCCGCCCAACTACGGGCATCCGTACTACAAGGACTACGGTTCGGCGAGCTGCAACTGACGATGCGGCTGCGGGTTCTCGCTTCTGCGGTTCTGGATTCCGGTTCTGTGTTCAGGGGTTCTCGAGGTGAACTCCGAACCATGAACCGGCATCCAGAACCCGGCACCCGGAACCCAGAATCGCCGTCTCCTCACTTATACTTGGGCGAGGTGTCCGATCGGTTTCTTGAAGATGTGCCGTGCAATATCTGCGGCAGCATCGAAGCCCACGTCCTTCAGCCGTCAACGTACGACATCGATTCCCTCAAGGCGACAGACCTTTCCAGAACATTCAGCAGCTCGAGCGACGAACGGCTGAACCACCGGCTGGTCGCGTGCGCCCGATGCGGGCTGCAGTATGTCAGCCCGCGGTTGCGGGCGGATGCCGTGCTGGAAGGTTATGTCGGCGGCTCCGATGAGCTGTTCGTCTCGCAGGCCCGAGGCCGCGAGATCACCTTCGGCAAGAGTCTGGACCTGATTCAGCGCGCGTGGCAGCGGGGACCAGGCAGGCTGCTCGACGTCGGCACAGGCGGCGGATCGTTTCCGTTCATCGCATCGAAGCGCGGTTGGCAGGCTGAGGGCTGCGAGCCCAACCGATGGCTCTGCGATTGGGCGCTGGAGAACTACAACCTGCCGGTTCGTCCCGGGACGGTATTCGAGCAGAACTTCCCTGCCCGCTCATTCGACGTCGTCACGCTGTGGGACGTGCTCGAGCATACGCCGGATCCGAAGAGCGAAGTGCGCGAGACGCATCGGCTGCTGAGGGAAAACGGCCTGCTGGTGATCAACTATCCCGACATCGGAAGCTGGATTGCGCGACTGATGGGACGCTCGTGGGTCTTCCTGCTGGACGTGCACCTCTACTACTTCACCCGCGCGACGATTCGAAAGCTCCTCGAAGACGCCGGCTTCGAGATCGTGCTCATCCGCCCGCACTTTCAGCGGCTCGGGTGTGCGGATACGTGCTCCAGCGCGCCATCCCGTACATTGGCGCATCCGCCAGTCTCGCTGGTCCGCCTCGTGCGAAGCCTCGGGCTCGCGGAACGGCAGGTCCCGTACTGGATGGGCCAGACGCTCGTCATCGCCCGCAAACGTCCGACAATCAACTGACCTTTCGTTTGGATTTTGCCGCCAGCACGATGATGGTACGAGGCTCCGACGTGAAGCCGCGATCTCCCCGACCGCGCCGCAGAATTCCGCAACCGATTCAAGCCCTTCGCGATCGCGGTTGTCGGGCTCCAGGTGCTCGAGCGCATCACGGACCTGGAGTTCCAGCGACAGGATCGACGTCGATGCGGTCGAGCGAAATCAAGGCGCGGCCGTCGCCGACCGGTACGAGATGGACGCCCCGCAGCCGCCGCAGCGTGGGGCTTGGAGTGACCACGATGACCGCATGATTGCCGTAGCGCGTGATTTCCGCCGCGCGCATGGGCGCGACACGCGTCGGCGTCTTGCGTTCGACGAGATTGACGATCGCCGACCCGATGTCGGCGTGAACCGTCGCGAGGCGTGCGAGGGTGTCTTCGGGCAATGTGACGGTGACGGCGCGCGACGGCCGTCCGTATTTGCGCGGTCTTCCAAGGCGTGACTGTGCAGTCATGTGCAGATTCTAAACTTCCGGCCGGGACTTTTTATAAATAAATTGACCGTTTCAATATTCCTACGAAGAATAGCGAGGCTGATATGACGATGGCTCGGATATGGCGAATGGCGTCGGTGCTCGGTGTGTGTGCGGTGTTCATCAGCGGCTGCGGCAGCGGTTCGAGCGAGCCTCGTCAAGTCCCCGTGGGCCCCACTGCGCCGAGCAATCCCGGCGGCGGAGGCAGCGTCACGCTGACGACGCCAGCGCCAGTCTCTCCCGTCAACGGCGAGCAGCTCTCTACCCTGCGGCCCACGCTGACGGTTCAGAACACCACATCATCGAGTCAGAGCGGCACGCGGACGTACGAGTTTCAGATCTCGGATGGCACCGACTTCTCGCTCGGCTCGTCGCTGACGGCTTCGTTCATCGTCGCCGTCAGCCAGACGGGCGTGCCCGAGGGCTCTGACGGGCGCACGTCCTTCACGGCGGGACAGGAGTTGCAGCCGGCGACGCGCATGTACTGGCGGGCACGCGCCGTTCAGGGATCGACATCGTCTGAGTGGACCTCGCCAGCAATGTTCAAGACCAAGTTCGTGGGCTACAACCGGCCGGGCGAGTTGTACGACCCGCTGATTCACGGCGAAACGATCGGTACGCCCAGTCGGAGGGCCCACGTTTGTTTCCGGCAGGGGCATTCTTCTGAACAGCGAGACCTCGTACGTTCGCTATCAGTTGGCACAAACGCTCACGAGTGGCGAATTTTCCGTCCTGGTCGAGGGCCTGGCGCCGGAGCTCCGGGCTCGAAGTTCAAGATTTTTTCAATGCAGTCGGGCACGGGCAATATCCTCGATAACCCGTATCTGGCGAATGTGCAATATCGCGGCGGGGACAACGGTAATCCGGACAACAGCATTTCATTCAAGGCGCTGTACGGCAGTTCGGCCGACAACCGAAAGTTCGAGCCGAGTCAGAGCAATCGGCTGGTGCGTCTTCTTGACCCGTCGAAAGCCTATTTCTGGAAGTGGACGTGGGGCTCGCGAGGTCAGACTGCTGGTTCAGGAAGGCATAGGCGGGCCAACTGTCTACGACTACGGCGTCTCCACGGCGGGAAGCTTACTCGCCGACTCCGCACTATGCGTTTCTCGGCGCGAGCATCAACACGTCCATGGAAGAAGGGTCGCGTCCTGGAGCCGTGATTCGGCAGGTGTGGATCAGCAACAAACCTCGTCCGGCAACACTCGGCAACGCGCTGGATTGAGCGCTCACCGACGCCTGGTAGGAGGCGAAGACCATGGCCCGACTGCTTACACGACTGGCGTTGGTGTTCATAACCCTCCTGGCGACGGGCTGCGCGGGTGGCGCGGTGCTGGGCGCGGCATCGGCCGAGACTCACGTGAGAGACCTTGTGGTCACCTGCTTATCCTGCGGGGAGCAGTGGCTGTTTGCGCCAACCGCGACCTTAGGTGCGGGATTCATGTCGCTCATCAGACGCCGCAAGTCCGCTGATAAGTGCCCCAAGTGCGGGTCGCGGGCCGTGGCGTTCGGCCACGGTGATGAAGACGCCAGCGAACATCACGGCCGAACCGCATAGATACGCGTGCCGGCGTTGGCGAACACCGGCTGGAACAGGTCTTCCCTCGTGTCGAACTTCGCCAGCGAAGCGGCCGGATTCGCCCGTTGTTCCGCCGGCCCGATGAAGATGTAATCGATGCCGAGCTCGCGCGCGAACTGCGCCGCGGCCTCGGCATTCCGCCCTGCGTAGATCCTGTGCGCTGTTCGCGACCGTTCCAGGTAGTCCGGGATATTCATCAGTGAAATGGGCCGGGCCGCGGCCATCCGCCGCTCGGCAAACGTGGGCAGCTGGCTCCACGTTTCGCGCCCGTGGGCGATTGGATCCATCTGCACGATCGCGTCGCGCGGCGTTTCGGTCCGCATCCACCGATAGGCTTCCTGCTCGTCCGGCGTCAGCGTAATCGTCCAGCGAAAGCCGGGGCCCATTCGGCGGTTGCCGATGTCCTGCGCGTTATACGTATCGATAATCGTGGTCGGCAGACCGATCGAGGATCAGCGCCACCGCGATCGTTGCGGCCGCGGCGCGCCACGCCGCCTGCCCCGAGCGACGTCGAGGGACCAGAGACGCGCAAAGAACAAGGCGGCAAGGCCAGGCAACGCCAGCTGCATCAACTGCCCCGCGCGAAACCCGATGTACGAGTCCTCCACCGACAGCCGTACCAGATAGAACACGAGCAAGCCGAGCACGGTGCCCGCCACTGCCGGCCACGCTCGCCGAGGCAGCCGCCAGGGCGGCCACATGCCCAGCAATGCGGGCACGATGAGCGGACCGAGCGACAGCATCAGCGTGGCCACTGGCGAATTGCGCGCGTCGCCGCCGAAGCCGTATAGCACTACGGCTGCAGCCCCCTCTACCATGTCGTTGGCGACGCACCAGCCGACGGCAACGCCGACGAGCCCTGCTGCAATCGCATGGTGCAGGACGGGTTTCAACTGCCGCGCGCGAATCGCGTCGGCGAGCACCACCGCACCGTAGATGAGCGAAAACAACCCTCCGATGAGCGGGTTGAACGTCGTCGACAATGCGAGTGCTGCTCCGGCCAGAACGATCGCCCCGATGGGCGCGCTGACGCCTGCGGCGCCGGCGATCGGCATCGCCAGCAATCCGAGCGCTGCCGACATGGAGTGCTGCGGGTTGTACCACATGGACCTCACGAGGCTGTCGATGCGCAGCCCGCTGAATCGCCAGCTGCTCATGGCGTCGATGTTCAGGTCGGTGACACTTGTCGAGCGGCTCGCCTCGCGGCCCCAGCTCCCACAAGGCGTACAGTCCTTCGGCGCTCGCCGCCACGACGGCCAACACGACCGCGAACGCCGTGCCCGCCGCAGAGAGGGACACGGCCCACGTTGCGAGGACGAGCGCAGCGATGAACAACACGCCGGAGCAGAGCGCGTTGACCTTGAGAGAATTTTCGATCTCGCGCAAGCCGCCGACGCCTTCTTCACTGATGACTGCAGGGACCAGGAAAGTACGTCCAGTAGTACTGAACGGTGCGGTCGCCGAGATACGGATTGACCGGCGGCATGGCGTATTTGGTCAACTCGGCGGTCAGCGCCATGTGCCAGATGAAATCGGCGGTGAAATACGCGCGGTAAAAACGGTTACCCTCGGCATCGCGCGCGCCAAGATTCTTGTACGGAAGGACGAACACGGCCGGCACCAGGAGCAGGAGCAGGACGAGCGTGCGCGCTTCTGGCGGGCTCCAGGCCGGCAGCTCGACGAGCGGTTTACCGCGCCGAAGCGCGCGACGAGCCGCGAAGGCGGACCACGACGCAGCCGATACGAGCGCCCACGCGAGAACGAACGTCAGACCTGACGGAACATGCAGCGCCAGCACGGCCCAGAAGGCCACGCACGTGATGGCGTATCCCACCAAGGCACCGAAGATCCAGCCGGCAGGATGCTTGCCGAACAATGCGCGGCCGAGAGGCCAGCCCGGGAGCGGTCGCAAGAACATAGAGCGGAATGTAGGCCAGCGCCCAGGGCCCGGAGATGATCACGGCGACGATTCCGGTGCAGATGGCGACGATCGAAACGGGAACAAGCACGCGACAGAAAAGTATCACGGCGCAGGGGATCAGCGCTGAACGACTTCGTAGATTCTCGTTCGAGAATTCGAGAACACCCGCCGAAAGAGATCGGGCCGCCGATCGAATTTTGCGAGCGCCTGGCGCGGGTTCGCTCGTTCTTCATCAGGCCCGATGAAGATGTACGCAATGCCGAGTTGGCGCGCAGTGCGAGCCGCCGCTTCCGGGTTCGCGTCTGCGTACATTGCGTGCGCCAGTTGCGAGCGGGTTTCGTAGTCAGGAATCGCCATCAGCGAGATCGGCTTCGCAGCGGCCACGCGGCGCCAGGCGAATGTGGGGAGCTGGCTCCACGTTTCTCTTCCATGCGCGATCGGGTCCATCTCGACAATCGCTTTCGGTGGCGTCTGGGTGCGTAACCACCGGTAGGCCTCCTGCTCTTCCGGGGTCAACATGATCGTCCACCTGAACCCCGGGCCCATCTCGCGATTGCCGATATCCTGCGCGTTGAAGTCATCGATCAGCGTGGTCGGCAGGCCGATCGCAATGAGCAGCGTCGCGGCGACCGCTGCCATCGCACGGCTCCGCTGTGCGAGACGGGCGAAAAAGACAGCGGCGAGGCCAGGAAGCACGACCTGCAGAAGTTGACCGGCACGAAATCCAATATATGCAGCGTCTCTCGATATCCTGACGAGATAGAAGACGAGAAGGCCGAGAATCATGCCCGCGACGCTTGGCCACGTGTGCCGCGGAAGCTTTGTCGGAGGCCACAGAGCGAGCAGCGCCGGAATGAACAGGAGGCCGAGGGACAGAGCCATCGTGGCAATCGGCGCGTTGCGTGCGAGGCCGCCGAAGCCATAAATCACGACGTTCGCGGCGCCTTCGACCATGTCGTTGGTGACGCACCACATCACCGCAGCGACGACGAGTGTCGCCGCAATCGCGTGACGCAGGAGCGCGCGCCACTCACGCGAGCGCAGTGAGTCGGCAAGAATGACGGCCCCATACACCAGCGAGAAAAGACCGCCGATCAGTGGATTGAACGTCGTGCAGAGCGCCAGCGCGAGCCCGGCGAGGGCGATCGCGCCAAGCGGCGCCGCCACTCCTGCGGCGCCGGCCACCGGCATGGCGAGCAACCCGAGCGCCGCGGACATGGAATGATGCGGGTTGTACCACATGGATCGCACCAGGCTGTCCACGCGTAGCCCATTGAATCTCCATGCCGTGATTGCGTCGATATTGTAGTACTTGAGAAAGGTGAGCGAGCGGCCGCGTTCGTTGAGGACCCACGCCATGTACAGCCCTTCGGCGCTCACGGCCAGCACGCCGAGCACAACGGCGATGGCGGTTCCCACCGTGGAACGCGACGCGCTCCACGTCGCCAGAATCAACGCGGCGAGAAACAGCACGCCCGAGGACAGTGCGTTGACCTTGAGAACCAGTTCGACGTCCCTGAGCCCTGCAGGTCCTTCCTCTGCGATAACGGCGGGAACCAGGAAGTAGGTCCAGTAGTCCTGAATGGTTCGGTCCCCCAGATACGGATTGATCGGGGGCATGTCGTACTTCATCAACTCCGCCGTCAATGCCGTGTGCCAGATGAAATCGGCGGTGAAATACGCTCGATAGAACCGATTCCCCTGGGCGTCCTGCGCGCCGAGATTCTTGTACGGAAAGACAAAGACGGCAGGAACGATCGCCAGGAGAAGAACGAACGTGCGCGCCTCCGCTTTTCCCCACGGCGGCAACGCGACAAGCGCCTGCCGCGCCGTAGCGGCGTCGCCGCGAAGGCGGGCGCGTACGAGCGTCCATGTGATGACGGTGATGCCCGCCCATGCGAGCGCGAACGTGACAGGAGATGCCGAATCGAGGGCAAGGACGCCCCAGAAAGCGAGGCAGGTCAACCCATAACCGAGCAGCGCGCCGGCTATGAATCCCGCCGGATGATGACGTCCGAACAGCGCGCGGCCCAGGGGCCATCCGGGTACCGTTGCGAGAACGTAGAGCGCGATGTACGCCAGCGCCCACGGGCCTGCGATGATCACGGCTACAATCCCCGTGAAGATGGCGACACACAGAGACGGAAGCCAACACGCGGCATCAACATATCACGGCGGTTATCCAGCGGCTTCCGCTGCGGCGGGGAACGTCCTGAAGGGCCCGTTCGCCCAGAGCGTCCGCATCGTGGTCGCAGTCGGATTGACTGCCCTGCTGCTCTGGCAGAGCGATCCTCGAGCGGTGTGGCAGGCGGCGCGCGGCGCCGATTGGCGATTCATTCTGCTCGCGTGCGCCCTCGTCGCAATCGATCGCGTGTTGATGGCCTATCGCTGGTGGACGCTGCTGGCGCCGCTCGATCCGGCCGGCGTCCGCCGCTTGGCAACCGTGATGCGGATCTTCTTCGTCAGCACGTTCGTCGGTACCTTTCTGCCCGCAAGCATCGGCGGGGACGCTGTGCGCGCGTACGGGTTGTCGAAAGAAGGTGTCGGCGGCGTCGATGCGGTCGCATCGGTGTTGATGGATCGCCTGCTCGGGGTCGTTTCGATCCTCATCGTGGCGATCGCGGGCGCCATGCTCGCGCGCCATCTCATCGACATCCGAGCGCTGTTTCCAGCCCTCGCGTTGTTGACGGTCGCCTGCGCGGCAGCGCTTGCCGTCGTGTTCAGCCCACGTGCGGCGGCTGCCGTCGCCGGCGTGCTGGCGCTCCTGCCGCGTGGACGCGAAACCGGCACCAGGCTCGTGACCGCGATCCAGCGGTACGCGAGCCTTCATCTGCCCATGACGAACGTGCTGCTCTGCTCTATTGCCGTTCAGGTACTGCGCGTGCTGCAGACGTACTGTCTGGGACTCGCGCTGGGGCTTGCCGTGCCGCTCGGCGTGTACTTCGCGCTGGTGCCGCTCATTCTGCTGATCGTGCTGATGCCCATCACGATCAACGGCATCGGTACGACCCAGGCCGGATTCGTGTGGCTCTTCGGCCGCGCAGGCGTCGCCAGCGCACCGGCCTTCGCGCTGTCGGTGCTCTTTCTGGGGATTGCGGTTGTGGGGAATCTACCGGGCGGAGTGCTGTATCTATTTGGAGGGAATCGTCACGCAGTCCTGCAAGGCTGGCCTAAAGGCCAGCACTCCGCGACTGTAGGCATTGCAGCTGCCGCTTCGGCCACCTTCGCGCGGTGTTTCCGCTTCTCGTTCGATGCGCGCACGAGGAACTTCACGTACGGCGCCACCTGCTTCACGGCCGCAACGTTCATCTGGCATGGGCTCAGGCAACTCGGGCACTTCTTTTCTTTCACCCAGTCGCGATGTTCCTGGCTGCTCGCCTTGAAGTACAGCTCCTCGGCATCCTCCGTGAGCACGTTGCCGACCACGTCGCTGTTTTCGCAGAAGAACATGCCCCCGTCGGGGTTCAGCATGATGCCCTGCGTCTGGAACGGGCACGGGCTGAGCCGGTGGTAGCCGTTCGCGATCATGTCGGCGTAGTGCAGGTAGATGTAGTTCTGCCCGTCGAGCAGCGGATCGATGCGCACGCGGTCGAGAAAGAACTGGCGCATCTGCTCTTCCTTCGGGCCGAGCGGCTTGCACGTGTCGGAGAGGTCTCCGTTTCCGAGCATCGCGTCGGTGAAGCGCACCATGTTGAACACGATATCGAGCTTCTCGTTTCGCGCCCACGACAGGATGTTGTCGGCATCATCGAGGTTCTGCGAAAAGATCGTCGTCGAGATGCCGAAGTTGAAGCTGTACTTCTTCTGCAGCTCGCGCATCGCGCGGATGGTTTCGTTCGCTTTGTTGAAGCCGTTCTTCACGTGACGCACGTCGTTGTGCATGTCGCCGACGCCGTCGATCGACACGCGCGTGCTGAAGATGACGCCTTTCTTGTTGCACAGCTCGACGATCTTCGTGAGCATCGGAATCGCGCGGTGCGGCGTCAGCCCGGTGGTGTTGATCCCGAACTTTCGCAATCGCGGCAGGCGATTCAGCATCACCTCGCACAACTCGACCAGGTCGTTGCGGGTGGTCGGCTCGCCGCCCGACACGTTCGCCGTCTCGATGTTCTTCCAGAGACCCGAGGAGAACACGCGGTCGATCTCGGCCAGCGACATCTCGTGCTTGCGATCGGCCCGCTTCCAGTTGTGGCACATCTCGCACTGCGCGTCGCACACCCAGGTGCAATGGAAAATCAGCACCGTCGGGTGGATCGGGCGCACAGTCGCAACGTACGCGTTAATCAGATCCCGGGGAGCGCTGAGAGCGGCTTTTGCGAGGTACTTGGCGGCGTAAACCTGAGCCATTCAGTCCTCTGATTATAGGCTGGATCGTTCAGAAGGTAAAGGATTTAGTCCGTTTTGTGCGCCACAAACGCCAGCGTTTCGAACAGATTCTTGCGCACGCGGAAGAGTACGTCCTCTGTGCCCGTATACCGCGACAGGGCGTCCAGCCCCGGAAGGTTGGCCAGGATCGCGCCTGCGGCCAGCGCATCGCGCGCGGGACCGGTCGCGGCGCCGATGCTCCGCACGACGCGCGTAATGTCGAACCCGCCGTCGTAGAGCAGCTGCCGGACGCGCCGCTCGGTCGTGATGAAGTTGTGGGTGTAGTCGATGTCCCAGAAGAACTGGCGCTCCTTCAGGTAGTCGGGGACGACGACAAACAGCACCCCTTTGGAGCGAAGGATGCGGCGCGCTTCGGCCACGAACTCGCGCGCGGCGTCGATGCCCGACATGTGCTCCAGCACCTGATCGGCGTACACGACATCTGCGCTCCCGTCGACTGCGGGAATCGGCGGCGTCCACGCATGGATGATGTCGAGCCCTTCTCGCGTCAGCTGATCGGCCAGCACGCGGCTCGCTTCGACGCCGTAATAGCGCCAGCCTGCGGCAACCGCGGCTCTCGCGAGACTGCCATGGCCCGGACCAATCTCGAGCATGTCGCCAGGCGGCCGCGTGTACTTCATCAGCAGGCCGAGGCGCGATTCCTCGATGCGCTTGCGCCGCGACGCACCGGCGCCAGTAAGTTTTCGTTCAGAAAACCATCGATAGAAAGTGTCGGCCATCAGTACATGAAGTGAAGACCCAGGCTCGATGCTCCATCGAAGCTGCTCTCGCACAGCCACCACCGAGAGTCTCTGTAGACACCTGAGATGGTGCTGGTACCCTTTGCGATTTCCTGCCGGGCTGGTGGTGGCCGGTGGTGACAGCACTGTCGATTGCCACTCAACGGATGTGATCAGCGCATGCATCCGCGGTCTTTGATTCGGCAGACACCGCCAAAGTGCACAGTTACCGCCGTCGGCCCGTAAATGTGCGAGTTGATGAGGCGGGTCGCTCGATTGTTGGTCACGTCCTTCAACTCCGCCGCCTTACCGGCGCACGAATTCGAGAAGTTGCGGACCGTCGTCGCAGCCGGAATCGTCGAATTGGCGAACTCCTCCAGGAACTCCATCGCGAGGGCTCCGACTTCCACAACGGAGTTGTGCAGTCGAACTGCGATAGACCTCGTAAGCACGTGCGGTCCGTCCGTAACCGTCACCTGGATGGTGCACGTTGACGGCAGCGTCGCCGCCGGCCGGCGCGGTCCAATCGACCTGCGGGCCGGTTCCGATGAACGTTCCGCCACAAGCCTGCTGCCATTGATATGCAAGCTGCGCCGCCGGCGACTCCGCGTCCTCGACGACGAGCGTAATTTGAATAGTCTCGCCGTAGTCAGCAAACGTCGGGGGTTGCCTCGAGGCGCCTCCCCTGCGCGGTGATTGATCTGATGACCGGTGCGGTGTTCGGACCTGCGGGCTCGTACCTGAATCCGCCGGTAAGCGTGGCAGTGCGGCCACTCTGCGTGACGACAACGTCCACTGGCCCGGCGACGGTACTGGCAGGCGTCTTGGCAGTCAATAGTGTCCGCACCGCGCACCGTCACCTCGGTAGCGGGTCGGCCGCCTACGGATATGGTGGCGCCGGTTGCGAAGGCGGCGCCCCGTATCGTGAGCTCAGTTCCTCCGCTGGCAGGCCCTGCGCTCGGTGCCACCGATGTGATTGCCAACTCAACAACAGGCCCAGGTTCGGTTGGAGAACAGCGGGTGGCGAGAACAGCAATAAGGGCCGTGGCGGCCCAGCCGGGCGCGTGGCGTAACCTCAAATCAGGCACACCTTGAATTGCCGTAAGCGCATGCTTTACTGAATTATACGTGGAACTCGAACATTCTCGGAAAGCCGCCTAGATAGCTGCAGGTAACAGCGTCAGCGCGCAGAGCTCGACCTCAGTGCGGGACACCACCCACCCTTCGAGCTGGAGGATACGGCCTTCCTGAAAATCGCGGCGAACTGCGCTGACGAGCTCGGTCAGGGCTGCCTTTTGAGTGCGCGCGGTTGCGATGATCTGCAGCGCCCCGGCAGTGTGCTCGAGGATGGACGCTCGGGTCGGCTCGACCTCGAGTTGGCGCAGATAGGCTTCTCCAATCGCCCGCGCCGCGCTGATGGCTGTGCCGAAGTAGCTCGCCGCGGCCCGAGAGTTTATATTGGTCTGCAGGTTCCGCCGGCGGCGTCTGAGCGGCTCTCGCTGACTCAACAGGAGCCACAAACGGCGTACCGCACGCGGCCAGCACACGCAGCAGGAACTCGCGACGGGGGTGCGCCTTCATGCCGTCCCCTTCAGCGTGTCGGCCAATCGGTGGGCGAGCGCGACGATCGTCAGGGTCGGGTTCGCCTCTCCTCCGGTTGGAAACACCGAAGAACCTGCGATGTACAGATTCTCGACCTGATGCGTTCGGCAATTGGCATCGACGACGCTCGTCGCGGGGTCGGTACCCATCCGCGTCGTCCCAAGGTGGTGGCCGCCCGGCGAAGGACGCCACGCGAACCGGGACGAATCGCCGGGTATCCAGGCGCGCGCAATACCCGAGGCTCCCAGCTCGCGCCCGAGAAGCACGAGCGCGCGGTGCAGCTGAACGTCGTCTTCGGGGGCGATCCGCCAGTCGAGCGCTGCTCGCGGCATCCCCAGCGGGTCGACTTCGTCGGCGAGCGAGACGCGGCTCTCCGCAAGAGGCGACTGCTCTGTCCGGATCGTCAACTGCGCCGCCTGGTACGCGCCCCTTCCCCGCGTCAATAGCGCCTGGACATTTTCCGATGGCAGGCGCACTCGTTTCGGCGTCCTCCTTGGTTGCATGGAATGCCGCTGAAAAGTTGAGCAGGCGTTCACGGTGCGCGACATCTGCCGCCAGACCAAATGCCCCCATGACGCGCACGGGCGTGCCATTCGCGCGTTTCAAGTCCGACGGCATCCGTGCGTAGAACCTGCGATCCAATTCCGGCAAATGCACGAGGCCGACCGATCCGTAATAGTGAGGGTGCTCCATGAAATACCGCCCGACGACGTCGTGGGCATTCGCGACGCCTTCCGGCTGCTGCGATCGCGCCGCGAGAAGCACGCGTGGGTTTTCGATCCCGCCAAGCGCGAGCACGTACCGGTTGGCGCGCACGTGGAACTCTGTCTTGGCGAGCGTGCGGCACGTGAAGGACTCGACCTGTCCGCGGCTCTCATCGAGCCGAATGTCGGCGACGTTGGCGTGCGCAATCACGCGAACGTTCTCGGCCTTCTCGAGAGCCCCGCCATACACACGGGCAAAGCGGGTCGGCGGGCTGAACTGGTAGTAGCGATGTTCGATCGCGGCGCCCGTCGGCAGCAGAGCCGTACCCGTGGCTTTGGCGCGTGCTTCGGCGTCCCACTGGAACGCGCCGATCTCGAGCGTCTCGCACGCGCGGGCATACCACGGCAGGAGATCGGTATAGCGAATCGGCCAACCGCTGTTCGGTACGTAGTCTCGACGCTCGAAGTCCAGGGGCATCAACGGCCGGCACCATCCCTCCCAGTGCCCCGTGGTCCCGCCCAGCGCGCGGATGCGCATCGAGCGCATGTTCCACGTGTTGATCCCGATCATGCGGCCGTCGGAGAGACGCTGGGTCTGCGCTTCGCGTCGAAACCCTCCGCTTTCGAGAAGGATGACCGACAGGCCCGATGCGCGCAGGTCCAGCGCCAGCGTCATGCCGGCCGCTCCACCGCCGGCAATGCAGACGTCGGCTTCGAGCGCCTCCTCTTTCAGCGTATGGGCGTCGAGAAACATAGAGCCGTCAGTGTCCTTCCCCGCGCACGTCTATGCAGGAGTCATCGACCCGCGGTGGCAGCGCGTTCGGGAAAGGTGCGGGATTGTAGTACACGAGAAGCTTCTCATCGCGTCCATTGAAATGAATCGGCTGTTCGGAGATCAATCTCACCTGCCGCCTCTGGACCGGCGCCAGGAGCCGAGGCAGACTCCCGTGACGTGTGAATGCGTGGATGTAGTCCGCATGCGCCCTCCACACGCGTGCGTCGGGCCCCGTGCCGTCCTGCGCGGGCGGGCAGTTGTGGCGGAATGAGACGAGCTGCTCCATGATGTACGCCTCGCGGTACGTATACGGAAGGATGCCAGCCGCAAAGGTCCATATCCGCGGCGGTCGCCCCTGTCGGAGCCGCGACCAGTGCGCCTTTATGTCTGCCGCGTTCCTTTCCATAGCCGGAATGAAGTTGCGCGCATATCCGGCCGCGCCCTCTTCGCCATATTCCCCAAAGGTGCCGAGACCCTGTAGCGATCGGCGATACAACGCATCCCCTTGAGCAGCATGAACCAGCGAGGATGAGAAATGCGGCCAGGACCGCCGCGTAAGTATTGCGCGACGGTGACTGCGACGACTTCTGATTGCCGCCCCGCCGAGCCATGTGCGCCAACGCCAGTGCGGTCGCGGCAAGATACGGGAGTGAAATGGCGGAAGGCAAACATCATGTGCACGGTAGCCATACTCGCGCCGTAGATGAGTATTGCCAATAGGCCGGCATGGAGTCCCCACCGCGCGCGAAATTCGTCCATCACGGTTTCGCCCAGCCGTCCTCCCGCAGCCGCGGAGGCCACGGTGTATACGGCCATCACGCCGATGCCGGCGATAACCATGTGCTCGGTCATGTACCGAATGTTGACGGTAACAACGTCGAGAGCCGCAGTCGGCGTTTTGATGTAGAACGACGTCGGCAGCACGGCGTCGAACTGCAGCCATGCATACGCAACCCACAGCGCCGGCGGAACCGCGGCGACGATCGCTGCAACAAGCCTTTGGCGGCCGGACCAGCCAGGCTCCACGAGAGCGGCCAGAAACACAGGGCCCGCAAACAGCACCGCGTCATACCGCGTCAGAACCGCAGCCCCAGTCATGCCGGCGATGGCCACGAGGGATTTGCCCTCCCCGGGTTTCCTCCTCGAATAGACCGTGGCCATTGCCGTGATGATCGTTGCGAGCAGCGGTGTCTCGAGCCCTGCGAACGTCCACAGAATCAAGCCGGGCGCCACCAGCACTGCCGCCAGCGGCATGGCCTCGCGGCGCTCGAGTCCATAGCTCACCAGGAGTAGCCCGAACGATATCGCAACCGAGATCGCTGCAATCGCCTTATACAAGGGCAACGGATCGGACCTGACTAGCGAGAGGGCCACCAGCATCAGTCCGTGGAGCGGCGACGTCATGGCGCTGATGTGCTCGCCGGGATTGAACACCCATGCGCCCGTGTCGCGCGCGTTCACGGCGTACCTGGCGACGATGTAGGCGTCGTCAGCAGTAAACGCCGCAAAGTTCACGGAGGTGACGACGGTGAAAATGGCGGCACAGACGTAAACGGCGAGCTGAAGAGGTGGCATACGCATCATCTCTTCTAGCTCGTCTTTGTGCGCCGCGAACGCGCGACACAATCACTCTTCCGTGTGTGCGGATCACGAGATCGCATCGGTTTCTGGCAGGTGTTATGACGATCGCTCCGGCGGCAAAGCACTCGAATAATGATAATATATTGGCCGGTCCTCTGACCGATTCCAAACTTATGCCCCGCAACACTGAGCACTAGTGGCATCTTCCGCGTCATCGACATTTTCACTCCGGTCTCCTCGTGCTTCATCGCAGATGGAGCACATCACACCCGCTTCCGATCCCACCGAGTCCACGCTGATCACGGGCGTTTGTCTTGTGATCTTCACCTACGTATTTCTCGCAAACGCATGGATTGGTGACGACGCGTACATCACCTTCAGGGTCATCGATAATTTCGTCAACGGGTACGGGCTCAGATTCAACCCTGATGAGCGCGTGCAGGCGTACACGCACCCACTGTGGATGCTGCTGCTCAGCGCCGCCTACGCGGTGACATCGGACCTGTTCTACACCACGCTCGCCGTCTCCTACGCGTTGTGCGTGCTGGCGCTTGCGGTTGTCTTCAGATCTCTGAGCAGCCTCTGGCAACGTGCGCTGTTCCTCGGCGTGCTTCTGAGCTCGAAGGGCTTCGTCGACTACACGTCGTCCGGCCTCGAGTATCCGTTGAGCTTTCTTCTGCTCTGCGTGTTCTACTGCAGATTTCTCAGCGCGTCCGGGATTGCCGCGACCGTCTCTGCATTCGATGTGATCGCCTTTGGTGGCATCGCGTCGCTGGCGTTTCTCAATCGCAGCGACTCGATTCTGCTGTATCTCGGACCGCTGGTGTATCTCGCGTGGATCGGCTGGCCCGTGCACCGAGCGCGGCTGGCCGCGTACTTCGCGATTGCGCTGGCGCCGGTGGCGTTGTGGCTGGTGTTCTCGTACGTCTATTACGGATTCCCGTTTCCGAACACCTACTACGCGAAGGTGGCAACCGGTATTCCACGAAGTCTGCAGCTTCGGCAGGGCCTTGCCTACGTTGCGAACAGCATCAATTTCGATCCGTTCACGCTCGGCCTGATCGGGCTCACAGCGTGCGGTTGCCGTGCGCGCGCGCCGGCTGCCGGAGATCGCCGCCGCCGCATCTGCGCTGCTGTACGTGCTGTACACGATCTCGGTGGGTGGCGACTTCATGAGCGGGCGCTTTTTCGCGATGCCGCTGCTGGTCTGCGCCATCGTGCTCGTCCGTATGGTGCATCGCCGCGAGATGGGCGCGGCGCTGGGTGCCGCTCTCGTCGCCTACAACGTCATTGCTCCGCTCGCCCCGGTGAAGACGCGCGCCAACTATCCTGACGGCGCATGGGCGTGGAGACTGCAGAACGGCATCAAGGACGAGCGCGGTCATTACCACCAGATTTCCAACGTGTTGTTCTACGCGCCGTTTCGGGCGCTTCCCGATCATCTGTGGTACCGCGAAGGCATCAGCTTCCGCAACAGCCCGGAGAAAGTCTCGGTGCAGGGCAGCATCGGGTTTTTCGGGTTCGTCGCAGGACCGACGAAGTACGTCATCGATCGCAATGCCCTGTCCGATCCGCTGCTCGCACGATTGCCTGTTTCGGAAAGCCTGTATTTCGAGTTCTACGCCGGCCATTTCTTTCGCGAGCTTCCGAACGGCTACTTTGAATCGCGCCGCGAGGGGCGG
Organism: Vicinamibacterales bacterium; assembly: GCA_963787755.1. Taxonomy (GTDB): domain Bacteria; phylum Acidobacteriota; class Vicinamibacteria; order Vicinamibacterales; family JAMQPK01; genus JAMQPK01. The sequence continues at coordinate 208,746 of CAWBEG010000018.1, forward strand.
AATCTCCTGGTCGATCCGCTCCTGCACGACTACTACGACAAGCTCCTGAACGTGACCGCCGGGCCTGCTTTTCACGTCGCGCCCGGGCGCAAGACATCTGGGATCTGAATTTCGGCCGCTACCGCCGGATCCACGAGCTCGTGACCGCGCAGCGCCCGGTGTCGGTATCCGTGGCGGCCGACAACGAGCGGTTTGCCACGGACGTCGGCGTACGCAATACACGCGGCGAGGGCACGCTGATTGCCTCGGGCGCGCGCGAGGGCTACCTGCAGATGGGCCCGAACATTCCCCTGAAGGCCGGTCGTTTCAAGGCCCGCTGGCTCGGCACGACACAGGCCGGCACCAGGCGCACCGTTGGGCGTCGTTGAGGCCTGGACCGACGGAGAGCGCTTGATCGCCAGGCGCGCCGTGTTCAACGGAGAGTTTTCTTCCGGCGACAAGACTCTGGCGGAGCTGACGTTCGCGTTGGAAGCAACCGACGACGAATCTCGAGTACCGCTTGTTCGTGCAAAAAGGCGTGAAACTCGTGCTCGAGCGTATTAACCTTGAGTCGACCAATTGATGGAGACACAGATGAAGAGGCTCGTCCCAATCGCCATATGCCTGTTGCTCGTGCTCGCGGCGGAAGCGCGGGTCGACGCCTACCTCGATCCCGGCAGCGGCAGCATGCTCGTCCAGCTGCTGCTCGGCGGCGTCGCCGGGCGCCGCGGTCATCATGAAGCTCGGGTGGGAGCGATTCAAAGACATCTTCCGCTCCTCGAAAGCGAAGCAGACGAAGCCGAATGAGTGAGATTGCGCTCGAGCCCGGATCGTTCCGGGATCGAACGGCCAGGGTTTTCTATCACGACGGAAAAATCTTTCGCGGCCTGAACGAGACCGCGCTCGCAGGAATGGCAGGCGCTGTCGGCCACCAGCTTTTTCACGCGCCTCTCGGGCACCGGCGCCATCGTCCCGACACAACAGCGCGATTGGTCATCCTTGCCCGCCGAAGCGCGCAGCGCGAAGGTGGGCGATCAGCAGTGGGCTGGCGGTGCTCGAGCACGAGCGGCTGCCGTTCGTGTCGTACCCGTACGAATGGTCGTTCGAGATGCTCCGGGACGCGGCGCTGCTGCAGCTCGACCTCGTGCTCGCGGGGCTGGATGAAGGCATCGGCCTGAAGGACGCCTCGGCCTACAACCTCCAGTGGAAGGGCGCGTCGCCGGTGTTCGTCGACGTCGCGTCGTTCTACAAGCGTGCCGAGGGCGAGCCATGGGTGGGCTATCGGCAGTTCTGCCAGATGTTCCTCTACCCTCTTCTCCTGCAGGCCTACCGCGACGTGCCGTTCCAGCCGTGGATGCGCGGCAATATCGACGGCATGGACGCCGAGGTGTGCCTGAATCTGCTGAGCGCGCGCGATTACCTGCGCGGCGGGGTGCTCGCGCACGTGTACCTTCAGGCGAAGGCGCAGAAGGCCTACAACGCGACGACGCGCGACGTGCGCAAGGATCTGAGCAAGGCGGGATTCGACAAGCGCATCATCAAGGCGAACGCCGAGCGCCTTCGCGCGCTTGTCGCCGGACTGCAGTGGAAGCCGAAGCAGTCGACATGGTCCGACTACCTGAAGTGCGGCCACTACGAGGCGTCGGATGCGGCGCAGAAGCGCGATTTCGTGCGCGAGGTCGCGCGGCGCGCGCGACTGGGACCTGGCGTGGGACATCGGCTGCAACGTCGGCGTGTTTTCACGGATTGTCGGCCGAGCGCGCGAAGTACGTCGTCGCCATGGATGCCGACTACCTGGCGATCGACAAGCTCTATCAGGCGCTCAAATCCGAGCGCGTGGCGAACATCCTTCCGCTCATCGTCAACGTGACTGATCCGTCGCCGAATCTCGGCTGGCGGAACATGGAACGCAAGCGCATCGACGAGCGCGGCCGTCCGGACCTCGTGCTCGCGCTCGCGCTGATCCATCACGTCGTCATCGGCGGCAACATCCCGATGGCCGAGTTCGTCCAGTGGCTGCGGGACCTTGGCGGAGATCTGGTGATCGAGTTCGTGACGCGCAAAGATCCGATGGTCGTCACGCTGCTGCGGAACAAGGAAGATCACTACGCCGACTACAACGAGGACGTGTTCGAGCGCGAGCTCGCGGCGCGGTTCCGCATTGCGAAGCGCGAGCCGCTCGGCTCAGGGACGCGCATCATGTACCACGCCCAATGATGACGAGCTCTTCGTAGCCGCCGAGCTCGATGTCGTCGCCTGGCGCGACCTTCAGGCTTTTGACAATCTTTCCCGTCGCCAGCTCTCTGATTTCGATTGCGGCGGCAACGTGCGCCCGAACGCGACCGGCTTTTGGATGCCCACCGCGAGCGCGACGAACCGTCCTTCCGGACGCGGCGGTGTACAGGCCGATCGAATCCACGTATCGGGGCCGTGGCTGCGTTTGGCGCATGGCGCGTCCAGTTCGCGAGGCCGGGCGGCAGGTACTGTTTGGCCGCACTCAGAGCGGCAGCGATGGGCTTGAACGACGGCAGCTCGTCGAAATGCGCGTGGCGGCGAAGCTCCGATGAGACGTCGGCCGCCCCTCCCCCGCGAATGCCCGGGCCCGACATGCAGCACGTAGCCCGCATTGCCCGCGAGAAACGTCATGACGTAGCCGGCCGCAATTCGCGACGGCGAGTCGTCTTGCCGCACGGAGCTCTCAGGCCCGATCGGTTCGTTGTTGAGAACGATCGGTGGAAGCTGGCCCTTGCACGCGCGGTCGTAGGCGGCGGGAAACGTCCACGGCCGCCGCAACGGCTGCGAGTGGACCTTCGTCGCCGAATCCGCGCTCGTAGTGCAGCGTCATCGCGTCGGCGCCAGACGCCGGCGTAAGTCGCGCACGCGGCTCCACTCGCCGGAGAGCTGAGTGCGACGAGCACGGTCGTCTTGTCGTTCAGCCGCTGGCCGAGGCGCCGCAGCTCTGCGAGGCCCTCGGGGCCGGCAAACCCGTTCTGCCATGCCTCGTTGGCGATCTCGAACGCAAAGACCTTGTGCTCGCGGCCCTGCGCCATCGACGCAAATCGATCGACGAGCGCTTCGCGTGCCGGCCCGCTGGGCGTGAACGGCGCGCCGCCGAAGAGCGTCCACTGCACGCGCATGCCGTACCGGTCGTAGGCCAGGTCTGTCATCCCGGCGATAATCGCGTCATAATCGGTCCACCGCGGATCGGTCTGCCTGTCTTCCCAACTGGCGCCGCCGACCGATCCAAGAACGCGAACATAGTCGATGCCGGCGGCGCTCAAGACCTCGAGATTGCGTTCGAGCCGTGGGACGGTCGAACTTGTAGGCCCACGCGCCCCAGAACAACGTGGCGCCGAGCGCGTTGAAGGGACCGGCTGCGTCGGCGACGGCGCGACCGTCGGCGCGCACCTGGCCCGCACGTGGCGGCAGGCCCGCCTTCGCGCCTTGAGCGCTAGGGCGTGGTAACGCTCGAGTTGGCGATCAAGAGCCGATAAGTAAGGACAGCTGCGTATTTCATGCGCCTTCTCTCGAATACCACGTTTCTCATCGCGGTGCTAGCCACCGCCGCAGCCTGCGGTGGAAAAACCCCTATTCAGCCGGACCCGCCGCCGCCGGGTCCGCAGCTCGCAGCTGTCGTGCCCGACAGCCATGGTCCGCGAGGCGACGACGCCGCAAGGGACCGATGTCCATTTCGATGCGCCGACCCCCACGGGCGGGCGTGAGCCGTACAGCGTTCAGTGCGACCCGGGCTCGAGCAGCATTTTCGCGATCGGCGAAACGGCCGTCCGCTGCACGGCGACCGATGCCGACATGGCGCGAGGCGTCGTGTGGATTCGGCGTCACGGTTCGTGCATCTCGGACGATTGCGAAGACGAGAGTTCATGGCGTTCGGCGACAGCATTACGGAAGGCGCCGTGTCGCTGGCGCCGCCTGATCATGCTCGGCCCGCCGGACACGTACCCGTTCAAGCTCGAGCAGATGCTGCTCGAACGGTATCCATCACAATCGATCGTCGTCGTGAATGAGGGTGCCGGTGGCGAAGATACGCGGGGAGGAGCCCGGCGTCTTCCTCAAGTACTCGAGGCGGACAACCCTGAGGTTCTGCTGCTGCTGGAAGGGATAAACAACCTCGGCGCCTCCACAGCGACACAGGTGACTGCATTGCGAACCATGATCACCGAGGCTCAGAGCCGTGGAGTTGATGTGATCATCGCGACGGTCATGCCGGTGCTGCCGACGTGGAGGCAATACCAACCGGGGACGACGCTGTCGAAGATTCAGGCGTTGAATACGCAGATCTTTGCCGCTCGCGGCTGCAGTACAATCTGGGGCTTCCCGTTGATTTGTTTGCGATGTTCGATGCAAATCCGGAACTGATCGGCGCTGACGGCCTCCACCCGACCATCGAAGGCCAGACGCGGATCGCCGAAGCGTTCAGGGACGAAATCGTGCGGCGCTATGGCAGCGACAAGTCGACCACGTCATTTCGTTTCTCAACCATGAGACGCACGCGATGATGAGCGATCGCTGGCGGAGCCGGCTGAAAGATGTCGTCGCTCCTGCCCTGCTCGTCGTCCTTCCGCTCTGCCTGTTCGGCCCGTACACAATCTTTTCCGGGAACGAAGCCGAGTTCAGCGCGCCCTTCTGGGTGCTCGTTCGCCCGTTGCTGCTGGCCGGCGCCGGGATCGACGCTCGCGCTGATCGCGGTCGGCATCGTCCTCCCGCGAGAAATTGTTTCGCGCGTACGTGGTCCTGCTCTTCGGCGTCGGCCTCGTCATCTGGATACAAGGCAACCTTCTCGTCGCCGACTACGGAGCGTTTACAGGCGTGCCGATCGACTGGACCATCGAGTCGTGGCGCAATCCCTACGAAATCGCGCTGTGGATTGCGCGTCCCGGTGCTGGCGTCGCTGCCGCGAAATACGTCGTCCGTATCGCGCCGTTCGCCAGCGGTGTGCTCGTCGCCCTGCAGGCGGCCGCGCTCATCACCTCAGTTGTCAGCGCAGATTCCTCGACAACCGCGCGATGGCAGGGGCCGGCCGAGTCGATGTTCGAGCTGTCCCGGACGCGCAACGTGATCCACATCGTGCTCGATGCGTTCCAGTCGGATGTGTTCGGCGAAATCCTTGCCGAAGAGCGGCCGCTGCTCGACCGCAGCCTGTCCGGCGCCGTGTTCTTCGCGAATCACACAGGCGCGTTCCCGACGACGATCGCCAGCATACCGGCAATGCTCACTGGAAAGGTCTATCGCAACGATCGGCCGTTGCAGCGGTACATGCGCGACATCCTGAAGGAGGCATCGATCTTCAAGTCTCTTCGGGCGAACGGCTATCGCGTCGATGCTGCGTCGCGGCATGTATCACGGCAGCGAATCGGCGACGAACTACTTTCGTCTGCAGCGGCCGTATGTGAGCTACGACGAGTACGTACAGTTCACCGCATGGCAGCTTGCCGATTTGTCGCTCTTCAGGCACGCGCCGCACATACTGCGGCCTGCCATTCACAACAACGAATCGTGGCGGCTTCAAGCGATGCTTCGGGCCAGGAGATACGAGCACGCGGCAGCACCACTCGGTCAACGGCGCGGTCGTGCTCGATCGAGTTTGCGAAGCGCCTGAGACCCGCCACCGACGAACCGGTCTCCAAATACATCCACGTCGGCATTCCGCACCGGCCGGTGGTCGTGAACGGCAATTGCGAGTTCATCGGTGTGGTGCGAGCGACGCGCGCGGCATACAAAGAACAGGCGCGATGCGCCGTGAAGCGGGTCGCCGAGATTCTCGATCGGCTGAAGGACATTGGCGTGTACGACAACACGCTCGTCGTCATCTCGTCCGACCACGGCATCGGGTTGCCTCCACCGCAGTTCGTGAACAATCGGCAGACGCCCATGGGAGCGGTTGCGAGGATCGCCGGCAACGCGATGGCGCTGCTGGTCGTGAAGCCTCTGAACAGCGACGGTCCGGTTCGCACTTCACATGCGCCGACCACCATCACCGACATACCCGCGACCATCCTGGACGGGGTTGGCGTCGCGCAGGATCTCCCGGGCGAACCGGCGCTGAAGCTTTCTGAGAATGCGTCCGCGCGTGCGCCCATGGGCGTTCTACGACTGGGAGCGCGACGACTGGGGGCAGAATTACTTTCGACACTCTCGACATCGTGGAGATCAACGGCCGTGTGCTCGATGGAAACAACTGGACGCTGATCGACACGCATTTACGAGCCCGACGGCTGGCGAGGCATGCGCGCACGCGCGGTTTGTATGAGGTGCATCGAAGCCGATCGGGTCTCGAATATCGCTGGAGCATGCCGCACGTCTTTTTTCACGTGCCGGCGGGCACGCGCTCGTTCGAAATGAAAATCCGATCGATTGCGCCGAAGCCGCAAACCGTCACGGTCTCTGCCGGCGATCAGGTGCTCGGCAAGGTGACGCTCGGCGATCAGTCGTGGGTCCCGATCAAGTACGTGCTGCCGCCTCCGCGAAATGCCTGCCGCGCACTGGGTGCACGTCAATGCCGATCCTCCCTGGCGGCCGCGCGGGGACGGCGCGCATGCTTGGCGTCCAGACCCGCGACATCATTTTCACCCCGTGAACTTGCTATACTGCCGACGTCAAGTCCGGCTTCCGCCTTCGCTCGCTCGAGAGGCGAGCTTCGACGAGACGGACACGACGCACTAATGCTTAGTCCTGACGCGACACGAGATGTCGCCGCTCGGCCGGCGCCCAGCGCGGGTGAGCGCGAGCTCAAATTCACTCTGCCTGCCGGACTCGCGCACCTCGCGCGCCGCCGGCTCGAAAGTGCTCTGCCGCCGCGATCCGGAGTTTCCGGCCGCGGTCGTCTGGACGATCTATTACGACACGCCGGCGTTGGTCTCGCTCGGCGAGAAAATCAACAGCGACTATCTCAAGCGAAAGATCCGCGTGCGCTGGTATTCGGATCTCGACGGGCGCGTCTCAGGACCGGCGTTCGTCGAAGCCAAGTTCCGCATGGGCACTCGGCGCTCGAAAGTGCGCGCGCGGCTTCCGTATCCCGCCGACGAGATCGCGGGTTGGGATCTCCAGGATCCGCGGCTGCTGAGCTTCCCGCTGCTGTTGCGGGAACAGGGCGTTCTCCATCAAGGGTCGTGGCAGCCGATGATGCTGATTCGTTATCGCCGCGATCGGTTCATCGAGCCGCTCACCGATTCGCGCGTGAGCCTCGATGCCGATATTTCCGGCTTCGGCGGCGAATCCGCGGTTTCTCTCCGCCCCTGATCGATCGCCATTGGCGACCGCTGTGCTCGAAGTGAAGGGCCGCGGCGACGAACTGCCCGCCGCGCTTCGCCCGCTTCTGGCGCTGGGCCTGCACAAGCGCTCGTTCTCGAAATTTCTGGTCGTCCATGCGCACATGACGCGAAGCCCTTTATAGGACGCACTCGGTAGTGTCCGCCTTCAAGCGGAAGTGACTAAACAATGCAGCAGCAGCTGGACAATTTATTCGGAGCGCTCACGCAGGGAACGGGCCCTCAGGTCACGCCGCTTGCCTTCCTGATGCTGATGGCGGTGTCGCTGCTGTCGTCGATGTTCATCGCGTATCTTTACGTGCACTTCTACTCGAACCGCGCGACCGGCAGCCAGGTGCATCGCGCCTTTCCGCTGCTCGGCATCTCGATCACGGCAATTTTCGTCACGATCCAGTTCTCGCTGCCGCTCTCGCTCGGCCTGCTCGGCGCATTGTCGATCGTCCGCTTCCGCACGCCTATCAAGGAGCCCGAGGAGATCGGTTTCATCATGCTCGTCATCGCCACGTCGATTGCCGTGGCGACGTTCAAGCTCTCATTCGTCGGCATCATCTTCATCGTGGCGCTCGCGGCGCTGTTCGGACAGGCGCTCACACGCCGATTCACCGGCGCGGAGTCCGACGGCACAATCGTCATCTCGCTGCCGACGAACGGCAAACCCGCAGATCCCGCCGCAATCACTGCGCTGCTGCGCAAGCGGCTGCCGAAAGCCAGGCTCGAGAGCGTCTCGCAAACGGATCGCGAGACCGTCGTGTCCTACAACTTCCAGGGCATCTCGGACAATGCGTTGACGGGACTGCAGGCAGAGCTGAACGCGGCCGCCGGCCCCTCCACCTACAACGTCTTCTTCAACAGACCAGGCGCATTGTAAATGCCCTCGGGACGGCGCATCCCTTCGTGGCTGCTCATCGTCGCGACCGCGGCGATTTGCGTCGGGACGCTGAAGCTGGAATCGGCCGATCTCTTTCCGGTCTGGCGATTCGCCGTTCAGTGGAGTCCTGAAGCGCTGCCGAGCTCGCGCGCAGTGCCTGTCACCGAAGTGGCGAGCGGGGTGCCCGTGCTGTCGCTTACGCTCGACGATGCCGACCTCAACGATCCGGCGAAGGGACTGCTCCCCAACAAACGAGAGCACGGCGAGGAGTGGGAGCGCGAAGGCAGCGTGTCGTACTTCGAGGACGGCAGGCTGATCTTCGCGTCGGGCGTCGGCGTGCGCATCCATGGCGGAGGAAGCCGCATCACGGCGCCGCGCCCTGGATTCAGGCTGTATTTCCGGCGCAAATACGGTCCGCGCGAGGTCCCGCCAGGCGTGTTCTTCAGCCCGGCCGCGCAGCCCGTGCGCCGCATCGTCGTGCACGACGACGTGCGGCGCGTATGGGAAAATCGACTGGCATTTCGCGAACCCGCTCGCCTACGACATCGCGCGTGCGATCGGTGCGATCGCGCCGGAGACGAAGCCCGTGCGGTTCTTCTTGAACGGCGAGTACTACGGGCCGTTCGTCCTGACCGAGCGGTTCGACGAGCGGTACTTCGCGGCGCATTGGGGCTACGACGACATCCTGCTCAGCCAGGATGAGATGAACACACTCTGGGAATGGGTGCGGACGACTCGCCCGCTCACCATGGCGAACGTGTCGCAGCAGGTGAACATCGACAATCTGACGCGCTGGTTCGTCGCCGTGGCGTTTACGGCGACGAGAGACGCGTATCAGGGCCCCGGACAGTTTCTCGACCGGACGAAGACACCGGCGGCTGGTTCTGGGTGAACTGGGACATGGATCAGAGCTTCCGCGACTGGAATCTCGACAGCTATCAGTACCTGCTGGAGCGTGTCGCCGAAGGACGCCGCGGTCGCAATCCCGCGGAACCGCGCTCGGTGATCCTGTCGCAGCTCATCGCCGAGGATCCGCAGTACCGCGACTATCTCAAGCGCGTCGTGCAGAAGGCGCTGAACCATCAGCTTACTCAAGCATTTCTGATGGAACGGTACGAATACTACTTGACCACCGCGACGCAGCTGCAAGTGCGCAGGCTTGACTACCTCCCCCGCCTGCGGCAGTTTCTCGAACGGCGCCGCGATTTTTTCAGGCTTACAAGCGAGCAATGGCTGAACACTGCGCCGAGCCAGCGGGTCACCGTAGCCGCGCCAGCCAACATCGATGTCGTGATTGAAGGCGAACGAGTAAAGAGCGGATATGAGGGGCTGTATTTCCCCGACATCGAACTGACCGCAGATGTTGCCCGCCGAGCATCGGCGGGGTTTTACCGGCTGGCACGTCAACGGGCGCCTCATTCCAGGAACCGCGCCGTTGAAGTTCAAGGCAGAACAGCCTACGCAGATCGAGGCGGTGTTCAACAACAACATCCACGCTCGTGGCGGCGTTGCCGCGACGATGTCTCCGGCGGCGATTCCTCAGCCGGCTGCTCGCTTAGTGTGGCGAACGATTCCCGCTGGGCAATCGTGGATGGGCTGCGTTCCCGGCGATGACCGGTGCGATGAAGCGGAGAATCCGCGCGTGCGCAGCACATTCGCACAACCGTTCGAGATGCTCGATCGTGAAGTGTCCGGGGACGATTTCCGCGCGTTCGTGGCCGCAGCTTCCGCGGAAAATGCCGCGGCAGCCCGAGTGGTACGCCGACGGCACGCACCCGGTCGTCAACGTCACATGGGACGAAGCGACGTCATACTGTGAGTGGGCCGGCGGCCGACTACCGACCGAAGCGGAATGGGAGCATGCGGCCCGCGGAGGGCTCGATGGGAAACTGTTCCCGTGGGGTGACGAGTTCACGGGCCAGGCGAACGGCCGGCACAACCTCAAGACCGAGCCATTCGATTTCACCGCGCCTGTTGCGATCATTTCCGCCGAATGCGTTCGGCTTGCACGATATGGCCGGCAACGTGTGGGAATGGACCGCGAGCGCCTTTACGTTGACGCACGCATCGCAGCCGGCTGGAGACGGCTACGATCTGCGGACGATCAAAGGTGGCGGATGGGACAACCTCATTTCACGGCTGCGCGTCTCCGAGCGCGCGGCGTTATCGCGTCGAGGCCGGCATAACCTGTACGTCGGCTTCCGATGTGTTCGACCCGAAAAAGGGTCGGGAGGGGTTTTCCAGAGCGTCCATGAAAACCCCTCCCGACCCCTTTTTTGCGCCAATCCTGGCGCCGCTCAGTGCGGCGACGATCGCCGGCGTTGCGCTTTGGCTGAGCCGCGCGTCGTTCGACGTGGCGGGCACGACGGCGGCGCCAGTTCGCGTCGCGATGCTGCCGTCGCTTGCGGAACTGATGGGATTCGTCGCCCTCGCCTTGCTGATCGCAGCCGGCATGGCTTCACTTGTTCGCACCAGCCGAGCGTTCTGGGAACCCGCAACTGACGCGCTGCTGCCGCTCTTCGCCCTCTCGCTGTTGGTGCTTCCATATTTGCCGTGGATCGCCGATTGGATTCCAGCGCTGCGATTGTTCGCTGGTCCCGGTCGAATGCTGATTTGGATTCTCGTTATCGGCCAGGTGCTCTGGGTGTTTCTTCCTCTCCTCGCGAAGAGAAGCGGTGTTCACGCGCCAGTCATGAGCCGATCGAGGGCTGCAGCCCTGTTCGGCATCGTCTCCGTCGCGCTGAGCGCTCCGTTCGTGCTGAACGTGCGCGCCTTGCCTGTCGACGTTCACGGACGTGTTCAATTCCATCAGGGGACTGCCCTCCGCGACGCTGTCAGCTGTGCCCGCAGGCAGCCTCGGCGTGTTGTTCGACCAGGAATACGGAATCATCGCTTACGCGCCGGTGCTGCTGCTCGCGTTCCTCGGCCTTGCCGGCATGCTGCGCGCACGATCGCATCGACGGCTCGCGGTCGTATTGGCTGCGGCGTCACTCGTTCTGATTGCGCTTCCCGCGTCAGTGGACCCGTGGTGGAGCAAGTCCATGATGCCGGGCCGGCCGGTGTTCCTGTTGCTTCCTCTTCTTGCGGTGCCCATCGCGTGGCTGTACGCGCAGCTCGAGCCGAACTCCCCGCGCAAAAGCGGGCGCGCAGGCACTGCTGCTCGTCAGCCTCGCCGTGACGTTGGCGCTCGTCGTCATCGATCCTCGCGTTCCTGCTTTGCAGGAGGGCGACGGATCTTCAGCGCTGCTCCAGTGGATGTCGCCCACGTGGCAGCTTGTGGCGTGAGGCCCCGACGTATGTGGCCGGCGTGTCGCGGGCGTCTTCGCTTCGAGTGCTGTTATGGCTGGGCGCTTTCAGCATCGCCGCGTGGATGCTCGCACGTCGATCGACGCTGTCGGATGGACGCGCCGCGCTTGCCGCGACGATGACGTGCGCGTCTGCTCTTCGTCGCAGTCGTCACGACGAGTGCGGCCGTTGTGCCGGACGCCGCGAAGCCGTTCGATGTCGAGGGACGCGTGATGTTCCCGCTGCTCGAAACGTTCGATCCGATCGCGCGCCCGATAGCGATCCGCTACGATGGCTTTTCTCGCGTCCAGCCCGGCGAATTACCGCCACTGTTCGCAATGTCTGCGGTACCCGGGCAGCGGACCAATCGACAGCCGCTGCGTGTTGTACTGAACGCCCGGTTCCGGCTGCCAGCCGGCCGTTACGTGCTCGATCTCAAAGGATCCGAGGCAGCGGGGTCGATTCCGGACGCGTCGATGTCGCTGCAGCTTGGCCGCGAAGGCCGGCCGTTCGAGAGCTGGCCGCTGGTGCTCGCTCCCGGCCAACACAGCCTGCGCGATTTCGACGTGCCCCTCGACGCCGAGTTCGTCGGGTTCCGTGCGTCGCGACAGGCCGAGCAGGCGATCGCCGAGCTTCGCGTCAGCCCGCGCAGTGTCGTGGAGACGCGCAAACGAGTCCCGGCAGAAACCGTGCTCTCGGCGGCGGCTTTTGCGCCCGTCTGCATCTTCTTTCACGACAGCCTTGCGTATCCCGAGGCGGAAGGGTTCTGGGTGGGCGGCCGCACCACGGTGCGGATGACGATGCTGAAGGTGAGGGAGACCGATCCTGGCGTTCTGCTCGCTGTTCACAGCGGCGCGCGTCCGAACGTCGTCACGCTCGCAACTCCAGACTGGTCGCAGAAGCTCGAGTTGGTGCCTGGCATCACCGCAGCGCGTGACCGTGCCATCGAAGGCGGGTGAGAGAGTTATTGCACTGACGATCTCGACCACAGACGGCTTCGTTCCCGCAGAGATCGAACGGAGCCGCGATCGCAGACTGCTCGGCGCGTGGATCGCGTTTATCCCCGACGATATCGCCAGAACGTCCGCAGCCCCCTGATCCAGTCCTTCGCGCCGATCTTCTTTCCCTCTTCGCGGCTCCGCGGAAAGTACTGAATCGGCACCTCGACGATGCGGCATCCGCGCGCGAGCACCTTCGACGTGATCTCGTGGTCGAGCTCGAACCCGGTCGTCTCCAGGTCGAGCTCGTTGAGAAGCGGGCGCGGAAACAACTTGAGCGCCGTGACAGTGTCCGTGAGATAGCGACCGGTCGACATGAGCGCCGCGACGCTCAGGCTCCGTCCGCCGAGATACGCCGGCCACGACTGCTGCGGATACTTGCTGCCGAACAGCCCGTGTGTGTAACGGCTTCCGTACACGACATCCGCCCGCCTCGACAGAAGCTCCGCGACCATCGGCACGTAGTCCTGCGGTTCGTATTCGAGGTCGGCGTCCTGGATCATCAGGTAGTCGCCGGTCGCGCGCTCGATGCCCGTTCGCACAGCCCTGCCCTTGCCGCCGTTGCGCTCGTGACGGCACAGGACGACATCGGGGAAGCGTGTGACGACCTCAGCGGTGCCGTCTTTCGAGCAATCGTCGACGACGATGATCTCCTTCTCGAGGCCGTGAGGTGTGAGATCGACAGCGCGTATGCGCTCGAGCAACGTGCCGATGAACCGCTCTTCGTTGTAGGCCGGGATCGACGATCGAAAGGCGTTTCACCGCTTCTCCAGCCCGCGCAGATACGCCTCGAGCCGCCGGCGATCGTCCGGCGTGTTGATGCCGATTGCCTCCATCTCGTCCGTCGACGCAAACGTGAGAACAGAGTGTCCGCGCCGAACGAGCCATGGCAGAAACGGCAGAAAATTTCTCTCGCGCGTCGATGCCGCCTGCGTGGCCTCGCGGCCGAACTGCGGCAGCAGATTGAAATACGCGTCAGGCGACAGCGAGAACAGGCCCATATCGCTTTCGCCGACGGCAGGCATCTCGTCTCCCTCGCGCCTGTGACGGATTGCGGTGATTCGGCCCTCTCGCGTCGCGATCGAGGTGAATGTACGGTGACGCCTGCCGCGATGTCGGCAAAATGGCTGGAGCGTCGGCGTGCTCGTGCGACATCCCATCCAGCGTGGCAATCGTGTCTGGGATGCACGCCGATTTGATCGCACCAGGTAATCCACAGCGCGCCCGGCCGGTTTCTCCATCGCCGCGTCCGCCGCCAGCATGATTGCGTCGAGCATGCCGGTCGGCTCCGGTTGCGTCGCATATTGAACGTCGAGAGAAGGCGCGAGCTCTTCGACGTGCCGTCTGACATCGGCTTCGAACGACGGATGCACGACAAGCACGAATCGCTGCACCGCCGGGCTGTAGCGATCGAACAGATGGTCGATCATCGCCCGGCCGTTCACCGGCGACAGAACTTTCGGCGTGGGGCTTTGGAGACGTGTGCCGGCGCCTGCGGCCGGAATGATCAGGACGGTCTCAGGATTGGGCACTTCTTAGTCGCGGGGCCCCCCGCCCCGCTCCTCGCCGCTTCCGCGGCTTCAAATCGGCTGACGCCGGCGCGGCCGGTGCCACGGCTCGCCTCGGCCGTGTGATGCGCTGCCATGCGATGACCGCCAGCGACCGCAGACCTTCAGCCAGTGTCGTCCGGCGGACCCGCTCGGGCGAGAGCGCCAGAAACTGAACAGGCGTTTCGAGAAGGTCCGCCTTCTCGCGAAGGAGCGCGCACAACAGGTATTGATTGGCGAGCTTGTCGTCCGGTGCCACCGGCAGGCTCGTGAGGAAGCCAGCCCGCACGGCGCGCACACCCGAAAGCGTGTCGGAGACATACCGCCCGAACAGCAGCAGGTACGCGGCGCTCAGGACATGGCTGCCGACGTAGCTGAACGATCCCAGCATCGCCTTGTGGCGATAGCGGAGCCGATACGACGCCTCGATGTCTTTCAGCGAAAGGCGCCGGCTGCCCCACACCGCGTCGAGCCTCCCGCTCATCAGCGGCGAGATCACGCTGACCAGCTCTTCGCCGCGATACATACCCGAGGACTCGAAGATCGCGGCATAGTCGAACTCCCTCTCGACGAGGGCCTGCACGAATGCCTTGCCGGGCGGCTCGGTTGCGCTCCGGAGATTACGCAGCGCGATTGGCAGCGGCTGCATGAACACATCGTCGAGGTCCGCGTCTGCGGTGTAGAAGACGGTGACGTCGACCGAGAGCTCGTGGATGCCGCCGCGCAGCATCTCGAGAACCGACTGGCTCAGCTTGTTGAGCGACGCAGCGTCGTACAGCCACACGGCGATGCGCTGACGGCGCCGCTGCGACAGAAACGATTGAAGGAACGGCGTCAGCACCTTCGAGGCATCATGCCGTCCGCTCACGCCGTCTTCGTAGTGCCCGATGCGGACGAGCCGCGGATCCTCGAGCGTGTCCAGATGCCCGAGCGGTACATAGCCCGCATTCGAGTCCGTTTCGAGAATCTTCGGATCGTTGATGATGTAATGCGTGATGAGCGTCGGCACGGGAAGCGGCAGCTTCCCTTTCTCCTTCAGGTAATAGACGGCGCGCTCGATGATGTCCACGGCGGTGCTGCCGGAAATTTCCGCGTCGGCCTGGATATTGGTGACGAGCAGCTTGATCGCCGTCAGGTTCGAAGCGATCGCCCTGCTGAGGTCTTTTGTCAGGTACGACGGAAACAGGCTCGAGTGCTGGGTGCCCGGCGCATAGACGATGAGATTGGCCGCAGCGATTCGCTCGCGCAGACGCGGGTTCAACGGCATCGTCCTCGACCGGTCTTCGAGCCACTTCGCACACTGCCTCTTTCGACAGGCGCGCCAGTGCCGCCCGGTCGTCTTCGGACGGCGGCCGATCGATGAGGAAGACGTCAGAGATCCGGTTTTGCTGTTTCGCGTCGACGATCTCGGATTCGCTTACCAGCACGCCGCGATCGCGCTCGAGCGCCACCAGAAACGCGTTGGTGCCGTCGGTGACGTTGTCGATGAGGCCCGCTCGAAGCCCGAGCAGCCCGCAGTAGTCGTCGACCGCGTCGTTGAACCGGCGGCCGCGCAGCAGATAGCAACCCGCAAACACGAGATTGCCGATCGCGCAGTCGGAAAACTCGAAAGGGCGCCCGGTGTCGAGCTCCCGGCGCACCGCGTCGACGCGCTGACGCATCTGCGCCCCGCCTGCGACGGCGACCCCTTCGAGCGCCTGCAGGGCCTCTTCGCGCGAACAGGGGTCCGGAAGCCGCGTATCGAGCATCTCGATGATGCCCTCGGGACACGACCGCGTCTCGCGCGCAACGCGTGAGGCGTTCTTCCGAAAATCCGACGGCCCCAGGCTATCGCCGAGGAAGCGCCGCACCTCTCCTGTCGAGGCGCCATCGTCGTAGCCGTTGATGGCGATCGTGAGCGCCACATCGGGGTGTCCGATGAGCTGGCGCGACAGCACGTCGGATCCGCGCCCGCCCGAAAACAGAACTACGCTGACCACCTAAACGCTCAATGAATGCGGGAGCTGTTCCGGCTGCGGGGATTCGCAGACTTCCCGAATCACGTAAATCGGCTTGTCCTGCGACTCGTGATACGTGCGCGCCATGATTTCTGCGAGCAGACCCATCGTCACGAGCTGGATACCCGAGAAAATCAGCAGTACGCCGAGCAGCAGAAGCGGACGATTGGCGATCGACTCCTGGCCGAAGAGCCGCTCGGTACGACAGGTACGCCGCAATCAGAAATCCGAGGAACCCCATCGGCACGCCGATGAGCCCGAACATCTGAAGCGGGCGCGTCGAATAGCTGAGCAGGAACTTGACGGTCAGCAGATCGAGGACGACGCGGAATGTTCTCGAGAGTCCGTAGTTCGAGTGGCCGTGCTTCCTGGCGCGATGGTTGACGACGACCTCGTCGATCGTGACACCCATCTCGCTGGCGATCGCCGGAAGAAAACGGTGCATCTCGCCGTACAGCTTCAGCGGTTTCACGACATCAGCCCTGAACACCTTGAGCGAGCAGCCATAGTCGTGCAGTTTGACGCCGGTCGACCAGGAGATCAGCTTGTTGGCGAGCTCCGACGGCAGGCGCCGCGTCAGCCAGGGGTCTTTGCGATCCTTGCGCCACCCGCAGACGATGTCGCTGCCTTCTTCGACGCGGCGGATCATGTCTGACAAATCGCGAGGATCGTTCTGGAGATCGCCGTCTGCCGTCGCAATAAAGCGCCCGCGCGCGTGACGGAAGCCGGCAGAAAACGCGGCGGTCTGTCCGAAGTTTCTTCGGAAGCGGATGATGCGCCAGCGGGGATCGCGCTTTTGGCATCGCACGAGGCGATCGAAGCTGTCGTCGGTGCTGCCGTCGTCGATGGCGAGCACTTCGTAGCTCCGCCCCCAGCGTTCGAGCGCCTCCGTCATTTCGACGTAAAGGGCTTCGATGTTGGGCGATTCGTTGCGGATGGGGATGACGACCGACAGTTCAGGGTTCATTATTTGGTCCAGGGGCCCCTGCCCCCTGGAAGTCGCCATTATACAGGCGTTTAGGCAGTTGGGCCGACCTTCAGGTCGGCCCGCGTTCGCCGCTTCCAGAGGTAGTACGCCATCGCCGGCAACGAGCACGAGCAGGCCGAGCGCAATGCCCACGGTGCGGCTGTTCTCGTGGATGTACTCGAGCGCCTGCTTGCCGTACATCACCGCGAGAATCCCCTCGCCGAAGTATCGGACGCCGCGCCCGAACGCGATTGACACGATGAAGGTCTTCAGCGGGATGTTCGCGACACCGCCCAGGAGCACGAAGATCTTGAACGGTGCGGGTGGTGGCAGCAGCGCGGGAACGATGAGCGCCAGAGCGCCGTACTTGCGCATCAGATTCGACGCCCGTTCGACCATGCCTCCCTTGAAGCGCTTCTGCAGCAGCGCGTTTCCGCCCCTGCGTCCGACGTAGTACAGCGCAAGACAGCCCGCGACCGATCCAAGCGTTGCCATCGTCGCGTACAGCACCATGCGCTCAGGATGGTTGATGACCATCAGCACGATGAGCAGGTCGTTGACTTCGGGAAACGACAGGAACGAGGAGTCCAGGAAGGCGATGATGAAGAGTCCCGGAGCGCCGATGCTGAGAGCAAACGCTTCAATCCACTTTGTGATTCGCGCCATTCCGAGATTACTATTCTATCCGCGAAGTGACCGATCGTTTTTCAAAGCTGCTGTCCGCGCTCGGACTGCTGTTGGGTACAGCGGTCGCTCTCATCTATTACCAGCGGGGACTCACCCTCAGCCACTACGACGCGAAGGCGCATCTCGTGGTCGCGCGCCGCGTGCTCGACAGCCTGACGCCTGAGTACTCACAAATCGGCGCGGTCTGGCTGCCGCTGCCGCATCTGCTGAATCTCCTGCCCGTTCAAATCGATTGGATGTACCGCACGGGTGCGTCGGGCGTGGCGATTTCCGTCCTGTCGTTCGCGCTCGCCTGCTATGCCATCGCGCACCTGGTTCTGCGTGTCACGGGTTCACGCTCGGCAGCCACGATCGCCGTCGCGATGTTTGCACTCGATCCCGATGTGCTCTATCTGCAGTCGACACCGATGACCGAGCCACTGCTGTTCGGGCTGGTGCTGCTGTCGATCAGCCTCGTGTATGACTGGGTAGAGATCATGACGCCCTCGACCGCGGGTTTACCCGCCGTCTTGTCCGCCGAAGCGCGCAGCGCGAAGGTGGAAGCGCGTGGTGGGAATCGCGCACGCGCGAAGGCGGGATGGTGCTCTCGTCCTCGCATGCCTCACACGCTACGAAGCCTGGCCCGTGACGGCGTCCGTGCTCGTGCTGGCAGCTGTTGCGCTCTGGCGAACCGGCTTCTCACCCGTTGCGGCGCTCAAAGCCACGGCGCATCTGGCCATTTATCCTGTCCTCGCCATCGTCGCGTTCTTCTTCCATAGCTGGTTTACCACCGGCGCATGGTTCGTAACCGCGAGGGTTCTTCGTCCCCGATAACGTGGCATCCGGCGACGTGTGGAAGGCGCTCATGGCCGTCATCTACGGCATGCGCAGGCTCATCGGCACGCCATTCGTCCTGCTCGCGCTCGTGGGCGTGCTGCTCGCCCTCGCGCGCAGCCTGTCGCGCGCCGGGCATGCGGCGTCGCTCGTGGTGCTGGCGCTCGTGGCGCTGATGGTGCTGCCTGCCTATGCCTTCTTCAGCGGCCATCCGTTCCGGATGCGCTACATGGTTGCGCCGTCCGTGGGCGCGGCGGTGTTTGCCGGGATCGCGCTCGGCATGCTGAAAGGACGCTGGCGGCACGCCGCGGTTGCTGCGACTGCTGTGTGGCTCGTCGCGACCGTGAAGCCGATCGATGCGAACGCGCCGATGGTGCAGGAAGCGCAGTGGGATGTGCCTTTCAGCCTGGGCCGGCGGAACGTCACCGCGTGTCTGATGCGCGAGTACCGCGGCGAGCGGATCCTCGCGAGCATGGGCTCCCTCGCGCATTACATGCAGGAGCTCTCGCACGCCGGCATCAACATCCGCGACTTCGTGCACGAAGGCACCCTGCCCTACTGGCAGGAGGCAATCGAAGCACCGAAGGGACGCGTGGGATGGATTCTGGTCGAGGAGCGCGCCGAGGGAGGAGACATGCTCGCCGTGCGCGCCCGGGAGTCGTCCGCCTTTACGACCGGCTTCACTCGCCTGTGCGCGGACGGAGGCGTGGCGCTGTACCGAAACTAGAAACTAAAATCTAGAAACTAGAATCGGAATCTAGATTCTAGATTCCAGATTCTTAGATTGTAGATTCCAGTTTAGTTTGTCCCGCGCGGCTGCGGAGGAAGGCGCGGGTTATCGCGAGCATCTCCTCGTGGATTGCCCCGTTCGTCGCGAGAATCTGAGAGCGCCGTGACGAGTACGGCTCTCCGGCAAAGTCGGTGACTCTGCCGCCCGCCTCTTCCATGATGATCGTTCCCGCGGCGATGTCCCACGGTTTCAGATCCTGCTCCCAGAAACCATCCATGCGTCCGGCCGCCACATAGCAGAGGTCGAGCGCGGCCGACCCCAGGCGACGCACGGCCCGCGCCTTGCCGACGAATTCACCGAAGAGTCCGACAATCTCCGGTATGCGATCGTGGATGTCGTAGGGAAATCCGGTAACAAGCATCGACTCGACCAGCGTCGGCGCGCTCGAGACGCGAATCGGCCGGCCGTTCAGAAACGCGCCGCCGCCGCGCTCGGCTACGAACAGCTCTTTCCGCGTCGGATCGTAGATGGCGCCGATTTCTCCCCTGCCGTCGATCTCGAGCGCCAGCGACGAGCAGAATATCGGCAGGCCATGCGCGTAGTTGTTCGTGCCGTCGATCGGATCGAAGACCCAGCAATGCGACGCGCCGCGCGTGGCCGCATCCTCGCCGAACTCTTCCGCGAGGATGGTGTGATCGGGAAACCGCTCCGCAATCAACTTGCGAAACATCGTTTCGACCGCAACATCGGCTTCGGTGACGAGATCGATCGTCCCTTTGTGCGATACCTCGAAGCCGCTCTCGATGAAGCTCATCTGAATTTCGCCGGCTTTGATGACCGCCTCGACGGCGGTCGAGAGCAAAAGCGGGTTGTTCGTCATTCGGTTGGGCGGATGCGCTTGGTCATCCGCACCTCCATGCCGCCCTGAGGCGCGCGCTGCATCGACACGTCGTCCATGAACTGGCGAATCAGGAAAATCCCGCGGCCGCTCGCGCTCAGCACGTTCTCCGCGGTCAACGGGTCCTTCACGGCCTCAGGATCGAATCCGCGTCCCTGGTCGCGAACAGAGACGACGAAGTCGGCAGGTTCGAATTCGGGCGTTGCGGTGTAATCGATGAAGACGATCTTGGCCGGGTCGCTGGCATTGCCGTGGATAATCGCGTTGACGACCGACTCGCGCACCGCCATCGTGGTCCAGTGCAGCGAGTCCTCGTCGAAGCCCAGGCGGCGCGCAATGTGTTCCGTGACCGCCTGCACCAAGTCAAGCGCTTCTATCGTGCTGTGAATCTCGAGATGCACATCATGGTAGCCGGAGGGCATCGTGTCCGACGTAGTATAGTCTCCCGATGGCTTCGATCGCCGCTACGACGGTGAGGCCTGCCCGCCGCATCAGGGGCACGGTCCGGCTTGCCGGCGACAAATCCATTTCTCATCGGTACGCGCTGCTTGCCGCGCTGGCGGACGGCCGATCCACGATCGCGCAGTACTCGCAGGGCGCCGATTGCGCCGCCACGCTCGATTGTCTCGCTGCAGGCGGGTATTGAAGTCCGCCGAACCCGTTCCGCCGACCGCGGGCTGACCGTCGAAATCCAGGGACGCGGCCTGCAAGGGCTGCGCGCGCCGGCATCGCCGCTCGATGCCAGGAATTCGGGCACTACCATGCGCCTGCTGTCCGGCATCGTCGCGGCGCATCCCTTTACCTCGGTCCTCGTCGGTGACGCATCGCTCACGAAACGGCCGATGGGACGGGTAATCGCGCCGCTCGAGCTGATGGGCGCGCGCATCGAATCGCACGAAAAGAAGCCGCCGCTCACGATTCACGGTGCCGCGCTGAAGGGCATCCGCTATCGCACCGAGGTCCCGAGCGCCCAGATCAAGAGCGCCGTGCTGCTCGCCGGCCTGCAGGCTGAGGGCACGACCATCGTCGAGGAGTCGGCCGCCACGCGAAATCACACCGAGCTGGCACTGCGCGCCTTCGGAGCCACGGTGCAGGTCTCGGGCAACACGATTGAGCTGGCGGGAGGCCAGACGCTGCGCGGCGGCGAGTTCGTCGTGCCCGGCGATATTTCGTCAGCGGCATTCTGGGTGGCGGCCGCCGCCGCAATTCCGGGCTCCGACGTCGAGATTTACAATGTAGGTCTGAACCCGACGCGCATTGCGCTCCTCGACGTGCTCCGCCGCGGCGGCGCCCTCGTGGATGAGCACGTCGATCGCGAAGCAGGCGGCGAGCCGTCGGGCCGCGTCCGTGTTCGTTATGGGCAGCCTCGTTCGTTAACATTGGGAGCGGATCAAGTTCCATATCTCATCGACGAGATTCCTGCCCTCGCGGCCTGGGCCAGCCTTGGCGGGGAACTGCACGTCACCGGAGCGGGCGAGCTCCGCGTGAAGGAAAGCGATCGCATCAGCGCACTCGTGCGCGGATTTCAGGCGTTGGGGGCCGATGTCGAGGAGTTCAGTGACGGATTTCATCTGCGCGGGTCGCGCCGGTTGCGGGGTGGGCGGGCCGACGCGGAAGGCGATCACCGGCTTGCCATGGCGTTTGCGATTGCGGCGCTCGGCGCAGACGCCCCATCGATCATCAGCGGCGCGGACTCGGTCGCGATTTCCTATCCCGAGTTCTTCTCAACGCTCGAGTCGCTCTGCGACCCATCGTGACAATCTCGCCTTGAAGACGGACAAAATCTACCTGGTCGGATTCATGGCTGCTGGAAAAACCACGTTGGCGCAGGCGCTTGGACGCCGCCTCGGATGGCGCGCCGAAGACGTCGACCTGCTCGTCGAGGCGCGCGAGCGGCGAACGGTGGCGGAGATCTTCGCCCGCGAGGGAGAGCCCTACTTCCGTTCAATCGAGCGGCAGGTCATCTGGTCGCTGTTGCCGCTGCGGCACGCGGTGGTCGCCACCGGCGGCGGCACGTTCGTCGATCCCGAGAATCGCGCGGCGATCAATGCGGACGGCCTGTCGGTCTGGATTGACGTGCCCCTCGACGTGCTGCTCGCCCGAATTCCTGCCGACGGGCGCAGGCCCCTCGCGAACGATCGCGTCCAGATGGCGATGCTCTACGAAACGCGCCGGCTCGCATACCAGCAGGCCCAGTTGCGCCTCGACGCATCCCGCGCGCGCTCCGAAGAGCTGGTCGACCAACTCATCGAGCAACTCGAGTAGCGATGCGCTATCTGGTCCTCAGCGACATTCACAGCAACCTCGAAGCGCTCGAGGCGGTGCTGCGCGCGTCGGCGGCACAGCGGTACGACGCCGTCCTGGTGCTGGGCGATCTCGTCGGATACGGGGCGGATCCCAACGCCGTGGTCGACCGCGTGCGCGGCCTCAATCCCGCCGCAATCGTGCGCGGCAATCACGACAAGGTCGCTGCCGGCCTTGACGATGCGGAAGACTTCAACCCGATGGCGAAATCGGCCGCGCACTGGACGCGCGAGTCGCTGACCGCCGCAGAACCTCGAATATCTGCGCGCCCTGCCGACCGGACCGCTGATCGTCGACGACATGATCGAGATCTGTCACGGCTCGCCGCTCGACGAAGATCTCTACGTCGTCGCCGATATCGATGCCGCGCGCTCGATCTCCGTGGCACGGACGCCGATCTGTCTCTTCGGTCACACGCACGTCGCGGTCAGCGCGTGGATGGATGTCCAGCGCTGCCTCCACATCGACGCGCCGCAAGGACACCCCGAGTTCCCCACCACCATCAGCGCCGAATCGAAATATTTGATCAATCCGGGATCGATCGGACAACCCCGGGACGGCGATTCACGCGCGGCGTATGCGATTGCCGATCTGGAACGGAAGGTCGTGACGCTCTATCGAGTGGCATATCCGATCGAGGTGGCACAGAAGAAGATTCTGGATGCAGGATTGCCGCCAATGCTGGCTTACAGACTAGGCATGGGTAGATAGCGTTCCTGCTCAACGCCGGGCCGCCCGAGACGCTGGGGGCGAGCGCGAAGAGCCGATAACTAGGACTACTGCGTATTGCATGCGTTTGCTTCCGATTGTCATTTCGGCGTTACTCGCTGCTGTCGCGTGCGGCGGCAAATCACCCATTCAGCCGCCCCCACCCCCGTCTGAGCTTCAACTAGCGTGCCCTATGTCGCTTGTCCTGGAGGCGACTACTCCGCAGGGCGCCGAGGTGCATTGGGACGCGCCGGCAGCCCACCGGCGGCCGGGAGCCGTTTAACGTTCAGTGCGATCCCAGCTCGGGCAGCACGTTCAAGGTTGGCGAATCGACTGTTCGCTGCTCTGCGACCGACGCTGAAATGCGTCACGCGTCGTGCGCGTTCGGCGTGACCGTTAAAGTATCAAGATCGCTGGCACGGACACGTTTCCTTGCATTCGGAGACAGCATCACTCAAGGGACAAGTTCGTGTCACTCGGGATTTCCATGGTGATTGAGCCACTCGAATCCTATCCACACAAGCTCGAACAGAGTCTGCGGGGCCAATACCCGGCGCAGGATGATCACGGTCATAAACAGCGGGCATGGGCGGAGAAGGCCCGCGCGAGTGGAGTAATGCGTCTGCCGGGTGTGCTCGATGCCGAACATCCTGAAGTGTTGTTGTTACAGGAAGGAACCAATGGGCTGAATGACCTCGCGGGTGGCATCCACTATGCCAACAATCTCCGCACGATGGTATCTCTGCGCGACAGCGGCAATATCGATGTGATCATCGCTAATGCTGTTGCCGGTCCGCCCACCACATACCGATCCGCGTAGCGATCCGCCTACGCGTCCTACGAAACCCGCAGACAATAATCCAGCTCAACCAGCGCATCGAGTCTATCGCGGCAGAGTTTGGAATCGGGCCGCCGCTCGACCTGTACGTCGGCCTTCCAAGCCAATCCCAGCTTATTGGACTTCGACGGGCTGCATCCCACGCGCGCGGGCTACACCCGTATCGCGGAGCTATTTGCCGACGAGGTAATCCGGCGCTACGGCGACCGGAGCCAGACGTCGCAGCGAGCCCCTAATTAGGCGGACCGATCGCTTCGATTTGGAGGTTTTCCCTTATATCAAGCGCGAAGACGATGTCGGTTACGCGTCCGTTCACACGCCATCCGCCGATTGCCGTCGCCCCTTGTGCATCGAGGAGGAATGGAGTGCCGGGCAGATACGTCCCGGTGTATGGCAGTCCCGTCTTGAACCCGTCGATGTCGACCGTGGTGCCGGGAGGGCCCGTAACGGTGACGGTGACAGGCCTTTCAGTTTTCAGAGTACTTGACGGTGAGATCCCACAGGGCGCGCGGTCTTTCTCTAAGAAATCGCAGCTGCGCTTTCGAATAACCGCTGTCGAGTACCTCCGCCGCGCAACGCAGTTTCAACGTAATACCAATAACGCTCCTCGAGAAACGCCGGTGAGAGTTGATGGTTGAGTGCGGCCGCCAGCCGCCGCGCGAAATACCGCCGATATGCGGCGTCTTCGCGGAGAAGCCGCGTAAGAATGCGTGAGCGCCCTTCACGGTTATAGAGCAGCGTATGGTAGGAATCCAGCAGCCATGGTTCGGCAGCCGACTTATAGCGATCCATGAAGCTGTGATCGAGGTCCCATGTGATCCAGAACCACCGGGCGTTCGGATCCGTCCGGTCGCGGACAATCGGGCTCTGGCTGAGCACGTCGGTCGTCGCGCAGAACAGGATCGTAAGGGCCCAGCTCGTCAGATTGTCGATGTCGACAACCTTTGCCGCAACGTCCATCGTGAACGGACGGGTTCTCGCCGCCCATCCCAACAATCGAGTCGGGTCTCCCAGCGCCTGGATTGCGAAATCACGGTGGCCAAACCGTGCTTCGAGAAACTCAGGAGAAATCTGTTCCGTCAATACGTAAACGCCTTGAGGCTCGCCGTTCAGGTAGAAGCGCGTCGGCTGCGTTCGAGGGGTAATGCCGCCGAGCCGCGATGCGATGTCGTACGCCAGCGGGTTGACCAGATGCCAAGGTCGACGATCTCCATCTGTCCGCTCGTCGTTGTGCGCAATCACCCGCGTGAGATTGCTCGCCGGCCCTGTCGTGAAGAATATCGATGACGGGAGGGCGGGCGGGCCGTAACCCGGTCTGAAATAGAAACGGTAGCTCTTCGCCTTGGAGTACCGACGGCTGTCGCCGCCATGAAGACGCACCCCCGTCTTTGTCGCGAGCTTCAGGCGTCCTTCGGCGAAGTACAAAATGTACCCGGAGCGTTCCCACTCGCGGCCTCTCTCTTCGAAATGCGTGAGAATCCCGCTCGCCGGGTCGTAAAGAGCGTCACGCGCGATCACCAGAGATAGCAGCGGCGTGCCTTCAGCCACCGCGCTGGCGGGGATAATCCGCGTGCTCGGCAGCGTCGCTGGCGACGGCTGAACCTGGATGCGATCTTCGGGAAAGGGGTCGAGCAGCTCGAGACCGAAGGCAGCTCCAGCCATGGACGCACAGAGCGCAAGCGGATGCCAGAAGGTCTTCATCGTCCGCTCTCCCCTACCGCGTGTCCCGTTGCTCCCGACGCTGACGTTTCTTCAGTTCCATCGCGTACGCGTCCTGAGCAGCGCGCGAGCCGAGAATCCAGCCAATCACGATACCCACGAACAGAACGACGGGGATGAAGATGAAGTGCGCCGACGTCATGTTCGCGAAATTCATGGGCGCTTTTTCCCGATTTGCGCGGACAGGTGGGTCAGCTCCTGCTCCACTTTCCCGAGCTTCTTCCACATCATCCACACGTAGACCATGAAGGCGAGCCAGACGAACGCGTAGGCGGCTATCACCAGCGGCGCCGACGGTAACTGTTCGCTGGCCGGGATCTCGGTGACCGGTTGAAACTCGGATTGACCAGGCTGGGCGAAAACCGCCGCGTTCATCAACAGCAGGACGGTGAAAAGGATTGTTTTCATTCCTCGCTCTCGAGATAAAGCTGGTCCAGCATCGTGCGCTGCCGCTCGATGTTCATGCGCAGCATCATCAGCGAGATGTAGAGCAGCAGAAAGCCAGCGAACGAATACCACAGCGCTAGCGCGAAATCGACCGGAAGCGTCGGGACGACCGACGTCAGCGGGTGAATGGTTCGCCAGATGTTCACCGACAGATACACGAACGGCGCCGTGGCCATGCCGAAGAGCGCGAGTCCCGCCGCCAGCGTCTCGGATCCCGGCCCACCGTAGCGTCGAAGGAGCAGATAGGAGACAAAGACCATCCACATGAGCAGCGACATCGTGAGCCGGGCGTCCCATACCCACCACACACCCCAGGCTTTCCGCGCCCAGAGCGGGCCAGTAACCATCGCCATCGCGCCGTAGAGCACCGTCAACTCGGCTGCGGCGAACGCCATCCAGTCATAGAACGGCCGCTTCCTGACCAGATAGATACCGCTGACGATGCCGCAGAAGATGGCCGAGAGGAGCATCAGCATGGCCGGCGGCATGTGGAAATAGAAAATCTTCTGCACCAGGCCCATCGTCGACTCGTACCGCGCGCGCGCGATGAGGATCGGCGCGGTCATGAAGATGAGGCCGGCGAGGCCAAGAAGTGGGACGACGGCTTTGCGCATGGTTATTCGGTCATCAGGGTTTCGAAAGTCCACAGCGACAGCGTGACAAATACTACGTCAAATGCCAGGAGCAGCATTAACCAGAGGCGCGCCATGTCGAGCTGCGGCTCTACCGCGAGCAGTGCGCTGGTTCCGCGCACGCCCGCGATCATGACGGGGATTGTGACCGGATACAGCAGGATCGGCAAGAGCACGTCGCGGCTGCGCGCGCGCGTCAGCATGGCCGCGAACAACGTGCCGACGGTCGCGAAGCCGACCGTGCCGAAGAGCAGCAGCGCGGCGACCAGCACGACATGCTCTCCGAGCCGGGCCTGGAACAGCAGCGCGACGAGCGGCACGATGACGATCTCGGTCGCGATGAGCAGGGCCACGATGCCGACGAGCTTGCCGACATAGACGGCGGCGCGGGTGCCAGGCGCCAGGAGCAGCGCACGAAGGGTGTCGCCGTACCGTTCGCGCTCGAACGTTCGTCCGAGCGCCAGCGTGCCAGAGAATGCAATCGCGATCCACAGGATGCCCGCGGCAGCATCGCCGAGCGCCCTGCCGTCGCCGCCTTCGCCGACAAACGACACGGAGAACACGATGACGCACGACAGCGCGAAGAAGATCGTCGTGTTGAGCAACTCGCGGCTACGCGCTTCGATGGCGAGATCCTTTCGCGCAATGATCCAGACCACGCGCCAGAACGTGCTCATGACGCGGTCCCCGCCTGCAGGCGATCCTGATACCGCCTTCGGAGGCCCCGTACGTCGGCCTCGCTGGCGATCAGCCGTCCATCGTGCAGAATCACGGCTCGATCGAGCACTGCTTCCCCGACGTCGAGATCGTGAGTGGCTACCAGCATGATGCAGCCTGCCGCGCGGAGCTCTCGCAGCCGTTCAATCAACGCCATGGTCGAGGCATCGTCCAATCCGGTGAACGGCTCGTCGAGCAAGAGGAGCCGCGGGCTGTGCAGGAGTGCC
Source organism: Vicinamibacterales bacterium (assembly GCA_963787755.1). Taxonomy (GTDB): domain Bacteria; phylum Acidobacteriota; class Vicinamibacteria; order Vicinamibacterales; family JAMQPK01; genus JAMQPK01. The sequence goes on from CAWBEG010000018.1 coordinate 236,393, forward strand.
CGCTCGAGGGCCAGTCTCTGGCGCATGCCTCGAGAAAACCCAGACACAGGGTCTCCCCCGCGATCGTCCAGCCGCGCGCGACGCAGCGCGGCGGCGGCCACTCCCTCTGGATTGGGGACGCCGTAGAGGCGGCCGAAGAACACGAGGTTCTCGAGGGCTGTGAGCTCTGAATACAGATGCAGGTCGTGCGAGAGGACGCCGATGCGCGATCGCACAGCGGCGCCGATTTCTTTGGCGGTGCGTCCGCCGTAGAGCACTGCACCCGATGAGGGGGCCGCCAGCGTCGAGATGATCGCGAGCAACGTCGATTTGCCCGCGCCATTCGGTCCAAGCAGGCCGACGATTTCGCCGCTGCGGCAGTCGAGCGACACGCGCGTCAACGCCCGGCGGCGCCCGAAGTTCCGGCTGAGCTCGCGGATGGAGAGATCGAGAAAATCGGCGCTCACGCGACGGCGCTCTGTCCCCCCTCGGCATCCAGATCGCGGTAGACGCGTTCGAGTTGCGCGACGAGCGCGGGGCGCCGTTGGGCATACTTTGCCGCGTCGATGATGCCAGCCTTGCGCTGCTGTTCGAGCCGGACGAGCTCGCTGAAGATCTTCTCGCGTTTCGCGTTGAGCTGCTTCGTGCGCGCGGCGTTGGCCGAGGGCGATGACCGGCGCCCCGCCGCCCAGAAACCGGCGGTGAGCATCACGATCGCCAGCGTCAGCGCCGTCCGCCGCGGCCAAGGGCTGTGGTGCGGCAGCCCCGAGACCGTTATCGCAAGCGACGCGCCTGCCGGTATCGCCGGCCCCTGCGCAAGGATGTAACGCTCCCCTTCGAACGCCCGCTCCTGAACATTCGGAAGCTGTGGCGATGTCAGGGAAATGTCCCCCACTTTTTTTATCAGTACCGCGAGACCCGGCACGGCCAGGGGCAGCGTTCTGCTCGAACGTCACATCGCCGCTCGAAACCGGGAGCCGAAATGCAATCTGCACGGCGGTCTGGCCTGACGCAAAGGGTCCGGTGATCGTCACGTGATCACCGAGTGAAACGGCTTGCGGTGCACCGGCAAGTACCGTGGAGCCGAGCGCGCCTGCGGGCATGTTGACGACTACTGCCGATGGCGGGTTTACCGGCGCGCGCGCCGTATTCTGGATGTCGAGAATGTAATACACCTGCAGTGCATCGTCGGCGTGATCGATGATGACTCGCGTTTCGTCGCCAAGCACGACGTTGCCGGGCTGCGGCTGAAAAACCGGCGGAGGTGCGTCGCTGCCTTTGGCTGTGGCGACGAGCATCAGTCTGATGCCGCCTTCACCCGGCCAGGGAAATTCCTGGGACTCGAGGCGCTCGCCGTCCACTGTCGCAACCGCCCTTGCGGTGGTACCGGGAGCGACGCCGCTGAACTCGGCGCGGCCGTTCTCGTCGGTCTTGACCGGGATCACTTTCCCGCCGGCATGTATTTCGACCGGATGTCCTTGAATGTTGTTGGAAAGCTGACCGCGAATCAGTCGAACCGACACATGCCCGGCGGGCAGATCGGTGACCGGGCGCGGGATGCCCGCCATCTGTTTGGGGTCGGGCATCTGGAATTGCGCAAATGCCGGTGCGGTGAAAAGAAAAACGAAAAACGAAAAGCGAATAAAGAGCCCAACGGCCGCAACCAGCATAGCCAGCAAACGGGCTCCGCAGTTCTTGCAGAACTTCGCATCTTCGTCGTTCAGCGTAGCGCAGGATGAGCAGATGCCCGTCGGTACCGACTGCTCTCTGCTCTCTGCCCTCCCGCCTTCGCGCGGCGAAGCCGCGCTTCGGCGAGGCTCGCCATAGCTTGCCGTGAGCTTTCGTCGGCAAGCGAGGCGGCTGCTCTGTCAGCGCACCGTCAGCGAGCGGCGCGGCACCCGCTTTGACCAACCTGCTCGCGAGCTCCCGTTCGATCAGCTCACGGTAGCCGCTGCTCGTGTTGTCGAGCTGCTGCAGCAGCCGCACCGCGCGCGATCGGAGGCGCGCGACCATTTCCTCGTAGTCCGCTTCGCCGACCTTTCCCATCGCGCGGTCGAATTCCAGCTCCTTGATCGACCGAAGCACCATGTTCTTTTCGCGCTCGATAGCGGCCCGGGTGTGGCCGCCAGCCATCTCCGGCTCACGCGTCTCCCCCGTCACAAGCGGACGCAGCGCATGGAGCGCCGCAAGGCCGACCAGCGCAGCTGCAAAGATAGCCAGGCAGACGAAAATCAGATTTTCGGCGCTCGTACCGCGAATGATGAAGACGGCGGCCGTCGCGCAGACGAGCGCCCCGAGCGTGAAAAATTGCCACGGCCGTAAGGAGTCGGACGTCGGTTGCGTTGGAGGCAAAGGACTAATCGAGGTTTTCGAGCTCGCGGTCGAGGCGCGCTTGCATTGCGGCATCTTCGGCCGGAGCCGCGGCCGGTCGAGGCACTTGCGGTACGTCGTCGTGCGAGCGTCGCGACCATTTTCTGACGACGAACGCGCCGCCAATGGCGGCAAAGCCGCCGACGGCATACGGGAAGAGCCAGGCCAGCCGATTGAATCCTTTGTCGATCGGCGATGCGAGCGGCTCCTGGCTGCCGTACTTGGCGACGTAATATTGAATGATCTCCTCTCGCGTCTTGCCGTTCTTGACAAGACCCGAGAGCTCGGTGCGCATCTCCGCAGCCGGATTGCAGGTGCACTCCGCCAGATTCTTTCGCCCACAGGTCCCGCACATGCAGATAATCTCGCGCTGCATCTCGCGCTCGAATGGTGAGTAGATCGCGACGGGCACGGGGGCGCCGCTCTCGGTGTGTTGCGCCAGCGCAGGCGCGGCAAGAGACAAAATCAGCAGAAGCATGCCTGCGGTCGTCGCCACCTCGGGCGCCGGGAACTTCGCCATCGCGAACGCGAACGTGCGCTCGGGAAGCAGGACGATGCCCGTGCCGAGCGCCATCACCGCGAAGCCGAGCCAGATCCAGTTGACGAGCGGATTGATCGTGATCTCGAGGCTCGCCGTCTGGTCCGCGACCTGGAAGTTGTGCATGTTCAGGTACAGGTCTTCCTCGAACTTCCGGCGGATGGCCACCTCTGTCGTGGGCTCTTCATGTTTGTTGAAAAACCATCGCGCCGGGTACATCTTCGCGATTTCTCGTCCGCCTTCGAACACGGTGAAATGCCCGGTGATCATCTGCTTCTGGTTGTCATTCGTCACTTTCAGCGCGTCCATCCGCACGACATAGCCGCCGAGCGTCGTCTGCTGTCCCGGTTTCATCAGCACCTGGCTCGACTGCTTGAACCCCTGCCCCGCAAATCCGAGGCACATCAGCACGATGCCGACGTGCACGATGTAGCCGCCGTAGCGCCGGCGCGAACGGCCCACGAGGCCGATCGTTGCGGTGAAAAGATCGGTGCCCGTGCTCTTGCGGCGAATGACTGCGCCGCGCCAGAACTCCTGCGAAGATCGTGCCGAGCACGAAGCCCGAGAAGACAAATGCGATGCCCGACGCCCACACACGCACGCCCAACGCGTAAATGACAACCGCCGTGACGAGCCCCGACGTCACCGGCCACAGGAACTGGTACTTCAGATTCGAGACCGACGTCTTGCGCCACGCGAGCAGCGGGCCGACGCCCGTCAGCACCAATAGCATCAGGCCGATCGGCACCATCCAGCGATTGAAGAACGGCGGGCCGATGGTGATGCGCTCGCCGGTGATCGCTTCACTGAGCGTCGGAAACATCGTCGCGAACAGCACGAAGAACGCGCAGAACAGCAGAATCCAGTTGTTCACGAGGAACGCCGCTTCTCGCGACGCCCACGAGTCCAGCTCGTTGCTCGCGCGCAGCAGCGGCAGCCGGTAAATCACCAGGCCGAAGCTGAACACGAGAATCACCACCATGAAAATGCTGAACAGCATCGCCAGCTCGGGGTTGTCGCCGAACGAATGCACCGACTGCACGACGCCCGAGCGCGTCATGAACGTGCCGAAGATCGTGAGGAAGAAAGTCAGGATCACCAGCGTCACGTTCCAGACGCGCAGCATGCTGCGCCGCTCCTGCACCATCACCGAGTGAAAGAAGGCCGTCGCCGTGAACCACGGCAGCACGCCGGCGTTCTCGACCGGATCCCATCCCCAGAATCCGCCCCAGCCGAGCTCTTCGTACGCCCAGATCATGCCGAGCGTGAGGCCGAACGACAGGAAAATCCAGGCGAACATGGTCCAGCGCCGCACCGCGCGCAGCCAGGCATCGTCGAGATGTCCGGTGATGAGCGCGGCCATGCCGAATGCAAACGGAATCGTCATCCCCACGAAGCCGATGTACAGCGACGGCGGGTGGATGACCATGTAGAAGTTCTGCAGCAGCGGATTCAGCCCGTTGCCGTCCGGCGGCACTTGCGTCAGGTACGTGTTGAACGGGTTGTTGTGGATGATCATGAGGAACAGAAAGAACATCTGCACCCCGCAGATCACCGCGACCACGTACGGGATCAGCTCGCGATGGCGATCGCGATTCACGTGCACCGCCAGGCTGCCGAAGCACGCCAGCAGGAACACCCAGAACATGATCGAGCCGTCGAGTCCACCCCAGTAGGACGTGATCTTGAAAAACAGCGGCTGGAACGAATCGGAATAGCGCGACACGTACCGGATGGAGAAATCGTTGGTGACGAAGGCATGGATCATCAGCACCGATGCCATCACCATCAGCGCCGTCACCATATGGAACGCGCCGATGCCGCTTTCGATGAGCCGCCGCGAGCCGCGGCGCGCGCCGGCCACCGACACGGCTGCCGCGTAGCTGCAGACGACGAAGGTCGTCAGGAGGACTGCGTAACCCAATGTAGCCATACTTAATCCTGAATCTTCAGAATCTAGAGATCTAGTAGATTCTAGATCTTTAGATCTCTAGTTACTGCTTGCGGCCTTGAGGTTGTAGTTGGCCTTTTCCTCGTACTTCGAGGGGCATTTGGCCATCACGCCGTTCGGGTCGACGGCGAAGTGTTCGTTGCTGGTCAACCGTCCCTTGAGCACGACCTCGGCTTCGTCCTTGAACGTGTCGGGAAGAACGCCCGTGTAAGACGCGAGCACGACCTTGCCCTTGTTCTCGACCTTGAACTGATACTCGAGGGTGTTCTTCTTCTGTCCCCAACTGCCCTTCACGACGAAGCCATGGAGCTGCAGCGACCGCCCCTTCCACTGATCGGGGCTTGCCATCACCTCGTCCACGTGCTTGTAGTACGCCGTGTCCTGCTGGAGCGAATACCAGAGAAGCCCGCCGAGGGCAGACACCAGGACGGCTGCGGTGAGGGCAATCTTTGCGAGTTTGTTCGGCATAAGATGTCTCGAATTGTCGCGATTTTACTGGGTTTTCTTAACTCCCAGAATATCACAGCCCAGCTCCTTCAAGAGCTCGTACACACTGGAGACAGGCAGGCCGACCACGTTCGAGTACGACCCGTCGATTCGCTCGATAAATCGCGACGCCAGGCCCTGAACAGCGTAGCCGCCCGCCTTGTCGAACGGCTCCCCTGTCGCCACATACCACGCGATCTCGGACTCCCCCAGATGGGCCATCCGGACGCGGGTCGGCTCAACGTGCACCAGGCGTCGCCCCTGGTGCCAGACACAGACGCCCGTGAGCACCTCGTGGTTGCGCCCCGAGAGCAGGCGCAGCATGCGCGCCGCATCTTCGGCGTCGGCCGGTTTCGCGAGCACCTTCCCGCTGATGACGACGGTCGTGTCGGCACCGAGGACGATCGCATCGGGATGAGAGGCGGCCGCGACGGCGGCTTTCGCTTCGGCGAGCCGCGCCACCGCGTGCTCAGGCTTCTCCCCAAGCCGGAACTGCTCGTCGACATCGACGGGAAAGAGCTCGAACGGAATGCCTGCCGCTCGAAGCAGATCTGCGCGCCGTGGAGAACGGGACGCGAGGACGAGACGCATCGGCGACGAATGTTACACTGCGAAAGAGGTCAGCCGTTGACCGTGTGCCGTTTACCGTAAACGGTGAACGGTGAACGGTGAACGGTCATATGGATTCACTGCATTCCGTCGTGCCGCGCGCCCTTACCGAATTGTTTCGGCAGGGGCCGATGTCGCAGGGCAAGCTGGAAGTCGCGTGGCGCGTCGCAGTGGGTGACGCGCTGACCCGAGTCACCACCGTCCGTCTGCAGCCTGACGGCGTCGTTGAAGTGCAGCCCGCCGATCAGCGGTGGCATAAAGAGCTGAAGCGATCGTCTTCGATGATTCTCACGCGGCTGATCGGTCTCCTTGGAACCGATAGCGTCACACGCATCGTCGTAAAGTGATATGCGCACGCCCGTCATCATCAGCGCGGTCCGCACGCCATCTGGAAAATTCCTCGGCTCGCTGAAAACCCTCCAGGCGCCGCAGCTCGGCGCCATTGCCGTACGTGAGGCTGTCGCTCGCGCCGGTGTCGAGTCCGGCTACGGTCGATGAATGCATCATGGGGAATGTCTTGTCGGCAGGCGTCGGCCAGGCGCCTGCGCGGCAGGCGGCGCTCGGGGGCGGCCTCAGCAACGACGTGGCGGCGCTCACCATCAACAAGGTCTGCGGTTCGGGCTTGAAGGCAGTGATGCTGGCCGCCCAGGGCATCGCACTCGGGGACATCGATATCGCCGTCGCAGGCGGCATGGAGTCGATGAGCAACGCCCCGTATCTCCTCCCCCGCGCGCGCGAAGGTCTGCGCATGGGTGATGCCAGCCTCATCGATTCGATGATTCACGATGGCCTGTGGTGCGCGTTCGAGCACTGCCACATGGGCATGTCAGGCGAGCACGTGGCCGAACTGTACGGCGTGTCGCGCGAGGAGCAGGATCGCTATGCCGCTGAGAGCCACCGGAAGGCTGCGCGTGCGGCGGCAGAGGGGCGTTTTACGGCGGAAATCACGCGGGTCGAGGTTCCACAGCCGAAAGGCTCGCCCGTCGTCTTCGATCGAGACGAAACCATCAGACCCGATTCAACTGTCGAGGTGCTGAAGGCGTTGAAGCCGGCGTTCAAGAAGGAGGGATCGATCACTGCGGGGAATGCACCTGGAGTGAACGATGGCGCAGCGGCGCTCGTCGTCATGTCGAATGAGCGCGCAACAGCGCTCGGCCTTTCGCCGATGGCGCGCATTGCCGGCTATGCGACGAGCGGTCTTGCCCCGAAGCTGCTGTTGATGACGCCGGTGGAATCGATCCGGAGGCTGCTCAAACGAACCGGCTGGCGGCTCGAGGACGTCGATCTCTTCGAAATCAACGAAGCATTCGCCGCCCAGATGGTCGCGATCATCAAAGAGCTGGGGCGTCGATGCGGCGCGCGTCAACGTCAACGGCGGCGCGATTGCGCTCGGTCACCCGATCGGCGCGAGCGGCGCGCGGGTGTTAACGACGTTGCTGTACGCCATGAAGGAGCGCGAGTGCGCGCAGAGGAATCGCCTCTTTGTGTCTGGGCGGAGGCAATGGCGTGGCGCTGGCGGTGGAGGTTTAACGGAAACCGGAAAGCGAAAAGCGAATAGAGATCAGCGTGTCGGGCGTGCATTATTCGTTTTTCCTTCTTCGTTTTTCGTTTTCAGCGTCCTCCCACTCCACACCACCCACGCGATTAACAGCACCGGCACGAGCGCCATCAATTCCCACGCGAGTGCTTGCAGATTGCCAACGATGAATTCGTGCGGCAACCAGTACCTGCGCGAGACTTCGCCAAACAGATTCCACCCGGACACGTAATACGTCGCGGAGAACGGCCACATGATCGTGAGGCCGGGCGGACTGGATGTGTCCTTCCCCATCCAGTCGAGCAGCGAGATGCGAGCCGTATGCGGCCGTGAGCATCGCGGCGGCCGGCATCGGATACGGTACTCGGCCCCGCACGACAAGCCACGACGTGACGCCAACGACGAAGACAGCGCCAAGGCTGTGCGTATAGGCCCGGTGCAGGCCGATCAGCAGGTCGAGGTCGGGTGCGACGGCGGTGGCCGCCGCGGCGACCAGCAGCGCTGGCGATAACTGTGGGCGGCGGACGGCAGAATCCGCGATGAACGCTGCGGCGAGTCCGCCCAGGGCGTGCCCCATGGGAGTCGGCATTCGCTTGCCATATTCTTCCATCAAAACCGTTGCAGAAACGGCGACACCCGCGTGGCCTGTGGGAGGGGGCGAAAGTCTGAGTCCTTGTAAGTAACTGAAAACACGCCAGCTGATGGCTCTGCGAATTCTATTTTCGCTTGACATTCGCCCGGCACGTCCCTAGAATGCGGTCACGGTAAAGGAGATTCCGCATGCCCCCATCTACTGACAAGCGAGAGCAGGACGAGCGCAACGAGCGCGGCAAGGCCGTCGAACTGGCCGTCGGCCAGATTGAAAAACAGTTCGGTAAGGGCTCCATCATGCGCCTCGGCCAAAAGGGCGCGATTCAGATGATCGAGTCGATTCCGACAGGGTCGATCAGCATCGACTACGCACTCGGTGTCGGGGGGATGCCGCGGGGACGCGTCATCGAGATCTTTGGGCCTGAGTCGTCTGGCAAAACCACGCTGGCGCTGCAGGTGATTGCGCAGGCGCAGAAAATCGGCGGCGTATCGGCGTTCGTCGACGCCGAGCACGCGCTCGATGCGGCGTATGCGAAGAAGCTCGGGGTCGACCTCGACAATCTTCTCGTGTCGCAGCCGGACAACGGCGAGCAGGCGCTCGAAATCGTCGAGCTGCTCATCCGATCGAACGGCGTCGACGTTGTCGTCGTCGACTCGGTCGCGGCACTTGTGCCGCGCGCGGAAATCGAAGGCGAGATGGGAGACGCGCAGATGGGGCTTCAGGCGCGCCTGATGTCGCAGGCGCTCCGCAAGCTGACCGGCGCGGTTTCGAAGTCGAAGACGTGCCTCATCTTCATCAACCAGCTCCGCGAGAAGATCGGCGTCATGTTCGGCAACCCGGAAACCACGACCGGCGGCCGCGCACTGAAGTTCTACTCGTCGGTGCGCGTCGATATTCGGCGCATTGCGAGCATCAAGGACGGAGACCTGGTGGTCGGCGGCCGCACGCGCGTGAAGATCGTCAAGAACAAGGTCGCTCCGCCCTTCCGCGAGGCCGAATTCGACGTCATGTACGGCGAAGGCATCTCGCGCGAAGGAGATCTGCTCGATCTTGCCGTCGACAAGCGCATCATCGAAAAGAGCGGAACGTGGTTTGCCTATGGCGGCGAGCGGCTTGGGCAGGGCAGGGAAAACGCGAAAGCGTTTTTGCGCGAGAACCCGGAGACGTTCAAGAAGATCGAAGAACGCGTGCGTCAAGAGCTCGGACTCGTTCGGGACACCACCGAGGCCGCACCGGTCTAAACTGCGGCATGCTCGCAGGGCTATCCGAAGCCATTGGGAGGCTCGACTTCGCCGCCTTCCAGTGGCTTCGCACGCATCAATCGCCTTCCTCGATGCCTTCATGGCCGGGCTCAGCGACATCGCGCGCGGCAACGCCATCTGGGGTTTCCTCGCACTTCTGATTGGCTTCTTGCACCCCTCTCGATGGCCCGCGGTTCTCCACGTCCTGTTCGCTATCGCTCTGACATTTCTCATCACCGATTACGTTGCGAAGCCATTCTTCAATCGTGCGCGGCCGTTCGAGACCTACGCCGAGTCTCGCGTCTACGGATACAGGCCGACGACACGGTCGTTTCCGTCCGGGCATGCGGCTGGCGCAATCGCCGGCACGTACGCCCTCGTTCGCCTTGCCCCCGAAGGGCGCGTCATTTTCTGGATTCTCGCGGTGCTCATCGCCTTCTCGCGCGTGTACCTCGGCGTGCACTACCCTGCCGACGTGCTGGCCGGTGCGCTATTGGGACTGGCGGTCGGAAAGTTTGTCGTCGGCGGGACGAAGTGGCGGTTCGCTGAACCTAGAGAGCAGAGATTCAGGATTATCGATCTACGGATCTAACGCTGTGGGCCACCCAGCTCGGCGCGGCGTTTGTTGCCTGTCGGAGGAGAAGATTCAATTGCGCGGCGTGATGCTGCACATGGCGCATGTTATAGAGCAGCGCTTCCAACCTGGTCGGCTCGAACCATCCATAGTTACAACGCCGCGCCGCCAATTCCGGCGTCAGCGTCTCAATGCGCGCTCGCGCCTTGTTCCTGCCGTACTCCAGAAAGGCAAGTAATTCTTCTTTCTGATACACGCGGTCGGGCAGGACGCCCGCGAAATCGAGCTCGCTCAGTGTGAAGGGCGCAGGTGGCGCAAACCCTTCCGCGGCGTCAGCGAGATAGAAATCGAGAAAGAACAGCGTGTGATACGCGAGGTACCAGAATTCGGGTTGCCGCGCGCGATCGCCCCATAGTTCTTGCGGGCATGATCGGATGGCATTCTCAGCATGTCGATCGCTGCGCCGAACTGGCCCCAGAGTACCGCTCTCGAAGTCGCGTCCATATCTGATGTTTGATATAGTTGTGAACTCTTTCACGCGGTTTCTCGCGACCGAGTGGCCAGGTAGCTCAGTTGGTAGAGCATACGACTGAAAATCGTAGTGTCGACAGTTCAATTCTGTCCCTGGCCACCACTTTTCATCATTAATACAAGCACTCAGATTGTCGTCGAAGAAACAGGAAACCCCGTTCTGTGAGATAACGTGCCTAAAAACCTTCAAACGGCTAGCCGACGATAGCAGATGGCTATTCCGAAGAGGCCGATGCCGAGCAGGGACAGCGTGGTTGCGGAATCCGGAACCGACGCGGGCCCGCTCAGGTCGAAGGACGACGCATGTAGGGCGCTGTTATGGTTACCACCCGAGTGCGCCCAAGTAAGCCCAGATACGTCGAAGTGATCACGAATTTCACTTCGTAATCAGAAGCAACAATTGGCGAGAAGCTAAAGGAGTTAGTAATAGTGGGATAGGCGGTATCTGGGAATGTAGTGACAGAAAAAGAAGGGAGGGCATTGGGGTTAATGAGGAGGGGGTATATGATTAGCTAAAGGAGTTATATCGTCTGATCGGCTCGATCTCTGAATGTAGTCACAGAAAACGAACCGACCGCATTCCCGTTAATCAGGACGGCGTACGTCGGAGTGATAGCCGGGCTCAAGATCGCGGTACAAAAGTGATAAATAGATCTGTCTGACCGAACTTAGTCCAGAGCCGATTACGTCTTGGCCGATGAAATCGCCTTTAATACACAAGAACGTTGGGTCGTTGGAGCAGTTTGAAGGGAAACTTATGTTTTGACACAGGTAATCAGTGCCGCCGAGATCAACGGAGATGGTTCCTGCCTCAAGATATCCCGGCGCCAGTGTGAGCGCGACAAGCACGGCGCAGCACAAAACCATCTGAAATACGCGCTGGATCATAAACAGCTCCTTCATGCGGCGTTCCGAAGATCTGCCGGCTCCTGTGCAACGAGGCGGCTGCAGCAGGATCGCTTTGCGCAGCGCCGAGCGGCTTTATATCTGAAATTGCCTTATGCTCCTAACGAAATCATTGCTGTTTAAACCTCGCGCCTGCGTGGCGAGAGCGCGGTGAATCTTTCGGCTGTTTCGCCACTGAAAATCGTAGTGTCGACAGTTCAATTCTGTCCCTGGCCACCACCTAAACGGTCATGTTTCCAGGTACGCTGACTCCTGATCGGTCCTGAATAAGCATGGATCAGCCAGCGGATATCGTCGTGCTGTCGCCGCATCTCGACGATGCTGTCATGGCAGTCGGTGGGATGATCAGTCGTGAAATTGCCCTGGGACGTACCGTGGAAATCTGGACATGCTTCACGGACGGTCCCGCTGTTGAGACCATACCCACAGCCCAGCGGGCCCTGGGCGACTATGCCGCCCGTCGTGAAGAAGACCGGCGTGCCCTTGCCGTCCTTGGAGCGAGCCATCGGTGGCTCGATCTGCACGAACGAATATGGCGGGAGCCTCCCCTACACCGCGAGCACCACATTTTTCATACGCCTCCCAACCTCGAAGGGTTCACGGGACTGCCGGCGCTTCGTGTGATTGCTCGCGAATTGATTCTGGGACGATCGAAATTCTTCGCCCCTCTGGGGATTGGCCATCACCATGATCACGTCGAGGTTGCACTGGCGGTCTTGCTGGAGATGCTTTCCTTGCGTCGATTTGATCGCGTTCACTTCTACGAAGATCCCTACGCTCATGGGGGCGGTTGCAGGCGAGATCACTTTCTCACACGGCGTCGCCTTTGGAAACCATGGGCCGCACCTGCCTGGGCAAGCCCGCGGATTGGTGCACTCCTGTTTGCGGCTGCGAGGTGTTCACGCGGGCCTCAACTGGAGGATTATGTGCCCGAGGCGACGCGCCTCCCCTGGTCCTATACGGACGCGCCGGTCCGTCCGGATGATGAGCGCAGCAAGCTGACTGCCGTGGCGGAATATACAACTCAAGTGAAGGCGTTCGGCGGCATCGGTGCCGTGAACGCATTCATGCGGCAAGTCCACGTCGCGCTCAACGGCGAACCCATCTGGCAGGTCCAGGCCTGATCACGCCTTCTCAATCAGGTTTGGATGTTTATTCGGGCTCGAATGGTGCTATTTCCACCTCTATACATCGCACCGTAAGAGGCTGTCCTCGCCCGAATACCTAATGATGTTACGCGGCAAACATATCGTAGTTGCGTCATCGCCATGCCCATCAGCGATCCTTCGCGCCGAGGTGGTGCCATGACTACTGTCGACGCTTGTTGCCCGCGCCGATCGCCGGCGTCCGAACCGTCTGCCGACGCCGACCTGCCCATACTGCGGCCCCGATGAACTCCTGGTCGCGGTGATCCGCACGACGCAGTTCGTGTACTTTCGGTGTCACCAATGCCGAGACCTGCAGCCGAAGCGCATCCCGCCGGTGGGGCTCGGCTATGGGCTCGTCGCTCACGTAGACGGCTAGGCGAGGCTGGCGCTGTTCTCTGTATGTTCTCTGAACGGAGTTTTCCCCAGTGAGGTAAATGCGCTCATCTGATGACAGCGCGCCGTCATCACGCGCGGTCACCTGCGTGGAACATGTGTGTTCTGGCGCCGTGGGACGCGGCACGGCGGTTGCTCCTTTGATCGGCACACATGAATTCCAAACACACGGAACGACTCAACACCCCGTGTTCGCGATGTGGTGGAAATCGCGTCGACGTCACGGTCCTCGCCGAGGGTCGCTATCTCTGCCGCTGCCAGACGTGCGGTTACCAGTGGACCGAACCTGGGGTGAGGCCCGCGCCCGATCGCAGAAAAGCGAACAATCGATAGATCACTGATTCTCTAGATCTCAGTTATTTCAGTCCCAGTTCGCCGCGACCAGCATCAACAACCCGAGGAAGGTTCCCGCGCCGATGGCGGACCCGACTGCTGCTGCTTTCGCGACACTCGATCCGTTCGTCTTCAACTCGAGTTGTTGAATCTGATCGTACGAGATCCGGCGCGCGGGCTCAGGGATGCGCGACTTCAGCTCCACAGTGATGCCGTCGCGATCGACAAGCGCCAGAACGGCCGTGTGGCGCTTGCCGTCGGTCGTCCGCATCGCGCACCGTTGCGCCGATCGGTAATTTCTCCGCATACGAATACCAGTACCCCGGCGAACGTTCCACGACTGTCCCCTGCCCGGCGAACGCAGCGCCCGGCGCAAGCACGCACATCAGCACGATCGACGAAATGAATCGCTGCATTGTTCTCCTCCGTTAGAAATCGACTCCCATTCCGATTTTCCACACCACGTGATCGACGTCGCGCCTGACACCAAACTTGAGCTCGGTGTTGAAGAACGTTTTCTCGCCGACGTACATCTTCAGACCGGTCTTCAACACGGCCTGTGCGAACACCATCGTTTTCCGCTCGCTGGCGCCGGGGATGTCGACAGGAACATTCCGGCTCTGGACAAATACGGTTCTCGACTGAGGCAGGCGCTCGAGCGAGCTCGCGCGGCGAACAACGTCGGCGCCGATGCCGACGTACGGATGAACCCACGCATTGCGGCCGAACTGATACAACTGCGCGACACCGACTCGTATGTCGTGCGCGCGGTAGTCAGAGAGCGCGTATGTGTAACCTCCCTGACGCTCGATGGTCTCGTAGACTTCGTGCTTCTGTGGGCTGTTCCAGCTTGCCTCGACCTCTGTCTTCAGATGGTCGGTCCAGTAATGGCCGCCACTCAGCCCCACAAGCAGATTTCCGTGCCAGCGCCGCTGACCAGGAGTTTCGTGTTCGGCTCCTGCCCAGCCGCTCGAGACAATGATGTCGTTGCTCGGAAGCGTCGGCGGCGCGGTCTGGGCAGCAGCCCAGCCCGGCGTGACGCCGCATATCAACACCGCTAACAGAACACGCATCGCAGCCTCCTGACGAAGACTGCGCAAATGGTGGGAAAGACGGCTCAGTCGTTCGAAAGCGGACTGATTTCTGGCGCGGTGGGGGCTACTCTCGATCAGTAACCCACCGCAAACACGATTCACCCAGGATCCGGAAAGCCATGGTCACACCTGTTGCTCCTCAGATACTCCAGCGCATCCGCGCCGAATACCTCGAGATGCCCGGGCTTTCGCTCAGCTCTGAACAGGTCCAGCGTCTGTGTGGTATGGACAGTGCGCTTTGTGCGAGCGTCCTCGAAGCGCTGGTCGAGACCGGGTTCCTGTCGAGGCGTTCTGATGGGGCCTACGCGCGCGATCGGAATTCCGATGTTTCCCGCGCGCGACAGGCGAAGGCGACTCTGGAGCCGAACGTGGTCCTCATTCCCGCGCGCGACCGTCGGCGTGCCAGCTAACGAGGGGCCGCGTCGCCTGTCTCCGTGCCGCCGTGGCTGATGCCGATGGTGTTGCGCCGCGAAAGCGTCGTTTCCCACTTCCAGGCCGACCGCACGATCGCGTCGAGTGAGCTCTCTTGCGGATGCCACCCGAGCGCCTTTGCGATTCGATCGGAGCTCGCGACGAGCACCGCGGGATCGCCTGGGCGCCTCGGCCCGGCGTTGATCGGAATGTCGCGGCCCGTAATCGTCTTCGCCGCGTCAATCACTTCCTTCACTGTGTAGCCATCACCGCACCCGAGATTGAAGACGTCGGCGCCGATGTCCCTGCGCGCGAGCGCGTCGAGGGCCAGCACGTGCGCGCGCGCCAGATCCGACACGTGCACGTAATCCCGGACGCACGTGCCGTCGCGCGTCGGGTAGTCGTTGCCGAACACCGTAATGGGATAGCGGGCGTCCTGCGCCGCCCGAAGGACGAGCGGAATGAGATGCGTCTCCGGATCGTGGCGCTCGCCCCGACGCTGCGTTGCGCCGGCCGCGTTGAAATAGCGCAGCGACACGTACCGTAAGCCGTGCGCCGCGTTGTACCAGTGCATGGCGCGCTCGACGGCCAATTTTGTCTCGCCGTATGTGTTCGAGGGCGCGGTCGGGTCGTCTTCGGCGATCGGTTGCCGCTTCGGCTCTCCATACACGGCCGCGGTCGACGAAAACACCAGCATCTGAATCTTCGCTTGCACGAGCGCGTTCAGCAGGCGCGTGCTGGCGACGACGTTGTTCGTGTAATAGCGTCCGGGATCGGTCATCGACTCGCCGACGAGCGATGAGGCCGCCATGTGAATGACGGCTTCGATCTCGTGTTCGACGAGCGTCGCCTTCAGCGTATCTTCCGCGAGAAGGTCAGCCTCGACGAGCGTGGCTTCCGGTGCGACCGCGTCCGGATGCCCTTTCGACAGATTGTCGTAGACGACGACGGCGTGGCCGTCGGCAATGAGCTGATCAGTGATGACGCTGCCGATATAGCCGGCACCGCCTGTAACGAGCACCCGCATTCATCTCCGTGGTCTGCCGGTGCTCGGCCGGATTCTTTCCAACGCCCGGCCTAAGACTACATGGACGGCGTGTCGCCCGCTGCCGGGCTCGAGAGGAATTCTGCCGTCGGGGGCTGCTTTCCCATCCACCGCAACTGACACGACGCCACATCCGGCCCGTCCGCTGTTGTCGACTTCGATTGCGTACTCCGCGCCCTCGATGCGGAGCGTCACTTTGTAAGCGGGCCATCCGGCGGGCACGCACGGCTCAATACGAAGCCATTCACCCTCGCGCTTGATCCCGAGAAGCGACTCGATCGTCACGCGATACATCCAGCCGGCGGCGCCCGTATACCAGGTCCAACCGCCGCGTCCGGTATGTGCCGGCGCGGAATAGATGTCGGCGGCAACGGCATACGGCTCGACGCGATAACGCTTCACGCCGCCGCGATCGTACGATCGGTGGATAGGATTGATGAAGCTGAGCAACTCGTGCGCGACGTCGCCGCGCCGCAGCAGCGCTTGTGCCAGCACGACCCAGAGCGCCGCGTGCGTGTACTGCCCGCCGTTCTCGCGCACACCGGGCACATAGCCTTTGATGTACCCAGGGTTCGGCTCAGCTTTGTCGAACGGCGGCGTCAACAGAAGGATCAGGCGGTGCTCCGATCGATCAGCCACTTCTCCACCGACGCCATCGCCTGGGTCGAGCGTTCGGGATCGCCAAGACCCGAGATGACCGACCAGCTCTGCGCGATCGAATCGATGCGGCACTCGGTGTTCTGCGGCAGACCCGAGCGGCGTGCCGTCATCGAAGTACGCGCGGCGGTACCATTCCCCGTCCCATGCTCCTTCGAGCGCGTCTTTCAGCCTCGCGACGTGCGCCCGATAGGCGCTGGCTTGCTGGCTATCGCCGCGCGACTCGGCCAGTGCGGCAAACGGGCCGAGCAGTGACGCCAGGAACCAGCCGAGCCACACGCTTTCGCCCCGGCCTTGTGCGCCCACCTCGTCCATGCCGTCGTTCCAATCGCCGGTGCCGATGAGCGGCAGCCCATGCACGCCCATCTCCATCGTCCGCGCGATCGCGCGAGTGCAGTGCTCGTAAATCGACAGCTGCTCGTTCAGGCGCACGGGCGTTTCGTACACGCTGTGCTCGTCGGCGTTCGGCGCGCGCTGCAAGATCAGCGGCGCATTGGCGTCGAAGACGTCCCAGTCGCCCGTCACTCGCGCGTACTCCAGCGCCGCATACACCAGCCAGAGACGATCGTCCTGGATGCGGGTGCGCACGCCTTCTCCACCCGGCTCGTGCCACCAGTGCTGCACGTCGCCTTCGGGAAACTGCCGTCCCGCGGCACGGATGATGTGACGCCGCGCGATGCCGGGATCGAAGTGCAGAAACGCCAGCACGTCCTGCAGCTGATCGCGGAAGCCGAACGCGCCTCCGGACTGATAGAACGCCGAGCGCGCGTAAAAGCGGCAGCTCAACGTCTGGTACACGAGCCATCGATTCGTCAGGATGTCGAGCGCTGCATCAGGGGTCTCGACCTCGATGGCAGACAGGCGCTGTGTTCCAGCGTCCTATGATCGTCTGAAGCGCCGTCTCCACTGCGCCGCGAGCGTGGTACGCCGCCACGAGCGCGCGCGCGGCATCCTGCGTCTGACGCCTTCACCGAGCAGAAACGTCACCTCGATCGATTCCCCGGCAGCGACGGTGATCCGACGTCTGCACGGCGCCGCAGGGATCCAGCATGGCGCCGACGCGCCCGGGCAAATGGGCGAACTCCATCGCGAGCGGATCGGACAGCGTGCCGTTGCGGCCGATGAAGCTCGGAGCGGTCGCCTGTCATCGACCGGTTCTGTGCGGCGACGTCGATGAATGCCACGCGGTTGCCGAACGCGCTGCGGAACGCATTGCGGGCGAAGAGCGCGCCGCAACCAGTGTCAATCGACGTGACGATGTTGCGCCGCCGAGCGCGTGCGGGTATCGGACAAACACCAGTCCACGTAGTAGAAGGCGCTCAACTCGCGGGTGTGGTGCGTGCCGTTGCGGATACGAAGCCGCAGAATCTTGACGGGGTCGTTCTCGGGCACAAACGCGGTGAGATCCACGTCGAGCCCGCGATGCCGATGAGTGTAGGTGGCGTATCCCTGCCCGAACTTCGCGACGTGCCTCACCGCTCCCGGCGCGGGGGCCGGCGTTGCGGTCCAGAACTCCCCGCTCTTGTCATCGCGCAGGTACACGACCTCGGACGGCGGATCGACAATCGGGTCGTTGCTCCACGGAGTCAGCCGGTTGTGATAACTGTTCTCCGACCACGTGGCGCCGAAGCCCGAATCGGTTGCGATGAATCCGAAGCGCTCGTTCGCGATCACGTTCGACCAGGGCGCCGGTGGACGCGCCGATACGTGAAATTCCCTGCCGTCGGCGGTGAATCCGCCGAAGCCGTTGACGAACACCAGCGATTCGAGCACGCGACGCAGGCTCGCTCTGTGCCGGCACGGCCGGCTGCATCTTGATCTTCGGCGGCGGCGGCGACGGCAGCGAGCGGCCGCCGCATCTGCACGTCGAGACCTCCGCGCGCACCTTCGAAGATCGCGCGCGCCACAGCGCGCAGCAGCACGCGATCCTCTTCGGCAAGCAGATCCGCGCGCCGCAGGAACAGACCGCCGGGCCGATCGAGCCATGCATGCGACGGGCTCGCCTCCGCCATCCGCTGGAGATCATCCTGCACGTCCTGGCGATAGCTCGTCGGAATTTCGTTGAGCACGACCAGGTCGAACTTGAAGCCCCGCGCGCGGAGGTACTCCTGCGCGCGGACGAGCTCCTGCGCGAGGCTGAGGTGTCCGCGCATCGGCAACCGTGACCAGCACGATCGGCAGGTCGCCGGAGATGCCGTATTTCCACAAATCAGGAGGGGTGCCGGTGCTGCGAAGTATGGCTTCGGGCGAGCGCAGCCGCGGATCTCCATAGATGACGCGGCCGGCAAGGCGCTGAAAGCGCGAGCCATCCTCGCGGCTGACGCCGAGGTGCCGAAGCTCGATCTCGCTATGCGTGCTGGCCAGCGCAAACGCCCGCCCGCACACCTGCGGATCGTGGTACTTCTCGATGAGCGCGCGGACGCCGTCTTCATGTTCTGCCACGACGGTCGTGAACGAGACTCGCGCCGTCACGCCGGGCGGCACCCGCAGCCGCGCGCGGAGGCTCACGATGGGATCGAGCACGGCGCCGGTGGCGCCCGACAACGGCGCGGTACTGCGTGAGCGCCGCGGGCCTGCGGGTGCTCGCGCCGCGGCCGATGAAGTGCTCGCGATCGGTTTCGAATTCGACGGCGTCTCCGACGCGCGGCCGCCCGGCCAGCACATGGCCCATATACAGCCGCCCTTCGTGCCCGCGCGGCCGCCGCGCGCAGATGATCGCGTCGTAGTCGGGGACGGCTGAGGATTCAATGAACAGGTTGCTGAACGCCGGATGCGCCAGGTCGGCCGCATGCGGCGCGAGCACCACCTCGGCATAGCTCGTCAGCTCGATTTCGCGGATGCTGCGCGAATGATTCGTGATCGAGATGCGGCGGATCTCCGCATCGTCTTCGGGCGAGACCGACGACCTCCGTGAACGTTTCGATCGCACCGTCGCGGCGGCGAATGATCGCGCGGTCAGGCGCGAACGTCGCCTCGTAGCTGTCGGCGTCGCGGCCGCTCGGCTGAAATCCTGCCGACCAGAACGCTGCTCATTCTCGCTCCACGAGCATGCCGTGAGATCGCGCACGTAGCAGAACGTGCCCCACCCATCGCACGTGGAGTCTTCCCGCCAGCGCGTGACGGCGATGTCGCGCCAGCGCGTGTAGCCTGCCGCCCGCGTTCGTCAGCATGACGCTCAACGATCCGTTCGACAGCAGATGCGAGCGCGGCGTGACCGTGTGCGGGCGTGACGTATCTGCGTACATGCGACTGCACGATCCGCCCCGGCGTCTCCTCGACGCGGTGCTCTTCGGGCGGACGGTCGAGCGGCACGAGGTGCGGGCTGCGCTCCTGCAGCAGCAGTTCGGCGGCCTGCACGCGCGGATCGCCGTGAAACCGCGTCTGCATGATGTTGTCGTTCAGGCAGTTGTTCAGGGCGACGAGGCTCATGCCGTGATGGTGCGCCATATAGGTGCGCACGACGGCGCGCCGCTGCCCCGCTTCGAGCCGCTCCTTCGTGTAGTCGATGGCTTCGTAGTACCCCATCGGCCCGAGCGCGCCCTTCGGATGCGAGATGCTCGAGGTTGGCGATGACTTCCTTCGGGCGAAGGGGCGCCGCGAGCAGACACGCGTACGGCGCGACGACCAGATCGTCCGCAAGGCCGCGCTTCAATCCGATGCCGGGCACGCCGAACGCGCGGTATTGGTAGTTCGCGCCGGTGTCCTGCACGTTGTACGCGGACTCCGAGATGCCCCATGGAGTGCCCGCCGCCTTCGCGTACTCGATCTGGCGGCTGATCACCGCGTGGTAGGTTTCACTCAGCAGCGTCCGCGGATAGCTGCGCATGACGAGCAGCGGCATGAGGTACTCGAACATCGACGCGCTCCACGACACGAGCGCGCGGTGCGGCCCGACAGGCGTCATGAGCCGCCCGAGCTTGAACCAGTGCTCCTGCGACACATGCCGCATGGCGATGGCGACGAAGCTGGCGAGCCGCGCTTCCGACGCGAGGGCGTCGTAGTAGGTCGAGTCGCGCCGCCCTTCGGTCACGTTGTAGCCGATCGCGAACAGGTGCCGCTCGCGATCGAAGAGAAAGTCGAGCTCGGTCGTGTGCACGAACTCCTCCAGCGCGACGGCGATGCGCGTAGCCGTGGCTCGCAGCGTTGGTTCGGACGTCGTCCGCCGATCGCTGAAACGCCGCCAGATCGCCGCGCCGCTCGCGAATCATCGATGCGGCCGCGTCGAGCCACCAGCCGGCGTCAGCCACCTTTCGCATCGCCGAGCAGGCAGCCGATGCTGCGCGTCGTGCAGCCGGGCGCCGAGCACCGTGATTTCAGACGACACCGATCGAAGCCAGTCGTCGCATGCCGGTCACGCCATCCGGCGTCTCGTCGACGACGGCGCGAATCCGGCGCACGTCTGCGCGGAAATCGCGCGCGCTGTCGCGGCCGAGAGCTGGCGACGACTGGCCGTGGCGTCGCGCTCGAACAGATCGAGGACGTCCGACAAGACCATCCTGAAAGCGGCGATCGATCGAGCACCTCCGCTTCGGCGATCGACGGCAGCGCGTTGGTGATCGTCATCAGGTAGCCGAGAAGATTGCCGCTGTCGACCGTGGAGACATAGAGCGGCGCCAGCGGCACGAGCGACTGCGTGTCGTACCAGTTGAAGAAATGTCCGCGATACCTCGGAAGCTTGTGCAGGGTGTCGACCGTGCGATCGAGCCGCGTCAGGCACTCGGCTGCCGAGAGGTAACCGAGATCCCAGGCCGACACGGCCGCCATCATCTGCAGGCCGATGTTGGTCGGCGACGTGCGGTGCGCGATCGGATCGGGCCTGTTCTCCTGATAGTTATCGGGGACCAGCCAGTTATCGCCCGCGGTGACGACCTGCTCGAAGAATCGCCACGTCAGCCTGCGCGGTGTGGCGCAGCTCGCGG
This sequence comes from Vicinamibacterales bacterium, assembly GCA_963787755.1. GTDB lineage: Bacteria > Acidobacteriota > Vicinamibacteria > Vicinamibacterales > JAMQPK01 > JAMQPK01. The sequence continues at coordinate 257,707 of CAWBEG010000018.1, forward strand.
CGATCGCGCGCGTCGAGCACCTGCCGGTCGCCTTGCCTCGGCAGGCCGGTGTGATACGCGAAGTACGGCGAGATCGCCCACAGCGTCAGCACCGGCAGCGCCCACAACGCGCTCGACGGCTGCAGCGCAATCACGGTGAGCGGCCAGCACCACCGCCATCACCGGCGCCACCCACATCCGGCGCAGCACGAGCGGCCACTCCCCTTCAAGGCGCGCGGCCGTGTCGGCGGCGGTCTCCCACTCGAGCAGACGCCGCTTGGTGACGAGACGCACGAGCGTTCGCCCGATCGCGTCGACCATGACGACCGACTGGTGCGCGAGAAACGCGCTGTGCAGGAGCACCTGATGCAGGCTGGACGCGAGGTTGTCGCGCTCGGAGCGGATGTGATCGCGCAGCCGCACCCCGCGCACGCGGTTCGCAAGCGTCTGCCCCCACTGCACGTAGGCGGGGAAAAACAGCACGAGAAACGCCGTTCCCGTCCACAACGACGGCCCGCCTGGAAGCACGAGCCACCCGGCCGTCAGCAGGACGATCAACGCCAGCGGCAGCAGACTTCGCCGGAGGTTGTCCGCAATCTTCCAGCGCGAGACTGCGGGCAGCGCGTTTGGACGCGCGCCCGCCGCCTTGTGTCGGAACAGTGCGTCCGAGCCACGGCAGCAGCTGCCAGTCGCCGCGAACCCACCGATGCAGGCGCGCCACCCACGTCAGGTAGTGGCTGGGAAAATCGTCGATCACTTCGAGGTCGGTGCAGAGCGCGACGCGCGCGAACAGCCCCTCGAAGAGGTCGTGGCTTAACAGCGCGTTGTCCGGCACCCGGCCGTCCAGGGCCCGCTCGAACGCGTCGACATCGTAGATGCCCTTGCCGACGTAGCTGCCCTCGCCGAAGAGATCCTGATAGACGTCCGACACAGCGGTCGTGTACGGGTCGAGACCGACGTGCCCCGAAAACACCAGCGAAAACGTCGTCGCCGCTGCGCTCACCGCGCCGATCGCCACGCGCGGCTGAAGCACGGCGTAGCCCTCGGTGATGCGGCCCGATTCGCCGTCGAAGCGGGCGCGGTTCAACGGATGCGCAAGCGTGCCGACGAGCCTCCGTCCGGCATCCAGCGGCAGATCCGTATCGGAATCGAGCGTGATGACATACCGCACGTTCTGCAGCTGATTGAGATCGCCGAACACGGTGTCGAACGTCGTGTCGAGAGCGCCTCGCAGCACGCGATTGAATTCGTGCAGCTTGCCGCGTTTCCGCTCCCATCCCATCCACCGTCCCTCGGACGGGTTCCATGTGCGCCGGCGGTTCAGCAGGTAGAAACGGCTCGGCCCGTATCGCGCGTTCAGTCCGGCGATGAGTTCGACAGCCAGGTCGATCACCTCGCGATCCGACGGCGTCGTTTCCGCGTCGGCGTCCGGAAGATCGCCGAGCAGGGCGAACCGCAGGTTCTCATCGTGATTGGCGAGCGCGCGCACTTCGAGCGCGTCGACGAGCTCCTTCACGCGCGCTGGCCGACGACAATATCGTCGGCACGGCGACGACCGTTCGCAGTTCGTCGGGGACGCCGCTTGCCCAGCGCGAGCTTCGGCAGCGGGCGCGGTGGAATCAGCGTGGTGAGGATCGTGTTGAGGAAGCTCAGCGCCAGCTCGGATACCGGAAGGACCGTGACGAGCGCGACCAGCGCGATCATCCATGGCGACGCGCCGTTGTTTCGCGCGTAGAGCAGCAAGCTCGTTTCGAACAGCGCCGTCGTGAGCAGCCAGCGTTCCGAGGTATCCGATCGCCGGGTGCTTGAAGACGAGGCGCGCGACGCGCTCACCCGCCGTCGGCGCGTAGCCGACGGCCCGCTCGAGCTCGAACCGGCCACGCGAGATCAGGTAGTAGCCGACATGATGCGCGCGATCGGCGGTCGGGCGCTCCGCGCGCGCCTGCTCGGCAGACGCAATGGCGCGCTCCGCGACGTCGAGCTCGCTCGTACCCGATCGCCGCGACAGCTGCTCGACCGATTTCCGGTAGCGATCGCGTGTCGGCCGATCCATGTCGGCGTACGCGCCGGCGGGATCGCGCCGGAGGATTCGCTCCACGCGGCTGACCGCCTCGACGAACGTCGGCCAGTCGAGTGCCGACAGCACGCGCATCGTGCTGATGATGTTGGCGATGGAGAGCTGATCGATGGCCTCGCGCTGCTGTTCGATGCGCAGCACTTCGTCCGCGGACTGGCCGCGTGCGCCCAGTCTCGTCTGCAGCCACCGCCATGCGGCGGTCGACGCGACCGATTGGTCGCGCAGGTTGTGGAGAATCTCGACGAGAAATGTCGACGATGCCTTGTCGGTGAGCTGTCGCAGACGCCGCTCTGTCTCAGGAATCTGCAGCAGCTCCGTCGCAAACGTCCGCGCGGCGTCTCTGTCCTGCCGCGCGCGCAGCGTCTGCACGGCGAGACCGCAGAGATTCTCGACGAGCGCCAGCCGCAGCATGATCGGTATGGCCCACAGCTCGCCGATCGTGAGCGGCGCGATGTCCTGGTAGGCGTCGGCGAATCGGCGCAGCAGCTCCTGATCGAAACGGCCGGCGGTGTGGGTGACGAAGCTGCGCGCGAAAACATAGACGCGCGGATAGCGCCGCCATCGTCCGCCGACGAGCGTCGGCAGCTCTTCGTAATAGCGTCGCGGCAGATTCCGGCGGATTTCGAGTAGCTGCGCCCGGACGACGTAGTGGTTATCGCGCAGCCATTCTTCGGACGGCGTCTCGGCCGGCTCGGAGAGTCCCGCTTCCGAGAGTTTCTTGTAGATCTGCTCGAGGCGCGCCGCGTTGCGGTCGAGGCGGGCCAGCAACTCGCGCCGCGGGCCGCCGCTGCCCTGTCGCGGAATGCCCGGCCGCAAGCTGCCGCGCTTGGGCCTCGAGCTGATCGAGCGGCAGCGGCGCGCGGCCGCCTTCGAACGCATCGTCCACGTCCGGCTCCGCGCCGGTCACTGGGGGCTCTAATTGGGATGTTGTGTTCACTGAGGACAAAGGGCCACATTCCTTTGCACAGGAAGTGCCAAGCTTCGAACACTTCTCAAGGGCAAGGAGTGCGAATCTTTTAGCCCGTGCCGAGCCAACATGACGTCGTTTACGACACTTACTGCTGCCGTTCGAGAATCCAAGCGAACGGCTTCGACGTCACCTCTTGCAGCTCTCGAAGATGTCTTCGTCGCGGATCGCCACGTTCACTTCGTCGTTGTGCTCGAACGATCGGTTGTCGAAGTTGGTGGTGCCCAGAATCACCCATAGATCGTCGACGTTCAGCACCTTGGCGTGCGTCATCCCGGCGCGATACTCGTAGATGCGAATACGTTCGCGCAGCAACTCATTGTACTTCCTCCGGCTGACGAGCCGTACCCACCGTTGATCGGTATGAGAGCCCGGCACGATGATGTCGATCGCCACGCAAACTCCCGACCGCATCGACGACCAGCTTGACCATGACGCCCGCTCGCGCGCGCTCCATCATGGCGGTCATGAACGCGCGCCCGGTTTCATCCGGCCGGAAGATGTAGCATTCCATATTGATCGAATACTGCGCTCGCGAATGGCCGAGAGCATGGCGGGATAAAACTGCGCCGCATTGGTGAGCACTTCGAAGCGGCTGTCGTGATGAACCGAGCTGCGGGTGACGTTGTTGAGGCTGTAAATGAAACTGCTTGGAGCGAGCAGGACTATTCACCCGCGTCGTAAGGCTCAGACCAATAATAAGCGTGTTGAAGCATGACTCACGGTCCGACGAGCTGTCCGGTTGGATATCTGGCTCGACGTCGCGTGCTTGTATCGCACGCGCTCGGAGGCACAGAAGGCGTGTCAGGGCGGCAAAGTCGAGGTCAACGGCCAGAGCTGCAAGTCGCATCGGCAGCTCCGCGTCGGCGACGAGCTTCGGCTGAGCCGGCCGTTCGGCCGAAAGCAGACCGTGACCGTGCTGGGTCTTGCCGATCGGCACCTGCCGAAAGCGGAGGCGCGGCTGCTCTACCAGGACACCACCCCGCCGCTGTCCGAGGAAGAAAAGGAAATGCGCCGGATCGAGCGGGTGTATCGGGCCAGCATGCAGCGCTCGCACGCACCCGACAAGCGGGAGCGCCGCGCGCTGCGAAAGCTCAAAGGGCGCTAGCTTCGCGCTGAGCGCTTCGCCTGAAGGCTAAAGAAGATTGTTGTCCATCTGGTCGACGTTGTGCGCGGCCTCTTCCTCTTCGACCTCGACGTGCGGGTGCTTTCGCGCGTAGAAGAACGCAATCCCGAAGATCACGACGATGAGTCCGAGCGCCAGCCACTTCGGAATCTCGAAGTGCACGAAGCCCTGCTGGTGCGCGAATTCGAGCAGCAGCTTGATGCCGACCCACGCGATGATGACGAACGCGCCGTCGACCAGCGCGGGATATTTCTGAATCAGCGCCAGCAGCTTGCCGATGACGAGCCGCATGGCGATGATGCCGAGGATGCCGCCGGTCAGAATGACCCACGTCTTGTTCGACATCGCGACGGCAACGAGAATCGAGTCGATGGCGAACACGATGTCCGTGAGCTCGACTTTGACGACCGTCGCCCAGAACGCCGTCATGCCCGAGCATCGCTCTCGCCGGTTTCGGCGCGCGCCGATCGTGCCCCTCTTCGCCGCCGAAAAAATGCGAGTACGGCAGATACAGCAGATACGCCGCGCCCGCGAGCTTTACCCAGCTCAACTCGATGAGATAGACGGCCAGCAGCGTGGCAACGGCGCGGAAGAAGAAGGCGCCGAGGATGCCGTACCGAAGGGCTTTCTTCTGCTGGTGCTTCGGCAGGCCGAGGACGAGAACCGCCAGAACCAGCGCATTGTCAGCACTTAACAGACCTTCGAGAAGGACCAGGAGAACGATGGTGATGACGTCATGCCACTCAAACATGTGGCGCCTATCATATGATGAATTAACGCAGTGAATTAGGCGCTATCCTTGCATGAGGACGGCGCCTGCGGACAGACGCGATGGAATTCAAGGACTACTACGCAACGCTCGGCGTTCCCAAGACCGCCAGCGCGAAGGAGGTCAAGCAGGCCTTCCGAAAGATGGCGCGCAAGTACCATCCCGACGTCAATCCGGGCGACAAATCGGCCGAAAGCCGGTTCAAGGAAATCAACGAGGCGTACGAGGTCATCGGCGATCCCGACAAGCGCAAGAAATACGACGAGCTCGGCTCGAACTGGAAGATGTACGAGCAGGCGCAGCGCGGGGGCGGCGGAGCCGGCGCCGGAGGATTCGATCCGAGCCAGTGGAACGTCGAATTTCGGCGGCGGCTGGAGGCGGACAGGGCAGCTATCGCACCATGACGCCGGAAGAGATGCGCGATCTGTTCGGGAACGAAGATCCGTTCTCCGATTTCTTTCACGCATTTTTCTCCGGCGCGGCGAGCCGCAGATGCGCGGCCGCGGCGGGCGCGCGGGTTCGCGCGCGGTCGAGCCCGCGCCAAGGGCGCGACGTCGAGCACCCGATCGGACTTGTCGCTCGAGGATGCCTACAGGGGCACGACCCGGCGCCTGTCGATGCAGCACGACGGCCAGTCGCGCAACGTCGACGTGCGAATTCCCGCGGGAGTGGGAGAAGGCTCGCGCGTCCGTGTCTCGGGCGAAGGAGAGCAAGGCGCCGGCGGCGCCGCGTTCCGGCGATCTCTACCTCCGCATCCACATGACGCCGGATTCCCGCTTCGAGCGAAAGGGACAGGATCTGCATGCGAAGGTGCGCGTTCCGGTCACGACCGCGGTGCTCGGCGGCGAGGCCGAGGTGCCGAACCCCGGCGGAAAGCCGATTCGGCTGCGCGATCCCGCCCGGAACCCAGAACGGCCAGGTGTTCCGTCTAAAGGGTAAGGGGATGCCGATTGTCGGCAAGCCCGACGAGTTCGGCGATCTGTATGCCACGGTCGAAGCGGAGCTTCCGCGCCAGTTGACCCCCGAAGAGCGCGCGCACTACGAGGCGCTCGCAAAACTGGCCGGCGGGAAAGAGCTCGGCCGCGTGAGCGATACGAAAGCGATAACGATGACACATTCATGAACCTGAACAAGTACACCGAAAAGGCGCAGGAAGCGATCCTTGCGGCGCAGCGGCTCGCCGAGCAGAGCAATCACGCCCAGATCGAGCCGGAGCATCTGCTGCTCGCGCTCGTGGAACAGGCGGACGGCATCGTCCCGGCCCTGCTTCGAAAGATGGGCGTCGAGCCGAAGCCTGTGGCCGATCAGCTGCGAGCCGAGCTGGCGAAACAGCCTGCGGCGTACGGCGGATCGCAGCCGACGCTCTCTCCCCGTCTGCGAAAGGTCACCGACGCCGCCGAAGGCGAAGCCGAGCGGCTGAAGGACGAGTTCGTCAGCACGGAGCATCTGCTGCTCGGCATCGTCAGCGAGGGTGGGCGCGGCGCATCATCGAAAGTTCTCCAGCAATACAACATCACGAAGGATCGGGTTTTCGAGGTGCTCACGCAGGTGCGAGGCGCGCAGCGCGTCACCGATCAGAATCCCGAAGCCAAATACGAGGCGCTCGAGAAATACGGGCGCGACCTGACGGAGCTTGCGCGCCGCGGCAAGCTCGATCCGGTCATCGGCCGCGACGAAGAGATTCGCCGCGTCATCCAGGTGCTCTCGCGCCGCACGAAGAACAATCCCGGTGCTCATCGGCGAGCCCGGTGTCGGCAAGACGGCCATCGTCGAAGGACTTGCCGGGCGCATCGTCAAGGAGGACGTGCCCGAAGGGCTCAAGAACAAGAAGATCATCGCGCTCGACATGGGCGCGCTCATCGCCGGCGCGAAGTACCGCGGCGAGTTCGAAGATCGCCTCAAGGCGGTCCTCAATGAAGTCGCCCAGTCCGAAGGTGAGATTGTTCTCTTCATCGACGAGCTGCACACCGTCGTCGGCGCGGGCGCCTCGGAAGGATCGATGGACGCGTCGAACATGCTGAAGCCGATGCTCGCGCGAGGCGAGCTCCACACGATCGGCGCGACCACGCTCGACGAATACCGGAAGTACATCGAGAAGGACGCGGCGCTCGAGCGGCGGTTCCAGCCTGTCGTGGTCAGCGAGCCGACCGTCGAAGACACCATCAGCATCCTGCGCGGGCTCCGCGAGCGGTACGAGATTCATCACGGCGTTCGCATCAAGGACGCGGCGATCGTGGCGGCTGCGGTGCTCTCCCACCGCTACATCACCGATCGCTTCCTGCCGGACAAGGCGATCGATCTCGTCGACGAAGTCGGCGTCGAAGCTGCGAATGGAAATCGACTCGATGCCCGCCGAGCTCGACGAGATCAACCGCCGCGTGATGCAGCTCGAAATCGAGCGCGAGGCGCTGCGGAAAGAGAAAGACAAGGCTTCGAAAGAGCGCCTCCAGAAGCTCGAGAAGGAGCTCGCCGATCTGAAGGAGGAGCACACGACGCTGATGGCCCGCTGGCAGCAGGAAAAGGAAGCCATCCAGCGCCAGCGCAAGCTCAAGGAAGAGCTCGAGCAGCTGCGCCTGGAGATCGAACGCGCGCAGCGCGGCAGGCGACTATGGCAAGGCGTCCGAGCTGCAGTACGGCCGCCTGCCCGAGCTCGAGCGGCTGATGCGCGCCGAAGAGGAGCGCGTCGCGTCCGCGGCCAAGCAGGGGCAGGCGATGCTCAAGGAGGAGGTCGACGAGGAGGACATCGCCGACGTCGTCAGCAAGTGGACGCACATCCCAGTCAGCCGCTTGATGGAGGGAGAAATCCAGAAGCTCATCCACATGGAAGAGCGCCTTCATCAGCGCGTCGTCGGGCAGGACGAGGCCATTCGCGCGGTCGCGAATGCGATTCGGCGCGCACGCGCGGGTTTGCAGGATCCGAATCGCCCGCTCGGCAGCTTCATCTTTCTGGGACCGACGGGCGTGGGTAAGACCGAGCTCGCGCGCGCGCTGGCCGCGTTCCTGTTCGACGACGAGCACGCGATGATTCGCATCGACATGTCGGAGTACCAGGAGAAGCACACGGTTTCGCGTCTGCTCGGAGCGCCTCCGGGATACGTCGGCTACGAGGAGGCCGGACAGCTGACGGAAGCGGTGCGCCGCCGCCCCTACTCTGTCGTGCTGTTCGACGAAATCGAAAAGGCGCACCCCGAAGTGCTGAACGTGCTGCTGCAGCTGCTCGACGACGGCCGGCTCACCGACGGCAAGGGGCGCACGATCGATTTCAAGAACACCGTCGTCATCATGACGTCGAACCTTGGCAGCGCGTTCCTCGCGGATCTCGGCGACGGCGGCGTCGACGAGGGCGTGCGGCGCCAGGTGATGGACGCGCTGCGCGCGCACTTCCGCCCCGAGTTCATCAATCGCGTCGACGAGATCATCATGTTCCATCCGCTCAGCCGCGAGCAGATGAAGACCATCATCGACATCCAGGTGAAGGGGCTATTGAAGCGGCTCGAAGAGCGGAAGATCTTCGTGTCGCTCACCGACACGGCGAAGGAGTGGCTGGTGCGCGAAGGTTACGATCCCGGCGTACGGCGCGCGTCCGCTGAAGCGCGCCATTCAGCGGCACATCCTCGATCCGCTCGCGATGCGCGTGCTCGAGGGGGAATTCCGCGAAGGCGACCTCGTGCAGGTCGACGCGGGCCCAGGCGGCCTGCAGTTCGCCAAGCAGCAGGCCGTGCGCTGAGCACATAGGAGACCAATTGCCGCCCGCATCCGGAACCCCTAATCCGCGTGGTGAACGCCGCTCATTACCTCGGCGGCCTGCCGGCACGATGTGGTACGGCCTCGCCTTCCTGTTCCTGCTCGTGCTGGCGCAGACCTACTTCCTGGTGCCGGCCGGGCGGCAGATTCCCTACAGCGAATTCAAGTCGCTCGTCGCGCAGGGCAAGGTTGCCGAAGCCACCGTCGGCGAGCAGAGTCATCCGGGGCACGCTGAAGCCCGCCGGCGCGACCGCGAAGCCCGAGCCATTCGTCACCACGCGCATCGAGGATCCCTCGCTCGTCGCGCGAGCTCGAAAAAGCCGGCGTCAAGTTCACCGGCGAGGTGATGAACCGCTGGCTGCCCGAGCTGTTGAGCTGGATCATTCCCCTGCTGCTTCTTGTGGCGCTCTGGAGTTTCTTTTTCCGGAAGATGGGCGGCGCTGAAGGCGGCGTGATGGCGTTCGCGCGCAGCCGGGCGAAGATCTACGCCGAGGATGATGACGTGAAGGTGCGGTTCGGCGACGTGGCCGGCGTCGACGAAGCCAAAGAAGAGCTGATGGAGATTGTCGAATTCCTGCAGCATCCGAAGAAGTACACGAACATCGGCGGCCGCATACCGAAGGGCGTGCTCCTGGTCGGCCCTCCGGGCACGGGCAAGACGCTGCTCGCCAAGGCGGTCGCCGGCGAGGCGAAGGTGCCCTTTTTCAGCCTGAGCGGATCCGAGTTCGTCGAGATGTTCGTCGGCGTGGGCGCCGCGCGCGTGCGCGACCTCTTCGGCCAGGCCGAAGCGAAGGCGCCGTGCATCGTCTTCATCGACGAGCTCGACGCGCTCGGGAAAGTGCGCGTGCAGGGACCGATGGGCGGTCACGAAGAGCGCGAACAGACGCTCAATCAGCTGCTCGCCGAGATGGACGGGTTCGATTCGCGCAAGGGCGTCATCATCATGGGCGCGACCAATCGCCCCGAAGTGCTCGATCCCGCGCTGCTGCGCCCCGGCCGTTTCGATCGCCAGGTGCTCGTGGACAAGCCCGATGTCCGGGGCCGCGAGGAGATTCTCCGCATCCACGCGCGCCAGGTGAAGATGGCGCCGAACGTCGACCTCCGGGTCGTCGCGCAGCGGACGGCGGGGTTCGCAGGCGCCGATCTGGCCAATCTCGTAAACGAGGCCGCCCTTCTGGCGGCGCGCCAGAACAAAGAAGCGGTCGAGATGAGCGAATTCAACGACGCGATCGATCGGCTCATCGCCGGGCTCGAAAAAAAGCGCGTCATGAGCGTGCGCGAGCGCGAGACGGTCGCGTACCACGAATCGGGGCACGCGATTGTCGCCAGCGTGCTGCCGGGCCTCGACCCCGTGCACAAGATCTCGATCGTGCAGCGCGGATTCGGCGCGCTGGGCTACACGATGCAGTTGCCGCTCGAGGATCGCTATCTGCTGACGCGACGGGATCTCGAGAATCAGATGGCCGTGCTGCTGGGCGGGCGCTCCGCGGAGGAAATCGCCCTCGGAGAAATCTCAACCGGCGCGCAGAACGACCTGCAGCGCGCCACCGACATCGCCCGCGCGATGGTGACGCAGTTCGGTATGAGCGAAGAGCTCGGGACCGTCAACTACGAAGGGTCGCGCAGAAATGCGTTTCTCGATATCCCGATGGGACCCGAGCGCGGCCCGTACGGCGAAGACACCGCGCAGCGGATCGATTCGGAGGTCAAGCGTCTGCTGGACGACGCGCACGATCGGGCGCGACAGGTCATCAACGAGCGGCGCCACCTGCTCGAATTGATCACGCGGCGGCTGTTGGAGAAGGAAGTGATCGAGAGCGGCCGAGTTGCAGGAACTGATTGCGCAGTCGGTTGCGCAATCAGTTCCTTGACCGCTAACCTACCATTTCATCTGGAACGCCAGCCGTGTGAGGCGGCCCTGCAGAATCGTCTGAATCTGCCCGAGCGACGTGCCCACCTGGCTGTTGCGCGTAAACACCGCGTTGCCGTTCAGCAGGTTGAACCAGTCGATCTGTCCCGAGAACGTCTTGCGTCCCGCCCGGAACGTCTTTTTCACGTTGAAGTCGACCTGGTTGTAGCGCGGATAGTAGAGCGAGCCCGGCTCGTTCACCGAAATCGTTTCGGATCTCGTGCGGCCCGCGAGCTGGGAACACGCCCGCCACCGGCACCCACGTAATGACCCGCTCGCTGCCGGCATAGCTCTGCAGCACAGCGCCGAGGTCAATACCCCACCGCACGGGCACTGCTGCCGGCCATTTTGAACTCGTGCCGGAGCGGCATGTCGAAGGCCCCCTGATCGCAGAAGGCCCCTCCCGCCGCGACGTTGGCACCCGTGTAGCGGTCGGCCGTGAGCACGCCGTTCGGATTGTCGTCGTTCGCGCAGAAGTTCGAAATGTTCTTCTCGACAGTCCAGCTACCGAAGAGCGTTCCGCCGCCAGGGGTCCTCGCCGTCATCGCAAAATCGAATCCGTTGTAGACCGAGCTCAGATCCGACAACGTTTTGTCGCGCTGCTGCTACCGTGTAAACCGGCAGCTTTGCAGGTTGCAGGTTGTAGATCGTGACCATCTGGCCGGGGCTGACGATGGCGGCGACTTCTGGATCGCGCGCGATGTCGGCCGGAAGCGGCGCCTGGAACGACGTGTAGTCGCTCCTGGTGATGAGCTCGCGATCGAGCATCTCCATGTCCTGAAACGTGCGCCGGTAGTACTGCGCGATCACTGACACACGCGAGAACAGTTGATGCTGCACGCCGAACGTGATCTCGGTGTTGCGCTCGCGCTGAATGCCGGGATCGAAATCGCGATCTTCACGGATACCAAACGTAGCGCCGCCAGGACCGATTTCATTCGCTTGCGCGATGTCGTCGTTGTCGGTCGGCGCGGTCACGCCGGTGGCGCACGCGTTGCCGGCCGCGTTGATCGTGCAGTCGAACCAGTTGCGCGTTTCGTTCGCAGCGCCTGGCGCGTACCGATCGGCAAAGCCACCCGTGAGCGGGTCGAGATAGCGGCTGAAGCTCGCCTTCAGCGCCGTGCGTCCGTCACCGAAGAGGTCGTAAGCCATGCTGAGTGCGCGGCGAAACGTCCCACAGCCACTGCGGCACGTGCTCGCGCTCCGGGAAGTAGCGCTCGCCCGCGAACCGGCCGGCGGGCATCGAGGTCGCTTCGATCTTGGAGTCGAAATTGTCCAGGCGGACGCCGAGGTTCAACGTCAGCCGTTTAATCGTCCACGAGTCCTGCGCGAAGATGCCCAGATCGTAGTTGACGTAGCTGAAACGGTTGTACGGTGTTGTGTACACCGTTACTGACGTCGGGCGGCCGTTGTTGTAGGTCTGGACCAGGTCGGCCTGTCGATCCGTGAACACATGGACAGGGCCGAACGAATCGGCAAACCCCACCTTGAGGTTGTGGCTGCCTGTGACATATGACATCGAACTAACCACGCGGAAGCCCGCATCTGCAGTTCGCTGATCCTGGCCGTTTGAAATCCAGGCCGTGCAGCCGAATGAGTATGCGCAACGCGGCGTAATCACCTGCGAGTTCGATTCGCGTCGCGCGTTGTTCAACCATGCCGGGTTGATCGAGCCGTTTGCGAGGTAACGATCGAGACGAACCTCGGGGATGTTGAAACCCGTCCAATGTTGATACGAGCTCGAGTAACCCGCCTCGAACAGGATCTTGCTCGTCATCGTGCTGGTGAATTTGCCCTGCCCGACACCGTAATGGGCCTTGTTCGGATCGCGCTGCGTGCCCGAGCGGGGATCCTGGCCGAACCCGAAGTCCTTGCCCTTGCGCTTCCACGTGCGCTCGAAGAACACCGAGAACTTGTTCTTCGGGCTGACCTGCCAGGTAACCCGTCCGAGCACGTCGCGAATGTACTGGTCGAGCGTGCTTCGGACCAGTTCACCGGTCGGCGCCGTGACATATTCGTCGACGTTCGCGACCAGTTCATCGGTCGAGATGTGGCGCGCCGAGACGAAGAACCACAGCTTGTCCCGCAAAATGGGGCCACCCATCGACGCGTTGAAATTCTGGATGTGCGCGATGCCGTTGGCGCTGGTGAAATTCTGCGCGCGCATCTCGTCGCTGACGTTGTTGCTCTGCCAGTTGCCATCGGAGCCGCCGAGGAAGATGCTGCCGCTCACCATGTTGCCGCCGTCCTTCGGAATCATGTTCGGTACGAAGGCCGCCCGACTGAATTTCCGCTGGATGGGCGCTGGTGCTGACCGTCACCTCGGCGCTCAACGCGTCGTTGACGTAGCTTTGCTGGTTCGACGTTTCCTGGCTGTTGACGCTCATGCCGTCGATGTGCTGGACGGTGTGCTTCGCCGCGATACCGTGGCCGCGCGGGTTCGTCTGCTCCATCTGCCGAGACCCGCCCACGTCCGGCGTGCCGAGACGAATACCCGGCACCATCATGCCGACCGACATGATGTTGCGCGTCGAGGGGAGCGCGTCGATGAGGTCGCGCGTCAGCACCTGCGTGCGCGTTGCTTGCGTCACGTCGACCAGCGGCGTCTGTCCCGAGACCGTGATCGTCTCTTCGAGCGCGCCCACTTTCAGATCCGCGTTCGCGGTGACGGCGACGCCGCCAGGCACTTCGAGGGCATCGCGAACGACGGTGTTGAAGCCCGTCAGCGTGAAGGTGATACGGTAAACGCCTGGACGTAGATTCGTGATCGCATAGCGACCCTGATCGTCAGTGACGGCTGACCTGACTTTTTCAATCAGCACAGGGCTCGACGCCTCGACCGTGACGCCGGGCAGCACGCCGCCCGACTCGTCGCGAATGACGCCGTTGATTTGACTCTGCGCTGACGCGTACTCCGGCAGTAACAACACGCCCACGAGCAGGAACAGCAGAATGCCGCAAAGCTTCCGAACCATAGAGGTAACCTCCAGTAATCGGGGACGGCAAATAGAGCGCGATACTGAATTATTTTCGAGCGTTATATCATGGATTTACTGGAATTCTCCGCCGGGGCACAGGGTACGGTCCGATCCATTTCGATGAATAATCCGATTCGTGTTGTCGTAGTGTTTGTAGCAATTTGTGCGTGCGCGGCTCGCGCATCAGCACAGGAACAGCTCACCTTTACCCGTGACGTCGCGCCAATTCTGCTTCAGGCACTGCTCCACCTGCCATCGGCCCGGACAGACGGCCCCCTTCAGCCTGCTGACCTATGAGGATGTGCGCCCGCGCGCGAGGCGCATCGTCGAGGTGACACGCACCCGCGCGATGCCGCCATGGAAACCGGAACCGGGACATGGCCGGTTCGAAGGCGAGCGGCGCATGACGGACCAGGAAATCGCGGCGATTCAGGACTGGGCAGCGCAAGGCATGATGCGAGGCGAGCCGGCAGACTTGCCCGCCCTTCCAAGCTGGGCCGATACGTGGCAGCTCGGCACGCCAGACGTTGTCGTGCAGATGGCCGAGCCTTATGTCCTGCCCGCGCAAGGCCACGATCTGTTTCGTACATTCGTTATTCCCATTCCGCTGAACGCGCCCGCGTACGTCAGAGCTGTCGAATTCCGCCCGGGAAATGCGAGGGTCGTGCACCACGCCAACATCAAAGTCGATCGCACGCGTCTCTCGAGACGGCGCGACGATGATGAGCCAGGTGCAGGTTACGAGGGCGGCGGCAGCCGTGAGGCAAAGTTTCCGGATGGCATGTTTCTCGGTTGGACGCCCGGACAGTCGCCGCGCCTCTCTCCCGACGGCATGAGCTGGCGCCTCGAACCGCAAAGCGATCTCGTTGTGGAGCTCCATCTGATGCCTGGCGAAGAGCCGCAACCCGTGCAGGTCAGCGTGGGGTTGTTCTTCACCGATCAGCGTCCATCGCGACACCGGATACATGCTGAGACTTGGCCGGCAGGATATCGACATAGCCGCCGGGCAGCGCGACTACGTCAACGCCGACACGTACACGCTGCCGGTCGATGTGGATGCGCTGGCCGTGCAGCCCCACGCACACTTTCTGGCGAAAGACGTGCGGGCATGGGCAACACTGCCGGGCGGCGCGATCGTGCCGTTGATTTACATCAAGGATTGGAACTTCCATTGGCAGGACGTGTACACCTATGACGCAGCCAGTCGCACTGCCGGCGGGGAGCGTCATCGAGATGCGGTACACGTACGACAACTCCGCAGCCAATCGCCTGAACCCGAACCGGCCGCCGCGGCGTGTCACGTTTGGTCAGACGAGCTCGTCCGAGATGGGTTCGTTGTGGCTGCAGGTCGTGCCGCGCCGGCAGCCCGATCTCGCCAGACTCGAGCAGGACTTCGCTCCGAAGATCCTCCTCGACGACATCGCCGGAAACGAGAAGTGGTTGGAGGTCGAGCCGCGCAACGTGCAGCTGCGTGCCGAGCTCGCGGCGTGCTACCTCGAGGCGAATCGCCTCGGCGATGCGCTGCGACTGCTCAATGAGGCCGTGCGATTGGATCCCACGGCAGGCCGGCACTATGACGTAGGACGCGTTCTGCTGATCCAGCAGAACTACGCCGCCGCCGAAAGCGCATTTCGAAAGGCGCTCGAGCTGAAGCCCGCGTTCGCGGAGGCGCTCTATGGCCTTGCCGTCGTCCGACACGGTCAGCACAATCTCGACGAGGCCATTGAGTTGTACGGGAGAGCGTTGGGCGGCGATCCCTTGAACGCTTCCGGTCATTACAACCTCGGACGGGCATTCGCGGAGCGTGGGCAGCTCGATCGTGCGATCCAGAGCTACCACAGAGCTATCGAGCTGGCGCCGGAGGACGCCGACGCGCACCAGAGCCTGGCGCGCGCGCTCGTCATGCAGAATCAACTCGCCGAAGCGATTTATCGCTACCGCCGCACGCTCGAAATCGAGCCCGATCGCGTGGGCGCACTGCTGGATCTGGCGTGGATTATCGCCACCGCCCCGAATCGTGGAGTTGCGAGTGCCAGCCGAAGGAGTGCGTCTCGCAGAGCGCGCGGTGCGGCTCACAAACGGCACGAACGCAACAGCGCTCGATACCCTCGCGGCCGCGTATGCCGCCGCCGGCCAGACCGACCGCGCGATTGAAACCTGCGGAGCATGCGTTGAAGGTAGCGATGGATGCAGGCGAACGGGAGC
This sequence comes from Vicinamibacterales bacterium, assembly GCA_963787755.1. Lineage (GTDB taxonomy): Bacteria > Acidobacteriota > Vicinamibacteria > Vicinamibacterales > JAMQPK01 > JAMQPK01. The sequence continues at coordinate 273,461 of CAWBEG010000018.1, forward strand.
TCGCCGAAGAGATACGGGCGCGGCTGAATCGCTATCGCGCGCGCTGAGGGCCGACCTTCAGGTCGGCCTACTGAGCAGGCTTGTCTTGCGATCCAGGCACAGCCGCTTCGGCTGCCTGAAATCCAATCTTCGAGTGCGTGCCGTCGCAGAACGGCTTGTTCGTCGACGCACCGCAGCGGCACAGCGCGAATGGGCGCTTCGCAATCGGATACGCGTTCCCATTCCAGTCGACGACCGTCACGTCGTCGCCCTCGACCAGGTAAGGCCCGTTCTGCCGCAACTTAATCGTGGCCATTTCTACCCCATTTTCTGCATCGCCGAAAGGAACTCTGTGTTTCCCTTCGTCTTGCCCATCTTGTCGAGCAGCAGCTCCATCGCTTCAACGGGCGACAGCGGGTTCAGCACCTTGCGCAGCACCCAGATCCGGTTGAGATCGTCCTTCGGGATGAGCAGCTCTTCCTTACGCGTGCCGCTCTTCTGCAGATCGATCGCCGGGAACACGCGCTTGTCGGCGAGCTTCCGGTCGAGATGGATTTCCATGTTGCCCGTCCCTTTGAACTCTTCAAAGATGACGTCGTCCATGCGCGAGCCGGTGTCGATCAGCGCGGTGGCGATGATCGTGAGCGAACCGCCCTCTTCGATGTTGCGCGCAGCGCCGAAAAACCGCTTCGGCTTCTGCAGCGCGTTCGAGTCGAGACCGCCTGACAGCACCTTGCCTGACGGCGGAATGACGGTGTTGTAGGCGCGCGCAAGACGCGTGACCGAGTCGAGCAGGATCAGGACGTCTTTCTTGTGCTCGACAAGGCGCTTCGCCTTTTCGATGACCATCTCGGCGACCTGCACGTGGCGCTGTGCCGGCTCGTCGAATGTCGACGAGATGACTTCGCCGTCGACCGATCGCTGCATGTCGGTGACTTCCTCGGGGCGCTCGTCGATGAGCAGCACGATGAGGAAGACTTCGGGATGATTCTGGACGACCGACTGCGCGATGTTCTGCAGCAGCATGGTCTTGCCGGTGCGGGGCGGCGCCACGATCAGTCCGCGCTGCCCTTTGCCGATGGGCGTCCACAGATCCATCACACGTGCGGAAAGGTTCTCCCCCGTCGTCTCGAGCTTGAGCCGCTCCTGGGGATAGAGGGGCGTGAGGTTTTCGAAGAACAGCTTGTCGCGCGCCTGCTCCGGCTGCTCGAAATTGACCGCCTCGACCTTAATCAGCGCGAAATACCGTTCGCCTTCCTTCGGCGGACGAATCTGCCCTGAGACCGTGTCTCCGGTCTGCAGGTCGAACTTGCGAATCTGCGACGGCGAGACGTAGATATCGTCGGGGCCCGGCAGGTAGTTGTAATCGGGCGCGCGCAGGAATCCGAACCCATCGGGCAGCACTTCGAGCACGCCCTCGGAGAAGATGAAGCCGCTCTGTTCGGTCTGCGCCTTCAGGATCTGAAAAATCAGCTCCTGCTTGCGCATGCCGGTCGCGCCGGCGACGTTCAGCTCTTTGGCGATCTGGGTGAGCTTCTGGATGCTCATGTCCTTCAGCTCGCCGATGTTCAGCCCTTCGCCGCGGCGCTGTCCCTGGCCCGGCTGCGCCTGGCCCTGCTGTTGCGGCGCTGCGGCGGCGGCGGTGCGGGCGGCGATGCCGCCGGCTGCGCCGGGGCGGACGGCGGCGCTTCGGCCGGAACCGGCGCCGCTGCCGTGGCGGTAGCGGCGCGGGCGTTTCGTCGGTCGCGGTGGGTTGATCTGGCGACGCCGCTAGTTCGTTGGCAGAACCGCGCGACGCGGGATTTTGGCGCTTGTGATTTGTGGGCATAGATTCGTGCTGGTTGTTTTGAGGTGTGATCTGCGCACGCCTAGAGACAAACAGCGTGGGCGTTACAGGACCGGAACAAGGTTGAAACTGTGATCAAATTGCGGGGAAATCCGTGCTTATTAACACCGCGGGTCCGAGAGAAAAAGCCCGCGTCCCATTCAGACAGGAATTAATTACTGTCTGCGAGTATAGGACCCACGCCGCACCCTGTCAAGTGAAGCTGCTATGCGTATGGATTCTCGCCAATTCCGATGATGCTGCAGGCCACGATGGGCTCGACGTTCAGCGAGCGCGCCAGCCGAATCAGCGCATCGCTCTCCGACCCCGGGTTCAGCCAGACTTCGGGAATCTTCTTGCGCGCGACGTCGGGCATCACCTGCTCCCCTATCTCCGGCGGAACGTAGAACGTGGCCATGTCGATCGACTCCGGCACGTCGAGGACCGATGCGTACGTTTTCAAACCCTCGACCTGCGCCTCATTCGGATTGATTGGCACGACCGTATAGCCCTGCCGGCGAAACGCCCGCAACGCGCGGTTGCCGAACTTCCGCCGGATCGGACGACGCGCCGATGACGGCCACGACTTTACCCATCTGGAAAGATCTTACCTGGATTGAGGATCCCGTTTGGATCGAAGGCCGCCTTGACGCGCTTCATCAATGCGATTTCTTCGGGCGACAGCTCGAGTTGAAGATAGGGCGCCTTCGTGAACCCGATACCATGCTCACCGCTGATCGACCCTTCGAGCGCGACGACCCCTTCGAACAACCGCCGGACCGCGCGTTCGCCTTTCTCCTCTGCTCTCCGCTCTCTGCTCTTCAGGTTCGCGTCTTCCGGGATCATGATGTTGACGTGGATGTTTCCGTCCCCTGCGTGACCGAACGAGGCAATCGGCAGCCCGCTTTCCTGCTCGATCTCTTTGACGAGCGCGAAGAGCTCCGGGATTCGGCCGCGAGGGACGACGACGTCGTTGTTGAGCTTGATGGTCGAGATTTTTTTGAGCGCTGGTGACAGTTCTCGCCGCAGGTGCCAGATGTCATCGCGCGTCCGCCTCGGTCGCGGCCCGCCTCAGGGCCATCGCCTTCGCCGCACGGCAGGCGTCTTCGACGAGCAGAATTTCTGGACCGACTGATTCAGGCGAGCCATCGACTTCGATGATGAGCACGGCGCCGGTGCCAGGAGTCGCCATGGGACGGCCGGCGTGCTCGGCAAGCGCCTTCAACGAGGCGGCATCGACGAGCTCGAGGGCGGCGGGCACCACGCGGCGCTGGATGAGCTGCGTGACCGCCTCGACCGCATGTGTGACGTCGGCGAACTCCGCGAGCAGCGTCGCGTGCGCCGCGCGGCTTCGGAATCAGCCGAAGCGTGATCTCGGTGATGATCGCGAGCGTGCCTTCGGAGCCGACGAGCAGCTGCGTCAGATCGTAGCCGACGACGTTCTTCACAGCTTTCGATCCGGTGTGAATGATCTCTCCGCCCGCGAGGACCGCCTCGAGCGCCAGCACGTAGCGCTTCGTCGTCCCGTATTTGAACGCGCGTGGACCGCCGGCGCATTCTGCGACGTTCCCGCCGAGCGCCGATTGCCTGAGGCTCGCCGGATCCGGCGGATAGAACAGGCCGACCTTTTCGACCGCGTCCTGCAGGTCGCCGGTGATGACGTTCGGCTGGACGCGGGCGAGCAGATTGAGCTGATCGATCTCGAGAATGCGATTCATCCGCTCGAGCGACAACACGATGCCGCCGCGGATGGGCACGGCGCCGCCGGTATATCCGGTGCCCGCGCCGCGCGCCACGAGCGGCACGCGCTCGTCATTGCACAGCTTCGCGAGCTGAGACACTTCCTGCACGTCGATCCCGGGCAGGACGACGAGATCCGCGGGCGCGCCCTTCCTGCGTGCCGTCGGTGCCGTAGCGTCTCGCGTGAGAGCGCGTCCTGAAGCACGAACGGGCCGCCGACAATGCCGGCGGCCCGTGAGATGAAGCCCGAAGGGAGTGTGGGCACGCTAACGAACAGCTGCGGCTTTGCGCTCGTGCTTCTTGACGAAGTCGAGAATCCGCGTCGTGCCTTCCCTCAGCCGATCGAGCGATGTCGCGTACGAGATGCGAAGGAACCCAGGCGCATCGAACCCTTCGCCCGCCGCGAGCGCGACACGCGCTTCGTCGAGCAGCATCTGCGAGAAGTCGCCGGTGTTCGCGATGCCGGTCGCCTCGAGCACTTTCGTGATGCGCGGGAACAGGTAGAACGCCCCTCGCGGCTTCACGCATTCGATGCGCGGATCTTCCGAGAACCATTCCATCAGCTTGTCGCGGCGCGTCTTGTACTCGCTCAACATCGCGCCGACAGGATCCTGCGAGCCGGTCAGCGCCTGCAGCGCCGCTTTCTGCGAGATCGACGCGACGTTCGACGTCGAGTGTCCCTGCAGCGTATCGGCGGCCGTCACGACGTCCTTCGGGCCGAGAATCCAGCCGCAGCGCCACCCGGTCATCGAATACGCCTTCGACGCCGAGCCGCAGAAAATCGTGCGATCGCGCATGCGATCGGTCAGCACCTTCACGAGATTGTGCGGGACGTTGTCGTAGATCAGCTTTTCGTAGCACAGGTCGACGATGACCCAGATGCCGCGCTTCGACGCGGCATCGGCGATGGCCGCAAGGCTCTCCTCCGAGATCACCGCGCCTGTCGGGTTCGCCGGCGAGTTGATGATGATCGCCTTCGTGCGCGACGTAATGGCCGCGATGATCGCATCCGGATGAATCGCAAAGCCGTCGTCCGGCTTCGTCTGCACGATGACCGGCTTGGCGTCGGCGAGCTTGACCTGCTCGGGAATGGTCGGCCAGTACGGCGCATGCGTGATGACTTCGTCGCCCGGGTTGTACAGCACCATCGCCGTGTTGTAGAGCGCCTGCTTGCCGCCCGCGGTGACGATGCACTCGGCCTCGGTGAAGCTGACGCCGTAGTCGGTCTTGTAGCGCGCGCAGATCGCCTGCTTCAGGTCGGGCATGCCGGCCGGCGGCGTGTATTTGGTGAAGTTCTGATCGATCGCGACCTTGGCCGCGTCCTTCGCCGGCTGCGGCGTCGGAAAATCGGGCTCGCCCGCGCCGAAGTCGACGACGTCGACGCCCTGCCGCTTCAGTTTTGCCGCTTCGCCGGCCACCTTCATCGTCGGCGATGTGGAGACTCTGCTCATCCGCTCAGCTAACATGAACTTTCCCTTTCTGTTTTTCGCTCAACCGGCTTTCCACGATCTCCGGCACGAGGCCGCGCACCTGCCCGCCCAGCGAGAACACTTCCTTGATGAGGCGCGAGCTGATGTACGTGTACTGCTCTGCCGGCATCATGAAGACCGTCTCGATATGCGGGCTCAGCCGGCGGTTCATCAGCGCCATCTGAAATTCCGTTTCGAAGTCCGACAGCGCGCGAAGTCCGCGCACGATGACGTCGGCTTTTCGCTTCGCGACGTAGTCCACGAGCAGTCCGTCGAACGTGTCGACTTCGACGTTCGGGCGCCCCTTGAACACCTCGCGCACGATGTCGACGCGCTCCTCCATGCTGAAGAGCGGCGATTTCTCGACGTTGACCAGGATCGCGACGATGATCTTGTCGAACAGGTGCGTGCCCCGCTCGATGATATCGACGTGGCCGTTGGTCAACGGATCGAACGAGCCCGGATAGACGGCAAGTTTCATGATTACTCGCGACCTCTCGTAAAACGCCAGCGCGCTGTCTCCTGACACGAAATCCCGCGACATGCGCAAGCGTCCGACCTGCTCCGGCGCCGGCCGGCGGCGCGCGTGCTCGAGCACGAGCAATCCGCCGGGCGCAATCAGGGGCTCGGCCGCGGCAATCGAGGCCGTCAGATCGGGTTCGTCGTAAGGCGGATCCAGCACGGCCAAATCGATCGATCCGGCCGGCAGTGATTGCGGCGTTCGGATAATAACATAGCGGTCTCGGACGCCGCAGTGACGCAGGTTCTCGTCGATGAGCTTCATCGCGCGCGCATCGCTGTCGACGAACGTCACGTGCGACGCGCCGCGGCTGAGCGCTTCGATGCCGATCGCTCCCGTGCCCGCGTAATGATCGAGCACCCGCGCGCCGGCCACGCGCGGCGCGACGACATTGAACAGCGTCTCGCGCAGCTTGTCCGACGTCGGACGAAGGCCGTCCCACTTCGGGGTCTTGAGGCGACGGCCCTTCAGTTCACCCGCGATCACGCGCATCTAACTTCTTCTACAGGAGTTCAGGAGCTCAGGAGTTTTTTGTTCAATGGAATTCTCCTGATCTCTTGATCTCCTGTTCAAATCGTTACCCAATGTCCATCAACCCGAATCGGCTCGGCCATGCGGCTTTCATGTGTTCGACGAGCGGCGCCGTGAGCGCGCTGCTGATCGAGGAAGCGCGCCGCTTCGTCGCGCGCCTGCTCCATCAGCGGGTGATCGCGCAGCAGATCGCCCGTTCGCAGCGTCGGCAGGCCCGACTGCCGCGTGCCGAAAAAATCTCCAGGGCCGCGCAGCTCGAGATCGCGCTCGGCGATCTCGAATCCGTTCGTCGTATCGGCCAGCGCCTGCAGCCGCGCTTTCCCCTGTTTTGAAATCGGATACTGATACAGCAGCACGCAGTGCGATTGATGCGCGCCGCGTCCGACGCGCCCGCGCAGCTGGTGCAGCTGCGACAGGCCGAAGCGCTCGGCGTGCTCGATCAGCATCACGGTCGCATTCGGCACGTCGATGCCGACCTCGATGACCGTCGTCGAAACGAGCACGTGAATCTCGCCGGCGGCGAAAGCGCGCATCACGCGGTCCTTCGCGTCCTGCTTCATCTTGCCGTGCAGCAGCGCCACGCGATATTCCGGAAACACATCCTGCGCGAGCGTGTCGGCCATCTCGGTCGCGGCCTTGAGGTCGATTTTCTCCGACTCTTCGATGAGCGGATAGACGACGTACGCCTGGCGTCCCTCGTCGAGCTGCTTCCTGACGAGCTGCGTAGATGTCGTCGCGGCGCGACTCGGGCTTCACGGTGGTCTGAATCGCGCGGCGGCCCGGCGGCATGTCGCGAATGACCGACACGTCGAGGTCGCCATAGACCGTCAGCGCCAGCGTCCGCGGAATGGGCGTGGCCGTCATCACCAGCACGTCGGGCATGAGGCCCTTGGAACGCAGCGTCGCGCGCTGGACGACGCCGAATCGGTGCTGCTCGTCGATGATGGCGAGGCCGAGCGAGCGGAAGTTGACCGTGCCCTGCACCAGCGCGTGCGTGCCGACGGCCAGGTGGATGTCGCCTGCGGCAAGGCGCGCGAGCAGATCGCGCCGCTTCAGTCCGGTCGTCGCGCCGGTAATGAGCTCGACGTGAAACCGCGATTGTCTCCAGCAGCTTCCGCAGGCCGAGGAAGTGCTGCTCGGCGAGGATTTCGGTCGGCGCCATGAACGCCACCTGCAGGCCGTTCTCCATGGCGACGAGCGCCGCGAGCAGCGCGACAATCGTCTTTCCCGCGCCGACGTCACCCTGCAGCAGCCGGTTCATCGGCGTCGGACGCTGCATGTCCTCGACGATCTCTTTCAGCGCGCTGCGCTGCCCTTCGGTCAGCTTGAACGGCAGAATGCGGCGCGCCGATTCGCGGATGCGATCGTCGACCGCGATCGTCCGCGGCTTCGACTCGCGGACCGCGGCGCGCTTGCGCAACATCAGGCCGAGCTGAAAGAGGAAGAACTCCTCGAAGATGAGCCGCACCTGCGCGGGTGTCCGGAAAGCGTTCAGCTGATCGGCCGGTGTGTCAGCTGGAGGAAAATGCGCCGCCATCAGCGCTGCACGCCGATCGGGCAGATTCAGACGGCGGCGCACCTCCTCGGGAAAGGATCCGGCAGATCGGCGGGCAGGCGCGACAACACGTCGAACACGAGGCGGCGCTGCAGCTTCGGCGTCATGGCGCCCGCTTTTTCGTAGACCGGCACGATGCGTCCGGTGTGAATCGTCTGGGCGTCGTCGGGGTCGGCACGCATCGCCGTCGGCGTCGATGACCTCGTAGTCGGGGTTGATGATCTGCAGGCCGGGCCGCGCCTCGACCGCGCCAAAGAGCACGACCTGCACGTCGCGCCGGAGGATGTCTTTCAGGAACGACTGATTCATCCAGAGCGCCACGATCGATCCCGTCGCATCACCGATGAGCGCTTCGAAGATTTTGAATCCGGGACGGCGGGTCGTTCGAAGCGCGCTGCTTTGAATTCGTCCGGCGATGGCCACGTGCTGCGCCGGCCTTCAACGATGAAATCGGCTGGAGGTGTCCGCGGTCCTCGTAGCGGAGGGGAAATCTGTAGAGGAAATCTTCGACGGTGACGAGGCCGACCCGCTGCAGGTCGGCGGCTCGCTTCGGTCCAACGCCTTTCAGATACTGGAGCGGGGTCTGAAGGTAGTCGGTGACACGGGCGGTTCAAGGTTCCTGTTCCTAGTTCCGCGTGTGGGCGCTGGATGTACGCCATCTTTCGAAAGACGACTCGGAAATTCACCCGAACCCGGAACCAGAACTGGAACCGACCGGGTCTACTGAACGACCGTCGCCTGTCCGCGAGCAGTGCGGATTTCGCGGATGCCATTCGGCAGCGCGAACGGCTTGTCGATGGCGACGCCATTGGGCGCCGATTCCGATTTCGAGTAGTAGCTCACGATTTCCTGGAGCATCCACACCGGCACGGGCACGCTCGAGATCGACGCCGACTCCACGGCGAAATTGGCGACGCCGTTCTGGGTTTTCAGAACGCCATTCACCGCCAGCGGCAGCGAGCCGGTGAGGAAATTGAACGGATCCAGCATGCCGCCCGACTTCCGGCTCTGCCCCACGCGCGCGAGGTCGACGGTGGCGCTGCCCGCCAGGCGGCCGTTCTCGAGGATCGACACCCATGGGTCGGTCACCCCTGCTGGAATGCGATCGCTCAGCTCGTACTGCAGATAGGAATTCACTTCTGTCTCGGTGATCGGCGTGGTCGCCGGCGTTTTCCCGCGACGCGTGTCGCCTTCGTAATGCGATCGAGCTTGGCTTGCAGGCGCGCGGCATCCCGCCGCGAGACCGGTTCGGCGGCGAACAAGGCTGCAAACGAAGAGGCCGGCGAGGAGTGCGGATGTGGCGGTACGTTTCATTGCGTTACTCAGCTATCTCAATGGAAAGGCGCTACTTGCAGTCTACCGCAATTGGCGCGGCGGGTCACGCAGGATGTCCCAAATTGAACAGACGAGTATGAATTCGGTGCGCGCATATTGCTCACGTGGACGCACGTCCTGTCTCTCCCATCCGTTGCCCCGTCTGCGATGGTATGGGAAAGCTTATCGGCGTCGAAGCCAGACCGGGAAGCACCACGCTCAAGCTGGTTTGTCCGTACTGCGAGCAGCAGTGGAACTACGTCAAGCCGGACAAACCCCTGAGCAAGCTTCGTCGAAGTTTCCTGTCCGCGTGATTCAGCGCATTGACCTTCGCCTTTCTTTTGCGTATAGTTAGCGCGACTGGAGGGCCATGACGTGCTCCCGCTGACCAAACGCCAACGCGAAATTCTCGACTACCTGCAGGACTTCATTCAACAACACGGGTACGCGCCGAGCCTCGAGGAAATCGGCCGCCGCTTCGGCCTCTCTTCGCTGGCCACCGTCCACAAACATCTCACCAATCTCCAGGAAAAAGGGTTCATCAAGCGGGCGTGGAATCGCAGCCGATCGGTGGAAATGATTCCGACGAGCTCCGGCGGCCGATCGGTGGATCTGCCGCTGCTCGGCTATGTCGCGGCAGGCGCGCCGATCGAGGCCGTTGCCACGAACGAGACGATCGCGGTCCCCGAGGAGATGGTGGGCCGGCGCGATACGTACGTGCTCCGCGTGCGCGGCAACTCGATGATCGACGAGCAAATCTGCGATGGCGACTTCGTCATCATCGAAGATCGGAAGACCGCGCAGAACGGCGAGACGGTCGTGGCCCTGCTCAGCGGATCGGACGTCACGCTGAAGAAGCTCTATCGCGAGAACGGCCGCGTCCGTCTGCAGCCGGCGAATCCGACCATGCAGCCCATCTTCGTCGATGCCGACCAGGTGCAGGTGCAGGGCGTCGTTGTCGGGGTCATGCGAAAATATTGAGATGAGCGAATCGAAGCAGATCAATTTCACAATCGTCCCCGATGAAAGTTCGGACGCGACGCGCACCTACGCCAATTTCTGCGCGGTCAATCACACGCCGTTCGATTTCACCCTCACCTTCTGCGAAATGGCGCCCCTGTCTGAGAAAGACATCAGGGCCGCCGAAGTCGGAGCACATCGTGCGCGCGCCGGTGAAGTCGCGCGTGGTGCTGCCGGTGCAGGTGGTGCCAACCCTCATCGCGGCGCTGCAGGAACAGATGCGCATCTACACGGAGTCGGCCGGAAACGCCGGTCGTGGTCCGGTCCACTAAGAAGAAACCTGTCGCGGCGTCGGCTCGACTCGCGCCTTGCACGTCATCCGGAAGCTGTACGCGCCAGCATCCCGACGCCGACACCGAGCTCGACTACAAGAATCCGTATCAACTGCTCGTCGCCACGATTCTCTCTGCGCAGTCGACCGACGCGGGCGTGAATCGCGTGACGCCGGCCTTGTTCACACGCTATCCGAATGCCGCAGCGCTGGCGAAAGCCACGCGCCGAAGAACTGGAGCCGCTGATTCATTCGACGGGCTTTTACCGGTCGAAAGCGAAATCGCTGATGGGCATGGCGCGCGCGCTCGTCGAACATCATGGCGGCGAGGTGCCGGACACGATGGAGGCGCTCGTCGAGCTGCCGGGCGTTGGGCGCAAAACAGCGAACGTCGTGCTGGGCCATGCGTTGGGCGTTCCCGGGCTTGCCGGTCGACCGCCACGTCTTGCGCGTCTCGAACCGTATCGGCATCGCTGTCATCGGAGGATCCCGTCGAGGTGGAGCAGCAGCTCGGTAAGCGCGCTGCCTCCCGCCGAATGGACGAAAGCGTCCGATACGCTCATCCTGCATGGCCGCCGCATCTGCAAACCGAAGCCGCTCTGCGACCAGTGCGTGGTCCGCGACGATTGCGATTTTTATCGCACGCTCGTGGCGGGTCCAAGGCGCGAAAGGAGCGCAGGTAGTGTCCGCCTTCAGGCGGACCGCAATCATGCGAACCGTAAACGCTTCGGACAGCACTTTCTCGAACCCGTCTGGGCCGACAAAGTCGTCGACGCCATTTCTCCGGCGCGCAGACGATTCATTTCTGGAGATCGGACCTGGGGCGGGGATACTGACGCTGCGGCTGGCGCCAAAGGTATCGCGCCTCGTCGCCATCGAGATCGATCGCGATCTCATCGCTGAGCTCGACGCCCAGGCTTCCGTCGAACGCGTCGATCGTCGCTGGGGATGTGCTCGATATCGACCTCGACGCCGCCCTGCCCCGCGAGCGATGCGCCGATTCGTGTGGCCGGCAATCTGCCTTACAACATCTCGTCGCCGATTCTGTTTCGTCTCCTCGAGCTCGAGTCGCGGCGCCGATTGCGGATGCGACGCTGATGCTGCAGCGAGAGGTGGCCGACCGCATCACCGCGAGCCGGGATCGGCGGAGTTCGGTGTCTTGAGCGTGCTCGTTCAATGGCGTGCCGACGTCGCCAGGCTGCTGGCGATCCCGCCCGGCGCGTTCCGGCCGCCGCCGGATGTGCGATCTGCCCTGATCCGCCTCGCCTTCCGGCCGCCCCCTTTCGAGCTGACAGATCCGGCACTCTTCGAGCGGATGGTCCGCAGCATGTTTACGCAGCGTCGAAAGACGCTCGCCAACGCGCTTGGGCCGTTCGCGGACGAGATTGGGCGCCCGCCCGGCCGCTGTCCTGGCCGCCGCCGGCATCGACCCCCGCCGGAGGCCCGAGACGCTGGAGGTTATTGAAATAGCAAGACTTGCCGACACGTTCGCTGCGGCAAAAACCTGACTCTGTGCTATTCTTTTGGCCTCTCCTCAGGCAGCGCCCAGCAGCCTGGTCGCGTGGTCGCGCGTAACAGCGCACCACGAATTTTGAAAAGGCTCCCGGAGCCTTATCTCGTAGCGCCACCCGGGCGGCGTAGTGTTTATGGCTCCATTTCTCCAGGTGGTCCCGCTCGGCGGGCTCGGCGAATTCGGCATGAATTCGATGGCGGTGTCGACCGATCAGGCGACGCTCGTCATCGATGCGGGTGTCATGTTCGCCGGACCGGAATTGCCGGGCGTCGATCTATTGATACCGGATCTGACGTACCTGCAACAGTGCCAGCCGCGGCCATCGGCGCTGTTGCTGACGCACGGGCATGAAGATCACATCGGCGGCGTTCCGTACGTGTGGCCCCTCATCGAAGGCAATGTCTACGGGACGCCGCTGACGCTGGCGCTTCTGCGCCCGAAGCTCGAGGAGCACGGCATCGATCCTGGCGATCGGCTCGTTGCCGGTCAAGCCCCGGCAGCGAGTGCGCATCGGCGACTGCGAGGTCGAGTTCCTGCGCGTGACGCACAGTATGCCCGACTGTGTCGCGCTGGCGATTCACACGCCCGCGGGAACGATCGTGCACACGGGCGATTTCAAGATCGATCAGACGCCGATCGACGGGCAGCATTTCGACGTGCATCGCTTCGCCGAGCTCGGCAGCGCCGGAGTGCTCGCGCTCTTCGGAGACAGCACGAACGTCGATCGCAAGGGGTTCACGGGATCGGAGCTCGAGATCAAAGACGCGTTCGAAGAGGTGTTCACGACCGCCACCGGCAAGCTGCTCGTGACGATGTTCGCGTCGAGCGTGTTCCGGATGCAGATTCTGGTCGACCTCGCCGATCAGTTTCAGCGCAAGGTCGCGTTCGTCGGCCGCGGCATGCTGCAGACGTCGGATGCCGCGCAGCGGCTCGGCTACCTGAAACTGCCCGCAGGGCGCATGATCCGCGATACCGAGGTCGAATCGCTGCCTCCGTCGCACGTGCTGTGCCTCGCGACCGGCTCGCAGGGAGAGCCGTTCGCGGCGATGTCGCGCATCGCGATCGACGATCACCGCTACGTGAAGGTCGGCCATCACGACACCGTTGTCTTTTCGGCCCGCGCGATTCCCGGGCAACGAGAAGGCGATCGGCCACGTGATGAACCACCTGGCTCGCCGCGGCGCCGATGTGATCTACGAGGGCATCAAGCACGTGCACGTTTCGGGACACGGCAGCGAGGAAGAGCTGAAACTCGTGCTGTCGCTGGTGCGGCCGCGGCATTTCATCCCGATTCACGGCGAGTACCGGCAGTTGTCGCAGCACGCCCGCATCGCCGAGCGCGTCACGAAAGGGATCACGCCGCCGGTGAAGGTGATGCTCATCGAGAACGGCGATATTCTGCGCTTCGATGAGAACGGCGGTGCCGTCGTCGGCAAAGCGCCGACGGGACGCGTGTTGATCGATGCATCCGGCTCGGGCGAGGTAATCGACGAAGTGCTGCGCGACCGCCGGCATCTTGCCGAGGACGGCGTGGTGGTGCCCGTGGTCGCGATCAACGGCCAGACGGGCAGCATCGAAGGCGATCCAGACATCGTGAGCCGCGGCCTCGCACAGGACGCCGCAAGCGGCGAATTGCTGCGTGACGCTGCGAAGCTCGTCGCCGACGTCATTGAGGGAGCGAGTATTGAAGAACGGACCGATCAGGGGCTCATCAAGGAAAAAATCCGCGTCGAGCTACGCCGCTTCTTCCGAAAACGGTCGGGGCGGCGGCCGCTCATCGTACCGGTCATCATGGAGGTCTAGCGTGGCAGGATCGACCCTCTCGCGCCGGATAAGCGAGTTCTTCGGCGTGGCACTGTTCGGCGTGGCGCTCATCTGGTTGATTGCGTTGGCGACCTACGAGCCGACCGATCCCGTGTGGTTCTTCAGCGCGGGCTCGGGCGCGCAGCCGGTGAATTTCGCCGGCCGCGTCGGCGCGTTCCTCGCGGAGCTGTCGTTCCAGCTGCTCGGATACGCGTCGTATCTCATCCCCGCGGCAATGGTCGATCGTCGGCTGGCATCAGTTCTGGTGCCGGGCGCTCGACGCGCAATACACGAAGCTCGTCGGCCTCGGACTGCTCTTCGGCTGCCTCAGCTCGCTGCTGAGTCTGGCGTTCGGCAGCGTCGACGTGGCGGGCAAGCCGTTCCGCGCGGGCGGGTATCTCGGCGAATGGCTCGCGTCATGGATGGCGGAATACCTGAACCGGACCGGATCGATCATCGTCATCCTTACGCTGCTGTTCCTCGCCGTGGTCCTCTCGACGCAGTTCTCGCTCGGCCGGATGTTCTCGTCGGCGTCCGCGGTGAGCCGATCGAGGAGCTCGCGCCTGTTCGGCGCGTTGCGAAACTGGCTCGACGAACGCCGGCGCGCCCGGCAGCGGAAGGCGCTGCTCGCCAAGCAGGCACAGAAGGCCGGTAAGGCCGTGCCGATCCTCGCGCCGGCGAAGAAGTCCGCGGAACCTGTCCCGGCGCGTCCGCCGGCGATCGACGAAGACGAGCGTGCCGCCGAAGCACGCCGACTTCCTGTGATGGCCAAACGGCCAAGACGATGGAGAACCCGCCCCTGCCGTTGCCCGACCCGGAACCACGGCAGCCGCGACGCAATGGCGCGTTTACGATTCCGCCGCTGTCGCTTCTCGACGCGCCAAAGGCTGAGCGCAAGATCGACGAGCGCGAACTGATGGAAGGCGCTCGCCTGCTCGAGGAGAAGTGTCGCGAGTTTGCTGTCGAAGGAGCGGTTGCCCAGATTCACCCGGGGCCGGTCGTGACGACGTTCGAGTTCAAGCCGGATGCGGGGGTGAAATACGGAAAGATCACGGGCCTGGCCGACGATTTGTGCCTCGCGATGCAGGCCGAATCGGTGCTCATCGACCGCATTCCTGGAAAGTCGACCGTCGGGATCCAGATCCCCAATCAGACGCGCGAGCAGATTTCCCTTCGCGAGCTGCTGCAGTCGGAGATGTATCAGCGCTCGGTCTCGAAACTGACGCTTGCGCTCGGCAAAACGATTCACGGCGAGCCGTACATGACGGACCTCGCGACGATGCCTCACCTGTTGATTGCGGGGTCGACGGGCACGGGCAAATCGGTCGCGATTAACTCGATGCTGTCGAGCATTCTCTTCCGCGCGACGCCGGATGAAGTGCGCCTCATCATGATCGACCCGAAGCGCGTCGAGCTGGGAATGTACGAAGACATCCCGCATCTCATGACGCCTGTCGTCGTCGATCCGAAGCAGGCCGTCAACGCGCTGCGCTGGGCCGTGAAGGAGATGGAGGAGCGCTACAAGAAGCTGGCGAAGGCCGGCGTGCGCAACATCGAGCAGTTCAACCGCAACGCCGCGCATCAGGCGAACGACAAATCGGCGGCGGAATCGGAAGAGCTTCTCCTGCCCCTTCCCTACATCGTCGTCGTCATTGACGAGCTCGCCGACCTCATGATGGTGGCACGGGGCGACGTCGAGGAATCGATTGCGCGCCTCGCGCAAATGGCGCGAGCGGTCGGCGTTCACCTGCTGCTGGCCACGCAACGGCCGTCGGTCGACGTCATCACCGGGCTCATCAAGGCGAACCTGCCGTCGCGCATCTCCTTCCGCGTGCAGTCGAAGACGGACTCGCGGACGATCCTCGACGGCAACGGCGCGGAACAGCTGCTCGGCCGCGGCGACATGCTCTTCATGCCGCCTGGATCGTCCCGCGCCATACGCCTCCATGGCCCGTACATTTCCGAACAGGAGAGCGCGAGGCTTGCGAGCTTCCTGCGCAAGCAGGGCAAGCCGATTTACAACACGTCGATCACCGCTGAGGACAAGAAACTCGACGGCATCGAGATGGAAAAGGACGACCTGTACGACGAAGCCTCGCGCATCGTCGTCACCAGTGGACAGGCGTCGATTTCGTACCTGCAGCGGCGCCTCAGAATCGGCTTCAGCCGCGCCGCGCGGCTGGTCGACATGATGGAGATGGACGGCCTGGTCTCGCCGGGCGCCGGCGGCAAGCCTCGAGAAGTGCTCGTAGACAAGGCGTATTTTGACGAAGTCGATGCACAGCTTCGGTAGATACTTCGCCGCCGCGTTCGTCGTGCTCACGGTGGTAGACGTGTGCGCGCAGGCCGACCTGAAGGTCACCGCCACGCCCGGGCCGTCTGACGCCGATCCAACTGTCGCCATGCCGACCTCGAAGTCGGCCGCCGGAGCACGTTACGAGGTATTGCTCGAGCAGGAACAGCGCGTGTCGACGTCTTCCGGTTCGACTGCAGAGGACTTCCGCGTTGTCATCAATCGCTTCTGGAGCTTCGTCCGCCGCTATCCCACCAGCGGCTTCGCGGACAACGCGCTCTGGCAGGCAGCAAATCTCTCAGCCGACGCGTTCCAGCGGTTCAGCCAGGACCGCGACAACCATCGGGCTCTTCAGCTCTTTCAGTGGCTGCGCGATCAGTATCCGCACAGCCCGCTTCAGGCCAAAGTCCTGGCGCAGATCGAGCAGTTCGAGACGACGGTCGCCACGGAGGCGCCGCTGTATCGCCTCCGGCAGGAACTGAGAGCATCATCCGCGCAGTACATCGCGACGTACATGCCGGATGTCGTACGCGTGACGGTTGAGCTGGATCGCGAAGTGCCCTTCTATCAGGAGCGCCTGGACGGACCGGCGCGCCTGTTTTTCGATCTCAAGGGCACCAAGACCGTGGCGTCGCTCGTGGATGCGACGTTCCGCTACGACTCGGACATCGTCCGGCACATCCGTCTCGGACGTCACCCGAACAGCACGACCCGCGTCGTCCTCGATCTCGAGAATGTGGGTCGATACAGCGTGTTCACGCTGTACAACCCGTATCGCATCGTGATCGACGCCGAGCGTTCCGCTGTGGCTCTACCCATAACGATCGCTCCCGCACGACCGGTCGTTGACGCCGAACCCGCTGGCACTCGCGCAGCACAGAAGGCCCTGAACTCACGGAATTTTGCGCCGAAAGCCGTTGCGCCCATCGCCCGCATCGTCACGCGCACTCTACCCAGCGCACCTTCTGCCCCCGCGGCACGGGTCGTGCCCGTTACACCCGCCCCGCCCGTTGCACCTCCTGCCCCCGTCGCCCGTGTCGTACCCGATGCACCCGTCGCTCCTCCTGCCCCCGTCGCTGTGACCGCCGCCCCTCCCGTGATTGCGGGCAAACCGATCGCGCCGTCCGCAAATTCGAGCGGCAAGTTCTCCGTGGCGCGCCAGCTGGGTCTCGGGGTATCGCGCATCGTCATCGACGCCGGCCATGGCGGACACGATCCGGGTGCGTCGGCGTTTGGCATTTCAGAAGCTGAACTGGTGCTCGACGTGACGCTGCGACTCGAAAAGCTGCTCCAGGAGCAAGAGGGCGTCGAAGTCGTGTTGACGCGGCGGACGAACGAATACATCGCGCTCGACGAGCGTACGGAGATTGCCAATCGCGAATCAGCGGACTTGTTTCTTTCAGTCCACGCCAATGCCAGCTCGAATGGCATGGCGCGGGGCGTCGAAACGTATTTCCTCAACTTTGCGCTCAATCCCCAGGCCGAGGCCGTTGCGGCCCGTGAAAACGCCGCGTCTGGCAGGACGATGAGCAGCTTGCCGAGCATCATCAAGGCGATCACGCTGAACAGCAAGCTCAACGAGTCGCGCGATTTCGCGGCGAGCATCCAGCGCTCGCTCGTGCGCGGCCTGCGCCCCGGCAACAAGACGCTGAAAGATCTTGGCGTGAAGCAGGCGCCCTTCATGGTGCTGATTGGTGCTGCCATGCCGAGCGTGCTCGCGGAGATTTCGTTCGTCACCAACCAGCAGGAGGCTCGCCTCCTGAAGACCCCCGCCTATCGTCAGCGGATTGCGGAATCGCTCCTGGCCGGAATCCTGCGGTATCAGCAGTCGCTGAAGAAAGTTCAGACTGCGGCGCTCCAATAATCTGAAATCTAAAATCTATAATCTAACATCTGGAGTCTACGGTGCGAATCGCGGCAGCAGCCTGATGGCGTTCCCACGATCGATACCGCGAAGATCGCTCTCGCTGAACAGACCGGTCTCAGCCAGTGCCTTGGCAACCGCCGCGCTCGTTCCGCCGGGTGGAAAATCAGTGCCGAAGAGGATCTGGGTTGGCGCGACGACTTGCAGCAGCGACGCGATTGCGCCTCGGTTGGCGGCGCCGGCGAGATCGTAAAAGAACTTCTTCAGTTCGGCCGCGAATCCGTTCGGCAGTGCCTCCTTTGCTCCGCTGGCAGCGCCTTCGATGCGGCCGGCGAGGAAGGGAACGGTCCCGCCCGCATGCGACCAGATGAAACGAATTTCCGGGTATCGCACCGCGTCGCCGCTGAAAGCGACCCCCATGATGGCGCGCGTCGTGTCCGTTCCGTATTCGATGCTCCCGGGCCCCACACCTGGGGCATACGCGAGGTTCCTGCAGCAATCAGCCGCAGTGGGATGGACCGTCACCACAGCCCTGCGCCGATTGAGCTCTTCCATGACCGGCCTGAAACCGGGATTGCCCAGCCATTTGTCACCGTAGCTCGTGAACAGCGCGATGCCATCGGCCTTGAGGGTGTCGTACGCGTAGGCAATCTCGGCGAGCGTCGCATCGACATCGGGCAGCGGCACGGCGGCGAACAAGCCAAAACGCGCGGGATGATCCGAAACAAGCCTCGCGCCGTACTCGTTGCACGCGCGCGCAAGACGCCGCGACTGCGCGGGATCGCCGAACCAGAGGCCAGGGTTGGTGATCGATACGACAGCTGCCGCAACGCCTCCCCTATCCATGTCTTCGATGGATTGCTCAGGTGTCCACCGCGTATTCGCGGGCTGGAGCAGTGGCCGGCCTTTCACGTCCGCAATCCACGCTGGCGGAGCGAAGTGGTGGTGCATGTCGATCCGTCGTGAATTCCCAACGGTCTTCGCTTGCGCGGCCGTCGATGATTCGGCTGAAGCGCGCGGCGCCCACCACACCCAGCGCAGCCGTGAGAAACGCTCGGCGATCGATGGTGGTCATGACTCTTAACCTGAAACTAGAATCTGGAATCTAAAATCTGAAATCTAACACCTGAAATCTATGATCTCGGATCTGGGAATCTCACCATCACGCCGCGCGCGGGTTTCTTGCTCCGCGCATGATGCCTGCTCAGCTCTCCAATTCGCACGTGCTGTCTTCAGCGACGCGGTGAAGATAGCGCATAACTCGCTTGCCTCTCCAAGTAGTGACTTATCTGCGGCGATTTTGCCCTTCTCCATGAACTCCAGCCAACCCAGTGCCTCGTCGATCTCTTCGACCGCTATGCCCAGCTTCGCGATGAAGGCCGGTCGCGACCGACCTCGCTTCGAGGCTCGATAATTCGACCAGGCAGACGTGGCGGCTTTGTAGAACTGCACGCCGGGAACTTGGGCTTCTGGAGCTTTCGATAACTTTCGGTAAAACGCGAGTGAGGCGAGCGCAAATCGCTCCGCTCGCGCGAGCAACTGGGTTGGGTCCATGCGCCGCTCAATGCAGAACCGAGACCGTTAAGAAAATGGCGAAAATCCGCGCGCCGTCTCGAGAATAGGCAATTTTTTCATTGCACGGAACACCAAACATCAGATCTTAGATTCGGGCTCCTTCATGCCACGATGCTAACGCCCAGGGCCGGGCCGTTGATGGGCCATCACCTGAACTCCCACAGTAATTTATCGCGTTCCGAATGCCTCCCGAGGTATTGATGTGAAATCGGTCGGAAGTCGCGAGCGCCACGCTTCAAGTTGCGCTTCGATAGCTGCATTGGCTGATGGCGATTCGGAAGCTCATGGGCTCGGCTAGACACTCAGATTCCAGTTTCCAGATTCTAGTTTCTAGTTCCCAAGTAATTTTTCGATTTCATCCATCACCCGATTCATCTTTTGGACTGTAAGCTCGAGCGGCTGGTCGGTCGTCATGTCCACGCCGGCGTCCTTGAGCAGGTCGATGGGGTGCTTCGATCCGCCGGCCGACAGGAACTGGATGTACCGTTTCGTCGCGTCAGTGCCGCGGCCGCCGGTAGCGAGCACGCCCTCGGACAACGCGGTGGCCGCAGTGAACGACGTCGCGTACTGGAAGACGTAGTAGCTGCTGTAGAAGTGCGGAACACCGCTCCACTCGTGCGCGATGTAGTCGTCCACGATGCATACGCCCTGATCGTGGCCGTAGTATTTCTTTGTGATGTCGAGATACAGCTTGGCCATCGAGTCGCCCGTCAGTGGCTTTCCCTGCTGCGCCAGCTGGTGCACCTGCAGCTCGAAATCGGCGAACTGCGTCTGCCTGAACACGGTCGCCTTCAGCGTCTCGAGGTAGTTCCCGAGAATCGCCATCCGCGCGTCCTTCTCCTTTACCTGCTTCAGGATGTACTCGAGCAGCAGATCCTCGTTGAACTGCGACGCGACCTCGGCCACGAACGTCTGATACCCGGCGAGATGGAATGGCTGCGCGCGATTCGAATGAAAGCTGTGCATCGCGTGGCCGAGCTCGTGGGCCACTGTCGACATGTCGGTGTACTTGCCGTTGTAGTTGATGAGCATGTACGGGTGCACGTCGTACGCGCTGCCGCTCATGTATGCGCCCGATCGCTTCCCTTCGTTCGGCATCAAATCGATCCATCGCTCGTTGAATGCGCGATTGATCGATGAGACGTAGTCTGTGCCCAGCGGCGCGACCGCTGCCGCGATGTGCTTATGCGCCTCTTCTGGTGTGTACTCGAGGTTCACCGAGCCGACGAGCGGTGCATACAGATCGTAATAATGGAGCTCGTCGACGCCCATCATCCGCTTCCGCAGTTTCAGGTAGCGATGAAACGACGGGAGATTCCGGTTCACTCCCTCGATCAGTCGCGAGTACACCGAAACTGGAATATTGGCGTCATCGAGCCGCGCGGCGAGATCCGAGTCGTACTTTCGCTGGCTCGCGTAGAACTGACTGGCACGCACCGAGCCGGTCAGCGTCGAGCCGAGCGTCTGGCTGAAGCTTCCGAGCGCGCTGAAGTACGCCGACATCACTTTTTCGCGATCCGCGCGGTTCTTCGACTGCCGGAGATCCGCAAAGGCCTGCTGATCGAGCTTCACGGTCCGGCCATCGCTCAGCGTGATGCTGGGATACGGAAATTCCGCATTCAGCAGCAATCCCGACGTCGTCGACGGCGCGGCGGTGACCGACGGCAGCGCTCGCGAGAATCCGCTCCTCGGGCTCGCTCAGGGTGTGCGCCGCCTGGCGAAGAATCTCGTCGAGATAGAAACGGTAAGAGGCCAGCCGTGGCTCGGACGACAGGAACTGCTGAATTCTGTCGCGGCCGATCTTGAAGAATTTCCGGCTCGATGAAGGCGACGTCAGTGCCGAACGATGCGCCCATGAGCGTCACTTCCTGCCGCATTCCCTGGTGCTCGCCATTGCGCGTGTCCTGGTCGGCCTGCAGGTTGGCGTACGTGGCAATTCTGTAGAGCGTCTTTCGAAGCGCCGTGACTCCCTCCAGCGCGTCCGCGAGCGCAGCCGGAGACGAGCCGAGCCTCCCTCTGAACTGTCGAATGCCTGGAAGATCCGCCTCGAGCTTCTCCTTGGCCGCACGCCAGGCCGCATTCGACGGGTAGATATGCCGTCAGGTCCCATTTGTATTTCTCCGGAATGCTCGCGCGGTCGCGCTGCTGCGCGGCGGCAGGGACAATCAACGCGACCAGAGCGAACGCGAGTACGGCACCGCCGGACCATAAAGCTCCCTTTCAGGCCTGCTGTACAATCGAACAATGCAGGCGCCAAGCACGCCCATCATAGTAAAAATCGTCGAGACCAACGAGATCTCCGGCCTCGGCGATGTCATGCTCGAGGCAATCGGCCTCACGGGCGTGATTGCTGTCGGCGCTGCCCTCTTCGGCCTCGTGCTCGCCGTGGTCATCATCGGCTATAGAAAGATCAACGCCCGTCTCCATCCCGAGGAGGATGCGCAGACGCAGCCGCTGGGATTGACGCCGACGGGTCATCAATAGTTCGCGCGCACGGCCCAGCGCAGTTTCGCCGCTGAGGCGCGCCGATTCGCGAATGTTTCTTCTTTCGTGGCACGAATAACCTGAGCCGCCACGTCCGAGTAAATCCCCGCTCGGAAACCTCCCTGAAAGGCTTTCTTCACCCGTCGATCTTCACCCGAATGAAAAGTCAGCATCGCGACACGACCACCCGGGGCCAGGCAGAGTGGCAGCGACCGCAACAGCGCCTCGAGCGCAGAGAATTCGTCGTTCACCGCAATGCGCAGGGCCTGAAACGTCCTGCGGATGGACATCTTCACATCCGCCTTCGTCAGATGTGGAAGCGCCGAACTGAGTCCGGCGCGCAGCACGCGATCGGTCGCGTGGGTGGTCTCGAGGGGCTGTTGCTTCAAAAGACTCGCAACGAGATGCGCATGCGGCTCGTCAGCGTTCTCCTCGAGCAGCCGCGTGAGATCCTCTTCGGTCGAACGCGCGATTAGCTGTGTGGCAGGCACGCCCCTCAGCGGATTCATCCGCATGTCGAGCGGACCGACCCCTTTATAGCTGAAGCCGCGATCGGGATTGTCGAACTGCATGGACGACACGCCAAGGTCCGCTAGAACGAGGTCGACGTGTGTCAGCCCTTCGGCCGCGAGCACTTTCGGCAGACCCGCGAAATTCGCGTGTCGCGCGACGAACACGTCGGACCCGAAGCCAGCCGCGCGCAGGCGTGCTTCCGTGCGTGGTAGCTCGATCGGATCGACATCGATTCCGATGACGCGACCGCCTGGCGCTACACGTTCGAGGATCGCTTGCGCGTGACCGCCCCAGCCGAGAGTGCAATCGACGGCGACATCGCCGGCACTTGGCCGAAGACAGCCCAGGACTTCCCGCTCCATGATGGGAAGATGCATGCCCGCGGGCGTTCGGCCCGATCCGAGAACCTTCTGCAGGTCCGCAGGGTACTGTTCGGGATTGAGCTCCTTGTACTTGTCGTGAAACGCTCGCGGATTCTTGCCGGGATAGCGCCGGCGTCGCACGTGCGCAGGCGGCGGGTCAGGGGGTGCCAAACTCGCCCCATGTGTGCGAGGTGAAGGCCAGCTCTACGAGGGTCCGTAATCCCACACCAGTCGGGCCCTTGGGCATGAACGGTTTGTTCTCGTCCGCCCACGCCGTGCCGGCAATGTCGAGATGGATCCACGGCAGGCCGCCTGTGAACTCCTTCAGGAAGAGCGCCGCCGTGATCGCGCCGCCGAGCCGGCCGCCCGTGTTGATCATGTCGGCGATGTCGCTGCGCAGTAGATCTTTGTATTCGTCGAAGAGCGGCAGCGGCCAGCACCGATCGCCCGCCCGCTCAGCAATCTCCCGAACATGTTCGACGAAGGTCGCAGGCGTGCCGAACAGGCCGCTGGTGATTTTTCCAAGTGCGACGCTGATTGCTCCCGTCAGTGTCGCCACGTCGACGAGGTGCGTCGCGCCCATCTGCTTCGCGTACCACAAGGCATCGCCGAGAATGAGCCGGCCCTCGGCGTCGGTGTTGATGACCTCCACCGTCTTGCCCGACGCGCTCCTCAGGACATCGCCGGGCCTGATGGCGCGGCCGCCGGGCATGTTCTCGGCGATCGGGATCACGCCGATGACGCGGATTGGTGCCCTCAATTCGGCGATGGCGCACATGGCACATGCGACGGCGGCGCCGCCGGCCATGTCGTCCTTCATCCGATCCATGTCAGCCGCGGGCTTGATCGAGATGCCGCCCGTGTCGAACGTTATACCTTTGCCGACGAGCCCCAGAACGGGAGACGCTGCCGCGCCGCCGGGGTCGTACCGTATCGCCACAAGGCGCGGCGGGTCGGAGCTGCCGCGCCCGACACCCAGAAGCATGCCCATGCCGAGCCGCTCGAGCTCGTGGTGATCGAGCACGTCCACCGTCAAACCGCCGTCGCGCGCGATCTGGGACAGTCGAGCGGCAAATACCGAGGGGGTCAGCGCGTTGCCAGGCTCGTTGTCGAGCTGCCGCGCGACGTTGCAGTGCAGGCCGATCACGTGTCCGCGGTGCGCCGCACGCTCTGCTGCCGTCTGGGTCCGCTCCTCGACGCCTATGCTGAGCGCCGTCAGCTCGAATGGATCGTAGCCCGCCGTCTTATAGAGCCCGCCCTCGAACTGCGCGAGCGTCAACCCCTCGGCAATCGCTTGAATGATATCCGCCGTTTCGAACACTCCAAGCGCAAGAAACGCAACGCGCGCAATCTTCCGGTGCCGGGCCGTCAGACCGATTGCCGTCGCCACCCGGCGGGCGCGGTCCACCATGAACTCGCTCTGCACGCCAAGGCCGATCGCGGCAAGCCGTCGCGCTCGATACCCGCGATCCACGATCGGCGTGACGAACGTCTCAAAGAGCTTGCCGCTGAATTCTTTTGAAGCGATGGCGCGATCGATCTCGCCTCCGGTTGGCTCCGACCATCGCGGAACAAGAGTCGATGCCTCCCCTTCGAACGCAGCGACGATCAGAAGATCGGTATCCGCCGAACGCGGATCTCCCGACGAAAACATCCATAGGGTTGGATTTCTGCCCGTCGGCCATCCGCACATTATGCACGCTTGCCCTCTGCAATCGCGGGCTGTAGGATGGACGACGTTACATGTCCCGCACGATTGCGACCACGGCGTTTTGCGCGGCGACGATCCTGCTGGCAGCGGGTGTATCCTCTCGCGCGCAGTCGGACGAGAAGGTTGAAAAAAAGGAGCCCAAGCGCCCATCGCTCTCACTCAAGGCCACGCCGGGAACGGGCATGGTACCCGTTCGTGTGACGGCGACCGCCGAGTTCAAGGGCGGAGATGACGACTATCAGGAGTACTACTGCCCCACAATCGAATGGAACTGGGGCGACGGCACCGTTTCGGAAGCGGCGAACGACTGCGACCCGTACGAGCCCGGCGTCTCGCAAATCCGCCGGCGCTTTACGCAATCGCACAACTACAAGCGCGCAGGCGCCTTCCGCATCGTGTTTCGGTTGAAGCACCGCGACAGGGTGCTCACGTCCCAGACGACCATCGTCAGGCTTCTTGGTGGCGGATACTAAGCAGCTTGCGCACTCAGGGCTGAGGGCTGAGGGCTAAGGGAACAAAGACGCCCGCATCAATTCGATACGCGCGCACGTCCTCGTTCACCAGCGACACAATCACGTAAAGAAAATCTGAGCCGTTGTTGGCTTCTGCGATGTCTGTCGGCGGAGGGCACAGGTGCGCTCGAGGGATGCGAGTGATAGGCGCCGACAACCTCGAGACCTTCAACGCGCGCCGCGCGAATAGCCGCGAAGTGATCTTCCGGATCGATGAGGTACCGGGTCGTCGAAGCATCGAGATTCCTCGCGCGAACGCTGCGCACGACCGACTCCCCTTTGCCGACGAGCAGCCCGCAACACTCGCGCGGCGCCTCCTCGCGCGCATGCGCAAGCATGTCTCGCACGACATCCACTGGAATGCCGATACTCATCACAAAAAGCTATAACACGAAGCGTAGTCATCGTGCCTTCGTGTTCGTGTTCGTATTTTCGTCGAGCGGCCTCTGTGCCTCTACGTCGAGAGGCAGATTCAGGGTTTTCCAGACAGCAGCGTTTCTCGCCACAGATTGGCGGATTCGAACACTTCCTCGATCGATTTGCCCGTCTGCAGATCTGCTCGTAACTGTCGCAGCACAGAGATCAGAGCATCGAGCGCGGACCCGATCTCATCGGCGTTGGTCGCGCAGACTTCCTTCCAGATGTCCGCGGGGCTCGATGCGAGGCGTGTCGTGTCCTGCAGGCCGCGGCCGCTGAGACTGAGGCCCTCTTCGCGGGCCGTCTCTCCGACGACGTGCATCAACGCGCTGACCGTGAGCTGCGGGAGGTGGCTGATGAAGGCGAGAAGACGATCGTGCTCGTGAGGCGAGAGAATCTGCGGAACGGCGCCGAGCGCCGGATACGAACGACTTCAACTTCTCGAGCGCCTTGGCGTCGTGTCCCGGGGTTGGAGTGAACAGCCACGGGCGCCCGTTGAACATGTCCGCGCGCGCGTGATCGATGCCGCCGCGCGCGGCTCCACCCAGCGGATGGCCGCCGATGAACGTAAATCGATCTGGCAGCAACGCGGCACTCTCGACTACGGCGCGTTTCGTGCTGCCTGTGTCGGTCACCACGGCTGACCCGGTGACGTTGTCGGGCAGCTCCCGGAGAATTTCGAGGTTCTGCTGAATGGGCGCGGCGAGAATCACGAGATCCGCCTCGGCAAGCACGACCGCATCGTCTGCGGCGACGTCGATGGCGTGCCGCACCATCGCGCGCTCGAGCACATCTTTGCGATCGACGCCAATCACGAGCCGCCCGGCCAGATCTCGCGCGCCGCGAGTGCAATCGATCCGCCAATCAACCCCAGCCCGACGATGCCGACGCGCTGAAAGATGGGCGGCTGCCCGGGGTTCTTTTCCGGCCGCAGCATCGGCAGCTGCTTTCCCTCAGACACTCAGTTTTTCCAATCTCCCCATCTTCCAATCCACCAATCTTCCAATTCCTAACGGCCCCAACCTCTCTTCACCACAGGCTCGACACAGATGCTGCGTCCAATCGCGGGCGCGATGATGCGAAGCTCGGCCATGACGCGCTCGAACTGCGCCGGGAACATCGACTGCGCGCCGTCGCTCAGTGCCTTGTCCGGGTTGGTGTGGACTTCGACGATGATGCCGTCGGCGCCCGCGGCGACCGACGCCCTCGCCATCGGTGCCACTTTGTTGCGCTTGCCGGTGGCGTGGCTCGGGTCGGTGATGATCGGCAGGTGGCTCAGCTTCTTGATGACCGGAATCGCGGAGATGTCGAGCGTGTTGCGCGTGTAGCTCTCGAACGTGCGGATGCCGCGCTCGCACAGGATGACGTCGTTGTTGCCGCCGGCAAGGATGTATTCAGCCGACAGCAGCCACTCTTCGATCGTCGCCGCAATGCCTCGCTTCAGCAGCACGGGCTTGCGCGTGCGGCCGAGCTCGCGCAGCAGCGTGAAGTTCTGCATGTTGCGCGCGCCGACCTGATAAATGTCGGCGTAGCGTCCGACGAGCTCGATCTGGCTGACGTCCATGACCTCGGACACCAGCTTCATGTTGTGCTGGTCGGACGCCTCGCGCAGCATGCGCAGGCCCTCCTCGCCGAGCCCCTGGAAGCTGTACGGAGAGCTGCGCGGCTTGAATGCCCCGCCGCGGAGGACTTTCGCGCCGGCCTTCTTCACCGCCGCGGCGGTCGTGAAGACCTGCTCTTCCGTTCTCCGCCGAGCACGGGCCGGCCATGACGATGACCTCGTCGCCGCCGATGCGCACATCGTCGATGACGACGACCGTGCCTTCGGGCTTGAAGGTGCGGCTCGCCAGCTTGTATGGCTCGGTGATGCGGAGCACTTCGAACACGCCGTCCATCACTTCGAAATCAAACCGGGATCCACTTTGTGCGCTCCTACCACACCGAGCACGGTGCGATTGACGCCCGTGGACCGGTGCACATCCATGCCTGCGTCAACCAGCGACGCGACGACCTTTTCGATCTGCGCCTCGGTTGCGCGCTCTTCCATTACCACCACCATGGCTATCAGATCCTCCCCTTTACCGGCTTGCCCCGCCGTCGCGTCTCCGTGAAGGCGGGCCGAGTTATGAGCCGTGGCGCGCTCGATGCGCCGCGCCTCGTCGATAATCCGTTCGAAGACCCGCACGATGGCGTCCCCTTCCAGCGGGCTGCCCGTGTGCGTGCCGTGGGTGCGCACGTGGTGCAGCACCTGCTTTTCCCGATCGGGCTGATATACATCGAGCCCGAGTGCTTGCTTCAACTTCCCAATCTCGAGCGCGCAATGCGCGCGCTCGCTGAGCAGCTCCACCAGCCGCTCGTCAAGCTGATCGATCCGCTGTCTGAGCTCGTCGATTGTCATGAATGTGTGCGTCGCCTCTTAGCCAGCGAACATAAGATTCTACCCTTTCAACCAGTTCCGGGCTTTTTCCCGCCTCGGCGATGACGCCGACCAGCCCGCTGCCCACCACGGCCGCGTCGGCGAACGTGCCAATCTGCCGCACGTGCTCCGGTGACGAGATGCCGAAGCCCAGCGCGATCGGCAGCGACGTCGCCGCGCGCATGCGGGCGGCGAGCGCCTGCGCGCCATCCGCGACGGTGTCCCGGGTGCCGGTAACGCCGAGCCGCGAGATGCCATACAGAAACCCTCGCCCCAGCTTCGCCGCATCCTTCACGCGCGCGTCGGTGGTCGTCGGGCTGAGCAGAAAGATCATGTCGATCTCGCGCGCCGCCATCGCGTCACGAAAGCTCCCGGCCTCTTCGATCGGCAGGTCGAGCACGAGCACTCCATCGACGCCGGCCTCACGGGCGCGATCGCCGAACACATCGATGCCCATTCTCAGAACCGGATTGGCGTAGGTGAAGAGGACGATCGGCGCCTTCACTGTCGACCGCACGCGTTTCACGAGATCGAGCACGCCCGACGCCGTCGCGCCTGCCGCAAGGGCCCGCTCCGTCGCGCGCTGAATCACCGGACCGTCGGCGAGCGGCTCTGAGAACGGAATTCCGACCTCGAGCACGTCGGCGCCGGCGCGATCGAGCGCACACAGAATATCGGCCGAACGCGCCATATCCGGATCCCCGGCGGTCACGTAGGTGACCAGGCCGGTTCGTTTCTCAGCGCGAATGCGGTCGAACGCGGCGGCAATCCTAGACGCCAACTTCGGCACCCGCTTCCATCCCGAGGTGACGCGAGACGCTATCGACATCCTTGTCGCCTCGGCCCGACAAATTGATGAGAATCTGCCCGTCGGGTCCCAGTTCCTGCGCCAGCGTCGTCCCGTACGCAATCGCGTGGGACGACTCGAGCGCCGGAATGATTCCCTCCGTTCGCGCGAGCTGCTGAAACGCCGCGAGCGCATCGTCATCGGCGATCCATGAATACTCCGCGCGGCCCATGTCTTTCAGCCACGCGTGCTCCGGGCCGACCGCGGCGTAGTCGAGACCGGCGGAAATGGAGTGCGTCAGCTCGATGTTGCCGTTCACATCCTGCAGCACATACGTGCGCGTGCCCTGCAGCACACCTGCGAGCCCTGTCGCAAAGCGCGCCGCATGACGGCCTGCGGTCAACGCTTCCCCGCCTGCCTCGACGCCGATGAGTCGAACCGATGCGTCTCCAATGAACGCATCGAAGATGCCGAGCGCGTTGCTGCCGCCGCCGACGCACGCCACCACGGCATCGGGCAGCCGTCCGGTCAACGTCTGAAACTGCTCGCGCGCCTCACGGCCGATCACGGATTGAAACTCGCGGACCATCAGCGGATACGGATGCGGCCCGAGCACCGAACCAAGCAGGTAGTAGCTGTCGGTGACGTTCGTCACCCAGTCGCGCATGGCTTCGTTGATGGCGTCCTTCAGGGTGCGGCTGCCGGCCGACACGCCTCGAACAGTCGCGCCGAGCAGGCGCATCCGGACGACGTTCAGCGCCTGACGCGCCATGTCGTCGGTGCCCATGTAGACGTCGCACTCGAGGCCGAGCAGGGCGCACACGGTGGCGGTCGCGACGCCGTGCTGTCCCGCGCCGGTCTCGGCAATGACGCGCTTCTTGCCCATGCGCTTGGCGAGCAGCGCCTGGCCGAGCGCGTTGTTGATCTTGTGCGCGCCGGTGTGCGCGAGATCTTCACGTTTGAGGAAGATGCGCGCCGCCGGCTTCGGCAGCGTCTCGCGCAGCCGCGCCGCTTCGTACACCGGCGTCGGGCGGCCGACGTAGTGTGCAAGAAGCCGATCGAACTCGGCGAGGAACGCCTCGTCCTTCCGCGCGTCGAGATAGGCGTGCTGCAGTTCTTCGACGGGCGCGACCAGCGTCTCGGGGACGAACTTGCCGCCGTACTCGCCGTAATAGCCACGCGCGTTCGGATCGCGGCGGCCGAATCGTGTATCAGTCATGCAATGCCTCGAAAAACGTTCGCAAGCCGGTTGGGATCTTTCACGCCGGGCGCCGATTCGACTCCCGAAGAGACGTCAACGCCATACGGCCGCACCGATCGAATGGCCAGCTTGATGTTGGCCGCATTCAAGCCGCCCGCAAGAATCGTGCGCCGCGTCGCTGCGATTTCGCGCGCCGCGTCCCAGTTGACGGTCTTGCCCGTTCCACCAAACCGCGCCGGATCGTGCGCATCGACGAGCAGCACGACGTCGGCGTCGAAGTCGTCGATCGTCGTCGAGCCGTTGTCGGTCATGCCGATCGGCCTTGAAGATGGTCCTCCCGGTAGCGTCGCCTCGCTGCCGACTTCAGCCGGATCCATCAACTCTGCCGGCAATACTCCGGGCTCTCATGACCGTGCAACTGCGCGACATCGAGGCCCGCCTCGTCCATGATGCGCGCAACCTCTTCGACCGGCTGGTCGACGAAGACGCCGACCTTCAGGACGTGTCGCCGGCACGTTCGCCGCGATTCCTTTTGCGACCTCTGCGCTGAGTAGCGGGGGCTGTCCGGCCAGAACACGAACCCGAGCGCACTCGCGCCGAGACCCGCGGCCAGCTCTGCGTCCTGAGAGCGGGTGATGCCGCAAATCTTGACGAAGAGTTTGTTCATCGTCCCGCGTCCTTCATCAGGTCCGCGAGCGCCTGCCCCGGATCGTCCTTCGCCATGAACCGCTCGCCGATCGAGAAATGCGTCGTATCCCGCGTTCGCAAGCGCGAGCAGATCGCCGCTCGTCTTCAGCCCGCTCTCAGCCACCGCAATCACATCGTCGGGAATCAGCTCGACAGCCTGCCGGCTGACTTCGGTATCCACTGCGAGCGTTCGCAGATTGCGATTGTTGACGCCGACGATCGATGCGCCCGCGTCCAGAGCGATCGGCAACTCGAAGAGATCGTGGATTTCGACCAGCACATCGAGACCCGCTTGCGTGGCCGCCTGATGCAGTTTCTCGAGAGCCGGCGGCGTGAGCGCCGCGACGATCAGCAGAATCGCGTCCGCGCCGGCCGCGCGTGCTTCGAGAATCTGATAGCGATCGACGACGAAGTCCTTGCGCAGTATCGGCAGATCGGTGGCCGCCCGAACCGCCGAGAGATGATCGAGATGGCCATCGAAGAACGCCGGTTCAGTGAGCACGGAGATCGCTGCCGCACCCGCGCGGTCGTAGCCCTGCGCAATCGCCGCGGGATCGTAGTCGGCCTTCAGCACGCCGCGCGACGGCGAGCGGCGCTTGCATTCGGCAATGATGTTCACGCGCTCCGCCCGCGACAACGCGGCCGTGAAGCGTCCGGGCCGCGGTTCGACAGCGGCGGCGCGCCTGTCGAGCTCAGCGAGCGGCACCTGCGCCGATCGCACCTCCACCATCCGCTTCGTGGCGGCGACGATTGCGGCGAGCAGGTCCGGCGTCTGTGCCGTCGACGTCATGCGTACACCAGCTTCGATGCCGCAATCATCGCGTCGAGCTTTGTCCTCGCAGCGCCGGAATCGACGGCCTGCGCGGCGCGCTCAATGCCTTCGCGCACTGAGGCCGCCTTTCCGCCGACGAACAGCGATGCGCCAGCGTTGAGGAGCACGACGTCGCGGCGCGGGCCTTTCTCTCCGCCGATGACCGCACGAAGAATCGCGGCGTTGGCAGCGGCGTCGCCCCCTTGAAGATCCGCGCGCTCGGCCTTCGGAAGACCGAAGTCTGACGGGTGAACGTAAAAGGTCGACACGGCCCCGTTCCGGCATTCGGACACCTTCGTGTGGCCGGTCGTCGACATCTCATCGATGCCGTCTGCCCCATGCACCACCCACGCACGCTCCGAGCCCAGCATGAGCAGCGAGCGCGCAATCAACTCGGTCAGCTCAGCGTGCGGAACGCCGACAAGTTGGCGGCGCGTCGCGGCAGGGTTGGTCAGTGGTCCCAGCAGATTGAACGCAGTGCGCACGGCAAGCTCGCGTCGAACCGGAGCGGCGTGCCGCATCGACGGATGGAACGTCGGCGCGAAGAAGAACGCGATGCCGACTGTTTCGAGCGACCGCTCGACGACTGCTGGTGCCGCGGCCACATTCACACCCAGCGCCTCGTACACGTCGGCGCTGCCGCACTGGCTCGAGACCGAACGGTTGCCGTGCTTGGCCACGCGTAACCCGGCCGCAGCGGCTACCAGCGCCGCCGCCGAGGAAATATTGAACGTGCCGGAGCGGTCGCCTCCAGTACCGCACGTGTCGAACACATCATCGAAGGTCTTCGACAACTGGACCGCGTTGGCGCGCATTGTCCTTGGCAAGCCCGACGATTTCAGCCGGCCGCTCCCCTTTCATCGTGAGACCGACGAGCAGCGCGCCGATCTGCGCCTGCGTCGCCTCGCCGCTCATGATGGCGCCCATCGCCTCGGCCGCTTCGTCAACCGAGAGGGTCTCGCGCCGCATCAATTTTTCCAGCAACCCCGAAATGTTCATGTTCGCTCGGCCCGCTCACACCTTCAGAAAGTTCCGCAGCAGATGGTGCCCTTCGCGCGTCATGATCGATTCCGGGTGGAACTGCACGCCGTGGATCGGGTAGCTGGCGATGCCGCAGGGCCATCACGGTGCCGTCGTCCTCGGTCTGCGCCGAAATCTCCAGCTCGTCGGGCCAGCCGTTTCGATCGACCACCAGCGAGTGATAGCGCGCGACGGTCAGCGGCGTCGCCATGCCGGTGAACACTCCCTGGCCGTCATGCGTGATGCTCGAGGTCTTGCCGTGCATCGGCGCGATCGCGCGTACAACGGCTCCCCCGAAAGCCATCCCGATTGCCTGGTGTCCGAGGCATACGCCCAGCAACGGCGTCGTTGGACCGAACGTTCTGATCACGTCGAGCGTGATGCCAGCCTGCTCAGGGCGACCCGGCCCGGGCGAAATGACAATGCGCTCGGGTTTGAGGGCCGCGATCTCGTCGAGCGTCACCTCGTTGTTGCGGCGAACCAGCGGCTGCGTGCCCAGCTCGCCGAGGTACTGCACCAGGTTGTAGGTGAACGAATCGTAGTTATCGATGACAAGAATCATTCTTTAATGGCCTCGGCTCGTTCCCGCTCGCCGAGCAGCCACCTCGAGTCAAAGGCCCTCCTGCGCGAGTTCCAGCGCACGAATCAGCGCCTTCGCCTTGTCCTGTGTTTCCTGGTACTCGGCCGACGGATTCGAATCGGCGACGATGCCGGCGCCCGCCTGCACCGTCGCGCGAGTGCCCGTGATGACGAGCGTGCGGATCGTGATGCAGAAATCCAGGTTGCCCGCGAAGTCGAGGTAGCCGACAGCGCCGGCGTAGATACCGCGGCGATCGGGCTCGAGCTCCGCGATGATCTCCATGGCGCGCACTTTTGGTGCGCCCGACACCGTTCCGGCAGGAAAACAGGCGACCAGCGCGTCGAGCCGATCCTGGTCGTCTGCGAGCTTGCCTTCGACGATCGAGACAAGGTGCATGACGTGCGAGTACTTCTCGAGCCCCATGAATTGCGGCACGCGCACGGTGCCGAACTGCGAGACGCGGCCCAGGTCGTTGCGTCCGAGATCGACGAGCATCACATGCTCGGAGCGCTCCTTTTCGTTGCGCTTCAGCTCCTCCGCAAGCCTCATGTCTTCCTCATCGCTCTTCCCGCGCGGGCGCGTGCCCGCGATCGGATGTGTCTGCGCCATGCCGCCTTCCACGCGCACGAGCATCTCCGGCGACGATCCGACAATCGACACCTTCCCCATTCGCAGGAAGTACATGTACGGCGACGGATTCACGTGGCGCAGCGCGCGGTACACGGTGAACGGGTCCGCGGTAATGTCCGCCTCGAATCGCTGCGAGAGCACGACCTGATACACATCGCCGGCCGCGATGTACTCTTTCGCGGTCTTCACCATCTCCAGAAACCGATCGCGCGGGATGTTCGAGGTCACCTCGATGTTCTTGCCTGGCTTCGGATGCGGATGCGAGAGATCGCGGCGCAGCTCGCGCTCGAGAAACTCGATCTTCGTGCACGCGAACTCGTACAGCGCCGCGAGGTCGTCGTCGGGCGTAATACGCGCGTTCGCGATAATCAGAATCCGATGCTGCACGTGATCGAACGCAAGCACCGTATCGAAGATCATGAATCCGGCTTCGTCTCGAAGTGCAGGATCCGGCTGGCCGTCATTCTGGAGCGTGACCGGCTCGAACCACGCAGCGGTGTCGTAGCTGAGGTACCCGACGGCTCCGCCGGTGAACCGTGGCAGCTCGGGAACGAACGGCGAGCTGAAATCCGCCATCATCTTCCGCAGCACGGCGATGAATTCCTCGGGCTTTTCGGTCGTCACCCCCGCCTTCTCGATGATCGTTTTGCCGTCGCGCGCGCGAAGCATGACGAACGGATCCTTCCCGAGGAAGGAGTACCGGCCGACGTGCTCGCCGCCTTCGACGCTCTCGAGCAGGAACGCATAGTCGGAGTGTTCCGCAATGCGCAGAAAAGCCGACACCGGTGTCAGGAGATCGGCGACGAGCTCCTTGACGACTGGCACGAAGGTGCTTCGTTGCGCGAGCTCGGTAAATGTTTCGAACGATGTCTGTTTCATAACCGAACCGCACCGAGCGCTGCCTGCTTCATCAGTCCTGCTGGTGGCCGTTGGCCAATCCACCACTCGGATTGGTCTTCGGCCTGCGCGACGAGCATGTCGAGCCCGCCGAGCGTCTCGCAGCCAGCCGCGGCCGCCTCTTTCAACAGCCGCGTCTCCATCGGGTTGTAAACGAGGTCGTAGACGACGCGACCGTCGAACGCCCCCTCGAAGGGTGTCTCGTCGACGTTCGGAAACATGCCTACCGGGGTCGTGTTCACCAGCAGGTCCCAGCTGTTTGCCGCCACCGGGAACGCCGCCGCGGTTCCGCCGGCGAGCGCTGCGACGTCCTTCGCCTTACCGCGATTCCTGCCGTACACGGTTACGACGCTGCCGGCAGATGCGAGCGCCACCGCGACCGCCCGCGCCGAGCCGCCGGCGCCAAGAATCGCCGCGCGCGCGCCGCGCAAATCCAGGCGCCCCTTGAGCGGCGCGAGAAATCCGCTGACGTCTGTATTGCGCGCCTCCCATCGCAGCGCATCGCGCCGGTACGTGTTGACGGCGCCCACCTTCCTGCTCAGGTCGTCTGCTTCATCGGCACGTTCGAACAGATCGACCTTGTAAGGAATGGTGATGCTGACGCCCTGCACGCCGAGCGCGGTCGCGAAAATCGTGAAATCCTCGGCACTGGATGCGACCATCGGAAGGTAAACCGCATCGATGCCGGCCGCTCGAAACGCGGCGTTGTGCATGGCCGGCGAGACTGAATGCGTCAGCGGCGATCCGACGACGCCGTAGATCGCCGTCTGGTCCGTAATCTCGCGGAACCTGAACTCGTCGAGCATGCGCGCCGCCGAAATTTGCCCGGGCGCGTAACCCTCGCCCGCGTAGGACCAGAGAGAGTGGAAATGTGCGGCCAGCACGCGCGTGGGCGCCCCGGCAGGCCCCATGCCGATCAACACCGTGTTCGCGGCGCGCTCGAGCTGCAGAAGGTGGAGGTTGTCCGAGAGCGAGCGCGCCATGACGGCAACCTTGACGATTTCGGCGCCGGCCGCGCGCATGCCGCGTACGCGCTCAATCAGATCAGCCGGTACACCCTCGAAATCGTGGCTCGACAGCACAATCCTCTTGCCGCCCGTCGCCGCAATCAGATCGGGCGCGAACGCCGCCTTCGACTCGACGTCGACGTACTCCGCGCCTTGCTGCAGCGCGCACTCGAGAATCCGGCGCCGCTCGGCTTCAGAGTCCTTGAACGCGCCGCCTTCCCACTCCGGCCGGCAGGTGACGATGACGGGCGACTTCCGGTCCGGCAAGCGCGGCCGACACGTCTGGGTCGGCGACCGAATCGAGCCGCAGCTCGACCAGGTCGGCGCCGGCCAGCGCCGCGGCGTCGCGGCGGCGGCGCAGCTCCGCCATCGTGGGTGCTGATGCGACGATGACGAGAAGTGGTTTGGACATAAAAAAAGCCTCTTCAACCGTTAGGCTGAAGAGGCTTTGCTGGCTCCCGATTACGTCGGTTTCAGGCCAAGGCAGCTGCCCCTTCAGTCTGGGCGTAATACCACCATCCAAAACCAAACGAGAGATCTCCCAGCGCGATGACGATGGGGCGCGGGGCGCGTTTGGTCGAGGCCATGAAGCGCCGACGATATCAGGAAGCCTTTGAAAATGTCAAGACATGTGCCACTATAAGTAAACGGATTTCCCAATAGATTCAACAACATGAAGAGACTTCTTTTCGCCCTCTTTACGAGCCTGGCGCTGCTGGTTGTGTCACTTCCGGCCGCTCCTCCCTACTATCCGATCGACCAGGTGAAGCCCGGAATGGTGGGTATCGGCCACACCGTCTGGCAGGGGGACAAGATCGAGGAATTCAACGTTCACATCATCGGCGTGCTCCGAAACGTCATCGGCCCGCGCCGCGATCTGATACTGGCGAAACTCGAAGGCGGACCGCTGGCCCATACAGGCGTCATCGCCGGCATGAGCGGCAGCCCGGTGTACATCGACGGCAAGCTGGTCGGTGCGGTGTCGTACTCGCTCGGCTCGTTTTCAAAGGAACCGATCGCCGGCATCACGCCGATTGCCGAAATGATCGACGCGGCGACGCTCGATACACCACGCCCGCCGATGGGCACGCGCGCCCGCCTCGAAATGCCGGTGACGCGCGACAGCGTCGCGGCCGCCATGCGCGCCTCGATGTCGTGGGCGCGCCCGTTCGCCGAACGTTCCGGCGACGTGCAGATCTTCGGCGAAGGCGTCAGTGGCCAGGTCGCCACGATGCTGCGCCCCATCGCCACGCCGCTCAACCTCGGCGGATTTTCTCCAGAGATCGCCGACATGCTCGGCGCCTCATTCCGCGACTACGGGTTCATGCCCATGGCTGGAGCCGCCGCCGCGGCCAGATACCCCAGCAAGCAGCCATGACCGAGCGACATGCCGCTTCGTCCCGGCTCCGCGGTCGGCGTCAACATCGTCAGCGGCGATTTCAACATGGGCGCGACGGGCACCGTCACGGAAGTGATCGGCAACAAGATTTACGCGTTCGGCCATCCGTTCTTCAACCTCGGGCCGATCGCGTTTCCGATGACGAAGGCGTACATCCACACGCTGCTGCCGAGCATGACGTCGTCGATGAAGATCTCCACACTGGGCGACGTCATCGGCACGGTGAGTCAGGATCGCGCGACGACGATTGCGGGTCTCACAGGTGCGGCGCCGGCGACCATCCCGGTGAAGATCTCGCTCGAGTCCGAGCGCGGGTTCAAGAAGACGTTCGAGTTCCAGGTCGTGAGCGATCAGTTGTTCACGCCGCTGTTCACCTACGCCTCGATCCTGAGCACGCTCACCTCGTACGAGCGCGAGACGGGCGCGGCCACGTTCAACATCAAAGGGACGATGAACGTGAAGTCGCACGGTCAGATCAAGATCGAGGATCTGTTCTCGGGCAACAGCGCGTCGATGAGCACGGCCGGCTCGATCATGGCGCCGCTGACGTTCCTCCTCGACAACGATTTCGAGCCGATTCAGATTGAAGCCGTCGACCTGACCATTCAGTCCTTCGAACAGCCGCGCACAGCGACCATCGAGCGTGTCTGGCTCGACGGCGTGCGGGCGCGCGCGGGCCGCACGGTGCCGCTGAAAGTGCTGATGCGCGGATACCGCGGCGAGGAAGTGGTGCACACGGTACCGCTGGAGATTCCGGCCGGCGCGAGCGGATCCCTCTCGGTCATGGTGTCCGACGGCAATCGCCTTGCGCAGTGGGAGCGCCGCGAAGTGCGGCAGCCGACCGAGCCGCGCAGCGTGCCGCAGCTCATGCGCGCGCTCAACACCGTGCGCAAGAACAACCGGCTCTACGTCCGGCTGCTCGCATCCGATGCGGGCGCGGTCGTGCGCGGCGAGCCGCTGTCGTCGCTGCCTCCGTCGGTTCTCGGCGTGCTCGAAGCCGATCGCAGCACCGGCGACTTCATTCCGCTTCGCAATGCCACGCTTGGCGAATGGAATCTGCCGACCGAGCATGCGGTGGTTGGCTCGCGCGTGCTGACCATCATCATCGAGTAATCATCGAATGCGCGTATTGCTGCGGTATTTCTCCGTGTTCGCTCTAGTTGCGGCTGCTGTCACGACGCTGTCCGCATCGAAACCTGTGTTCTGGCAAACCGCCACCCTCAACGACTTTCTGCGCGGCGAAGTCGAGAACCTGTCGGTCGACGGCCACGGGCGGCTGGTGCTCGGTCCGGCAACGGAGCTGGTCGCCGAAACCACGTCGCCGTTCCTCTGGGCGATGGCCGTCGCGCCTGATGGCTCGATTTACGTCGGCAGCGGGAACGAAGGCAAGGTTTTCAAGATTGACGCGGCCGGCAAGGCCGAAACCTTCTTCGATACCACCGAGCTCGAAGTGCACGCCCTCGCGCTCGCGCCTGACGGCTCGCTGTACGCGGCGACGTCGCCCGAGGGTCGTATTTACAAGATCGACCGCACCGGCAAAGGCGCGCCGTTCTTCGATCCCGAAGACAAGTACATCTGGAGCCTTGCGCTCGACTCGCAGGGGAATCTTTACGCGGGCACGGGCGAGAAGGGGCTGATCTACAAGATCACGCCCGACGGCAAAGGCACACCGTTTTACGCGACGAAGGCGACGCATGTTATCGCGCTGACGTTCGAGCGCAACGGGCAGCTGCTCGCAGGCACCGAAGGCCCGGGACGGTTGTTCCGCGTCGATTCGACCGGCAAGGCGTTTCTCCTGCTCGACTCGACGCACCAGGAGATTCGCGCCATTCGCCTCGATCCTCAAGGCAACATTTACCTCGCGGCGCTCACCGGGCGCACGACGTCCACGAGCCAGCCGCCTGCGCCAACCACAACCGAAACACCGTCGACGTCTGCGCGCGAACCTATTCCGACCGTTACGACTGAAGTGACCGCGATTGCGGTTGTCGAATCCGGCGGTGCCTCGATTGGTTCGGCCGAAGCACCCGCGCGTGAGGATCGGCGCGGGGGGCGCGGTGCGATTTATCGGATCAGGCCCGACGGCCTCTGGGACATCCTTTGGGAATCTGCAGAAGACTCTCCGTACGATCTGACGTTCGATTCCAGCGGTACGCTCATCGTCGGCACCGGACGGAACGGCAAGTTGTACAGCCTGAACGGCGAGCCGACGACGGCAACGCTGCTGATGCAGGCGGGAGCCCAGCAGGTGACTGGCTTCGCACGCGACTCGAAAGGCAACGTCATTTACGCCACCTCGAATCCAGGGAAGGTGTTCAGACTGTCGCCGCAGCGCGCGGTCGAGGGCACTTATACGTCGCTTGTGCGAGACGCGCAGACGGTGGCTGATTGGGGCACGCTCAGCTGGCGCGCCTCGTTCCCGGCAGGCGGGCGTGTTGACATATTCACCCGATCGGGCAACACGGCCACGCCAGACGATACGTGGAGCGCATGGAGCGGACCGTATGCAGCTGCGAACGGCGAGGAAATCAAGAGTCCTAATGCGCGGTACCTGCAATGGAAGGCTGTGCTCGCCGGCAAATCGGCCAGTCCTGTCCTGACGTCGGTCTCGGCTGCCTACGTTCAGCGCAATCTGCGGCCGAAAGTGACGAGTCTGACAGTGCATCCATCGGGCACGGTTTTTCAGAAGCCCTACCCAACCGGCGACCCGGACATCGCCGGGTTCGACGACCAGGCGCCCGATCGCCGCATTCTGAGCGCGACCGCAAATCCCGGCGGCAATAGCTCGGCGCTTGGACGGCGCGCGTACCAGCGCGGTCTGCAGACGTTCGTGTGGCGTGCCGAGGATGCCAACGACGACGACCTGCGGTATGAGATCTTGTACCGGCGCGAAGGCGAGACAGCCTGGAAGTCGCTGAAGAGCGAGATCGAGGAAGCGATCTTCGTGTGGGACACGACATCCGTGCCGAACGGCACTTACGTTGTAAAAGTGATGGCGTCCGATGAGGCGTCGAACACTCCCGGCGCCGCGCTGGAAGGCGAGCTCGAAAGCTCGGCGTTCGATATCGACAACGGGCCTCCGGCGGTCGTCGTCACCAGTTCGCGTCCTGCGAACGGGCGCACCACTATTCAGTTCGATGTTCGCGACGAGTGGTCGTCGATTTCGAAGGTGGAATACTCGCTCGATGCGCAGCGGTGGCAGGTGGTCTATCCGCGGGACGGTATCTTCGACG
This sequence comes from Vicinamibacterales bacterium, assembly GCA_963787755.1. Taxonomy (GTDB): domain Bacteria; phylum Acidobacteriota; class Vicinamibacteria; order Vicinamibacterales; family JAMQPK01; genus JAMQPK01. The sequence goes on from CAWBEG010000018.1 coordinate 313,400, forward strand.
GCCGTACTGAGCAGTTCGAATTGACGCTGGACAACGCCGACGCAGCGAAAGGGCTGATCATCCGGGCTTACGATGCGAAAAACAACTCGGCGACCGCACGCGGAGAGGTCGCAGCTAAATAACGAAAATCGAAAAACGAAGAACGAATAGAGTCACGGGTATCACGGTACGCGTGATATGCGTCGCTCTATTCGTTTTTCCTTGTTCGTTTTTCGTTACGGCGTTAGCTAGAGCATCTTCCAGCCATCCACTCGCACGTGGATGTATGCGCGCAGCGGGGCACGCACCGTTGTGTGCGAGACGAGCCAGACAACGTTCTGCGAGACGGGGGTGCCGGCCGCGCGGGCAGGCTCGAAGCGTGCGGTCGCGACGGCATTGAGCAGCTCTGACAGCTGCGCGTGCGTCGGTAGACTGCTGCGCCCTTGAATGCGGTCGCCGATCAGTTCCACATCCTCGAGATACCCATCTGCCGTCACGAGCGCCGCGAATGCCACCTCTTCGTCGTCGCGGTTCATCACCGTCGCCGGCATGATGGCTTCCGCCTGGACGCGCGGCAGCATTTCGACGGCGGGCAGATAGATGTCCACTGTGCGTGCGCGCGAGCTCAGCGTCATCGCCGCTTTCAGCGATTCGGGATGGCGAATGGGACTTTGCGCGAGGAGAAACGCGCCCATCGCGAGAAACAGCGACGCGACCACCGATACGCTCACGCTGGCCGATGCGCGGCGCGGATCGTCGAACAGATTGCGAATGGTGCGTCCGAGCGACGCGCGCTCCTCTGCGTTCCAGCGCTCGAGGATGTCGGTCTGCAGACGGCTGAGGCCCGGCATGACCGCGACATCTTCGACCCGCGCGGAGGCCTGCAGCGCCTCGCCAATCAGCTCCAGATCGTCCGCCTCGAGCCGGCACGATGCACACCCGTCGAGGTGATCGGTAATCGCAATGCGATCGGTGACGGCCAGTTCTCCATCGTGAAAGGCGGACAGCTCGGCGCGCACCTGACTCGCAGCTCCACGTCAGCATCGCAGGTCTCCCAACTCAACCCGCAGCGCCTGACGCGCGCGAGTGAGCCTGGACTTGACGGTACCAACCGGCAATCCAAGCGAGAATGCGATTTCCTCGTACTTCAATCCTTCGACCTCCCGTAACACCAGCGCCGTTCGCTGCTCGAACGGCAGATTCTGAATCGCCTTCTTCAGGCGCGCGCCAATCTCCTTGCGCGCCAGCTCCCGGTCGGGCGTCGACGCGTCGGCGCCGAGCACGATTTCGCCGTGATCGCGGATGTGCTCGTCGAGCGACACCTGATTCGACCGCTGACGCCGCCTCCACCACCGCTGGCGATTCCGCACCTGGTTCACGACGATCCGGAAAATCCAGGTGCGCAGGGACGACTGGCCGCGGAAGCGGTGCAGGGTGCGGAACACCCGCAAAAAGACCTCCTGAGACAAATCGAGGGCCTCTTCGCGGTCGCCGAGAAGGTGCGTTGCGAGGCCGAGCACGAGGCGGTGGTGCTCGAAAACGAGAGCGGCGTGCGCGGTGTCATCCCCGGCGATGCAGCGTTCGATGAGCGCAGCTTCGCCGCTGGCGACCTCGGACGACCATCCAATAGCTTCGGCCGGCTTTGAAATTTCCTGCCACGTGGGTACCCCCGAATATAGCAGGTTCTGCCAGGTTCGACCCCGAACTGGCGCAAATGTTCCCTACAGAAGGGATTAGGGCTTTGGCCTTGCGGCTTAGGGATTGGGGATTAGGGATTGGGGCGAGTCGTCGTCGCGTTCGACACCCCATCCGAAAGCACGTCACGTGACACTAATCAACCCTCAGGATCCCGACTGGCGACTTGCGACTGTCGACTATCGACTTGCGACTCCTTCTGACCTAATCCCCAATCCCTAATCCCTAGTCCCGGGGATCCTGCTACGATCCCCCTGTGAAAAAGGTCGTCGCCGGCATCATCGTGCTGGCTGGTCTGGCCGCCGCCGGCGTCCTGGCCGACCAGGCGGTCGAGCGCGATCGGGAATATCGGCGTCTGATCGTCGCAGGGTGACGAAGCGCTCGGCCACGGGCAGACGTTCGTGGCGATCGAGGCCTACAGCGGTGCGATCGCGCTGAAGCGCGGCTCGATGCTCGCCTACCTGAAGCGCGGCGAGGCGCATCAGCGCCGCGGCGATGCGCCGGAAACGCTCACGGCGGCGCTGCGCGATCTCCGAACCGCCGCGAACCTCGATCCGGGCGCCACTCGCACGCTCGAAAAGCTCGGCGACGTCAACGTTCAACTCCGGCGCTTCGCGAATGCAGCGGAGAACTACGAAGCGTACCTCCGTCTCGACGATCATGCCGCGCCTATTTTCTACAAGCTTGCGCTCGCGTCACGCGGCGACGGCCGGCTGACCCGCGCGATATCGGCGCTTCAGCAGGCGGTGACGCTGAACCCGAGCTTTCACGAGGCGCACTACGTGCTCGGGCTCTGCCTCAAGGATCGCGAGGAGCTCGCCGAAGCACGCGCGGCGTTCGAGCGCGCGAGCGCCATCGCCCCCGCGTTCATCCCCGCGCGCGAAGAACTCGCGGAGCTGCACCGGCTGCAGCAGCAGACGCGCGACGAAATCGAACAGCTCAATGCGCTCTATGCGCTCGATCCGAACAACCCGGAGCGCTTGATTGCCGTCGGCCGTGCGTACCTGCGCGCCGGCAATCGCGACCTCGCGGTGATGACGCTCGGCCGCGCGGCCGAAAATTTCAAGGAGCCTCCGGGTGTGTATGCCGCGCTTGGCCAGGTGTGGCTCGACGCGGCGGAAGACGGTGGCGATCCGAGCGACCTGCGCAAGGCGCTCGAAGCGCTCGAGCCGGTCGGCCGACGCAAGTCGACGGCCAGCAGCGAGACGCTCGGCATGTACGGCCGCGCGCTCGTGCTGGCGGGCCGGCACGCAGAGGCGGAGGCCATGTTCAGGCAGGCATCGCAGCGCTTCCCCACCGATCCGGAGGTGCTGCCGCATTTCGCCTCTGTCGCGCAGCGCCTGGGCCATCTCGACGAAGCGCGGCAGGCGCTGGTCAGATACTCGGTTCTCGTCGATGAAGATCGCGACGAAGCGGTACGTGCGGCGCGGATTGCAGACCTGTCGATGGCAGCTGAACGACGCCGCGTGCAGCAGTCGCGTGGTATCAGAAATCGGACGCGCTTCGGCCGGGCGACGCGTCGCTTCTGGCGCGCATGGCCAACGCGCAGTTGCGTGCCGGCCAGGTTGAGCCCGCGCGCGCGACCATCAGACGCGCGCTCGACAAGGATCCGGACCATCCTCTCGTGCGCTCCGTCGCGCGCCGCCTTCAAGCGCGGTAGCGCTTCGGATCCACCGCGTCGCGGAGTCCATCTCCCAGGAAATTGAATCCGAGCACGAGCGCCGCGATGGCGGCGCCTGGAAAAATCGTCAGGTGCGGCGCATCCAGCAGATGCAGCCGTCCGCCGTTCAGCATCGTTCCCCCAGCTCGGCGTCGGCGGCTGCACGCCGAGACCAAGAAAGCTGAGCGACGCTTCCGCGAGAATCGCGCCGGCCATGCCGAGCGTCGCCTGAACCATCACCGCCGGCATCGTCGTGGGCACCACGTGGCGAAGCAGTATCCGCGGTGTCCCGGCGCCAAGCGCGCGCGCCGCCTGCACGAACTCGAGCTCGCGCGCCTTCAGCACTTGCCCTCGTACCAGGCGTGCGTATCCCACCCATCCAATCACCGACAGACGCCATGACGACGTTCGAAAGGCTGGGTCCAAGCACCGCAACGAGCGCAATCGCGAGGAGGATTCCGGGGAACGCGAGCAGCACGTCGATCGTCCGGCTGATGATGTCGTCGAGCCACCCGCCGAAGTAGCCCGCAATCGATCCGAGCAGCACGCCCAGGACCGATGAAATGCCGACGACCGTGAGGCCCGACGAACAACGAGATGCGCGCGCCCGCGAGCACGCGCGAAAAAATATCGCGTCCGAGCTCGTCGAGCCCGAACGGATGCTCGAGGCTCGGGCGCTCGAGCCGCAGCGCAAGCTCCTGTCCTGACGGATCGTACGGGACGGCCCATGGCGCGATGATCGCGCCGACGACGGTGAGCAGAACGATGGCGGCGCCGACCTTGATCACGATCGGTCCACCCGGATGCGCGGATCGAGGAAGCCGTAAGTGAGGTCCGTAATCAGGTTCACGCCAACGTAGGTGACGGCAATCAGCAGCACGCAGCCCTGGACCGTCGGGTAGTCGCGAAAACTGATCGACTGAATCAGCAGCCGGCCGATGCCCGGCCACGCAAAGATCGTTTCGGTGATGACGGCGCCGGTGAGGACGACGCCGAATTGCAGGCCGAGAATCGTGACGATCGGGATGAGGCTGTTGCGGAGCGCGTGATGGAGCACAGCGCGCGTGCGCGAGACACCTTTCGCGCGCGCGGCGAGCACGTACGGCTCGCGCAGTTCTTCGAGCAGGCTCGCGCGCGTCATGCGAGCCAGAATGGCGGCGAGCGCGGCCCCGAGCGTCGCCGCAGGCAGCACGAGATGCGCAAGCGTCCCGCGCCCGCCAACCGGCAGCCAGCCGAGCTCGACGGCAAACACAATCGCGAGCAGCGGCCCAAGCCAGAAGTTCGGAACCGAGATGCCGACGAGCGACAGCGTCATCGCGCCGTGAGTCGACGGCCGTGCCGCGCCAGACGGCGGCGATGATGCCGAGCGGCAGCGCAATCAGCACGGCTACGGCCATCGACGCGAACGCGAGCTCGGCCGTCGCGGGCATGCGCTCGAGAATCTGTTGCAGCACCGGCTGATCGTTTCGCAGCGACACGCCGAGATCGCCTCGCGCCAATCCCTGGAGAAACGATCCGTACTGCACGAGCAGTGGACGATCGAGGCCGAGACGCTCGCGGAGCTGCGCGACGTCTTCCGGCGCCGCGCCTTCGCCAAGCATCGCCTGGGCGGGATCGCCCGGGATGAAGTGGATGAGAGAAAAGACCAGCGTCGCCACGCCGAGCAGCACCGGAATCGTCAGCAGCAGCCGGCGAATGAGGTATCTATGCATCGAGATGAAGGCGCTGCATCAATTTCGCAAGACCTTGACGGCTCAGCCCGAGCGCGGCCGCTGCCTGGCCGCGATGGCCGGCCGCGCGCGCGAGCGCAGCGCGCACGAATCGCTCCTCGAATTTGAGCCGCGCGCTCTCCAGCGATTCGTGCGACGAGAGCTGCGCGGCCCGCGCGATGGCCGCCGGCAGCGCCGACGCGCCGACGACGCCCCGCGGCGGAACCGCGACGACGAGCGCCGTGAGCACGTTTTGAAGCTCGCGAACGTTGCCAGGCCAATCATACCGCGCGAGCGCGCAAACCGCGCTCTGCCCGAGCACCGCTTTACTGCCGATGCGCTCTGCCGACTGCCGCCAGAAGCGCGCGGCAAGCAGCGGAATGTCCTCGATGCGCTCGCGGAGCGGCGGCACGTTGATGCGAATCACGTCGAGGCGATACAGCAGATCCTGACGGAACCGGCCGGCGTCAACTTCGGCGCGCAGCGCACGATTGGTTGCAGCGACCAACCGCGCATCGAACGGCCTGGTGAAGTTCTCGCCGATGCGGCGAATCTCCCCTTCCTGCAGCACGCGCAGAATCTTTGCCTGCGCGCGGGCCGACAGCTCCCCTACTTCGTCGAGAAAGACCGTTCCGCCATCGGCGCTTTCGAACAGGCCGAGCCGCTCGCCGGCAGCCCCCGTGAACGCGCCTTTCGCATGGCCGAACAGCTCCGCATCGACCAGGTCCTCGGGCATCGCCGCGCAGTTGAACGCACAGAAGCGCCGCTCGCGGCGGCAGCCGGCCCGGTGAATGGCGCGCGCGACGAGCTCCTTGCCCGATCCGCTCTCCCCTTCGAGAAGGACCGTGAACGGCGCGTTTGCGGCGCGCGCGATGGCCTTCCTCACTTCTTCGATTGCCGGACTGACGCCGACGAGATCGAACGCCGCCTCCTGCGGCGCGGGCGCATCCTGGCGTTCGATGCAGCACGTACACGAGCGGCGCGCACACCGCCGCGGCCGCCGCGCCGAACGCCAGCGCTCGCTCGACGTTCTCCGGTCCGTCGATATTCCAGCGCATCGCCACGGCGCCGATGATGCGTCCGAGATACTGAATGGGCACGGCGCCCTCTATCCAGCTGCCGACCCGCTCGGGACGGATGGGCTGGCCGATGTCGATCGATCGCCGCGCCGTCGTGTCGCCCGCCGCGCCGGATGACGCAAACAGTCTCGGCGTGGACGCGTGCCAGCCGAAGATGCTGACGCCGGTCGCGTGCGTGTGGCGGCGAATCGCCGTGGCTGCACGCGTCAGCGCTTCGCTCTCGTCCTCGAGCTGATGCGAGCTCGCAAGCAGATCCCTCAGCCCGTCGAGATCCTGGACGTCATTGGCAAGCGGCGCAGAAGTCGTCACGTGAAAGCGCGCCGCGGACTCGTGCACCGACGGGGTGTTCTGGAGCGCGCTCAACGCAGCGTCGATGCGCGATTTCAACAGCGGCGGAATGGCACCGCTGCGAATGTGAGCGAAGGTGGCGCGCCGCCGCGCGCGCCTGCGCCATCCGCTCTGCCCTGATGAGCCCTTCGACATACGTGACCCGCAGCTTGATGGCCTGCAGCGGCAGATGCGCGGCACGCGCCGCGGCGAGCCCGTTCGTGACGTGGATGCGCAGCGCGTCGACATCACCCAGCGCCGCCCTGGACGGCCGCCTCGCAGTCGCGAACGATCGACTCGATCGCAGGCGACAGAGCCGACGCAGCCGGTCGCGCCCGCCCGACGAGCCGCCACGCATCGGCTACCGCGTCGGCAGCGATTCGCAGCCGTGCCGCCAGGCACCAGTACCGGGCGCACTGCTCGACGTCGCCGACGGGCTCGACCGCTTCCAATATCGCTCGCGCGTCGGCGTACCGCTTCTGCCATAGCAGCGTCGCGCGCGAGTGCTAGCTGCCGGAAAAAGCACTGACCTCGCGATTCCCGAGCGCCGATGCAGCGGTATAAGCGGCGCGGCAGGTCTGCTCAGCCTCGTTCAGTTGTGCGAGGTCGGTCTGTGCAAGGCCGAGATACACCATCGCCTCGATCGCATGCTCGGCAGCTGCGGGCGCGTTGAAACCGATCGTGTGCGTCGGTGAACAGCGCCCTCGCATCGGCGGCACGTCCTCGGCCGAGCAAGAGCCGGCCGAGCCTGAGGGCAGAGTCACCGGCGCGCCTGCAATCGCCGCGGCGTTCGAATGCAGCCATCGCTCCCCTCAATGCTCGCTCGGCTGCCGCATGGCGACCTCGTGTCAGCAGCCGCTCGACCTCGACGATCGTCTGGGCCATGCGAGGATCCGGTGCCGGCGTGCGTTGACCGTACGCGGCTCGTCCTTCGGCTGCGTTCATGACGTGAATTTCCTTCGATGGAGCGCGCCGCGCGAGCACGCAGAATTCTCGCACTGCCAACTGACGAAGACGCAACACGCCAAGCGCTGCGCTCGACGGCATGTCGCGCCAGTCCAGCACAACAATCGAACGGCGAGCGAGTGCGGCAGACATATCCTCGGAACGCGATGCGGTCGTCCAGGAGCGCGAGATCGCACGGCACGAATCCACGTTGCCGAAGCACGCGCGCATCCGGAAGGTCCGCCACGCGGAGAATTCGCGGCGAGGACGGACGCGCGTGCTCGAGCCATTCGACGATGGCTGACCGACCTCTGCGCGCAAAGGGATTGTCGTGGGCCTGGAGCGTCTCGTCCGTGCCTCGAATCGCTGCGTGCTTCCGATGAACCCAAAATCGAGAAGCGATCCCTTCGGCGTGCGCGCGCGTGCATGACTCCGTCCATGCTTGCTGCTCGGCGCGTGTGCCGGCAGCATCGATCGTAGCCGAACGCGCGCGCCTGTCGCGAGATCGAGTGCGGCGAGAGGCCCTGCTGACGTTCCGTCCCAAAGCGACACCGACACAGGAACCGATCAGCAATCAGCGTGGCCATGCGACGCACGCATCTCTGCAATCGGCTCGCCTGCGAAAACAGGCCTGGATTGCGCCGGTCGTCGACGGAACAGTGCAGAAACTTCGTATAGAATGGCGAGGCAATGCTGCGTTTTCTCACCGCCGGCGAGTCGCACGGCAAGGGACTCGTCGTCATTCTCGAAGGCATGCCGGCCGGACTGCATATCGATTTCGAGGCCATCACCGAACAACTCAAGCGGCGTCAGGGTGGGTACGGCCGCGGCCGCCGCATGGCGATCGAATCCGACAAGGCCGAGGTTCTCTCCGGTGTGCGCGCCGGCGAAACGCTTGGCTCTCCCATCTCGCTGCTCATTCGCAACAAGGATTGGGAAAACTGGCAGCAGACGATGCATGCCGAGGACGAGGCGCCGGCCGGAGCGACCGGCACGGTCAGGCCGGTCGTCACGCGGCCACGTCCGGGGCATGCCGACCTTGCGGGCGTCATCAAGTACGACCGCACCGACATTCGCGACGTGCTCGAGCGCGCGAGCGCGCGCGAGACCGCGGCGCGTGTCGCGGCAGGCGCGATTGCCCGGCAACTGCTTCGGACGATTCGACGTCGAGATCGTCAGCCACGTGTATCGCGTCAACGGCATCGGGCTCGACTCTCCGCTTCGCGTCACATTCGAAGCGGCGCGCGACATCGGCTCCGACTCGGCGCTGCGCTGCGCCGATCTCGATGCCGAGGTGAACATGATCGCGGAGATCGATCGCTGCCGCGATGCGGGAGATACCGCCGGCGGCGCATTCGAGGTCATCGCGCGCGGGTTGCCGGTCGGACTCGGCAGCTACGTGCACTGGGATCGCAAGCTCGACGGCCGTCTCGCGCAAGCGATGATGTCGATTCCCGCCATCAAGGGTGTCGGCGTCGGGTATCGGTCCGAAGGCCGCGTCGGTGCCCGGATCGCAGATGCACGACGAGATCGTTCCGGCGCCGAGCCGCACGAAACCGCCGATCGGCGTCGCGCGGCCGACGAACAACGCCGGCGGCCTCGAAGGCGGCGTCACCAACGGCGAAGACCTGAGAGTGTCCGGTTTCATGAAGCCCATCGCCACGCTGATGACGCCACTGCGATCGGTCGACCTGGCGGGCATGACCGCGGCCCCGGCCGTTATCGAGCGAAGCGACGTCTGCGCTATTTCAGCCGCCGCCGTGGTCGGCGAGGCGGTCGTCAGCCTGGTTCTGGCCGACGCGTTTCTCGAGAAGTTCGGCGGCGACTCGCTGGGCGAAATCCAGCGCAACTACGCCACTGCCACAGCCCGCCTGCAGGCGAGGTTCCGAACGACACAGCCTGCCGCGCCGAAGCACAAGGAGCGCGAAGGCGGGCCTGCCCCGCCGAAGCGTGACGGGCGCGAGGAGCGCGAAGGCGGGTGATTCGCCCGATTCTCAAGTTTGGCGACGACACCGCTGCACGCTCGCGCGGCGGACGTCGGCGAGCTGACCAGCGATATCCAGAAGCTCATCGACGACATGATCGAGACCATGTATGCGGCGCCCGGCATCGGGCTGGCGGCGCCGCAGATCGGCGTGTCCCTCAGAATCTTCGTCATCGATCTTTCGCTTGGACGCAAAGCCGACGATCTGATGGTGTTCGTCAATCCCGAATTCGTCGAGCTCGAAGGCATGCAGCTCGAAGAAGAAGGCTGCCTCAGCGTGCCCGGCTTCAACGCGACGGTCGCCAGGCCAATGCGGGCGGTCGTGCGGGGTCTCGACCGCAGCGGAACGATGCGTACCGTCGAGGGCACGGAGCTGCTCGCCCGCGCCTTTCAGCACGAGATGGATCACCTCGACGGCAAGCTGTTTCTCGATCGCGTCCGCGGCATCAAGCGCGATCTCATCGTGAAGAAAATCCGCAAGATGGCTCGCGCGGGAAAATGGTGACAGCCGGCGCTTCGCTGCGAATTGTGTTCTTCGGCACTCCCGATTTCGCCGTCCCCACGCTTCAGGCGCTGCACGAATCGCGGCATCCTGTTGTCGGCGTCGTCACGCAGCCCGACCGCGCGCGAGGGCGCGGCCAGCATTCGCAGCCCGGCCCGGTCAAACAGCTCGCCGAGCAGTACGGATTGAGCGATTCTGCAGCCCGAGCGGCTGCGCGACGAGGGGTTTCTCGAGACGCTGCGCGCGCTCGACGCCGATCTCGGTGTCGTCGCCGCCTACGGCAGGATCCTGACCGATGCGGTGCTCGCCATCCCCGGACTCGGCCTCATCAACGTCCATGCATCGTTGCTGCCGAAGTACCGCGGCGCCGCGCCGATTCACCGGGCCGTGATGGCCGGAGAGACGGTGACCGGCGTCACGATCATGCGCGTCGTCAAAGCCCTCGATGCCGGGCCGATGATTTCGAGCGCGCACGCGCCCAATCGGCGAGACACGAAACGAGCGCGGAGGTCGAGCGCGACATCGCGCGAATCGGCGCGCGCGCTGCTTGTGGAGGCGGTCGACGCGATCGCCGACGGGCGTGCGTCGGAGACGCCGCAGAACGAGGCCGAGGCGACCTACGCGCACAAGATCGAGAAGGCCGACGGCATCATCGACTGGTCGCGGCCGGCGCGTCGACATTCACAATCAGATTCGCGGCCTCCATCCGTGGCCGCACGCATACGCTGAACTTCAAGGAGAGCGCACCATCCTGCTGCGATCGGAAGTGGAACGCAGAGTTGCCGGGCACGCGCGCCGTGCCTGGCACCGTGCTCGAGGCGCACGCGGATCAGTTCAGGGTGCAGACCGGCGATGGCGTGCTTCGCTTGCTGATGCTGCAGCGTGAAGGGCGGCGCCCGCTGTCCGCGCGCGAGTTTCTCGCCGGCAGGCGCATTCGAGCCCGGCGCCCGGTTCCTGCCGTCGCGCGACGCGTCATGATTGCGCCCGCGCGCACCGCGGCGTTCACCGCGCTGCGCGACGTGAATGCCGGCCGCGCCGATCTGCCTGCGGCGCTCGCTTCGGTCCGGCCGACGCTGCAGGACGAGCGCGATCGGGCGCTGGCCACCGACCTCGTCACCGGCACGCTGCGATGGCAGCGGCAGCTCGACTATCTCATCGAGCACTTTGCCAAGCGCCCTCTCACCAAGCTCGACTTCGAGGTGTTGCAGATTCTGCGCCTGGGGGCCTATCAGCTGCTTCACCTCGACCGCGTGCCCGCGGCCGCGGCCGTGAACGATGCCGTCGCGATGACGCGGCGCGCGCGAAAGACGAGCGCCGCCGGGCTCGTCAATGCCGTGCTGCGCGCGCTTTCGCGAAATTCGCACAGGCTGCCGCTGCCGCTGCGCCGCCCGACGGCGATCCGCTCCCCTATCTGGAAGTCTCGCTGTCTCATCCGGGCTGGCTCGCCGATCGCTGGCTCGGCCGATATGGATTCGAAGCGGCCGAAGCATGGGAGCAGTTCAACAACGCCGCGGCGCCGCTGACGATCCGTGTGAACCGCTTGAAGATCGACCGCGATGCGTTGGTGCGACGCCCTCGCCGAGCATGGGGTTACGGTGGAGCCAGCGCGCTATGCTCCCGATGGGCTGATCGTGACGGCCGGCAATCCGCTGCGAACGCCGCTTGCCGGCACCGGGCAGTTTTTTCTTCAGGACGAGGCGTCACAGCTCGTCGCGCTGCTGGGCGCCCCTGAGCCGGGAATGAAGGTGCTCGACACCTGCGCGTCGCCGGGCGGCAAGACGACCGCGATGGCGGCGATGGCCGGCGATCGCGCCGAGATCGTCGCGGCCGATGTGCGCAGCGCGCGCGTGCAACTGCTTCGCGAAACCGTGAGCGCCAGCGGCGCGCAGAACATCCGCGTGCTGCAGGCCGATCTCGAGGCGGGGCTGCCGTTCGCGGCGGAGTTCGATGTCGTGTTCGTGGACGCGCCATGCTCCGGCCTCGGCACGGTCCGCCGAGATCCGGACATCCGATGGCGGCGGGCCGAGGCCGATCTCGCGCCGCTCGCCGACGCGCAGTTGAACGATGATTCGCAACGCCGCGGATGCCGTACGCCCGGGCGGCCGTCTGATTTACTCCACGTGCTCGAGCGAGCCGGAAGAAAACGAGCGCGTCGTCGCAGAGCTTTCTCGCCGCGAACGCGAACTTCGCGCAGAGTCGATCTGCGAGCCGACAAACCGGCGTACTTCGACGCCCTCGAACCGGTGCTCGACGAAGGCGGCGTGCTGCGCACCTCGCCCCACAAACACGGCCTCGAAGCGTTCTACGGCGCCGTGCTGCGGCGTGTAAAATGAAGGGGCAAGGGGTAAGAGGTAAGGGGTAATTCCCTTTTCATGCGCTTTAACCGCGTTCTGGAGCGCCGGCCGGCTCTTTGCCATCGCCGCGTGCCTCGTCGCCACCTATCTGCTCTTCGCCGTCACCGCGATGCGCGTCGCGCTGAGGGTGCGCGAGGTGCCGGTGCCCGATCTGCGCAACCACACTGTGGCCGAAGCCACGGCCCAGGTCGCAGGACGCCGGCCTCGCGCTGGCCGTGGACGAAAGCGGCCGGCTCGATCCGAAGATTCCTGCGGGACGCATTGCGCTGCAGGAGCCTGCCGCCGGCGCGATCACGCGCCGTCAGCGCACGCATTCGCGTCTGGGTGAGCCAGGGCCCGAGGGTCACAGTCATTCCTGCGTTGACCGGCGAGTCTGAGCGTGCGGCGCAGTTGCGGCTGCAGCAGGACGGCCTCGCGGTCAGCGTCGCTCGCCGAAGTGCGATCGTCAGATTTCCCGAGCGGCACCATCATCGCGCAGGAGCCCCCGGCGCAGCGCGAGAGGCACCGAGGTCGCGCTCCTCGATCAATCGCGGCGAGAGAAGCCACAATTACGTGATGCCCGATTTGATTGGCGTGCCCGGATCGCGCGCGGTCGATCTGCTGCGCACGCGCGGATTCCGCGTGACGATCGTCGGCGAACTGCCCTACCCTGGCGTGCCCGCGGGCATCGTCCTGCGCCAGTTTCCGTCGGCCGGATTCCAGATTGCCGCCGGCGATCCGATTTCGCTGGAGGTCAGCCGTTGAACGGAAAACAGGTCCGCATCGCGCCGTCGATTCTCTCCGCCGACTTCGCCGCGCTGGGAGCGGCGATCGCCGCCGCCGAAAAAGGGGGCGCCGACCTGATTCACGTGGACGTGATGGACGGCCACTTCGTCCCGAACATCACCATCGGACCGCCGGTCGTGAAGTCGATCAAGCGGGTCGCGCGCGTGCCCCTCGACGTGCATCTGATGATTACCGACCCCGACAAGTACGCCGAAGCGTTCGTCGAGGCGGGCGCCGACATGCTGTCGGTGCACGTGGAAGTGCTGCCTCATCTTCACCGGTCGGTCGACGTTCATCAAGAGCCTTGGCGTCAAGGCAGGCGTCGTGCTCAACCCGTCGACGCCCGCCGTCGCGCTCGAGGAAATCGCCGGCGACGTCGACTTCATTCTGGTGATGTCGGTCAATCCCGGCTTCGGCGGCCAGAAATTCATTCCGAAGAGCCTGCGAGAAAGTCGCCGCTATTCGCGCGATGCTCGACCGCGCCGGCAATACGACAGGCGCCGATCGAAATCGACGGCGGCATCGATCTGTCGAACATCGCGCGAGCCGTGGAGGCCGGTGTCGAGATTGTCGTCGCCGGCTCCGCGATCTTCAACACGCCCGATCCGACCGCTGCGACCAAGGCCCTGAAAGACGCGGCTGCGGCGGTCGCCTCCTGATGACCGCAAAGCCCCCTCAGAGCATCAGCATCCGGGTGCGCTACGCCGAAACCGACAAGATGGGTGTGGTCTATCACGCCAATTACTTCATGTGGTTCGAAATCGGCCGCTGCGAGCTGCTGCGGGCCATCGGGCGGAGCTATCGCGACATGGAGGCGTCGGGCATCGGCCTTCCGGTCATCGAGGCGCACTGCGAATACAAATCGCCGGCGCGGTACGACGATGAGCTGGTGGTGAAGACGAGGGGAACGCTGCTGTCGCCGGCGCGCGTCGAGTTCGAGTACGAAATCAGCCGTCCGATCGACGCGACCATAAACGCGGTCGGCCGCACCGTTCATGCCGCCGTCGACACCACCGGGCGCCCGTGCCGGCTGCCCGACTACATTCGGGAGCTGCTTGAATGAAGGCTCTGGTGACCGGCGCTGCCGGCTTTATCGGATCGCATTTGTCGGCCGCGCTGCTGGATTCGGGGGCGACCGTTACAGGCATCGACTGTTTCACCGATTACTACGCCCGTCCGCTGAAGGAAGCGAACCTGGCGACGCTGCAAGGGCCGCCCGGGATTCACCTTCATCGAGGCCGCGCTGCAGGAGCTCGACCTCGGGCCAGCCCTCGCCGGTGTCAACCCACGTGTTCCACCTGGCCGCCCAGGCTGGCGTCCGAAAGAGCTGGGGACGCGATTTCGACGTCTATACAAGGAACAACGTCGAGGCGACTCAGCGGCTGCTCGAAGCGCTGGTAGGCATGCCGATCCAGAAATACGTATACGCGTCGAGCTCGTCGGTCTACGGAGACCATGTGCCGCTGCCCATGCGCGAAGACGCGTATTTGCAGCCGCTGTCCCCGTATGGTGTGTCGAAGCTGGCCGCCGAGCATCTGGGACATCTCTACTGGGCCAACTACGGCGTGCCCGCCGTGTCGCTGCGGTATTTCACCGTCTATGGCCCGCGACAGCGGCCGGATATGGGATTTCAGCGGTTTCTGACGGCCGTCAGGGACGGAAACCCGATCACGGTGTATGGCGACGGCGAGCAGACGCGAGACTTCACCTTTGTGTCGGACATCGTCGCGGCGAACATGGCGGCGGCCGCCCAGGGGCGTCCGGGCAGCGTGTACAATATTGGTGGTGGCTCGCGGGTCACGTTGAACCACGTGCTCGAGCTGATACGGAAGGTGACCGGAAAGACGGTTACCGTTCAACGCGAACCGGAGCAGAAAGGCGACATGCGCCACACCTACGCCGATACGTCGGCCGCCCGCCGCGATCTCGACTTCGACCCGCAGGTCACTCTCGAGAACGGCCTCGACCAGCAATATCGGTGGCTTACTAAATGAAAAGATCGCTCTCTCTGCCCTCTGCCCTCTGCCCTCTGCTCTTACTGGCCGTCATGGTCGGCGCGTGCTCTTCCAATCCTCCAGTGACGGCCGGGCCCGGCGAAGCCGATCAGATCCTGCTCGACCGCGGACAGGCGGCGCTCAAAGAGCGCTCGTGGACGAGAGCGCGGACGTATTTCTCGGAGTTGCTCGAGTCATACCCACAGAGCCCGCTGCGCGCTGATGCGAAGCTGGGCGTGGGCGACACCTTCCTCGGCGAAAACAATCAGCGCTCGTACGTGTACGCGCAGAACGAGTACCGCGAATTTCTGGCCTTCTATCCCACGAACCCGAGGGCCGATTACGCGCAGATGCAGCTCGGCATGGTGCACTTCAACCAGATGCTGAGCCCGCAGCGCGACCAGACCGAAACCAGGGAGGCGATCAAGGAATTCCAGACGTTCGTCGATCGATTATCCAAGAAGCCCGCTTGCTGCCGCAGGTGAAACAGCGGCTGCGCGAGGCGAGGGACCGGCTTGTCGGACGCGGACATGCTGGTCGCCAATTTCTACTTGAGCATTCGGTCTGTACTCCGGGGCCGAGCCGCGCTACCGCCACGTGCTGGAAACGGACCCCGAATACACCCGCAAAGACTCCCTTTACTTCCACCTGGCGGAAACCCTCGAAAAGTCCGATCAGTGCCAGGAAGGCCGAAGCTCTGCCCTATTACGAGCGCCTCGTGAGCGAGTTCGAGAAAAGCGAGTATCTCGAGGAGACCAGGCGCGCGCATCGACCGGCTCAAGCAGGAGCTGAAGCTCGGCGCCGCGGCAGAGCGATAACCCGCCGTCAAACCTAGCGAAAACCCTCGAAAAGTCCGATAAGAAGGGCGAAGCTCTCCTTGAGCCGAAACCCGATGCTACGTCAGAGCGATAACCCATGATTCTTCAAGGACTTCCGTATGCGTAACCGTACGTCAGCGTGTGCGCTGTACCTCGTCGTGATGGCTGTGCCGGCGCTCGCCCAGACGCCGCCGGCGCCCTCGGCCGATACGCAACTCGTGGCGCCGCCGGCCTGGGCATTCAACGACGTGGCCTGCGCCCCTGCGCTGGCGCCCGTAAAAGCGCGACAAGAAGAACGAACCGCCCATTCGGGTCGTCGGCGTCCAGGACCCCGCGATTCGCGAATTGCTCGGCCCTGGCGATACGCTCGTCATCAGCGGCGGCTCGAATGCCGGCATTCAGACCGGGCAGCGCTTTTTCGTGCGCCGCCTCATACCGGCCGTGGCGACGTTCGGCGCGACGCCGCGCGCGACGATTCACACGTCCGGCTGGGTCCAGATTCTGGGCGTCGACACGATGGTGTCGACGGCCACTGTCGTGCACGCGTGCGAGGCCATTCTGTTCGACGATTATCTCGAGCCGTACGTGGCGCCGATGATTGCGGCCCGGCCGCTGCCTGGCTCGATGCCCCAGTACGACAACATGGGACACATCGTGACCGGCATCGAAGGCATCCACACCGCGGCGCCCGGCAACGTGATGACGATCGATCGCGGCAGCAATGCCGGCGTCGTCCTCGGCCAGCGGTACATCGTGTTCAGAGACAAGCGCGACCAGGTCATGGACATGACGGGCCGATCGAAGGCCTTCGCCGCGATGGCGCGGCAATCCAGCCGCTCGTCGAAGTCGGCGAGGTTCTCGTGGTCGCCGTGCGGGCAGACGACGCGACCGTGCAGGTCGTCGTCGCGCGGGATGCGATCACCCACGGCGATATGATCGCGCCTATTCGCTAGGTGGTAGGTGGTAGGTGGTAGCGGTAGCTGGTAGCTCCTGCTACCGCCACCTACCACCCTACCACCTACTAGCTAGCCTTGGTGCGGCGGCGTTCGACCGGCGGGAACGATGCAACTTTCGACGGGATTCGGCTGAAGCGGCGATAGTAATCGGCGGCCGAGATCAGCGCCGTCGCCACCACGACCCAGAGCGCCACGTAGCCGAGCACTCCGAGCGGTTGCAGGCGCTCTTCCTCACCAAGAATCAGCGCCAGAATCGCCACAACCTGCGCGACCATCTTCACCTTGCCAAGCGGCGAGGCTGGAATCACGACGCCGCGCGCGTACGCGATGCTGCGCAGCGTGGTGACGGCGAGCTCGCGCCCGATGATGACCGCCACCATCCACGCCGGCGCCAGCCCCATCTGAATGAGCGAGACGAACGCCGCAGACGTCAGCAGCTTGTCGGCGATCGGATCGATCATCTGCCCGAGCGTCGTCACCTGTTTGCGGCGGCGCGCAAGGTAGCCGTCGAGCCAGTCGGTAATCGACGCAAGGCCGAAGATGGCCGCACCGATCAGTTCCTTCCGCATGCCGAAGATGAGGCGCCCCTCGAAATTCGTCAGCAGCACGACGACGAGCAGCGGCACGAGAAATATGCGCGTCGCGGTGAGGGCGTTCGGCAGATTGATGGTGGGACGCACGTCAGCGGCAATTGTAATGCAGTAGTCCGGCCTGTCATAGAAACAGCTCGGTCTCGTGCTGTTTTGTGTCGTTTCCCCTGCTACGCCACGTGCCAAAACGTACCCCACATTTGACTAACCGTTAGAACGTCTCGCCAGCTGTCTCCGGCGCACGCGGGAGGCGTAGTAGCATCCGACGCCATGACCGACTGGTTCGCCCGCCCCGTGCTTCACGTCTCGAGCGTCGAGGCCTCGCTCCGCTTCTATGTGGACCGGCTCGGCTTCACGGTCGCGTGGCGGTACGAGGAGGATGGTCGGGCGCGCGTCGCTCAGGTCGATCGCGGGAGCTGCGCCCTCATATTCTCAGACCAGTGGCCGGAGAAGGTCGGCAACGGTCTGATGTTCATTTCACTAAACGTCGAGCCCGAGACGCGCGAGGCCGCGACCGCTGCGCTCGACGCGTTGCGCGCCGAGTTCGAAGCCCGCGGTGTTCTGGTCAAGGACGGCGACTGGGGCTACAGGCTGCTCATAGTCGAGGATCTCGACGGCAACCAGCTTTTCTTCAACTATCCGAACGAGTCATGACCTACCCGTGAGGGTGTCCGTCTAGAGCCGTCGGCGAATGATTCCAGTCCCACTACGCGGCGTGTCGTCGAACTGCCGTCGTAACTGGTGAAGGTCCGGCAGCATCGCGGTGAAGTCGTACCGCATTTTGAGGAACAGCGCTTGCCCAGACACCAAACAGGACCGCCGTGAGAACCGCACCCACGGCGAGTATGCGATCTCGATACCACTCACGCGCCACGACGCACAAGCTGAGGAGCATCAACGCCGCCATCCACGAAGCGCGCCGCGTCGCTTGCTGCCGCATCCACTCGGTACTCCAGATGAGTGATGAAACCGGATGCCGCCGATGCCACTCGCGGGCGGGAGGGAGTTTTCACAGATATCTCATTTGCCGACATAGGATGTCTTGTTTCCTATGCGGTATCATCACGGGTCGTTATGAAGGCGCTGCTTCTTGTCGGGGGCCAGGGAACGCGGCTGCGCCCCCTCACCATTCACGCACCCAAATCGATCGTTCCTATCTTCAACCGGCCGTTTCTCCACTATCAGCTCGACCTCATCAAGCGGGTTCCGGAAATCGACGAGGTGATTCTCAGCCTCAACTACCAGCCGCACCGCATCGAGGAAGTGTTCGGCGATGGGCGCGACGCCGGCATCAAGCTTCGCTACGTCGTCGAACCGACGCCGCTGGGGACCGCCGGCGCGGTGCGCTACGCAGCGCAGGGGGTACGCGACACAATTGTCGTGTTCAACGGCGACGTGCTGACGCAGGTCGATTTGCGCGGGCTCATCGATTTCCATCGCGGGCGCCGCGCGCGCGCCACCATCGTCCTGACGCCCGTTGACAATCCCACGGCCTACGGCCTCGTCGAGACCGACGCCGCGAGCAACATCCTGCGCTTTCTCGAAAAGCCGAAGCCCGAGGAGATTACCTGCAACACGATTAACGCAGGCATCTACGTGCTCGAACCGGAGACATTCGACCGCATTCCCGCGGACGTCGCCTGGTCGATCGAGCGCAGCTTCTTTCCGTCGTTCATCGAGCGCGGCGAGACGTTCCTGGCGTCGGTGTACCGCGACTACTGGATCGACATCGGCACGCCAGACAAGTACGTGCAGGTACACCGCGACATCATGGACGGCCGCTACTCGATGCCGCCGTTCAATGGCGAGCCCGGGATGGCGTGGGTTTCTCCGGCGGCCCGCGTCGATGAGGGGGCGCGCCTCGAAGGGCCGCTGTTCGTCGATGAGGGCTGCGTCGTCGAGGCCGGCGCCCGCCTCGGCCCTTACACGGTGCTCGGAAAGAACTGCCAGGTCGAATCGGACGCGAACGTATCCGGCGCGATCGTGTGGGCCGACTCGCGCATCGGCCGTGAGGCCCACGTGACAGACACCATCATCGGCCGATCGGGACAGATCGGCCGCAACGTCCAACTGCGTGGCGGCGTGCTTGGAGACACGACGTCCATCGCCGAATACAGCCGCCTATGAATCCAAATATTTTCAAAGCCTACGACGTTCGCGGTCTGTATCCGGCAGAGCTCGACGAGCAGAGCTTTCACCAGATTGGCCGCGCGTTTGTCGCCTACCTCAAAGCGAAGCGCATCGGCGTGGGACGCGACATGCGGTTGTCCTCGCCAAGCCTCGCTGCAGCATTCATCGCCGGGGCGCGCGAACAAGGCGCGGAGGTGATCGACTACGGAATGATCGCGACCGACATGATCTACTACGCCGTCGCGACCGACGAGCTCGACGGCGGCGCCCAGATCACGGCGTCGCACAACCCCAAGCAATACAACGGCTGCAAGATGGTCGGGCGCGGCAATCATCCGCTCAGCGGCGACGAGGGGATTTCGGATATCCGCGACATGATCGCCGGCAATCGGATTCCGCAGCCGGCCGCGACGCCCGGCGGTCTCACGCAGCGGGCGATTCTGGATGGATACGTCAAGCACGTGCTTGGCTTCATCGATCCGTCCATCATCAAGCCTTTCAAGGTCGTGCTCGACGCCGGATGCGGCATGGCCGGCCTGGCCGCGCCCAAACTCTTCAAGGCGCTCCCGTGCAAGGTTGACACTTTGTGTTTCACAATCGACGGCACCTTCCCCACTCACGAAGCCAACCCGTTGATTGAAGAGAACCGCCGCGACATCGTTGCCCGTGTGACGGACACGCGCGCGGAGATCGGTATCGCCTGGGACGGCGACGCCGATCGGTGTTTTTTCATCGACGAAGACGGCGAGTTCATTCCCGGCGATTTCGTGACGGCGCTGCTTGCCGAGGCGTTCCTCCTGAAGGAGCCTGGCGCCACGATCGTCTACGATCTGCGCGCCAGCTATGCCGTCAAGGACGTCGCGGCGAAATATGGCGGTAAAGCCGTGATGAATCGCGTGGGGCACGCGTTCTTCAAGGCGCGCATGCGCGAGCTGAACGCGGTATTCGGCGGCGAGGTGACCGGACACTACTATTTCCGGGACAACTTCTATTGCGATAACGGCGTTATTCCGGCGCTGCTGATCCTGGAGCTGATGTCGAAGAAGCAGCAATCGCTGAAGCAGATGCTCGAGCCGTTGCGCGCGAAATATTTCATCTCCGGCGAAATCAACACCAAGATGCCGAGCATGGACGCGATGTCGGCGCGGATGGCCGCGATCGAGGCGCGGTATCCGGACGCGACGATCTCGAAGCTCGACGGCATCTCGATCGAATATCCCGACTGGCATTTCAACGTGCGCCCTTCGAATACGGAGCCGCTATTGCGATTGAACCTCGAAGGGACGACAGCCGAGCAGATGGAGCGTAAGCGAGACGAAGTGCTGTCGATTATTCGCGGCTGAACACCTGTCTCGAGTCGCTACAGTCGGCTGGGCATTCGCGCCTCTGCGGTCACGACGGCGCACCCGCAAGAGCGAAGTTGTTCGCGAATTGACGCCGTCGTCAAACGAACTTCAAATCACCAGCGTAGAACTAGCGTTGAGGTGCTCGATGAGCCACACCAAGACGCAACCTTCTGCCACCGATCGACGACGGTTTCTGAAGTACACATGGGCCGGCGTTCAGGCGAGCCTGTCGCTTGCGCTATTGCGCGGCACAGACCTCTTTGCCGCGCCCAAGCTTGGTGCCAACCCATTTACGCTCGGCGTGGCATCGGGCGATCCGATGCCAGACGGAATCGTGCTCTGGACCCGGCTCGCGCCAGATCCGGCCAATCCCGCGAGCCTGGGGAAGCAGTCGATTCCCGTTGGCTGGCGGGTGGCGACCGACAGCCGGTTGCAGCAGATCGTCGCAAGCGGAGTCGCGATGGCGCTCCCGGAGCTTGCACACTCGGTCCACGTCGAAGTGATCGGACTACGTCCTCATCGAGATTACTTCTATCAGTTCAACATGGGAACGGAGGAAAGCCCGGTCGGGCATCTCCGCACGGCTCCGGCGCGTGACGAGTTGCTGGGCGAACTGCGCTTCGCGTTCGCGACCTGTCAGGACTGGCCCAGCGGCTACTACACCGCGTACCGCGACATGCTGCAGAACGATCTCGACGTCGTGCTCCACCTTGGCGATTACACGTACAAATACGCGATCTACTCGACCAACCGCGGTGTAGCGGTTCCGGGCGTGTTTCACAAGGCCTGCGAGGATCTGCGCACGTATCGGCTGCGGCATACGCTCTACAAACTGGATCCGGACCTTCAGGCGGTGCATCAGAAATTTCCGTTCGCGGCGATCTGGGACGATCACGAAGTGGCCAACGACTACTCTGGTCTCGCGCCCGAGTATGCATCACCGTCGCCAGACTTTACCGTCAAACGTGCGGCCGCTTATCAGGCCTATTACGAGCACATGCCGATCCGTTTGTCCGCTGCGTTGAATCCCCGCGCCGGTCTGCAGATTTACCGGCGGCTGCAATATGGGCGGCTTGCCGAGTTCACGATGCTCGACGATCGGCAGTACCGGACCGACAACCCCTGCGGCGACGGCGAATCGCTCCGCTGCGACGCCGCGCGGACCGGCAACTACACGATGCTCGGGCTCGAGCAGGAGCAGTGGTTAGCGCAAGGCTTCGCCGAGTCTGCCTCGCAATGGAACGTCGTCGCTCAGCAGCTGCTCATTGCGCAGCTGGAACACGCCACGATCCAGGCCGACTGGTTCTGGAACGATGCATGGGACGGTTACCCGTTGGCGAGGCGCCGCCTGCTATCGGATGTCGTCGACACAAAGGTCAGAAATCCCGTCTTTCTCACCGGCGACTGGCATTCCACGTTCGTCAACGATCTGAAGCTCGACTTTCACGATCCGCTTTCGAAGACAGTCGCCACTGAATTCGTGACGCCGGCCATTTCGACCGGCGGCGACGGTACGCCATACGGACCCTATTACGCTCCGATGATTCCCTACAACCCGCACATCAAGTACTACGAGGGTGACCGGCGAGGATATTTCCTTGCCTCGGTGACCCCGAAACGCATGATGCTGGACCTGCGATTTGTCACCAGCGTGGAAGACCCGGCAGGGTTCGGATACAGCGAGCGATCGTGGGTCGTGGAAGATGGTGTGGCCGGGGCGATTTCGGCCTGATCCGCGCTGTTTTTTCTAACCTTGTGTCGAAAGTTGTTTGAGAATCCGTTCCCGCTGTTCCCCTGGAATCGCGTACCCCTGTCCACCGCAATGGGGGCAACGCGCAGTCAGTCTGCCAGCCGCCAGCTGATCCTTGAGTTCGGACTTCGGCAAGGAATCGTCAACATGGTGCCCTTTCGGGCAACGCCAGGAGAAAGCGATCTTTGTGCTCATAGGCCAACCTTTAACACAGCAACCGTCGTGCCGTGAAATCCCGCGTTCTTATCGTCGTTGAGTGTAAGCCTTCGCAATTACTCCGATCCCGCCCAGCGCCCTCTTGATTACACTCAGAGCATACGGTGTGCAGGGAGCGGCGGCCTAGAACGCCAGGGCCGCAGCATAACTTGCTCATGTTCGTAGAGATGTAGTCGCACGTTGAGAACAGTGGGTGTCTTCGCTCGCCGGGCACTGGCCAACATGAAGGTGGAGAATGTTCCATGGCAACGTCCTTTTGGTTTGTTCGAGCGGTGCTCGTTGGCACGCTGTGCCTCAGAATGGATGCCCATGCAAACGCTCAAACGGCTCCAGCACCTGATTCGCTCGCCGGCCTGCTTGTGGATCTCGATCGCCGAGTCAACATCTTCACCGGCTTCCCGCAGCCCATCGATCTGAGTGCTATCGCGAGTTTCGGCAACATTATTGCGCTCGAGCAGTCGACGGCGCCCCTCGGAACGTCCACTGGCGCGTTCAACTTCGTCTTCGACCCGCAGCTTGGGACATACACGCACTCGACGGCGAGCTTCGGTCCAGCGTTCTCGAGTCGAAGCCTTACGACCGGCCGCAATCACTTCAGCGCAGGGTTCAATTACCTGCATGCGGGGTATGACTCTTTTGCAGGCATGAATCTCAAGAATGGTGAACTCAGACCAGTGCGGAATGTGCAGGGCGGAGTCCAACTTCCTCGCTATTCGGAATTGACGCTCGACCTGTCATCCGACACGGTCGTCGCCTTCGGCACTTTTGGCGCGACCGACAATCTCGATGTGGGAGTCGTCGTGCCGTGGATTCGTACCAATATCAGCGGTCAAGTGGGATTGTTCGACGCGGCGGGTCTCGATCTCACCGGTGGAAGTCTGCGCTTCGCACGCGCGAGCGCATCTGGGATTGGAGATGTCGCCATTGTCGGGAAATACCGTGTGCTGCGGCAAGCCGGTGGCGGCGTCGCGGCTATGTTTCAGTTGCATCTGCCCACCGGCGACGAAGATAACTTTCGGGGACTCGGCTTCACACGAACGATGATTGGTGGTGCGTGGTCGATGGGTGGGCGAGTGTCGCCCCATGTCAATCTCGGTTATGAATTCTGGTCCGAAGATGTGGAACAAATAAAGAATCAGGTCACCTACGCGCTGGGGGCTGAGGCTCAGGTCACTCCGAAATTGACGGTTGTCCTCGATGTCGTTGGCCGTCGGTTACTGAGGGTGTCAGGAATTTCGTGTGTGAGGCATAACATGAGGAGTCCCTATGCCCCGCAGACGGAAAGCCTTGATGCCTGACGCGCCGCTGGCGCCCGTTCCCTCGGACATCCTCGACCAGTTCGTTCGCCAAGGCCCGATCTCCGTGGAGGAGCTCGATGCTGCCGTGCGTCGATTCAAGAAAGCGATCATCGAGCGTGCGCTGGGCGGCGAGCTGACGCACCATCTCGGGTACCCGCCCGGTGGCGACGAAGCCGGACGCCACCGCGAATCATCGCAATGGGACGGGCGGCAAGACGGTCCTGACCGATGACGGTCCGCTCCCGATCGACGTGCCGCGCGATCGCGACGGGACCTTTGAGCCGCGGCTGATCGCGAAACACGAGCGCCGCTTCACCGGCTTCGATGACAAGATTCTGGCGCTGTATGCGCGCGGGATGACCGTGCGAGAAATCCAGGGCTTCCTCGCCGAGATGTACGGCACGGAGGTGTCCCCGATCTAATCAGCACCGTGACCGACGGCATCGTGGCCGAGGTGACCGCCTGGCAAAGCCGGCCACTCGAGCGGATGTATCCGGTCGTGTTCTTCGACGCGTTGCGGGTGAAGATTCGGGACGAAGCGACAGTCCGGAGTAAGGCGATCTATCTGGCGCTCGCCGTCCTGCCCGACGGCACGCGCGATATCCTCGGGCTGTGGATCGAGCAGACCGAAGGCGCGAAATTCTGGATGAAAGTCTTCAGCGATCTCAAGACTCGCGGCTGCCAGGACATCCTCATCGCGGTCACCGATGGCCTCAAGGGCATGAGCGAGGCGCTCGCCGCGGTGTTTCCTGAGACGACGCTGCAAACGTGCATCGTGCACCTGATTCGGCACAGTCTGGATTTCGCCAATTGGAAAGAGCGCAAACCGATGGCCATGGCACTGCGGCCCATCTACACCGCAGCGAGCGCCGAGGCGGCGGGTACGGCGTTGGATGATTTCGAGCGCGGTCCCTGGGGCCGGAAATTCCCGACAGTGGTCGCGTCGTGGCGCCGCGCATGGACGCATATCATTCCGTTCTTCGCGTTCCCACCTGAAGTCCGGCGTCTGATCTACACGACCAATGCGCTCGAGAGCGTCCACGCGCAGCTCCGAAAAATCATCAAGACGCGCGGCCACTTCCCGAACGACGAAGCGGCGACGAAATTGATCTGGCTCGCGCTGCGGAACATCACGGCCAAGTGGGAGCGCACCGCGTACTACTGGCGCCCCGCGATGAATCAATTCGCGATTCTCTATGAGGATCGCTTTTCCCCTTCGACCGCGTAAAATGCGACGGCGCATGGACGCTGCCGGAGCCGTGGACGCAGAGAACGCGCCCACCGCTCCTTGGAAAACCGCCCAGAACGCAGTTTCCCACAGCGCCCACACGCATCATCGTTTTAGAAAGGAAGAAAGAACAGAAACGTACGCCGTCAATCCGCTTCACACACGAAATCCCTGACACTCCCCGGTTACTTGGAGCCGGTGGCTATGAGTACGCGAGCCAATCGTTTGGACCAGTAACGTTCGAGTCACTCAAAATCACACGCGGTGGACTGAATGTGGTGTCCCTGGCGCCGGGCATCAAGTGGAACCCCACAGGCAACGGACTGCTCACAGCAAATGTGCTTGTGTCGCTCGCCAATGGTGGCCTTCGCGCCAATGTCATCCCGGTCATCGGAATCGACTGGACGTTTTGAAAAATGTTAAAATCCCGAACGAATCGCAGAAATCTCCGGGAGAAAGAGATCCGGCCTTTCGCGGGGTTAGCATAGTGGTAATGTTCTGGCTTCCCAAGAAGGCTAGAATGCGTAAAATTCCGAACAAACTGGCCCTTCGGTGGAATCCTCCAGTGTAATCCCAACAGAAACACGAAAAGGGTGAGCCTATGTGTGAATAGACCCACCCTCTGACTCATCCAATCTTTTTCATAACCGCTTTTGTTCCTGCCGACTGTTGGACCTTCGTATACCGTTCAATCAGGTCCAACGATGAATGTGTAAGCTGCTGCTGCACCTGTCTCGTGCTGGCTCCCTTGTCGAGCATCAGCGTAGCGAACGAATGACGGAAGACGTAGCGGGTAATCGGCCCCATATAGCCTGCCGCCTGTGCCGCACGCTTCAGCGCAGCGTTGGCACTCTCCTGAGCAATTTTCTGACCCCACTTGTGCCGGAACCGCTCATGCAGCTCAGTGTTCTCTGCGAAGCCGATGAGATCCCGAAATGCACTCACCCCGGCTTCTGGAAGGCTGATGAGGTTCGTTCTGCCGCCCTTAGCAGCCCGAACCCAGACCATGCTGTTGTCTAGGTCGATATCTTCCTGCTGCACGCGCTCAAGCTGTTTGGGACGCATCCCCGTGTAGATCAGACAGCGGAGCCGTGCCCCTGTGACGTTCGGCTGCAGCTTGGCAACAACCTTCATCATCCAGGCTTCCGACACTACCCGGATCGGCTTCTCTTCCTCTTGAAATCGCTCAACCTCTGCGACCGGGTTGTAGCCTCTCTTTCCGTTCAGTAGCTCATAGAAGTTGCTGAGCGCACTCAACCGATGATTGAGTGTAGACGCAGAGAGCTTCTTCCCCTTGATAGTTCTGCCGTGACGATCTACTCGGTCCGTGCCGATACCCGCTGCCCAGGCGCTGACATGCTTGCGAATCTCGCTCGGTTTGATAGTGTTCCGATTCCGCCCTTTGAACAGTTCCGCCCAACGCTCGATATCAATCTTCCGTTCCGCATACGCAGCCATGTGCCGAATCTGGGGCAGATACTCATGATCCACATCCCATTCAAAACTGTTCTTCGCAAGCACCGTCATGGACTGTTTCTGCTTGTGAACATCCCCGCGTTGCTCCTTCATCCACTCAGTAATGGTTGACAGTGGCGTTGATGGAAGCGTTGACTCTTCCGAACCTCGACTCCATCAGCTCTGCCCGATAGCACCACGGACGACCCTTCTGAACCGGTCCACTGGTCGCCACGTCGATCTTGATGACACCAGCAGGTAGCCGCGTATCTTTCCGGTCTGTGTGCCGTCCCATTCCCTACCTCCCTAAAACACAGAGAGCCAACCGATGTGGCTGGCTCCCCTGTCTGACTGGCTCAGATTGCGCCTGGTTTTTTAGCGTGTCAATGCCGCCGTCGCTTCGTGAGCGAATCCCCTCCACCGGCGAAGCGCTCCACCAACGCCTTTGGGGAACGCGCGTGCCGGTCTAGCTTCGGGAGGCGCGGGATGGGGAATGCCGCGCGCTGCTCCAGCTTTCTGATCTGCTTCACCGAGATCCGAAGACGCGCCGCAACTTCTTCGACAAACATCACGTCAGCTTCCATATCGTTCAGCTCGCTCCTTTGGCGAGTCGTATGCAACCGTAACGGTCTGCATGTGGTGGACGCTCCATTGCGCCCACTAGATTGGCTTCAGTTGTTGTAGTAAGGGCAGCAGCACCACCCGAAGGAGATGCTGCCCATTTCGAACTACGGCAAATCCATTACCTCTGCGACTGCTACCCCTACGGGGTAGTAGCAGTTGCAGCAGCCAAGGTCAGACTGCTTTTGACTGCATCTGCAGAATCTTTGCAGTTGCAGTTGGAACGCTGCTTCGGCCCTTTGCTGTCAACTGGTAATGGCCTTTGCTTAGCTCTTCTACATATCCCTGAGAAAGCAACGAGCACTGATGACTGTAGAACGTGCGGTCCTTTATGCCACTAGCACGACGCCACTCCCCACTCGTTGAGACTCCAGCGTTGGCACCAGCAAGAGTGACCTGCCGGATTTCTTCGGACCAATCATTGCTGGAGAATCGCGCCGAT
The DNA here is from genome assembly GCA_963787755.1 of Vicinamibacterales bacterium. Taxonomy (GTDB): domain Bacteria; phylum Acidobacteriota; class Vicinamibacteria; order Vicinamibacterales; family JAMQPK01; genus JAMQPK01. Next base: position 341,243 of record CAWBEG010000018.1, read on the forward strand.
TGGTGTTGAAGAGGGAGTGCTGGGAGACTTGCCACCGCACGCCGCAACACATATACCGAGAACCACCACCAAGAAAAGTCGGCTCATGTCACCTCAGAGGAAGCAGGTTGTGGTCGAACAACGCATTGTATGGTGAGAGGACTGTGGGCGTCGTTGCTAGTGAGCAATCAGACAAACTCACCGTGACGCAGTCTTCTAGGAGCTGAGTGCCTTGACCTTCGAGACGGCTCTTCGTGAACGCCGTAGAACTGTCGTTCCGAATCCTCGCTCCGCTCGTTCATAGTCTCCATCCATCATGCATGGCCACCGCACTCTGGGTCTGCCAGCTCTCGGCCTCAAGCTGTCGTTCAAGACTGCTGAGCCGAGTCTGAAACGTCGCTGCATCAGCGAAGGTCTCAACCTGCTCCGTGCCGTCAAATCGTCGAATCAGCAACCGAAAGTCTTTGTTGGTAGGGTCAAACCACGTCTCGACGTGCAGTGTTTGATTCGTTCGCGCATAAGTCCATACCATGGAGTTGTTGGTTGTCATACTATCGGTGCAGGACAACCAACACTTTACCTACCGATCAGGGGATGAGGCTTTCCGGCTTCATCCCGTTTTTGCGTTTCTACCAATCCCGTTACGTCGGGCACAGCGGCTCACCTGTCGGCATAGCAGCTCATTCGAGTGACTGAAACCATCGTTCTGCGCTCACCGCATCTCTGAATACACCGACGTGCGGGCGGCCACTGGCGTTACTGTAGGCTTTGAACATTCGGCTGACACCATACGGCTCATCGGCTGACGAAACCAAGGCCAGCGGACCGAGTGGCGAACGTCTGTTTTCATCCGCCCGGTCTTCCGCGAGCTTAGCCACGTCGTCTGCAGAAAACCTTAGCCTGGCTTCGGACAGATCCAGCAGGATCGGCATGACGCGGCGTTCGCCTGCTCTAAATTGATCAACGGCCGCCCTCACCTCAGCGATGTCAATCGATCCGCTGCCCTTCAAAAAGAGTTGGTTTGCGCGTGCATGATCGCCAACAAGTATTGGCAACGATTCCTCCCGGCAGTTGAAATAGTGAACGCTATGAAGTTCTTCTGTGCGAGCGGCGGCAGACGGGCAGATTATCTACAGGTCTCACAGCGGCTGTCAAAAATCAGTTCGGTCGGAGCGATCAACCACCCGGTCTGTCTGATCGGTAGAACCGCATAGGAGCCCGTCTGAGCGGCTGATCGGTCTCAGGGGATAGATGGGGAGCCTTGGCGCTTTTGATCGGCCTAGAACGGGCCGATTAGGACGATTTGAGGGCTTCTATCGGGGCTCTCGGATGGTTTCTTCTCCACTGAACCCGATCCGCTTCCGAACGATTTCTTTTTCTTGAACGGAAACGAACTCTAACCACACTCGATTTTGATCGTCCAGATACAACCGAGCAGGGATCGAGGTTGTTCGATCCATAAAGCGACGCGGGTATCCACCAATGCAGACGGTTTCGGCATTGGCGGAGATTGTAGCCGACCGCACGCCGAGTGCGGAACCAGCGCCGATTCGTTAGCGTGCTATTTCCCGCTACAGCAACAGCAACCGCCGCAGTCTTCGCCTCGACAGCAGCATTTCTCACAGCAGCAAGACTCACCGCAGCAGGTGCAAGAGCAGGCGTCCACCGCAGCCTTGGCGGGCGCGGGCTTGGCGACGAAAAACGGGAACACGGCGCGAACGATGGATGAGAATTTCATGATTTCGAGGTTAGACCCTCCATTCGCTTGAGAGTCAAGCGCGTTAACCTTGCAGTGAACTTGAGGCTCGGATTCGTCACAGAACAGTTCGGAAGGGGGCTCTCCAACGCCGCTGCGAAACTGCGACGGACCGTCCCTATCTGTCCTGTGCAATCCGGAACAGCCATGCGCGAGAGCATGCGATATCGTCACGGTTGCTGGTCGAGTCATGATCACTCGCCGGAAATCGCAGAGGAGTGCGTTATGAATGTAGTAGTGCTGTTAATTGTCCTTTTGTTGCTGTTCGGCGGAGGCGGCCTCTACCTCGGCGGCCCGTTAGTCGGGGGGAGCCTTGGCGGGATCATTCTCCTTGTGCTGGTTGTCTTGTTATTGACAGGCGGTCTGAGCCGGGCATAGGCACCTTCTCCTCTGCGATTTACGTGATAGGTGCTGGCCGATTCCTGTCTCAAACAGAACAGCGCGTCGGCACACAGGCCATCCTATGCTCCGATTTGCTCCCCCGGCTTCTCTTTCAGAGCATCGGCATTATGGTTGAATCCAATCACGACGAAGAACGCCTTGCCCGCGTTGAGCGCATGCTGGCGCAGTGTCGGCGGGAGTCTGCCGCGCTCAAGGTTATCGCTGCGTCGAAAGTCGTGGTGATCGTGGTGGAAGCCGCGCATCCGTTAGGCTCGACGCACACGGTGCAGCCTGCTAAGCCGAAGCGCATACATTAAAGACGCACCCACAGAACTACGCACGACGACGGCGAGCAGGCCGTGGGCGCAAGGATGCGCGGGGTGGTTTAGCGCGAGTGGTTCCAACGGTCCATTCATGTGCGCACAACGTGCAGCGCCACTGCATGACGAGCGCTCCACGTTCGCGTGTAACTTTCGCCACACTGATCCAGACAGAACTGGCGGAGCATTGCGGGCATGGGGTCTTCATTGGTTCATCCCCTATTCTATCCCCGGAGCCTAAATGCGACTGACTGTCAGGCGACTTGCGAGCCGGTCGCGCTAAGATCATTCGTGAGGGTGTCAGGAATTTCGTGTGTGAGGCATAACATGAGGAGTCCCTATGCCCCGCAAACGGAAGAGCCTTGATGCCTGACGCGCCGCTGGCGCCGGTTCCCTCGGACATCCTCGACCAGTTCGTTCGCCAAGGCCCGATCTCCGTGGAGGAGCTCGATGCCGCCGTGCGTCGATTCAAGAAAGCGATCATCGAGCGTGCGCTGGGCGGCGAGCTGACGCACCATCTCGGGCTACCCGCCCGGTGGCGACGAAGCCGGACGCCACCGACGAATCATCGCAATGGGACGGGCGGCAAGACGGTCCTGACCGATGACGGTCCGCTCCCGATCGACGTCCCGCGCGATCGCGACGGGACCTTTGAGCCGCGGCTGATTGCGAAACACGAGCGCCGCTTCACCGGCTTCGATGACAAGATTCTGGCGCTGTATGCGCGCGGGATGACCGTGCGAGAAATCCAGGGCTTCCTCGCCGAGATGTACGGCGTGGAGGTGTCCCCGATCTAATCAGCACGGTGACCGACGGCATCGTGGCCGAGGTGACCGCCTGGCAAAGCCGGCCACTCGAGCGGATGTATCCGGTCGTGTTCTTCGACGCGCTGCGGGTGAAGATTCGCGACGAAGCGACAGTCCGGAGTAAGGCGATCTATCTGGCGCTCGCCGTCCTGCCCGACGGCACGCGCGATATCCTCGGGCTGTGGATCGAGCAGACCGAAGGCGCGAAATTCTGGATGAAAGTCTTCAGCGATCTGAAGACTCGCGGCTGCCAGGACATCCTCATCGCGGTCACCGATGGCCTCAAGGGCATGAGCGAGGCGCTCGCCGCGGTGTTTCCTGAGACGACGCTGCAAACGTGCATCGTGCACCTGATTCGGCACAGTCTGGATTTCGCCAATTGGAAAGAGCGCAAACCGATGGCCACGGCACTGCGGCCCATCTACACCGCAGCGAGCGCCGAGGCCGCCGAGGGCGGCGCTGGATGACTTTCGAGCGCGGTCCCTGGGGCTGGAAATTCCCGACAGTGGTCGCGTCGTGGCGCCGCGCATGGACGCATGTCATTCCGTTCTTCGCGTTCCCACCTGAAGTCCGGCGTCTGATCTACACGACCAATGCGCTCGAGAGCGTCCACGCGCAGCTCCGAAAAATCATCAAGACGCGCGGCCACTTCCCGAACGACGAAGCGGCGACGAAATTGATCTGGCTCGCGCTGCGGAACATCACGGCCAAGTGGGAGCGCACCGCGTACTACTGGCGCCCCGCGATGAATCAATTCGCGATTCTCTATGAGGATCGCTTTTCCCCTTCGACCGCGTAAAATGCGCACGGCGCATGGACGCTGCCGGAGCCGTGGACGCAGAGAACGCGCCCACCGCTCCTTGGAAAACCGCCCAGAACGCAGTTTCCCACAGCGCCCACACGCATCATCGTTTTGAAAGGAAGAAAGAACAGAACGTACGCCGTCAATCCGCTTCACACACGAAATCCCTGACACTCCCTCATTCGTCGTGCCGTTCGTCAGCTCCGATCCTCACGCTTGGCTCTATCCCATCTACGCCCGCTTGCGAACTGATACGAGTTTCGGCCTACTCTCCCCCGCCCATCAATTCGAAGCCCTGGTCTCTACTGTCGAGAAGGAATCACCAACCAAAGGCGCGGCGATGCGCGAGTGGAGTCCTGAAGCGCAGTCTGGCGATGCCCTTTGACAAACCCAAGCGAGCGTGTACGTTTTCGGACTGTCCCTCCCCTATGTCTCGACATACTCTCCTGCTCCAGATGGCTAAACGTGCCCCCCGAACCACCAGCGAAAAACGACGAGATCGCATCACGCGCCTTGAATCCGAAGTCGTCGCGTTGCGCGAGGCGAAGGCGTTCATGGTCGGTCGCCTCAGCACCTTGCGGGACGAGTTGGCGATTCTCAGAGCCCTCGAAGACAAGAGACGCTCGTAGGTTGGGACCCCTAGCGCCCCTTCTTCACGAGCAGCCGAACCCAACGACTGAGATTGAACTGTGGCGGGTGCGGAAGGGTGAACGCGAGCTACGGTGTATCGTTGTCTATATACCCACTGGCATCGACGTGAGGCTGTTTGAGGGTGCCGATTTCCGTCGAACGCAGTTCGTCCGGGACGCCATCGAAAGCACAACCGTCTCAGACGACTGGAAACGTAAACTCGTGGAGCGAGAATGGCTCGCGCTCTAACGGTGTGAATCTATGAATCTACCCCATGCCCTCCAAGCTCTCCACGACCGGGAAATCAACTTCACCATCTCAACATTCTGGGACACGGGTTTTTCCGTTGCGCTCAGTGATACGATGAACGGCTTCACAGCTCAGGCTACGGTCAGCACGTTTGACGATGCGATTCGGTGGCTCCAGGAGCAAGCTGCGATTCACTTCCCCTACTGCGGAAAATCTAGAAGTTTCCCCCATACCTCATTTTCTGTCGGGGAATTTTGAACGGCAGCAGTGGAGTCTTCGACGTGCCAATACAGGTCGCACGCCACGCAACGCCAAAGGGTAAGAATGATCCCAGGCCGTGTGCGCGTGTAACGCCAGGGGAACGTCCATTGCGCGTCCTCACAGACCGGACAAGCGCTCCGGTCGGCGATCTGATTGGGCATGGTGGTGAGGGCAGCATAAGCCTTGCAGTCAACTGCAAGGTCAAGAAGGGATTTGTTGGCCAGCCGACCTTCGTCCAGCACAGGTCACTGCTTGCGCGGGCGCGACTTAGGGCGGCTTGTTTTCTGCAACGACTGCCCGCGCTTCGCGCGCCGACACGATATGCAACCTGTCGTATGAATCGGCTTCGCCGTGAGCCACTGCGTCGGCAGTGTCGACCATTCGAAGGTGACGCCGCAATCGATACACTTAAGTGTGAGTTTGTAGCCGTTTTTCACGTCCGTCCGTTCTGCTAGACGGACGTTCGAAGGTTGGATTCAGACCTTCCCAACAATGCGCCGGCACTTGTATTTGTAGTTCACATCGTCCGTTTGTTCGTTGCGCTAGGTCAAGTAGGGTAATTGTGCGGCTAAATGCCGAGCCCGGTGCTCCTGAGTGCGGGTCGAACCTCCGAAAAGCCTGTCCAATTTTCACATTATCTCGGCTCTCCGGGCCGACGTAGCAGTGGAGGAAGGGGTTAGCCTAGCGCGAGTTGCCGACGAAACGGCTACAATCGACACAGGGGAGCTGCGGAAACCGGCCCGGTGATTTGCGGGCAATGCGGACAGTCCATCAATGAGTCGTCGCACGCAGCCGTTGAGGATCGAAAGCCATGTTCGAAATGCGGGTCAGTTAACCGCCGTATCGAAGTCATGATCGGCGAGACCATCCGCATTCACACCGATCTCGGGCTTAAGCATAAACGAGCAGGAGTGAAGCGGCCGATCAGCGAACAGAAACACCACGACAGCTTCTCAACGAAATTTCGCCGATGGATGCGGCGAAGTCTGGTTGTTGACCGAGAAAATAACCGGTATACCGAGACCGTCGTTGATCCCGAAACCGGCGAGACGATCCATCATCGTGACGAGGCGCTGTCGGACCATCAGGGACACGGTAGCGCAAAGGCGTCGAAACGTTGAATATGACATTCAGGCAGCCCGTCCCGACGTCATAGGGCGCTATTAGCGCCCCGGTCGGAACATCGGCTTTCGGGCCATACACGGGGGAGCCTGTGTGCGTTTGACCGGCCTAGAATCGATCCCCAGGCCCATCGAATGACCCTAAGCGAACCGCGTTTCACTCTCACGCCTTCCGGTGTAAAATTTCCACCGGAATCTCGTGCCATAGACGGAGCGGCAACATCGGTTTTTCCGAATGAATCGTAGCGTCTCCGGTGTAAATGCCGGTGTAAACTTGCATCCACGAGAGGGCATCTTGGAGGTTTTTGAAGCCGCTCGGAGATATCAGAAAGTCGATTTCGATCAATAAACATCGGCCTTTCGCGGGGTTAGCATAGTGGTAATGTTCTGGCTTCCCAAGCCAGCTAGGCGGGTTCGATTCCCGTACCCCGCTCCAACCTTCGCTCGCTTGCACTTCCGCAGGCGCGAGCTTCGGTTGGCAAGCCACCGAAGGTTGTCCGCCGAAGCGCGGAGCGGTAAGGTGGACCTCAATACATCGACGGCGCAGGGGCGGCGCTCGTCGTCGACGTGGACGACTGGGCGTCGCCCTTCGATTGCTGCACGATCTTCACGCCCGCGCTCGCGCCGACCCGGCTCGCGCCGGCGCTGACGAGGTTTTCAAGCGCTTCGTAATCGCGCACGCCGCCGGCGGCCTTTACACCAATGTCCGGCCCCACCACGCGCCGCATCAGCTCGACATCCGCCACCGTCGCGCCGCCGGGGCCAAATCCAGTCGATGTCTTCACGTAATCGGCGCCTGCTGCCTTGGACAATGCGCACGCCGAGATCTTTTCTTCATCCGTCAAGAGCGCGGCTTCAATGATGACCTTGCTCAGTACTCCGCATTCCCTGCAGGCGGTGACGACGGCCGCGATATCGCGCTCAACAATGCCGAGATCGCCGGACTTGAGTGCGCCAACGTTGATCACCATGTCGACTTCGCTCGCGCCATCGTAGATGACGCGGCGCGTCTCATACTGCTTCACGTCTGTCGTTGTCGCACCGAGGGGAAACCCGACAACGGTGCACACGCCGGTCGAGCTGCCGCGAAGCAGCTTCGCGCAGAGCGGTACCCATGTCGGGTTCACACACACCGTCGCGAAACCGAATTCGCGCGCTTCCTTGCAGAGTGTTTCGATTTCCTGGCGCGTCGCGTCGGCCTTGAGCAGTGTATGGTCGATGAGCGCAGCGACGTCGGACGGCACTTTCTCCCCGGCATACAGACCGAGCCGCGACGCGCCCGCATCGATGACACCACGCACACGATCGGGGCAGCAATCGTAGAGGACCGCGTGACACTCGCACGTGCGTGTCCGCCCGCGCGCAAGCGCGGCCGCCACTTCCTCTGCGATGATCCTCTGTAAATCAGCCCATTGCATAACCCCTACCCCTTACCCCTTACCCCTATCTTCAGCGCCCGTATCTTGGCGAGTCTCCGGATATACCGTGCCTCGGTCATCGGCGTATTCAGCCACACATTGACCACGTCGAGCGCATCCTTCGTCTGGACGAGTGTCGAACCCAGACTCAGCACGTTCGCCCCGTTATGCTGGCGCGCGTAACGCGCCATCGTCTGGTCATGGCATACCGCCGCCCGCACTCCTGCAATCTTATTCGCGGCAATCGCCGAGCCGATACCTGCTCCGTCGATGACGATGCCCGCATCCGCCTCGCCGCGAGCGACCGACTTCGCTACGCGCGCCGCAGTGTCGGGATAGTCCACCGGATCGGCCGTGAGCGTGCCAAGATCGTCCACGGCGATCCCCTTTCCGCGCAGCGCTACAACGATCGCCGCTTTCAGCGACAGACCCGTGTGGTCGCTGCCAATGGCAATCCGTCGAATCTCGGCAACGGGTGCAAGTCCCTCGTCCGATCGATCCAGCGTGTCCTCGGACACAACCGTCACCCGGCGCGCTTTCAGCGTGTCGGCCGCAAGCGGCGTGACATGTCCGCCCTTGCGCACCGCCACCGTCTCGCCTATATCGAGCAGGCGCGCGTCGGCTTCAGTGATGATCTCGAACCGTTTCATGTTATCGTTCGCGCCACTGTGACAACGCTCTTCACCGCAGAACAAATTCAACAGCGCATCAACGAGCTCGCCACGCGAATCAACGCCGACTATCCCGACGGCGAGCCGCTGCACTTCGTGGCCGTGCTGAAGGGCGCCTTCATGTTTCTCTCCGACCTCGCGCGCGCGATGTCGCCGCGCCCCGTCACGCTCGACTTCATCGCCGTGTCGAGCTATGGTGCCGCAACGAAGAGCTCGGGCGAAGTCCGCCTGCTCAAGGATCTCGATACCCCTCTGCAGGGCCGGGACGTCATTATCGTCGAAGACATCGTCGATACGGGTCTCACGCTCCATTACCTCCAGGACGTGCTGCGCGCCCGCGAGCCGAAATCTCTGCGAACCGCGTGCCTGCTGAGCAAGCCGAGCCGCCGCAAGGTCGACGTTGCCGTGGAATATATCGGATTCGAGATCGAGGACAAATTCGTTGTCGGCTACGGTCTGGACAATGCCGGGCAGTTTCGGCATCTCCCCTTCATCGGCGTCCAGGACGCATACGGGTTCCGGTTCGGGGTTCACTTCCCCACTGCCGCACGCACGGCATCGGCGAACTTGCGCGCTTCGGCGAGCACCGCGGGCTCGTCGAGCGTCAGCATCCTGCGATCGCGCATCAGCACACGTCCGTTCACCATGACGGTTCGGACATCTTCTCCGCGTGCCGCGTAAACGAGATGCGAGATGGGATTGTAGAGCGGCGTCATCCGCGCGCTTGCGGCCGACACCACGACAAGATCGGCGCGCTTTCCGGCCTCGAGCGATCCGATTTGCTTCTCCAGTCCCAGCGCCCGCGCTCCGGAAATCGTCGCCATCTCGAGCGCCGTTGTCGCCGGCAGTACGCGCGGATCTCCTGTCTTCACTTTGTGAAGGAGCGCAGCGAATCGCATCGCCTCGAACATGTCGAGATCGTTGTTGCTGGCGGCGCCGTCGGTGCCCAGCCCTACCGTCACTCCTGCAGCGAGATATTCCGGCACCGGCGCAATTCCGCTCGCCAGTTTCATGTTGCTTTCAGGGTTGTGCGACACCGCGACCTGGTGGCTGTGCAGCAGCTTGATGTCCGCCGCATCCACCCACACACCGTGGTTCGCCACCGTGCGCGGTCCCCAGAAACCGATCGACTGCAGATACGAAACCGGGCTCATCCCCGAATGCGCCTTTTGTGAGCTGCCGAGCTCTGTTTCGGTCTCCGCGACATGAATCAGGACCGGCACGCCGTATTTCGTCGCGAGCGCGCGCGACGCAAGCAGGTCCCTGGCGTCGAGGGTATAGGGCGAGTGTGGCGCAACCGCCGGGACGATGAGATCGTCGTTCGCGAATTCCTTGATGAACGACTCGTTCCGCGCCAGCCCTTCCTGTGGAGTTTTCGCATCAGCCACCGGGAACTGGATGATGGTCTGCCCGAGGACGCCGCGCATACCGGCCGCCTTCGTGACGCGCGCGATTTCCTCTTCGAAGTAGTACATGTCCGCGTACGTCGTCGTGCCCGACTGAATCATCTCGAGCGCGGCGAGCCGCGTGCCGGCCCGTACCATCTCGCGCGATACAGTTTTGGCTTCAGCCGGAAAGATGTACTTCTCGAGCCACTCCTGCAGGCGCAGGTCATCGGCAAGCCCGCGATACAGCACCATTGGCGCGTGGCCGTGCGTATTGATGAGCCCCGGAATGACGATCGATCCAGCTGTATCGATTTGCTCAGCGGCTTTGAACTTCGCCGCGATGTCTGCCGCGGGCCCCACCGCGACGATGGTCGTTCCATCGATCGCGACAGCGCCGGGCGTGTAGATATTCCTCGCGCCGTCGACCGTGACGACGGTGCCGCCTCCGACGATGGTCGTCACCTGCCGCGGCGCGGTTTGTGCGGCAGCGCTGACAACGAGCGCCGCACTGGCGAGCCAGCTGAGGCGTAGCGATCTCATCGCGCGATTCTACTAATCCCCAATCCCAAATCCCTAATCCCCGCCTTCGCGCTCCGCGCTACGGCGCGGCAGGCCTGTTGTATAGTGCGCGCATGTCAGTCCATCTCGTCCCCCACCCGCTGATTCACGACGCCCTCAGCCAGCTTCGCGACGTCAAAACCGAAACGGAACATCTTCCGCCAGATCGCCAACCGTATCAGCGTGCTGCTGGTGGCCGAAGCGCTGCGCGATCTGCCGACCGAGCGCGCGGTCGTGCAGACGCCGCTCGAAAAAGCCGAAGGGCGCCGCGTCGCGCGTGACGTTGTCGTGGTACCCGTGCTGCGGGCGGGACTGGGCATGCTCGACGCTGTGCTGCAGCTGCTGCCATCGGCGCGCGTGGGACACATCGGCCTGCAGCGAGACGAGTCAACGGCGGTCGCGTCGCAGTACTACGCGAAGCTGCCGGACAATCTGCCGTCAAGCTACGTCGTCCTGGTGGATCCAATGCTGGCGACTGGAGGGAGCGCGGTGACGGCGCTCGACGTGTTGAAGAAGGCCGGAGCCACCACCATCAAGATCGTCTGCATTGTCGCGGCGCCGGAAGGGATCGCGCTCGTCGAGAAATCGCATCCCGACGTCGAGATCTACACGCCGGTCGTCGACAGAGAACTCAACGCGCAGAAATACATTCTGCCCGGCCTCGGCGACTTCGGCGACCGGTTGTACGGGACGTGCTGACAGTTGAAGGAAGGGAGTGGTGGGCGCTAGTGGATTCGAACCACTGACCCCCGCCGTGTGAAGGCGATGCTCTACCGCTGAGCCAAGCGCCCGACCTTCGGAACGCTAAGTTTTCTCTGGCTCACTATTTCTTCGCTTCGGCCAGCAACGCGCCCAGAATGCGCGCGTATTCTTCGTCCGCCGCCGCAAAAGCCTTCGCGTATTCCGCGTCCGATATCTTCTGCTTGTCGTTCTCGCCGTCGAACATCACGATCTTGCCCGCGCGCGTCCACGTGTCGTACATGTTGTCCTGCTTGCGCGACGTGAGACCAGGCTCGCCCATGTCCTGCACGAAAATCTTGGTATCTGGAGTGACCGTTCCGCTGAGCTCCATATACGTATCGCGATACTGCTTGGCGGCAAGCCGGGGCTCCATCAGCTGCGGCGCCGAATAGTGGCCTGAAATGACGAGCAGCTGCACGTTCGGGAAGTACAGCGCCGCGGCAAAATTCCCATCGCCCGTGCCGGTTTTCGCGGCAATCGAGTCGAGCTTCTTCGCCTCCATGACCTGAACCAGCTCTTTGGCGACAGCTGCCGATTTTGACGGCGCCTGCGCCGCAGCGATCGACGGAAGACATACGGCCAGCAGGCCGGCGATGGCGACAGACGAATACGCACGGTTCATCATGGGAACCCCCTCTAAGCCGGCCAGAGTCCTGAATTGTGCAACGGATTTATGGCCGATTTCTATCACCGTTGGCGAGCGGCGTCAATCAGGCGAAGGTAGGATGGCAGCGCCAAAAGCCCTGCGCTACCCGATAAATAGGGCGTCGTCGTCATCGGCGCGCGCACGGTTTGCGCCGGACCGGTCCGTGAGCTCGCGAATGACGCCGATCGCCGCCTTCACGCCCGACATGATGGCGGCGCCGTCGCGCAGGGGCTTCAGAATGGCATCCTGCACGGTTGTGGCGGTGTGTTCGATGCGGGTCGTAAGGTCGGTCACCAGGCGGTCGAGGCGCTCCACCTGGCCCGTGGCAAGCGAGCTGATGCGTGCCGCGTCGCGCGCAATCGTGTTGATGCTCTCCGCCAGCGGCTTCATCTCCTGCTCGACCTGCGAAAGCAGCCGGTTGAGCCGGCGAGCCATGCCCAGGCCATAGACGATGACGCCGACCTGTACGGCCGCCATGGTGAACGTCGCCAGCGCAATAACCCCGAGAAACACTTCGGCCCAGAAACTCACACGTTGTCCATACTCTGTATTGTCGGTCGTTTACCCCTCGCCCCTTACCCCTTACCCCTACCAGCTACCTAGCCACCACCTAAAAAATGCTCATCCTCACGTTGAGGAACTTTTTTGGATCCTTCCGGATGTCGGCGAGCAGTTGCTGCATCTCCGTAACCGTACGGTTGATGTTGTCGTGGAGCTGGGTATCGTTCATCAGCTTCCCCGCCGTTCCCTGACCCTGATTCAGCTTTGCCGTCAGCTGCTCGAGGTTGGTCGTCACGCCGTCCAGTCGCTTGTACAGCGAGTCGTTGTTGATCAGCTGGCCCATCGTGCCTTCACCCTTGTTCAGCCTGCCCGACAAACTCTCGAAGTTCGAGGTGACAGCGGTCAGGTTTTTCGCCAGCGCGGGATCGTTCATGAGCTGGCCGATGGCTGCCCTGGCCCGCATTGATCTTGTCCGTAATGGCCGTCAGGTTTTTCAGTGAATTCTCCAGCTGTCGCGCACTCTCGGGGTTGTTGAGCAGTTGGCCGAGGGTGCCCTTGCCGCGCGACGAGGCCCTGCGGTCACGTCGCGGGCCGACGCGATGAACTCCCGCAGCTCGACATACAGCTGTTCGTCGGTCATCAGCTTGCCGACGGTGCCCTTGCCGGCGCGGATGTCCTGCATCAGCGCGGTGATCTCGGCGATGCCCTTGTTGGCTTGCGCAGTGACATCGGCAAGCTGTGGCGGGGGCGCGTCCGACGGCACGTAGCCCCATTCCGGAATCGGCTGACCTGTCGTGCTGGCGTTGATGTCGACGGCGCCTTCGCCGAGCAGCGACACCGACCCGATGGTCGCACGCGATGTGGTCCTGACCCGCTCCTGCATGTCATCGCGCAGCTCGAGCAGCATGTGGACTTCGGAACCGATGAACTCAATGTCCGTGACGGACCCGACCGTCACGCCCGACACGCGCACAGGCGACCCTTTCTGCACGCCCGCGGCGTTCGGCGAACTTCACCTTCAGGTTGTAGCGCTGCCAGAAAAATCCACCCTCGCCGCCGAGCGCCACGATGAGCGTGGCGGCGATGAGCAGAGCGGCCACCGCCATGATGCCGATTTTCAGTTCCGACCATTTCAGCGAGCGGGTGCGAGGCATGGCTGGTTCCTTCTAGCCGACCTGAAGTCGGCACTACGATAAGACTACGATAAGAACGCTTGAATGTATGGATCGGTCGACGCGCGGAGCTCGTCGGCAGTTCCTTCGAAAATGATGATGCCGTCCTTCAGCATCATGAACTCGGCTTCCTGCATCTTGGCCGGCCCTGCATGTGCGAACTCCACCTTATCGCCCTGCTTCACCGCCTCCTGCGTCGCGACGAAGAATGCGTCCCGCAATTGATGTGTCACCAGAATCGAGGTGACCTCCTCGAGGTCGCGCAACTTGACGATCTCTTCGTCGATCGTCGTCGAGGTGATGGGATCGAGACCCGTGGTGGGCTCGTCGTACAGGAGAATGCCCGGCTTCACGGTCATCGCACGCGCGATGGCAACGCGGCGCCGCTGACCGCCAGACAACTCGGAAGGCTTCCGATCGATGAAGTCGGACAGCCGGACAAACCCGAGCACTTCTTCGACACGCTTCCGGACGACGTCAAGGGGCTGATCCGTTTCCTCGTACAGCTTGTACCCGACGTTCTCGGCAACGGTGAGCGAGTCGAACAGCGCGCCTTCCTGAAAGACCATGCCGATGTCGGCGCGGACTTTCATCATCTGATCCTCGGTGTAGTCGTTGATGAGCTGCCCGTTCACCCAGACCTTGCCGGCATCCGGCTTCAGCAGGCCGAGAATCAGCTTCAGCGAGATCGATTTGCCGGCGCCGCTCGCGCCCAGGATGATCTTCGTGTGGCCGCGCCGGAGCTCGAAGCTGACGTCGCGCAGCACGACGGTGTCGTCGAACGCCAGCGACACATGATCGAAAGCGATGATCAGATCGTTCGCGCCGGCTTTCGGCGCTTCGGCAACGGCGGTTCGTGTTTGAAATGTTTCCATCTCAATAAAACAACGTAATCATCAACCTCGTAATGAAGAAATCCAGCACGAGCACCGTCACCGATGCTGCCACAACCGCGTTCGTCGTCGCGCGTCCCACGCCCTGCGTGCCGCCGGTGGTCCGCAACCCCACGTGACAGCCGATGCTGACGATCGCGAACCCGAGGAAGAACGGCTTGGCCAGCCCCATCCAGACGTCCTGCATGTAGAGGCCGTCGGTAATCGACTTCCAATAGACGCTCGAGGGCACCTGCAGCTGCTGAATCGCGATGATGCCGCCACCCAGAATGCCCATGAAGTCGGAGATCACCGTCAGGATCGGCGCCATCAGTACGCCCGCAATCACACGCGGCACGACAAGCTTGCGAATGGGATCGGTGCCGAGCGCCCGCAGCGCGTTGATCTGATCGGTCACGACCATGGAGCCCAGCTCGGCGGCAATGCCCGACCCGACGCGCCCGGCCAGCATCAGCGCCGTCAGCACGGGGCCGAGCTCTTTCACCATCGATGCGCTGACGAGTCGGCCGACAACGGGCCGCGCGCCGAATTGATCGAGTGTAAGGCCGCTCTGCAGCGCGAGCACGGCGCCCGTGAAAATGCCCGTGAGCAGCACGACGGTCAGCGACCCGACTCCGATCGCCTCGAGCTGTTCGATGACGTCGTGAAAATAGAACGGACGCGTGAAGGACCCGCGCATGGCGGCCCAGCTGAGCTTGACGTATTCCTGGACCTCGAGAAGCGCTTGTTTCAGCCAGTTGACAAGCAGACTCAGCACATCAGCTCCGGGGCTCCCTCACGCCGGCGAGCCCCAGCTCGCGGCTTTTCAACGTCTTGATCCTGTCGCGCAGGGCCGCGGCGCGCTCGAAGTCGAGGTTGGCGGCCGCCTGACGCATCTGTGCCTGCAATTCTTCAATGCGAGAATCCAGCTCGGCCGGGCTCAAGTAGGCCTCCCGATCCTCCATGACCACCGGCGTCCCGTAATCAAGGTTGTAAACGGTGAGCGAGATGTCGTCGATCGATTTCACGATGGACGCAGGCGTGATGCCGTGTTCGGTGTTGTAGGCCTCCTGCACGACGCGCCGGCGCGACGTTTCGGAGAGCGCCACGCGCATCGATTCGGTCACGGTGTCAGCATACATGATGACGCGCCCGTTCACGTTGCGCGCAGCGCGCCCCGACGTCTGAATGAGCGATCCTGCAGACCTCAGGAATCCCTCTTTATCCGCGTCCAGAATCGCAACCAGCGACACTTCCGGAAGGTCGAGCCCCTCGCGAAGCAGATTGATGCCGACCAGTACATCGAATTCGCCGAGGCGCAGATCGCGAAGAATCTGAATGCGTTCGAGCGTTTCGATCTCTGAGTGCAGATACCGCACGCGCACACCGAGCTCCTGGTAGTACGTCGTCAGGTCTTCGGCCATCCGCTTGGTCAACGTCGTCACGAGCGTTCGAGTGCCGTCCGCGGTACGCGTGCGGATCTCGCCAAGGAGGTCGTCGATCTGTCCCTTCACCGGGCGCACCTCAATGGGCGGATCCATGAGCCCGGTCGGACGAATGATCTGTTCAACGACGACACCCCCCGCTTTCGCGAGCTCGTACGGCCCCGGCGTCGCCGAGACATAGATCGTCTGCGTGGCGCGGCGCCTCCCATTCGGCAAACGTCAGCGGACGATTATCGAGAGCCGACGGAAGCCGGAATCCGAACTCGACCAGGGTCATCTTGCGCGACCGGTCGCCGGCATACATGCCGCGGATCTGCGGGACCGTCTGGTGGCTTTCGTCGACGACGAGCAGCGCATCGTCCGGCAGGTAATCCAGCAGCGTGGGAGGCGGTTCGCCAGGCGCGCGGCCGCTGAGGTGACGCGAGTAGTTCTCGATGCCGTGGCAGTAGCCGATCTCCTTCATCATCTCGAGATCGAACATCGTTCGCTGATGCAGCCGCTGCGCCTCGAGCACCTTGCCCAGCGACTCCAGGTCCGTTCGACGCTCGACAAGCTCGGCCTTGATGGAGTCGACCGCGGACCGCGTCTGCTCACGCGGTGCCACGAAATGCGTCTTCGGATACACGGCGACCTTGTCATGCTTGCGTCCGCTCTTGCCGGTCAGCGGATCGAACGACGTGAGGGCATCGACATCATCGCCGAACAGCTCGATGCGCAGCGCCTGCTCCTCGTAGGACAGATAGACCTCGATGACATCGCCGCGCACGCGGAAGGTGCCGCGCGAAAAATCCGTCTCGTTGCGCTCGTACTGAATTTCCACGAGCTTGCGGAGAATCTGATCGCGCGGAATGCGCTGACCGAGCTGCAGCGGCAGCAGCATCCCGTAATACGCCTCCGGCGATCCCAGGCCATAGATGCACGACACACTCGAGACGATGATGACGTCGCGCCGCTCGAAGAGTGACCGCGTCGCCGACAGGCGCATGCGATCGATCTCGTCGTTGATGATCGCCTCTTTCTCGATATACGAATCGGTCGACGGAACGTACGCCTCGGGCTGGTAATAGTCGTAATAGCTGACGAAGTACTCCACCGCGTTCTCCGGGAAGAAGCGTCGGAATTCCTGATAGAGCTGCGCCGCCAGGGTCTTGTTATGAACCATCACGAGCGTCGGCCGGTTCACCGCCTCGATGACCTTGGCCATCGTGAAGGTCTTGCCGGATCCCGTGACGCCCAGCAGCACCTGACTGAGGTCGCCGCGATTGAGGCCGTCCACCAGCTCGGGTATCGCCCGCGGCTGGTCGCCTTTCAGCTCGAAGTCGGAGACGAGTTTGAATTTGTCGTACAAAGAAGGCATATCTCGTTTACAGGCGGGAAATTTGTGTCCCGCCGAACAGACAATCGTACTACAGAGTTTGCGGCGGTTCTAGGTTCTGGGTGCTGGGTTCTGGGTTCTGGTTCTGGGGTTCTGGGTTCATGGCCACTGGGCAGGCCGCGTGCACTGCGGCCTGCATGGCAGGACTAAAAAGGCCCGAGGATTTTGATGTTTGGAAGCTTGGGTGGGAGCTCAAGCGGCGCGTGTTCGCATTTACCAGCGACGTTGCCAGCATCGCGCGATCGCAGATTCTGCGACGACATTCGTCGCGCGGCGCGGTCCGGACCGGACTTCGTCGCGGAGGGCTACTACCGATTCAATCCGCGCGAGTTTCATCGATTCCTAAACGATGCGAAGGCGTCGCTTGGCGAGGTGAGAAACCAGTTACTGCACGCCAAAGATGAGCGGTTCGTTTCAGACGTGGATTTTCTGGAGATGTTGAGCCTGGCGGACCGGGCGATCGGAGCTGCCAATGCGCTGCAAGCGTATTTGAGAAGCTGCCCTTCAAAGTTCAAACATCGCCCACGGCCGCGGACCAACGCTCGAACCAAGAACCCAGAACCCAGAACCAGCACCCAGAACCGCAGAACCCAGAACCTAGAACCGCGGTTGCTCTAGGTTCTATCGACACTTCTTCCTCCCTGTCTTCCTCGTGTTCCTCCACGCCAGCGTCAGGGCCTCACCGAGCGCGTCTTCGTCTACGGCCTTCAAGATGACGCGCGTGCACCCGCTGCGGCCCCAGGCGCCAGCTTCGGGCGCAAATGCGTTTGGATGGTCCTCGATGAATGACGCCTGTTGATCCGGCGTCAGCTTCACCATCCCAAACTGATCTTCGTGGTGCAGCGAGGCAAAGATCCGCTTGTCGATGCGGAAATCAGGATGACCCATGTGCGCGCCCTCGACGGCGCCATCCAGAGCCAGTGCAATTCGACGAAAACCGTGCGCTGTCATTGCCTTCGCCATCATTTGCAGATTCTGCCACGAGTGGTTGAAGCCGAGTTGCAGGAACTGCACCGAGGTCTACACAATTGCGTGGAAATAGACAATTGCACGACGTACGCCGACTGGCAGCCGACGTGCATTACAAGCCGACATGCGAATGAAGATTCACGGCGGAACCGCCGCTAACGGCGAAAAGAGCCTTTGCTTCCGATGTCGGTTCGCTACGATTGTCCGCGGCCGCACGTTGGACGAGGAAATCATCCACTGCCAGTCCATCACGACGCGAGGCATGCGAGTGGCGTTCAAAGTGACGTCGTGCACGTCGCACAGCGACATGGACCAGCCGACGTACATGCAGTTGCTGGAAGACGCGTGGATTCTGAAACCCGCTTCGAAGCGCAGACCTGCGGGCTTTGTGAAGCACAGCGAGCTGAAAGCCGAGGAAATGCAACTGATTATGGAAGAATTGCGAGAATCCAGCACCTAGAACCGCAGGGTCACTTCACCGGCGCGAAGTATCCTTCCCGCGTCCGCAGCTGCACGCGGTCCGAGGGCGGCCGTTTCAATCTGATGTCGACCTTCCGCCACTTACCGTCGCGTGCCGCGTTCGCCGGCACGTATCCGAGCAGATACTGCCCTTGAATCTCGTGTGCGATGGCGGCGTACATGGGGTCGAGTTCCTTCATCGAGCCCGGAAAGGCGGCACGCCCGCCGGTGAGCCGCGCGATTTCCATGAGCTTCGACTGGAGCATCAGACGCCCGGAGCCCCGGTTCGACAGGAACCCCATGGGATAGACGGTGACGTCCGACGCGCGGAGAAGGCGCAGCGTTTCGTCCCACCGCCGCGAGCTCGATGTGTCGTCGCCGTCGGTAAAGATGACGAGCACTTTTCTGCCGCTTTGATCGAACGCGCTGCCGAGATACACGGTCACGGCATCGTAGAGTGACGTGCGGCCCTTTGGCTTGCTGCCCCGAATCCGCTCGACCAGGCGCGGAAACTCGGCCTGAGAGAACCGCGCCGCGCGCACGTCGTCCGCGAACTCCACCAGCGTAAAATCGACGGCCTTCGAAAATGTCTTCAGGAACTTGATGGCCGCGTTCCGCGAAAACGCGAGATCCCTCTCCATGCTTTCGCTGGTGTCGAACAGCAGCCCGATGTGCAGGGGCACCGCATCTTCAGCCGCGCCCGTCATGAAATAGGTGACCGATTGGAGCACGCCGTCCTCTCGCACGTCGAAGTCGTCCGCACGGAGGTCCGGGATGGTCTCGCCGGCGCGGTTGACGACCGTCACTGTAAATCCGGCCACGTCGACATCGGTCCTGAACGAAAACTGTGCCCAAGCCGATGAGCACAGTCCAACCAGGGCGGCGGCGGCAAAAGCGGTTCGGGCGTGCCAGGTCATCAGGGGCGTATAATGGGTAGTTTACAGCGATAGCGTGACGAGCCTCACATGCGGTGTCTAGCGGTTTGCCAAGATGAGTTGGTCATCAGGATGCTCGACCAAATCCTGGCGCCCAGCGTCGAAGTCGAGTTCCTGGTCGAGAGTCCCGCGCTGGCGCGCAAGCTCCAGGCAGCCGATCTCCCGATCGTGACCGGTGACCCGAAGCGGACCGACACCTACCTGAAGGCCGATGTCTCGCCACAGACCTGCGTCATTATCGAGGACGGCGGGCGGAAAAATCTGCCGAAGATGATCGATGCGGTCCGCGACGCCGGAGGGTCGCTCATCTACATCCTCGGGGTTGGCAAAGCGGACCGCGAAAAGCGGGCCGAGGCCATCCGCAACCACTTCCCCGATGTTTCCTACCTCTCCCTTTCCGAATTATTTGAAGCGCCGCTCCTCACCGAATTCAGCCGCGCGCTGACACGCGCCCGCGTACAGCAGTACCAGCGTTATCTGGCCGACGCCGATCGCATCCTGATCCTGCTGCACAACGAGCCCGACCCCGATGCGATGGCAAGCGGCCTCGCGCTGCGCACGGTGCTGCATCGGACCAGAGCGACGGCGGTGATCGCGGCAATGGAGGGTGTGACGCGCCCCGAAAACCTCCGCATGGTCAACCTGCTCGACATCCACGTCGAGACGATTACGCAGGATGCTATCGAGGAGTTCGATCGCGTCTGCATGGTCGACGTCCAGCCGCACTATTTTCCGGGCCTCGACCGCGTCGACCTGGTCATAGACCATCATCCCGAGCAGCACGGCTACAACGCGGTCTTCAAGGACATTCGCGAAGACTTCGGATCGACCTGCACGATCCTGACGGAACATCTGCGCGCGATCGACGCAAGCATTTCGGAGCGGACCGCCACCGCCATGCTCTACGCCATCAAGTCGGACACGTTGTTCTTCAACCGCCAGGCCAATCGTTGCGATATCGAGGCATTCTCGTACCTGTATCCGCTGGCCGACGCCAACCTCATTCGAAAGATGGAAGGGGCGGAAATCACGTCAGAGCGCCTGCAGTTGATCACCACGGCCACGCAGCGCGGGCTGATGGTGGATCAGATTTTTTCAGTCTTCCTCGGTGAGGTGCCGCGCGACGATGCGATTCCGTACGTCGCCGACTTCTATCTGCAGCTCGAGCACGTCCGGTGGACGCTCGTATCGGGCATCGTCCATGGCGCGTTCGTGATGTCGGTTCGCAATCTCGGCTATACGAAGAACGCGGGCGATTTCGTGAGGCGCTTTTTCGCCGACATCGGCTCGGCGGGGGGCCACCGCGCGATGGCGAAAGCCGTCGTGCCGCTCGAGGCGTTCCAGTCTCGCTTCGGCCCCATCGACGATCACATCGGCCAGAAGATGTCGGACTTACTGCAGGGGTTCTTACATGAGGCTCCGGAGGACAAGAAACGGAAAGAACCTGTGGTGAGCCACTCGTAACTAGAGATCTATAGATCTGAGATCTATAGTTAGTCCGTTCCCCCCACCACCGGTTCGATGAACTGACGATAAGCGTCTTCATATCCCCTGTCCATCAGCTCGTTCAGGCTCTGAGTCCGGTCCGAGCGCTCGTCGTAGGTGCCCTCGAAGTCGAGCGGACCGATCGGGTTGTGGAGAGGCTGAATCACGAACAGCCCTTTGAATCGCTTCCTGTAGAGCGCAACCGCGTCGCGAACAACGGTCGTCTCGGCAGCGGCAAGATGCTCGGCCACGCGTGATCGCAGCGAGCCGGTCGGCCTGGTCAGCCGGTGCGGCCCCGATCGATCCGAGTCGGGGCATACCACGATCGCCTGTTCGACGCCGGCCGCCGCAAGCTCGTCGAGTAGTCGCGCCACCGCGCCAATCCGATCGCACACGCGATGCGCCTCGCCTTTCCAGTAACTTTCGGGCGAGAACGCGATGAGGTGAGGCTCTGTCAGCACAGGCACGCACATCGCCGCAGCAAGCGCATCGCATACCTGGCTGCGCCCGATGCCGTTCAGATCAATCAGATCGCCGCGCCCTCGCTGGAAGAATGCGGTCCGCCGCGCCCCGCCAATCGCGGCGAAGACGAGGTCGCCACGGGTCTCCACGTCAAGCACCGCGATGATGAGCTCTCGAAAACCAGGCTGGCCCAGGTTTTCGAACAGCAGCTCTGTGTAGCGCCGGCTCAGGTCGGCCGGCGGAGGCTCTTTGGCCGTGGCTGCTCCGCGAAACAGCTGCCACAGTGAGGCGCGAAAATGGCGCAGTCCCGGGTCGGCGCTCCACGGCGCACCGATGATGCGCGACCACCATCGCCCTCGATCGCGATGGCCGCGCGTGGTCGCCTTCCCGCCTTCGCCCCGGCTACGGCGGCTCTCGCCAGAGCCCGGGTGAATCGCGCGAGCGACGGCGGATAGGCGTGCTGCGGAAACAGCCAGCACGATAAACGCGAGCGTCAGGCAGAGCGTCACGAGTCGCGGAATCACCGTCGGCAATACGGTTGGCGAAAATGCGTACCGCACCATGTCTGCGTACGCGCCGGCCAATCTGAAGCCGGAATCGACGCTGACCATCTGCACGAGAAAACTGAGAGGATAAGCGACCAATCCTGTCGCAAGCACCAACAGCGGGATCGCGAGCACAGCGACGGCCGCCACGGCAAACACAGCCGCCCATCGCAGGGAATGCCGCCACTGATACATCCGCGGAACAGGCCGACGGCGCCAGACGCCACCGTCCTCCCATGTTTTCGCGCCGGCATCGATGGCCGCGAACAGCGCGCCGACGACCCCGATGCCGCGGCCGCTGACGACGTCAATCTTGACGCCGGCCTCGTGCAGCGCCCGCAACACACCTGCGTGATAGGCGCCGCCCGTGCCGTTGCCGCTCAGCAGAACAGCGGTCCTCAGTTGTGGGGAATAGCTCACGCCTCGTCGTGGATGGTGATGAGCTTGATGATCTCGAAATTGCGGATACCGTTGGGTGTCGTCACCTGGATCTCATCGCCCTCGTTCTTGCCGACGATGGCCCGGCCGATTGGCGAGCTGGTCGAGATGAGCCCCTTCGCCGCATCCGCCTCTTCGGGCATGACGAGCTGGTAGATAATCGCGTCTCCGTTGTCTTCCTTCAGGTGTACCGTCGATCCGAACGCGGCGCGATCGTGCGGAATCTTGTCGAGATTCATGATCGAGATCTCGCCGATCCGCTTCTTGAGCATCGCGATCCGCGCGTTCACGATCCCCTGGCGATCCTTTGCAGCCTGATACTCCGCGTTCTCGCGTAAATCTCCGAGCTCGCGCGCGCGCTGGATTTCCTTCGGCAGCTCATGATGGAGTTCGCGCTCGAGCCCTGCCACTTCGTCTTCGAATTTCTTGAGTATTTTGGCCTTCATCCGACAGAAGATCCTAACACATCTGCTATGCTCTCCAGATGACTGGAGCGTCACACTCCAGCGTCAAACGCTATCGCGAGCTTGCTCGCAAATCCCCTACAAACGGACTCGAACGCGAGCTGCTGCTCGACGGTCCGCATCTCTTGTTCGAGGCGCACAAATCGGGCATACCGATCGAAAGCGCGGCGTTCGAACAGGACGCGTTCAACGATCCTGCGATCGCCACGCTCGCCGAGCATCTTCTGGCGGACGGCGCTGACGTCTTCGTCGTCTCGCGAAAAACGCTCGAGTCGATGAGCCCGGTGCGGTCGCCGTCCGGCGCCGTCGGCATCGCACGGCGTACATTGCCGTCGCTGACCGACGCTCTCGGGTCCAGAAACGCGCTCATCGTCGTCGCGCACGATGTTCAGGATCCGGGAAATGTCGGCGGCATCATGCGCACCGCCGAAGCCGCTGGCGCAACAGCGTTCGTCGCGACCGCGTCGACGGCAGATCCCCTTGGCTGGAAGGCGCTGCGTGGATCCATGGGAAGCGCGCTGCGATTGCCTATCGCGCGGGGTGAGATCGCCGACGTGCTCCGCGCGCTTCGAACGGCGGGCATCGAGACGAGCGCGCTCGTGCCTCGCGACGGCCGTCCGCTGTTCGAGGTGGATTTCAGAAAGCCGTCGGCGCTGATTCTTGGCAGCGAAGGCGCCGGTGTGCCGGACGAGCTGCTGCAGCAGGTCGATCGGCGCATCACGATTCCGATGCAGCAGCCGGTCGAATCTCTCAACGTCGGCGTCGCCGCCGCGCTCGTGCTGTACGAGGCTTACCGACAGCGAGTCTAGATGTCACTATTCGAAGATCCCTCGACCGACACACCCTCAGCGAACGCCGCGGGGACTCCCCTCGCGGAGCGCATGCGGCCCGCAAGCTTCGACGAGTTTGTCGGTCAGCAGGACATCCTTGCGCCCGGCAGGCCGCTGCGCGAGGCAATCGAGCACGACCGCCTTCGCTCGATCATCCTATGGGGGCCTCCCGGCACAGGCAAAACAACTCTCGCGAGATTGATTGCGAAGGCCACACGCGCGCGATTCGTCGCGTTCAGCGCTGTGCTCGCGGGCATCAAGGAGATCAAGGAGGTCATGGCGGTCGCCGAGCACTCGCGGCGGCAGATGAATCGCCGGACGATCGTCTTTGTCGACGAGATCCACAGGTTCAACAAATCCCAGCAGGATGCGTTCCTTCCACGGGTCGAGGCGGGCGACATTGTCCTCATCGGGGCGACGACGGAGAACCCGTCGTTCGAGGTGAACGCTGCGCTCCTGTCGCGCTCGAAGGTCTACACGTTGCGCGGCCTGAAGGAAGACGAGATCGTCACCATCCTCGATCGGGCGTTGCACGACAAGGAACGCGGCCTCGGTCTCGAGCCGATCGCGGTCGCCGATGGAGTGCTGCAGACTATCGCCCGGTTCTCGAATGGCGATGCCCGGGTTGCGCTGAACCTGCTCGAGCTGACGACTGCGGCCGCGCCTCGCGAGGCTGATGGGTCGACGCGCAGCCTGAACCTGGAAACCGTGCAGCAGTCGGTTCAGCGCCGGGCGCTGCTCTATGACAAGAGCGGCGAGGAGCACTACAACATCATGTCGGCGCTGCATAAGTCGATGCGCAACAGCGACCCCGATGCATCCGTCTACTGGCTGGCGCGCATGCTCGAAGCCGGCGAAGACCCTCTCTATGTCGCGCGCCGGCTCATACGCTTTGCGTCCGAGGATATCGGCAACGCCGATCCGCAGGCGCTCGTCGTCGCTGTGGCGGCGAAAGACGCAGTGCACTTCATCGGCATGCCCGAAGGGAACACGGCGCTCGCACAAGCGGCCATTTACCTCGCCACGGCTCCGAAAAGCAATGCTGTCTACGTGGCGTACAACGAGGCCGCCGAAGATGCCCTCCAGCAAATCGCCGAGCCCGTGCCGCTTCACATCCGCAACGCGCCGACAAAATTAATGAAGGAGCTCGACTACGGTAAGGGTTATAAATACGCCCACAACGAGGCCGAGGGGGTCGCCGACATGGACTGCCTTCCGCCGTCACTGTCGGGGAAGACGTACTATCAGCCGACCGGCCGCGGATTCGAGGAGACGCTTCGCAAGCGGATTCAGGAATGGAAACAGCTCCGCAAGAAGATAATCATCGTCGAAGCGGCGACGAGCGCCGATTACGCGCTGGGACGCGCGTTGTTCGAGGAGTACGCGCGCGCCCTCGATGTCGATCTGTGCTTTCAGGACTTCGCGGCCGAGCTCGACCGGTTATCGGTCATGTATGCGCCGCCCGCAGGCGCTCTGCTTCTGGCCAGCGCCGGCGGAGAGGTCGCCGGGTGCGCGGGATTACGGAAACTCCGCGACGACATCTGCGAAATGAAACGGCTGTACGTGCGCCCGGCGTTTCGCGGGCGGCATCTTGGACGCCGGATGGCCGAAGAGATCGCGCGCCGCGCCCGGGAGCTCGGTTATCGTACGCTGGTGCTCGACACGCTCGGTACGATGGAAGCGGCCCAGGGCCTGTATGTGTCGATGGGGTTCAAGCCTGCCACGTCCTACTACGTCAACCCGCTTCCCAACGTGAAGTACTACTCGCTTGACCTCCGGACGTGGTTAAGGTCGGCCGGCTGAGACGTGGAACCGCCACAGCAGGTGTACAACCAGTCGGCAACGCATTTCGCGTTGCCGCTGTATTTGCGGGGTAAAACGGAGGTCGACGGCAGGCTCATCGCCGATCTCGCCGAGGCGTTTCTCTCGAACTTACTGTTTCCCGGTACGCGGCTGACTACTCTTCACACCAAGCGGCCCGGCCAAGGCGCGAAGCTCAACATGGGCGATTTCACGAGCAGCCGTTGGAAAGCCGCCCACAAGAAGATTCTCAATAACGATTACGCAGTCGTCAGCATCGAGGCGGAGACGCCCGATTTTCCGAATCAGAGGATCTGGTTCACCGCCCACGTCAACCCAATCGGCCGCGACGAGTTTCTCATCGCCGGCACGTGGAAGGTGATGTGCAGCATTTCGTACCTGAGGCACCTTGCGGCGTCGCCGACGAAAGTCGAAGCACTGCTGCAGCTGGCAAAGCGGGCGTGGGACGGAACGCCCGGCGGAGCCGCGTACGGGTATGGCAATCTGGCCATCACGCTCGCGCGGCCAATGTTCGATGGGCGCACGCCCAGGCCGCCGGGGGCTCCGCTTCCATGGGAGTACATCAAACCGCCGGTTGAGCGAGTGCATGCCGTGCCAATCGCCTATGTCGGCAGCGACATTGAAGGGAACCTCGAACAGCTCTATGTCCGAGACCGGGGCATCAAGGGCGCGCTCTGGGCCAATTTTCTGTCTGCCGCTCACGTCGCAATGGCTGGAGGCGAAGCGACGCTCAAATCGAACCTCGACGGGATGCGCGTCGAACCGCTCGAGCATGGAGGCCTGCTGGTGGTTGCCACTGACAGCCCTCTTCCGGAAGACACCGATGCCACGCGCGAGCGCTTCTGGCGGCTCGACGAGGCGCTCCAGCCTGCTTTCATTTCGCGCGACCAGACGACAGAAATGAAGCGCGGCATGCTCGGGTACTTCTACCGCGAGCGCCCGCCGGTGCGCTAGACTCCGCCTATGAATCGCCGAGATCTGCTCAAAGCTGCTCTGCTCGCACTCCTCCCACGGCCCGCGTTTGCGGCCTCGGTCTCCACTCTCATCGGCACCGGCTCGCCTGGGGTTTCCGACCAGCAGGTTAACAATCCCTACGGTCTCGTCATCGCACAAGACGGCGGATTGTATTTCTGCGATGTCGACAATCAGCTCATCCGTCGATTCGACTTTAAATCGCGGACGACACGGACGATCGCCGGCGACGGACAACGCGCATACCGCGGCGATGGCGGCCCTGCGACGTCGGGGTCGCTGAACATGCCGCATGAGATAGTCTTCGACACGCGCGGCCACATGTACATCGCCGAGCGCGACAGTCATGTCGTGCGGAAGGTCGATGGCTCGACGGGTGTCCTCTCGACGCTCGCCGGGACTGGCGTCGCCGGGTTTACGGGCGACTCCGGCCCTGCCGCGCAGGCGCAGCTGAGGCAGCCGCACAGTATCTACATTGGACCGGGCGACAGGCTGATGATCTGCGACATCGGCAACCATCGTATTCGAGCTGTCGATCTGCGTACCGGGATTATCGAGACGATTGGGGGCACCGGCGAGCGACTGGCGACACCTGACGGCGCGCCGCTGAAGGGTACGCCGCTCAACGGCCCGCGCACGATGGTGATCGATGGCGACGGCACCATCTACCTTGCATTGCGCGAAGGCAACGCACTCTATCGCATCGATCCGAAGACCCAGACGCTGCATCACCTCGCGGGCACCGGCGAGCAGGGCTGGACGGGCGATGGCGGTCCGGCTCGCACGGCGAAGCTGTCGGGGCCGAAGGGACTGGCGCTATCGGGGCGGAATCTCTACGTCGCCGATACCGAAAGCCACACGATTCGTCGCGTGAACCTGGATACGGGCATCATCACGACGGTGCTCGGCGCGGGCGTACGCGGAGACGGTCCGGAGACCGATCCCCTGCAATGCAAGCTCTCCCGGCCGCACGGCCTGTTTGCCGCGCCCGACGGGACGCTCTACGTCACGGATAGTGAAGCGCATCGGATTCGTGTGTTCAGGCCGTAAATGAACGCTGCCGCTCTACTTCTCGCTGCGCTCGCGTTTGCGTTTCCAAACGGGCAAGGCACAAGGCTTCTGGCGACGAGTGAGGTTGCGAAACCCGAAGCGTTGCGCATCGCGCTCTGCACCGGTGCGCAGCAAGTCTCCATTCAGTTCGAGCGCAGACAACCGGAAGGACGAGACACGACCAGCCGGCAGGCGTCGCAGAACTTCACACAGACAGCCGGCGCGGTGTTTCAGATCATCGGCGGCACGATCAGCCCCGATGCGACATGCGTTCTTACAGACGAGTCATTCCTTGCCGGCGCGACGGTCGTTCCATTGAAACGTCCGCCTCAGGACGCACGCTGCTCGAAAGCGACCTATCCACAATTCCAGGCGGACAAAGGCCGCCCCGTCGTAGGCTGCTGGCCGATTGCGGAATCGGTCGCAGGCATTCAAATTGCGGTCATCGAGTTCTCGCGCTATCTCACACAGGCGCTCGCCTGCCTGGTCGTCATCGATGGAGAGCGTCGTATATACGTTGACTACCCGGCCACGTTCAAAGGGCCCGGGGACGATCTCTGGCGGGCAGACGACGGCGGAAACATTCACGCCGAGGGGTTCGAGGCAGTCTTCCTGCTGAAGCGCGGGACAACGTACGTGCTGGCGATCGACTGGTCCGGTGCCGAAGGCAACGCGCTCTCGCTGCACAGCGCGGAAGGTGGAAGTCAGTTCATTGAGCTGATCAGCGATTCGTGGTACCGGTCGCCGCTTTAACTATTGATCTAGTGAACCAGGGATCTATTGAAGTGGAATCCACGCGGGTGCGACGCGGCGCGTTCCAGCGCGTTCTCGCATCTGCCCTTCGGCGGCGAGTCATAGGTAAACAGTTCGCGGTTCTGATGAGCGCCTACGAGGCGGCGCTCGAGGAGGCGCGAGCCTGGCTCAAGGCTCTTGCGCCAGCTATGAAAAACTGGGCGGGCCCGCGCGGATAGTTTGACGCCTCGGTACGAAACGACGTCGCGTGGGCCGCTAACCTGCGAAGGCGGCGGCGTGAAGTCCCGGCAAGATCGTCGCGAATTCGGTCTGGATGCTCATGACGTTTCCGCTTCTGTCGATCGTGATGGTCTTCGCGGCGCACTGCTTCCGGGCCAGGAACTCCTCCCAGCCCGCGGAAACCCGAGGGTTCAGCGCGAGCCCTGTGTCAAAGATCGATTTGCCAATCAGTTCGGCCCGTGCGTATCCAGTGAGTGTTGATGCCCCACGACTGACCGCGACATAGTGGCCTTCTGTGTCGAGCGCCAGGATGGCCACCTGCAACCGGTCGATGAGCGAGCGCACGCGTTCCTGCGCACCCTCGTCTGGTTTGACTCGCTGCCCTACGTCACGAAGCATCAGCAACGCCCGCCTGAGTTGTCGGACCACCAAACGCTCGCGTGGCGTGGCGCTAATGAGGTTGTCCACCTCGGCCAGTACGCACTCAGGACCCGTAGACTTTCCAAGCACCGAAATCGGACCTGCGGTGCGCGCGGGAACATCGAGATTCAGGAGTGACGCAACCACAACGATGGGAATCGAGGAAATCAGCGGATCTTCCACCCACTGGCGGAGGATTTCTCGATCGGCGCCCGGCCCCTCCAATTCCATGACGATCACATCGGGCAAGCGCCGTCGAGCGACATCGATGGCCCCGGTGCTGTCCGCCACGGCGTACACCGCATACCCAGCCTCCTCGAAAAGGCAGGCATACAGCAGGCGGGTCTCCTGATCAGGCTCGATCAGTAAGATGCGCGGCATTTCATCGACGGGGGTAGCCCAGTCTTCGCGGCGCCGTCCCAAACGTGCGCGACGCTGGCAGAGTCGACGCTGACCGGCTTGAGGCGTTCCCGGGTCCGCGGTCCCCAATAATGGACTGACGTTAGCGACGTCAGCCACTGGCGAGCCCATCCGCTTCAGGGCGCGCCCCGTACGCTTCATCGCTTCCCCGAATGACAACGGCTCGCCCATCCAGAATGTGTTCTTCACGATGATCCCCCACTTACTCCTCCACGCTGACCGGTTGTGCGTGACAAGGCCAAAGCACGGTGCGTACCACGAGCAAGAAAATGAGAGCATACCGCGGCCCAGTCCGTCCTGAGCGGGAAATTCATCTGACGAGAGAGCACGGCCAACCAAAAATTCGACTGGGCGGTTGGCTTCCCGACGGAGCGTCCTGTCTTGACAGAGGTCGTGGTCGCGGAGTTTGGCAATATCGAGACAGAATGTCTCAGCGTTGTACGTGCGTGGTGAAACTCGTTAGCTCCGCCAAGTGAGGATGGACTCTCGCAGCGTCGCGGCGAGAGGGTCCTCTTCCAGGCCGTGGTCGCGCTGATCAGGAGTCTGTGGCTCGTCGGCATGTCCCGAACTCTGCTCGATTGCAGCCCGGCCATAGGCGTATACTCCCGCTAGCGTCGGACGATCTCCAAGTAGGCTCATTTAAGAGGAGAGACCCATGGATTCGAAACGACCTGCTCGAAGGGACTTCCTGAAAAGCGGCGCCGCGTTGGCCGGTGGATTCACGCTGGGAGCCGCAGTACCCGCGAACGGCCAAACACCAGCATCCCCACCAATGATCAAGGGCGACAAGGATCAGATCCCCTACGGCGAACGCTCGCGCTTCGTCAACTCAGTACGCATCGCCCACGGCGGTAGGCCTTCGCCCGATGCCTTCGGGCTCTACTTTCATATCGCGGCGCCGCTTCAGGATTCGGTGGGGGTGATTACACCATCCTCGCTCCACTTCGTGGGAACGACCCGTGGTTCTTACATCCCGGAGATCGATCCCAGGGAGCATCGTCTCATGATCCACGGGATGGTGGACCGTCCGCTGACCTTCACCATGGAGGATTTGAAGCGCCTCCCTTCCGTGACCCGCCTTCATTTCATCGAGTGTGCTGGGAATCGGGCGTCGCGCAGGGCCAAGACGGTTCAGGAATCGCATGGGATGACCAGTTGCGCCGAATGGACCGGCGTGCTCCTCTCCGTGCTGCTCAAGGAGTGCGGCCTGAAAGCCGGGGCATCCTGGTTCGTCGCCGAAGGGTCGGAGGAAGTGAAGGGCGCGTCGAGCATGCCGATCGCCAAGGCGATGGATGACTGTTTCGTGGCCTACGGCATGAACGGCGAGCCCTTGCGGCCCCAGCAAGGGTTTCCGCTGCGACTGATGGTCCCCGGTTTCGAGGGAATCTTTCACACCAAGTATCTCCGGCGAATCAAGGTGGTGGACCGGTACTACATGAACTACAACGACTACGGGCATCTTGATCAGGACGCGAAAGTCGCTGCGTTGGAATACCAGATCGGGCCCAAATCGGTCATCACGTTCCCTTCCGGTGGACACCAGCTGCCTGGCCGCGGATTCTACGAGATCAGCGGTCTGGCCTGGTCCGGTGGCGGAGCCATTCGCAAGGTGGAGGTGTCCACCGACCGCGGTAAGCGCTGGAACACTGCCGAGATCAAGGGGACGGCGCAGCGCATGGCGCACGCGCGATTCACTTATCAGTGGAATTGGGACGGACAAGAGACCGAGCTTCTTTCGCGCTGCACGGACGAGATCGGTCAGGCTCAACCGTCGCGCGAACAGATCGCCAAGTACTGGAACAAGCCCTTCGATGCCACATTCAGTGTGCCGGGGCTGGACAACAGCATTCAACCCTGGAGGATCGCCGCGGACGGGAGCGTGACCAATGGGTACGCGTAGGGTTCTCCCGATCGCCTTCGCTTTGCTCATGGGCGTATCTGCGCTGGCGCAAGGGCCTACCTATGGAGTGGGACGCCCGCCGAGCGCAGAGGAAATCCGCGCGTGGGATATCTCCATCGGTCCCACCGGAGAGGAACTCCCGCCGGGGCGCGGAACGACGAAGGACGGCGCCCAGATCTATCGCGCGAAGTGCGCGGGATGCCACGGAGCGACGGGGATCGAGGGCAAGGCGCCCATCATGAAAAGCAAGGCTGGTCCGGATGTCGAGCTCTGGGCACGGGGACGAATACTGCCGCTTCGCTCGCCGTTCGCGACGACGGTTTGGGATTACATCAATCGCGCGATGCCCCTCAATCGTGAGGGAACGCTAACGGCCGATGAGGTGTACGCACTGACGGCTTTTCTGCTCTATATAAACGACGTCATCCCGGAGGACCAGATACTCGACGCCCAGAGTCTGCCGAAGGTAAAAATGCCAATCGGAGATAAATACGCTTCCCTACCCGAGTGGAAGCCCAGGACGCCGAGGCTTAAAGGTTACCCTTACTAGATTTGAAGGCTCGCCTACTCGTTTTCCTGTGCGCCCTTCTTGCAACCGCATGTACGGCGCCGGGCCAGACCCAGAACACTGCTCCGCCGCCCGCCCAACCGCGCCGACCGAATATCGTCATGGTGCTCGTCGATGACATGCGCTGGGATGAGATGCGGGTTGCCGGCCATCCGTTCATCGACACGCCGAACATGGACCGCCTCGCGCGCGAAGGGGCGCGCTTCACGAACGCGTTCGCCACAACGCCACTCTGCTCTCCTAGCCGCGCGAGCTTTCTCACAGGCCAATACCCGCACACCAATGGCATCATCGACAACACCGCTCGGCCAAGCCATAACCTGCGCGTATTCCCATTGGAGCTTCAGCGCGCGGGCTACCTAACCGGCTTCTTCGGCAAATGGCACATGGGCAATGACGACAGCCCTCGCCCTGGATTCGACCACTGGGTCGCCATGCCAGGACAAGGGGAAGCGATCGACCCCTCATTGAATGTCGACGGCGAGCGCGTGCACGCCAAGGGTTACACGACCGACCTGCTCACCGACTATGTGGAGCGGTTCATGGACCGTCCTTCGGATCGTCCGTTCCTCGTCTACTTGGCTCACAAGGCCCTCCATCCCAATGTGATTCAGCGTGACGATGGAAGTGTGGTCCCGATTCCAGGACAGCCCGGAGGCTTTGTTGCCGCGGATCGCCACCGCGGTCGGTACGTCGGTCGCACCATGCCTCGGCGCGCGAACGCGTCTAAGCGGCCGCTTGGGAAACCCGCGCTGCTTCGCCAGATTGACCAGCTTCCTCCACTTGGCCCGAAGACCGCCACATCCGATGAGGACATCAGAGGCCGTCTGGAGATGTTGCTTGGCGTCGACGATAGCTTGGGGCGCATCCTCGCGGCCCTGGAGCGCAAGGGCATCCTGAATGAGACAGTGGTTGTGTTTACGAGCGACCACGGATACTTCTACGGCGAGCACGGACTCAACGCAGAGCGGCGGCTGGCGTACGAAGAGACGATCCGTATTCCGCTCGTCATCCGTTATCCACCGTTGACGATGGCGGGCTCGACACCGCCGGAGATGGCCTTAAGCCTTGACATTGCTCCGACTCTACTCGAGGTGGCCGGACTCCAACCTGACGCTGGAATCCAGGGCCGCTCTCTTGTGCCGGTGCTGAAGAAGGAGGCACGGGAGTGGCGCGCGTCATTCCTCATCGAGTACTTCACCGACACCGTGTACCCGCGCATTCGGAACATGGGCTACGTGGCGGCTCGAACCGCACGGTACAAGTACATAAACTACCGCGAGCTTCAGGGGATGGACGAGCTCTACGATCTCGAAAAGGATTCCTACGAAGAGACGAACATCATTGACCGTTCAGACGCGCGTGAGACTCTTCAGCAGATGCGGGCTGAACTGCAGCGTCTGATCGAACAGACCCGGTACGCATCGCCCGCGCCTGCTGTCAACCCGGCGCCGCGGTAGGCACCGAGCAGAAGCTTCGCCGAGTTCAGCGCGCGAGCGCCCGCACCAGAAGCGGCAGGCTCACGTCGTAGCAGTACGCAACGGATATGTGACCGTCGTCGAATTCCTCGTAGACAGGGGAAAGCCCGCAGTGGCGCATCCTAATCCCTAATCCCTAGTTAGGCGAAGCCTGCCTCACCATCAGCCAGCCGACGATGAACATCACGACACCGACATAAAACGGGTTCGGAGCGGGCCCCAACGGGCCGGCCATGAAGATGTCGACGAGCAGGATCCACATTGCAAAGGCCTGCAGGAAGCGGCCGACCCACCAGACAACACCACCGAGGCGTGGGCTCATATGCGTTGGAAGTTTTTCTCAATCTCGCGCCTGGTCAGGCGCAGCATCACCGGGCGGCCGTGCGGGCACACCGTTGAATAAGCGGTCCGTCGAAGCTCCTCGAGGATGTGCATCATCTTCTCGTGCGTGAGCGGATAATTCGCCTTCACGGCCGCGTGGCAGGCCGTTGTCGCGGCAATGCGGCGCAAGGCATCACCGGCCTCCCTTCCGCGATCGAGCCCCTCTAAATCCTCCGCCAGCGCCCGTATCGCAGTCACCGCATCCTCGCCGCTCAGAAGAGCGGGCACTCCTGTCACACGCAGCGTCTCGCCACCGAAATCGTCGACGCCGAAGCCCAGACGGTCGAGATCGTCGGCGTGGCTCAGCAGCGCCTGCCGTCCTTCCGGCGACAGTTCGACCAGCATCGGCTCGAGCAGCCGCTGGCTCTCCATCCGTCCCGAGCTCAGTTTCTCCATGACGCGCTCAAACAGGACGCGCTCGTGCGCCACATGCTGATCGATGATCGCGATGCCATCGGCATCGACCGCGATGATGAACGTGTCGCGGAATTGTCCAAGCGGCATGAGCGGTTTCATCGCAGCTGCCACGCCGCCAGTTGGTTCCTGGTTCCCGGTTCCGGTTCCAGGTGCTGGTTCTAGGTTCTCCGCACCTAACGCACCCATCGCACCCCACGCACCCATTGCACCCGCATCCGCCCAACGGCTCGGGTACACCCCGCCGCCCAGCACATTCGGTATCGACTGGGCCGTCGGCATCGCGTCGCGATAGTTGCCTGGCAGCAGCTGCAGCTCAGGAACGGCGCCTTTGCCAATCGCATCGGCGACAGCATGTTTGACTGCCTCGTGAATGAACGACTGATCGCGGAAGCGGACCTCAGCTTTCGTCGGATGCACGTTCACATCGACGCGATCGGCGGGGATTTCGAGAAAGAGATGAACCTCGGGGCTGCGCTCCTTGATCGAGGCGTTGCTGTAAGCGTCGATAATCGCATGCGCAATGGTCTTGTCCTTGACGATGCGCCGATTCACGAAGACGTTCTGCGCGCCGCGCGTCGGTCCCTGCTCTGCGAGTGCTGCCACGACGCCCTTGATGCTGAAGCCGGTCAGCGCCTTACCCACCCGCACCAGGTCGGGCCGGTCTCCAAATATCTGATACAGGCGGTCGTCGAACTTCGACACGGCCGGCCAGTTGAACATCGTCCGCGGTCCGCTCGTCAGCATGAAGCCGACCTCCGGATAACCGAGCGCGAACTGTGTAACGACGCGAGAGACCTGCGTCGCTTCGCCCGTGTCTGTCTTGAGAAACTTCCGCCGCGCCGGCAGGTTATAGAAGAGATCGCCGACTTCAATCGAAGTGCCTTCGGGCGTACCGATCTCCTGCACGGCCGCCACGGCACCGCCGTTGACCCTAATCTCTGTGCCGGCGATGTCGCCGCGCAGCCGCGTCTTCATGACGAAGTGCGATACGGACGCGATGCTGGGAAGCGCTTCGCCCCGGAACCCGAGCGTGTGAATCGCGGCGAGATCATCAGCACGCTGGATCTTGCTTGTCGCGTGACGTTCCAGCGACAGCCGCGCATCCTCCGGTCCCATCCCATCGCCGTCGTCCTCGACACGTACGAGGCGCTTCCCACCCAGCTCGACGTAGACCTGGATACGGCGCGCGCCGGCATCGATGGCGTTTTCGATGAGCTCCTTGACGACCGATGCCGGGCGCTCGACAACCTCGCCGGCCGCTATCTGATTAGCGAGGTCGCTCGGCAAAAGATGGATGCGACCCATGACGGAGCTAGTGATTAGGGGTTGGGGACTCGGGACTAGATCTGTCACACGTATCACGCGTGTCAGCGCGTTCAGACCTAATCCCTAATCCCAAGTCCCTAATCACCAGGTTCAGTCTCCGACTTTGACTGAAAGCGCCGCCTGTGCAGCCGCCAGGCGGGCAACAGGGACACGATACGGTGACATGGACACGTAGTTCAGTCCCACCTTCTCGAAGAAGTGAATCGACGAGGGATCGCCGCCGTGCTCGCCGCAGATGCCCAGCTTGATGTTGGGACGCGTGGAGCGCCCCTTTTCGACAGCGATGCGGACCAGCGAGCCGACGCCGACCGTGTCGATGGTGCTGAACGGATCCTTGTCGAGAATCTTCTTGTCCTGATACGCGCCGAGGAACTTGCCGATGTCGTCGCGCGAGAATCCGAAGGTGGTCTGCGTCAAGTCGTTGGTGCCGAACGAGAAGAACTGCGCCTCGACGGCGATCTCGTCGGCCGTCACGGCGCCCCGGGGCACTTCGATCATCGTGCCGACGAGGTACTCAATCTTGACGCCGTGCTCTTTCATCGTCTCGGCAGCGACGCGATCGACGACCGTCTTCTGATCCTTCAGCTCCTTCACGTGGCCGACCAGCGGGATCATGATCTCCGGCACGACCTTCAGCCCTTCCTTCTTCAACTGAATGGCCGCCTCGATGATGGCCCGCGTCTGCATCTCCGTGATCTCGGGATACGTGATCCCGAGGCGCACACCGCGATGGCCGAGCATGGGATTGAACTCGTGCAGCTGCTCGACACGCGCGAGGAGCTTTCGCTTCTCGTCGAGCTCCCTCTTGTTGCCGTTGGTCACCTCGAGCTTGGCCACCTCGACCATGAGATCCTCGCGCTTCGGCAGGAACTCATGCAGCGGAGGATCGATCGTGCGAATAGTGACCGGCTCCCCTTTCATCGCCTTGAACACACCGTAGAAGTCGGCGCGCTGCAGCGGCAGGAGCTCCAATACGGCCTTTGTCCGATCGGCCACGTTGTCGGCAAGGATCATGCGCTGCACAATCGGCAGTCGATCCTCGCCGAAGAACATATGCTCGGTGCGGCACAAACCAATGCCGCGGGCCCCGAATGCGTATGCCAGCTCCGCCTGATCCGGAAGATCCGCGTTCGCACGAATGCCCAGCCGGCGATACTTGTCGGCCCACTCGAGAATTCTGTTGAAGCGCTGGTAGATGTCCGACTTCTTGGGATCGAGCTGCCCGTTGACGACCTGCAGAATCTCGCTCGGCTTCGACGCCATCTTTCCGAGCTTGATTTCTCCCTTGAGGCCGTCGAACGAAACGAACTCCCCTTCTTTGACGGCCTTGCCGTCCACGGTGAACTGCTTGCTCTTCTCGGAAATCGTCAAAGAACCGGCGCCGACGATCGACGGCTTGCCCATCTGGCGGCCGACGACGGCCGCGTGCGACGTCATGCCGCCCGTGGCCGTCAGAATGCCCTGCGCGACGTGCATGCCGTGGATGTCGTCGGGAACGGTTTCTTTCCGGACGAGAATGACCTGCTTGCCCTGACGCGTCCACTCGACTGCATCGTCAGCCGTGAAGACCACCTGCCCAGAGGCCGCCCCAGGTGATGCCGGAAGGCCCTTCGCCAGGATCGGAACCTTCGCCCACTCGGCAGGATCGAATCCCGGGGACAGCAACTGGGAGAGTGCTTCGGGATCGACGAGCAGAAGCGCTTCCTTCGGCGACACAATCTTCTCGGCCGCAAGATCGGTCGCAATGACGACAGCTGCATAACCGGTGCGTTTGCCACTGCGGGTCTGCAGCATGTAGAGCTTCTCATCCTGGATCGTGAATTCGAAATCCTGCACGTCTTTGTAGTGCTTTTCGAGGCGCGTCGTAATCTCGCGAAGCTGCTTGTAGGCCTTCGGCAGCACCTTCTCGAGTTCCTTGATCTGCTGCGGCGTGCGCACGCCCGACACGACGTCCTCCCCCTGCGCGTTGATGAGGAATTCTCCGTAGAACTCTTTCGCGCCAGTGGCCGGGCTGCGCGTGAAGCCGACGCCCGTCGCGGAGCGATCGCCAGTGTTGCCGAAGACCATCTGCTGCACGTTGACCGCAGTCCCGATGTAGTCCGGAATGTCGTAGATACGGCGATATTCCTTCGCGCGCGGGTTCTGCCACGAGCGGAACACGGCGTTGCGCGATCCCTTCAGCTGCTCGATCGGATCCTGCGGAAATGCCTTGCCTGTCTTGTTCTTCACGACCTGCTTGTATCGCGTGATCACCTCGCGTAGTGCCGCTTCATCGAGGTCGGTATCGGCTTTCACTCCGCGCGATTTCTTCACGGCATCGAGCTCGTGCTCGAACACGTCCTTCGGTATTTCCAGGACGACGTTGCCGAACATCTGGATGAAGCGGCGGTAGCTGTCGGCCGCAAACCGGCCGTTTCCGGTCTCCTGCTTCAGCGACTCGACCGTCTCGTCGTTGAGGCCGAGGTTCAGAATCGTGTCCATCATGCCGGGCATGGAGAACTTTGCGCCCGACCGCACAGAGACGAGCAGCGGCATATTCGTGTCGCCGAGCTTGCGGCCGGCCGATTTCTCGAGCTTGCGCAAGTTGTCGATCATCTCCTTCTCGATCGACGCGGGAATCCTGCCGCCTTCCTTGTAGTAGATGGTGCAGACCGGCGTGGAGATCGTGAAGCCCGCGGGGACAGGCAGCTTCGCGTTGGTCATTTCCGCGAGGCCAGATCCTTTTCCGCCGAGCAGATCCTTCATGGTGCGATCGCCATCCGCCTTGCCGTCGCCGAAGTAGTAGATGTACTTGCCCGGCCTGGCGAGCTTCGCGACCTTTTCGGTTTCGGACGAAACGTTGGACTTCTTCTTCAGGAACTTCGAGTACTTTCTTCGCCATTCGACTGTTTACTCCGTCTCCGAAACGATTTCGGAAATGTCTGCGATTCGTAAGATTTGCTGTTCGAGGCGCTTCATGAGGCGCAGGCGCGCCTTTCGCAAGGGGGCGTCATCTACCATCACGAAGATTTCGGTGAAGAATCGATCGACTGCAGGACCGAATTGGGCTGCCTCGACAAATGCGCGGCGCAAATTTTCCCCCGATTCGAGCACAGTGTCAATTGCGGGGCCGCGCCGCTCGAGTTCTTGTAGCAGTGCAATTTCAGCAGGTTCCTTGAGGAGCTGCGCGAGCGGCGGATCCTGTTTTTCGCCCGCCTCGTAGTCGGCGTCCGGCAGTTCGCGAGCGATGTTCTTGACGCGTTTGAACGCCACCGCCAGTTTTTGGAAATCGGGCGAGACCGTAAACTCCGGCAGCGCCTCGAGCCGCTTCAACGCATCGGCAGGGCTCAGGTGCGCGAATCCGCTCTCCTGTAGCACGGCTCGCACGTTGCGCACATCGAAACCGCGCTGTTCCAGGACGTACCGATATCGTTCGAGCAGGAAGTCTGACATCGCCTGGCGACTCTCGGCCGGCCACTCGTCGAGTGCGGCAAATAATCTTGCCGCCTCTATGAGCAGCGCGTCGAGCGTCGGACGCGCAGTCAACCCGGTCAATGCGGGCAGATCGACGAGAATTTTGAAAATCCCGTGCGCCTGGCGCCGCAACCCGAACGGATCGCGCGAGCCTGTCGGCTTCTCCCCGCTGTAGAACATCCCGACGACCGTATCGAGCTTGTCGGCCAACGACACCGCCGCCCAGGTGCCGGCCGCATCACCGAGCTGAGCACGGGTCGGCGGCGCATCCACCCCAACTGAATCGGGCAAGTAGTGGTAGTAGATCGCCTTCCACACGCGTTCGGGCTGCCCCTCCTCACGCGCGTAGATGCCGCCCATAACACCCTGCAGCTCGGTCAGCTCCGCCACCATCTCTGTCGCGAGGTCTGCCTTGGCCAGGCGGCCGGCGGTGGCCGCGTCATTAGCGAGCGCTGCAGACGCGAGAGGCTCGACCGCAATCCATCGGGCCAGGGCTTCCACGCGCTGCGCCTTCTCGAAATAACTCCCGAGCTTCTTATGGAATCGAATCGTCTTGAGCCGCTCGATCCGCGCCTCGAGCGCAACCTGGCGATCGGCATCCCAGAAGAAGCGCGCATCTCTCAGGCGGGCCGTCAGCACGCGCTCGTAATTGCGTGCGACCACCTTCTCGTTGTCGGCATCGGTGTTCGTCACGACAAGAAAAGCCGGCTTGAGTCGGCCGGCATCGTCGACGACAGGAAAGTTGTGCTGATGATGGATCATCGTTGTCGTCAGCACTTCGTCTGGGAGCGACAGAAATTCCTTGGAGAACGTTCCGGCCATCACCGTCGGATACTCGATGAGATCCGGCACCTCCTCGAGCAGGGTCGAGTGCAGCATCGCCGCACTGCCGACGCGGCCGCCAAGGCTGCGCGCCTTCGCTTCGAGACCGCGGGCGATGCGATCCTGGCGCTCCTGCCGATCGAGAATCACGAAATGCTCGCCGAGTCGGGCGATGTAGTCCTCGAAGGTGCGCACCTTCACCGCGCGCCCTGCCCTGCCGCTGGTCGTAAGAAAGCGGTGGCCGTAGGTCACCGCTGCCGACACAACTTCCTGCACAACGGACGACTCGGCCAGGTCCGTGCGCCGAATCGTGAACGGCACCACGCGTCCGCCGTAGAGATACAGAATCCAGCGAATCGGACGCCCGAACAGCAGATCGCCCTTTCCATCCTCCAGATACGCGTCCCAGCGCATGGCCTTGGGAAAGCTGAACGATCGCAACGTCGTCGCCAGCACGTCCGGCAACACATCAACGGCCGCCTTGCCGCGCTGATGCTTGCGGAATCCGAGGTACGTTCCTTTCGGCGTCTCCACACGCTCCAGTTGCGCGACTTCGACGTTGTTCTTGCGCGCGAAGCCGGCCGCCGCCGGAGTCGGCGTGCCGTCCGCGCCGAACGCCGCCGCCACCGGCGGCCCGGTCAGCAGCTCCTCGAGATCTGTCTGACGCTCGGCAATCTTCGCGATGCGTGCCGTCAGCCGGCGGGGCGTGCTGTAGCCTTCGACGGGCGCGTCGGCGGCCAGACGATGCGTGCGGAGCGCGCCGGCGAGGCCGTCGCGAATCTGGCGAGTCAATCCGGGCAACCACGACGCCGGCAGCTCTTCGGTTCCGAGTTCTAAGAGAAGTTCACGATCCATCAGGCTGCCCCGCCGGTCCCGCCACGTACGCCTGCGCGATCGCAATGGCGATTTGCCTTACCCGCAGCACGTAGGCCGTGCGCTCGCTGACGCCGACACTCCCGCTGGAATCGAGAATGTTGAAAATGTGCGAGCACTTGAGGGCGTACTCGAGAGCGGGAAGGATGAGGTTGCTCTTCAGCAGCCGCTCAGCCATGCCGTAGTACTTGTCGAACAGATCGCGATGAAACGCTGCAAATTCCTCGCGTGACATACCGTCGACCTGGCCATACACGTACTTCGACTGCTCAATCTCCTCCCGCAATCTCACCTCGCCGTACTTCACGCCAGCGCCCCACTCGAGATCGAAGATGTTGTCGACCCTCTGCAGAATCATGGCGAGGCGCTCGAGGCCGTACGTCAGCTCGGCACCGATGGGCGCCAGATTTACGCCGCCGACCTGTTGGAAATAGGTGAACTGCGTAATCTCGAGTCCGTCGAAAAGCACCTGCCAGCCGATGCCCCACGCGCCGAGCGTCGGCGATTCCCAGTTGTCTTCTTCGAACCGGATGTCGTGGGCACGTGGATCGATGCCGACCGCCTCGAGGCTCTGCAGGTAGATCTGCTGCACCTCGTCGGGTGCGGGCTTGAGAATCACCTGAAACTGATGGTGTTTGAAGACCCGATTCGGATTCTGCCCAAACCGGCCGTCATCGGGGCGCCGTGAGGGCTGCACGTACGCCACGTTCCACGGCTTCGGGCCGAGAACGCGCAGGAGTGTTTCCGGATGCGACGTGCCGGCGCCAACCTCGAGGTCGAGCGGCTGTTGAATGATGCATCCCTGCGACGCCCAGAAGGCGCTCATTTTCAGGATGAGATCTTGGAGGGTCACAACCGCGTCATATCCTTGAGCACTTTGATCGATCGAGGTTCGCGCTCGAGATGAGTCGTAATGATGCTGCGATGCAGTGCTTCCAGCTCACGCAACATCGCGCGATCGGCAGTCACGCCGGGCAGTTCCTGCGGGCCAATCTTCCGCGCCGCATTCAGGAATGCCTGCGCTTCGGGCGACAAGCTCGGCACGCGGCTCGCTGGATAGACACCCTGCAGGCTGAGCAGCCAGTACTCGAAATACCGAGTCAGCGGCTCCGTCGGCACGCCGGTCGCGATCGCCTCGACCATAGAGACGCCGAGGCGATAGAGCCGTTCGTCTTCGTGGCTCTCGGCCGCCCACTCGTCGATCAGTTCAGCAAAATACGTCGCGCAGCCGAGCCCCTCGATCGTGCCCGAGGACAAGGCCGAACGCGACGCCTCCGAATAATTCAGGTTCACCAGCTCCCGCCGCTCTTTTTCAAAATATGCGACCCGCACGTGCGTGAGCGGCTCGAGCGCGCCGGCAAAATTCGATTTGGTCCTCCGTGCGCCTTTCGCCACGCCTCGCTTCTTGCCCCGGTCGCGCGTCAGGAACACCACAATCCGGTCTGCCTCGCCGAGCTTGTAGGTTCTGAGAATGAGGGCGTCGGCACTATAAAGGGGCATTCAAGCTTGCCACGCCGAAGCTTCAGCGAAGGCTGGCCCCTTATTCTACCCTGCGCGTTGGAAGTACCGCGTGAACAGGGTGGCCAGTCCAAGGAACGACGCAAACCCGCACACATCGGTAAACGTGGTGATGAACACGGTCGAGGCAAGCGCAGGATCGACCTTCAGGGCCTTCAGTCCGAGCGGAATCAGGGTACCCACGAGACCTGCCACGAAGAGGTTGGTCACCAGCGCAAGCCCGAGAATAATCCCCAATCGAATATCGCCGTTCATGGCCCATGCCACCAGGGCTGCGATCGTGCCGGTGACAACCCCATTCGCCACGCCGACAATCAGGTTCTTGGCGAGCGCCTTTCGAGAGTTACTCCACGTCAACTCCCCCAGCGCGAGGCCCCGGATGATGACGGTGAGGGTCTGGGTCGCCGCATTTCCCCCCATGCCCGCTGCGATCGGCATGAATACAGCGAGGGCTGCCCAGCCATCGATGGTGTGCTGAAACACGCTGACGACGGCGGCCGCAAGAAACGCCGTCGCCAGGTTGACAATCAGCCAGGGCATGCGCTTGCGCAGCGATTCGCCCGCCGGAGTGAAGACGCGCTCGTCGCTCGACACGCCGGCAAGGCGATACAAGTCTTCCGTCGCCTCGTCCTTGATGACGTCGATGACGTCATCAACCGTGATGATACCGGCCAGCTTGTTGTGCTCGTCGACGACGGGAATCGCCAGCAGGTTGTAGGACGCAACCAGCCGCGCGACCTCTTCCTGGTCCATGTCGACCCGCGCGCTGATCGGATCGGCGGTCATGATTCGCTTGAGCGGCGTTTCGGGCGATACGAGCAGCAACCGCCGGAGTGACGTGACGCCAACCAGATGTCCGCGCGCATCGACGATGTAGAGATAGAACACCATCTCGACGTCGCGCGAGCCCTGCAGCGCGGTGATCGCTTCCCCGACCGTCATGTCCTCGGCGAGCGCGAAGACATGCGGGTTCATGATGCGGCCCGCGGTTCGTTCGGGGTACTCGAGCAGATTCTCGACTTCGCCCGACTCTCTCCGGCCCATCAATTCGAGGACGGACGTCGACAGCTCTTCTGGCAGGTTGTCGATCAGAGCCGCCGCGTCATCCGACGGCAGCTCCTGGACCAGCTTGGCGATCTCTTCAGCTGATCGGCCGGCGAGCAATTGCGCGCCCGTCTCAGGCCCGAGCTCGCTGAGCGTCTCCATCGCCAGCCGGCTGTTGCGCTCCACCAGCACGGCGAACGCCGCGATGCGATCGCGATCGGGCAGCTGGCTAAAAATCTGGGCCAGGTCTGCGGGGTGTTGTTTCTGGAGAAGATTCGACAGGTTGGCCGTGGCGCCCACTCTGAGGAGGCGCTTCACCGAGTCAAGGACGAGATCGACTTTCCGCTGCGGCGGCATACGAACCCGTTACTGTAACATGCGGCAGGGACTACGGATCTGGGATTAGGGATTCGGGATTCGTATCGCAGCCATCATGGCCGTAGAAGCGGTCGTGTCACATTCGGATCGCCGTCGTTCGGCGCCGGTTTCAGCCCGAGCAGGGCACAGAGAAAATTGTAGATATGGACGTTCTCGAACGCCGGCGCGCGTACACCTTCGCGCACGCGTGGACCTGCGGCGACGAACAGGCCGTGCATCGATTTGAGAGTCGGATCGTAACCGTGGGAGCCGCCGTTCGTTCGCCCAGTTGCCCAGTCCACGGCCGCCATCCCGCGCGTCGCTGATCCTCCATCCGTCGTCCGCGAGGCCGAGAATCGGGGGAATGCGCTGATTGTTGCGATAGTGGAGGTGGGCGGGGATCTCCTCGCGTTTATACACCGCCAGTGACGGATGTTTACCCTTCAGTGATGCGTAGAGGGCGTCGACCGAACCCGAGCGCGGCGCCAGCCCGAGATTTGGTGACAACTCCGTGACGTTTACCGTCGAGATATCGATGTAGTCATCCAGGTATATCACTCGTTCATCGCTCAATTGAGACATGCCGTGATCGGACACGACCACAACGCTCAGGCGGTCCATAAGGTTGAGCCGGCGCGCGCCGTCGATCAAATCACCCAGCATCCGGTCGAGATGGGCGGCGGCCCGATTCACTTGTGCTGAATCGGGGCCGTACGCGTGGCCCGCCGTATCGACATCGCTGAAGTACAGCGTGATGATCGCGGGCTGTTGATCGACGGGCAATGCCAGCCACTCGAGTACCTGCGCGACGCGCGCCGCGTTCGGCATTCCCTCGTCGTACCGCCTCCAGAACGTCGGTCGCAGGCCGCCAATCGGTGCTTCAGACCCGGGCCAGAACATCGACGCCGCTCGACGGCCCTGACGCATGGCCGTGTTCCACAGCGGCTCGCCTCCCCACCACCGCGCCGTCTT
Source organism: Vicinamibacterales bacterium (assembly GCA_963787755.1). GTDB lineage: Bacteria > Acidobacteriota > Vicinamibacteria > Vicinamibacterales > JAMQPK01 > JAMQPK01. Next base: position 385,686 of record CAWBEG010000018.1, read on the forward strand.
TGCGGTCTGTGAGGTCATCGTGAACCGCTCCGGAAATCCGGGATCCATGAATCACGTTCGATACGATGCCGTGATTCTCGGGATAAAGGCCCGTCACGATCGTGTAGTGATTTGGAAATGTCTTGGACGGAAACGCAGGAATCAGTCCGTCTGCTCTGACGCCCCGCGAGGCGAGAGCCCGCAGATGCGGAACCTCCGCGCGATCGATGTAGTCCCATCGCCAGCCGTCGAATGAGATGAGGACAACGATGGGCCCCGCGCCGGTTTGCGCACTTCCAGCCAGGACGGCCAGGACAACGGCGACGATCGCACGAACAGCGCCAAGCCGCAATCCCTAATCCCTACTTCTCCGGGTGTTTCATCCCCAACTCGTCCAGCATCCGTTCGTCCTCGCGCCACTGCTCTTTCACCGCGACGCGCAGATCGAGAAAGACCCGGTTCTGCAGAAACGTCTCGATCGCGTGGCGTGCGGACGTGCCGATCTCTTTGATCATTTCGCCGCCGCGGCCGATGACGATCGGCTTCTGCGAGTCGCGCTCGACGAGAATCGTCGCCCAGATGCGCGTCATGTGATCGTCGACCGTCGGCTCCTGGAACTTGTCGATGAGCACCGCAGTCGAGAACGGAAGTTCGTCGCGGGTCAGCCGGAGAACCTGCTCGCGAATCATCTCGGCCGACCATGTTGCGCTCGGGCTGATCGGTCAGGTAATCCGCGGGGTAAAGCGCCTCCCCTTCCGGCAGGGCGTCCAGGATGACTTCTTCGAGGCGCTCGACGTTGTCGCCGGTCAGCGCTGACACTGGCACGATGGCGTGCCACTCCCGCTCCTTGCTCAACTGGTCGAGCACCGGCAGCAGTTTGTGCTTCTTGACGAGGTCGATCTTGTTCAGAATCAGAATCGTCTTGGCCTTCGTGTCCTTCACGAGGCCCAGCAGATAGCGCAGCCCCGCACCGGGACTCTCCGATCCGTCGATGACCACTCCGACCACGTCGACTTCGTGGAGCGTGTCGACGGCGCTATCGACCATGCGGACGTTCATCCGGTGCAGCGGGCGATGGATTCCTGGTGTGTCGACGAAGACCGCCTGCCCTTCGGGATAGTTCTTGACTCCCATGATGCGGTGGCGCGTTGTCTGCGGCTTGTCGGAGACGATGGCGAGTTTCTCGCCGATGATGCGGTTCAGGAGGGACGATTTGCCTGCGTTCGGGCGGCCAATCAGAGAAACAAATCCCGATTTCACGTTATGCCCGCGCGTGTCCGATCCTTTTCGATCTCGTCATCCTCTTGCCCCGAGGCGCGCGTGATGCGCACCTTGCGCACGCGGCGGCGCTCGGCGTCGATGACTTCCACGTGAAGACCATCGATGTCGAACGTCTCGCCGATGGTCGGCACATGGCCGAGATGGCTCAGCAGAAATCCGCCGACGGTTTCGAACCCTTCGCGCTCGATCGGCACGTGCAGACGATCCGCGATTTCATCGACATCGGCCGCGCCGCTGAAGACGAACGACCCGTCGGCCTCCTCGACAACCGGTTCCGCCTCCACGTCGTACTCGTCGCGGATCTCGCCGAAGATCTCTTCGACCAGATCTTCGAGCGTCACGAGGCCGGCGGTGCCGCCGTACTCGTCGACGACAATCGCGCTTTGTATGCGCTGGTGCTGGAACTCGCGCAGCAGCTCGCTGACGAGCTTCGTCTCAGGCACGAAGTGCGCCGGACGCAGGTGGTTGGTGATCGGCGCGTCCCCCTGCAGCGAGTCGCCCAGAAGAATCAGATCCTTCACGTACACGAACCCCAGAATGTTGTCGAGGTTGTCGCGGAATACCGGAATGCGCGAGTACTCCTGCTCGCGAAACAGCGCGCGAAGGTCGTCGAGCGTCTTCGTCTGCCGGAATGGCGACGATGTCGGGGCGCGGCGTCATCACTTCGCGAACCAGCGTGTCGCCGAAATCGACGATCGATTTCAGGAGCTTGCGCTCGTCCTGCCCCGTCGACGCGCCAGATTCGCCGGACGGGGTTCCGTTGATGACTTCCCCGTCGTCGTTCACTTCGTCGCGGTTCACCGATACCGGCGCCGTGCGCTCGTTGCGCGAATGATTCAGCAGATGCAGCAGCCCGTAGGTCAGCGGTTTGAGCGGCCGGCTGATGATGCGGAAGATCGGCAGCAGGAGCTCGAGCACCCGCTCGGGATCTCGCGAGACGATCAGGAACGGCAGCAGAAACTCGCAGACGGCGCCGAAGGCGACCATCGAGCTCGCGAGCAGCAGGAATGACCCGGGTCCCGAAATCCCGATCATCAAGCGCCAGCAGCAGGACGACAAATCCCTCGATCAGGCCCAGCAGCGTGCGCAGCGGCAGAAACAGAAGCAGCGGCTCCTGCAGGTAGCGCTCGAGATCGGGTGCCCGGCCACTGCCCTCTGCCAGCAGGCGGAGCGATACGCGCATCAGCGCGTTGAACGCCGCCTGAATGGTGCCGAGGTAAATGGCACCGCACGCCAGGAGGAAAAGGGTTAACGGAATCATGAAGAGCGCGCGATCAGCCCGAGAGGCAGCCGGGCCTTGCGGCGCAACCGTGCCTCCGCCCTTGCCATTCGCCCGTTATCACTGTCGTGATCGTAACCGAGAAGGTGCAAAAGGCCATGTAGGGCAAGAACCCTAAACTCGGTCGCAAGCGAATGTCCGAGTAATTTGGCCTGTTTTTGAGCAATTCCACGCGAAATCGCGATATCGCCGAGGAAATTGCCGGTTCGCGGGGAACGAGAGGACATCGGTGCCCTTGTTCTTGCCGCGATACCTGCGATTGAGCGTCTTTACCCTGGCGTCCGGGAGGATAGCGATGGCTGACGGTGCCTCGAGCCGAGCGGGGCGCAATGCGGGCGAGCCACTGCCCGAGTCCTTTCGCGCCAGCGTTTGTTCCGCCTTCCTCGACCACGCTCACCTGCAGGCTCAGACTTGCCCGCCCTTTCCGGTAAACGATTCGTAGGCCTTCACGATCTGCTGCACGAGCTTATGGCGCACCACGTCGCGATCGTCGAAATGGATGAACGAAATGCCTTCGATTTTCGAGACGACCTTCATGGCCTCGACCAGGCCTGAAATGCGGCGCGATCGGCAAGTCGATCTGCGTGATGTCGCCGGTCACGACCGCCTTCGAGCCGAATCCCAGCCGCGTGAGGAACATCTTCATCTGCTCGGACGTCGTGTTCTGCGCTTCGTCGAGGATGACGAACGCATCGTTCAGCGTGCGCCCGCGCATGAACGCAATCGGCGCGATCTCGATCGTGCCGCGCTCGATCAGCCGCTCGGCACGCTCAACCTCGACCATGTCGTACAGGGCGTCGTAAAGCGGTCGCAGGTACGGGTTCACCTTCTCCTGCAGATCGCCCGGCAGGAAGCCCAGCTTCTCACCCGCCTCGACCGCCGGCCGCGCAAGGATGATGCGGGTCACGCGCTTCGCCAGCAGAAACGACACGGCCTGTGCCATCGCGAGGTAGGTCTTGCCGGTGCCGGCCGGTCCGATGCCGAAAACAATGTCGTTCTGCTCGATCGCATCGAGGTAGCGCCGCTGGTTGACGGTCTTCGGCGCGATGCGCCGCTTGCCCGACTGCGTCTGCGTGCTCTTGAGAAAATACTCGCGCAGATCGATGTTCGGGATCGCTGCCAATCAGCTGCGCGGCCGTTTTCACATCGCCGTTCGAGACGCGATAGCCTTCCTGGAAGAGCGTTCCGAGCTGCGTAAACAGGCGTTCGACTTTGGTGACCTCGGCGGGCGGGCCGTCAACGATGACATCGTGGCCTTGCGTCCGCACGCGGACGCCGAACTGCGACTCGAGGTGCTTGAGGTTCTCGTCGTAGGAGCCGAAGAGCGTTTCAATCCCGGATTCGGGAAGCGTGATTCTTGCCACGTGTGTTTAGTATATCTCCCTCTATTTCAACCTTTTAGGCTCGCGAATCTGGATATGCAGTTCGCGCAGCTGCTTCTCGGACACGGGCGACGGCGCTCCCATCAACAGGTCTTCCGCATTCTGCGTCATCGGGAACGCGATAACCTCGCGGATGTTCGGCTCCTTCGCCAGCAGCATCACGATACGGTCGACTCCAGGCGCCAGGCCGCCATGCGGCGGCGCGCCATACCGAAATGCATTCAACATGCCGCCGAACCGCTTTTCCACTTCGTCCGGTCCGTAACCGGCGATCTCGAAGGCGCGCAGCATGATGTCGGGGCGATGGTTGCGGATCGCGCCGCTCGACAGCTCGACACCGTTGCAGACGATGTCGTATTGGTACGCCTTGATCGACAGCGGATCCTGCGTGTTGAGCGCTTCCAGTCCGCCCTGCGGCATCGAGAACGGATTGTGGCTGAAGGCCACCTGCCCCGTTTCCGGATCGCGCTCGTAGAACGGAAAGTCGGTAATCCAGCAGAACTTGTAGGTGTTCGCCTCGATGATGTCGAGCTCCCGCCCGAGGTGCGCGCGAAGCCCGTCCACGGGGCGGCCGATCTTCCCGGCGTCTTCGGACACGAAAAAGATCGCGTCCCCGGGCCTTGGCGCCGGTCGCCGCCGTCAGCTCGGCCCGCTTGTCGTCGGATAAGAACTTCGCAATCGGACCCTTCGCCTGCTCCGCCAGCACCAGATACGCGACGCCGGCGAGACCCAGCGCCTTTCCGGCGTCATCCGTCTTGTCGAAGAAACTTCGCGATTTCTCGGCCGCTCCGTGGCGCAACAACTGCACGGACGACCTTACCCGTCGGCCACCGCCTTGGCGAACACCGCGAAACCGGACTCGCGGAAGATCTCCGTCACATCGACGGCGCGAATCGGGTTGCGCAGGTCCGGCTTGTCGCTGCCGTAGGCGATCATCGCCTCCTGATACGGGATACGCGGGAACGGCGGAGGTCCGTCGCCTTCCAGTCGGAAAACTCCGAGAACAACCCCGACAACACCGGCTCGATCGCGCCGAACACATCGTCCTGTTCGACGAACGACATCTCGAGGTCGAGCTGGTAGAACTCGCCCGGCGAGCGGTCTGCGCGGGCGTCCTCGTCGCGGAAGCACGGCGCGATCTGGAAGTAGCGATCGAAGCCCGACACCATCAGCAGCTGCTTGAACTGCTGCGGCGCCTGGGGCAGCGCGTAGAACTTGCCCGCGTGAATGCGGCTGGGAACGAGATAATCCCGCGCGCCTTCGGGAGAGCTCGACGTCAGAATCGGCGTCTGGTACTCGAGAAATCCCTGTTCCACCATGCGGCGGCGGATGCTCGAGATCACCTTCGATCGCAGCACCACGTTGCGTGGATCTTGTCGCGCCGGAGATCGAGAAACCGGTACCGCAGCCGCTGCTCTTCGGGAATGTCCTGCGTGCCAGCCACCTGAAACGGCAGCACTTCGGCGGCTGACAGCACCTCGAGCCGATCGGCAACGACCTCGATACGGCCGGTCGGCAGCGTCGGATTGATGTTCTCTTCCGTTCGGGCGATCACCTTGCCCGACACGCTACATCACGCTTTCCAGCTTCACGGTTTCGGCGGCTTTGAACGCGTCGGAATCAGGCGTGAACACGACCTGCGTCACGCCATAGTGATCGCGCAGGTCGATGAACAGCAGATTGCCGTGGTCGCGCTTCCGATGCACCCAGCCCGAGACGCGGGCGTGCTGCCCACATGTCGGGGCGGAGCTCGTCGTTTTTGTGCGTGCGGTACTTATTGCCTTCTGTCACGTCATCCTTAAGGCGGGGACTTGTCTGCTTTTCTTAAACGCTCGCGTGGGGCCCCACCCCCACGCTCGCTTAGGACCCTTCGCTTCGCGCTACGCGCTTGCTCGGGCTAGTTAGTCTCGCTGCCGCGCCGTAGCGCGCCGAAGCGCACCGCGCGAAGGCGGGCGCTACGCGCTCGGGTCGGGCTAGTTGCTTAGAGCTCGTCGAATAAACGATGCCGCTTCTGTTCTCGGCATCGTTTCCTTTGTTCGTGCCGCGACGTTTCTGACCGTCACAGTTCCCGCCGCAATTCGTCGCTGCCCAGAATGGCGATGAACTTCGCATGGCGGCTGATCGACGTGCTTGAACACCTTGTCCATCTTCTTCGCGACATCGGGATAGAGATCCACGCGGAGGTTGCCGCCACGGCGCAGCTCGGCCGCGGTTTCCATGGCGGCCGGCAAGCGCGCTTTCTTCAAGCGCGGCGACAACCACATCGATCGAGTCTTGCTCGACCTCCGGCGGAAACATTCCCACGCTCCTGCATGACCACAGGATGCGCTCGAGCCCCAGCGAGACAGCCGCAGGCGGGCACATCGCGTGCCGAGGAACATGCCGATCAGGTTGTCGTAGCGCCCGCCACCGGCGATGCTGCCGGGAAGATCCTTCACGTTGATCTCCATGATCGTGCCGGTGTAATAGCCAAGTCCGCGCGCCAGCGACGGATCGATTCGGAGCCTGTCAGCCGCGTTCCGTCGTTCGCCGTCAGGCGAATAATCTGCCGCAAGTTTTCGACGCCGGTGTCGCCGCGCCTGGGAATCGTCGCGTCCAGCGAGTCGAGCCATTGCGGCGGGTGATGCGCCCCAATCCAGCCGGTGATGCCGGCAATCTGACTGTCGCTGAAGCTCTTCTCTGCCAGTTCCTTCGCGACACCTTCCTTGCCGACCTTGTCGACCTTGTCGATCGTGATCAGCACATCGGCGTGGCGATCCGCCGGGATCGGAATCTGGTTCAACCACGCGGCAATGAACTTGCGATGGTTGATGCGAATCACGAAATCGTCGAATCCAAGCGTCGTCAGAATCTCCGACACGGCCGCGATCTGTTCGGCTTCGACGACTGGCGACGTTGACCCGACGCTGTCGATATCGCACTGATAGAACTCGCGAAAGCGACCGCGTGCGGGGCGATCGGCGCGCCACACCGGTTGGATCTGATATCGCTTGAAGATCTTCGGCAGCTTCGACTGGTATTCCGCGATCACCCGCGCAAGCGGTACGGTCAGGTCGTAGCGCAGCGCAAGATCGGCCTCACCGCTGGCCTCGTGCTCGCCGCGCTTGAGGATCTTGAAGATCAGCTTGTTGCCTTCGTCGCCGTAGTTTACCGAGCAGCGTCTCGATGTTTTCGGCCGCCGGCGTCTCGAGCGGCTCGAATCCGTACCGATCGTACACGCCGCGGATGATCCCGACCACGTACTCGCGGCGGCGCACGTCTTCGGGCAGAAAATCGCGCATGCCGCGCGCAGGCTGCGTCTCATCATCCGCCTTCGCGCGGCTTAGCCGCGCTTCGGCGAGACCGCGTCGAAGCCTTGGCGGAGACGGGAATGTAATCTTTGCGGTAGCCGACGTAGCGCTCGGCGTAGTCGCGGATGCTGGCGACCTCCTCTTCGGTGAGCTCGCGCCTGAGCGCCGCCGGCCGTCCCATCAGCAGCGAGCGGGCGGGAAATGTCTTTCTCTCGGGCACGAGCGTTCCCTGCCGCGACGATCGAGTCCTCGCCAATCTCGGCGCCGTTCAGCAGCATCGCGCCCATGCCAATCAGCACGCGGTCGTGAATGGTGCAGCCGTGCAGAATCGCGGCGTGCCCCACGGTCACGTCGTGGCCGATGCGCGTCGGGTGCGTCCCTCGCATCACGTGAATGACAGTGCCGTCCTGGATATTCGTCCGATCGCCAATCCGAATGGTGTTGACGTCGCCACGAATGACCACGTTCATCCAGACACTGCTCTCCTGTCCAATCTCGACATCGCCGATGACCTGAGCGCTCTGGTCGATATACGCAGTCGGATGGACCGTGGGAAGGATGGAGCGGAACGGACGCAGCACGGGGGGAATTATATCGGAGCGCACGGAAGAGAGAGCAGAAGAGCAAAGAGCGAAGAGCCAGATACCGGTGATTTTGGCTCTCTGCTCTCTGCTCTCTGCTCATCTCAGTTCGTACTCTGCGCTGTCCCTGCCGGCCGCCGCGGCGATGGCCCACCACGCAGCGTCATCAAGTGGTCTCTGATCGCCCGAATCTGCGCCTCGGCATCGGCGCCGAGCTGCGGGAACGACGACTTCGGATACGGCGGAGTGGGCCAGAACTGCGGCATGCGCGTGCCGGGCTGAATCCTGCCCGGGTTCCGCAGCCAGTCGAGAATCCACTCGGGCTTCAGCCGCTCGTGCGTCATGCGGAGGTCCGGCGCCAGATTCGACAACGGCTGATCTGCGGGAATCGCGCCGAGCACGTGACACTGCTGGCACTTCAGCAAATCGAACAGTTCCCGTCCCGGGCCGGCCATGCTCGTCAGCTCAGCGTGGTTGTATGTGCGGAACGACCCGATAGAGTTTCCTGTCGCTTCGAAGTAATCGATGATGGCGTTCCATCGCCCGTCATCGAGACCGAAGGTCGGCATGCGCACGTTCAGCCACGGACGAATCGTGATCGGCGCCTGCAGGAACGCGTACAGCCAGTCGGGCTGTACCTTCGCGCCTTCGGGCGTCAGCATTGGCGGCGCGAGCGTCGGGTCGCTGACGACCGTTCGAAAGTCACCGCCATCCCCTTCGATCTCGTGACAACCGACGCAGTTCTGCCGGCGCACGAGCGCGCGCCCGCGCACCGTGTAGTCGCGCTTCGCTGTCCGTGGCGGAAGCGCCGACGCGGGCTGCACGTCGCGCTGGAAGCTCATGATCGCCGTCCGCAGCCGCTCGTTCTCGACTTCGTTGAGGTGAAAGTCGGGCATGCGCAGCTTCTCGAGCGGCTCCAGCACGCGGCCCTGATCGAACGACCGCGGGTCCTTCAGCTTCTGGTGGAACCAATCGAGCTTCGAGTGCTCGATGTCGACGAACGCAAAGTCGAGGCGCGTGACGAGCTTGCTTCCCTCTTCCGACAGGTCGACGCCAATCGGCTGTGTCGTCTCGAATCCTTTGATGTCGTGGCAACTGAAACAGCCGTAGCGCGTGATCACCCGCTGCCCAAGCTCGAGCTGCTTGGCGTTCGTATCCATCTTCGCCAGGCGCCCCTGCGCCTCGGCAAGCGGCATCAGATTGCGCAGGTAATCCAGCAGCACAGCGTCCGTCTGCGCCTGCGTCGGCGTCACGGGCGCCGGCGTCCCGGCGGTCCCTGTCAGCGTGGTCAGGTACGTCGCGACGTCGGCCACCTGCGCGTCGGTGAGCCGCAGGTCGGGCATGTAGGTGCCGGGGTTGTAGTGCTTCGGATCGCGAACCCAGTTGTAGAGCCATGCGTACGTTCGTCTTGCTGCCGACGCTCTTCAGCGGCTGGCCGAACGTGCGCCGCGGGCCGACGGCGGCGCGATCGTTCTCGTCGATGATGTGGCATCCGAGGCACCCGATCGAGCGCACGATCTGCTCGCCTGCTTTCGGATCTCCTCGCGGCGGCGACGCGACGGCCGGCGTATAGGTGTCGCTGTTGGCGAACAGGTACGCCACCGCCGCGTTGATCTCCGCCTCGTTGCGCGGGTGATCAGCCGGCGCATTGCTGTTCGAGTTGTACCAGACCTTCGGCATCCAGGTGACGTTCTTGATGGCGCTACGGATCGCGCACCCAGTTCTTCACCCAGTCCTCGGTCAGCTTTCCCTGCGATCTTCGTGAGGATCGGTCCCGGCTTGCGAAGGTTTTCGAAGCCCTTCGTCTTGTGGCACGCGTAGCAGCCCGCGCGCTCGAACGTCGCGTACGCCACGGCCAGCTTCGGTGCGTTGGGAACATAAATTTCCTGCCGGTGGCACTGGACGCATGACGCTTCCGTCATGTTCGTCGGCAGCATCGGGTAGTCCCACATGTGCGGCTCGTGCCAGTGGTACTTCTCTTCCCACTCCTGCCGCTGCTTCGCATTGCTCGGATAGTGAGACGCGTCGTTGAAGCTCGTCGACCCGCCAAGGCCCTGGTGGCACACGGTGCAGCCGGTGGTCGCCAGCGGATGCGGTGAGTCGCTGCCGACGTAGGCGGAAAGGTTTGGGTGCGTGCGGAACGGCTGCGGATATTTCTCGTAGCCGCGGCGGTCGATGGCCAGATGGCATGTCGTGCACCGATCCATCTTCATCACGCGCGCGAAGTTCACGTCGTCGACGACGTTCGGCGTGACGACCTGGCGCACGGTCAGCGTCGGCGCCATGAAGTCGAGCAGCGGCGCGTTGCGGAAGTAATCCTTGATGAAACTCGGCTCGATGTTGGTGACGACGCGGTTCAGGCGGTTCTGCTCGAAGTTGACCTCGATCGATCTCTTTCTGCAGCCGGCCGACTTCGGACGTGTACTTGCCGAGCTCGGCCTGCAGCGCCGTGCGCTCGGCCTCGATCTTCTGCACTTCGAGATTCAGCTCGTGCAGCCGCTGGGCCTCGGCCTCGATCTCTTTCTGCTGCTCGCCGACGCCTTCTGGATTCTTTCGTCCGCGCTTCTTCGAATGCGTACCGGTGGACGTCGTAAGTTCCGCTTTGGCGAACTGCGCGGCCTTGTTCGCGCGGAACAGGCGCCGGTCGACCTCGGCCAGCCGCTCGTTCACGTCGTCGATGCGCTCGCGATTGGCTTCCATCGCCTTCTGCGCGGCGGCGAGCTGATGCGTCAGCCCGGTGAGCTTCGCCTTGTCGATGCCGCGCGCGTTCTGCCGCGAGCTGCTGCCGCGTCACCTCGAGCTCGAGCTGGGTGAACTGCCGCTGCGTGTTCTTCCACTCGCGATCGAAGTCGTCCCACACCATCCAGATCGTCGAGACGAACAGGAAGATGCTCGACGCGGCAAAGACGACGTTCAGGAAGTCGATGTTATAGGCGTGCCCGACAGCCTTTTTTTCAGCCATAGCGTCTCAGATGTTGAAGAAGATCTCAGGAATCGCCACGATGTACTTCAGGTTGAAAATCCACCGGAGCAGCATCTTGATCGGCAGCGACATCATCATCAGGAACAGGAACACCGTCACGTAGAACCGCGGCGCGCCCAGCTTGCCGTAAAACGACTTGAACGCGCCCCTCGCGAGCACCACGGGTAAGACCGCCACGTAAATCAGGCAGAGGATGATGCCCGGCAGCTCTCTAATGAAGTAGTTCGTCGGCAACCCCTGGCCGAGCACCGCGCACCCAGAAGTATTCGGACAGGTCGACGTTGGTCAGCGCCTCGAGCTTGTGCGTGTCCCAGTACTCGAACGGGCCGAAGAAGTTCCAGTTCGGTCCGCGCAGGAACGTGCCGAGCACGATGAGCGACGACCAGAGGATGACGAAGCCGAACAGGAACATCGTGATCTCGACTTTGCGCTCGGCGAACGTGTAGTAGCCGTTCCCCTTCGGGTTCTTGTCGATATACGGGAATCGCGATGAGGCCGACGATGATCAAGCTGGGCAGCACGACGCCGGCGAGCCACGGGTCGAAGTAGACGAGCATTTCCTGCAGGCCCAGGAAGTACCACGGCGCCTTCGACGGATTCGGCGTCACGGCGCGGTTTGCGGGCTGCTCGAGCGGCGCCTTCAGCAGGATCGACCAGACGATCAGCACCACCGTGCACAGGATCAGCGAGATGAGCTCGGTGTAGACGAGGTCGGGCCACACCCACACGCGGTCGGACTCTTGCTTTTCAATCGGCCCTTCACCCTTCGCGATGCGCTGGTCGTTCAGCACGGCCTCGCGCATCGAATACCAGGTGAAGAAGACGAGCAGGAAGATGAGGCCGACGATCGGCACGTTGTCGGGCTTGGTGACGATGAGCTGGAAGTTCGGGTCCAGGCCGCCCAGCCCGAAGAACAGCGTCAGGAAGATCAGCATCCCGTAGCCGACGGCCTTGGAGATGAAGACCTCGCGCTTCCACACCATGCCGACGAGCGCCACGACCATGAGGCCGAAATACAGCCGCGGGTCGGCAATAGCGTTAAAGAACCATTTGATGAGTTCCATAGTTAGCTACCAGCTACAGGCTACCGGCTCTAGAGAGGGCCGCTGATCCCGCCGTCTTTACGCACGCGCCAGAAGTGCACCGCCATCAGCACCGCGATGCCGAGCGGCAGGCCGACGCAGTGCAGCACGTAGAACCGCAGCAGCGCGCCTTCGCCGACGAACGTCCCGCCGAGCAGCGCAAACCGCGCATCGTCTGCGGCGTGAATCAGCTTGACGTCGCCCAGCGCGAGCAGCGCGGCGCCAGGGCCTTCGTGGCCCAGGAACGGTGTCGCGCGCGCCATGTTCGAGCCGACCGTGATGGCCCAGATGGCCAGCTGGTCCCACGGCAGCAGGTAGCCCGTGAACGACAGCAGCAGCGTGAGCACCAGCATGATGACGCCGATGCTCCAGTTGAACTCGCGCGGCGGTTTGTACGAGCCAGTCATGAACACGCGGAACATGTGCAGCCACACCGTGATCACCATCGCGTGGGCGCCCCACCGGTGGATCTCGCGCATGATGCCGAGCGGCACGTGCTCGCGCAGTCCGACGATGTCGCTGTAGGCGTACTCGAGCGTCGGCCGGTAATAGAACATCAGCAGCAGGCCGGTGAACGTCAGCGCGAGGAAGAGGAAGAAGCTGAGTCCGCCCATGCACCACGTGTAGCGCAGCTTGACGCCCGACTTGCGGATACGCACCGGGTGCAGATGCAGGAAGACGTTCGACAGCATCACGAGCACGCGGTTGCGATCGGTGTTGGGCCGCTCGTGGCGGAACACCGACGTCCAGACCTGCGTTTCCGTCAGCCAGTTCCAGAAGCGCGTGCCGTAGCCTTCCTGCGGTTTAACGGTCTTTGTCTCAGTCGCCATAGTTTTCGATTCAGACTCAGATTTCAGATTCTAGATTTCAGATCCGCAGAAACGCGTCCGGGTCGATCCACTGCCCGAGCTCGTACTGGAACTTCCGGCTCTTGTCGATCAGGATCTGGCCGTCTTCGGCCAGCACGATGCGGTTGCGCTCGAGCGGCCGCGGCGCCGGGCCTTCGAAGTTGATGCCGGTCGGCCTGAAGCCGCTGCCATGGCACGGGCACTTGAACTTCGACTCGGCCGCGAGGAAGTTCGGCGTGCATCCGAGATGCGTGCACGTCGTGTTCAGCACGTAGAAGCCGCTCGCGCGATGCACGATGTCGTCGCTGGTGCGCACGATCCACACGCCGTTGGATTCCTTGAAGCGCTCGTCGACGCCCATGCCGAAGTCAGCTGGGAAGCCCACCTTGAATTGCGCCGGCGGCTCGTTCAGGACGTTCGGAAACATGAAGCGGCCGGTCGCTGCCAGGGCTGCGGCCGATGCCGCAGAAAACGCTCCCCAGGCCATGCCGAGCCAGATGCGCCGCGTCACCAGCGGCGAGCTGTCGTCCGGATCGCGCGAACTCACTTTCGCCGCAGTCGCAGCAGCTGTCGTCGTTTTTCCGGCGACGTCAACCGCCGGAGGCGGAGGCACCTTGGGTGCGACCGGTGCCGGCGGCTTCGGTGCAACGGGTGCAACAGGTGCGGCCGCAGCCGATGCAGCGGGCTTGTCCGCCGAAGCGCCGGTTGGCGCGGAGGCGGATGCGCTAGGTGCGTCGGGCTTGCCCGCCGTAGCGCCGCTTGGCGGCGCGGAGGTGGGAGGTTTTGTCTCGTCAGCCATTATTCGTTCACCGTTAACCGTTTACGGTTCGCCATTAGAGATTCTTCAGCGCTTCGATCGCCGCCTGCCTGACCTTCAGGTTCTGGTCGTCGGTGCTCAGCGCTCTCACCTGCTCCGACAAAGCGCCTGCCTTCAGAGCTGCGATCGCGCGCAGGCCGCTGATCATCACTTCGCCAACCGGATCGACTTCGTCGCGCGCCTGGGGCTGCCGCGTCACGTTGCGCTCGACGTACGCGCGGTCGAGCATGCGCCGCAGCACTGGCACACCTTCGTGGCGGCCGTGGCGGGCAAGCGCGATGGCCGCGTTCCACTGCACGTCGGGCTCGGCATCCTCGAGCGCCTTGACGAGCGTCTCGTTGCCGGCATCGACCGGCATCGACCCCAGCGCGTACACCGCCATCTTGCGAACGCCGGCGTCCTCGGACTGATATTGCCGCTCGATGTCCGCCGAGACCGACGCCTCGCCTGTCGATCCGAGCGCCCAGATCGCGCTGATGCGCGTCTGGCTGTCCTTGTCGTTCAGCGCCTCGACCAGCAGCTGCCGCGTCTCGACCGGAAGTGGCGGGGTGAGCCGGCCCAGCGTCAACGCGAGATACTGCCGCACCCTGGGGTCGTCGTTCTTCGACTCGGCGAACGCCTTGGTAAGCTCGGGCGCGAGGATGGCTTCCTCTCGCTTGACGAACTCCGGATCGGCCATCAGCCGCGAGAGCTCGTACGCCGCCGGCCACCGCCGGTTGCTCCCGCCCGACCGGATGTCGCTGAGGTACTCCTCGGCCGATCGATCCTCGCTGAGCAAGCTGCGAAAACCGATGTACACCAGCACCGTGGCGCCGACGACCAGCAACGGGATGAGGAAGAACTGAACGGCGATTGCGGGCGCTGTGCTCAGCGGTTTGCGAGCGCCCGCCTCTCGCTCGACTAATTTGTCCATGTAGCGCGAAACAAAACCCTTGGGTTGTCCGGATTAAACCGCGCCAAATTTATATAAATGTAGGGAGTACGTCAAATTTTAGGCAGCGTGACGCCGGTCTGCGCCTGGTATTTGCCCTTTTTATCCTTGTACGACATCTCGCATGGCTCATCGCTCTGGAAGAACAGGACTTGCGCGATCCCTTCGTTCGCGTAGATTTTCGCCGGCAGAGGAGTCGTGTTGGAGATTTCGAGGGTGACCGTTCCCTCCCATTCCGGCTCGAACGGGGTGACGTTCACGATGATTCCGCAACGGGCATACGTGGACTTGCCGAGGCAGATCGTCAGCACGTCGCGCGGAATGCGGAAGTACTCAATCGTGCGGGCGAGCGCGAACGAGTTCGGCGGCACGATGCAGACGTCCGTCTTCACGTCGACGAACGACCGCGGATCGAAATTCTTCGGGTCGATCACCGTGTTGTTGATGTTGGTGAAGATCTTGAACTCGTCGGCGACCCTGATGTCGTAGCCGTAGGACGAAACGCCGTAGGAGATGGCGCTTCCGCGCACCTGGCTCTCGACGAACGGCTCGATCATCTGGTGCTCGCGAGCCATCCGCTTGATCCATCGATCGGGTTTGATAGTCATGAGTCGTCAGTCGGCAGTCGTTAGTCGGCGATCCCAGTCGGCGGTCATCAGCGCCGGAAGAACAGCGTCAGGAGTGTGAACAATATGCTCAAGAGAATGGATGAGGCCAGCGGAAAGTAGAACGTCACCGGCCCACGCCGCACTGTAAAGTCTCCAGGGAGTCGAAACAGCGGGAAGCCGGCCATGACAAGCAGGCCGAGAAGCACCAGCACGGCTCCGCCAACGACCAGGAACTTGCCCATCTTTTCTTAGTATGTCGCGGGGCCCCACCCCCGCGACCAACCACCTCGCGCTCGGCGACGCATGCTCGCGCTCGGCGACTGTCCCTTAATCCACCAGTTCCATCCCGGCGAAGAAATAGCCGATTTCGAAGGCGGCCGTCTCCGGCGCATCCGATCCGTGCGTGGCGTTTTCGCCGATGGAGCTTGCGAACTCCTTGCGAATCGTGCCCGCATCGGCTTTCGCGGGGTCGGTCGCGCCCATCAGCGTGCGCCACTTCTTGATGGCATCAGGCGCCTCGAGCACCATCGCCACAATCGGTCCCGAAGCCATGAACTCGGTGAGCCCCTTGAAGAAGGGCCGCTCGCGATGGACAGCGTAGAAACCCTCCGCCTCCTTCTGCGTCAGTCGCAGCGTCTTCATGGCACGGATCGTGAACCCTGCCTCCTCGATTCGTTGAAGGATTTTGCCGGTGTAACGCTTCGACGTTGCATCCGGCTTGATGATGGCGAATGTGCGTTCCATAGAAGTGGCCAATTATATAGCCCTTCGACTCGCCGCCAACTCGTGCGGCTTGGCGAGGGCAAGGAGTTGAGGATGTCCGTTCAGCCAGTTCTGCCGAAACCGACCGACCCGGATCAGAACAAGGGTGCCGTGGAAGGTGACCGTCCCACGGACAAACAGCAAGGCAACAAGAACGCCGCAGGTGCGCTCGACGGCGATGGGATGCCGAAAGACTGCGTCGCCATCGCGGAGGACGTCATCGGCGCAAACGCCGATGAAACTCAAGGCTAGAGAACTGACGCTGAATTGTTAGATGGAAAGATTGGAAGATTGATGGATTTATTGGTGGATTGGAAGTCTTCCAATCTTTCAATCTACCAATCTTCCAATTCCTATTACCTCAGGGACTCCATTATTTCGTCCAATGCGGCCTTGGGTGGCCTGCGTCCTCTCAAGCGGCAGCGAGGCCAGCGGCTCGTCGACCACGTTGAGCTGACGCAGGAAATCGTCGCGATCCGGCTCGATGTAGATGATGCCCGTGGCGAATTCGCCGCGGCGCGCTGTCTCGTGCAGCACACGCATCGCCGCGAGCTTGTCGGTCGGGTCGTACGACTCTTCCAGCTTCTTCAACAGCAGACGCGATCCGTCGTGCATCTTCACTTCCTGCGTCGTGCCCGGATCGTAGTCCACGGAGATGTCTTCGAAGAACGGCACGAAGCTGACCTCCTCGAGCGGGTCGTCGTGCTCCTTCACGTAGGCGTAGCTCTTCGTCGAGCCTTCGTGATCGTTGAACGTCACGCAGGGCGAGATGACGTCGAGCATCACGGTCCCGCGATGGCTGAGCGCCGCCTTCAACAGCGCGAGCAGCTGTTTCTTGTCGCCCGAGAACGATCGCGCGACGAATGTTGCGCCCAGCTGGATGGCCAGCGCGCACGTGTCGATCGGCTGCAAGTCGTTCACCACGCCGTTCTTCAGCTTCGAGCCGAGGTCGGCCGTCGGCGAGAACTGCCCCTTCGTCAGCCCGTAGCAGCCGTTGTCTTCGATGATGTAGATGATCGGCAGGTTCCGCCGCATCAGATGCACGAACTGGCCGATGCCGATCGCGCCCGTGTCGCCGTCGCCGCTCACACCGATCGCGATGAGCTTCTGATTCGCGAGCATCGCACCGGTGCCGACCGACGGCATGCGGCCATGGACAGCGTTGAAGCCGTGCGAGCTGCCCAGGAAGTACGCAGGGCTCTTGCTCGAGCAACCGATGCCGGAGAGCTTGACGACCTGTTTGGGATCGACGCCCATCTCGTAAAACGCGTCGATGATGCGCTCGGAGATGGCATTGTGCCCGCATCCCGCGCACAGCGTCGTCTTGCCACCCTTGTATACCTGCGGTTCCAGCCCGATGCGATTGACCTTGATTGGAGTCGCCATATTTATCTCTGCTCTCTCTCTCTGCTCTCTGCTCTTCTACTCGCCGCCGGTCATCGAAGACGCCGAGGCCGGGGTATCGCGCTTCGCTACTTCGAAGCCTTCCTGCGCGAGGATATCGTCGCTGACGCTCCGCGCGTCGATCGGCAGTCCGTTGTAGTGCAGCACGCTGCGCAGCTTCGCGCAGCGCTCGGGCGACAGCTCCAGCTTCATCAGCATGGCCAGCTGCGCGTCGCGGTTCTGCTCGACGATATAGATGCGCTCGTGTGCGTCGATGAACGTGACGAGATCGTCGTTGAACGGATACGCCCGCATCCGGAGGTACGAGAGTATCCACGCTCGTCTCTTCCCGCAGTTGATCGCGGCTCTCGGTGATCGCCCAGTGCGACGTGCCGTAGCCAATGATGCCGATCTGTCGCGTTCTTGTTGGTCTCGACGACGGGCGCGGGCACGAATTTCCGCGCTGTCTCGAACTTGCGGCTGAGGCGATCGACGTTGTCCACGTAATCGTCCGGACGCTCGCTGTATTGCGCCTTCGTGTTGTGGCCCGAGCCGCGCGTGAAGAACGCCGGCATGCCGTCGCCCGGAATCGTGCGGTACGGAATGCCGTCCCCGTCCACATCCTTGTAACGGCCCCACTCGCCGAGTTTCTTGAGAATCTCCGGCGTCAGCACCTTGCCGCGATCGATCGGCTTGGTCGGGTACTCGAAGCCGTTCGACATCCAGTTGTTCATGCCGAGGTCCAGGTCCATCATCACGAAGATCGGTGTCTGGAATTTCTCGGATAAATCGAACGCGGCCATCGCCATCTCGTAGCACTCTTCGACCGAGCTCGGGATGATCAGGATGTGCTTGGTATCGCCGTGCGAGAGAAACGCGGTGCTCAGCAGATCGCCCTGCGCCGTGCGTGTCGGGAGTCCTGTCGAGGGACCGACGCGCTGCACGTCGAAGATCACCGCAGGCGTCTCGGCGTAATAGGCAAGGCCGGCGAACTCCGACATCAGCGAGATGCCGGGGCCTGCCGTCGCCGTCATCGCGCGCGCACCGGCCCAGCCGGCGCCAATCACCATACCGAGGGACGCAATCTCGTCTTCAGCCTGCACAATCGCGAACGTGGCCTTCCCCGTCGCCTTGTCCATTCGGTACTTCCGCATGTACCCGATGAGCGATTCGCACAGCGAGGAGGACGGCGTAATCGGGTACCACGCGACGACTGTGACCCCGGCCATCATGCAGCCGATTGCCGCCGCCGCGTTGCCTTCGATAAGAATCTTGCCGGCTGTTTCGTTCATCCGCTCGATGTGAAACGGGTCCTGCTTGGTGAAATTCGCGTCCGCGTAGTCCCAGCCAGCCTTCAGCGCCCCCTGGTTCAGCGTGACGGCTTTCGCTTTCTTGCCGAGCTGCTTGCCGAGCGCCTGCTCCATCAAGGCCATGTCGATGCCGAGCAGCTTCGCCAGTACGCCGTCGTAAATCATGTTGCGCACGAGGCGGCGAAGCTTGGCGTCGGGACAGACGGCGGTGACCAGCTTGTCGAAGGGGACCGGATAAAACGTGAGGTCGGAGCGCAGCGCGTTCAGCTTGAGCGTTTCGTCGTAGACGACCGCGGCGCCCGCGTCGAGGGTCAGCACGTCCTCTTTGGCCGTTTCCGGGTTCATGGCCACGAGGAAATCGACTTCCTTCTTTCGTCCGACGTAACCGCGTCTGCTCGCGCGTATGGTGTACCACGTCGGCAGCCCCGCGATGTTCGACGGGAACATGTTCTTGCCCGAAACCGGTATGCCCATCAAGAGGATGGAGCGAAGCAGGACGAGATTTGCTGTCTGGCTTCCGGATCCGTTGACGGTCGCGACCTGAAGGCTGAAATCGTTGACGACCTTGGTGCGCGCCGGGGTGATTTTCTCCTGTGAAACAACATCAGTCGGTGACATGCATGGGTCCTTAAGGGGGGAGTATTCCCAACCAGAGATTATACCGCCAAACTACTCAGATTAGGCTCTTTACAGCAGTTCCGATGTCTGCCGGGCTCTTTACAACTTTGACGCCCGCCGCAGTGAGCGCCGCCATCTTCTCGGCCGCCGTACCCTTGCCGCCCGCGATGATGGCGCCCGCATGCCCCATGCGCCGTCCCGGCGGCGCCGTCTGGCCCGCGATAAACCCGACCACCGGCTTTTTGAACGACTTCTGGATGTACTGCGCGGCCTCTTCTTCTGCGGTTCCGCCGATTTCGCCAATCATCACGACAGCATCGGTTTCGGGATCGTCCTGAAATAACTTTAGGACGTCGACGAACGACGTGCCAATGAGCGGATCCCCGCCGATGCCAATGCACGACGACTGCCCCATCCCGAGCTGCGTGAGCTGATGGATGGCCTCATAGGTCAGCGTGCCGCTCTTCGACACGATGCCGATGCGTCCTTCGCGGCAGATGTGGCCGGGGATGATCCCCGCCTTCGCCTTGCCAGGCGAGATCGCGCCCGGGCAATTCGGTCCGATGACACGCGTTGGCTTGTCCTTGAGATACGTGAAGGCGCGCATCATGTCGAGCGTTGGAATGCCTTCGGTGATGCAGACGGTCAGGCGCAATTCCGCGTCGGCGGCTTCCATGATGGCGTCGGCCGCGAACGCCGCCGGCACGAAGATGACCGACGTATTCGCTCCGGTCGCCTTCACCGCGTCGGCGACGGTGTTGAACACCGGCCATCCTTCGTGCGTCGTCCCGCCCTTACCGGGCGTGACGCCCCCGACGACCTGTGTGCCGTACGCCGCCGCCTGTTTGGCGTGGAAGGTGCCCTCTTTGCCCGTCAGCCCCTGAACAATCAACCGAGTGGACTTATCTAAAAGTATCGCCATGTAATTTTTGACTTTGCACTCTGGACTCTGGACTCTGACTATCCGCGAGCCAACTCCACTACCTGTTGCGCCGCTTCTCCCATCGAATTTGCCGTCGTGAAATTCAGTCCGCTTTCCTTCAACATCTTCTTGCCCTCCTCGACGTTGGTGCCCTCCATGCGGATGACGATGGGCACGCGCACGCCGAGCTCCTGCACTGCGGCGATGACGCCTGCCGCCAGGATGTCGCATCGCAGGATGCCGCCGAAGATGTTGATGAGGACGGCACGGACATTCTTGTCCGACATGAGGATCTTGAACGCGTTGCGAATCTGCTCCTTGTTCGCGCCACCACCGACGTCAAGGAAGTTCGCCGGCTCCCCTCCCGCCAGCTTGATGATGTCCATCGTCGCCATGGCGAGGCCGGCCCCATTGACCATGCAGCCGATGGTTCCATCGAGGCGAATGTAATTGAGGTTGAACTTCGAGGCTTCGACCTCGAGCGGATCCTCCTCCTCGAGATCGCGCAGCTCCTTGAGCTCGGGATGCCGTCCAAGGGCACTGTCGTCGAAGGTCATTTTCGCGTCGAGCGCCAGCAGATCGCCGGACTTCGTCACGATGAGCGGATTGATTTCGAGGAGCGAGGCGTCCGTGCCGACAAACGCGTTGTAAAGCGCGGTCAACATCTTCCCGAACTTCCCGATCTGATCGCCTTCGAGCCCGAGCGCGAACGCCAGCTTGCGCGCCTGAAACGGGATGAGGCCCGTTCCCGGGCTCACGTATTCCTTATGAATACGCTCTGGAGTCTTTTCGGCAACCGTCTCAATCTCCATGCCGCCGTCTTGACTCGCCATGATGACGGGCCGGCCGGCCGCGCGATCGACGACGATGCCGAGGTAGAGCTCTCGCGCTATCGGCAGGCCCTGCTCGATGAGCAGCCGCGATACTTTGCGGCCGTCGGGCCCTGTCTGGTGCGTGACGAGCGTCATCCCGTGGATTTGGCTCGCCAGCTTGTCGGCCTCGGCAGGGTTCGCGGCGAGCTTCACGCCGCCGCCCTTGCCTCGCCCGCCAGCGTGAATCTGCGCTTTCACGACAACGGTGCCGCCGCCGAGCCGCTCGGCGACGCTCTTCGCTTCGGCCGCGTTCATCACGGCCTCGCCAGCCGGGACCGGCACACCGTACTTCGCAAGAATTTGTTTGGCTTGATACTCGTGAATTTTCATATGTGCGAAACAGGCAATCGTAGCGTTCGCTGTTTGTCTGCGTCAAGCAGTTGCGAATAGAATTCATCACATGACGACCAGACGGAGCTCCCTCGCTTCGCTGATCACCACCAAGTTGATCATCGGCGCGACAGGAATTCTGCTCTTCCTGTATCTCATCCTGCACATCGCCGGCAACTTGATGGTGTTCCTCGGACCCGAGACATTCAACGAGTACTCGCACGCACTTATCAGTAACCCGCTGGTCGTTCCGGTCGAGATCGGCCTGGTCGTGGTGTTCCTGATCCATCTGTTCAAAGCCATCACGATGACCTTCCAGAATCAGTCGGCGAGACCCGCGAAATACGCGAAGAAGGAATGGGCGGGCGGCGCAAGCCAGAAAAGCCTCGCATCATCCTCGATGATCCTGACGGGGCTCGCCGTTCTCATCTTCGTGCCCATCCACGTGTGGACGTTCAAGTACGGCGCGTTCTACGACCTCGGCGACGGCGTGCGCGATCTCTACCGGCTCGAGGCGGAGAACTTCAGCTCTCCTCTCGCCGTGACGTTTTACGTCGTCATGATGATCGTCGTCGGCCTGCATCTCTGGCACGGCGTCCCGAGCTCATTCCAATCGCTGGGCTTCAACGGCCCGCGATTCACTCCGTTGATTCGAAAAATCGGGAAAGTGTCCGCCGTCGTGATTGCCGGCGGGTTCATCGTCATTACCCTGTGGGTGTTCCTCGCGGGAGGACGGTCATGACGCTGGATTCCAGAATTCCGAGCGGCCCCCTCGCGGAAAAGTGGGAGCGGCGCAAGTTCGAAAACAGGCTGGTCAATCCTGCGAACCGCCGCAAATACGAAATCATCATCGTCGGCACCGGGCTCGCCGGCTCGTCGGCTGCCGCCGCGCTTGGCGAGCAGGGCTACCGCGTCAAGCTGTTCTGCATTCTCGACAGTCCGCGCCGCGCGCACAGCATTGCCGCGCAGGGTGGCATCAACGCCGCCAAGAACTACCGGAACGATGGCGACAGTATCTATCGCCTCTTCTACGACACTGTAAAGGGCGGCGATTATCGCGCTCGCGAAGCGAACGTCTACCGGCTTGCGCAGCTGAGCGTCGAGATCATCGATCAGTGCGTGGCGACCGGTGTCCCGTTCGCGCGCGAGTACGGCGGGCTCCTCGACAACCGGTCGTTCGGCGGCGCGCAGGTGTCGCGTACGTTCTACGCCCGCGGGCAGACCGGCCAGCAGCTTCTGCTGGGTGCATATCAGTCGATGCTGCGCCAGGTGGACGCAGGTACCGTGACGCTGTTCCCGCGCCGGGAGATGCTCGACCTGGTCGTCGCCGACGGCCAGGCGCGCGGCATCGTGACGCGCAACCTGATCACAGGCGAGCTCGAGCGTCACGAGGGGCAGGCGGTTCTGCTGTGCACCGGCGGGTACGGCACCGTCTATTACCTGTCGACCAACGCGGTGAATTCGAACGTGACGGCGGCGTGGCGCGCGCACAAGCGCGGCGCGCTCTTCGCCAACCCGTGCTTCACACAGATTCATCCGACGTGCATTCCCGTGAGCGGCGATCATCAGTCGAAGCTGACGCTCATGTCGGAGTCGCTGCGCAATGACGGTCGCGTCTGGGTGCCGAAGAGCAAGGGCGATACGCGGTCTCCCGATCAAATTCCGGAAACCGAGCGTGACTACTACCTCGAACGGCGCTATCCGAGCTTCGGCAACCTCGTGCCGCGAGACGTCGCGTCGCGCGCCGCAAAGCAACAGTCCGACGAAGGCAACGGCGTTGGCGAAACCGGGCTCTCCGTGTATCTCGACTTCAAGGACGCTATCGACCGGCTCGGCGTCGAGATCATCAAGGCGCGCTACGGGAACCTGTTCGAGATGTACGAACGGATTACGGCCGAGGACCCGTACAAGGTGCCGATGCGGATTTATCCCGCCATCCACTACACGATGGGCGGACTGTGGGTCGACTACAACCTCGAGAGCACGATTCCAGGGCTGTTCGTGATGGGCGAGGCGAACTTCTCCGACCACGGCGCAAATCGCCTCGGCGCCAGCGCGCTCATGCAGGGTCTGGCCGACGGCTACTTCATCGCCCCGTACACCGTTGCCAACTACCTCGCGAGCGCAAAGCTTCCGAAGCTGTCGACCGACCACGACGCCTTCAAGGAGGCCGCGAGTACGGCCCAGGTACGGATCGACACGGTGCTCGGCATCAAGGGCAAGCGAACCGTGAGGCAGTTCCATCGCCAGCTCGGCCGCATCATGTGGGATTACGTCGGCATGGCGCGCACCGCTGAGGGCCTGAAAGAGGCGCTGCAGAACATTCGCGCGCTTCGCGGCGAGTTCTGGCAGGACGTCGTGGTATCGGGTGAGAAGAACAACCTGAACCCGATGCTCGATTACGCGGGCCGCGTCGCCGACTACATGGAGTTCGGCGAGCTCCTCACGCTCGACGCTCTGCATCGCAACGAGTCATGCGGCGGGCACTTTCGTGAGGAATTTCAGACACCCGACGGCGAAGCGCTTCGCGACGACGAGCATTACAGCTACGTCGCAGCCTGGGAATTTACCGGCGTGGGTTCGGAGTCCAAGCTGCACAAAGAGCCGCTGGTCTTCGACGAAGTGCACCCTTCGCAGCGAAGTTACAAATAGAGCAAAGGGCGGAGAGCAAAGAGCAAAAAGCTCTCTGCTCTCTGCCTCTGCTCTCTCGTTTAGGAGACGAATGTCAGCGAAGACAATTACAGTCAATTTGCGGGTATGGCGGCAGCCGGCGAAGGACCAGCCGGGACGTCTGGTCGACTACGTCGCGAAGGACATCTCGACGGACATGTCCTTCCTGGAGATGCTCGACGTCGTGAATGAAGACCTCATCCGGAAGGGTGAGGACGCGATTGCATTCGACTCGGACTGCCGCGAGGGGATCTGCGGCGCGTGCGGCTGCATGATTAACGGCGTCGCGCATGGTCCTGATGCGGGCACCACGACCTGCCAGCTTCACATGCGGCGCTTCACCAACGGCCAGACGATTGTCATCGAGCCGTGGCGGGCAAAGGCTTTCCCGGTTCTCAAGGATCTCACCGTCGATCGGACGGCGTTCGATCGCATCATTGCCGCGGGCGGCTATATCTCGGCCGGTGTTGGCGGAGCGCAGGACGCGAACAACGTTCTGGTTCCCAAGGACAAATCGGATGCCGCGATGGATTCCGCCGCGTGCATTGGGTGCGGCGCGTGCGTGGCCGCGTGCAAGAACGCAGCGGCCCACCTGTTTACGAGCGCCAAGATCACGCATCTCGCGCTTCTGCCTCAGGGGGAGCCCGAGCGCGAGCTCCGCGTAGTGCGCATGGTCGGGCAGATGGAAGTCGAAGGCTTCGGCAATTGTTCGAACGAGGGCGAATGCGAAGCCGTGTGCCCGAAGCTGATTCCGATCTCCAATATCGCGATGATGGTGAGGGAATTCACCCGCGCTGTATGGAAAGGCCCGCGAATGTGATCGAACCTCAGGTGCCGGCCCTGGACCGGCGGAACTCGGCCATCGCGCGATAAATCTCGCGCCGCGAGCGGTTCATGCTGCCGAGAGGCCGATGCTCAACGAGGCTGTTCCAGGGATTGAAAGCGGTCTCCTCACACAGCCGCGTCGCTTCCGCGCCTCCAACGTCCTGTTGCGGAATGCGGATCCGCGCGACCATATGCCAGGGCGAGTCCGACTCTTTCCACTCGACTGTGGCATCCTCGATCGGCGTAGCCTTGGCGTCGGTCTGCAACTGAATACCAAAATCGAAACACGCATCGCCCTTTCGCAACCGCTCACGTAATGCGTCGGTCAGATATGTATCGGTCACCGCTGGCGGCTGCGTATTCGCGGGCGTCTCGCACGGGCGCATGATGTATTTCACGGCGCGCCCGGGACCGAACAGGTATGGCGTCGTGCTCCAGTACGGTATGTCGAGGTGGCTGGTTGGTTGTTGTCGGGCCTGGAATCCGATGACCGCCGATCGCGGATGCGACAGAAAGTAAGTGACCTGACGCAACCCTCCGGCGTCCATCGCTTTCAACAACTCGAGAAAATCCTTCGTGTTCGCCGCGACCATCACCGGGTGGCTGTTCAGCACAAAATCCTGGCGCGACTCACCGGGCGTGAGGTTCTCACCAGACACTCCTGCTACCCGCATGCCCATTCCCCGTACGTCCTTCTCGCGATCCGACTGCGATGATGCGTTGGCGAAGCGTATCCAGGCATCGTAGGTGCGCGGCGCCGAGAAGATTCCTACGCGATGCTCGGGCGAGATGGTGTCGAGCACGGTGAACTGCGCGCTCACGCAACCCGCGGCACGTCCCTGATTGAACCTCTGCACCGGACCGGTCGGGTACCGCCTGAGGCTGACCGCTTTCAGAAACGCGACGAACTCCGCGTTGATTCGCGCCTCCGCCGGATCAACGATCTCTTCCGCGAGCCGCAGGCTTGTTGTTGTAGTCATGTCCGTGCCCTCACTGGGTCTTCAGGAATTCGAGAAGGACGCGTTTGCTTTCCGCGGGGAGCTCCGTCCCATACAGATGGCCGGCGTGGCTGTTGCCGGGTTTGGCGACATCGTGCAGGGTTCCGATTCGGCGAGCCTCCGATCCCGACGACACGAATCCCACCTTCGCAGGGTCGTACACGTCGTACCCGCGCCAGAATTCGCGGGGACGGCGCTCGGGCGGTTCGAGAAGATCAACCAGCGACGGTACCGACCCGTTGTGCAGATACGGCGCGCGCAACCACACGCCGTTGAGCGGAACCGCGACGTAACCGTCTGTCTTCCGGAATGCCGAGAACTTCCAGTCGCGGCCGTCGCCGAGG
This sequence comes from Vicinamibacterales bacterium, assembly GCA_963787755.1. Classification (GTDB taxonomy): domain Bacteria; phylum Acidobacteriota; class Vicinamibacteria; order Vicinamibacterales; family JAMQPK01; genus JAMQPK01. Next base: position 411,781 of record CAWBEG010000018.1, read on the forward strand.
GTGTTGTACGCGTTTGCATCGTTCGCCGTCCACGCATCCAAACGGCCTCGATCCGTGCCCAGCTCCGCGATCGGTATGACAGTGCCGGTGCGGGATCCGCCGGGAGCGTGGCACGCGGCACACGCGCCGTCGAAAATCGCCCGGCCCTGCTGCGCCGCCGTCTGGTCGACGGCAAACGGATATGCCGGCGGCCGAACCGCGCCGATGTAATTCTGAACTCGCGCGAGACTCGACGGATCATCGTCGAGCGAGTCCGCCGGGGTGCCCATGGCCAGCGCGGACGACAAAACGCTTTCCTTCAGGCTCGAGTTCGATCCGTCCCAGAACAACGCCTTGCCGTCGCGCTGCCTGAGATTCCACAGGGGGACCGTATCAGCAGTCCCCAGGGTGTCGTCGATCGGGCGTCTCAGGAGCGAGAACTTAACATCATTGACCACATCCGCCCGGCCTCGCCCCCATTCGGTGCGTGCGTGCATCCACTGGCCTTCCCGCTCGAGCGCCAGCAGCCGCCGCCGCGTCGAAGGGATGATGAGGAATCGGTACAGCAGGCGATCGAGGAGCGACAGCCGGTAGTTTTTCGCGATCTCTCCAAGGATCGTTGACGCTTTGAACCGATCGTCGGACGCGCAGGCAATCAGGAAACGACGGTATCCTGCGCGCCGGTCTGATGCGCGGGCCCCGCGGCAACGATCGTCGACGGTGCCCCGGGACGTACGCGCCATCGAGCCGTATGGCAAAGCGCGCAGTTGGTGCCCACACGAGGATAGCCAATGGTGAGCTTCGAAAATCCGACCGGCATCTCCTCGCCCTGCCGGCTCGCGACCCCAAGCGCCGCATATCCACCCGGACGCGGCAGATGCTCCGGGAAGATGCGCGGCAAGACGAGCCAGATCCAGTACGGAATGCCATGCTCGCGTTCGGTGCCTGTCGAGCCGAACAGGAAATGATCCTCGTCTGAAGCGAAGACGCGCGCGGGCTGTGACCGGTAGAGCTTCACGTACGCAACAATGCCGGCGATCGCAAACACCGCGATCGCGACAATCGCGACAACCGTCCAGAGGCGCTGAAGCCTGCTGGGTACGCGACTCATGCCGGATCTCCTCCTCAGAATGTCTTCATGTACTCGACCAGCGCAGCCTTGTCCGCGTCGGAGAGCATCGTGCCGTACACGTGTCCGCCGTTGCCGTTGCCTGGCACGGTCGTGTCGACCCTCGTAAAGGTCTGGCCGCCGGCCTGCGGAACATCAGATACGAATCCCACGTTCGTCTGGTCGAACACGTCATAGCCCCGGTAGAACATCTTCGGCCGAATCTCAGGAGGATCGAGGAGCGCGCGAAGTGTGGGCACGGAGCCGTTGTGAAGAAACGGTCCTCGCAACCAGATGCCGTCCAGGGGATGATTCGCGTATCCCTCGGTCTTTCTGAAATGGGTGAAGCGGTACGGCGAGTCCGGATACAACGCGTACTGATTTGCCGCGAATTCGTCGGTATACGAATCAAGACGATGGCGATCGGTGCCAATGTCGGCGATTGGCACCACCTGGCCGACGCGCGTCCCGGGAGCAATCACTCCGTCGCGGAACCGATTGTCGGCGTGGCAGTTCAGGCAGTGCGTCGCGTACAACGGCGCTCCTGCAGCGGCGAGCGTCTGGTTGATGGAATACGGATACTTCGGGGGCGGCAGTTTCCAGATCCAGTCGCGAACACGCTTTATCCCCGCATGATCGACTGTGACTGGTGTCACGCCGGCGCCGAGCGCCGCGCTGAGATTCCGCTCGTCCACCGAGTCGTTGTCGCCGTCCCAGTGCAAGTGCATGCCTTCGCGCGGCGCCTGGTTCCACAAGGACGGATAGTCCGTGGCGCCAATCAGTTCGGATGGCGGCAGCCGATCGAGGGACCAGTTGAACTGAAGGGACTTGTACGGATTGAATGTGTCGACTCGACCGCGTCCCCAAGGCGGCACCCGATCGCCGAGCACCGGCGCAATCCGCGATTGGAATTCGAGCACTTGATTCCTCAGCCGATCCAGCAGGACGAAGCGCAGCAGCAGGCGCTCGAACAGCGACGGCCCGCCCCCGCCCATCTCTTCGACCTGCGCCAGCACGTTTTCCCTGGTCAGCCGGCTGTCCAGCGAGCACTCCAGCACGAACGTGACGAGGGGCCGGAGGTCGAGTTGTTGGGCAGGCATGCCCAGGACGATGCGCGGCGGCGCGTCAGGCGCATCGCGCACGGTCCCCGTATGGCAAAGCGCGCAGTTGAATCCGACCTGATCGACGCCGAAACGCCGGCGGTGCGACACCCCGATGGGCAGATCTTTTCCGGGCTCGGTCAGGAGACCCACCGATGCGAACCCGCCCGGCAGCTTCTCTGGGCAAATGGCTGGGAGAGCCCTGAAGATCCAGTACGGCGGCAGCGATCCGCCTACCAGGCGAAGGAGCGAACCGCCGGGCTCGCTGCCGATCGAACCGTACTTGAAGTGCTCGGTGATTTCATCGTAGACAACCGGGCTGTCGCTGTTCATCGAGACGACCACCCACAGCGTGACAACCGTGGCCGCCGCAAGGAGTCCGATCAATACCTTGCCGGTGATCGTGCTCCAGCGCGCCCACGCAGGGAGCCGCTGCATCAAGGTTCTCGCTCGGCTGCCGTGGCGACGCTCGTAGCGCATCTCCGTTCAGGGCGTGACCGCCGGCCCCTTGATAGCCGTCCATGGTTCGAAGGCGTTTTTCACGCCTGCCAGTGCTGGTGCGAGCTGCGGGTAATGGCGGCGCAGGACGCTCAGCATGGTGTTCTTGCGGATGTAGTCGAGTCCGAACTCCCCGTAGACCTCGGCACGGTAATCGTCGGTGAAAAAGCGATCGCTCTTGAGCCTGCGCGAGGCCATCAGCAGGAAGACGCGAAACGCCGTCTCGCTGAACCCGAAGCCCGCAGGAAGCGGCTCGGCGTACAGGCCGGTCATCAGGTCCACGCTTTCCAGATCGTTGTTGTAGACCTCCTTGATCTGCTTGCGCCATTCCGCGTTCTCGGTAAGCTCGTCGAACGATTTCACCGGTCCTTTGTGCAACAGGCGGCGGAACTGGTTATAGCGCGGCACGCCGCGTTCCCGATCTCGCAGGATGTCCACAGCCGCGAGATCGAGATGCTCGCCGTCATCACGCCGAAGGTTCTGAAGCGTGCGCGGGAAGTTGTGGAGCGTCACTGCGCCGGGATGGCACGTCCCGAACGAATAGAAGAGATCGGGCATCGTCAGATGCTCGAAAATCGCGGGCGTCTTGCGTCCCGCGAGCTCGGCGAGCGGCCGCTTCTGGAGCAGACCACCGGTCGCGAGCGAATGGAACGCGACCTCATCGGGAATCAGCGGGTGCATCCGATAGACGGCGACGAACTCCTCCGTCAGCGAGTACGGTGCGCTGTGATGGTCCGCCCGCGATCCGACGATGCCGCCTGTGAACTCCTGATCGTCGAGGAACTGCAAGCGCGTCCTGGAGCTCCTCACCCGCGAGGCCGGACCACACCACCTGCATGGCCCTCGCAATGGTCGGGTGCGGCACGATCGCCGGAGTCCACTCGACGATGTGGATCTTGACCATCAGCGCCGAGTTGATCAGCCGTGCACGGGCGAAGAGCTGGTCGTCGTTCCAGTCCGGATGCTCGTGCGCCAGCAGGTCGCACAGATAGTTGTGCTCCTGCGTGAACAGCGTGTGGAGCATCGCGAGCCCGACCCACCAGTTATCCGTGAATCCGGTAAAACTCAGGCCCGTGTCCGGATCGGTGGGCAACAGCCCGGTCGGCTCGAGCCGGAGCTTCCCGCCGATCTTCGTCCGGAGCTTTGCCGACGTGGCCGGATCGCCACCGTAGATCTGTGACGCGTCCCACCAGTGGCTATTCAGGTTGGCGTAGGCCGGCGGGACGTTTCGATCCGTGGGGCGCCGGGTCGGGTACGCTTCGCGGCACCCGGACGTTCGGCTCGCCGTAGTCGTCTCCCGGTGGCGTGGGGATATCGATGAACTCGGTCTTCGATCTCGCATGGACGAACCAGTCGTGCACCATGAACTGCAGCCATGCGCCGGCCACGAGGTTCAGAATGCTCGCGGGCTTGAACGTGTCGCGGGTCATCAGTTCCCTGCTGACCACGCGGGGGTTGGGAATCAGCAGCTTCGCCGTGTCCGGGAATGTGTGCTCGAGCGCGAAGTTGCGCCCGAAACGACGGCCGGTCGATCCCATTTTCGGGAAGTTCAGATCGTTGAGCGTGCCGTCGACCGATCGCTGGTTCCGGATGGCCGGATCGAGATTGGCCGGAATCTCCTGGCGGGGCTCGGGCGGTTCTTCGGTGTCGTGAAGGTTCTTCTTGCGCAACTCGGTGCGCATTTGAACCAGCCGGCCATCCGCCAGTAAGCGCGGCAGCTCATACCATGGCTTCTTCTTGAGAAGGTCTCCGAGCTTGTCAAAAAATTCGTCTGCCATGTGATTCTCTCCGTGGCGTCGTCAGTGAAACTGCTGCGGCGTGAACACGGACATGATCTCGGCGATCATCGCTTCGCGAGACGGAAATCGCTCTTCCTCGTAGCAGCCGAGCGGATTCTCGACCACGTTCACGAGACACTTGTTGCAATACGTGCAGGGCCGGTCGGCGCGATCCTGGCCTCGGCGGAATATCTCCACGAGATCGTTGTTGGCAATCAGCGGGCGAGCGATGCTCACGGCGTCGCAGTCGCCCCGCTCGAGGGCCGCGGTGATGAACGACGCGGTCTGAAATCCGCCGGTGCAGATCACCGGAACCGACACCGCTTCCTTCACGCGTCGCGCGTCGGGAAGATTGAGCCCTTCGATCTCCTCGGGCTTCGGCACGGTCTTCTGCCACTCGCGGCGGACCAGGTCTGGCGTCGTCCGGAACATGAGGTAGTTGCGAAAGGCGCCGTCACCGCTGGAGATCATCGAGTCGTAGGTTTTCACCAGCTGATCCACTGGCAGATCGCGGCCAGCCGGATTCTGCGGGTGCGGGAAAAACCCGCCGGTGGATGCATGAATCGCATCGACGCCCGCTTCGACGAGCCATTTGCACACCTGTGCCGATTCCGCAGCGGTATTCCCCGACGGACCGATGTTGAAGAAGGAAACGGCGTCGCAGTTCTCCTGCACGCTGATCTTCATCTGCAGATGGAAGTCGTTCCCGACCTTCTTCCGGATCGCGCGCACCACCTCGAGGACAAACCGGGCGCGATTCTCGAGAGGGCCGCCGTAATCATCCTTCCGATCGTTGATGGCCGAGCTCAGGAACTGCGTGATGAGGTACCCATTGGCGCCGTGCAGCTCGACGCCGTCGAGGCCGGCCTCCCGCGCTCGACGCGCGCCTTCCGCGAAGGCATCCACGGCGGCGCGGATCTGATCGACCGTCATCGCTTCGCACTGGAAGCCGTGGGACGGGTCCGGCTTCGATGTCGAGCTAAGACCGGTCGGATACTCGATTCCCTGGATATCGCGCTGACGGCCGCCGTGGCTCAACTGAAGGATAAAGCGGCAGTCGTACTCGTGAACCGCATTGCCCACGGCGCGCCAGAACGGGATGTGCCGATCGTGATCGATCATCGCGTAGTTCGGAACGATGCGGCCCCGCAGAAGCACAGGAACGAACGAGGAGATGATGGCGCCCACGCCGCCTTTCGCGAACTTGACTTCCCAGTTGATGCGGGTCTGACTACCCGAACCGTCGTAGTTGTCGAACCGGCCCGCGACGTTCGACCGGAAAATGCGGTTCTTGACGGTCAGATTGCGAAATTTCAAAGGCTGGAAGATGGGTTCGAATGCCATGGGACCTCCACGCGTGTCTTTGTCGGCCGCACCTTAACACGACACGCCGCCATCCGCTACTGCTCAGATTCCTTTTCTTCTTCGTCCTGCTCTTTGTCCTGGCCCTGGCGCGCGGTTTTGTTTTGGCTTTGCGCACGGCCGGCTTCTCTCGTCTTACGTCTTCGCGGGAGGTGGCGGCGAATCGCTTCCTGTCCGCGCTCGAATACCGGCTCATCGGCCGCGTCCCGGACGTCCCGCTCCGCATCTCGCGTGATGGGTCCGTCGACAACTCCCAGCACGGTCCGCGCGACAGCGTAAAACTTCTGCCGCTCCTCGAGGCCGTTGAACCCTCCGTTGATGCGTCTGGTGATCTCGCGGAACGCATCTGGAGTGGCTCGGTCGGCGAGCTCATTGAGCCCCTTCTTCGACCAGAACAGCCCGGCAATTCTGAACGCCAACTCGGGCAGCGCGGCACGTGCCGGATCCGTCGACGAGGTCGGTGCCCAGGAGGTCGCCGAAGCGCCGATAATTGGCGCGCCCTGTAATCTGGATTGGGCCGCGCCCCTTGAACCGCTTGCCGTCGCCCGCCTCGCTGTTTCCGAGGGTTGTCGCCAATGTGCTGACGGGCTCGTACCGGCGCTGCGCCGGAGTCGGCCCCCAGATCTCTTCCATGAATCGGAACTGTCCGGACTCGTGGGCTAATTGCGCAAGGAAGGCCGCCATGCGTGGAGGCGCCTCGATCGCGAACTCGGTCATCGCCGCCTGCAAGAACGGCAGGAGCGTATCTCGCCTCTTCGCCGGGACAGCCGGCATGACTGATTGCAACTGCTCTGCGGTCAGCATACGGGCTCCAATGTGGCAAGCAAGCAGACGCAAACGCATAGGTGACGGCTTCGTTCATCACGTCGCCGTGCTCCTTGATGAACCCTCCCGATCCGTCGAGGTTGTTGATCACCCCCGGCTTGTATTTGTACGCCGTTCCAGGTTTGTTGAATGGGAAGTTCGCCACTTCCTTTGTCTTCAGCGGCCCGTTCCGGCCAATGCCTCCGAATTCGTCAGACGCGTCGCCTATCTCTCTGGTGTTGTCGAACGCAAGGCGCGACATGATGGCGTAGGCGTTTCCGACGACCGTGTCCTCCTTTGAGAACGTCGAAAGGAAGGGCCCCTTCACAACTTGCTTCACGACAACGTCCCGGAAGAATCCCGACGCGCCGTGTCCGTTGTCATCGCTGAAGCCGAAATGCGAAAACGCCGCTTCGAGTAGCATCAGCGAGTCGACCTGAAGCGTCGGCTTCTCGCTCAGCGCCTTGGCGCAACTCGCCATGAGCCGGCCACCGAGGCTGTGGCCCACGAGATGGATCCGAAGATCGGGACTGCTCTTATTGAGCGCTCGAACCGCTGGGGCCACGCCAACGCTCCCGACAACACCCGACCGATCCTTCATCACGTACCACGTCGTCAGATTCAGGAACTGCCCTACGCTGCCCGCGATGCCGCTGAACCAGCCGCCGATCCCTCGAGTGCCCTCCGGCGCGCCAGCGCCCAGGCGCGCTAACAACTCCGATCCCGAACGCTTGCGGATCTGCGCCAGCCCCTCAGTCTTGTCGGCAGGTGAATCATCGAGAAGCGACAGCACGAGCGCCACAAAGTCATCTTGCGCTTTGGGATTCCCTTCCAGCTTCGGAAGCAGGCGGATCGCCTTCTCGAGCTTCGCACGTTGAGCCGCGGTGGCGTCGTGCTTCTTGAAATCCTGGAGTTGTTTCTTCGCGTCCGCCATCATGCCCGACTTGTCCTGCAGTCCACGGGTGGCGCTCGTGGCGGTGTAGGTTTCCTTGAAAGGCTTCGACGGCCAGTACACTCCGGCGACGACGAAACGCCGCGCCGCCAGGTCAGCGAACTCGGGGCGCGTGAAGTGCAACCTGAAAGTCTTCAGGAACTCGTCGTACAGCGTCGTGGCATCACCGACGTCATTTCGAAAGCCGTGGGCCAGAAAAATGACGTCGGTCGCCCGGGGCTTCGCCTTCGCCCGTTCGATGAGCGCGTCGAACTCATCCTGCGACTGCAGTGCGCCCTCCTCGTCAAAGGTCAGCGAAAACAACGGGAACCCTTCACTCATCCGCATACACACCTCGCTTGCGATACGTCAGCGTCGTTTTCCGCGCTTCGCGGACCGTGAACGAGAGGCCCTGCTAGAGGGACCCTTACGGCCCGCCAACTCGGCCAGTTGTTCAAGCAGCCGGCCTGCGGCCGCCGCCTCGCCTCTCTTCGCCCGGCTTTTGTACTTCAGCAGCACAAAGGATGCGCTATCGAGAACCGACGCCCACCGCTTTGGCGCACTCACACGACTGTGATGATCTTTGAAATCCTCAGTGAGCCGCCTGAGGTCTTTCTCGAGCGTGCCGCCGAAGAGAGACGCGTACATCTTCAGCTCAGTCTGGCCGACAACCGACCAGAAATCGACTGGCGCATCCGCCATGGACCGCTGAACAGCGGCGAGCGTCTCTCCGTCGTGAGATAACGCTCGCCCTGTGCCCGCTTCGAGCGCGAGTTGTGCGGCGATCCGGTTCATTACAGGGTAGTACAGGTTGACCTTTCCATTCGCATCGTCCGAGCGCGCGATCTGTTCTGCCGCTTTGTAGTGGTCCCTCATCCTCGAGATTGCTTCGATCTCCTCGTCCTCCCGTCCTGCTGCAGCCTCGATTAATGCGAGGCGCTTGTAGGCGGAGCCGTAGAGGCTCTCGCGCTCGACCGTGGCGCCGACAGAGAGCAGTGTGTCCATGAGCGCCATCGCGTCGGTAATTTCCTTGCGCGCCTTCTGCTGGGCAGATTTGTTGCGGGTAGTCAGCGCTGTCACATCCTCGCAGGCGCGCCTGACTTTCAGATTGGCGAGCTGCTCGATGGCTGCAAGTGATGCCGTGCTATCTGGCGCGACACGCGCGCGGTCGTACCAGGTGATGGCGTTGTCGAAGTTTCCGGCCTTGGCCCACGCGTTTCCGAAGGCCTCTGCCACTTCACCGTTGTTCCGCCACAGACGTTCGGCTGAATGTTCCAGATACTCAAGGCGGGCTGCCTGTTCCGCGCGATCAGCATTCTGGAACTCACTCTTCACCGCCAGCGTCTTCAAGGTCAGCACGAGGGCGAAAACCGACGGGATGCCGGCGAGTTCCTCGGACGGTGGTGGCGGCGAAGGCCTTTGCGCATCACCTGTCCCGCGCCGGTATTGCCAGTCGGGATCGCCATAACACTGGTAGGCCGCCCAGGTATTGCCGCCAAGTTCACGCGCTGCCGAACGGGCAGCGTGAACCGCGTCGATGAATCTCGAACCGTCCAGCAGCCTTGCGTAGAACGTCGTCGCAAACACGGACGCGGCGTCGTCATCGATTGCCCAACCGGCGGCCACGACGCAGCGCACACCGGCCTTGATGAGCGCTTCTGCCACACCCGACGCAAATTGCGCGCGATCGTACGTGCTTGGTTTGAGCAGCAGACTGTCATCCGAGCTCGCAAGGTGACAGCAGTTGACGAAAACGAGTTCGGGAATGACCCGGAGGGCGCCGATCTCCGCCGGACCGAGATACGACTCATTCGACAGGACGACGCCGCGCGGCGACCTGTTCGGTCCTGTCAGGAGCGGAGGTTCGCCGTGGCCGGCGATGTGGATGATACGCCACGCACGGCTCATCGTGGCGTTGAGGACGGCATTCGCATCCGGCTCCGTACCGTCGTAGTCCTGCGGGCTGACAAGGGCCGTCACATGAGGAACCGTCTCGCGCAGCCGCGCACCCCGAGGGGATCGCTGCGGACTGAGGCACTCGGCGACAGCCATCGCTTCTCTGCGGGCGCCGAAGAGTCGCGCATAACGGTTACGGTCGCATGCCGGATCGCCAATGACGAGCACGCTGTCGTCAGCGGACGCATCGTTGACTGCGCCGACAGACCCATCGGTCCGCAGCTTGCGGAGCAGCTTCGTGCGAATCGCCCATGGGCGGTCGTCACCACTGCCGGGAGTCACCGAATCCAGCAGCTCCCACGGAATTGCGGCTGTCCCACTATCCAGTTGAATGACGGTCGCGGAGCTGCTTCCCATGAACGGCTCCAGATCAACCGGCACGAGGAGGCTGAAGAGCGTGCGGCCTATCTGAGTATCCGTGTTCGCGCTGTTCGATGCCGTCGACACCAGGTTCCGAATGAGCGGCAACTGTGCGGCCTGTGCGCGGACTTCGCTGCGGGCGCGCTTGGTGTCGATGGTATAGATGATCCGATCCTCGTTGTCCTCGCTCTTGTGCACGAGCGCGCTGATGAAATCGTACTCCGCTCCACGATATCCGCCATCGGGCGGACGGCGCAGCGCGCCAATTCCCTCCTCGATTACAGGGCTGACGCTGAAGAGCGCGGGTGACGCCTTTTCCAGTTCCTGAAGTGAACGCCAAGCCTCGGTTGCGCGGTCGAGGTACAACTCAATGATCTGGAGCTCTCCCACGCAGGGCCATCGACGTCTCTCACTACGCTTCCCCGACATCTGGTCGTTCGCTTCACGCACACCCTGCGCGATAAGCTGCGCCGCCTGACCGGCGGTGATCCCAGCTCCGCCACTCCCGAGAAGTGTCGTGGCCAGCGAGAATACGGCGGGAACCTTTGGTAGCTCCGTCAACCGCTGTCCCCATGCGATGACCGACTGGCGCACCGTCTTCACCAGATCGGATCCTCGCAACTCTCCTTCGGGGCCCAGCCCGGCAACAATCACCGCTGCGGGCCGCGGCAGTTGCCACGGATTCTCAGTATTCTGCTTTGTATTGACGAACACCTGGTGAGTGTCGGCCGCAGTCGGGTACAGTCCGCGCTCGAGCGAAGCGCTCATCGCGTGTCCGATCGCGCGGTCCATCACCGCCTCGGCGCCACTTAGCTTCGCGGACCGGTAGTGGCCGATCAGCAGGGGTTCGGCGATGTAGGTGAGATCGCCATTGGTCACGGTGATCCGCAGCGGTGACTCTTTCCCGCCTTTACTCTGCTTCGCGGCTGCCGTCGTACCCGGGCGCAAACCCTTCTCATTCCCAAGGGCGGCTGCGGCTCCGCGCAACAACCGGCGATCGGGCAAACGCTTTCGCGGATCGATGCGATCGAGGTCGTGTGGCCTGCCCAGAAGGCCGTTCACGAGAAAGTCGATTGTCGCCGGCTGTGAATAAAACGTGTTGTGCGTGACAGAATCCGCTGGCAAATTGCCGCCGGGCCCGAAACACCCGATGCGGGAAGCGGGAACGTGTCCCGCCGCGGACCGATCGATGCGCCACCCACCCTCCGTCGGAACGACGAGATCGTTGGCCGCATTGAAAAACTGGTCGATCCCGGCATCCATCAGCCGTCGAAGCTTGTCTCCGGTTGGATGGTAATTGGCGACGAGAGCCGAATATGCGTCGGCCGGCGGCCCGGGGGGCTCCTGGATGGCGGCGATCAACTCGCCGTCGCCATCCATCGCGTGCAATCCGGGCAGATCGCCCGAAGCATGATTGGCCGCCCACACCAGGCCATTCGCGACGAACGACGCTCCCGTCGTGAGCGGATTGTCTGGCAGCATTTCGAGGAGGTTGGCAACCCATCCAATGGTGTCTTCCCAGCGCCTGGGCGTCGCTAACGGCGTCCCCTCATTCGGACATGCCACGAGTACCGCGCGACCGAGTTTGAAACGGCGTGCGTGCGCGCCGAGCTGAGCTGATCGCTCGACGAGATTGCGAAGGACGAGACCACCGCGCGCATGCGCAACGACATCGAACGGCGTCGTCTGGTCGGGCAGGCTCTCCAGCATCATGCGGGCATTCTGCTCGGGCGTTCGACTGACACTGAAATGGTTGAACGCATAGATGCGATCGCCGTACGTTGCCTCCATGCGCTCGAAAAACGCCGAACCGCCGAGCGCGCAGAACTCAGTGGCCGCACTGGAAAACGTTCCGTGGATCAGAAGAAGCGACCGCCCGGAAGAAGCAGGCTTGACGGTTTCGAGCACGCCTGTCGCCAGTGTTTCTTTGGTGACCCGTACCCAGCCCTCCTTCAACGACAGTTTCTTCCACGCGGCTTTCTCGAAAGCTTCTGCGAGCTTTGGCAGTGCCAGGCTTACACCCTTGTCGAGCCCCAGCTTCGCTACTTCGATGATGATGGCCTTGACGACCTGCCCGATTAGGCCGCGCGTAGCGGGCCTCCTGATTTCGACCTGGAATCTCGCCTTGGACGAACCGCGTGCGCTTCGACTGGTCACCGGCAACGGAGGGTGAAATGTGAGCGCGCCTGATGGCAACCGGATCGCGAGCATTGCAGTGTGGTTCGAGCCCACATCGCACGTGAGATCGAGGGCGCCCGCGCTGATGTCCGAGCCTCGCGTCCGTGGCACCGTCTCGAGAATGACCTCTTCGGTGACATCGGACGCGCCGGTCAGAAAGTCTGACCGCAGACCCGGCAGCGCCGCGTCGTCTGACCTTCCGACGCCTCGCGAGACTCCTGCCGATCGGATCTTCCAGCCGGACGCATTCAATACGACGGGCATAGTCGCTTCGCCTTACGCCCGTGATTTCTTGCGCTTTGTCGTCGTGGCCCCGGCTGGCCGGCGAGATGGCTTTCGGCGGGCGGGACGGCGCTTCTGCGCGACGCGCTTCAGCGTGAGCGTCGGCACGGAGCGCGTCGTCGCGGGCATCGGGTCGAGGGTGTATCGCGGGAGGATGCCCTGGGCGTACAACAGCCCATAGACCAGCGCCTGATTCGTCTTATGGCCAGGCTTGAAGACATTGTTCTCGAGCCACTCCTTGGCGTGCGCCAGCCCGCGCCCAAGGTCGATGTCCACGTCCGCAGAATGGACATTCGATGACGCGCCACCGATCAGCGCAGCGTCCTTCGAAAACGACAGTTGGATGTTGCCTTCGGAAAAACCTACGTGCTTCCAACTATCGGGATGATCCGGCAGATGCGGAAGGCTTTTGGGCGCTTTGTGGCCGGGCGCGTCGGCAAAATCGCTCGCACGTGGCATAAGCAGTTTCAATGCGGGATCGAAGAGAACAAACACGCGATCCACGGCGACATGGCTCACACCCTTGACGAATGTCATCAGCGGCGATCCGTTAAGCGACGTCTCACGCAGTTTGGCTTCCAGATTCAGGAACGCCATCTTGGCGGCGACGTCCAGCCCTTCGTACACCTCGGCTGTGATGCCGACACCGGAAGCCGCGAAGGGTGACGCGATCTGCCGCAGCTGATCGAACGCCTTCGGAAGATCCGTCGTGCCCGGGGAATCGGGGACCAGCATCAGGCGGAGGATGAGGTCGTCCCCCTCCACCTTTCCACCTGCGCGAATGAAGTCGAGCCTGCGCACGAGCTGCCACGCGGGGCGATGCCCGGGGGCCGAAAACGTGAACCCGTAAACCTGACCGGCATCGAAGGGCAGCTCCAGTCGCAGCTCGATGGTCGCGGCCTCGCTACGTCCCTCATATAGCGGCTTGGGACCGCCCGCGGCAAACACGTCCGTGATCTGCAGCTGCAGCGGCCCCCCGCTCCAGATATTCCGGTCGCATCCATACAGAACAATCGTCAGGCGTTTGTCGTTCATGTGCCCTACTCCGATGTGCGGACAAATGCGCCGCGAGTTTCCAGGAACACCGGACCACGACCCGGCCCGCCCAGCGCAGCCGGCTTCAAGGCTCGAGCCGCGGCCTCACCTGCCGGGATCTGCTGCGTCGTCAGGAACTCGCCGGAATCGTCGAAGACAAGCTGGACAGCCTGAAAAGCGAACGCGACGGCAACCGGACCCTCGAAGGCTATTCGCGAGTCCCGGGTCTTGGCGGCATCCACCTTCAAGTTGGCGCCCACTGCCTGGCGAATGACCGGGACGTCGACCGCTACGTCCGTACCTCCTTCGCCGTGAGCCGTCACGACGATCTTCCTGGTCTTGAGCACTGAGGTCAGGACGTACACCTCATCGTCAAGCAGTTTCTCCAACGTCCCGGCGGGAATCAAAGGACTGATCTTCCCTGCCTTGATGAACTTTTCAACCGCCAGAATGTCTATGGCGTCCTCCATCACACCGGTGTACTCGAACGTGACGGTCCGGGCGTTCTTGAAACCTACGTCAAGCCCCAGCTTTCCGCCGCCGAGGGCACCGATGAACGATCCGAGGATGCTGAGCCCAATGGTGACGTTGACGCGGCTCGTCTCCTTCCCCTCGATATCGATGCCGGGGCTGGCTTCACGGCGGACCTCGAGCGACTTGACCGCTCCGGGCTCGACCAAATCTGGCAGCATTCCGAGCCGGCTGAGATCCTTACCCTCTCTGTGCATGAGCTCGAGCGGCTGGGCCGAAGCCCTCGGAAACCGAAACACGCTGAATCCGAACTGTCGCAGGAACGCGAGGGACTGATCTGGTCTCGACATGACTTATCTCCTTGCAATCACGGCCGCACGCTGCGGACAACGTTCACGCTGAGAAGAGGGGCGTCTCGAATTGAGAGGCCCGTCCCTCGAGCTGCGGCACCTGCTCGAACTTCTTGGCTTTCAGCACGTCCGCGGCACGATCGTGCAACTGCCGGTACGTCAGACGCCCTTTGCTCTTGCGAATCGCTTCGACCAGCGCGAACGTAAGGGCACCGTTGAACCGGCCGTTGATGAACGCATCTGCCGACGTCTGCGTGTCGCGGCACCCGGTGATGAGCACCTCGGGGAGCTCCGCGTTGACAATATCCTTCGCTTTGCGGACCGCGCGCGACGAGCGGCGGAGCTCGCTGCTCACGCTCTTCGGCAAACCTCGATGTGACTCGGCTGCGGCCAGGCCCCAAGGGCTCGGAAGGTAACGCTGTTTCACTTTCACGTCCGGCGGCTCTATGGCACGCGTATTCGTTCCGGAATGGCAACAGTCCATGATGGTGGTAAAACTCACACCGGCGGGCAACTTGTCGAACGTGGTCCGCAACCAGTCGTCGCGGAAAGGCTTGTCCCAGTTGAGATCCGTCGGGCAGAGAATCTCGTCACGACCGTCGGCCTCATCCCTGTTCTTTTCGTCGTCTGGCACGTTCGACCCATGGCCGGAGTAGTGGAGCACAAGGATGTCTCCCTTCTTCGCCCCGCGCACGAGGGCCGTAATCCCAGCCTGCATCGCCTTCTGCGTCGCAGCGCCGTCGAGCAGAATCTTGATGTCGGGCTTCTTGAAACCGTAGAACTCGGTCAGCGCCGCGCTCAAATCCTTGACGTCGTTGACGCACCCTCTAAGATCGGCGCCAGGTATTTGATATTTGTTGATGCCGATTAACAACGCTCGCTTCGCCATCGCTACCTCCTGATTGAAACCCGCGGATTATAACGAATCGCGGGCACGTTAGAATGATTCGTCACTATGGCCAACCGCGCACTCTGTGTGGGCATCAACAACTACCCCGGCACGAACATGGACCTCGCCGGCTGCGTCAATGACGCTAACGACTGGCGCGAGCTACTCGAACGACGAGGATACCTTGTTGACGCCCTCCTCGATCGTGAGGCGACCCGCGCGCGAATCGTGGAAGCCCTGAAAACTACGATAGGGCAGGCGACCGACACGGATTGTCTCGTGTTCACGTTTTCCGGCCACGGCTCGTGGCTGCCCGACGACGACCGCGATGAACCGGACGCACGCGATGAAATGATGTGTCCTTACGACGTCATGAAAGAACAGTATCTGCTCGACGACGAGTTGCACGACCTTTTTAACGGCAAGGCCGCGGGGGCACGCATTTATGTGGTCGCCGACTCGTGTCATTCCGGGTCGGTCGCCAGGTATGCATCCGCGCCGGCAGAACCGGACCAGGCACCGGTGAAGGCCCGGTTTCTTCCTCCATACATGTTCGCCCGCGGGAACCGTATGTTCGAGCGTGCGATCGATCGAGCGATTAACACTCCTGCCCCCACGAAGTTACGGTATCCGGCGGTGTTGTTTTCGGGTTGTCAGGACACCGAGTTCAGCTACGACACGTCGTTCAACGGGCGGCCGAACGGGGCCTTGACGCGGGTGGCGATCGACGCGCTGCAGGATGCGCGCATCACCACGCCTCGGGCGCTGCACGATGCCATCCGGCAAAAGCTTCCCGCACCGTCACTGCCGCAAACCCCGCAGCTGTTCGCAAGCCGCGAAGCGAAGCTGGGTCGGTTGTTCTGATGTCTGACGAGACCGCGCAGGACAGCGGGCAGCCCGCCATCCAGGAGTGGGCAGCACTGTTCTATCTCTGCGGCCACTTCAACAGGACCGGCGACCAGGATCCGTTCGTCGCCGCGCTCAACGAAATCCAGCAAGTGGGCGGCAGCAAGGCCATGTCCGCCGCCGTTTACCTCGACCTTGAATCGGGCGCGCAACGAGTCGCATTGCGCCATGGGGAGCAGGCGGAAGCGGAGTTTCTCGGCGCCGTCAACAGCGGCGATCCGGAGACGCTCGAGCAGTTTCTGCTTTGGGCGTTCGACGCCTGCCCGGCGCGCCGCTACCTCCTCGTGATGGCTGGCCTCGGCATCATGGACTCCGATTCGGTCGTGGGACGCCCGCCGTTCGACGCAGCCCGTCTGTTCGCCATCTGCGACGACCGTGCGACGAACGATGCCATCGAACTGCACGAGCTCAGCGCGACGCTGAAGGCGGCGTTTCCGCCTGACGGCGCCAGGCGCCTCGTCCTGCTTGCCTGCGACATGTATGCGATGCAGTTCATGGAGGTAGCCTACGAACTGCGTGGCGTGCTCGATCTGTTGCTCGGCATCCAGCCCGACGACCGCGAGAACAGTGGCCCCCTCCCCCACTGGCCTGTACGCGCGTTTCCTTCGTCGGTGGCAGGAGCTCGTGGCGAATTCCGCGGCGGTCGAGGCCCCACGGTGGCAGTCGGCCGTGGACCCACAAGGGCTGATGCTTGCCAAAGAATCGGTGTCCCTTCTCTCCGAGCACTACACGAGCACCATGGGTAAAGCGCCGGTGACGGTGTCCGCCATTGACCTCGAAGCGCTTGTACCCGTTGCGCAGGGACTCGACACGTTCAGCGTTGTCTATCTGCAATGGCTGAGCAACGACGTCATTTGGCGGGCCAGGGAAATGGTCGTAAAAGACCACACGAAGGCGCTCGAGCAATCGTGGAGCTACGACCTCAGCCAAGTATCAATGGCGATCGTGACGGCGCTCAAGGTCGCTGCGAACGAAGCAGTCGCACGGTGGGCCGTCGACGCTGTCCCGGGCATGCCGTATCCATCGCTTTCGCGGACGCTCCGTGTCATGAGTCGACGGCTCGGAAGCTCGGCGCAACCGGTCCGCGGGCAGAGGCCTATCGTCGAATCGCGAACGAGATTGCCGCATGCCGCGCCGGCGTCGAACGATTGCTCGCCGTTGTCGCCGATGAAACGCCCGCTGCAAAGATACCGGAGCATGCCGGCGTGGATGCTAGCGTTCGCGCGCTGTTCAGCGATCCGGCCAATCCCGAGCGAGTCCGCGATCCAGAGGCGTGGGCGGCGATCATCGAGCAATCGCGGGAACGGTTCACGGGCGCAGCCGCGCGCGAGCTGGCCGACGCGTTGGACGGCATCGAAGCGGCGAAACAGCTCGGACGACTCGCAAAACGGGTCGCCGACCTCGTTCGCGGTCGATGCGCCGCAGCCAGCGATTGTGGCGGTCTGGCCGCTGGCGTCGCGGTGCGGCCTGGCGCTGTACCGTCCAGTCGATCTCGACAAGCTTGCCGAATCGAATTACCTCGAGCTGCGGTTCAGCCGCGACCTTCATTGGACCGCGCTTTTGACTGCCGTCGATCTCATCAAGCACCACGCGCGCATGCTCTGGCGCCTGGTCGAGTCCCAGTTGACCGCGGCGCCGCTGGAGGCCCGGTACCAGCTGATGCGCCGTCTTGCCGGCGCCGCGGCGCTGACAGGCAGGCATGCCGACCAGTTGCGCGCGCTTATCGGCACCCGATGCGTTGTTCCTGACAATCGATCCTGCCGATGACGACCCCGTGCCACGCGCTGGCGCTTCCGATCCAGCTCACCTGCCGGCCCACCGCAAATCGGACGACACGATCGTGAACTATTGCGTCAGGTTGTCATCGCTGGACCGATCGGCGACGGTCGTGGAACGTAATAACCAGATCACGCGCGCACGGCTCAGCAAAGTGCTCGAGGAAATCGGGAACATCGGCGGCGACGTCGACGCCCAGCCTGTGCGGACGCTGCAACGCCTGGCTCGATGCGGCAGCCTGCTCGGCGACGATGTACTGTTCGGCATCAGCGATCATCTCGCGGAGCTCAGACCGTCGGGCGATCGCGCGGTGCACCTCGTCCTGCAGATGCCGCGCGCGCTGATGCGCTATCCCTGGGAGCTCCTCCGCGATCGGCACGGCTGGCTCGTTGACCGGTTTGCCATCGGGCGTCAGGTCATCACCGAATCGGGCAGTGCGCCGCGATGGTCGACGAACACCCGTCAGGGTCCGCTTCGCCTGCTCGTCGTGGCACCTTCGGTAACGGGCACCGGAACGGAACTCTCCGGCGCTGGTGCCCTCGAGGGGTTTCATGTCGCTGACTGCTTTACACGGCTGCTGGAGCGCCTGCCTGGCGTCATCGATCCCTCGAACTACAAGAAGCACATCGATCAGCCGTTGAATGTGGAGGACTTCCGGGCGCTCCTGCGCTCGCGCAAGTACGACATCGTCCACTTCGCCGGTCACGGGCGATACGATCCGGACAATCCCGAGCGCAGTTGCTGGATGTTCAGCGACGGCCCGTTCTATGCGTTCGAACTGCAGCAAACGCTTGCCAATGCCGAGGTCCGTCCCTGGCTGATTTATGGCAGTGCGTGCGAGGGTGCGCGCGATGGAGTCTCGGCGCATGGGTATCACGACGGGGTGTATGGCATGGCATCCGCCGCGCTGTCCCAGGGTGTGGCAGCCTATGTGGGGCCTCTGTGGAAAATCAGCGATACAGACGCCAAAAACATGGCGGCGGCGTTTTATGAGGCCCTCCTGATCCGGCGTACCAGTCTCGGCGAAGCCCTGGCGCTGGCGCGCCGCAGCGTCCGCGAGGGGCAACCGGATCTCGACGAGCTCATTGCGCGATCGGATCACGGCGTGGGCGCGGACCCGGGTACGCCCAGGAGCGCGGGATGGGCCGGCATGGTGCTGTACGGCGACCCGACGCCGACCGGTACTTCAGCGCCTCAGCCCGTCAGACACGAGCGATTCAGGCCGGCACAAAGACCCGCCGAAGCACCTCCGGCGCTCGGGGCGAGCGTCGCCCGACGCCGAGTCCGGGCGCGGGTGAAAGACGCCTACATTTTTATAACGTCGACCAGTTCCTTTACGGCTGCCGCGGACTTGTTCAGCGCGGCCTGCTCGTCCGCTTCCAGCTTTACCTCGATAATCTGCTCAATCCCGTTCGCGCCAAGCTTGACCGGCACACCGAGGAACTGCCCCTTCACGCCGTACTCCCCTTCGAGATAGGCCGAGCACGGCAGAATTTTCTTCTTGTCCTTGAGAATCGCCTCGACCATCTCCGCAGCCGACTCGCCGGGCGCATACCACGCGCTCGTGCCGACCAGCTTTGTGATTTCCGCGCCACCATCCGCCGTGCGCTTGCTGATGGCGTCGATGCGTTCCTTTGACAGAAGCTGCGTGATCGGAATTCCGGCGACCGTCGATAGCCGCGGCAGCGGCACCATCGTGTCGCCGTGGCCGCCGAGCACGAACGCGTGGACGTTTTCGACCGACACCTTCAGCTCCTGGGCAATGAACGTGCGCATGCGTGCCGAATCGAGCACGCCCGCCATGCCGATGACGCGCTCGCGCGGAAACCCGCTGAGCTTGTAGACGGCCTGGCACATCGCGTCGAGCGGGTTCGCCACCGGCACGATGATGCAGTGGGGCGAGTACTTCACCACCTGCTCGGTGACCGCTTTCATAATGTTGAAGTTAACGTTCAATAAGTCGTCACGACTCATGCCAGGTTTTCTCGGCACACCCGAGGTGATGACCACGACGTCTGAATTTGCGCTGTGGGAATAGTCGGACCCGCCGATGACCAGGCTGTCAGAGCCGATGATCGGACAGGTTTCGAGAATATCGAGCGCCACGCCGGCGGCTTTCTGGTCGGCGATGTCGATGATCACCACGTCCGCGAGTTCTTTCTCAGCGATGCTGCGCGCGACGGTGGCGCCAACGTTCCCCGCCCCACCGACGACTGTCACTTTACGATTCATTGCTGCTCCTGAAAAATTTTCGTTCACGCTGGCACGAGATTGATCGAGTACGGCAAACGGTGAACGGTAAGCCGTGAACGATTGATTAGGTCAATTCACTCCACGGCGAACAAAAGTTCTTCACAGAAAGTGTGGAAAACCCTGTTGAAAAGAGCCGCGAAAGCCGCACCGTGCTCCAACAATCCGAAGAAATTAGCAGATTGCACTAACGTGGTGCGATTCACGTCCCGTGCGAGCGCATTCCACGAAAAGCCGACGGATTATACTGTAATCACTACATGAACATTGTCATCGCCGACGGTCTTCCCGCCTCCGCCATCGAGATTCTGCAGCAGCCAGATTGGAACATCGACAACCGGCAGGGACGGCCGACCGCCGAGTTGATGGTCGATTTGAAGAATGCGGACGCGCTGGTGGTCAGAAGCGCCACAAAAGTGACACGGGAGATGATCGACGCGGCAGCGAGGTTGCGCGTCATCGCGCGCGCTGGCACGGGTGTTGACAACGTAGACGTTGCGGCAGCGACCGCGCGCGGCATCGTCGTCATGAACGCGCCCGGCGCGAACAGCTTGAGCGTCGCAGAGCTCGCGATGGGCCTCATCCTCTCGATGGCACGGAATATTCCTGCCGCCGATGCGTCGATGAAGACCTCGAAGTGGGAGAAAGCGAAGTTCGCGGGAGCCGAGATTCGGTCAAAGACCCTTGGACTCGTGGGGCTCGGCCGAATCGGACAGGAAGTGGCGGCCCGCGCTCACGCATTCGAGATGAAGGTGATTGCCCACGACCCATTTATCTCCGCAGAAATGTCGGCGACCCTTGGCGTGGAGCTTGTATCGCTCGATGATTTGTGCGCGCGGGCCGATTACATCTCGCTCCACGTGCCGGCGCTGCCCACGACGAAGCACCTCTTCAATGCGGAGCGGTTCGCGAAGTGCAAGAAGGGGGTCCGCATCATCAACACGGCGCGCGGCGAGCTGATCGACGAGACCGCCCTGGCCGATGCTATCGAGAAAGGGCACGTTGCGGGAGCGGGCCTTGATGTCTTCGACCCCGAGCCGCCAAAAGACTGGCGCCTGATGATGCTGCCGCAGGTCATTGCCACGCCCCACATCGCCGCCTCGACCAAAGAAGCGCAGGAACAGGTCGGCACCGAAACCGCCGCGGCGCTCCGGGACTTCCTCACGGAAGGGATCATCCGCAACGCCGTCAACTTCCCTTCGGTGTCGTTGGAAGCGTACAAGAGGCTGCGGCCGTATCTCACGCTGGCGCGATCTCTGGGATTAGTGGTGGCGCAGATGGGCGAGGCGCGCATCAACGCCATCGGCGTGCGTTATTACGGTGAGCTGGCTGCCGAAGACAATCAACTGCTCGGCAGCGCGGTGCTCGAGGGCGTCCTCTCGGCGATTCTGGGATCGGGCAACGTCACACCCGTGAATGCGCGAACGGTCGCCGCCGAACGCGGCATCGAGCTCATCGAGTCGCGCAGCACTCGTGCTCGCAATTACACCAGCCTCATCTCCGTGAAACTGCATACGGACGCCGGGGAGCGTTGGGTGGAAGGCACGGTCTTCGCGAGCGGCAGCCTGCGCCTGGTGCTGATAGATGGCGTCGGCGTTGAATCACCGCTCGAAGGCACGCTCCTCATCATCAAGAACAATGACCAGCCGGGCGTCATCGGCGACGTCGGCACGTTGCTGGGCCGCCATAAGGTCAACATCGCCAACTTCGCGCTCGGTCGCGATCCGGAGTGTCGCATCGACTGCGCCATCGGCGTCGTGAAGGTGGACGAGCATCCCGAGACGGGTGCCGGCATGGTTTCCGATCAAGTGCTCGCCGAGATTCGAGCGATTCCGAACATTCGCCCGTCTGGCGGGTACGACTGGGCTGAGGAATTGGTAGATTGGCAGATTGTGGGATTGGAGAATGTTCAGGTTGAAGAGTGTCGATCGGAGATTGCGAAGCCCTGCGCTACCGATCTGCAGGTCCGGCTGAAGCCGGACACACCGCGAACGCCAACGAGCATCGGAAGATCTTGAAACAGATCCTCCTGATCTCCTGTTTGTATTTCTGCGTCTACTGCGGAAGCACGAGCCGCTGTTCGACGCCGGCGTCATCTCGCAGGAGAACCGCTTCCGGATCAATCGTCACGACGGTGAAGCGGCCCGCGACCGAGTCGCCTTCGCCGGCCAGATAAATCTGCTCGCCGACTGAAATGATCGCCGTGCGCGTTCCCGCTTTCCGCGCGATTCCCGACAGTCTCGGCGCAGGACCAAGCGGCGACAGCCGGGATCTGGGGTGCGATGGCCGGCGATTGAACAGCGGGCTCGCGCCCTGCGCTCGATCGCGCAGCGGATTTCGGTGAGCTGAATTTGAAAGGATTTCGTGTCGACGGACGAAGTGTCACTGCGGCAGTGCGGTTGCGCAACCGCGTGGCCTGCGCGTTCAGTTCCTCCGCAGTGGGCCCGCTCGCCGACGCGGGGCGCCGGTCCGCCGTCGCAGGCGACGTTGTCGGCACGCCAGTTGGGCGTCACGGCAAGCCACGTCGCAAGGACGCCGCCCCCTCCAACCCAGAGCGCTTTGAACGTCGTTCGCGTCATCACGACGGTGTGATCCTAGCATGCGCACAGATTTGCCGGCCACCGTCGAGGGGCACGAGATGTGGGGCGCCGCGACTAATCATGTTACTATTCGTCGTGCGTCCCGCAGGTTGCTCAGAAAGCATCCGCGATCTCCTTCAAAACCATAAACATACTGTCGCTGTCATCCCTGCCCGCTACGCGTCTACCCGCTTTCCGGGCAAGGCGCTTGCCGATATCGCGGGGCGGCCGATGATTGAGCACGTCTACAGCCGCGCGGCGGCGGCCCGCAACGTCGACGCGGTGATTGTCGCGACCGACGATCGAACGCATCGCCGATGCGGTGCGACAATTCGGCGGCGACGTGCGCCTGACGCGCTCGACGCACGCAACGGGCACCGACCGAATCGCCGAAGTGGCTGCGACCCTCGACTGCGACCTCATCGTCAATCTCCAGGGCGACGAACCGCTCATCGAGCCCGGCACCATCGACGACGCGATCGAGCCATTCCGAGACGATGCGGACCTCGTGATGACGTCGCTCTGCCATCGATTTCAACCGTCGGAAGACGTCCTCGACCCGCATGCCGTCAAAGTCGTGATCGACCGGCGCGGCTACGCGATGTATTTCTCGCGCTCGCCCATTCCCTTCTTTCGAAGCACCGCGGCGGACCACGCGTCTGCGGGCCCCTATAAACATATCGGGCTGTACGTCCAGCGGCGTGAATTTCTTCTCAAAATCGCCTCGCTCGAGCCGACGCCGCTCGAGCGCGCGGAGGCGCTCGAGCAACTGCGCGTGCTCGAACACGGCTTTTCGATCAGGATGATAGAGACCCAGCACGATTCGATCGGCGTCGACACACCAGAGGATTTGGAGCGCGTGCGCCGTCTGCTGACGGCGGACGCCGCGCTAGCCGCTTCGCAGACCGAGGCCTGCTCGCGAGCAAGGCAGACATACGTATGACGAACACTCAAACGCGTCCCGTGAAATACATCTTCGTGACTGGCGGCGTCGTCTCGTCGCTCGGCAAGGGGCTCGCCGCGGCTTCGATCGGCGCGCTGCTCGAGGGCCACGGCTACAAAGTCACCCTGCAGAAATTCGACCCGTACATCAACGTCGATCCGGGCACGATGAGTCCATATCAGCACGGCGAGGTCTACGTCACGGATGACGGCGCCGAGACGGACCTCGATCTCGGCCACTACGAGCGGTTCACGAACACCCAGACGACCCGGAATCACAACTGGACGACCGGCAAGATTTACCAGTCGGTGATCCAGAAAGAGCGGCGCGGCGATTACCTCGGCCGCACGGTGCAGGTGATTCCGCACATCACCAACGAGATCAAAGACAGCATTCGCGCGGTCTCGTCAGGCGTCGACATCGTGCTCGTCGAAATCGGCGGCACGGTGGGCGA
Source organism: Vicinamibacterales bacterium (assembly GCA_963787755.1). GTDB lineage: Bacteria > Acidobacteriota > Vicinamibacteria > Vicinamibacterales > JAMQPK01 > JAMQPK01. Next base: position 435,770 of record CAWBEG010000018.1, read on the forward strand.
CATCGAGAGCCTGCCCTTCCTCGAAGCCATTCGCCAGTTCCGTCAGGACGTCGGCCGCGAGCACACGCTCTACATCCACCTTACGCTGGTACCGTTCATCGGCGCGGCGGGAGAGCTGAAGACGAAGCCCACGCAGCACAGCGTGCGCGACCTGCGATCGATCGGCATTCAGCCCGACATTCTGCTCTGCCGGACAGACCGGTTCCTCGACGCCGATCTCAAAAAGAAGATCGCGCTGTTCTGCGACGTCGATCCGGAAGCGGTCATCACCGCGAAGGACGTCTCGACGATTTACGAAGTGCCGCTGGTCCTTGGGGTCGAGGGGCTCGACCGGATCGTCCTGAAGCATCTCGGCCTGCCGATGACCGAGAAGCACATGGAGTCGTGGGAAGCGCTCGTCGAGCGCATCAGGAACCCGAAGGATCGCGTCACGATTCACGTCGTCGGCAAGTACGTCGGGTACGAAGACTCGTACAAGAGCCTCAACGAGGCGCTCTATCACGGCGGCTTCGCGCATCAACTGAAGGTCGACATCAAGTGGGTCGAGGCCGAAGCGCTGGAGCAGCCCGACGGCGAACAGCTTCTCGACGGCGCCGACGGCATTCTGGTTCCAGGCGGGTTCGGCACGCGCGGCACGCGCGGGATGATGCGAGCCGCGCAGATTGCCCGGGAGAGGGGTATCCCCTACTTCGGTATCTGCTATGGATTCCAGTGGGCGGCGGTCGAATACGCCCGCGGCGTGTGCGGCCTGACCGAGGCCGACTCCACCGAGTGCTCGCCCGACACCGAGCACAAACTGATTTACAAGCTGCGGGATCTGCTGGGCGTCGACGATCTGGGCGGGACGATGAGGCTCGGGCAGTACGAGTGCGTGCTCACGCCCGGATCGCTTGGCCACAAGATTTACGGCGCGACCAACATCATGGAGCGCCACCGTCATCGCTACGAATTCAACTGCCTGTACGAGCAGACGCTCACCGACAAGGGCCTCCGCGTCTCCGGCAAGTCGCCCGACGGGAAGTTCGTCGAGATGCTCGAGTTGCCGGGACATCCGTGGTACGTCGCGGTGCAGTTCCATCCCGAATTCAAGTCGAAGCCACTGCACCCGCATCCGCTGTTTGCGAGCTTCATCGACGCCAGCCATCAGCACAAGACGCAGTCGGGCGCGGCGCGACCGGCGGAGGCCGGCATCGCCTGATGTCCGGCACGACACGCGTGATGGCCGGAGCGGTCGCCATTGGCGGCGGCGCTCCCCTCGCGCTGATTGCCGGGCCGTGCGTCATCGAAAGCGATGCGCACGCGTCGATGATTGCCGAGTCGCTCGCAAAGATCGCATCGCGCTGCGGCGTGCCGCTCATCTTCAAAGCGTCGTACGACAAGGCAAATCGCACGTCCCTGAAGTCGTTTCGCGGTCCCGGCATCGAAGAAGGATTGAAAGTCCTGTCGGGCATCAAGAAGCGCTTCGGCGTGCCGATCCTCACCGACATCCACGAGGCGAATCAGGCGGCGCCGGTCGCGGAAGTCGCCGACGTGCTGCAGATTCCCGCGTTCCTTTCGCGGCAGACCGACCTCATCGTGGCCGCTGCGAAGACCGGGCGGACGATTAACTTGAAAAAAGGGCAGTTTCTCGCGCCGGCGGACATGAAGCACGCGATTGCCAAGGTCGTCGAATCGGGCAACACGCAGGTGTTCGTCACCGAGCGTGGCTTCAGCTTCGGCTACAACAACCTGGTCGTCGACATGCGCGCGTTTCCGATGCTGCGAGCGCTCGGGTATCCCGTCGTTTATGATGCGACGCACAGTCTGCAGCTGCCGGGCGCAGGCGATGGCGTCACGGCCGGGCAGGCGGAATACATCGAGCCGCTCGCGTCGGCTGCCGTCGCGGCGGGCATCGATGGGCTGTTCGTCGAAGTGCACGACAATCCTGCGCGCGCGAAGAGCGACGGACAGAACGCGCTGCCCTTGGAACGCGTCGAACCGCTGCTGCGGCGTTTGATGCGCATCAACGACGCCGCCCGTGACGCCGTCACGAAATAGGGTCAGACCCCTTTTACGTTTGTGTAAATGACACAGACCAAGACACCGACCGACCGCTCGCTTGCGCGCAAGGTCCTGCAGACCGAGGCCGCGGCCATCATGGCGCTCGTCGATCGCCTCGACGAGAACTTCGATCGCGCCGTGCGGATGCTGTACGAATGCCAGGGGCGCGTCATCGTCACCGGGATGGGCAAGTCCGGCATCATCTGCCGAAAAATCGCCGCAACGCTGGCGAGCACCGGCACGTCGGCATTCTTTCTTCATCCCGCGGAAGCGACGCACGGCGATCTGGGAGTCATTCAGCCCAGCGACGTGCTGCTGGCTGTCTCGCACAGCGGCGAGACGCAGGAAGTGCTGCGACTGCTCGAGGCCATCCGCCGCATCGGGGCGACAAATCGTCGCCATCACGGGCAATCCCGCGTCGACGCTCGCGCAGGCCGCCGACGTCGCGCTCGACTGCCAGGTCTCGGAAGAGGCGTGTCCGCTCAATCTCGTGCCTACCGCAAGCACCACCGCGGCGCTCGCGATGGGCGACGCGCTCTGCATGACGCTGCTCGTCGAAAAGGGATTCCGCGAAGAGGACTTCGCAAAGATTCATCCGGGCGGCAAGCTGGGCAAGAAGCTGATGCGCGTCGACCAGTTGATGCACGCCGGCGCCGACGCGCCTATCGTCAAGACCGACACGCCGATGCGCGACGTCATCTACGAGATCTCCAAGAAAGCGCTCGGCATGACGTGCGTGGTCAATGCGCAAGACGAGCTGGTCGGCATCATCACCGACGGCGATCTGCGCCGCTCCCTGCTCGACAATGCCCGACTGGTTGAGATGACGGCCGGCGACATCATGACCAGGCGGCCCATCGTAATCGACCCGTCAACGCTCGCCGCGCAGGCGCTGCTGATCATGGAGCAGCGCAAGATTACGTCGCTGGTGGTCGGCGGCAAGGCACAGAGCGTTGCCGGTGTTCTCCACCTCCACAACCTCTGGCGGACAGAGCTGTTTTGAGCGCCTATTACCCGTTCCTCGCCGCGCTCGTCGCGCTTCTGATCGGACTGACGGTCGGAAAAGCGTGGGAACGCTACAAACTGCGAGCCGGGCGGCTGATCGATCGGCGCCGCGCTCCCGAGTCGCTGCACTACATCGTCGGCCTGAACTTCCTCGTGACGAACCAGATCGATCTCGCAATCGAGGAGCTGAGCAAGGCCGCGGAGAGTCTCGGCGACGCACTCGAAATCCATCTGCTGCTCGGCAGTTTGTATCGCGAGAAGGGGCAGGTAGCGCGCGCCATCAACATTCATCAGAGCCTGCTGCAGCGCCCGCGCCTGACGCGCCTCGAGCAGGCGCACATCCTCCTCTGCCTCGGTCTCGACTTCAAGCGCGGGGGGTTTGTCGATCGCGCCCTCGAAGCCTTCAACGAGGTCATCCGGATCGATCCGAACAACCAGTACGCGCTGCTGAACATCGAGAAGCTGCACGAGGATCAGCATCAGTGGCAGGAGGCCTATGACGTGCGGCGAACGCTCGGAAGTCAGGGCGGCGCCGAGGACGGCCGTAGTCAGGCCATTCTTGCATTCCTCGAGAACGAGCTCGGCCTCCAGGCGGTTGCCCGTGGAGACTACGCCGGCGCGATCGCGCGCTTCGAGTCGGCAATCGATCTCGACGCGGGCGTCGTTCCCGCCTATCTCGAATCTCGGCGACATCCATGCCCGCGACGACAAGATGGCGCAGGCCGCCGGAATCTGGGAACAGGCGATCGACAAGGCACCCGAGCGCGCGTACCTCACGTTCGATCGCCTCTCGCTCGCCTACACGAGGCTCGGCGCGCCCGAGCGCTTCTCACAACTCTGCAGGAAACTGATCGCCAGCAATCAGCAGGACTGGCGTGCGCGCCTCGCGCTGGCCAGACATCTCGAGAGCCGGGACGACCCGCACGGCTCGCTGGAGTTGCTGTTCGAAGCGCTCGTGCACAATCCCCACGCGCTGACTGTGCACCAGGCTATCTGGCACGTGCTCTCCCGTCTCGAATTCGAGCGCAACCTCGTCCAGCGATATGTCGAGCTCACCCGGCATGCGGTCTTCTACATGGATCCCCACATCTGCATGCGGTGCCGTTATCGCAGCACTGAGCTGCTGTGGCAGTGCCCGCACTGCCACGAATGGAACACGTTCGTGGAAGATCGGATTGCGCCCGCGAAGGAACCTGAGGAACTCGGAGTCTGATAGCCCAGAGTCAGAGTCCAGAGTCTTGAATGTCCGACCCCCTTCATCGCCTGACTTACGACGCAACGATCGACGACGTCATCGACGTGTCGTGGCGGCTCGCCAACCGGACGCATGCCTTTCGGAAACAGATGCCGCCGGAGTCGTGTTCTTCGCGGTCTGGCTCTATAAAACCGGCGCGTCGCCGCTCAACCTGGTGCTGGCAGCCGTCGCCGGTGTTCTGTTTGGGATCGTGTTCGCCGCGATATTCAGGCGCTTCTTCGACACGGAGTTCCGTAAGCAGCAACGCAAGATCATCACCGAGCAGTTCGGCGGCAAGGCCGCGATTCAGTGCGAGCTCGAGTTGAGACCTGACGCAGTCTGGACCCGGCAGTCCGGGATGGAAATGCTCTTCCCATGGGCGATCTGCACCGGCGTGAACAACAATCCTGACGACATCAAGATGAATTTCACGCCCGGCATCTGCGTGATTCGCAACCGCCACTTCGCGTCGGCAGCCGACAGGCAGACCTTCCTCGAAACCGCGCGGCAGTTATCGGCGAAGCGCGACGAGTAGCTCCTCGACCTGCCGGTCGGTCTCCGGCGTCGTGCCTGCGGTACGGATGACGAAATCTGCCGCGCGCCGCCTTCTCTTCTGCCGGCATCTGCGCCGCGATCCGTTGATGCGCCTGCTCTTCTGACATGCCGCGATCGAGCAGTCGCTGAAGCTGCATTTCGGGCGGGCACACCGTTACGACAACGACATCGAAGTCATGTTCGCGGCGAGTTTCGTACAGGAGCGGAATCGACGCCACGCCCATGGGCCGATCGAGTGTGTCGAACCAGTTTCGGATGGCATCGTAGACGAGCGGATGAACGATCGCTTCGAGTTGCAGCCGCGTCTCACGATCTTTGAACACGCGTCCTGCGAGGAGCGCCCGGTCGATGCTGCCGTCCGGTCTCAGGAACACGCCTCCGAACTGCGTGCCGATGGCGCTCGCCGTCGGAGTGCCGGGACCGAGTGCCTCGTGCACGATATCGTCAGCATCGATGGTCGGAATGCCGCGGTCCTTCATCCGCGCAAGCACGTAACTCTTGCCGGTTGCGATTCCACCTGTGAGCGCGACCTTCAGCATGACCTTCGACAGACCATGGACCATTGACCCAGGGCCATCGCCTATCGACCGGCGGCCAGGCGCAGCTCTGCCGCCGCGATCGTGTTCGCCATGAGCATCGCAATCGTCAGCGGACCGACGCCGCCCGGAACCGGCGTGATGGCGCCGGCCACTTCGGCGACGTCCGGATGCACGTCGCCAACCAGCACAGAACCCTTGCGCTCGAACAGGCCGCGCCGCGGATGACCTTCGTGAAAAATCTCTCTCGCGATGCCGGGATCGGTGACAAGGTTGATGCCGACGTCGATGACCGTCGCTCCGGGCCGTACGAATGCGGCTCGCACGAAGCCGGGCCGGCCGATCGCAGCAACGAGAATGTCGCCGGTCGCGGCAATCCCTGCAAGATCCTGCGTACGGGAATGACACACCGTCACGGTGGCGTGCCGGTGCAGCAGAAGCATCGATACCGGCTTGCCGACGATATCGCTGCGGCCAATGACCACCGCATGTTTTCCGGCGATTTCGACACTGCTGCGGTGCAACAGTTCGATGATGCCTGCCGGCGTGCATGCAATCAGATCCGCGCGATTCTGCACCAGTCGCCCGACATTCTCCGGGGTCACTCCGTCAACATCCTTCGAGGGATCGATCGCGTCGAACACCTTCTGCATGGCCGATACGCCCAGCGAGTCAGGCAGTGGCGCCTGTACGAGGATTCCGTCGGTGGTCGGATCCGCGTTGAGCTTGCCGATCAGCGACAGGATCTCGTCGAGCGACGTCGACGCCGGCAGGTGCGACAGCGCCGCCCTCATTCCTTCGTCACCAGCCGACTTCAGCTTGCTGTTCACATAAATCTGCGAGTCGGGTTTGTCGCCCACGAGGACGATGCTCAAGCCTGGTTGACGGCCGGCGCGGCGCGTAAACGCCGCCGCCCGCGAGGACAACTCGGCTCGGATTTGGCCGGCAACGGCGGTGCCGTCGAGGATGCGCGCAGACATGACTATTTGGCGGCCCGTTCCAGTTCTTTCAGCGTTTGCGAGCTGCCGAGCACGATGAGGTGATCGCCGTTCTTGAGAACGGTGCTGGCCACCGGGTTGAACTCCATGCCTCCCTGCGCGTGCTGAATGCCGACGACGACGACGTTCATCTTATCTCGCTGCGTCACTTCGGACAGCGGCCGGCCAGCTAACGGTGAGTCCTTCTCGATATGGATTTGCTCGAGCGACAGCTCCAGATTCTCCGAACTGGTGGCGATCTCTACGAAGTCGACGACGGCCGGACGCAGTGCCGTCTGGGCAATCTGCACGCCGCCGATCCGATAGGGGGAGATGACACGATCGGCGCCCGCCTTCTTGAGTTTGGAGATGGACTCCTCGCCCTCTGCGCGGGCGATGATGAAGAGATCGGCTTTCATCACTCGCGCCGTCAGCACGGCATACACGTTTTCCGCGTCGGTGCCGACAGCGGCAACCAGGCCGCGTGCCCGATCGATGCCCAGACGCATCAATGTTTCCTCGCGGCTCGCATCTCCTTCCACTGCGAGATGGCCGCGCTCATTGGCCTCGGCGACTTTGTCAGGATTGCGATCGACGATGACGAAGGGCGTCTCCTGGCGTTTGAACTCGCTGGCGACGATCGACCCTATCCGTCCGTACCCGCAGACAACGTAATGGTCTTGCAGATGGTTAATCATGCGTACGTACCGCCAATGTTCAAGATACTTCGGCCAGCCTCCCTCGACGACAACGGCCGCAAGCGCCGAGAAGGCATAGAGCGCGGTGCTGACGCCGACAACGATCAGCAGGAGCGTAAACGCCTGTCCCGCAGGCGACAACTGATGTACTTCGCGATAGCCTACGGTAGCGACGGTCGTCACCGTCATGTACAGGGCGTCCCAGAGGCTCCATCCCTCGACGATAACGTATCCTGCGGTACCGCCGGCCACTACCAGCACCAGCAGGGCGAGCGTGGGAAGAAGGCGGGTCTTCATGACAGCGCGCGAAGATACTCCTTTACGCGCGCTTCGGGATTGCCGGTCGCGAGCAGATCGGAAATGACCGCCACTGCTGCCGCCCCCGCGCGAATCACCGCGGGCGCCCGCTCGAGGGTAATCCCGCCGATCGCCACGATTGGCTTCGTGCAACCGGCATGCTCAAGAATCCTTGCGGCCTCGCTCACGAACGTCGTGCCCACGTCGCGGTATCCCGTTTCCTTCGTCGAGGTGCCGAAGATCGGCCCTACCGCAATATAGTCGACCGCCAGCGCTGACGCTGCGCGCACCTGATCGGGCGAGTGCGTGGACACGCCAACGATGGCTGCCCCGCCGAGAATTCTGCGGACCGATGCGGGATCGAGATCGTCCTGACCCACGTGCACGCCGTCGGCCGCGGACAGCTTCGCGATGTCGGCGCGATCGTTGACGATGACCATCGCGCCCGCCTTGTGCGCGCGCGTCACCACATCCTCGCACATGCCGAGGAACGGGCCGCTGGCCGCATGCTTACTTCGGATTTGAATGAAGCGGGCGCCGCCCGCGAGATACGCGTCGGCCAGCGCCAGGCACCGTCCATCCCGACCGGCGAGTCACCTCGTCGTCGATGATGGCGTTGAGAGGTGAGAGGTTCAGACAGCCTCTGCGCGGGTCTTATCCTTGTCGGTGGCCGGCGCGAAGCGCTCCATGAACTTCGTGGTCAATCGGCCCGCAAGAAAATCGGGGTCGTTCAGGATGCGCAGATGCATCGGAATCGTCGTCTTGACGCCCTCGACGACAGACATCTCCAGCGCGCGCTTCATCCGCACGACCGCCTCATGACGGTCGCGGCCGTATGAGATGACCTTGGCAATCATCGAGTCGTAGTACGGCGGAATGGTGCAGTCGGAGTGGGCCGCCGTGTCGACGCGGATGCCGGGCCCGCCGCCGAGACTGAAGACGCTGATGTGACCGGGCGACGGCACGAACGTCTCCGGATCTTCCGCATTGATTCGGCATTCGATGGCATGGCCGTTGAACGTGATCTCGCCCTGCCGGAACGACAAGCGCTCGCCGGCGGCAATCCGAATCTGTTCCTTGACGATGTCGACCCCCGTGACGAGCTCGGTGACCGGGTGCTCCACCTGAAGGCGCGTATTCGCCTCCATGAAATAGAATCGCGCCTGCTCGTCCATCAGGAACTCGAACGTGCCGGCGTTCGTGTACTGCACGGCTTTCGCCGCATCGACCACCAGGTTGCCGAGCTTGCGCCGCTGCTTCTCGGTGAGCGCCGGCGATGGTGATTCTTCCAGCAGCTTCTGATGGCGCCGCTGGATTGAGCACTCCCGCTCACCCAGATGCACGACTGCGCCGTGATGGTCGCCCATTACCTGAATCTCGATGTGGCGCGGGTTCTCGAGATACTTCTCGATGTACACGTCGGGCACGCCGAACGCCGCCTCGGCTTCGCGCTGGGCTGTCTTGATCGCGTGGCCCAGTTCCTGCGCCGTGCGCACGACGCGCATGCCGCGGCCGCCGCCCCCCGCGGTCGCTTTCACGATGACCGGAAAGCCGCACGTAAGCGCAAACTTCAGCGCGGCTTCTTCGTCCTCGACCGGACCGTCTGTACCCGGCAGGAGCGGCAGGCCGGCTTTCTTCATGGCGCGGCGCGCACGAGCTTTGTCGCCCATGAGGCGAATCACTTTGGGATCGGGCCCGATGAACCGGATGTGGCACGCCTCGCATACTTCGGCGAGGTACGCCGATTCCGACAGGAATCCGTACCCGGGATGGATGGCGTCGGCGCCGGTGATTTCCGCAGCGCTGATGATCGCCGGGACGTTCAGGTAGCTCTCAGAGCTGCGTGGGGGGCCGATGCGCACATCCTCGTCAGCAAATCGCACGTGCAGCGCGTGCTCGTCGGCCTCCGAATAGACCGCCACCGTTTTGATGCCGAGCTCTCGGCACGCAATGATGATGCGCATCGCGATTTCGCCGCGGTTCGCTATCAGGATTTTTTTAAACATTGGGCTTTATGGCAAACAGCCGTTCCCCATACTGCACGGGCTGGCCGTTCTCGACGTAGACCTTGACGATGTCTCCGTCGGTACTCAGAGTCGATCTCGTTCATCAATTTCATCGCTTCGATGATGCACAGCACTTGCCCCTTCTTGACGGTGGTGCCCACATCGACGAACGGCGCAGCCCCGGGCTCGGTCGCACGGAAGAACGTGCCGACGATCGGCGACTTCACAATCGCAAAATCGACCTCGTCGGCGGATGGCGACGTGGGGCTCGGCACGGCCTCGAGGGGCGGCGGCGGCGCTGCGGACGCCTGCGGGACCGCAGGCGCTGCCTGCTGAACCATCGGCACCGCAAATGGTCCCGACGCGTTCACGAGCATGCCCTTCTTTATCTTGATCTTGAAGCCTTCTCGCTCGAGCTCGAACTCGCTCAGCTCGTGCTCGCGCACCATCTCGAGAATGCGGTTGATCTCGTCAAAGTCCATGCGTCTATGTGAGGCTCGTTGGGACGTTTGTAAGCACTTCGACCCCGTCCGACGTCACAAGCACGTCGTCTTCGATCCGCACGCCGCCCCACCCGGGGAGATAGGCGCCCGGCTCGATGGTGAAGACCATTCCAGGTTCGATCGCTTCGTCACGGGGCGCCGGCGCGTCGCCAACTGCCTCTCGTCGTGGTCCAATCCGCGGAGTTTCGTGAATTTCCACGCCCAGGCCGTGGCCCGTGCTGTGCCCGAAGGCCTCGGCGAGTCCATGCCGCGCCAGTGTGCCCCGGGCGGCGGCGTCGATATCCCCTGCATGGACGCCAGGTTTGACGGCCTCGATGGCCGCCCTCTGTGCCTCGAGTACGGCCTGGTACACGCGGGCCATCTCGGGATCGGGCTCCCCCAAGGCGACGGTTCGAGTCAAGTCGACGCAGTATCCGCCGTAGACCCCGCCAAAGTCCAGCACCACGAGGTCCCCCTCCCTCGAGTACCCGGTCGCCCCGGATGGGCGTGCGGAAGGGCGGAATTGGGGCCGCTCGCAACGATCGTCTCGAACGAACACCGCTCGAAGCCCGCCGATTTGATCCGCCAGTCGATTTTCGCGGCGAGCTCCTGCTCCTTCATCCCCGGCTTCACGTCGCTGATGATGTCGACTGCCACGGGGGACAGCAGTCGCGCACCGTGCCGAAGCATGTCGATCTCATGCGCGTCCTTGATAATCCGCAGCTGCTCCAGGACCGCATCAGTCGGGACCAGCTCGCTTGCGGCGTCGAGGCTGCGCGTCAGTTGATTCGCACGGTTGATCGACACATTGCTTCCCTCGATGCCCAGGCGCTTCGGCTGCAGCCTTTTGATGAGAGCAACAAGCGTTTCGTCGTAGGTCCGGTCGACCGCGATGATCTCGGCGTCCGGGCAGCCGTACGGCGTGTCCCATATTTCTTTCGCGGCCGACGCGTACCGGAAATCGAGAATCAAGTACAGCCGCTCGCGCATCGCGACGGCGATGCCGGCCGTGCCGAGAAAGTTCGTCAGATAAAAAATGTTCGGCAGGTGCGTGACGATGAGGCCGTCGAGGTCTGCCGCGAGGACAGCCTGTCGAAGCCTGGCATGGCGAGCCGCGAGCGTGTCTCGAGGAGCAAGGCGCACAGGAGGATTTTAGACCGCCTTTTTCTGGCGGCGTGTGTGAATGGCATCGAGAAAGCGTTCCAGCTTTGGAAGCGCTGGAGGTTTACTGGATGCGATGGGCCTGTCCACCGAAGCGATGGGATTGTGCGGCGCGAAGGTGGATGCGAGGGAATCTGGCGCGAGCGCCGCTTCGATGCCCCCCGGCAGATCCTCCAGCGCCATCAGGAACTCGGCGCTCGCCTGCTCGAACGACAGCCCATCAACGGCCACCGGACGCTCGGGGGAGAGCGCGCGCGAGATTTCGTCGACCGTTTGCTCGAGGTCGGGGTCGTGCCTGGCCAGCGCGAGGGCAGCTTTGTAGAACCCGAGCGCCTCGCCAAGCGCGCCGCGGCGATGGTGGATCTCCGCAACGCCACGGATCGCCGCCAGATTTTCCGGCGCGGCTTTGAGAACGTATTCGAGCTCGCCGAGCGCGGCGTCGAGGTCGTTCATCTCGAGTAGAGCGCGCCCGAGCGTCACGCGAGCGGAGAGGTAGCCGGGATGGATCGCGAGCCCCGATCGGCAGGCTTCGATTGCATCCTCGTAGCTGCCCGCCCGCCGATACTCTTCGGCGAGCTGCGCAAACGCAATCGACGCCGGGTCTTTTACGACCCGGCGTCGGAGTTCTTCTATGCGGGGATTGTCCGCCACGGTTTACTGTTCCATCCGCGAGTTGCGATGCTACGAGCCGTTAGGGAGCCTCCGCGACCGCGACGGCGACGGAAATGTCTTTGGTGATCCTGGCCACCTGCCCAACTTCGTCAGTGACAGTCAGCACGACGACATAGGTCCCCGCAAGCGTAAATGTGTGTGACGCCGTTGAGCCACTGCTGTTCGGCTTACCGTCGCCCCAGCTCCAGCGGTAACTGACGATTCGGTGACCAGCGCCCGCAGTGGACTGCGTGGCGTTGAAGAACACTGCCTGTCCTGGAGCCGGCCCGGTCGGCGAGGACACGAAGACTGCCGTTGGCGGAGTACCGTCGCCAACCGTCACTATCTGCGCGGCGCTTTGACTGGTGCGCCCGTTGTTGTCCGTAACCGTGAGCCGCACGGGATAATTTCCAGCCGCGTCGTACTGGTGCGTGGATGTTACACCGGTCCCGCTCTCACCGTCGCCGAAATCCCAGACGTAGCCGGTAATGACGGCGCCAAGTCCTGCGGTCGAAGTCGATCCGTCAAAGCGCACGTCCGTAAACGCCAGCGGGGCGCCCGGAATGAACGTGAAGGCTGCTGTTGGACCCGCGCCGATGACGCCGGGCGGCATAAGCCGAACCGTCACGACTCTCTTGACGTGCGCGGACGCGTCCGTTCCGGTCGGCGTCACGCTGAGCTGCAGATCCGGAATCGAGCCGCCGATGAATGAAGGCGCTGTGTAGGTGAACATCGCGCGTCCGTTACTGTCGGTGACTAATTCACGCTGTGAAATCTGGCCGAAATCGGTGGCCTGGCCATCCGCGAGAATCTGCACTCGAAGAGGTACATTGGGAGCCAGTTGACCGTTGGTATCGCGCGCGTCGACTGTGATCAGTCGTCTGCGACGAGCCATCCATCGAAAGAACGTCGGGATTCGCCGAGATCGCGAGCGAGAGGCTCAGCTCGGACGGCCCCGCCAAGGGCGGCGGAGCGACATCTGTCATCGTGCACCCGGCGCCGATGGCTGACGTCATGAGCACGAGCACGCAACTGATGTATTTGGTCATGAACTTATGTTCCATTTCGCGTCTGTGTTCGGTCCTCAATTACTACTCGGGATCCGCGTAATCGCTGAAGCTGACGTTCATCGTGGCCTTGGCCTGGATGTCGTTGCCGACCTGGTCGGCGCCGTAAAATGTGATTTCTGCGATCGTCGAGATGAACAATCGTCCGCCGAAGTTCGCCAGCGATCGCAGCGGTTGTTCAAGCTTCTGCTGATGACGAACAATCTCGAACGGCACGACACTTGGTGCAGCCGTAATCGTTACGGTCACCGCGCCGTCGACGGGAAATGGCACATCCACGCCGGGAGTGTTCCGCCCATCGGCCCTGATGTACGTAATGCGATAGCGGTTGATGGTCACCGTATTCCAAAATGTCGGAGCCAGGCTGTTTTGTCCGGTCCCGACATCCTTGGGGATGATGTGCATCGTCGCTTCTGCCACGTCGTTGAAGATGACCGGCGAATCGTCTACCAGTGTCTGGACGTCGGACAGGAGAAAACCACCCATCTCTCCGGGTTCGGCGCCCGATGCTGCTTGCAAGGAGTCGACGACGATGAGGACGGGCGCTTTGCCCTGTCGAACGACGTCGCCGCACGACACCGATCCCGCCAGCACCACGATGGCTGCCGCCCCTGCAATTACCGGACGATATCCTGCACGCATATCCACTCTGCTCCCCTTAAACGGCGCTCAGCTCTTGATGATGCGCGGCGTGATGAAGATCAACAGCTCGCGACTCTCTTCCGTGAATTCACGCCGCTGGAACAACCAGCCAAGTATCGGAATCTTGTAGAGCCCGGGCGTTCTGTCGTTCGATGAGTCCCGGGCGTTGATGTAAATGCCGCCGATGACCGATGTCTGTCCATCCGACACGAGCAGTGATGTCACTGCGCGCTGCGTGTTGATCGGCGGGATGCCGGAGACCGCACGACTGAAGTCCGGCGACGAGTTCTCGAGCACGATTTGCATGATGACGGTATTCGCCGCCGTTATCTGCGGCGTCACGTTCAACTTCAGCGCCGCATCCCGGAACGACACTGTCACGGTGTTGTTGGCGACCGTCTGGATAGGTACCTGCACGCCCTGCGTAATCTCGGCGGGCACGTTGTTCTGCGTCGACACACGCGGGGTCGAGAGAATACGGCCGTTGCCCGATTCCTCCAGTGCCGTCAGGACGACATCAAGGTTCAGGGCGCCGTTCACCGATCCCAACGCCAGCCCGATCGCGCTGCTGGCCGTCGAAATACCGAGGTTCACTGCTGTTGAAGCGTTGTCGGCAGCCGAGCCGGGAGGGCCCTGCACGCCGCCCGTGCGTCCGCCGAGCGCAATCTGATTCGGAAACGCCAGGTTCGTCGTGTTGCCGATGTCTTGCGCCGCACGCCCGTTCATACCCCACTGGACACCGATGCGCCGGGCGAAGTCGCGCGTCGTCGTGACGATACGCGCTTCGATCTCGACCTGCGGCTGAGGTTTGTCGAGCGTGTCGATGAGCTGCGCGGCCCCCTGAAGGCGACTCGCGAGATCGCGAATGATGATGGTGTTGGTGCGCGCATCGATCTGAATGTCGCCCCGCGACGACAGCGCTGTGCGCGTCAGCAGCGGCGTCAGTTCGGCTGCCTTCGCATAGCTGAGGGGGCGCGTCAGCACTTCGAGCTCGCCCGACAGGGCGCGCGCTTCGGTCAGCTTTGTGCGCTGTGCTTCTTCATCGGCAAGCGAGGACAGCGGCGCGATGCGCACGATCGTGCCCTCGACCGAGTAACCCAGTTTGTGATCGCGCAGGATGATGTCGAGCGCCTGGTCCCACGGCACTTCGTGCAGCGACACATCGACGGCGCCCTGCACGGACTGATCGATGACGATGTTGAGCCCGCTGATGTCGGCGAACGTGCGCAGCACCGTGCGCAGATCGGCCCCCTGGAAATCGAGCGTCACAGGATGTCCGGTAAAGCGCTGCTGGACGCCCGGCTGCGGCCCCGGCGTCACCGGCGGTAACTGCGGAATGGCTCCCTGCTGCGGCACCTGTGCGAACGGCCCTGCGCCTCTGACACCAGAGGCCCCCGCCGCACTAAACGCGCCGACCGCGCCCGACGCACCTAACGCACCCGCTACGCCCAGCCCGCCGCGCGTCAACAGCGCGTCGATCGGATCGAGCGACGCCACAAATCCGGCCGGATTCGGAGTGGCGGTTATGAGCGGCTGGACGTCTTCCTCAAAGAGAATCGTGAATTCCTTCTCGCCTTCCTCCGGAGGAGTCACGCGATACGTCGCGGGCCGGAGAAGATCCACGGTGACGCGCGTCGTCGGTACGGCTCCCGTCGTGACGACGTGGACCGCGGATACCGGCCCGCGGCCGACGAACACGTCCGCGGGGGCCTGCGATCGCACGTTCGGAAACGAGAGCACGACGCGCGGCGTGCCGTCGCCGAACGGCGTCACCGACTCGACGATGAGCTCCCCGTTGCCGGTCAGCGTGATGGCGGCGCCAGTCGGCTTCGCTTCGGCGCGCACGTTTTCCAGCATCGTTGCGAACCGCGACGATGCTGGCGCTCCAGCCGCCGTCGGCGACGCGTTTCCAACGGAACCCAGTGGGAACGCGCTGTCGAAATCGACGTGAATGACGTTGCGCTTGCTGCGCACCTGGTGAGCTGCCGGCGTGGTCAGTCGAATACGCACGCGCACGACGCGAGCGCCATCGGCGCCCGTCGCTTCTTCGATGGCTGCGCCAGATAGGATGCCCTTGGCCCCCAGCAAAGCGCTGCGCGCCCCGCTCGCGTCGACATCGCGCAAATCAATGAAGAGCGTCAGCGGATCTGGACGGCTCGTCACGTAGGCCACAGGATCGGACGTCTCGATACTCACCGTCGTAATGCGGCGTCCCGCGCTCGACGACATCCCTTTCAGCCGCGGTGCCGCCGCCTCAGGTCGCTCGGGAGGAGGCGGGCCAAACGCGTCGAGTGGCGTCAAGCCAGCCGCCCATAATCCTGCCAGGAGCAGCAGCAGCGCGCCGCCCGTTCGGACGTACGCAAGTCGATTGAAGTTATTTGCCATCTTCCGCTGTCCTGAGTCCTTTTCGCACTTCGCGCTGTTTCACCAGCGAGAGGGGGTCATTGACGTCCTGCATGATGACGATGCCCTGCGGTGTCACGCTTCGGATGATGCCGTCGAGAAGGCGATCGTTTGCACGCGCCGAATACGTTTTGCCATCCGGACCCGACACGAGCGCAACGTATGAATTGCGGCTCTCGATGACTCCCCGCAACATCACTTCACCCGTCGTCAGTCCCGCAAGGCCGGTCAGTTTCTTTCCCGTGTTCGATTCGAGACCGCGCGACAACAGGCTCACGAATGGATCGCGCCGCCCCGCGGGGTCGTACGTATATGCCTCGGCGGCCGGTGGCGGTGTGGCCGTCACGGGCGGTTGAGGCGATGCGGGCGTTGCAGGCTGAACAGCCGGCGCGCCCTGCGCGCATACCAAGCCGGTCGCGGCGACGAATACCGCAGCCATGACGCCGGTTTTCAACGTACTTGTCTCCACGTCAATTCGCCTTCGCGCCCGGCGCCGCGGGTTTCGCGGTCTCGAGCAGAACGAATGTTGTCGCCACGCACACCACGGAAATCGTCGAATTGGGCTGCGGCTTCTCTTTTGCGCGAATCGTGATGTTGCTGACGTTGATGATTCGCGAGAACTTGCTCACGCGATCGAAGAACATCGCCAGGTTGTGATACGTCCCGTCGAGCTGCAGGGCGATCGGCCATTCTGCATGCAGTTGCTTGGTCACCGACGGCGCCGGCTTGAACCCCTGGATTGCGAGATTCGACTGCCTCGCCAGCGTTTCGATGCGGCGCAACAGATCGGCTACGTCCTTCTGTTCCGGCAGCACCGCCTTCAGACTTTCGAGCCGTGCCTCGAGCTCGGCGACCTGCTGGCGGAACTGGCTCAGCTGATTCGCGGTCGCAGACCCTTTGGCGATGGTGACGCGAAGCCCGTCCAGCTTCTGCTGACGGGTGTCCATTTCGGCCTGCGTCGGCACGGCGTAAAACCAGTAGAAGCCGCCGATAAGGGCGAGCCCCAGCGCAACGAAGAGGCCTACCTGGCCGTACCACGGTAACTTGTCGAGTTTCAGGTCCATGCGCCTGTCAGTAGGTATCGGGGTCTGCTGCGAAGGCCATTAATCGGCTGCCTTCGCAAGTTGCCGCGCTCGTACGGAAAATTTGATCAATTCCGGCGTCGTCGCCGTCGCCGGTTCGACGCGGCTGTCGATAATCTCGACCGGCCGTTCGAAGAGGTTCGACGCTTCGAGCGCGCTGACGAAATCCGACAAAGCGTTCAGGGACGTGCAATTCCCCTCGAGTGTGATCTCGCTCGCCGCCTGCTTTAGATCGGTCAACCACATCGACTCAGGCAGCGACTTGCTGATCTGATCGAGCAGGTGCACCGGCCCGGTCTGCCCTTTCCGGAGCTCCTCGATCAGCGTGACCCGCTGCTGCAGTTGCACCCGCCTCGCCTCGAACTGCGCGACTTGTTGAATCACGCTCTGGAGCCGCAGCGTCTCGCGCTCGGCGTCGGCGATTTCCTGATCGAGAGTGGCCGACTGGCGCTGCAACGACCAGAACCACCAGCCGACGACCAGTGCCGCGGCCACGAGAATGAAACTGCAGGCAACAGTGATCTTCTGCCCGATCTGAAACTTCGCCTTGCGTTTGGTGCGCTCGCGATCGACAGTGAGGAGGTTGATTCTGATCAACGGTCACCCGCCCGTCTCACCGCGAGCCCGATCGCCACAGCGGCAGTCGGTGCGATTGATGCACGCATGTCGGCGGAGAATTTCTTGGCATCGAGCGTTACCTTGCGAAACGGGTCGAACATCTCGACCGGCGTATTGAAGCGCTCTTGCAGGGCCTCGGCGAACCCTTCGACCCGCGCGGCGCCTCCACTGAGCATGATTCGTGTGATTTGATCGGTTGACGCGGTGGCCTTGAAGAAGTCGAAGGTCTTCTGCACTTCGAGCAGCACGTTCTCGGTCATCGCCCGCAGCACGGGAATCACATCTTCGAACGTCGCGCCGTCGACGGGCGCTCCCTTCTTGAGGAGCTCGGCGCTTTCGAACGGTAGATTCAGCTCGCGCTGCACGGCCTCGGTGTAGGCGTTGCCGCCAAGCGAGATGTCGCGCGTGAAGACCGACTGCGTGTTCGCGATGATATTGATGTTGATCGCGCTCGCACCGGCGTTCAGCAGGACGACGACCGTGTCGGGCTCGAAGCCGTAGTTCAGTTCGTACGCGTTCTGGAGCGCGAACGCGTCGACGTCGACCACGACCGGCGTCCGCCCGGCCTGCGCGATGACGCCTGTGTAGTCGGCGATCTTTTCCTTCTTGGCTGCGACCAGCAGCACTTCCATCGTGCCCTTTGAATCGGGACCGCCGCCGGCATCGAGGATTTGATAATCGAGGTTCACATCCTGGATATCGAACGGGATGTACTGCTCGGCCTCCCAGTAGATGGACTCGTCGAGCTCGGTGGCGGTCATCACCGGCAGCGTGATCTTCTTGACGATGACGGCGTTGCCCGAGAGCGAAGCGGCGACCTCCTTCGTCTTGAAGGCTTTCGATTCGAAGACGCGCCGGATTGACTCGGCGACGGCGGCACTGTCGATGATGGCACCGTCGACGATGCTGTCGGGCGGAATCGGCTCGCTGCCGTAAGCCGCCACGCGGAAGCCCTTGCCGGAGGCCTTCAGCTCGACGGCCTTGACGGCGCTCGACCCGATGTCGAGTCCAACGACCGATCGGCTCTTGTTGAATAAGGAGAAGCTCTTCACTAGTTAGCGCGCCTCGTAGGGCAAGGCCAGTGCCACCTTTGCCTGCGGATTCAGTTACGAAAATCAGCGGGTGTGCTTATTTGTCGATCACACTTCTGTCGCGGGATAACAAAAATGGTGATCCGCGTTCGCTATTCCGCCGTCCTAACTATCGGTCGCGGAGTGTTCGATCTTTGATGGGTCGCGTCGCTTCAGGTGTGCAATTCATGAACGCCGATGACTTGACACTCACGACAACACCACGTAAGATTTGGGTTTACCGTCGTGCCAGTTTTTCCAAGAGAAGTTCAGGCAAGCCGAGAGAAGGACCCACGTTTCATGCGCACGTATGTAGCAACACCGAAGACGATCGATAGCCGCTGGCACGTGATCGATGCCGATGGACAGGTGCTCGGCCGCATCGCGACCCTGGCAGCCAGGCTGCTACAGGGCAAGCACAAGCCCACCTATACCCCGTTTATCGACACGGGCGACCACGTCGTCATCGTCAATGCGGCCAAAGTGAAGCTGACCGGGCGCAAGGACGAGCAGAAACTCTATCGCCGCCATAGCGGATACGAGGGCGGCCTGCGCGAAGAGCGCGCCAAGATCGTCCGTCAGGCAAAGCCGGCCCGCATCGTCGAAGAGGCCGTGCACGGCATGCTGCCCAAGACGACACTCGGCGCCGCGATGTACCGCAAGTTGAAAGTCTACGCAGGCCCGGATCATCCACACATGGCGCAGAAGCCATCGTCACGCGAGGTCGCATAAGTTGCCAGTCACAGAATTTTACGCAACAGGCCGCCGGAAGACGTCGTCAGCTCGAGTCTTCCTGAGGCCAGGCAAAGGCGCGGTTACCGTCAATCACCGAGAGTTCGAAGCGTTCTTCCCCACCGAAGCACTGCGAACCCAAATCAAAACGCCGTTAGTACTCACCCAGACTGTGGAGCAGTTCGACGTCGTCGCCACCGTGGCGGGCGGCGGCATCAACGGCCAGGCGGGGGCTGTGCGCCTCGGAATCGCGCGCGCGCTCGTGGAGTACAACGCCGAGCTGCGAAAGGCCCTGAAAAAGGGCGGATTGCTCACGAGAGACGCGCGCGCAAAAGAGCGCAAGAAGTACGGCATGGCCGGCGCGCGCAAACGGTTCCAGTTCAGCAAGCGATAAGGGAGGCTACTTTTTGGCGGTCGCAATGAAAGATCTTTTGGAAGCGGGAGTGCACTTCGGGCACCAGACGAAACGCTGGAACCCGAAGATGAAGGAGTACATTTTCGGCGAACGCAACGGCATCTACATTCTTGACCTCGGTAAGACCGTCAAGCTGTTCAAGGAAGCTGAAGATTTCGTCACGAACCTGGCCGCGGAGGGCAAGACGCTTCTCTTCGTCGGAACGAAGCGACAGGCGCAGGACGTGATTGCCGAAGAAGCCGCCCGCTGCGGGATGTACCACGTGAACCAGCGGTGGCTGGGCGGCCTGCTCACCAACTTCAACACCATCCAGCGCAGCCTCGCGCGCCTCCGCGACCTGGAATCGATGATCACCGACGGCCGCTACGACACCCTCTCGAAGAAGGAAGTCGCGCGGCTCGAAAAGGAACGCCGGAAGCTCGAGAAGAATCTCGAGGGCATCCGCGGCATGTCGCGCCTGCCCGACGCGGTGTTCATTGTCGACACCCGTAAGGAAAAGATTGCCGTCGACGAAGCGCGCAAGCTGAAGATTCCGATCATCGGCATCATCGACACCAACTGCGATCCAGACGAAGTGGACTTCCGCATTCCGGGCAACGACGACGCGCTTCGCGCGATCCGGCTCTTTGCCTCGAAGATCGCCGATGCGGTGAATTCTGGACGCGGCAGTCGCGAATCGGCACAGGCTGAAGCCTCTGCCGCACAGGATGATGCAGACGACAAGCGCGGCGCGCGTGCCCCCCGCCGGGTTGCCGCCGAGCCCGCGACTTCACCTGCCGGCGTTTAGGTAACTCTTGAGCTAACCGAGCGCCGGTCGGGATTCCGACCGGCGCTTTTTTGTGTACGGACAGACGTAGCGTCCGGCTCGAGCCGGACCGTGGAGAGTCAGATGGCAATTTCTGCAGAGCTCGTGAAGAAACTTCGCGACATGACGGGCGCCGGCTTTATGGAATGCAAGGCGGCACTGACCGAAGCGAACGGAGACCTCGACGCGGCCGTCACGCTGCTGCGCAAGCGAGGCCTCGCCTCCGCGGCGAAGAAGGCCGGCCGCACCACCAGCCAGGGCTCGATTGGCAGCTACATTCACATGGGCGGCAAGATCGGCGTCCTCGTGGAGGTCAACTGCGAGTCCGACTTCGTTGCGCGCACCGATCAGTTTGCGGCGCTCGTCAAGGAAATCGCGATGCACATTGCCGCCGCCGATCCGAAGTACGTGCGCCGCGACGAAGTGCCGACCGCAGTGCTCGATAAAGAAAAGGAGATTTACCGGGCGCAGCTCGCACAGTCGGGCAAGAAGCCGGAGATCCTCGAGAAGATCATCGACGGCAAGCTGGACTCGTACTACGAGCAGGTCGTGCTGGTCGACCAGAAATCCATACGCGACCCGGCCGTGAAAATCTCGCAGCTCATCGCCGACGCCACGGCGAAGATGGGCGAGAACATCACGGTCTCGCGCTTCGCCCGGTTCAAGATAGGTGAGGCCGCTGACGCATAAATCCAAAGACCAGAGTCGAGAGTCGAGAGAGCAGAGTCAAAGTCGGGACGCGGACTTTGGACTTTGGACCTTGGACTCTGGACTATAATTCTCCTTCGACATGCCTCCTCCTCCCGTATATAAGCGCATCCTGCTGAAGTTGTCCGGGGAGGCGTTGATGGGCGAGCAGCAGTATGGCATCGACCCGAACGTCACCACCCGCATCGCCGCAGACATCGCAGAGATCCAGGCGCTCGGCGTGCAAGTCGGCATCGTGATTGGCGGCGGCAATATCTTCCGCGGCGTCGCCGCCAGCGCGAAAGGAATGGATCGCGCCACCGGCGACTATATGGGGATGCTCGCCACCGTCATCAACGGCCTGGCGATGCAGGATGCGCTCGAGCAGCACGGCATTCTCACGCGCGTCGTCACCGCCATCGAGATGCGGGCGGTGGCCGAGCCCTTTATCCGCCGCCGGGCGATTCGCCACCTCGAGAAAGGCCGTGTCGTCATCTTCGCGGCTGGCACGGGCAATCCCTACTTCACCACCGACACCGCGGCGGCATTGCGAGCGATGGAGATGAAGGCCGATGTCATCCTGAAGGGGACAAAGGTAGACGGCATCTACACAGCCGACCCCATGATCGACAAGACGGCGACCAAATTCGACAGGATTTCCTATCTGCAGGTCATCGACAAGGGATTGCGCGTAATGGACTCCACGGCGATTACGCTGTGCATGGACAACCGCCTGCCGATCATCATCTTCAACCTGGGGACGCCGGGAAACCTCCGCCGCACCGTGATGGGCGAGCCGATCGGCTCGATCGTAACTGCGTAGCGGCGAACGGCGCGCGGAGAGAGAGACCGCCGCGGGCAAGAGATGGAGCGATGAATGGATGTCAACGATCTCAAAGGACTGTTTGTCGAAGTCAAGAACCGGATGGACGTCGCGCTCGAGCGTGTGAAACACGATCTTGCCGCTGTCCGCACCGGGCGGGCGTCCACTGCCCTGCTCGACCACGTGCACGTTGAGGCGTACGGGTCGAAGATGCCCCTGAACCAGGTCGCCGGATTGTCCATTCCGGAGCCGACGCTCATCGTCGTGCAGCCGTTCGATCCCACGCTGCTGGCCGCGGTCGAGCGGGCAATCCGTGTTTCCGACCTCGGTCTGAATCCTTCGAACGACGGCAAGGTGATTCGCGTCCCGATTCCGTCCCTTACCGACGAGCGGCGGAAGGAGCTTTCACGCCACGTGCATAAGCTCGCCGAGGAAGGACGCAATACCGTGCGCGGCGTGCGGCGCGATGCAAACGACCGCCTGAAGAAGCTGTTGAAGGACTCGAAGATTTCCGAGGACGATGAGCGAAAGGGGCTCGACGAAGTCCAGAAGATCACCGATCAACACATCAAGCTCATCGACGACTCCCAGAAAAAGAAAGACGCCGACCTCCTCGGGCACTAGTCTTGCACCTCCTCAAGCTGGAGGAGTGTAAGCATGAAGAAGTTGTACATGAGCCTGTCGCTGTGCGCCGTCATGGGCATGGCCAGTACAGGTTTCGCCCAGTCGGCCGCTAAAGACACCCACGACGAAATCGAGCAAACCACCAAGGCGGCCACGATCTTTCGGGAGATTATGAGCGCCCCCGACAAGGCGATCCCGCGCGGTGTTCTCGACGACGCAGACTGCATCTCCGTTTTTCCACAGGTCATCAAGGCGGCGTTCGGCATCGGCGGTCGTGGCGGCCGCGGCGTGGTCGTGTGCCGCACTCCGAACGGCTGGAGCGCGCCGGCATATCTGAACATCGGTGGTGCGAGCTTCGGTTTTCAGATCGGCGCCGAGGCGACGGACTACATAATGCTCTTCATGACGCCCGAAAGCGTCCGCAGCCTGCTCGAGTCGAAGATCAAGCTTGGCGGCGGCGTGTCAGTTGCAGCCGGACCGATCGGACGCCAAGCTGAGGCTGCGACCGACCTGAAGCTGAACGCGCAGATTCTGAGCTATTCCCGCAGTAAAGGATTGTTTGCGGGGGTGGCGCTCGAAGGGGCGGTCATCGAGACCGCTGACAAAGACATGAAGGATGTCTACGGCCCCAGCGTGACGGCCAAATCGGTGCTCTTTGGAGGCAAGGAGCCGCCGACGGAGCTGACGGCGTTCTCGAAGACGATCGAGAGCTTCGCGCCAGCTAGAGACTAGTATCCGCCTTCGGGCGGACCTTCAACACTCCAGGCCGGCGCCGTCGCCGAACGTAATCCCCATGGCGCGTGCTGTACGGATGAGATCGAAATCCGGCGGCACGCGCTTCTGTTTTCCGCCGACCGCTTCGAGCGGTACGGTCACGATGTCTGGGGGTTGTGACGCCACCATCACATCGAATTCCCCTTTCAGGATGCATTCGACGGCCTTGCCGCCGAACCTCGTGGCAAGCGTGCGATCATGGCTCGTCGGCGTGCCGCCGCGCTGCAAATGGCCCAGCACCACGAACCGCGATTCTTTGCCCGTGAGCTTCTCGAGCTGCCGCGCGCAGATTGCGCTCATGCCCCCCAGCCGCTCCGCGGTCGCCACATCGCCTTCTGCGATGAGCGACACTTTTCCGCCGATCGGCACGGCGCCTTCGGCGACGACGACAATGCTGAACCGCGCGCCGAGCTTTTCGCGATCGCGCAGGTGCGCCGCGACGATATTCAAATCGAAGGGAATCTCCGGAATCAGAATCACATCCGCGCCGCCGGCGACTCCGGCGTACAGCGCAATCCATCCAGCATACCGGCCCATCACCTCGACCACCATGACGCGATGGTGCGCCTCTGCCGTGCTGTGCAGCCGATCGATGGCGTCTGTGGCAAAGTTCACGGCGGTGTCGAACCCGAAGCAGCTGACAGTACCGACGATGTCGTTGTCGATGGTTTTTGGAACGCCGACGATGGGAACGCCCTTTTTCGAGAGCTCGTGCGCGATCGCCAGAGTGCCGTCGCCGCCGATGACGACGAGCGCGTCGAGACCGAACTTGTGAACGTTCTCGATCACGCGCGTCGAGTAGTCAACCTCTCCATCGCTCGTCGACACTGGATAGGCGAACGGGTTGCCGCGATTCGTGGTACCGAGGATCGTGCCGCCCAGGCGCAGAATACCCGTGACATCCTTGGGGACCAATACGCGCGCGCGGCCCGGCTCGATGAGACCGTCGAAACTGTCTTCGATACCCAGCACTTCGATGCCGCCGTTGCAGGCGGATTTGACGACCGCGCGAATGACCGCGTTCAGCCCCGGCGCGTCTCCGCCGCCGGTGAGGACGCCGATGCGCCTGATTTGTGGCATGGGGAAATCAGTCTGTGGGTCCACCTTCGCCCTTCGGGCTACGGTGGACAACCTTCGCGCGTAGGCTGGCTCGCCAACCGAAGCTCGTGCTCGAATGCAAACGAGCGAAGGTTGGTGGACGGCAGGAGGATCGAACTCCTGACCTCTGCATTGCGAACGCAGCGCTCTCCCAGCTGAGCTAGCCGCCCATCTGCATGCACCGATTGTGCTCGTGCAAACCAGGATTTTACCACAACGAAAACTTTGCTGTCCGTGCACCCTTCCCTCGTCCAGCTGCGTATTAGGTAGTGATGCAGACGGCCGCCGCCCTGTCACATGCCCCTGCCCTTTCCGGCGACGAGCTTCTGGCGCAGGCGCGCACCGGCAGCGAGAGCGCATTCGCCGCGCTCGTGCGGGAGCACCAGGCCATGGTCTTCGGCCTGGCGTATCACTTCCTGCAGAGCCGGGCACAGGCCGAAGAGCTCGCGCAGGACGTGTTCCTCGCGCTCCATCAGAATCTGTCGCGCGTCGAGTCGGCGCGGCATCTGGTGTTCTGGCTCCGGCGCGTGACGAGCAATCGCTGTATCGACGCGGTGAGAAGCGCGCAACGCCGGCGCGAACTGCCAATCGATGAACTGCATGAGCCCAGCGTCGCGCCGCACCTCAACGATCCCCTCCTTGGCGAGCTGCTGAGGACGCTGGTCGCCGAACTGACACCCGATGCTCGGATCGTCGTGACACTGCGCTTTCAGGAGGACCTCGACATGTCGGAGATCGCGGCGATCACCGACATGCCGGTCAACACGGTGAAAAGCCATCTGCGGCGCTCGATGGACGCGCTTCGCCGCAGGCTGAAAGATAAAGGGCACGTATATGAGTCTTGAGCAGGAGCTTCGTCGAGCGCTCAAACGTAAGGATCCACCAAGTGGCTTCGACGACAGAGTGCTGTCGAAGGTCGCGGCGGGCGGCACCGTTCAGGGCACGATCGGCACACCGCGCTGGCGACGCGCTTTATTGCCAATCGCCGCGGCGCTGATGCTCGCCCTCGGCGCGACGTACTACGTGCAGCAACAGCAGCAGCGACGTGCGGACGAAGCGCACGTACACGCGGAGCAGGCGGCGCACGACGTCGTGCTTGCTTTGCAGATCGCGAGCGAGACGATTTCGGCGGCACAGGCCAAGGTCGAGGAGATGACACGCTATGAACCCAAGAACAATTTCTAATTACTCCCTTCTTCTCCTGGCGCTCCTCGTCCCATGCGAGGCATTGGCGCAAGGGGCCAGACTGCAGCTGGGTCATCTCGACAAGCTGGCCGCAAAAGCCGAGGAGACGGTTGATGTCACTGTCGATGCGGCGATGCTCAAAGAGACGGCGGGCTTTCTCGCCGGCAAAGGGTCGGACACCATCAAAGTGCAACAAATGCTTCAGGGGATCACTGGCATCTACGTAAAGAGCTTCGAGTTCAATGCGCCGAACGCATACACCGAGGCCGATGTCGACGCGATCAGAAAGCAGCTGGCCGGTCCTGGATGGTCGCGTATTGTAGGAATTCGCGAAAAAGGAGAGCTGACCGAAATCTATTTATGGAAGGATCGCGATACAAACGGCGGACTCGCCGTGATCTCCGCGGAGGCAAACGAATTGACTGTCGTCAACATCGTCGGGCGCGTCGATCTCGCGTCCCTCGGCGCCCTGGGGCCGATGATTCCAAAGCTGCCGGGCGCGATGGGAAAGGGCCGGTCCCGATAGCTACTTGATGGTGATTTCGAACACGCGCGGCCACAGCTTCCCTGTCACGAAGATGCGATTCTTCTGGGAATCGAACGCGATCCCGTTGAGGACGGCCTCCGCGCTCAACTTCGCCGTCGGCGCCCCGAGCAGCCCTTTGAGGTTGATCCATCCGAGAACCCGCCCCTCCTTGGGTGAGATCCGGACGATGTAGTCGGTCTGCCAGACGTTCGCCCAGATTTCGCCGCGCACCATCTCCAGCTCGTTGAGCCGCTCGATGGGCACCCCGGCATCCATCACCTTCAGCCGGCGCCGCTCCTGGAATCGGGTCATCTCGAGAAAACGAAGCGTGCTCGTGCCGTCGCTCATGATCAGTCCGCCCGGCTCGTGCGTGAGCCCCCACCCCTCGCCGAAGTAGCTGAAGTTCCTGATGAATTTCAGCGTTTTGGCGTCGTAGACAAAGCCAGCGCGGTCCTGCCAGGTCAGCTGAAATACTTTGCCCTGAGCGACGGTGATGCCCTCGCCGAAATACTGTGGATGGAGCTTGGCGTCCTGGACCACTTTGCCCGTTTCGATCTCGACTTTCCGCACGGCCGAGCTTCCCTTCAACCCCGTGCCTTCATAGAGAAAGCCATCGAAGTATTCGAGGCCCTGGGTATACGCCTTCGGATCGTGCGGAAAGCTGCGCACGACTGTGTATCCATATTGCGGCGCTTTCGATCCGGACGGCGGAACCGTGCGCGGCGCTTGTGCGCGCAATCCGAGCGACGCGAGACAGGTCAGAGTAGCGGCAATCGTGAGCTGGCGCATGGCCCGCATGCTACTACAATGAGCCATGGCCATTGCGGCTCAAACACCTGGCAGCGTCATCGCGAGCGTGGCCTATGCCGGAGGGCGGAAGATCGGCGAGGTCGCGCTCGACGACATCAGCGATGTCGTCGAACGCCCCGACACGTTCGTGTGGATTGGCCTCTACGAGCCGAACGAGCCGCTGTTGCGGAAAATGCAGGAGGAGTTCGGCCTTCACGATCTGGCCATCGAAGACGCGCTTGCCGCGCATCAGCGGCCGAAAGTCGAGCGCTACGACAACTCGCTCTTCGTCGTCATGCGCACTTCGCAAATCGAAGATCCCAAGCCAGGCAAGCCGTGCGACGTGCGATACGGCGAGGTGCACATGTTCCTGGGCCGCAATTTCATCGTCACGGTCCGGCATGGGTACGCGACGTCCTTTTCGCAGGTGCGCACGCGCGCCGAGTCGACGCCCGAGCTGCTCAAGCAGGGGCCGGCCTTCGTGCTCTACACCATCATCGACTTCATCGTCGATCAGTATTTCCCGATTGTCGACGCACTCGGTGAAGAGCTCGAGTCGCTCGAACAGCGCGTGTTCTCGGAGCCCTTCAGCCGCAGAACCACGACGCAGATTTACAAGCTGAAGCGCGATTTGATTGCGTTGAAGCGCGTCGTGGCGCCGGTCATCGAACTGTCGGCACGACTCATTCGCCTGGACGATGATGACCTCATCCCGACCCAGGCGCGCCCGTACTTCCGGGACGTCTACGACCATGCGCTGCGCATCAACGACATGATCGACGGGGTTCGCGACTTGCTCGGCACTGCGCTCGAGGCCCACCTCTCGCTCGTCTCCGTCTCCCAGAACGAGGACACCCGGAGGCTGGCCGCGTGGGCCGCGATTTTCGCGGTACCGACGGCCATTGCGGGAATCTATGGGATGAACTTCGAGCTCATGCCGGAATTGCGCTGGCGGCTCGGGTATCCCCTGGTGCTCGCGGTGATCATCGGGCTCTGCCTGACGCTCTACGTCACAGTTCAAGAAAGCCAAATGGCTGTAGCCGCTACGCACGACAAGGAGCCCGGCTAGAAGGACTGGTCCTGGAGGCGGTGCTGAAGCTGCCCGATGGCCCGATCGTCGGCCATGCTCCGGGTCTCGCCTGTCGTTTCGATGCCGATGGCCTCGGTGATTCCGATTTCGTCGAGCACCTCGAGCACTTGGGCTTTCCACCCCTTGTCCTGGGGTTCCGACACGATCAAGAACCTGCGAGGGCCGATGCTGAATTCACGAGACATGGGTTCAGCATGTGTTTCGGCCGAGTAGGGCCTGCCCCGTATGGCCTGGATCTCGCCTTTTTCAACAGCGCGGTACGAATCCCGTAATCCCGAGTTCCATATTTGGGCACGCGACATAACGCCCATCAGGATATGCGCGAGCACGATTGAAGCCAGACCCGGGTAATTTATTCGGAAATTTGTCAACTCGATCGGCGCGAGGCTGCGCCATGAAGACGGTACTCTCCTTGCGATAAAGAAGGTCGCGTACTTCAAAAGAGGGTCTTATGTGGAACTGGTTGAATTGCTACTTGTCGGGACGTCATGACTTCGGAGTCACCTGTTCGTCGGGCTCCATCTTCCTCAGCTGCAAACATTGCGGAAAGCGGTCGAACGGTTGGGCGGTGCACAACCAGCCCGTACTTGTCCCGATACCCGTGCCGGCGGCGCGCCAGCAGGTGACCCGAACGTCGCGTCCGATGCCGTTCGTCTCCCGCGACATCGCCCCTCAGCAGCGCTCGGCGTAGGCGCACTCTCCCCGCCACCTTGACGATTCGCTGGGGCACAGCGAGAATACCCCGTGCCCGTCGAACGCATCAGCAAAGAGCAACTGAAGGAACGTTTGGATCGGGGCGACACCCCTACGATCCTCGACGTTCGCCTGAAATACGCCTACGAGCACAGCACCGTGAAGCTCCCGGGCGCCATCCGAGTGCCTCCGTACGCCATCGACTCGGTCGCCATCCCCAGCGGCGGCGACATCGTCGCCTACGATTCCGATCCGAACGAGCTGGTCAGCACGCACGTGGCCGTCGAGCTGCTGCGGAAGGGGATCAAGATTAGCGTGCTCAAAGGCGGGGTTCCAGAATGGCTCGCCGCCAACTTTCCCATCGAAACGAAGGAAGCGCCACGCTCGGCCCCCCCAGAACCAGGATCCCTCAGCAAGGGCTAGCCGCCGCGGGTCTCGCGGTCGTCGCGTTCCTGTGCTACTACCGAACGCTCCTTCCCGGCCTCGATCTCGGCGATAGTGCGTCGTTCCAGACCGTCGCCGGATCGCTCGACCTGAACCCACGTCAGGCCTATCCCCTGTATTTCGGCCTCGGAAATCTCTTCGTATGGCTCTATCCGGGTGAACCAGCGCGCGCGCTCAACCTCGCATCGGCCGTTTACGGCGCGATCGCCGTCGGTCTCGCGTCCTGGCTTGCCGCTCGGTTAAGCGAATCGCTGTTCGCCGGCATCGGGGCGGGGCTGTTTCTCGCGTTTTCCTACACCTTCTGGAGCCAGGCCATTACCGCTGAGGTCTACACGCTCCACCTGATGATGATCGGTGCGGCCGGGCTGGCGCTAATCAGCTGGGCCGATCGGCCCACGCCGGGGCGGCTGGCCCTGTTCTACGTCCTATTCGCGCTCGGGTTCGGCAACCACCTGAGCATGGTCCTCGTGCTGCCCGCCTTTACAGTTTTTCTATTGATGCATCGGCGTCCCGGTCCTGCCGATCCGCTGCGGCCCCGGATGCTGATCATGGCCGTCGCGATCGCCGCCCTCGGGGCTCTTCAATACGCGTGGAATTTCCGTGGGTTGTGGGCAGAGCTCGAGCCGCCGGCGACATGGGCGGAGGCGATGGCCAAGTTCTGGTTCGACGTCACGAAAGCGGACTGGCGAGAAACGCTGGTGATGACCGTCTCCGAGACCGGGCTGCAACATCGGCCTGCCATGTACTGGTTCGATCTGCGTCAGCAGTTCGGAGTGCCAGGGATTGCGCTCGCCACACTCGGCTTCTGCTACGTGCTGTGGCGCTGGCCGCGGCGCGCCATCCTCCTCCTGCTCCTCTATGCGGCCAACCTGGCGTTCGCGTGGACCTACAACGTCGGCGACGCCTATATCTTCTTTCTGCCATCGCACTACGTCGTCGCGCTGTCGGCCGGTGCAGGCATCGCGGCCATCACGGCGTTATGCGCGCGAGTGTCGACTCGAACGGTCGCTACCGCAGCAGGCGCGCTGATCCTGGTCTATCCCGCGTGGCGTGGCTACGACACGCTGCCAGCAGTGGATCGGAGCTGGGACCGGCGCGCCGAGCAACTGCTCGACGAAATTACTGGGAATGGTGATTTTCCGGCTCGCCCTCAGGACGCCGTTTATGGGCTCGACACGAACTGGCAGGTGCAGAACGCGGTCGAGTACTACATGCGGGAGCGCAGGCCAGGAGTGCCCTGGTTCGTGACCGAGCAGCTCGAGTGGCTGGAGGAGGGGGACCGCGTTGACGCGCTTCAATGATTTTGTCGCGAGCGAACGCGGAAATCGGCCGCGACGTGGTGGTCACCGAGCGCGCCGCAGAGAAAGTGATGTACCGTCCACCGTCGCGGCAGCTTGACGATGTCGACGCGCGGTCTCATGGATTTCAGCGCGCGCGTGAAATCCGTTCGGCCTGGAACGCCATATGTCCTCGCGATCCTGCGATCCGATCAGGAATATCTCGCTCAATACGACAGGCTGGTCTGCCGCGTGGCACTGGCTCGCGCCGGGCGTCGATGCCGCCGACACTGCGCCAGTACACGGTCGATCGTTGGCCGGGTGGGCGAGCGGCCGGTGCTGGTGGAATCGCAGGATCGTCCCTATCGCGTGCGCGTGACGCTCGAGCCATTCGACTTCGACATGCGCATGGAATCCTGGCTGCCGACCGACACCATTCGCCGCGCCGGCTTCGGCCATGTCATCGTCAACCGGCAGCCACGCTCTGACCCTGGAACGGGGCATCAGCTTCGTTGCCCTGGGACCCGGCGGGCGGCCCATCTACGGCTCGGGCTGTTCGCGCCTGTCCGCGGCACGTTCGCCGGTCATCCTAATGCCAAATCCCTAATCCCTAATCCTAGTCCAGTTAGAGCGTGTTATCGTTGATCCACTGTGAGCCTTCGGTTGCTCGGCATCGGTCTCGTGGCTGTCCTGACCGTTTCGGTCGGCGCGCAATCGCCGACCCCAGACACGGTCGCGCGGGACCTGCAGCGTAAGTACGACCGCGTCACTGACTTCTCGGCCGACTTCGTCCATAGCTATCGCGGCGGCGTGTTGAAGCAGCAGGCGACCGAGCGCGGCACCCTGCTCGTCAAGAAGCCTGGAAAGATGCGCTGGGAGTACACTGCTCCCGAGAAGAAGCTCTTCGTCTCGGACGGCCACAAGATCTATTCGTACATCCCGCAGGACAGGCAGGTGATCGTCGGCACGATGCCTCGCGACGAGCACGCGCCCACGCCGGCGCTGTTCCTGACCGGCAAGGGGGACATTACGCGCGACTTCAACGCGTCCTTCGACAAGGTCGCAGAAGCCCAGCCCGGCTCTTTCGTGCTGAAGCTCACGCCGAAGCGCCGCGAGCCCGAATACGAGTCGCTGACGCTTGTCCTCGACCCGAAGACACTGACGATTCAGATGCTCATCACGGTGGACGCGCAGGGCGGCCGTTCTGCCTTCACCTTCTCGAATCTCAAGGAAAACGTCGGGGTGGCCGATAATCAGTTCGTGTTCAAGATGCCGCGTAACGTCGATGTCGTCACCGACGGGGGCCGATAGCGTGTTCAGCCGATTCGACCCGAAACGCTGGGTCAGCGCCCTTGCTGTCATCGCGACACTTTCCGCCTGCATCACGAGCGCCGCACTTCGAGACGCGCGGCGCGCAGAGGAGCGGCAGGACTACGACGTTGCGGTCGTCGAGTACACGCGCGCGCTTCAGCGCGACCCAGACAACGTCAATGCACGAACCGGGTTGCAACGCGCCAGGCTGCGTGCGTCGCAGGACCATTTCACACGCGCTCGCCGCCACGTCGCGAACCGCAGGCTCGAAGAGGCGGTCACCGAATACAAGCTCGCCGCCGAATTGAATCCCGACAACCGCGCCATCGCGGACGAGCTCGAGCAATCGCAGAACCAGTTGCGCGCACAAGTGGTGATCAATCGAGACGGCAAGACAGAGCTCGAAGCCCTCGTCGAGCGAATGAGAGATCAGCGCTTGCCCGGTCTCGACGTGGCGGCCGAGCCATTGCCCGACGAGCTCATCTTCCGCGACGCCAGCAATCAGGTCATCATCCGCGCGCTGGCGCAGATGGCGAAAGTGAACGTGGTGTTCGATCCCGCGTTTCGCCCGACACCCATTTCCATCGAGATTCGCAATCAGACGTTCGCCGACGCGCTGCAGTCGATTACTGCGAGCACGCAGAACTTCTATCGCGTGACGGCGCCGCGCACGATCACGATCATCCCGGACACGCCCGCCAAGCGGCGGGAGTACGAGGAAGACATCGTCAGGACGTTCTATCTCAGCAGCGCCGATCTCAAAGAGACGATGGATCTGCTGCGCATCGTGATCGACGCGCGCAGAATCGGCGGCATGCAGGGCACGAATGCCATCACGATCACCGACACGGCGGAGCGCATCGAGGCGGCCGGCCGCCTCATCAGCATGATCGACAAGGCGCGGCCCGAAGTGCTCATCGACGTCGAGCTGCTCGAGGTGAGCCGGACCCGCCTCACCGAATACGGGTTGCAGTTCGCGTCGCCCGGAACTCGACCGGCATCAACGGCATCGCCGACGTCAACAAGCCCGGCCTCACCTTCGACGATCTGAGGAACCTGACTGGGTCTCAGGTTCTCATGACCAGCGTGCCGGCGCTGTACTATCGCCTCATAAAGGAGGACGGCACCGGACGCGTGCTTGCGAATCCGCAGCTCCGCACGCAGGTCGGCATGCCGGCACAGGCGCAGTTCGGCGAGCGCGTGCCGGTTCCGGTGACGACGTTCTCTCCGATCGCCACAGGCGGCGTGAATCAGCAGCCGATTACGTCGTTCAATTACGAGAACATCGGCGTCAACATCGACATCACGCCGCGGACGCACATGAACAACGACGTCACGCTGGCCCTGGCGATTTCGGTGACGAGCATTTCAGGCACCGGATTCGGCGGGCTGCCGACGTTCGGGAACCGCCTGATCAAGACGACGATTCGCCTGAAAGACGGCGAAACGAATATGCTGGCCGGGTTGATTCGCGACGACGAGCGGAAGGTCCGCGAAGGGATTCCCGGATTGAGCGATATTCCGGGTGTCGGTCGCCTCTTCGGCCACACGCGCAACGAGCGGGTTCAAACCGACGTCATCCTCATGCTGACTCCGCGCATCGTGCGCGTGCTCGAGCTGACCGAAGAGGATGTCCGCGCCTTCAAGATGGGACGCGACCCTGGATTGGCGCGGTTCGACAGGCGCAAGTCGCCCGGGCGTCGGCGTACCGCCGGCGGCATCGACCTTCCGTTGCCCGATGCGCCACCGGACGCCCCAATACTCAGCCGGGCGCCGCGCCGCCGCAGCCAGGGGGAGTGCAACGCCCCCACCGGTGCGCCCCATCATGCCGCCGGCGCCGCCGCCGCAGACACCGCCGAACCCCGGCCAGGCGCCACCGCCCGGTTAGACATGCTTCCGGTTCTGCCTCCGATCGTGGCGCGTGCGTGCGCGCACGGCACGGGTGCGGCGATTCGCGACCGCAGCGGCACCTACACCTACGAACAGCTCGATCGCGCCTCAGCGAGTGTGGCATTCCGTCTTCTCGATGGTCGCGACGACCTGAACGAGGCTCGCGTCGCCTTCCTTGTCACTCCCGGTTTCGACAACGTCGTCGCGCAATGGGGAATCTGGCGCGCCGGCGGCATCGCTGTCCCGCTGCCGATGTCGCACCCACCGGCAGAGCTGGAGTATCTGGTGCGTGATTCGGAAGCATCGATCGTTATCGCGGACAGCGAGAATGCGCCGGTCGTCGAACCGCTCGCGAAACGGACTGGCGCGCGCTTTCAGGTCTGCGAACAACTGATCGAACCGACGAACTCGTCCGACTCCTCGACCCCACGACTCCCCCGACTCTTTCGCGCAGAGCTCTGATCGTCTACACCAGCGGCACTACCGGCCGACCGAAAGGCGTCGTCACCACCCACGCCAATCTCACCGCGCAAATCGAATCGCTCATCACCGCGTGGGAATGGACGTCGCGCAGATCGCACGTTGCTCGTGCTGCCGCTCCATCACGTCCACGGCATCCTCAACGTCGTCTGCTGCGCGCTGTGGAGTGGAGCCACACTGGAGATACTGCCGAAATTCGAGAGCGAAGCGACGTGGGATCGCCTCGCGTCCGGCGAGCTGACAGTTTTCACAGCCGTGCCGACGATTTACCACCGGCTGATTGGGTCATGGGACGCGGCCCGACCTCGATGTGCAGGAAGCGCGCTCGCGAGGGTGCAAGACGATGCGGCTGATGATGAGCGGCTCTGCTGCTCTTCCGCGTACGGTGCTCGATCGCTGGAAAGAGATTACCGGCCACGTACTGCTCGAGCGCTATGGCATGACGGAAGTCGGCATGGCGTTGTCGAATCCGCTTCACGGAGAGCGGCGCCCGGGTTTTGTCGGCCAGCCATTGCCCGGTGTGTCAGCGCGGCTCGTCGATGGAGAGCTGCAGCTCAAGGGCGCCGGCGTGTTCTCCGAGTACTGGCGCCAGCCCGACAGCACGCGTGACGCGTTCGATGATGGATGGTTTCGGACCGGCGATGCCGCAGTCATCGAAGACGGCGCATTCCGGCTTCTTGGGCGATCGAGCGTCGACATCCTGAAGAGCGGCGGCCACAAGATATCCGCGCTCGAAATCGAAGAAGTGCTCCGCGCGCATCCCGCGATTGCCGAATGCGTCATCGTCGGCGTGGAAGATGCGGAATGGGGGCAGCGTGTCTGCTGCGCCGCGGAGCTACGGCCCGGCATCACGCTGGAGCTCGACGAGCTGAAAGAGTGGGCGCGGGTCGCGGCTGGCGCCCTACAAGATTCCGAGGGATCTCGCCTGCGTCGCTCAACTGCCCAGAAATGCCATGGGCAAGGTCGTCAAACCTGAGGTAGTCGACATTCTTTGCTCCACCTGCTCGACCTGCGCGCCCAGCATCTTGAGCCGATTGACGAGCTGCCCGTACCCGCGCTCGACGGTCTCGAGCGGGCTCAGGCGGCTCTGACCTTCGGCCGCGAGACCCGCGGCAATCAACGCCATGCCCGAACGCAGGTCGCGGCTGTCGAGCTTCCGCCCTTTCAATTTGCTCGGACCAGTCACGATGATTCGGTGCGGATCGCAGAGAAAGAGGTCGGCGCGCATGCCGCTGAGCTGTTCCAGCGCGAAGAGACGCAGCTCGTACATCCAGTCATGAATCAGCGTGCGCCCGTCGGCCTGCGTCGCAAGGACGGTGACGAGGCTGACGAAATCGCTCGGAAAGCTCGGCCACAATCCTGTGGTGATTCTCCCCGCCGCGATTGGCTGTGACTTCTGGATGGTCATCAGCCCGTCTTCGAACGTGCAGGCCACGTTCATGCGCTTCAGGACAAACGCGATGCCTTCGACATCCACCGCGCGCGCGCCGCGCACTTCGATTTCGCCGCCCGTCACCGCCGCCACAACGGCCCAACTCCCCGCCTCGATGTAGTCGCCGTTGAGCTGATGCGTGACGCCGCGCGGGCGCTTCGTGCCTTCGACGCGAATCGTCGACGAACCTGCGCCCGTGATGCCAACTCCCATGCTCTGCAGGAACTCGCACACCTCGACGACGTGCGGCTCGGTTGCGGCGTGCCTGATTTCGGTGACGCCTTCAATCATCGCAGCGGCAAGCAGCGCCGTTTCGGTGCCGGTCACCGACGCCTCGTCCAGGTACATCGAAGCGGCGTGCAGTCCGTCCGGCGCCTCGAGGGCATGACCACGTCGATGGCAGGACCGTCGCGCCCAGATTCACAAGCGCATCGATATGGGTGCCGATGGTCCGCCGAGCCGGAAAATCGCCGCCGGGCATGCCAAGGATCGCGCGGCCGGTGCGGGCGAGCAGCGGTCCGAGCAGCAGGACCGATCCGCGCAGCCTGCCGACCAGCTCGCTCGACGGCTCCGACGTCTTGATGTTCTGACAGCGCACGCGGACCGTGGTCGTGCCCAGACCGTGGACTTCGGCGCCGATTTCCTTCAGCAACGTCGCCATCACCTCGACGTCGCCGATGCGCGGCATGTTCGTGAGCACGCACTCGTCCGTGGTCAACAGGCACGCGGCCAGCAGCGGAAGCGCGGCGTTCTTATTGCCTTCGACGTCGATCCTGCCGGAGATCGCGCGTCCTCCTTCGATCAACAGACTCGACATCAAAAATCTCCCAGGTAGACGATCTCTTCGTGCAGCGCGATGCCGAACCGCTCGCTGACGCGCGCGCGGCACAAATCGATCAGGCTGCGAATGTCGGCAGCGGTGGCCTGTCCCTCGTTGACGATGAAGTTGCCGTGCGTCGGGGAGACGCGGGCATCGCCGCGCGCAGTGCCCTTCAGCCCTGCTCGATCGACGAGCGCGCCGGCCGAGGCCGGAATGTCAGCGGGCACCTCTGCCCGATCGGGATTCTGAAAAATGCAACCCGCGCTCGGCGTGTCGAGCGGCTGGGTTTTCTTGCGATATGCGAGCGACTGGCGCGCGACAGCACGAAGCGCCGCGGGATCGCCGGTCGACACGCGGAAGACGGCCGACAGCAGCACTTCACCGGTTTTCTGCAAGCGGCTTCGATCGTAGCCGAATTCCATTTCGTCGCGGGAAAGATCGCGCGTGTCGCCGTCGAGGCCGGCCAGTCGCACCGATTCGACGAGCTCGCCAATCAACCGGCCGCCGAAGTGCGCATTGCCGAAGATGGCGCCGCCCACGGTTCCGGGCGTGCCAGCCCACGCTTCGAGCCCCGCGATACCCCTCTGTATCGTCCATCGCACCAGGCCGTTGATCGTCGTGGCTGCGTCCGAGCGCGACGCGCTCGCTGTCGATCTGCTCGATGACTCCGCCGCGCGGCCTGATGACGAGGCCCCGCACGCCGCGATCGCCGATGAGCACGTTGGATCCGCCGCCGAGGAGCGTGACCGGCACACGCGCTCGCGTGCGCGATGCGCAGAGCGTCGACGACCTCGTCCGACGCCCGCGCCTCCAGAAACCATTCCGCGGGTCCGCCGACCTTGAATGTCGTGTATCGCGCGAGCGGCTCTTCGGCGCGAACCCGCTCGGCCCCAAACCGCGCGACCATCTGCTCCTGAAACGCGCCGCTACGCTGCGTCAAGCGCGACCTCCCGTCGGCGCAGCTCCGCGTTCGCGGTCTCGATCGAGCACGCCTCGAATTCAACCCAATCGCCCGGCGCAAGCTGACCGGCCAATGGAAGGTCGGCCGTAATCACTGTGCCGGCGATCGCATATCCGCCTGTCGTGGCGTGATCGTTCATGAGCAATATCGGCTGCCCCTGTCGGCGGCACCTGAATCGCCCCGGTGGGAACCGCAGTAGAAATGAGCTCGCCGCTCGGCGCATCAGCGATGGTGGCACCGTCGAGTCGATAACCCATCCGATCGGACCGCGGCGACACGCGGAACCGCTGCGACGTGAGATGCGCGAACAGCCGCGCATCCGAGGGCACCGCGCGCAGCTTCGCGCCGAAAGGGGCAAAGGGCAAGGGGTCGAGGGGTCGATTACCCCTTGCCCCTTACCCCTTACCCCTATCTGAAGCGCGTCTCCCGTCCTCAGCGCGCGCCCCTCATGCCCGCCCATGCCCGTCAGCACGTGCGTGGAGCGGCTGCCGAGAACTTGCG
Source organism: Vicinamibacterales bacterium (assembly GCA_963787755.1). Taxonomy (GTDB): domain Bacteria; phylum Acidobacteriota; class Vicinamibacteria; order Vicinamibacterales; family JAMQPK01; genus JAMQPK01. The sequence continues at coordinate 473,651 of CAWBEG010000018.1, forward strand.
GGACATCGACGCCGCCGGCCACTGCGACGTACGCGCGCGCGCCGCGCAGGCGCTCGCCGAACTTCAGCACTGAACCCGCCGTCGCTTCGATCGCGCGGTTCATCTCAACGGGCGCGTCGTCCAGCGTGAGTCGAAATTCTGCGCCGGTCACCGCGAACGCCGCAGCTGCGTCGAACCGCACGTGGGGACCCATCAACGTTACTTCGAGCGTCGCCATGCGCCGGTCATTCCCCAGCAAACTGGTTCGCCAGGCGATGCGAGTACCAGTCCAACGCGCCGCTTACAGGCACACCGCGAGACTGGAAGCCCCATCGACCCAGGTCCTGCACGGTCGTGAACATGCCCGGACGCAGAATGGACAGCACAGCCATCGTCACGCGGCTACAAACGTCACGCAATCGCCAGCCTTCAAGAGAAACGGTTCGCGCCCTCGTCGCATCGAACAGCTTCGCCGATGTCCTGCCGATGATGCGCCACCCGCCCGGCGTATCGCAGGGGTAGATGCCCGTCTGCTCCCCCGCGATGCCGACCGATCCGGCGTTGACGCGCATGCGCGGCGTGTCGAGCCGCGGCATCGCGATGCGACGATCCACCGATCCCATATATGCAAACCCAGGCAGAAACCCGAGCATGTACACGCGATATCGCGCCTGCGTGTGGAGCTGCACGACGTCGGCCTCGGAGCATTCTGCAAACTCCGCGACTGCTGCCAAATCCGGTCCGGACGCGCCGCCGTAGCTCACGGGAATTTCGATCGTTCGCGATGTCAGCGTCCGATGCCGGAGGCGCCGTCGCTGCGAGCCGGCCCAGCTCGGTGCTGAGCGCTTCGCCATCTGCCGCCAACGGGTCGAAGTGCACCGTCACGGCGTTGTAGGTGGGCACCACATCGCGAACGCCGCGAAGCGCGAGGCTCTCGAGTGATGCAGCGAGCGCGATGCAGCGCGCATTCACTGCTGGGTCGATGGCCGCTGCGAACTGCACGGAGACGCACGAATCGCCGAATGTCAGAATCCGGAAGACGCTCATGCACTCAGCGCCTGCAGCGTCTTCTGATGGATGCCGCCAAATCCGCCGTTCGACATGAAGACGACGAGGTCGCCGTCCTTCCGCTCTCTTCACGATCGTCGCAACGATGTCGTCGATCGACGCGGCGGCTCTGGCGCGCTGGCCCGCGCCTTTGAGATCTGAGACGAGCTGTGCGCCGACAGCCGCTCATCTTCCGGCAGGTTCGTTCGAAACACGGGCGCGATGATCACTTCGTCCGCCGGCCCGAACGCCCGCGCAAAGTCCTGTTGAAACACCCGGCGGCTGGACGAGGCGGACCGCGGCTCGAAAATCGCCCAGATCCGGCGATGGGGATTTGCCGCGCGCAGTCCCGCAAGCGTCTCGGCGATCGCCGTCGGATGGTGCGCGAAGTCGTCGTACACCGTCACGCCGCCGGCGTCGCCGAAAATCTCGAGCCGGCGCTTCACGCCCTGAAATTTCAGCAGCCCTTCGGCGATGGTGCTCGCCGGTATGGAGAGCGCGTGCGCGACGGCGATCGACGCCATCGCGTTGCGGACGTTGTGCAGGCCGAACAACGGAATCTGCATCGTCGCGTACGGCGACCCGCCATGGAGGACATTGAATGACTGCCCCGCCGCGGAGACCGTCACATCGGTTGCGCGCCAGTCGGCCGACTCCGACAAGACCGAACGTCTCGACCGGGCTCACGGCCACTTTCTTCAGCGCCAACGCGTCTGGCGAATCCGCCCCCAGCAGGAGCACGCCCGAGCGAGGCACCAGGTTGACCAGCCGGCGGAACGCGAGCCGAACCGCATCGATATCGGCGTAGATGTCGGCGTGATCGAACTCGACGTTGTTGATGACGGCGATATCCGGCAGATACTTCAGGAACTTCGCGGTCTTGTCGAAGTACGCGCTGTCGTACTCGTCTCCCTCGATGACGAAGTCCTTGCCCTTGCCCAACCGGTAGCTCGAGCCATCCTCGCCGAGGTTGCGCGCGATTCCGCCGACCAGGATGCTCGGGTCAAGACCGCCGTGCACGAGCAGCCATCCGGTCAACGAGGTGGTCGTCGTCTTCCCGTGCGTCCCGGCAATGACAATCGAGCGCGAGCTCCACAGGAAATGCTCGCGCACGGCCTCGGGCAGCGAGCAGTACCGCATCTTTCGCTCGAGCACCGCCTCGAGCTCGACGTTGCCGCGCGAGATCGCGTTGCCCACGACGACCAGTCCGATTTTGCTGGTGATGTGCTCGGCGCTGTAGCCGCTCAGCGTCCGAATCTTCTCCGACGCGAGGAACGTGCTCATCGGCGGATAGACGTTCTCATCCGACCCCTGCACGTCGTGCCCTTTTTGCTTCAGCAGCGCGGCGAGCGTCGCCATGGCCGTCCCGCAGATTCCGATGAAATGAATCGTCACTCGACGCCAGCCTCTTCGATAATCACGCGTGGATGGCCGTTCGCCACGACGCGAGCGCGCACCCCGAACGGAAGGGTCACGAGAGGGCCGCGGGTGTGTCCCGACGGAAAACCGTGCACAACCGGTCCGTTGAAGTCATTCAGCAGACTCGCGAGCACCGCCTTCGCAGCGACCGCTCCGCCAGGCTCGTCGCAATCGACGAAGTCGCCAAGCACGATCGCCGGACGCGCGTTCCAGCACGCCGGCCAGCCGCAACTGCGTGATCATTCGATCGAGGCGGAACGGACGCTCGCCCACATCTTCGAGAAACAGCACGTGGCCTTTGGGCGGATCGAACGCGTACGGCGTGCCGAGCGACGCGACGAGCTGCACCAGCGTGCCGCCCATGAGACGGACCGGCGGCCTCGCCTTTGTTGAACGTCTCGAGCTGCGCGGCGCCAAGCTCGCCGAGCGGCTCGGTGCTCGTCAGCGCGCCCGACGAACGAGTCGCGATCGTAGGCGTCGATGCCGCGACTCAGCCGGCGATCGAGCATCGGCCCATGGAACGAGACGATGCCGCAGCGCCCGGTCAGATACGTGAGCACGGTCGTCAGATCGCTGTACCCGATGAAGGCTTTCGGCGTCTGCCGCAGATCCTCCTTCTCGAGAAATGGAAGCAGATGCACGCTGCCGTAGCCGCCGCGCACGGCGATGAGCGCGCGCACCGACGGATCGCGCCACGCGTTGAGAAACGCCTCCGCCCGGACTCTGCCCTCGCCCGAGAGATAGCCGCCATGCTGCGCGAACACGCTCTCTTCGAACACCGGCTCGAACCCGAGCCGCTGAATTTCCGCCACCCCTTTGTCGAATTCTTCGCGGAGAAACGAGCTGGCCGGCGCGACGATCGCCACTCTTGTCGCCCGGGCGCAGCCTCTTCGGCTTCAGCATCCGGGTCAGGCGAACTCCGCCATCTGCTCGGAAATGGCGCGATGCTGCTCCGAGCCGATGACCGCCCGCAGCTGGGCCGCGGTGGGCGGCCGCCAGTCGCGCAGAAAGCGCTCCTTCGCCCGGCGGTTGCGCTCGAGCGCAGCCTCGACCCGTTTGAGCGGCAGGCGCTCGTCCTCGACCGCATGAATCAGCGCCTCGAGCGCCGTGCCCTGCAGCTCGATGTCGGCGGGTTTTCCCGCTCCGCACATCAGCACAGCATCGCATCCGGCGGCGATAGCAGCTACTGCGGCCTCACCTGGCGGGTAGGTGTTCGCAATGGCCTTCATCTCGAGGTCGTCCGAGACGATGACGCCGTCGAAGCCGAGCTCTTCGCGCAGCATGCGCTGGACGATCTTCGGCGACAAGCGTCGCCGGCCGCTCGTCGTCGATCGACGCGACGAGGACGTGCGCCGTCATGATGAACGCGACGCGGGCGTCGATGGCCGCCTTGAACGGCGCGAACTCGATGGCGCGCAGTCGATCGGGCGCGTGCTCGACGATCGGAAGCTCGACGTGCGAGTCGGTGGCGGTGTCGCCATGACCGGGAAAATGCTTGCCGCAGGCCGCGACGCCCGCGCGCTGCAGCTCTTCGATGATGACGCGGCCGAGCTTCGCCACGATCTCCGGCTTTTCGCCGAGCGCGCGATCGCCGATGACCGGGTTTTTCGGGTTGGTGTGGATGTCGAGCACGGGCGCGTAATCGAGCGAGATGCCGACGGCGGCCAGTTCTGCCGCCAGCGCGCCGGCAAACTTCCGCGCGAGCGCCGCATCGTCGCTTCGCCCGAGCACCGCCATCGGCGGCCACTCGGTGAACGGCGATCGGAGGCGCGCGACGCGGCCGCCTTCCTGATCGATGCCGACCCATGCCGGCAGCTCCGTGCCGAGGCTGCGCACGTCAAAGGCGAGGCCCGCCACTTGCTCCGGCGATTCGATGTTTCCGAGCCTTCCGAAGAAGGTGATTCCGCCCAGATCGAACTCGCGCGCGAGCGATCGCATCTCGACCGGCACGTCCGATCCCGTGAAGCTGCCGATGAGCAATTGCCCGATGCGGCGTCGAAGCGGTTGAGGCGACACGACTTGTCATTATAGAGTTGATACGCAATTCATGGAGAAACCCGCCGACGCTGACCGCGCCCGATCCCGATCTGGGACAGCCGCAGCCTGCCGGAAGTTCACGGCACCATCGCGATTCCCGTCGGCGGCCCGCCCTGGAAAAAGATGCTCGCCTTCGCAGGGCCGGGATACCTCGTGGCGGTCGGCTACATGGATCCCGGCAACTGGGCGACCGACATCGCGGGCGGCGCAAAGTTCGGCTACACGCTGCTCAGCGTCATCATGCTGTCGAACTTGATGGCGATCTTGCTGCAGTCGCTCTCGGCGCGACTCGGCATCGCCAGCGGGCGCGATCTCGCGCAGGCCTGCCGCGATACCTACTCCCAGCGCACGACCTTCGTCCTCTGGATCCTCTGCGAGATCGCGATCGCCGCCTGCGACCTCGCCGAAGTGCTCGGCGCCGCCATCGCGCTGCAGCTGCTGTTCGGGATCCCGCTCTTGTGGGGCGTATGCCTGACGGCGACCGACGTGTTTCTCGTGCTGTATCTGCAGAACCGCGGATTCCGCTACGTCGAGGCGATCGTCCTGACGCTGATTCTCGGCATCGCCGGATGCTTTGCGATCGAGCTGTGGATGGCGAAGCCGGATCCGGTGGCGCTGGCCGCCGGCGTAATCCCTCGCGCGGAGATTCTTCGGAATCCGGAGATGCTCTACATCTCGATCGGCATTCTCGGCGCGACGGTCATGCCCCACAACCTGTACCTGCACTCGTCGATCGTGCAGACGCGCATGTACGGCGATTCGTTCGAGGGGAAGAAGGAAGCGATCCGCTACGCGACGATCGACTCGACCGTCGCGCTCATGTCGGCGCTGTTCATCAACGCCGCGATTCTCATCATGGCGGCCGCGGTGTTCAATCCCGACCCGCAATATCGGGAGGTCGCCGACATCGGCGACGCGTACCTGCTGCTGAATCCGCTGCTCGGCGCGACGGTCGCGAGCACGCTGTTCGCGGTCGCGCTGCTGTTTTCCGGGCAGAACGCCACGCTGACGGGCACGCTCGCCGGCCAGATCGTCATGGAAGGATTCCTGAACCTTCGCCTTCGGCCGTGGCTGCGCCGGCTCATCACGCGGCTCATCGCGATCGTGCCCGCCGTCATCGTCATTGCGATCAAGGGAGAGGAAGGATCGGGACCGCTTCTGGTGCTCAGCCAGGTGATTCTCAGCCTGCAGCTGCCGTTCGCGATCTTCCCGCTCGTGCAGTTCACGAGCAGCGAGAAGCTGATGGGGCCGTTTGCGATTGAGGTCTGGATCAAGGCGCTCGCGTGGCCGGTCTGCATTATCATTGCGGCGCTCAACGTCTACCTGCTGTATCAGACGTTCGTTCAGTTCTTCGGGGCCTGACGTGTATCAGCACATTCTCGTCGCAGTCGAGCACTCGAAGGCGGACGAAGCCATCCTCGAGCACATCGTCCGCCTCGCGCACCTGACGAAGGCGCGCCTGCTGCTCGTGCACGTCGCCGACGGTTTCGCCGCGCGCCACTTCAACGATCTGCAATTGCGGGAGTCCGAGGAAATGCGCGACGACCGCGCCTATCTGGCCAGGCGCACCGACGAGCTGCAGAAAGCCGGGGCTCCAGGTCAGCTCGCGGCTGGCGATGGGCGATCCGGCGACGGAAATCATCAAGATTGCCGCGCAGGAAGGCGTCGATCTGATCGCCATGTCGACGCACGGCCACCGCTTCCTGTCGGACATCATCCACGGCACGACGGTCGACAAGGTGCGCCACACCGTCCGCGTGCCCGTTCTGCTTCTGCGCGCGCCGAGACATGAAGCAGATTAGAAGCTCTGCGCCAACCCGAATCGATCTCGCCGGCGGCACGCTCGACATCTGGCCCTTGTATCTGTTCCACGAGCACGCGCAGACACTGAACGCCGCCATCAGCCTGCGCGCGCACGCCGAGATCACGGAGCGCACGGACGGCAGGATCCGGCTGGAATCGATCGACACGTCGAAGACCGTCGAGGTTGCGCGATGGCAGGATCTTGCCGATGGCCAGGGCCTTCCGCTGCTCAGCAGGCTCGCGCATTTCTTCCGCGCCGAGAACCTGACGCTTCGCACGCGCGGCGAATCGCCTGCCGGCGCCGGCATCGCCGGCTCGTCTGCGCTGAACGTCGCGGTGTGCGGCGCGCTCGCCGAATGGGCCGGGCTGACGATCGACGGCGAGAAGCTCCTGACGATTGCCATGAACGTCGAGGCGCAGGTCATCAACGTGCCGACCGGTCTTCAGGACTACCGGCCGGCCTACTACGGCGGCATCGCCGCCATCGAGCTGCGGCCGGATGGCGTCAAGCGCGTCGCGATCGACGTCGACCCGCAGGAGCTGCAGCGCCGCATCGTGCTGGCCTACACGGGCGCGCCGCACTTCTCGGGCACGAACAACTGGGAAATCACGAAGCGCCATATCGACGGCGATCGTCACGTCTTCGAGTGCTTCGATCGCATCGTCGAGGCTGCGGGCGGCGTGCGCGATGCCCTCACCCGCGGCGACTGGGCGGGCGTCTGCGCGCAGATCAACCTCGAATGGGAGGCGCGCAAGCAGCTGGCGCCTGGCGTGACGACGCCGATGATCGAGGCGCTCATCGCCGACGCCTTCGCGGCCGGCGCGCGCGCCGCGAAGGTATGCGGCGCCGGCGGCGGCGGTTGCCTGTTCTGCGTGGCCGATCCGGAGGATGTCCCTGCGGTGCAGCAGGCGCTGGCCGCCGGCGGGGCGCGCCTGCTCGAGTACCGCATCGAGACCGACGGGCTTCGCGTTCAGTCCAGCTAGATGTCGTGCGCTTCGCGTCCTGCAATGAGACATGGAAAACCTGGCCATCGCGCGAATCTTTTCGGAGATCGCCGACCTGCTCGAGATCAAGAGCGAGAACCCGTTCAAGATTCGCGCGTACCGGAACGCGTCCGAAACGATCGCGCACGCCACCGAGACACTCGCGCACCTGACCGAAGAGCAGCTGCGCGCGATTCCCGGCATCGGCAAGGACCTCGCGTCGAAGATCCGCGAGATCGCCGAAACCGGCGAGGCGCGCTATCACCGCGATCTGCTCGAGCAGTTTCCGCCGACGATTCTCGACCTGCTCCACCTCCAGGGCGTCGGCCCGAAGACCGTCGCCCTGCTCTACACGCGAGCTCGGCATCAAGACGATCGAGGAGCTCGAGGCCGCGTGCGGCGACGGCCGCGTGCGCGGGCTGAAAGGGCTGGGACCGAAGAAGGAACAGCTCATTCTTCGCGCGTGCGCCGAGCGGAAACAGCATACCGGCCGGCACCTGCTGCCCGACGCCGCCGAGGCCGCCGCGTCTGCTGCTCGACTACCTGCGCGCGGAATGTCCGACCGTCGTGTTCGACAACGTCGGCAGCATCCGCCGCGGCGCGGACACGTCGGGCGACATCGACATCCTCGCGACGGGCGACGACCCGCACGTGATGTCGACGTTCACGATGTACAAGCTCGTCGAGCGGATTCTCGGCCAGGGAGACACGAAGTCGAGCGTGCGGCTGTGGGGCGGCATTCAGGCCGATCTCCGGCTGGTGCCCGAAGAAAGCCGCGGCGCGGCCATGCAGTATTTCACCGGCTCGAAATCGCACAACATCGCGCTGCGCGACCGAGCGATCGCGCGCGGCTTCAAACTGAACGAGTACGGACTCTTTCGCGTCGACGATGGGTCGCTCGTGGCAGGGCGGACCGAGGCGGACATCTACGACGCGCTCGGTCTCGCGGAGATTCCGCCCGAGCTTCGCGAGGGGCGCGGCGAGATCGAAGCGGCCGAGCGGCGCGCGCTGCCGCAACTCATCAGGCTCGAAGACATCCGCGGCGACATTCACTCTCACACCACCGAAACCGACGGCCGCGAAGACATCGAGACGATGGCGCTCGCGGCGCGCGAGGCCGGACTGCAGTACCTGGCGATTACCGATCACAGCAAGTCGCTCGCGATGGCGAACGGCCTCGACGAGCACCGCGCCATCGCTCACGCGAGGCGTGTCCGCGAGATCGGCGAGCGCCTCGAGGGCATCACCCTGCTCGCCGGCATCGAGTGCGACATCCGCCCCGACGGCTCGATGGATCTCGCCGACGACTGCCTCGCCGAGCTCGACGTCGTCATCGCGTCCGTCCACTCGGCGTTCAATCAGGACGAATCGCAGATGACCGAGCGCATGCTCCGGGCCATCTCGAACCCGTTCGTCGACATCATCGGCCACCCGACCGGCCGCATTCTGCTGCGGCGCGATCCGTACAAGCTCGACGTGAGCCAGGCTCATCGATGCCGCCGCGGCGGCTGGCGTGGCGCTGGAAATCAACTGCCAGGTCGCATCGCCTGGATCTGTCCGATGCCAACGCCAAGGCGGCGCGCGATCGCGGCGTGAAGATCGTCATCAGCACCGATGCGCACAGCAAAAGGCGGATTCAGGAGTGATGAAATGGGGCGTGCAGGTCGCCCGCACGAGCCTGGCTCACGAAGGAGGACGTGCTGAATACGAGACCTGTGGAGGAGTTCAGGGAGGGGTTGCGGAGAAACAGGCGGGCTAAGGAAAAACGAAGAAGGAAAAGCGAATAAAGTCACGCGTGTCACGCTGTTCACGTCGCTCTCTTCGATCTTTATTCGTTTTTCCTTTTTCGTTTTTCGTTTTCGGTGTCCACTTGCCCTGCCTTGCCCAATCCGATCGCATCTGCGAGAGGCCATCCATGTAGACCGCGACCCTCTCCCTTTCCTCCTCGGTCGACATCGACTTCAGCAGATCGATCGCCTTGGCAAAGTCCTGCTTTGATGGTGGCGCGGGACGTCTGGTAATACAGGCGCTTGATTTCGGCCAGTTTGTCGTCGGCCGAGAGCATCCGGATCATTTTTTCTCTTGGCCCTCGGCGATGCGCTTGCGGACGGCGAGCTTGAGCGGCTCCTGAAGATTCCGATCCAGCGCGATCATCTTCAGATCGCGATCGTTCAGGCGCTGCACGAATTGCATCGACACGGCGAGCGGCGTCTTCGGATTTCTCGTCAGCGCCGCGACCACGCCGTAGTTCTTGATCCACGCCGCGATTCATGCCGATGGTCCGCAGGACTTCTTCGGAGACATTTGCGAGCTTCGCGAAGTTCTCGACCTCCGAATCGGTCAGCTTCGGGCTGCTCAGCACGGCGGCCGACACCAGCTTGTTCGGATCGCGAATCAGAATCGCGCGCTCGGACTTGGTGCCTTTCATCGCCGCCTTCATGCGATCCGCGACGCCGAGCAGCGCCAGCTTCTGCGTGATGCTCTGCGGATCTTCGTCCTCCTCGGCGCCTTCGCGCACTGCGCCCGCGGCGGCTTCGGCGTCGACCAGCGGCTCGTCGCTGGTGTCTCCGCCCGGTACCGGCTCGATGCCGCGGGCGCGGAAGAACTCCCGCAGCCCTTCGGGAACATCCGATCGTCCGAGAAACCCCGCCAGCGACTCGTTCGGAATGGCTGCGAGCGTCGCTTCGGCCGCCGCGCGATCTCGTCGTCGCCGTCTCGGTGAGCATCGCGAGCAGGCCGATCTGCTCGAGCGCGCGCGGCGCCAGCGCACCGCCGGCCGCCAGCAGGCGAACATCCTTGGCGACTTCTCCGCGCTTGAAGAAATCCAGTAGTGGGCTGCGGAGACCGAGATCCATCAGGGTGTCAGGAATTCGTGAAGGTTGGCGAGCGTGATGCGCGTGCTGACGACTTCACCAGGAGCGCCGAGCGCTTTGCCCGGGCGGCCGTTCAGTGTGTATGCAAACGCGCCCGCGTCGCCGACGTTCAGCGCGATTTGTTCCTTGGCGTCACCGACTCGCTTGTCGCCGGCATTCATCAGTCCCGAGAACACCTGTTCGCCGTCGGCGGTCACCGACACCCAGCAAGTGCCCGTTGGTGCGATCTCCATCGACAGTCCCGACGCCTGCGGCGCGCGGCCGGCGCCGCCGCGGCAGCTCGGGCGGCCGCACCGCCGGCGCTGACGACGGCTGCGGAACGACGGGCGTTTCCGACGGCGGTGCGTGCGATTCGGCGCGGCTCAGCCGTGCGCTGGCGCGTGCAGGCGTTCTGTGCGTGCCGTAGTAAATCACCAGGCCGATGATCGGCAGGCTGACGAGGGCGAGCCGGAGCGCCGTCGCGACGGCCTTGCGATCGCTCTCGAGTTTCTCGCCGTCCTCAATCGCCGCTGGAGTGCGCGGTCGCCGTCGCCGCTTCCGGCGGCAGCTCTGCAATGAAGTCCTGAATCGTGCGATCGGGATCGAGGCCGACTTCCTGCGCGTAGGCGCGGATGAACGCCCGCGTAAAGATGCCGCCGGGCAGGCGCGACAGATCGCTGCGCTCGAGCGCTTCGAGCGACATCACGGAAATGCGGGTCCTGTTCGCGATTTGCCGGAGAGAAACGCCCCGCTTCTCACGCGCTTCACGGAGGCGAGCGCCAACGGTTCGGGCTGGGGGACCCTGGGGCATCGATTAGCCGCCTTCGCGCAAGCGCTCGGCGGTCTCGCCGGCCTGGCGACGGTCAATGTTAGGAAACCGCCTCGCAGGTGTCAAACGCCCGTCGCAGTCGGCCAGCGACGGTTTGCAGATGCCGATCGGCCGACTCCCGCCGGCGGCACGAACAGGCCGATGCCGGCGATGCCGGCGGCGCCGGCGCGAGCCGCCTCAGCGGCGCGTTCGACGGTCATTCCGCCGATCGCCAGCACCGGAACGCCTGCGCGCGGCACGACTCGCGCGACAATTCGTCGAGGGTTGCGACAGCGATGCCGCGCGCGTCTTTCGACGGCGGTTGGATACAGCGTGCCGAAAATCAGATAGTCGACGCCGCCGGCGCGCGATACCGCGCCGGCTTCTTCCGCGCTGTGCACCGATCGTCCGATGAGGGCGCCGTCGCCGATCAACGTGCGGACCGCCGGCGGCGCGCGATCGAATCGCCGCGCAGATGCACGCCGTGCGCGCCCGCGGCCAGCGCTACGTCGGCGCGATCGTTCACGAGCACCTTCGTGCCGCGTCCCTTCGGCCACCGTCGACGCATCGCCTCACGAGCGCCGTCAGCGTGCCGCGCGTCGAGATCGCGCTCGCGCATCTGAATCAGATCGATGCCCGCACGCGCCGCGGCCGCCACGAGATCGACCAGCCGATCGACGGCATCAGGCCGCAGCCGACAGGCGCCGGCGGTCGGTCACCAGGCAAATCATGACTGCTCGATCGTCTCCATCGTCTCCATGCGGCGGCGCGCGAGCAGCACCGACGCCAGCTCGTTGAAGCCCATCAGCAGATTGACGACGCCAAGGCCGGACACGGCGCCGCGCACGTAGTTGTTGCGCACGATCTCGTGCAGCGCGGGAAACGCGGTGAGGAAATAGTTGCGCTCCCAGAACGGAGACCACGGGACGAGCACGAGCAGCAGCCCGACCTCGATGAAATACGCAACCAGCAGCAGGCGCTTCAGCATCAGCTGCCCATTTGCACTTTGAGCTGCTCGAGGCGGCTCGAGACATCGCGGTACTCGCCGGCTTCGGCCTGCAGCTCGAGCAGCACGGCCAGCGCCCGCGCGCTTTCGCCGTTGCGCCTCGCAGCACAGACGCCAGCTCGTACAGCAGCGCGTGATGCGCCATCGGCGACGGCGCGGGCGCTTCGACGGCGCGCTCGTACCACTCGATGGCGTGAACCTGATCGCCGGCATCGAGATACGCCTTCGCCAGCATGGCGCCGGCGCGGAATCGATGACGCGGCGATCGCGCCGCCACCTCGAGCGCCTTCATCGCTTCTTCCTGCATGCCCATGTCGACGTACGTTGCGGCCAGCTTGAAATGCTGCTCCGCCGTTTCGGGCGACGCGTCGTGCGCCGCTTCGTCGCGCATGCCCTTCAGCACGCTCTCGATCGGCAGGAGCAGGCTTCGCCGGCCGGCGCGGCTGCCGCCTGCCGCCTTCTGCGCAGATCGTGCAGGACATCGCTCAAATCGACTTCGTGCGATTCGGGCTTCGACGGCGCGGATCGGCGTGGCGTGCCTGCGACTAGGCGGAATCTCGATCAGCGCGGCATGGCGCCGGTGTCCGGCTGCAGACTGCGCGGCGGTCGCAGGCGCGACCGGCATCGGCGTCATCTCGGCTCCGCCGGGATCGGCCGGCCACATGAAATCGGTGCTGGTGAACGGCGATTGACCGCTCAACCGCTCGGCGATGATGGCGTCGATATCGGTTTCGCCGAGCAGCGCGAGCGCCCGCCGGAACCGCTCGATGTTCGACCGGTCCCACGGCTCGCGCGCGACCAGATCCTCGGCAATCACCCGCGCCTCGACGCCCGCCCCGACCGTCAGATACGCGTCGGCCAGCTGCGCCTGCGCGCTGTGCATGGTGGCTTCGAGACCGCCGTCGACGCAGATCTCGACCAGCCGCATCAACGCAGGAATGTGGTTCGGCACGCGGTTGACGAACTCGTTCAGCGCGGCGGCTGCCGAGCCCCATTCGTCGGCGGCAATCGCGGCCCGGGCCGCGACCTCGATGCACTCGTATCCCGCGTCCGGATTGACTTCGGCCACCGAGCACCCGAGGATGACCAGCGCGTCGCGCCGATCGGGATCGTCCACGAGCATCTTCTCCAGCAGCGCCGTGCCTTCGGGGATGCGCCCGTCGCGAAGCTCCATTTCAGCCAGCAGCCACAGCAGCTCCGGATCGTTCCCGGCGACTTCGGCGTGAGCAGACTGCGGGCGCCCGCCAGGTCGCCCCGCGTCACGAGCCGTTTGACCAGCTCCACGCGAATCGGCGCGTTCGCCGGATCGGCATCGGCGGCGGTCGCAAGCAGTTGAGACCGTCGTCCTCGCGGCCAAGGCGGAACAGTTCTGCCGCAAGGTTCCGGAGCTCTTCGGCAGTCGTCGCGAACTGGCACGCCGCGTCGAAATCGCCGCGCGCGATGATACGCCTGCACCAGCAACTGCCGCAGCGCCGTGTCTTCGGGGTCGAACTGCGCCGCCTCGGTCAGCAGGCGCAGCGCATCGTCATCTTTGCCTTTCTCCTGCAGATCGGCGCGTGCTGCTTCAAGCGTTCGACGGCCGCTTTCGGATCGCCGAGCTCGACGCGGGCGCGTGCGCCGGCCAACCGCGTTTCAAGATCGGCGCCGTCGAGATCGCCAAGGCGGATGCGCACTTCGGCTTCTCCGCGCGCGTCTCCGCGCGCGCGCCGGCGTTCTGCCAGCGCGATAAAATTGGAGCGCGCGTCGACGAGCAGCCCCTGCCGCGCCGAGATGTTGCCGAGATGCCACATCGCCCGCTCTTCGTCGGGCTTGATCTTCAGGATTTTCTTGTAGAGCGCGACCGCTTTTGGAAAGAACCCTTCGTTGGCCAGATGCGCGGCAATGTCGTTGTACTGCGCAATGGCCTTGTCGAGCTGACCGCCGCGGAAATAGAGGTCTCCCAGCGTGTTGGCAGTATTCCAGTCGGAGGGCTGATCCTCGATGACCGCGCGGTACTCCGCGATGGCCAGATCGAGCTTCCCTTGGCGGAGCAGCTTCTCCGCTTTGCGGAGCGTTCCCTCGCGATCAAATGGCACAGGCAGCGTTCCCGGAAATAAACAGGATGTTAGGGCGAGATCAGTCAGTCAATCGTATCAAATTCCAGCGGCAGCGCCGGCGGGCTGAACGACCGGCGATGCACGGCGGAATAGCCAAATTGCCTGACGGCGGCGAGATGATCGGCCGTCGCGTAGCCCTTGTGTCGATCAAATCCGTAACGCGCATCCTGCGCATGCAATTGCCGCATCTGGCGGTCGCGCGTCACTTTGGCGACGATCGAGCCGCCGCAATCGCCGAGCACCGCTGGTCGCCGTGCACCACGCCCCGCTGGGCCATCAGCAGGTCCGGGATGCGAAAGGCGTCGACCAGCACCAGATCGGGCAGCGGCGCCAGCGACATGACCGCGCGGCGCATCGCCTGCAGCGACGCCTGATGGATATTGATGGTGTCGATTTCGTCAGGTGAAGCCTCGGCAACCGCCCAGGCGAGCGCCCGCGCGGTGATCTGCTCGAACAGCTCTTCGCGCTCGGCCGGCGGAACTGTCTTCGAATCGCTGAGCCCGGCGATATGCCGATCGGGATGCAGGACGACGGCGCCGGCGACGACGGGACCCGCGAGGCACCCCCGGCCGACTTCATCGACCCCGCACACCCGATTGAAGCCCAGCTTCCGCAGGACGTTCTCGAGCGTGCGCGTCGCAGCAACTCGGGTCATGAAGACCTGACGCGGTTCATCGCGTTCTGCGGATGCCTGACGCGTTCTATTTCGCCCCTTCGCGCATCCGAGCCGCCTTGCCTTTCAGATCGCGGAGGAAGTAGAGCTTCGCGCGGCGCACCTTGGCCGAGCGCACGACTTCCACCTTCTGAATGATCGGCGAGTGCAGCGGAAAAATACGCTCGACTCCCTGGCCGAACGATACCTTGCGCACGGTGAACGAGGCCCGTACGCCGCCGCGGTGCATGCCGATGATGATGCCTTCGAACACCTGAATACGCTCTTTGTCGCCCTCGCGCACCTTGACGTGTACTTTCACGGTGTCTCCGGCCTGCATCTGCGGCCGCTGGGTCATCTGTGTCTTCTCTACGACTTCAATCGCGCCCATGGGCGACTCCCTTCTTCGCTTCCATCAACTCTCGCAGGATTTCCTGCTCTTCCACATCCAGTTCGGCATCGGCCAGCAGATCGGGCCGCCGCAGCAGCGTCAGCTCGAGCGCCTGCCTCTTGCGCCACTTGCGAATCTCGCCGTGATGGCCCGAGACCAGCACGTCGGGAACTTTCCATTCTCGAAACTCCGCGGGCCGCGTGTAGTGCGGGTAATCAAGCAGCCCGCGCGAGAACGAATCCCCCGCAACCGAGTCTTCATCTCCCACGACCCCGGGAATCAGCCTCGCAACCGCGTCGACGATGACGAGTGCCGGAAGCTCGCCGCCACTGAGCACGTAGTCGCCGATCGACATCTCTTCGGTCGCGAGATTCTCGCGCACGCGATCGTCGATACCCTCGTATCGGCCGCAGAGAATCACGACATGATCGAGGCTGGCCAGCCTGCCGGCCTCGGTCTGCGTAAAGCGCCTGCCGTGCGGTGACACGAGCACGATGGCCTGCGGCTCTCCGACGTCTCCACGAATCGCGTCGACGGCCTTGAACAACGGCTCGGGCTTCAGAACCATCCCCGGCCCGCCGCCATACGGCACATCGTCGACCGTGCGGTGCCGATCCTCGGTGAACTCCCGCAAGTCGCGCGCCCGAACGGCGAGGACGTTGCGCTGAATCGCCCTCGCGAGAATCCCTTCGCCCAGCGCGGCTTCCATCATCCGCGGAAAAATCGTGACGATGTCGAACCGCATCTAGAATTTCTGGCGCTTCGTAACGTTCAGGTCGAGCAGCCCTTCGGGCGGCGCGACGACGATTTGCCTGCCGGCGACATCGATCGCGACGCAGATGCCTTCCACCATGGGAATCAGCACGTCGCCATTCGCATGCTCCACGACGAGCCGGCTGCCTGCCCCGTCTCCTTCGACGCTTCTCACACGCCCGATCGTCTCCCCGTCGCGGCGTCACGACCGAGCACCCGATCGAGATCGTGGTGGTAATACGAACGTGCCGGCAGCGGCTGCAGCGCGTCTACGCCGACACGAAGCTCAGTGCCAGCGAGCGCTTCTGCCGCGTTCATCGTGTCGATTCCAGCCAGGCCGACAATCGGCCGCCCGCGATGGAAGCGGACATTCTCGACCGTCATCAGCTCGGTGGTGTCGCCGCGGCGGATGTGCAGCACCGACCCCGCCTTGAAGCGCTCCTCCGGAAAATCTGTTGCCGGATCGACGATCACCTGCCCGCGGTTGCCGTGAGCGCGCGCGACGCGCCCCACGAGCACCATCTCGTCCCACTCGCTCATCGGCTTCCGGCTTCGGGCTTTCGGCTTCGGGCCTGGTCGGACCTAATCCCTAATCCCAAGTCCCTATCCCTTGCCTCAGTCCAACACTTCGAGTGAGACCTTCTTGCCGAGGCGTTCA
Organism: Vicinamibacterales bacterium; assembly: GCA_963787755.1. Taxonomy (GTDB): domain Bacteria; phylum Acidobacteriota; class Vicinamibacteria; order Vicinamibacterales; family JAMQPK01; genus JAMQPK01. Next base: position 490,136 of record CAWBEG010000018.1, read on the forward strand.
CCGGCAATCGACGCGATCGTGCGCATCGCCTGTATCGTCCGCCCCTGCCGGCCGATCAGCTTGCCTACGTCGGGCGGCGCCGCGGACACTTCAATCAGCGTCGTGCCCTGGTGCTCCGTTTCCGTCACCGACACTCGCTGCGGCGCATCTGCAAGCGCCTTGGCGACCGTTTCGATAGCGTCGCGGATCGACATTACGCCGGTCTTGCCTGCCGCCGGTGCAGCCGGACGCCGGGAGTCGTCAGGTGTCGTTTCAACAGCGTGCGCACCGTGTCGGAGAGCTGCGCGCCCTTTGCCGACCCAGTGGTCGATCCGCTCACGATCGATCTCGCACCTTCGCCGGCTTCGTCCGCGGGTTGTAGTGCCCGACGATCTCCACGAAGCTGCTGTCGCGCGCGATGCGCGAGTCGGTCACGACAACGCGGAAGAACGGCCGCTTCTTCGAACCCATCTTTCTCATGCGAATCACTACCATTGCTGCGTCTCTCCTTTAGCTATCAGCTGTCAGCTGTCAGCCATCAGTACCGTCAGCTCTGAAAGTTCTAGCTGTACCAAAGCTACTCATCGGCGACCCATCAGCGAACTCAGCCGTGCCCTCGCCTTCCTGTCCGGCTTGCCGCTCGCCATGCCGCCCATGACCTTCAACATCTTACGCATCTGCACGAACTGCTTCAGCAGCCTGTTCACTTCCTCGACCGTCGTCCCGCTGCCTCGCGCGATGCGCTTACGCCGGCTGCCGTTGATGAGGTCGCTGCGGCGCCGCTCGTGCGGCGTCATCGAGCTGATCATCGCTTCGATGCGGCCGATCTGCTTGTCGTCGGGCTTCTGCTGCGCGAGCTGCTTCATGTTCCCCATCCCGGGCATCATGCCGATGATCTGCTCGAGCGGCCCCATCTTCTTGATGGCCTGCAGCTGGTCGCGGAAGTCTTCCAGCGTGAACTCGTCCTTCCGGACCTTTTCTTCGAGCTTCTGCGCTTCCTCGATGTCGATCGCCTGTTCGGCGCGCTCGATCAGCGAGAGCACGTCGCCCATGCCCAACAGCCGCGAAACAAGGCGGTCGGGATAGAACTGCTCGAGATCTTCCAGCCGCTCGCCGCTGCCGACAAACGCAATCGGCACGCCGACAACGGCCACGACCGACAGCGCCGCACCACCGCGCGCATCGCCGTCGAGCTTGCTCAGGATCACACCGCTGACGCCGAGCCGGCGATTGAACTCGCCCGCGCTCTTTATGGCGTCCTGCCCGGTCATCGCGTCCGCGACATACAACAGATCCGAGGCCTGCGTCGTGTCGCGAATCGCCTCGAGCTCTGTCATCAGCTCGTCGTCGATGTGCAGGCGCCCTGCCGAGTCGACGATGACGACGTCGTAGCCCAGGTTCGTGGCTTCGGCAACAGCGCCTTTGGCGCGCGCGACCGGATCCATCTGCCCGGCCGGATCGTGCACGCGAACGCCCAGACCGGCCTTCTGCGCAACGACGTTCAGCTGCTGGATCGCCGCCGGCCGCTTGACGTCGGTCGACACGAGCAGCGCGTGCTTTCCCTGCTTGGTCAGCCACTTCGCCAGCTTGCCCGCCGTCGTCGTTTTGCCCGCGCCCTGAAGGCCCAGCAGCAGGATGACGCGCGGCCGCTTGTTGCTGGGCTTCAGTCCCCCTTCGGTATCACCGAAGAGCGCGACCATTTCATCGCGGACGATCTTGACGACCTGCTGCGACGGCGACAGGCTGCGGAGCACATCCTGTCCCAGCGCGCGATCGCGCACGCGGTCGACGAACGCCTTGACGACCTTGAAGTTGACGTCGGCTTCGAGCAGCGCGAGACGGATCTCGCGAAGCGCAGCCTCCACGTTCTCTGGGGTCAGCCGCGTCTCGCCCCGAAGGGTCTTGAAAACGTCTTGTAGGCGATTGCTGAGCGACTCGAACATGGGCGGCTTCTTCGATCCCCGGAGCGCGCTAACGTGCTCTAGCGCAAACGCTTATCGTAGCGGATGATGGGGGAAACTGTCAATGAAAGGGGCAAGGGGTGAGGGGTGAGGGGCTGAGGGACAATCGTTTCCCCTTACCCCTTACCCTCTTACCCCTTACCCTCCTACTTCGCGTTCTTGCTTCGTACGAGTGCGACAGATCTGTGTAGCCGTTCATCGCCAGGCGGCACGACGGGCCGTTGCCGGCAAAGCTGGCCAGATGGAATCGCATCTTTGGCACGTAGACGATGTCGCCCTGGTCGGCTTCGAAGACCGGCAGCCCTTCGATGTTGTAGCGAATCTTGTTGAGGAGGATGAACCAGAATTCGGCACTCTCCGGATGAAAGTGACCCTTGTTGGTGAGCGGCGGCGGCGCAATGCCGGGACCGAGGATAATGTTCGCCACAGCGCGATCGTCATGCACGAACCGGCGCGTCTTGTCGGTGCCGGCCGCGACCGCATTGAAATCCACGAACGGCTTGTTGCCTTCGGCGTAGGCGCCCTTGCCGGGGACGCGCACCGGCACGAAATTGAAACCGGCAACGGGCACCGGCTTCTCGTCCATCGGGTACATCTTCCGCGCCTTCGCGATGTTCACTTCGAAGCGAAGCGACGGCCGATCGCCAACGGTTTCCATCGTGTACATGTTGCGGTACGGCACCTGCACGAGGTATCCCTTCGACGCCACGAACGGCTCCTGGCCGTCGATCGTGAATCGAATCTGGCCGTCCTGAATCACCCACCACTCGCGAGTGTCGGCGTTCATCCGGCGCGGCGTCTTCTTGCCGGGCCCCATGGAAATGTAATCCGCGTGCAGGTTGTCGTCGTCGACGACCGGCTCGGTCCAATCGGCCTGCCCTTTGTGCTTCGCCAGCACTTCGGCAAGCTTCGTGTGCGGCTTGTGCGGCGCCACATACTCGTTCAGTTTCGCCGCTTTCGGCGCGAGCACGAGCTGTTCCTGAGGGCCGCCGCCCGCCACGCGCGGGCGCCGGGCGCCTCCTGCGCTGACACCACCGCGAACCCGGCAACGACAATGAGCGAGACCGACGATGCGCTTCATCATGGCGGCTCCTACTCTTACTTCCACTTCTACTCACTTACACCGAAGACAGCTTGTGTCCGAGCTTATCTTTCTTGGTCTTGAGATATCGCCGCGTCGAGTCGGAGGCCGGGATCTCCAGCGGAATCCATTCCGAGATGCTCAGCCCGTAACCCTCGATGCCGACCAGCTTGCGCGGATTATTGCTCAGCAGGCGCATCGAGCGCACGCCCAGCTCGCGCAGAATCTGCACGCCGATGCCGTAGTCGCGCTGGTCGGCCTTGAAGCCGAGCTTCTCGTTCGCTTCGACCGTATCGAGCCCCTGATCCTGCAGCTCGTACGCGCGAATCTTGTTCGCCAGCCCGATGCCGCGCCCTTCCTGGTTGAGATACAGCAGCACGCCGCGCCCTTCGTCGGCGATGCGCCGCATGGCGGTGTCGAGCTGGCCGCCGCAATCGCACCGCAGCGAGTGCAGCACGTCGCCGGTCAGGCACTGCGAGTGCACGCGCACCATGATGTCGCCGCCGTCGCCGACCTCGCCGTACACGAGCGCGACGTGCGTCTGCTTGTCGAGCTGGTTCTCGAACGCGTGCACTTCGAACTCGCCGAACTCGGTTGGAAGCTTCGCTTTGGCGACTTCCCTCACCATCGACTCGTTGTGCATGCGGTACTTGATGAGATCCGCGATGGTGATCATCAGCAGCTTGTGCCGCTTCGCGAATTTCGTCAGCTCCGGCACGCGCGCCATCGAGCCGTCGTCGTTCATGATTTCGCAGATGACCCCGGCCGGATACAGCCCGCCGATGCGCGCCAGGTCGACGGCGGCTTCGGTCTGGCCGGCGCGGACGAGCACGCCGCCCGGCTGCGCGCGCAGCGGAAACATGTGGCCGGGCCGCGCGAGATCCGACGGCTTGGTCCGCGAATCGATGGCGGCGAGCACCGTGTTGGCGCGATCGCCTGCGGAGATGCCGGTGCTCGTCGAGTGCTTCGCTTCGATCGTCACGCAGAACGCCGTGCCGAGCCGCGCGGTGTTCTGATTCACCATCAGCGGAATCTCGAGCTCGTCGAGCCGCTCGCCCGTCATCGGCATGCAGATGAGCCCGCGGCCGTGTTTCGCCATGAAGTTGATGGCCTTCGGCGTCACCTTCTCGGCCGCCAGCGTGAGGTCCCCTTCGTTCTCGCGATCTTCGTCGTCGCAGACGATGATGATCTCGCCGGCGCGGAACGCCTCGATGGCGTCCTCGATGCGCGCGAACGGACCGGCCTTCTTGCGGCCTTTTGCGATCTTCAGTGGTGCGGTCATACCTTTTGCCCCAACAATTCCACGGCGCGGAGAACGTACTTGCCGACCATGTCGCATTCGAGGTTCACGCGATCGCCGGCGCGCCGCTCGCGCAGGTTCGTGTGCGACCAGGTGAACGGGACGATCTGAACGTCGAAAGTCGTCTTCTCGAGCTTCGCAATCGTCAGGCTGATGCCGTCAACCGCGACCGACCCGCGATGAATCAGATACGGCGCGAGCCCGGCCGGATAGCTGACCGTGACCCACGAGAAATCGGCTTCGGGCCGGATGGCCTGGATCGTTCCCGTTCCATCGACATGGCCAAGCACCATGTGGCCGCCGAATCGGCCATCCGCGCGCATCGCGCGCTCGAGATTGACGAGCGATCCGCGGTGTCAGACCGCCGAGGCTCGTCACCCTCGCGGTCTCAGGACCGATCTCCGCCGAAAAGGCTCCCGAGCCGTTTTCGTGTCGACGACGGTCAGGCAGACGCCGTTGACGGCAACGCTCTCGCCGGCGCCGCAGGTCGGCCGCGATGTCGCTCGCGATGCGAAGACGAAGCCGGCGTCGATCGCCGTGACGTCGGCGATTTCGCCGACCGATTCAATCAATCCCGTGAACATAACCTTCCATGAACACGTCGGGCCCGAGCGGCGTCACGCGGCGATCGACGAGCGAGGCGATCGACACCGTGTCCGCATCGAGCCATGAGACACCGTCGTCTCCCGAGCGTCATCGGCGCGACATACAGGTGCACGGCATCGACCAGTCCCGCTTTCCACGCCGCAGCCTGAAGGCGACGCCCCCCTCGAGCACCAGCGACATGATCTGCCGATCGCCAAGCCGGCCGAATGCCTCGGGCAGCGCCCCACTGCGTTATCGGCTCCAATTCGGCGCCCGCCCGCTCCAGATCCCCGGCGCGGACGCGGTTCCTCTCGATGCTCTCGGGCGTGGTGACGATTATCACCGGTCCCGCGTCGAGCGTCGAGAACACCCTGGCCGAGGGCGGAATCCGCAGCCGCCGGTCGAACAGGACCCGCGTCAGCGGGCGGCGCCGATGGAACTCGCGCGCCGTCAGCAGCGGATCGTCGGCGAGGACGGTCCCGGAGCCGACCGCGATCGCGTCGACCTCGGCGCGCACGGCGTGCGCGTGCCGCAGCGAATCGTCCGAGCTGATGCGCGTGCGCTCCCCCGCCTTCGCCGCCACGCGATTGTCGAGGCTCGTCGCGGCTTTCATGATGACGAACGGCCGATGCAGGGTCTTGAACGTGAAATACGCGCGGTTCAGCCGGAGCGCCCGCTCGCGGCCGGGTCCCACCGACACGTCGATGCCCTTTTGACGCAGAAAATCGAACCCGCGGCCACTGACGCGCGGATCGGCGTCGACTGTCGCCGCAACCACGCGCGCGATGCCGGCCGCCGCAACACGTTCGACGCACGGGCCGGTTCGGCCGACGTGGCAGCACGGCTCGAGCGTGCAGTAGAGCGACGCGCCGCGCGCGAGAGTCCCCGCCTCGTCGAGCGCGCGCACTTCCGCGTGCGGCCCGCCTGCCTGCTCGTGATATCCCTGTCCGACGATCGTGCCGTCTTGGCGCAACGACCACCGCGCCGACCATCGGATTCGGACTGGTCGTCCCCCGGCCCCGCTCGGCGAGATCGAGCGCGCGATTCATGTACTCGAGGTCAGAGAGCATACGGTTCTAGGTTACGCGGTTCTGGGTTCCGGGTTCTGGTTCGGGTTCTGGTCCGGGTTCGAACGTCGAACCAAGAACTGGACCCAGAACCCAGACCTAGAACCGGAACCCTGTCTCACCATTTCGTTTCGAACAACGCATCCACGTACTCGTCCACATTGAACGGAATGAGATCGTCGATCGTTTCGCCGACGCCGACGTAGCGGATCGGCAGCTTCAGCTCGCACGCGATCGCGACGGCGATGCCGCCTTTCGCCGTGCCGTCGAGCTTGGTCAGCACGACGCCGTTCACGCCCGCGACGTTCATGAACTCGCGCGCCTGGCTCAGGCCGTTCTGGCCGACGGTCGCGTCGAGCACGAGCAGCACTTCGTGCGGCGCGCCGGTCACTTCGCGCGCGGCGACGCGGCGAATCTTCTCCAGCTCGTTCATCAGGTTCACCTTCGTGTGAAGGCGTCCCGCGGTGTCGACGAGAATCGGATCGCGTCCCTTGGCTTTGCCCGACGCGATCGCCATCGAACACGACGGCTGCCGGATCGGCGCCTTCGCGCGCGCGAATCAGATCGACGCCCGCGCGCTTCGCCCAGATCTCCAGTTGCTCGACGGCCGCGGCGCGAAACGTGTCGGCCGCCACGACCAGCGGCTTCTTGCCCGACGACTTCAGCAGCTGCGCCAGCTTTCCCACGGTCGTCGTCTTGCCGGTTCCGTTGACGCCGACGATCAGCACGACGTGAGGCAGGTGGCCGTTCGAATCGGCGCCGGGTGCGGGAGCACCGCCGCGAAAATCGCGCGGATCTCGTCCTTGACCGCGTCGCGCAGGCCCTTGCCGGTTGCGGTCTGCTGTTTCACGGCCGCGATGATGCGGTCGGTCGCCGGCATACGCCGACATCGGCCATGATCAGCAGCTCTTCGAGCGCCTCGATCGTGTCGACGTCGATCGGCCGCCCCTTGCGCGTCGGCGCTTCCGACTGTGAGACCAGCTCGTCGAACCGCTCGACGATCTGCTGTGTGGTTTTGGAGAGGCCTTCGCGGATGCGATCGAAAAAACCCATTACGTGATTCCTGCTCGGTTTTCTGCGGGCGAAGCATCAGCTCTTCGACGGCCGCAGCGGCGCTGCGGTTGCCGGCCAGCACTTCCGCCATCTGCGTGGCAATCGGCAGCTCGACGCCGTGCTTGCGGCCGAGCGCCAGCGCGGCGCTCGTGGTCCTGACGCCTTCGGCCACCATCTTCATGCCGGCCACGACTTCGGAGATCGGCCGGCCGTGCGCCAGCTCGACGCCGACGTGCCGGTTGCGGCTCAGCGAGCCGGTGCACGTCAGCACGAGGTCGCCGAGTCCGCTCAGCCCGGCGAGCGTCTCGCGCCGCCCGCCGACCGCGCACGCGAGCCGCGTAATCTCCGCGAGGCCGCGCGTGATCAGCGCCGCGAGCGCGTTCTGTCCCAGACCCAAGCCCTTCGACGACGCCGGCGGCAATCGCGATGATGTTCTTCAGCGCGCCGCCGATCTCGACGCCGATGACGTCGGTGCTTGCCATACAGCCTGAAATACGCGGCGCGAAACTCGCGCTGCACGTCTTCGGCAAGAACGGGATCGACGCAGGCCACCGAGACGGCGGTCGGCAGGCGGCGCGCGACCTCGATCGCAAAGCTCGGCCCCGACAGCACCGCGACCGGCCGCGCGCCGCGCACTTCCTGCGCGATCACTTCCGACACGCGCAGCAGCGTGTCCTGCTCGATGCCTTTCGTGGCGCTCACGATGAGCGCCTGTCGCGGGATGAACGGCGCCGCCGAGCGAATGACCGCGCGCGTGCCGTGCGACGGCAGCGCGGCAACGACGATGTCCGCGCGATGGAGCGCTTCTTCGAGCGACGCCGTCGGCACGACGCCGGGCGGCAGCACGATGTCGGGCAGGTACACCGCGTTGGCGCGGCGCACTTTCATCTCGCTCGATGAGCTCGGCGTTTCTGCCCCACAACCGCACGTCGTGTCCCGCGCTCGCGAGATGAAACGCGAGCGCCGTCCCCCAGCTTCCCGATCCCAGAACCGCGACCTTTTTCATGCGCTCTCCTGCTCCGATGCCTCCGCTCGATGCCCGCGAACACTCGCCGCAGATTCGATCGATGCCGATGCACGACGATGGCCGCGACGATGATGGCCGCGATGACCGTCACCTCCGGCGCCCGTACATGTAGGCGAGCGGCGCGAGGATGACCGAGCCGGCAACCGATCCGAGCGAGATGTATCGCGTCCACCACACGAGCGCGAGAAAGACCAGCGTCGCGATGGCCGTCGCCTGCGGCGCGAGAATCGAAAACACGCCGCACGTCGTCGCCACGCCCTTTCCGCCGCGGAATCCCAGCCAGACCGGATAGATGTGGCCGAGCACCGCGGCGATGCCCGCGACGGCCGGACCGGTCGTGCCCGGATCGATCTGCCGCGCGACCAGCACGCTGGCGATGCCCTTGCCGACGTCGAGCGCCATCGCGCTGACGCCGATTTTTTTCGTGGTGTTGCGCAGCAGATTCGCGGCGCCGACATTGCCGCTGCCGGCCAGGCGCAGATCGATGCCGCGATGGCGGCGGGCCAGCAGGTACGCGAACGGGATCGACCCGAGCAGGTACCCGAGGCCCAGAGCGATGAAGGTGGCTCGATGCGGTCACGGTCGTATCAGGAGCGCTTCCGCGAGAGGGACATACGTCGGTCCCGCCGGCGAAAGACGGCTTTCGTACAAGGTAACACGATCGATCCGCGCTGGTCCCGCGAAGGCTGGAATATCGGCGATTTCGGCGAGTTGCGCGCGCGGAACGCGATCTCTGAAGCGCGCCAGCGTGAGATGGGGCGTGAACGATCCGCCTGTATGGCTCTGTATCGCCGAGCTGTCGCCGCGATGACGAGAGCACGCTGAAGGCGCCGCAACTGCTCGAGACCCGCAGCACACCCCGAGCCACAGCACCCGGGGCGAGCCGCGCTCGGGGAAAAATCCAAGGCCGTCGAACGACACATCGAATGGAGCTTCGGCGATCGGATCGGCGAGCGCGTCGCGCACGCGCTGCCTCGAGCGCGTCGTCGGCGCTTCCGAAGAAATGCAGCGTCAGGTGCATCCGATCCGGGCGCACCCACGACGCCTTCGCGTGCCCGATCGACCTCGCGCAGGCCCGTCGAGATGCGGCCGACCTGCTCGCGCGTCGCCTCATCGATGTCGACCGCGATGAACAGCCGCTTACTCTCGTGACCCACGCGACCCGCCTTCGCGCTGCCGCCACGGCGCGGCAACCCTACTCGATCAGCCACCGCCGCACCATGTCGAGCGCCGCCTGCGACGCCTGAAACCTCACCATCTCGCGCCCGCCGACGAAGTTGAACGTGCGCACGCGCGTCTCGATGGTGCCGTTGCGCGCCCAGGCTGCGGCAATCGCCACCATCCCGACCGGTTTCTCGGGCGTGCCGCCCGTCGGACCGGCCACGCCGGTCACGCCGACGGCGAGATCGGCGCCGGCGCTGCGGACCATTCCGCTGGCCATCGCCTCGGCAACGGGCTCGCTGACGGCGCCATGTGCGGCTATCAAGAGCGGGGGCACGCCGAGCAGATCGGTCTTCGACTGATTGCTGTAGACGACGACTCCGCGATCGACGTAATCGGAGCTGCCGGGCACTTCGGTCAGGCGCGCCATCACGAGCCCGCCCGTGCACGACTCGGCGGCCGCAATCTGCAATCCGCGCGAACGCAGCAACTCGCCGACGACCTGCTGCATCGTCTCGCCGTTGGTGCTGAACAGATCGCGGCCGAGCGTCGCGGGGACATCGCCACCGCTCCGTCGAGCGCGCGATGCCCCTCGTCGGCATTCGAGGCAATCGCCGTCAGATGCAGCTCGATCTGACCGAGCGACGCGAGAATGGTCGTCGTGATTCTCGTCGGCGCCGCGAGCCATTTCGCGTAGAGCGGCTGCATCTTCTCTTCGACGTACGATTCGCTCTGGCCGGTAATGCGCAGCAGCCGCCGAAACAGCCGCGAGCGCGCCGACGTGTCCGAGCAGCCGCTCCTGGATGACGGCCTCGAACATCGGCTTCAGCTCGCGCGGCGGGCCGGGCAGCAGCACGATCAGCTTCTGCTCGTGCTCGATCCAGAGGCCGGGCGCCGTTCCGTTCTTGTTCGGCAGCACCGCGGCGCCTTGCGGCACCATGGCCTGGCGCCGGTTGATCTCCGGCGTCCGCAGGCCACGGGCGGCAAAGCGCTTCTCGATCGCCTCGAAGATGTCCGCGTGATATTCGAGCGGACGGCCGATGAGGTCGGCGACGACATCGCGCGTCAGATCGTCATCGGTCGGGCCGAGCCCGCCGGTCAGGATCAGCAGATCGCTTCTGCCGAGCGCGTCCGCCACGATGGCCTTCAGCACGGCGCGGTCGTCGCCGGCGATCCGCCTTCCCCTGCAGGTCGATGCCGAGCTCGTTCAGCCGCTCGGTAATGAACAGCGAATTCGTATCGACATGCGTGGGCGTCAGCATCTCGCTGCCGACGGCGATCACTTCTGCTCTCATGACAACCATCCCGGCGCGAGGTAGTACGCGCCGCGAAGCAGCAGATTCGCGTAGACGGCGGCCATGGCGTCGTCAGCCATCACGCCGAAGCCGCCGTGCAGCCGTTCGAGCTGCCGGGCCGGAAACGGCTTGACCACGTCGAGCGCGCGAAACAGCAGAAACCCGAGCAGCAGCCCGGCCCACCCGACAGGAATCATGAAAAGCGTGATGAGCATGCCCATCACTTCGTCGATCACGATCGGGCCTGGATCGATGCATCGCAGATCTTCTTCGCACGGCCGCGTCAACACGACGCCCAGGCACAAGCAGCGCGATGATCAGCGTCAACTCGATATACGGCACGGCCGCGTAGCGTGCGGCCGCATACACAGCCACGCCCGCCGCCGAGCCGACGGTGCCCGGCGCGAACGGAAAAAAACCAATGTACCCAAAGCTGCAGACAAAAACCGCTAGACGACGCATGGTTGGCGTTAGGTGGACGAGGGCCGCACGACGCGGGTGTGGGCGAGGCGATCGTGCAGCGCGAGGCGATCGGCGCTGATGACGCCGGCAAGAAAGCCGGCGCCGAGCGGCAGCGCCGAGACGAGATAGGCCAGCGTCCGAAGCGTGGCGCGGCCGATCGGCACGGGCTTTCCTCCTGCGAGATCACTTTGATGCCGAGCGCCATCTTGCCGATCGACTGGCCGCCGACCGTGGTGAACGCGATGAAGTAGCCGCCGTTCAGCAGCAGGAAGAACGCGATCAGCGGCAGGAGCGGCAGCTCGAATATCTGCGCGGTCGCGAGCCCGAGCAGCCGCAGCGTGAAGTACAGGACGAAGCGTCCAGCGCCGAGAGCAGCGCGACGTCGAGCAGCGCCGCGAGGATGCGGCTTGACGGCGCTGCGAGCGGCTCGCCGCTCACGCCTCGGACCGCACGGAGTCGACCGTCGCTCCGCTGACGGCGGCAGGCGGTGTTTCGAACAGCATCTCCGCGTGCGTCGGAGGTTCTCGTCGCGCGCGGCCGCGCCCGCGGCACTTCAGGCGTGGCGCGCCTCACGCCGAGCGGCGCGCGCGGCCGCGACGCCGTGATGAGCGGCGCATCGTCTCTGCCACCGTCTCCGCCGAAGGCTTCAGCGCGTCTGGAAGCAGGGCGGTCGTGCATCTCGGCGTGCGAAGGCGGAAACAATGGCAGGTCTCCGACCGGCGGATCCGGCGCGCCGATGATGCGATCGAGATCTAACGGCGGCTTGGATTCGATCCGGTCCCGGATCGAGCGCGAAGTCGAGAGGATCCGAGCTTAGCGACCGACAGCGAGAAATCGTAACCGCAGTTCCGGCACCGGTCGCCGCTCTCGAACCCCAGGTATCCGCACTTGGGACATTTCATGGATTGGTGGGAATCGTCGGGCTTGCCGCGCCGAGTCGATCTGCGGCGAAGGCTGGCTGTCAACTCGGCGCCGCCGGGTGATGTTTGAAACGCGAGAAGCTCGCGCTGGATCGCGGCCTTCAGCTTGTCGGCGTCGCCGCGAAGGGGATCGGTCGGCCTCACGAGATCGACCGCGCGAAGCGCATCATAGGCACGTCCTGACTCGAACAGCGCGCGCGCGCGATCGAGCGCGGTTTCCGAGCTTCGCGGCACGATCAGCGGCTCCTGGACCACGCGCATCGGGGCGAGGCCGTCCTCCTGCTCAGCGGTGTTCAACGCCGGTATCAAAACGCGAAGCCGATCCCACGAGACGATGCCGACGGCCGCGATGATGACGAGCAGCGCCACGAACACCGCTCTCGCCCACCGCGATCCGCGGCTGGGCGACGCCACAGTCCGCGGCCGGAAGGCAGTCTCGACGGCGGCGCTTCGGCGTCGGCGGCGCTGACGTCGCCGCGTGGATGCGATCGATGCGCGTGAGGAACGCGAGCGCCACGTCGTGCGCGCCGCCGCGCTGCACCGCGGCATTCAACATCTGCCGCGCCGCTTCGATCTCTCCCCGCTCGAACGCCGCGACGCCGTTATGCAGCAGCTCCTCGGACTCACGCTGCTGCTCGGCCATGGCGCTTCGGGCGCGCTCGATGTACGCGCGCGCGCGCGCGTGGTTGCGATCGAGGAACAGCGCCCGCGTCCAGACGTCGATGGCTTGTGCGTAATCGGCGGCGAAATACTGGTCGAGGCCGGCAAGCAGAAGGCTCTCGATTTTGGCGTCGCGCTCGGCGTCGCCGTCGGTGGAGGCGGTGCTCTCGATTGGATTCGTGCGGAGCGGATCGGACATAGGGCCTGACGCTCGCATTGACAGATTGTCAGATGGGTAGATTGCCGGATTGACGACCAATCTGCCGAGGAAATTATGCGGCAGAATGAGCTGTGATACAAGGGGCTAATGCCGCTGATCGAGTGCGTACCCAACGTCAGCGAGGGACGCCGCGCCGACGTCATCGCCGCACTTGCGGCCGCGATCGCCGCGCCGGGCATCCACGTCCTCGATCGGTCGTCCGATCCCTCGCACAACCGCACCGTCTACACGTTCGCGGGCGAGCCCGGCGCGCTCCGCGACGCCGTGCTTCGCCTGTTCGCCGCGGCTATCGCGTCGATCGATCTGCGCGCGCACGACGGCGTGCATCCGCGCATCGGCGCCGTCGACGTCGTGCCGTTCGTTCCGCTTGCAAGGCGCGACGATGGAGGAATGCGTGGCGCTGGCGAAGAGCACGGCCGCGCTCGTCGCTGAGCGCCTTCGCGTGCCGGTGTTCCTGTACGAGGAGGCCGCGGCGACCGACGATCGACGAAGCCTGGCGGATATTCGGCGAGGAGGCGTAGACGGCGTCGCGCTTCGCATGAAGCAAGCCGCGTGGCGGCCCGACTTCGGACCTGATCGGCCGCACCCGACCGCCGGCGCCACCGCTATCGGCGCGCGGCCCATTCTGATCGCGTACAACGTCAACCTCGCATCCAATCGCCTCGGCGTCGCCAAGCGCATCGCGTCGGCCATTCGGGCGAGCGGCGGCGGCCTGGCCAGCGTCAAGGCGCTGGGCGTGCAGCTCGACCACGGCATCGTGCAGGTGTCGATGAACCTCACCAACTACAAAGAGACATCGATGATGACGGTGTTCGATGCGATCGCGCGCGAAGCTGCGGTGGATGGAGTGCGGGTGCTGGAAAGCGAGATCGTGGGGCTCGTTCCCGGCGGACGCGCTGCCGGCAGATCCTGCTGCGCAGACTGAAATTGCGCGCAGAAGACCTGGACCGCGTGCTCGAAACGCGCCTCGAAAGGAAAAACGAAAACCGAAAAACGAATAAACGTAGATCGCCGCGGCGTGCTGCTCTATTCGTTTTTCGCTATTCGGTATTCGTTGCAGCGTCCTCCACATCTGCGTCAGTTCTTCTCGGGACGATTCCGAAGGCCCGCATCTTTCTATAGAGATTGCTCCGCTCGACGCCCAGCACCTCGGCCGTGCGCGAGATATTGCCCTGCTGATGAGCGAGCTCGCGCAGGATGTACTCCCGCTCGAACTGATCGCGCGCGGTGTAAAGCGGCACCGCGGGCGCGGCGGCGTCATCCATCAGCTTGTCGGCGGGCGCATCGCCCGCCAGAAACGCGAGATCGCGTTCGGTGATCTCGTCGTCCGGCGCCATGATGACGACCCGCTCGATGACATTGCGCAGCTCGCGGACGTTGCCCGGCCATCGATACGTCTTCAGCCGCGCCATGGCTCCGGGCGTGACGGTCTTCGCGCGCCTTCCGTACTCGAGCGCGAAGTCGGCGACGAAGTGCTCGACCAGCAGCGGAATGTCTTCGGCGCGCTCGCGCAGCGGCGGCACGAAGATCGGGATGACGTTCAGCCGGAAGTACAGGTCCTCGCGGAAATGTCCCGCGCGGATCTCCGCCTAGCAGATCCTTGTTGGTGGCGGCCAGCACCCGCACATCCACCTGCACGCGCGACGTGCTGCCGACCGGCTCGGTCACCTGCTCCTGCAGCACGCGCAGCACCTTCGCCTGCGTCTTCATGCTCATGTCGCCGATTTCGTCGAGAAAGATCGTCCCGTTGTGCGCGGCCTCGAACTTTCCCTTGCGATCGGCGACGGCGCCGGTGAACGCGCCCTTCACGTGGCCGAACAGCTCGCTCTCGATCAGCTCTTCGGGAATCGCGGCGCAGTTGACCTCGACGAACGGCTGATTGCGCCGGCGGCTCAGCGCGTGCACGGTGCGCGCGACGAGCTCCTTGCCGGTGCCGTTCTCGCCGAAAATCAGCACGCGGCCGTTGGTCGGCGCGGCCATCGCCACCTGCTCGCGCAGCTGCCGCATGAGGAGGCTCTCGCCCACCATCTTGCCGGCGCGATCGACGCGCGCGCGCAGCGCGCGGTTCTCGGCTTCGAGGTGCCGCTGCCGCAGCGCGTTGCGGATGACGAGCACCGTCTTCTCGAGCGACAGCGGCTTCTCGACGAAGTCGAACGCGCCCATCTTGATCGCCTTCACCGCCGACTCGATGTTGCCGTGGCCCGAGATCATGACGACCTGCGAATCCACCTTCATCTGCCGCAGGCGGCCGAGCGTCGCGAGGCCGTCGAGCCCGGGCAGCCACACGTCGAGCACGATGACGTCGAACGACCTCGCGGACGACCCGATCGAGGCACTGCTCGCCGCTCTCGACGGCGTCGACGATGTAGCCCTCGTCGCGCAGCACGCCGCTGAGCGCGGAGCGCACGCCCGGCTCGTCGTCCACGATCAGAATCGATGCTTTGTTCACAGAATCGTTCGCTGTCGTGACGCAGAGTCGCAGAGGCGCCGAAGCTGGATCTTTTCGAAAAGAATTGCTCTGCGTCTCCGCGTCTCTGCGTCGAGGCTGAAAACATCAGCACGGCAGTTCGATGGTGAATTTCGTGCCCTGCGGCTCGTTGTCGCCGACCTCGATCGTCCCGCCGTGCTCGGCGACGATGCGCCGGACGATCGCGAGGCCGAGGCCGCTGCCGCGGCGCTTGGTCGAATAATACGGCATGAACAGCTTCTCCCGCTCGGCCGCAGGAATGCCCGGGCCGTCGTCGGTGACGATCAGCCGGACGAGCGACGCGCTCGGATCGTGGTGCGTTTCGATCGTGATCACGCCGGAGCGATTCATCGCTTCGATCGCGTTGTCGACCAGGTTGATGATGACGCGGCGAATCTGCTCGCCGTCGACGCGCACCTTCGGCAGCTTCTCCGCAAAGCGCCGCTCGAACTGCACCTCGCCGAGCAGCCCGTGATACAGCGCCAGCGCTTCGTTCAGCAGCGCGTGCAGATCGGTGGGCACCGCGCGCGGCGCCGGCATCCGCGCGAACTGCGAGAACTCGTCGACGAGCGCCTTCAGCGAATCGACTTCGCCGACGATCGTCGACGTGCATTCCTCGACGAGCGCCGAATGTGGGCCCGGCGCGCTGCTGAAGTGGCGCCGCATGCGCTCGGCGCACAGCTGGATCGGCGTCAGCGGGTTCTTGATCTCGTGCGCGAGACGCCGCGCGACTTCGCGCCACGCCGCCACCTTCTGCGCGCGAATCAGCGGCGTCACGTCGTCGAGCACCAGCACCATGCCGTCGGATCCTTCGGTGCCGCGAAGCGCCGTCGCGACGGCCGCCAGCTGCAGCTCGCGATCGTCGCGCGTCAGCGCAATCTCCTGCGCCGACGGCTCGGTCTTGCCCGTCCCCGCGGCGCGCAGCAGCGCGCCGAACGGCTGCAGATCCTCGCGCGCGAACACCTCCGCCGCCGGCTGCCCGACCGCCGACGCGCCCAGGCCCAGCAGCCGCATCGCCGCGCTGTTGAGCGTGCTGATCCTTCCCGACGCGTCGATCGACACGACGCCGGTGGCAATCCGCTCGAGAATCGTCTCGATGTAGCGCCGGCGTCCTTCGACCTCGAGGTGCTTTCGCTCGAGATCGACGGTCGAGCGCTCGAGGCGCCGGCGGCTCTTCCCCACTTCGCTCGCCATGCTGTTGAACGCTTCGACGAGCGATCCGAACTCGTCGTCGCTCACCGTTCCGCGATCGACGCGATAGTCGAGATGTCCCGCCTCGATTTCCCTCGCCGCGGTCGCGAGCCGCTGCACGGGCTCGGTGATGCGCTTCGCGAGATAGAGACCCATCCACGTGGCGCCCACGAGAATCATGAGCGTCATCATCAGGAAGAACGAGAGGTAGACGCCGGCCAGCGGCCGGCGCAGCACGCGGAGCTGGGTGTAGTCTTCGTACGCGTCCTGAATGCGGCGCGCGCGCGACGCGAGCTCGCCGGTCAGGAAATCGCTCGCGACGACGACCGCGACGGGCGCGGCTGAGCCGGCGCGCCGCACGACGGCGGCCGCGCGAATCAGCTCGCCGGCCGCCGGCAACTGCTCGGGCGTCGGCGGCTCGATCTGCCCCGACGCCGCGTGCGCCGCCATGCGATCGGCGACCGCGCGCGCGTAGCCCTGCGGCATGTCGGGCGCGGCGACGTCGACATACGGCATCACCTCGGGAGGCTGCGTGCCCGGCGTCACGCGATACACCTCGACCATCTTCACGCGTCCCTGCGTCACCTCCGGAAGGATGCGATCGCGGACGGCGCTGACATCGGCGCCGTCGAACGCGGCGCCCGCCAGGAGACGCGGCGATGCGCTGCGCGTCGGCCGTGACGCGCGCCTGCCGATCGCGGTAGTAGTCGCTCGCAATCAGATCGGCGGCCGTCAGGACTTCCTCGACCGGCGCGTTGAACCAGCGATCGACGCTGTTCCGGATCAGCTCGCTGCCGACGAGCAGCACGAGCACGGCGGGAATCAGCGTCATGCCGAGCAGCACGGCGACGAGCTTTCCGCGGAAGCGCGCGAACGGCAGCGCCCGCCGCCGCTCGACGATCAGCTTGATGACGTTGCGCGCGAGCACGAACGTGAGGCCGAGCAGGATCGTGAGGTCGGCGGCCCAGAGGCCGTAGAGGACGAACTCGGTGAGGAAGTCGGGAGAGAGACCCGCCGAGCGGTTCGCGAGCGCGACGATGCCGACGAGCGCGGCGAGCAGGAGGATCATGCCCGCGAGGATGAGCCGCGGGTTGTCGCGCAGCGGGCGGCGCGGCGGGGCCATCTTCAGCTCATTCTTTCGCGTTCAGCAGATCCTTCAGCTCGGTCATGAACTCGCCGATGTCGCGGAAGTGGCGGTAGACCGACGCGAATCGCACGTAGGCGACCTTGTCGAGCTTCTTCAGCTCCTGCATGACGAACGCGCCGACTTCGTTGGTGGTGATTTCCTTTTCGGCGCGCTCCTGCAGCGTGCTCTCGACGCGATCGGCGACGCGCCTCGAGCGACGCGACGCTGACCGGGCGCTTTTCGCACGCCTTCAGCAGGCCCGCGACGAGCTTCTGCCGCTCGAACCGCTCGCGGCTGCCGTCCTTCTTCACCACCATGTACGGGATCTCGTCGATCCGCTCGTAGCTGGTGAACCGCTTGCCGCAGCCGAGGCATTCGCGCCGCCGGCGGATGACTTCGCCTTCGCGGCTCTCGCGCGAGTCGACGACCTTATCGCCGAGGTGCGCACAATAGGGACACTTCATCGTCGCTTCTCCTTCCGCCGCCGCGTGCGCGAGATTGCGCATGCCGCCAAAGCCGAGCCCGTCCTGAATCACGAACAGAAACCCGAGCACGATCGTCGGCAGCAGCGAGACCGCGTGCAGCACCAGCGCCGCGCCGACCGCGCGATCGTTCGGCACGCCGTAGAACGACGTCAGGCCGATCTGCACCGCCGCTTCGAATCCGCCGACGCTGCCCGGCGTCGGAACCGACACGCCGACGATGAGCAGCGCGATCAGCAGAAACGAGCCGGTAAACGGCATGTCGATGCCGAACGCCCGCGTCACGGCCCAGATACCGAGCCCGATCGACAGCCACAACGGAAACGACAGCAACAGGGCCAAGCGCGAGCCGCCTCGGCGTCCGCACGACCGCGAGGCCTTCGGCAAACCTCAGCAGCGCACCGGCAAGCTCGATGCGTCATCTTCCCGGGCAGCAGATGCTCGAGCTTGTAGGCCCAGCGGCCGACCGCCTCCGGATCGCGCGCCGCGACGAACATCCCGCCCAGCACGACCAGCGCGAGCGCGCCGACGGTAATGCCGCCGACTTCGACGAGCCAATACAGCCGGCTGTCGGCGCGGTCCATGCCCGGATCGAAGAACAGCACGAACGACGCGAGCAGCATGACGCACGTCACGGCATCGAGCAGCCGCTCGATGATGATCGTCGCGAACGTCGCCGTCGCGCTCAGTCCTTCCTGCCGCGCGAGCAGATACGGCCGAATCACCTCGCCCGCGCGCGCGGGAAGCACCGCGCTCGCCGCAAAGCCGATCGTGGTCGTGCGGAACGCCGGAGCGAACCGCGCGTGGCCGATTGGCTCGAGCAGGTACTGCCACCGCAGGGCCCGCAGCACCATCGTCAGCACGGTGACGGCGGCCGACAGCGCGATCAGCCACGGGTTGGCGTGCCTGATCTCCGTCCAGACGACATCGAGATGGGCGCCGCGAAGAAAGAGCGCGAGCAAGCCAATCGAAAGCAGGACGATGACGGCGGTGCGGAGCGATTTGCTTCATTCCACGCGAGAACAGCCGGCTCGGGTCGCATGCACGACGCTTACTAGCGAGTCGGCGCCGTCTACTATAAGGGGGGTTCGGGCGAATGCCAAGAACGCATTAGTAGTGGTGCTTGCCACGCATTCGCGTCCCCGGTAAGATCGGCGCTTTTCGCCTTCGATCGAGGTTCTCCCATTGCCATCTTCGTCGTCTCATTCTCGAAACATCTCTCGACGGCCTGACGCGCCACAACCAGGGCAAGGTTCGCGACATCTACGCGTTTCCCGACGACCCGAGCGTCCTGCTGATTGTCGCGACCGATCGCATTTCTGCGTTCGACTACGTGCTGGGCTCGGGCATTCCCGACAAGGGGAAGGTCCTCACCCAGCTGTCGGCGTTCTGGTTCGGAGAAACGAGCGACATCGTCGTCCAATCACATGCGCTCGACGCGCGTGGACGACTTCCCGGCCGCCGCCCGCACGCACGCCGAGGTGCTGCACGGGCGGTCGATGCTCGTCCGAAAGACCGAGCCGTTTCCGATCGAGTGCGTCGCGCGCGGCTATCTGTCGGGCTCGGGCTGGAAGGAGTATCAGCAGACCGGATCGGTCTGCGGCGTCAAGCTGCCGGCCGGGCTGCGCGAATCGGACCGGCTGCCCGAGCCGATTTTCACGCCTGCCACCAAGGCGGCGACCGGCCACGACATCAACATCAGCGAGGACGAGGCCGGCCAGCATCGTCGGGCGCGACACGATCGAGAAGCTGCGCAACATGACGCTGCGGCTCTACTCGCGCGGCGCCGCGCACGCCGAGCACCGCGGCATCATCGTCGCCGACACGAAGTTCGAGTTCGGCCGCGTGATCGACGGCCCGAACAAGGGCGAGATCATCCTCATCGACGAGGTGCTGACGCCCGACTCGTCGCGCTTCTGGCCGCGCGACATCTACACCCCGGGCGGCCCGCAGCCGAGCTTCGACAAGCAGTTCGTGCGCGACTATCTGGAATCGATCCGCTGGAACAAGCAGCCGCCGGTGCCGACGCCTGCCCGACGACGTCATCGAGAAGACGCGCGAGAAGTACGTCCAGGCGTTCCGTCTGCTGAGCGGCCTCGAGCTCGAGTAAGTGAACGACGAAAAGCTTCGAGAACGCTTGATCGACGAAATGGTCGCGAAGGGGCATCCGGTTTCCCGACGCGAGCCGCGAGTTCGAGCGGCGGTTCATCTCGCCGCGTGCTGGCCGAATGCGGACGGCAACCTCTCAAAGGCCGCCGACGTCCTGGGCATCCACCGGAACACCCTCAGCCGCAAGATGGCCGAACACCGGCTAAAGACGGCCGTAGCCTCTGACGCACTGGCGCTCAGGCAGCCTTGACAGCACCAAAACGCGATTCACTAAATTAGCAGTCTTGTAAGGCGAGTGCTAACCCGCCTACCCGTCACGGCGCGGCAACTCATGTCCTCTTACGGAAGTAAACACGTCATTCACTCACACAGTTGGAGCGACCTATGAACGCTAGACCACTACACGACCGCATCCTCGTTCAGCGCATCGAGGAAGGGGAACAGAAAGTCGGCGGGATCATCATCCCCGACTCCGCCAAGGAAAAACCGCAGCAGGGCAAAGTCGTCGCCGTCGGCAACGGCAAGGTCAAGGACGACGGCGGCCGGATCCCGCTCGACGTCAAGTCGGGCGATCTCATTCTGTTCGGCAAGTACTCCGGCCAGGAAATCAAGCTCGACGGCGAAGAGTACCTGATCATGCGCGAGGACGAAGTCCTCGCCGTCATCGACTCGGGCACCGGCAAAAAGAAGTAATTTCAATAAACGGAGCACACGATGGCAAAACAGATTATTTACGGCGAGGAGTCGCGACAGGCGATTCTTCGCGGCGTCAACCAGCTCGCCGACGCGGTGAAGGTGACCCTCGGCCCGAAGGGCCGCAACGTCGTCCTCGACAAGAAATTCGGCTCGCCCACGATCACCAAGGACGGCGTGACCGTCGCCAAGGAAATCGACCTCAAGGATCCGCTGGCGAACATGGGCGCGCAGATGGTGCGCGAAGTGGCGAGCAAGACCTCGGACATCGCCGGCGACGGCACGACCACCGCGACGGTGCTGGCGCAGGCGATCTACCGCGAAGGCGTGAAGAACGTCGTCTCGGGCGCCAACCCGATGGACATCAAGCGCGGCATCGATCGCGCGGTCGAGAAGGTGATCGAAGGGCTCAAGAGCCAGTCGAAGCCGGTCACCGGCAAGATGATCGCGCAGGTCGGCACCATCTCGGCCAACAGCGACGCCGAGATCGGCAAGTTCATCGCCGACGCGATGGAGAAGGTCGGCAAGGACGGCGTCATCACCGTCGAAGAAGCCAAGACCCTCGAGACCTCGCTCGACGTCGTCGAAGGCATGCAGTTCGACCGCGGCTACCTCTCGCCCTACTTCGTCACCGATCCCGAGCGCATGGAAGTGGTGCTCGAGAATCCGGTCATCCTGATCCACGAGAAGAAGATCAGCTCGATGAAGGACCTCCTGCCGGTGCTCGAGCAGGTCGCCCGCATGGGCCGTCCGCTGCTGATCATCGCGGAAGACGTCGAAGGCGAAGCGCTCGCGACGCTCGTCGTCAACAAGCTGCGCGGCACGCTGCAGGCGGCGGCCGTCAAGGCGCCGGGCTTCGGCGATCGCCGCAAGGCCATGCTCGAAGACATCGCGACGCTGACCGGCGGCCGCGCCATCACCGAAGACCTCGGCATCAAGCTCGAGAACATCAAGGTCGAGGACCTCGGCAAGGCCAAGAAGGTCACGATCGACAAGGACAACACGACGATCGTCGAAGGCGCCGGCAACTCGAAGGACATCGAAGGGCGCGTCAAGCAGATCCGCACGCAGATCGAGGAAACGACCTCGGACTACGACCGCGAGAAGCTGCAGGAGCGGCTCGCGAAGCTCGTCGGCGGCGTCGCCGTCATCAAGGTCGGTGCGGCCACCGAGACCGAGATGAAGGAAAAGAAGGCGCGCGTCGAAGACGCGATGCACGCGACCAAGGCGGCCGTCGAAGAAGGCATCGTGCCTGGCGGCGGCGTGGCGCTGATTCGCGCGGGCAAGGGCGCTCGAGGGCCTGAAGCTCGAAGGCGATCAGCAGATCGGCGTCAACATCATCCGCCGCGCGATCGAAGAGCCGCTCCGCTGGATCGCGACCAACGCCGGCAAGGAAGGCTCGATCATCGTCTCGCAGGTGAAGGAAGCCGAGCGGCTCGATCGGCTACAACGCGCAGGACGACAAGATCGAAGACCTGATCGCGGCCGGCGTCATCGACCCGACCAAGGTCGTGCGCTCGGCGCTGCAGAACGCCTCGTCGATCGCGTCGCTGCTGCTCACGACCGAAGCGCTCGTGTGCGGAGATTCCTGAAGAGAAGAAGGAAGCGGCGATGCCGGGCGGACACGGCGGCGGCGGCATGGGCGGAATGTACTAACTTCGCTAGACAGTAGAAAGTAGAACTGAAAGTCAAGAAGTCGGAAAGTAAAAAGGCCCGGGAGGAGCAATCCTCTCGGGCCTTTCGTTTTTGCCCTCGCGCTCCGCGCTCTCGAGCGCGACGTTCTACCGCAGCGTGAACGCGATCGCGATCGTCACGAGCACGGGAACCGGCTGGCCCTGACGGGTGCCCGGAGCGAAGCGCCACTGACGCGCGGCTTTGATGGCTTCCTGGTCGAGACCGAACGCCGAATCGAGCGAGCGCACGACGCGGATGTTGCCGACCGTGCCGTCGGGCTGGACGACGCACTCGAGCAGCACTTCGCCCTGAATTTTCGCGCGCATCGCCTGCGCGGTGTACTGCGGCTTCACTTCGTTGAGCAGACGCGGCGTCTCGACGCCGTTGCCCGGACGATAGGCGCCGCCGCCGGTGCCGCCGCCCCATCCCGGGCCAAGACCCGATCCGCGCCCGGAACCGATGCCGGTGCCCTGCCCGTTCCCGCGCCGCCGCCCGTGCCGAGTCCGAGCGAGTCGGAAGTCGGAATGCCTTCCATCGCGCCGGCCTGCGCGAGGTCGGCAGAGGCAAGCGTCTGCGCAGGAATCGTCAGATTCTGAACGGGATTTCCGGCGGTTTTTCTTTCGGCTGCTCCATCGCCGGCGGCTTCTCGACCGGCACAGTGATCTTGTCCTTGCCCTTGAGCTCGCCTTCTTGACGGGCTCGGGCGTCTGGTTGCCGCCGCCGCCGCCGCCGCCGCCCGGGCCGGGCACGTCGAGCCAGACGATCTCCTTGCTGACGTTGTCGAACGCCTGCGTCGCCGTCGGCGCGCACCGACGGGTGCATGCGCGACCCAGAACGCCAGCGCGAACATGGCCCCGTGGATGCCGAGGGAGATCGCGAGCGCGCCCGCAGATCGCTTCTGCGATTCCTGGAACAGAAATCGAACTTCAGCCGGTGCGTCTGCGCGAAGATCACTCATGTTCGTGGAATCTATTTTGCGCTCGAGCCGCGCGCAAAGCGATGCCTCTGGATCTAGTTCTTGCGTCCTCATCTTCGCGCTCGGCTGCAAGCTCGCAAATACGGACGCCACGAGGTATACGCCGTTCTAGACCCCGAACCCGGAACCTGAACTCGGAACCCGGAACCCTGGAACTCTCCTAGACCCGTCCTGTCCAGGCGCCAATCGCGGCATTTCCGCCACCGTAGGAGTGCAGCACCGCGAGCGCGTCGGCGGCCGCGGCTCGCTGTGAATCGCCACCATCACGCCGCCACGGCCTGTCAGCACATGAAAAATCCGCCCGTCGTGCGCCTGAAATCCGACGCGCCGCATCGTGCCGGCGATGCCCGTCTTCGTCAGACCCTGATCGCTGCCCTGCAGCGCCGCGACAAGCGGCCCGCGCGCCATCGCCGGGCCGAGATCGTGGACGTCGAGCGACTGCGGCGCGCCGAGCGTGCGCTCGATGAACGCCGACATTTCGGGCGACGCCTTGCCGAGAATCGACAGCGACTCGACGGCGAGCCCCTGCTTGCGAAGCGCGTCGACGCCCTTCTCGGCCCACGCGATATCCTGAAACACCCCGACTGTAAATCGTCCGGTTTCTACTCTCGACTGCCATCTCTATTCCTTTTTCGTTTTCGTTTATCGTTTTCCGTATCGTCATCCCACTCCGTATACACGACCCGCCCGAGACTGTTTCCCGACAGCAGCCGTCTCGACTCGGCTGCGCTCGCCGTTGCGCGCGTGCGCGCCGAGCAGGATCGCGCGCCGCTCTCGATCTGCGCGCGCCATCGTCGGCTCGGCCTCCGACATACCGGCCTTCATCAGCGTCGCTTTCAGGTCGCCCGCACTGGCCGGCGACATGCCGGCCGCTTCGCCAAGCTCGGCGGCAAGCGGTCCCGCCGCAACCACAGCACCCGTTCCCGGAAGGCCGATCGCGATCGCGGCCAGAATGTAGCCGCCCAGCTCGCCCAGCCGGGACGCGGCCGACGAATCCTCGATTTCCGAGCCGGGGCTCGCGTCGATCTGGCTCGCGATGCGCCCTTCGTCCTGATGATCGCGGGCGACAACCGACAGATCGGCGCGATCGACGCCCAGCGCATGCGAGCTCGCGCGCGGCCGCCGCGGCCGCGGAGACATCGGCAAACAGCGCCATCAGCAACGGGTGCGTCATCGCAGGATGTAATCTATAACAGTTTTCAGTCAGCAGTTATCAGCTGCCAGACTGATAGCTGAGAGCCGATAGCTGAGAGC
>CAWBEG010000019.1:0-58812 GCA_963787755.1 Vicinamibacterales bacterium
TGAAGGACGAAGTTACGGTCCTGAATAAGACGGGCGGCGACGTCAAAGTCCTCGACTCCGGGTGTTGTGGCATGGCAGGGCCGTTCGGTTTCGAGAAAAAGAGCTTTGGCGTGTCTCAGACGCTAGGGGAGCGTGTCCTGCTGCCGGCCGTCCGGGCCGCAGAGCCGGGCACGGTGATCGTGACCGACGGCTTCAGTTGCCGCGAGCAGATTGCACAAAACACCAGCAGGCGTGCTGTCCATCTGGCGGAAGTTCTGGCAGGGAGGATTTGACTATGAAGACCACTCTCCGCGCCGTGAAAACCGTGATTCTCGTACTCTGCCTCGGGTTGTTGCTTGGGCGGGCGGCCGTGATGGGGCAGCGCCGCGCGACGGCCGACACAGCGGCCGCCGCGACGCAATTTCTCGCGTCGCTGACACCTGAGCAGCGCGAGAAGGCGAACCTCAAGTTCGAAGATGCGAATCGATTCGACTGGCACTACGTGCCGCGGCCCGGGCAGCGCAAAGGGCTGCCATTGAAGGAGATGACCGAAGCCCAGCGACAGGCGGCGCAAAAGCTGCTGAGCACGGCGCTCAGCTCCAAGGGGCTGAAGCAGACGGGCCAGATCATGAACGATCTCGAGCTGGTGCTCAGAGGCGATGGGCCGAAGCCGAATATGGGCAGGGACCCGGAGATGTACTACTTCACCGTATTCGGTGCGCCAGGCGACAAGACCGCGTGGGGCTGGCGCGTCGAGGGGCACCATCTCTCGCAGAATTTCACCATCGCCAACGGGACGTTCAGCTCGTGGACGCCCGACTTTTACGGCGCGAATCCAGCTGAAGTCCTGACAGGCTCGAGAAAAGGCCTTCGCGTGCTGGCAGCTGAAGAAGACAAGGGCTTCACGTTGCTTCGCGCGCTCGACGCACAGCAGAAACAGACCGCGGTGCTTCAGGACAAAGTGCCGAACGACATGATTACCACGAACGCGCGGCGTGTGAACCCGCTGACGCCCGACGGCCTGCCTGCCGGTCGGATGACGGGCGCTCAACAGAAGCTCCTCCGCGACCTCGTCGGCGAATACGCGTCGCGTATGGTCGACGATATCGCAACCGAACGGATCCGGCGGATCAATGACGCCGGGTTCGACAAGGTATCGTTCGCGTGGATTGGCGCCGACGCCCTGCACGAGCCGCATTACTACCGCGTGCAGGGCCCGACGTTTCTCATCGAGTTCGACAACGTGCAGGCGCAGGGCAACCACATCCACAGCGTGTGGCGTGATTTCAACGGCGACTTCGGCGACGATGTGCTGAAGAACCACTATAAGAGCGCGCATAACCAGTAACTGATAGGGGTGAGGGGTAAGGGATAAGGGATAAGGGATGAGGGTAATCTTCCTTCCCCCTCGCCCCTTACCCCTTACCCCTGCGAGTACACAGACAATCATGTCCTATAGCGCAGAAACCGACACCTCAGATTCATCCTCTACCGAGCAGTGGCTTCCGATTCTGCTGCTGCTCTTTGTCGGCAGCGGTTGCGCGGCGCTGATATACGAGATCGTCTGGTTCCAGATGCTGGAGCTGTTCGTGGGCTCCTCATCGGTATCGATCGGAGTGTTGCTGGGCACGTTCATGGGCGGCATGTGCCTCGGCAGCTTTCTGCTGCCGCGGTTTATCTCGCCGAAACACCACCCGCTGAAGGTTTACGCCTTCCTCGAGATCGCGATCGGCGTCATCGGACTGCTGCTGATCTTCGTGCTGCCGCTCGTTGGCCACGTGTACACGACGTGGGGCGGTTACGGGTTGACGGGGTACCTGCTGCGCGGGCTGGTGGCGAGCATCTGCCTGCTGCCGCCGACGCTGGCCATGGGTGCCACGCTTCCGGCCGTGGCTCGCTGGGTGCGGACGACCCCGTCCGGCGTGTCGTGGCTCGGTTTTTTCTACGCGGGGAACATCGCGGGCGCTGTCATGGGCACGCTGCTCGCTGGCTTCTACCTGCTGCGCGTATTCGACATGAACACGGCCACGTATGTCGCCGCCGCCATCAATTTCGCGGTCGGCGGGCTTGGGCTGCTCGTCGCTGCGAACACTCCGGCGTCAGTGGACGGGACAGACTCGGATCCTAATCCCCAATCCCTATTCCCTAATCACCAGGTTCAGGTGCGGTCGTCAACTTCGAGCGACCGGTCGCTGGTTTATGTCGCGATCGCTCTGTCAGGGTTTTGTGCCCTGGCTGCGCAGGTCATCTGGACCCGCGTGCTGAGCCTGTTGTTCGGCGCATCGACATACACGTTCTCGTTGATACTCGCGGTGTTTCTGATCGGCCTTGGTATCGGCAGCAGCCTTGGGTCGATCATTGCGAAGACCGTCGAGCGTCCGCGAGTTGCGCTCGGCTGGTGCCAGATGTTGAACGTCGGCGCGATGGCCTGGAGTGCCTACATGCTGATGCAGTCGCTGCCGTACTGGCCCATCAATACGTCGATCACGACGAGCATCTGGTACAACTTCCAGCTCGATTTCGTGCGCGCGTTCTGGGCCGTGCTGCCCGGGCCGATTCTCTGGGGCGCGAGCTTTCCGCTCGCGCTGGCCGCGGTGGCGAGACGCGGAGAGGACCCCGGACGCCTCGTCGGTGGCGTCTACGCGGCAAACACTGTGGGCGCGATTTTCGGGTCAGTCATCGCAAGCCTTGTGCTCGTGTACTGGTTCGGGTCGCAGCGCGCGCAGCAGGTGCTGATGATCGTGTCGGGCATGTCGGGGCTGCTCCTCCTCGCGCCGGCAGAGCTGAGCTCGACGCCTGGCAGCCCCCAGGTGCGCAGGCGCACGCTGCGATGGGTGGCGCCCACGCTGCTCGTCATCGCCCTCGGCGCGGCCGCCTTCCTGATTCGAACCGTTCCCACGATTCCAGGAATTCTGGTGGCATACGGCCGGTACGCGGCGACCTGGATGGGGCAGCAGGGGGACATCTTCTACGTCGGCGAAGGGCTCAGCTCGTCGGTCGCCGTTTCGCGCTTTGGCGAGGTGATGAACTACCACAACGCCGGGAAAGTGCAGGCATCGAGCCAGCCGCAGGACATGCGCCTGCAGCGGATGCTCGGCCATTTCACCACGCTCGTCCCCAAGACACCGAAGAAGGTCCTCGTGATTGGCTGTGGCGCCGGCGCTACCGCGGGGGCCGTCAGCATCGACGAGTACGTCGAGACGCTCATCATCGCTGAGATCGAGCCGCTGGTGCCGCGCGTCGTCTCCGAGCATTTCGGCGAGCACAATTTCCACGTCGTCCGGAACCCGAAGACGCAGGTCGTCATCGACGATGCGCGGCATTTTCTGCTGACGACGGACGAGCGGTTCGACGCGATTACGTCGGATCCGCTGGATCCGTGGGTGAAGGGCGCGGCGACGCTCTACACGAAGGAGTTTTTCGAGCTTGCGAAATCGAAGCTCAACCCGGGTGGCACCGTCACACTGTTCGTGCAGCTCTACGAAAGCACGCCGGAGGCGGTGAAGAGCGAGATCGGCACCTTTTTCGAGGTGTTTCCCAATGGCGTCATCTGGGGGAATACGCACCAGGGGCGCGGATATGACACGGTGCTGATGGGCACAGTTGAGCCGCCGCACTTCAATGTCGACGAGTGGGAAGCGCGGCTCAACAGTCCGCAGTACGCGGCGGTGAAGGACTCGCTCCGCGAAATCAGCATCTACTCGGCTCTCGATCTATTTGCGAACTACGCCGGGCGTGCATCCGACATGAAGGCGTATCTCGCCGACGCGCAAATCAACCGCGATCGCGATCTGCGGCTGCAGTACCTGGCGGGGCTGGGACTGAATCTGTATCAGAGTGGTCCCATCTACGCGGAAATCCTGCGTCACAAGAAATACCCGGAGGGGCTGTTCAGCGGGTCCCCGGAGACAATGCAGAAGCTGCGCGACGCCATCGCCAGCGCACCTGGCGCGGACCCTCAATGAAACTGGAAACTGGAAACTAAAATCTAGAAACTAAAATCTAGAATCTGATCGGAAGATTTTAGATTCTAGATTTTAGATTCCAGTTTCTAGATTCCCTAGAGCCTGGCGTACAGATCGTCCTCGAAGCGGCGGAGAAACTTCGCGTCGACGAGTGACCGCAGCACGCTCTCGCACAGGGCCCGGTCGAGGTTCCACAGGCGCTGAGCCTGATCGATCCGCAGCCGGAGTCCCGGCATTTCGATGAATTCGCTTCGCACGCGGTTGAGCAGGCTGATGTTCGGGCTCATGTGATTCCTCTCTGCGCAAATCAATAGCAACGCCCATACCACGAAGGTCGTGGAGGATAGATCACGCGTTTCAGGCCTGTTTTTGCGATTTGTCGCGGTGGATGCGTTTCTCGTCACTTCGAAATTCCTACAATGACGTTGATCTTAAACTCGAGAGCGACAAGTGTGTCGGATAAGGGTCGTGAGGCCCCGGAAAGGCTTTATCGCGGGGTGACGGAAATGTCTGACCCACCGCCGTCGTATCCACAAATGTAGGCGCACTCCATTGACGGCTTCGGGGCGGGTCTTGCAGGTATCCATGAATGAATGGGAAAAACGAGCGATTCAGCGTGAGAAATGACTCATTTCCCGACACACGGGGTCAAAGACCGCGTCCGGCCGACATCAGAGGCATTCAAAGAACCGTTAGAGGCCAACCGGCGTCTAAAGTGGTTAGGAGCGATCGTATGGCACGAAGACCCAATGCAGCAGTCGGGGTGGTTTGTCCGAGGTGCGGGATGCTGGCCGCGCGAATCATCGGACGATCCGAGAGTCTGCCGATCATTTACTTGCAGTGTGAGGACTGCGGCCGCACATCGGTAGCCCCAAGCGGCGAACAGGCATAAATAGCTTCGCAGGAAGAGCTTAGAGCCAAGAGCAGAGAGCTGAAATGCTCCCGCTTTTGGCTCTTTTTTTTGCCTTGTTGCTCTTTGCTCTTTGCTCTCCTCTCTTTGTTAGAGCGCGCCAGCTTCCGGATCATTTTGGTCAGAGCCCAACCGACACAGTGACCAGCACCGTTACCACCGTTGCGCCCTCTGGTGCTCTGAGTGCCGCGGCGAGCGCCGCGGCGGGCCGATTCAGATCCACCACCAGCAACGCGCCAAATGCGGCCAGAGCGAGGCCGGCACGAACACCGTGTTCGGCGAGAAGCTCCGCGGTGCGCGAATGACGCGGCTCGGCGCGCACGCGTGCGAGCACTGTGTCCGTGAATGCGTGGGGCGGTGCCATCGCTTTCCGCGATCTCAGCGCCTCGTCCAGGGGGTCGTTCTGCCACTCAGGATTCAGTACGGCCCTTCCTTGTTCGAGCAGCACCCGGAGCCGCGCTTTTGCGCGGTGCAGATGCGTCTTTATCGTGCCGATCGGCATCCCCAGAATATCAGCAAGCTCCTGGTACTGCTGGCCGCCGAAGTAATGCGCAGAAATCAGAAAGCGCTGTTCGACCGGCAGCTCGGCAATCGCGTATTCCAGTTCGTCGCGTAGCTCCATGCTGCGAAACGCGCGATCATATACAGCGGGCTCGTAGCGCAACTTGCCCTCGTCGTCTCGGTCGTCGAGCGATGCCACCGGGCGCTCACGCGCTGCGGCGTCTGCGCATACGTTGAGCACGATGCGGTAGATCCAGGTCGAAAGCTTCGAGTCGCCGCGAAAAGAGGGCAGGCCGCGGTGGATCTTGAGGAACACCTCCTGGGCCAGATCCTCCACGCGGTTCTTGTCCGCCACCACCTGTGAGATCACACCGAACACCAGGTTCTTGTAGCTGTCGACCAGGTCGGTAAAGGCCTCGTCGCTACCGGCCAGGCAGCGGGCTACGAGATCCTCGTCGGCGGCCCGAGTCATCCGGCGGGATATTAGACCGGACTCACGCCTGAATTGTTTCGCCGCACGCGTGAAACAAATGTCACGGCCCGGCGGTCATATCTCCCGTTGGTCTTCAAAGGAGGGCAAAGTGGTGGAATTTGGTCCTTTAATTGCGGTGTTCGCTGTCAGCGGCGGTTTCGGCATTGCTGTGCTGGCCATGTGGCTGGAGAGCAAGAAGCGGCATTTGCGGCATATCGAGCGGATGGCGATGATCGAGAAGGGCATCGCGCCATCGGAATTGGTGGAGAGCTTTCCTGAGGGAAAAGCGTGGAATCCCGGTAGCCGCCGCAGTCAGCGCAGTTCCGGCGTTTTCATGATCTGTCTCGGCATCGGTATGGGCTTCATGTTCTACTCGCAGCGTGGAGGCATTCAGAGTGTGTGGATCGGCGCATTTATCGCGATGTTTGGCGTCGCCAATCTCGTGAACGCACTCCTCGACGAACGGGACGCCCGCCGCCGGCAGGTGCGGCCACCATCAAGCCCCCCTAATCCCTAATCCCTAATCCCTGATCCCTGATCCCTAGTTCCTACTCCCTGGGGTAAGGCTAAGCCTCTATAATGCGGCCGTGCGCTCCATAGGCTTTGCTGTTGTCGCTGGCAGCCTTGCTGTCGCGCTTGCCGCATCGGCCCAGGAGCCCACGTCCACAAGCTCCGCCAGTCGACCGGGCGTTTCGATCGTTCTGGGCAGCACCCAACCCAGCCGGCGCCGCCGGCAGAATTGACGCCATTCTCAAGACAGGCGTGTCGTTTGAAGACGCGCTGACGCACGTGCGGCGCGGTCGCGACCATGAGGCCGATGTGCCGCGCGGACTGCAGATCGGCCGCCATCGTACGTTCGACGGACTCGATCACGAGTACGTCTTCATCATCCCCAAGACGTACGACGCGTCCCGTCCGTACCAAGTGCGGTTTCAGCTCCATGGTGGGATCGCGCGCGCGCGTCCTGTTGCCGTCAACCGCGTCCGGACCGACGTGCTGCCGAGCGGTGTCGACGAGATTCTCGTGTTCCCGATCGGATGGGTGCGATCGCTCTGGTGGTCGGCGACGCAGGTCGACAACCTCGCGCGCATCCTCGATCGGCTGAAGCGCACCTACAACGTCGACGAGAACCGCGTATATCTGACGGGCGTCTCGGATGGCGGGACCGGCGTGTATTTCATGGCGTTCAGGGACGTGACGCCGTGGGCGAGCTTCCTTCCCCTGATTGGCCATATGGTGGTGCTCGGCACAAAGTCGGTGCTGGCCGAAGGCGAGATGTATCCGGGCAACGCCGTCAACAAGCCGCTATATGTCGTCAATACCGGACGCGATCGGATGTATCCGGCGCACCTGACCCAGATCTACGTGGAGCATCTGCGCAGGCTCGGCGGCAGCGTCGTGTTTCGCGTGTATCCCGAACTGGACCATTCAACGGAGTGGTG
This sequence comes from Vicinamibacterales bacterium, assembly GCA_963787755.1. Classification (GTDB taxonomy): domain Bacteria; phylum Acidobacteriota; class Vicinamibacteria; order Vicinamibacterales; family JAMQPK01; genus JAMQPK01. The sequence goes on from CAWBEG010000019.1 coordinate 7,270, forward strand.
GTCGAACGACCGCCCGGAATTCGAGTCGTTCGTGCACGACAATCCACGCGAGCCGCTGCCCGACCGGATCTCGTGGCAGACCGAACGGGTCGATCGGTTCAACCGCGCGCACTGGCTGATCATCGATCGGCTTGGGTCCGTTGAAGGCGAGAGCCACCTGCCCGACACGAACCTGCTGCCTTCGGCGCGGGTGATCGACTTCGGCCTGCGGGTCAACCCGACGCTCGATGGTGGCCGCCGCGTGCACGAAGTGGTGGCTGGCTCGAACGCCTTTCGGCTCGGTCTGCGCGCCGGTGACCGGGTCATCGAGGCCAACGGCAAGCCTGTAGTCTCGGGGCGCGACATCGCCCAGGGTTTGGAAACGTGGACTGAGGGGGACGGCCTGACGCTTGTCGTGGAGCGCCGCGGCGATCGCACGGTGCTGGAAGGCGTCTTTAAGCCCGAGGAGATCGATGTCCCGCCGGCGCCGATTTTCCCGCGCGAAAAGCCGTCCGGGCGGGTCGATCTCGTGCGGCGCGGAAATGTAGTGGAGGTGTCGACCGAAGGCGTGAGAGCATTCACGCTGCTGCTCTCGCCGTCGATCTTCGACTTCCGCAAGCCGATCACGGTCGTGGCAAATGGTCGCACGGCGTTCGAGGGCATGGTTGAACCGAGCGTGGCGACCATGCTGCAATGGGCCGCGCGCGACAACGACCGGACGATGGTGTTTGGGGCCGAGCTGAAAATCGAACTCGGGAAGTAGATTCTGAACAGAAGTATCAGAAGCTTAGAAGATCATGGGTTTCCCTTGGAAAAGAAATCTTCTGACCTTTTGATCTTCTGTAACAAGAAGGATCAACGTTGGAACATCGCATCACGAAGTATCCACTCGAGCAGGGCGCGCTCGAGATCGAGTACATCGAGGAATTCTTCGGCGAGTACAAGCGCCGCAAGACGGCATCCGAAATCGTCGGGCGGCTGGAGAACCGCGATCACCTCATCCTGATGGCGATGGCGGCGCTTCCCGATGATCCCGGGACGGTGGTGCCCGCGTCGTACAAGGTGGCTCATGAAATCAGGACCGAGGAGAGCATCCCAAGCTGGCCGACCTGGTCGTGCGCCTACGCGACTACGTGAACTTCGACGGCCGCCGAATTCTGTACACCTGGATCGGTGGGACGCGGCGCGACTGGCGCGGCCAGGGACACTTCCGCGCGCTGACCGAGCAGCAGGAAGAGTGGGCGATTGAGAACGGGTTCGACGAGATCCTTGTGAAGACCAAGAACCGGTTTTATGAGATGCGCAGCACGCTCGATCATCTGCACTTCAACGTCGTGAAGTACGAGCCGCATCCCGACAATCAGGAGTCCAAGGTCTATCTCAGCAAGAAGCTCGGCCAGGAAGTGCTCGACGCGCACCGCAGCAGGCGGAAAGTCGTCACGGTGGGTCAGTGAAAGCTTCAGACTTCTGGCTTCGGGCTTCAGGCCTGACGGTGTTGCACGCGTGGCTTCTCTCAATGAGTGCTGCAATTTCTGTCAGCCCGGCAAGCAGATGGTTGTACTTTCGATCAAGTTCCCGGTACACTTCTGCGCTCAGGAAGCCAGGCGGCAGGATAAGTCGAGCAGATACAACGTTTCCGCTGCCGAGCCCGTCGCGACGTTCATAAAGTGCAGGTAATCGCGTGTGGTTCTGCGTGCGCAGCCTTCGACGATATTCGCGGCGACTGATACGGCCGAGCGACGCACTTGAGCGCACAAATTGAAACGCTCCTCCTGGGGAAATGTGGCCGTTCCTGCGTACACGGTGGGAATTAATTCATCCGCGAGATGAAAAACGTTGAGTTTTCGGTGATCGCGGCTCATATTGTGCCTCCTCAGAGGCAAGGTGCGCGCCGCGAAGCGGCAGTGCGCCAGGCCCAAAGCCTAGAGCCCGAAGCCTGGAGTCCGGTCGTATAGGCATGGCGAAGCGAAAAAAACCCACTGACACATTCGATTTCGATGCGCCTGTAGAGTCCGGCGGGTCGTCCGGCAATGGCAGCGGCGAGAGCGCGGTGCCGCTGCACGAGGCGGCGCAGTCCCGGTATCTGAACTACGCGCTCTCGGTCATCACGTCACGCGCGCTGCCCGACGTGCGCGATGGGTTGAAGCCCGTGCAGCGCCGCATTCTGTACACGATGTGGCAGCAGGGGCTGACCGCCGACGCCAAGCACCGCAAATGCGCGAAGGTGGTCGGCGACGTGATGGGCAGCTTCCACCCGCACGGCGACGCCGCCATCTACGAGACCCTCGTGCGCATGGCGCAGTCGTTCTCGCTGCGCTACCCCTTGGTCGACGGATCGGGCAACTTCGGATCGCTCGACGGCGATCCGGCCGCGGCGATGCGCTACACCGAGTGCCGCCTCACGCGGATCAGCGACGAGCTGCTTGCCGAGATCGAACAGGACACCGTGCATTACCGCCCGAATTACGACGGCACGAAGACCGAGCCCGTCGTGTTGCCCGCGCGCCTGCCGAACCTGCTGATCAACGGCGCCACCGGCATCGCCGTCGGGATGGCCACCAATATTCCGCCGCACAACCTCGGCGAGGTCTGCACGGCGCTCATCAAGCTCCTCGAGAACGACGAGCTCGGCAACGCGCAGCTGTCGCGCTATATCAAGGGGCCGGACTTTCCGACGGGTGGCCAGATTCTCAACTCGCCGGACGAGATCAAGGCGATCTACAAAACCGGCAGCGGCAGCATCAGGCTTCGCGGCACGTGGGACATCGGCGAGGAGTCGAGATCGACCAAGACGATCCACATCGACAGCATCCCATACACCGTCGACAAGTCGCAGCTGGTGACGCAAATCGGCGAGGTGATCGAGAAGCGCAAGCTGCCGCAGCTGCTCGACGTGAAGGACGTCTCGACCGAGGACGTGCGCATCGCCATCGAGATGAAGAAGGACGCCGACGAAAAGATGGTGATGGTGTACCTCTACAGGCACACGGCGCTGCAGATTACCTTTCCCGTAAATCTGACGTGCTTGATCCCGACGGAGAACCCCGAGGTCGGACGGCCCGAGCGCCTCGATCTGAAATCGATCCTCTGGCACTTCCTGCATTTCCGGCTCGAAGTGGTCACCGCGCGCCTCGAGCACGAGCTCGAAGCGCTCAAAAAACGGATCCACCTGCTCGAGGGCTTCGAGAAAGTCTTCGATGTGCTGGACGAGGTGCTCCGCATCGTCCGGAAATCGGACGGGAAGGCAGACGCCGCCGAGAAAATCATGAAGCGGTTCGGCCTCGACGCCGAGCAGACCGACGCGATCCTCGAGCTGAAGATTTATCGCCTCGCGCGGCTCGAGATTCTGGTGATTCAGCAGGAGCTCGAAGAAAAGCGGAAGCGCGCGCGGCAGATTGGCGGGCTGCTGAAGAACGAAGAAAGCCGATGGAAGCTGGTGCGCGAAGAGCTCGAAGCCGTTCAGAAGACCTACGGCGACGCGAAGCTCGACAAGCGCCGCACGCTCATCGAGGCGGAAGAGGCGGCAGAGTACACGGCCGACGACTTCATCATCGAAGAAGACAACATCGTCATCGTGTCGAACGACGGCTGGGTGAAGCGGCAGAAGGAAGTGAAGGATCTGTCGACCACGCGCCTTCGTGAAGGGGACTCGGTCCTCGCCGTGCTCGCGGGAAGCACGCGCGCAACCGTCGTGTTCTTCACGAACTTTGGAACGGCGTACACGGCACGCGTCATCGACGTGCCGGCGTCAACCGGCTACGGCGAGCCGGTGCAGAGCCTCTTCAAGTTCAAGGACGGCGAGCGGGTCGTCGCGGCGGCGAGCCTGGATCCGCGGGTCGCCGCCAACATCAAGCCCAAGAAAGAAGGGGACGTGCCGCCCGTGCACGCTGTGGCGGTGACGAGCGACGGATACAGCCTGCGTTTTGGACTCGAGCCTTTTGTCGAGGTCAGCACGCGTAGTGGGCGCCGCTTTGCCCGCGTGGGACAAGGTGCAGAGGTCGTCGGCGTGTCTATCGTGAAGGGTGGCGAGGTGCTGATCGCCGCCACGCGTCAGGCGCGAGCGCTGTTGTGCAAGGTCGACGAAGTCAATTTCCTGTCCGGTCCCGGTCGCGGCGTTATCCTCATCAAAGTCGCCAAGGACGAAGATCGCGTCATTGGCTTTATCGCCTCGAGCGGAGATCGCGATCTCCTTACCGTCGAGACCACGCGAGGCGCGGCGCAGACGATCAGCACCGGCAAATACAGCCTGACGAGCCGCGGGGGACGCGGACGTGAACTCCTCCAGCGGGGAGAGTTCACGCGCGTCCTGCCTGTGGTGCCCGAGTTGCCGGTGTTGGGGGAGTCGAGAAATTAAAATCTAAAGAGCTAAAATCTAAAAGCCGCGAGTTCATCTCGAAGGTCTTAGCCTCCTTGATTCCAGATTCTAGATTCACCGCGGTGCCCGTCCGCCCGCATCCGTGAAGCCCGCGCGATACGCGACCCTGAACCCTTCGCGATAGCCAGCCTGATAGTCGCTGAGCGTCCCGACCTCAGGCGTGTATCCCGAGTCGGCCCGCTTCGAGCTCGCGCTGGCCTTCGAGATCCCATCCCTGCCTGCGGGTGAAGTCCTCGCGGCCGGCCGCGCGGCCTTCCTGGCTCCCGCGGTCGTGGCCGGCACGCCACGCTGCGCTTCGAGCCGTTTCGTTCGTCAGCTCGGCGTCGTATTCGGCGCGCGAGAGACGATTGTCGCGATTCGTGTCGAGCCGGGTGAACCCGGCTTCGGTGCCGCGCCATTCCGAGCGCCTGAGCCAACCGTCATGGTTGACGTCGACCGTCGCGAACCTGTCGTAATCCGATGGCGGGTTCGACGCCGTCGCGACGTTGTCGAACTCGTAGCGGCTGATGCGGTTGTCCCTGTTCGCGTCGAACCGATCGAATTCACCCGCCGCCATCCGCGATTCGGAGCGCGTCAGCCATCCGTCGCGGTTGGCGTCGAACGTGTTGAACTGCCCGGCGCGTACCGATAGTCGTTGTACGCTGCCGTGTCGTTCTCGAACTCGAACCGGCTGATCCGGTTGTCGCGATTCAGGTCGAGCCGGGTGAAGTCGGCGTTACCCATGTTCCATTCGTTGCGGGTCACCCAGCCGTCGTTGTTCATGTCGATGTTCGAGAATCGGTACGACGGACCGCCCTGCGAGTCGAGCGTGAAGCCTCCGCCCTGCGTGTATTCCTGCATCGGTCAGATATCCGTCGCGGGTGGTGTCGAGCCGCGCGAACAAGCGCGCGTCTCCGGGCCATTCGCTGCGTGCCGACGCGGTTGTCGTTGTTCATGTCGTAGCCGCGGAATCGCTGGGAGATCTGGCGTGTCGAGGTTGTCGACCCTGCCGTCACGGTTCCAGTCCTGGCTCCAGTTGGTCTGTCGCCGCGCACCGGCGCGCACTTCCTCGCCAGACAGAACGCCGTCGCCGTTCCAATCTTGATTGCGGAACGACGGTGTCGCGTGCCGCGCCATTCGGCGCGCGAGACGACGCCGTCCCTGTTGGTGTCCATCGCCTGAAAACGCATCTGCGCCTGCGCGGTCGTCGCGGTTGCGAGAACCGCGGCGGCCAGGGCTATCTGCAATGGAAGTCGCATGGCTCCATCCTTTCTGTTTTTCGGTCTCATCATGCTGAAAGGTGCAAGCGATGTGCCCGATCGCACACTCGTACTTTCCGCTCGCGTTTGGTACAATCGGCGCGCGGAGCGAATCCCTAATCCCCAGTCCCTAATCGCCGGCTATCCGATCAGCGTCAGAACACCGTTTAGATGGCATATACAGCAAAAGACATCACCGTCCTCGAGGGGCTCGAGCCCGTTCGTCGCCGCCCCGGCATGTACATCGGCGGCGTCGGCAGCACCGGCCTCCATCACCTCGTCTGGGAGATCCTCGACAACTCGATCGACGAGGCCATGAACGGGCACGCCTCGAACATCTGGGTGACCCTTCACAAGGACGGTTCGTCGATCACGATCGAGGACGATGGACGCGGCATTCCGATCGACAAGCACGGGCCGAGCAAGAAGAGCGCGCTGGAGGTGATCTTCACGGTGCTCCACGCGGGCGGCAAGTTCGACCACGACAACTACAAGACGGCTGGCGGCCTCCATGGCGTTGGCGCGAGCGTCGTCAACGCGCTGTCGAAAGAGCTGGTCGCGACGGTCCGCCGCGACGGCGCGGAATGGGAGCAGCGGTTCAAGCAGGGGAAGCCGCTGGGGCCGCTGAAGAAGATCGGGCCGCGCGCGGCAGCGGCACGAAGGTGTTTTTTCATCCCGATCCGGGCATTTTTCCGAAGATCGAGCTCGAGGCGGCGATCATCCGCGAGCGGCTCGAAGTGGCGAGCTACATCCACAAAGGCCTCAAGATCAGCTTCGAGGACGAGAGCGAGAAGACCAAGGAGACATTCGAGCACAGCGAAGGGCTGCTCGCGTATCTTGAAGAAGATCGTCGGCGAGCGTGGCGCGAAGCCGGTGCACGACGGCGGCGTTCTCGCTGGAGAAGCAGAACGGCATGCGCGTCGACCTCGTGCTGCAATGGACCGAGGCGACCGACGAGCACATTCGCAGCTACGTCAACGGCATTCCGACCGGGTCGGGCGGCACGCACGAGAACGGGATGCGCGCGGGTCTGGGCAAGGCGGTGCGGAATTACATCGATACGCACAATCTGTCGCCGAAGGGTGTGACGCTGACGGCCGAGGACATCCGCGAAGGGCTGACCGGCGTGCTCAGCGTCTTCGTGTCAGAGCCGCAGTTTCAGGGGCAGACGAAGGATCGCCTCAATAACCCGGAAGTGCTGTCGGCCGTCGACTCCGTCGTCCGTCCAGGCGCTCGAGCATTGGCTGAATACAAACCGGACGCTGGCCGAGTCGATCGTCGCGCGCGCGATTCTCGCGGCGCGCGCGCGCGAAGCGAGCCGCGCCGCGCAGGCGGAGGTGACGCGCAAGAGCGCCACGTCGGGGCGCTTGAATCTTCCAGGCAAGCTCAGCGACTGCACGGGCACGGGCCGATCGGATTCGGAGCTGTTCGTCGTCGAAGGAGATTCGGCAGGGGGGTCGGCGAAACAGGGACGCGATCGCACGCGCCAGGCGATTCTGCCGCTGCGCGGCAAGGTGCTGAACACCGAAAGCGTGTCGCTGGCGAAGGTGCTCGAGAACAAGGAGCTGTCCGATCTCGTGACGGCGCTCGGATGCGGCCTCGGCAAGAACTTCGATCTCGTCGCGCCTGCGCTACGGCAAGCTCATCATCCTCGCCGACGCCGACTCTGACGGCAACCACATCGCCACGCTGCTGCTGACCTTTATCTATCGCCACATTCCGCAGCTGATCAAAGAGGGGAAGGTCTACCTCGCGCAGCCGCCGCTCTATCGCATCGACATCGGCAAGGACACGTTCTGGGCGCTCGACGACGCGCAGCGCGACACGATTCTCAAGAAACACGGCAACGGTCGCGGGAAGCCGGAGATCACGCGGTTCAAGGGCCTCGGCGAGATGATGCCGAAAGTGCTGTGGGAGACGACGCTGAATCCGAAGTCGCGGCGCCTGCTGCGCGTCGACGTCTCCGACCAGATCGTGACCGATCGCGTCATCAACGAGCTGATGGGCAAGGACGCCAGCGCCCGCTTCCGCTTCATCATGGAACGCGCGGAAGAAGCGGAGGAGCTCGACGTATGAGGCGATAGGCGATAGGCGATAGGCTGGACAGGCCAGAGTCGGTAGCGCAGGGCTTTAGTCCCGCCAGCAGGTAGTGTCCGGCTTCAGCCGGACCGCCAACCTTCAGCGGGGTGTGCACCTGGCCGACAAGCTCGGGCGCGAAATCACGTATCGCACCTCGTGATGAACGAAAAATTCCGTGCGTCTCCGTGAGTCCGTGTCTCCGTGACGTTGAGACACGAACAGCGTGCGTTAGAATCCAGCATCACAACTGGCAAGCCCTTCATCAACTGCAATCCCATGAGACAAGTCCGCTATTCCGTCGCCGCGACGCTCGACGGGTTCATTGCCGATCCGGACGGCGGCTACGACTGGATCATCATGGACGAGGCGATCGACTTTGCCGCGATGTTCGAGGAGTTCGACACGTTCGTCATGGGACGCAAGACCTGGGATGTATCGGCGCAGCCGACCGCGAGATGGTCGGGGACATGTTCGGCGGCAAGGAAGTGATCGTCTTTTCCGGACGCTGAAGACCGCGCCGCGCCCCGGCGTCACGATCGTCAACACGTCACCCGTCGACACCGTCCGCGCGCTGAAGCAGAAGCCGGGCAAGGACATCTGGCTGTTCGGCGGCGGCTCGATGTTCCGCACGCTCGTCGATGCCGGCCTGGTCGATACCGTCGAAGTCGGCCATCATGCCGGTGCTGCTGTCTCAGGGTGTGCCGCTCCTCGCGCCGGGCGCCCGCATCACCGGCATGAAGCTCGACAAATGCGAGACGCTGCCGAAGAGCGGCATCGTGATGCTGTCCTACACGATTCCCCACGAATGAATCGCCCGCTGGCTGTCGATCATCTTCCATCCGTTCGTGATGGTGGGCGTGATGGTCGGCGCCGCAGCCGCCGCGAGGCAGACGCGCGGCGAAGCGGTGCGCAGCGTCGGCGACTCGTGATGCTGTTCACGATCGTGCCGCTGGCGGTGCTGATGTGGCGTCAGGTGCGGCGCGGGCAGATGGCAGAACGCCGACGCGTCCAATCGTGCGGAGCGTCCGATTCTGTATATCGTCGTGCGGTCTGGCGCTCGTCGCGCTGCTCGCGTATCTTCTGCTGTTCGAGTCGCAGTCGTTCATGGTGCGTGGCGTGGTTGCAACGCTCGGGATGATGGCCGTGTGCGCGCTGCCACGCGATGGATCAAAGTGTCGCTGCACATGGCGTTCGCCACGCTGGCCGCGATTGCACTGGCGCTCATGCGATCGCCGGTCGGATACGCGCTGCTGCTGGCGCTGCCGGCGCTGGCGTGGTCGCGTCTCACGCTGCAGCGGCACACGCCGCTCGAAGTGGTGCTCGGCACGATCATCGGCGCCGGCGCGGGCTGCTGCGATTCATTATTTGTGACTGCCGAGCGCGTGCACATTCGTCCCGGGAGCGCTGCGGACGAGCCGGAGTTTCTCGCGGCCGTCGAGCGAAGCCGCACGCTTCACCATCCATGGGTGCAGGCCACCGGGCACGCCGGAGGCGTTTCGCGAGTACTTGTCGAGGCAACAGGATCCGCGCTTCGCGGCATTCTTCATCTGGATGAACGAGCCGCGCGAGCTGGTGGGCGTCGTCAACCTCAGTGAAATCGTTCACGGCCAGTTTCGAAGCGCGTATCTCGGGTACTACGCGTTCGTTCCCTACGCCGGGCGCGGCTTGATGAAGGATGGCCTCGCCAGGTCATCACGCACGCGTTCACGACAATGAAACTCCACCGCCTCGAGGCCAACATTCAGCCTGGCAATCGGCCGTCAAAAGCGCTCGTGAAGAAGCTGGGATTTCGCCGCGAGGGATTTTCTCCGCGATATCTCAAAATCAACGGCCGCTGGCGCGATCACGAGCGCTGGGCGATACTCTCCGAGGATTGGTGAGATGGCGGACGCGCTGACCATTGCCCTTCGTCAAATGCGGGCGGAAGACACCGCCGCCGTTGCCAGGCTGACGACCCAGCTCGGCTATCCCGCGACGGAAGACGAAATTCGCCGCCGCTACGATCTCATCAAGGATCGGTGGGATGCGCGCATCTTCGTGGCGCAGCACGGCAACCTTATCGTCGGTTGGGTTCACGTGCAGGCGACCTACCTGCTCGAGTGCGACGCGCGCGCAGAGATCTGGGGTCTCGTGGTCGCCGACACGTCGCGCGGGACCGGCGTCGGCCGCCGCCTTGTCGAAGCGGCGGAGGAGTGGGCGCAGATGCGCGGCCTTGCCGTGATGGCTGTGCGTTCGAACAATGTGCGCACCGAAGCCAAGGGGTTCTACGAACACCTCGGATACCAGGTCACGAAAACGCAGAACGCCTTTCGGAAAAACCTCACGTACGCGTGAGCCATGGGCAACGCCATCTCGCTGACCGGCGTGACAAAGACCTTCGGCTCGACGGTCGCCGTCGACAGTCTCGATCTCGCGGTGCCAACGGGGGCGCTCTACGGTTTCATCGGGCCGAACGGCGCCGGAAAAACGACAACGCTCCGCATGATCATGTCGATCCTGTTTCCGGATCGCGGCGAGCTGTCGGTGCTGGGGCGGCCGGCAGCGATCGAAGCCAAGGATCGGATCGGCTATCTGCCGGAAGAGCGCGGCGTGTATCGGAAGATGAAGGTCGGGGCGTTCCTCACCTACATGGCGCAGCTGAAAGGCGTGCGCGATTTCTCGGCTGCGCGAGCGGCTGCGTGGCTCGAACGCCTCAACCTCGGCGGCGTGCAGGACAAGAAATGCGAGGAGTTGTCGAAGGGCATGCTGCAGAAAGTGCAGCTCATCTCTGCCGTTCTGCACGAGCCGGATCTGTTGATTCTCGACGAGCCGTTCAGCGGCCTCGACCCCGTGAACACGCGATTGCTCCGCGATCTGATCCTGGCGGAGCACAGAAGGGGAGCGACCATCATCTTTTCGACCCACGTCATGGTGCAGGCGGAAGAGATCTGCGATCACATCGTGATGCTGCACAAGGGACGGAAAGTGCTCGACGAAGATCTCACGTCGATTCGACGCCGGCACGATCCGCGGTCGCTCGTCTTCGAGCCGTTTGAACGGGGAGCGGATGCAGGCGTGCTCGCGGAACTCGAGGGTGTGGCGAAGGTCGCTCGCGACGGAGGCACCTATCGCCTCGATCTCCGCGACGGGGCCGATCCGGTGGGCGTCATGCGTGCGGTGGCCGCCGCCGTGCCGCCTGCACGCCTCGAAGTGCACCGCCCGTCGCTCGAGGACATTTTTATCGGGCTGGTGACATGAGAAAGATTCTCCTCGTCGCCAAGCGTGACTTTCTCGCGACCGTGACCACGAAGGGGTTCATCATCGCCATCATGGTGCCCGTCGTCACCTTTGGGGCGATCATCCTGGCGTTCCCGCGGATGATGAACAATCGCGTGCCGGCCGTTACCGGTACGGTCGCGGTGATCGATCGGACAGGGCAGGTTGTGCCGGGCATCCGCCGTTATCTCGATCCGCAGGCGATGGGGGAGCGCCGCGACGCGTCGTTCAATCGCGCGATCGAATCCAGTCCGATGGCCGGCGCAGCGGCAGGCGCCGGCGGCGCGGCGGCGCAGCGCGCCATCCTCGGTGAGCTGCCGCATCTCGAGATTGCTGAATCGCCCTTGTCCGCGTTGGACGAGCAGAAGGAGCGGCTCACGCAGGACGCCGCGGACCGCCAGCTTGCGGTGCTCGTCGTGCATCCCAACGCCGTACTCGCCGAATGACGAAGGCATCTTCGGTGCCTACGACCTCTTCGTGCGCCGGAACCTCGACAACCGCATTCAAACGGAGATTCGAAATGCGGCTGCCGAAGCGATCGTCGATGCGCGCGTGCGCGCGGCTGGACTCGACCGGCAGCGCATCGACGCGCTCACCAAAGTGGCGCGCCCGCCGTCGGTCGACGGTCACCGCCGCAGGAGAATCTGCGACGCGAGCCGATTTCGCCGGGCTGTTGCCGATGGGGTTCACCATTCTGCTGATGATCTCGGTGATGAGCAGCGGGCAGTACCTGTTGACGACGACGATCGAGGAGAAGTCGAGCCGGACGATGGAAGTGATTTTGTCGGCAGTTTCGCCGCTCGAGCTCCTGACCGGAAAAATCCTCGGCCAGATGGCGGTCGGTCTGACGATCCTCGTCACGTATTCGTCAATAGGCATCCTGAGCCTGGTGTCGATGGCGATGTTCGGTCTCATCGACCCGTCGCTGCTCATCTATCTGTTCATCTTTTTCCTGATCACCTACGTCATCATGGGGTCGCTCATGGCGGCGATCGGTTCCTCGGTGAACGAGCTCCGCGAAGCGCAGTCGCTGATGACACCCATCACGCTGCTGATGATGATTCCGTGGCTGTTCTGGTATCCGATCTCGCGCGATCCGAATTCCGTGTTCGCGACGGTCGTCAGCTTCCTGCCGCCGATGAATGCCTTCGCGATGCTGTTGCGGCTGACATCGACCTCGCCGCCGCCCATGTGGCAGGTGTGGCTTTCGATTGCGGTCGGCATCGCCGCCGCGGGCGGCGCGCTGTGGTTCGCGTCACGCGTCTTCACGATTGGCCTTCTCATGCACGGTCGCCCGCCAAACTTTGCAACGCTCCTGAAGTGGGCGAGACAGGCGTAAAGGGTCGGGACTTCCCGCCCCCTTTTTCACACGAAGATTCTGCTTGACTTACAAAATGTAAGATCGATAATAACTGCAGTAAATGGACATTCCGAAGCTATCCCGCACCGAACTTCTCATCCTCGAACTGCTCTCCGGCGAGGAAATGTTCGGCCTGCAGCTCGTCGAGCAGTCGAAGGGCGCGCTCAAGCGCGGCACCGTCTACGTGACGCTCGGGCGCATGCAGGACAAGGGTTACGTCGAGTCGTGGACCGAAAAGCAGCCCGCCGGCGCCATCGGTCTGCCTCGGCGGCTCTATCGCCCGACGGCGTATGGCCTGCGCGTGGTCGCGGCGTGGGAAGCTGCGGCGCGCGCGCTGGCCGGTCCACCGAAATTGCGTCACGCCTGATGATGCCCGGCCGCACGCTCCATCGCCTGGCCTCTCGCGTCTGCAGCGAACGCTCGCTCGAGCGAATCGTCGAGCCTGCTATAGCTGATCTTCAGAAGGAGTACGCCGACACCAGGCTGCGCTCATTGTCGAGACGCGCGCAGGTTCTGCTACTCGGTTATGCCGGGGTCCTGGAGGTAATCGCCATGACTGCACTGGAGATGTCTTCACCCGTTGAGAACGAGCGGCGTGCGTTGCTGCGCACATTCGTCTGCGCGGCCACGGTGACCGCGTGTGCCTCTGGGCTGCTCGTCGCCCTCACGATCGCGGCCGTTCCTGTCTTCGCACCGTTCTACATCGCGCTCCTGACGCCGATGACGCTTCCCATCGCGCTGCCGATCGGCCTGACGCTTGGCATCGCATTCGGCCTCGGCAACCGAGGAGTGTCGCGTCACACGAAGCGGGTCGTCCTGTTCTCTGCCGTTCTGGTGACTGTGATGTCATTCAGCTCGATGGCATGGGTGAAGCCTGTCGCCAATCAATCATTCCGGCAGTCGGTGTTCAGCGCGATCGGCGGGCGAGGCACGGTTATGAAAGGGCTCAACGAGATGAGCCTCTCCGAGCTCTACCGCGAGGCGAGGATGTCTCCGCGCGGTGACGCCACGCAAATGCCGCAGCGCGCGAGCTGGATGTACCATCTCACGTTTGCGCTCCCGATCGCTCCATTGGTGCTCGCCGTGCTCGCTCTGACGTTGATCGGGCGGGGAGTGCGGAGTGCAACGGTGATAGCGATGTGCGTCGCCTATTACCTGTTGCTGATGACAACTGAGGCGCTCGTGTATGAAGGGCTGCCGCCCGCGGCCGGCGCATGGATACCAAACGTGATGTTCGCCGCGGCTGCGGTGTATTTCACGTCATCGCGGCCGTCGAACATGCACGGTTCGTTGACGTCCCGCGCAATGATTCCCGGCCGCATGCTCCATCGCTGGCGCTCACATCTGCAGCGCAAAAACGCTCGAGCGTGTCGTCGAGCCTGCGATTGCCGATTTGCAGAAGGAGTTTGCCGGCGCTGGCGGTGTCGTCGGGCCGCGTCTGGATTCTGCTTACCGGTTATTTCGCGATTCTGAAAGTGATTGCGATATGTGTTGGCAGCGTGTCTGTCGAAACCGACGAGGAGCGCCGCACGCTCGTGAGGACGCTGGCGTGGTCGTCGCAATGGTTGCCATCATCCTCGTGATGCTGATGGTGCCTCCGCTCTTCAGTCACCCGAGAATGGATGGCGCGCGGCGACGACCCTCGTGCCGCAGGCGATGCCTCTGGCGGTTCCTATCGGCATTGCCTTCGGACTTGCATTTGGTCTCTCCGCTCGGCCGACCATGAACATCGCGAGGGCGACTCTGGGCGGGGCACTGGCGGCATCAGCCTTCAGCTTTGTCATTCTGGCGTGGGGCGTGCCTGCGGCCAATGAAGCCTTCAGGGAAATAACCTTTCGCGAGCTCAGGGCCAGAGGATATCAAGGCCCCGTTACAAGGCTGCAGAAGGGATACAGCGAGATGACGCTGTCCGAGCTGCGTGGCGAGATCGCGCGCTTTTCGGCCGACGGAGTGCTGCTAAGCGCGCGCCAATCCGTCTTCCGCCTTCATCTTCGTTTTGCGCTTGGAGCGGCCACCTTCGCTCTTGCGAGCCTGCTGCTGGCTGCGCCGGTCAACCACCGCGGACTGCGCGCCTTGCTTGCTTTCGCAGCGTGTTTTGTCTACTGGATGCTGATGTTCGCCGGAGACGCGGGGAGTCAGCGCGGCTATCTGACGCCGCCACTAGGCGCGTGGCTACCGAACATAGTGATGATCACATTCGCGATCGTCATCGCGTCTTCGCGCTCTTCGCGCCTTCGTGGTTCACCCACGCCTGCACGATGAATAAACACGGCCGGCAGGGCGACGAACACAGCGTACTGGGCCGCACGATGAGATTCGCAGCCGGCAGCATTGCCGTTGTGCTGCTCTTGCTCGAAATACCCCTTCTGCCACGTGCCTTTTCAAACACCGGTGAAGCCAGGCTGCTGATGTACACGCTTCCGCAGGGTGTGATACTCGCGCTTCTCATTGGGGTTCCGCTCGGAGCGTTTCTCGGTGTGGGAGGTCGGAAGGTCTCACGTCGATCGGCGGGCGCGATCCTCGCCCTCGCAGTAGTTTCTACGGCCGTATCCATCACGATGTTCACATCACTGCTTCCGGCAGCGAACCGGGCCGCTCGCGAATCAGAATCACGAGCGGCTGACCGCGTTGTGACAGCCCGACAGAACGAACTGACATTCAGCGAGCTTCGCGAGCAGCGTGATTCTGCGACTCGTCAGGGGCGGCAGGAATACGCGCGCAATCTGGATGTTTACTATCACACGCGTTGGGCATTCTCGTTCGCGCCGCTGGCCTTCATACTGCTCGCGCTTTCGGTGGTGGTATGGCGTCCGATCCCGCAATCGATCATGGGGATCGCATTCTGTGGGATTCTCGCAACCTATTACATGCTGTCCCGCGTCGGAATGGACGCTGGACTTGGCGGGAAGCTGCCGGCTCTTTTGGCAGCCTGGCTGCCGAACCTTGCACTGATCGCAACCGCGATCGTCATCGCATCGTCGCGCTCTTCGCGCCTTCGTGGTTCATCGCCCGCGGTGTCGTAATATTCGTTTTTCGCTCTTCGTTTTTCCTTTTCATTTCTCAGTCGTCAAACCGTCTCACCGACACCGAGCACTCCTCGTCATTTTCTATTTCCACAATCACTTCCATCGGCTGACAGCAGACCGCGCAATCTTCGACGTACTTCTGCGTGGATCCGCCGCTTGGATCCACATAGAGCTCGAGCGGCTCGCCGCAGTAGGGACAGTCGACGGATATTTCCATATATTTGGCAGGGTAAAGCCCTGCGCTACCCGCCTTCGCGCTGCATGCCTGTCGCATCGGCGCGGCAAGCCCTCCGACTAGTGGCTTGTACTAACGAGTTGTAAATCATATGATGGCGCATGCCATCGACACCGCTTGTGCTGACGACCGACCGACGATCCGATCTCGAAGCGCGCGTGCGATCGGGGCGTGGTCGTGCAGATGCGGCGCGCCGCGCGCGCGTCATTCTGCTGCTGGGCGACGGCCACAGCTACGCGGCGATCGCCACGATGACCGGATGCAGCTCGCGGACGATCGCCTTGTGGAAACAACGGTTCGCGAAGGAGGGACTCGCCGGGTTGGCGGCCCGTCATTGCGGCTCGAAGCCGACCGTGCTGACGCCCGCGGTGGAAGCCCGCATCATGACGTGGACGCGTCGCACCGCCACCGCACGGCGCGACGCACTGGTCCACGCGATCGCTCGGCCGGAAACTGGGCGTACAGCACACGATTGTCGCGCGCGCCTGGCAGCACGCCGGCCTGCAGCCCCATCGCCTCGAGCGGTACATGCGGTCGAGCGATCCCGAGTTCGAAACGAAGGCCGCGGATGTGATCGGGTTGTATCTCGATCCGCCGCAGCACGCGGTGGTCTTCTGCATCGACGAGAAGACCGCGATTCAAGCGCTCGATCGGCTCGACCCCGTCCTGCCGTTGTCGCCAGGTCGCGCCGAACGGCACGGCTTCGAGTACTACCGACACGGGACGCTGTCGCTCTATGCGGCGCTCAACACCCGGACGGGCGAAGTGGTCGGCCACACCGCGGCGCGTCACACGAGCGCGGAATTCGTCGGATTCCTGCAGACTGTCGTCGACACGCAGCCCAGACGGCGCGAGATGCACATCATCGTGGACAATCTCTCGGCCCACAAAACGCAGCAGGTCCGGACCTTCTTGGTGGCACATCCGTCCGTCCATCTCCACTTCACGCCGACCTATTCGTCTTGGCTCAATCAAGTCGAACTTTGGTTCTCCAAGATCGAGCGCGATGTTACGGCGCGGGGCATCTTCACCTCGGTCACCGACCTGCGTCGCAAGCTGATGCGGTACATCAAGCATTACAACAAGACCGCAATGCCCATCCGCTGGTCCTACGCCGACCCGTCGCGGAGAATCGCATGACCGCTGTACAACTCGTTAGGTACGGTCCACTAGTGGCTTGTACTGACTGAAGCGGTACCTGGTACTGTCCAGCGCCATATGGCGCTGACGTTGACGATGGATGAACGAGCCGAGCTGGAGCGCCGCGTGCGAAGCCTCAAGATCCGCGCGGAGGACGCGCGCCGGGCTCGGGTGATTCTGATGCTGGCCGCTGGCGAATCGTACTCGACAATCGAAGCCGACGGTGCCATGCTACCGCGACTACATCAATCGGTGGCGCCGGCGGTTTGTGGCGGAGCGACTCGAGGGATTGCGCGCGCGCTACCGGGGACAGCCGCCGAGCGTGCTGACGCCGGCGATGGAAGCCCGGGTATTGGCGAAGACGCAGCAGCCGCCACCCGACGGCAGTACGCATTGGAGTACCCGAAAGCTGGGACGAGTGCTGAAGATTCATCACAATCTGGTCGCGAAGGCGTGGCAACGCGCCGGTCTCCAGCCCCATCGATTCGAACGCTACATGCAGTCCGACGATCCGGACTTCGAACCGAAGGCCGCCGACGTGATCGGCCTGTACATCAATCCCCGGATCACGCCGCGGTGTTCGCCGTCGACGAGAAAACCGCCATTCAAGCGCTCGACCGCCTCGATCCGGTGTTGCCGCTCTCGCCCGGACGCGCCGAGCGGCATGGCTTCGAGTACTACCGGCACGGCACCCTCTCGCTGTTTGCCGCACTCAATACCCAATCTGGGGAAGTGCTCGGCCAGACCGTGCCGCGGCACACGAGCGCCGCCTTTGTCGAATTTCTCACGGAGATCGTCGCCAGTCAGCCGAAGCGACGCGCGATTCACGTTATCGCGGACAACCTCTCGACGCATAAGACACAGGCGGTGCGCACCTTCCTGCTCGATCATCCGAACGTCCAGCTGCATTTCACGCCGACCTATTCGTCCTGGCTCAACCAAGTCGAACTCTGGTTTTCCAAGATCGAGCGCGACCTGTTGGCGCGAGGCATCTTTACGTCCGTCGCAGACTTGGCCCGCAAGATCCGGCGATACATCCATCGTTACAACAAAGCACCGAAGCCAATCCGGTGGGCGTATCGCAACCCGGTGCATCGAATTAGTAGTACTTCAGTGAGTACGGGCCACTAGGACTGTCGACTTGCGACTGTCGACTTGCGACTGTCGACTATCGACTGTCGACTGAGACGGCGACGGCGTCCCGGTCCTCAACGTGCTCGGAAATCCAGCGCTGTACTTCTTCGACAGGCCGTCGCTTACGTCCTGCATAGTCTTCCAGTTGATCGCGGCCGATGCGGCCCAGCATGAAGTAGCGCGCCTGCGGGTGGCTCAGGTAGAGGCCGCTGACGCTCGCCGCCGGCGTCATCGCACAGCTCTCGGTCAGCTTGATGCCGGCGCGCTCGGCCGCGAGCAGATCGAACAGCTTGATCTTTTCGGTGTGATCCGGGCACGCCGGATAGCCGAACGCGGGACGGATGCCGCGATATTTCTCTGCAATCAGGTCGTTGGTGGTGAGCACCTCCGTCGCGCCATAGCCCCACTCGCGGCGCACGCGCGCGTGCAGATACTCGGCGAACGCCTCGGCCAGCCGATCGGCGAGCGCCTTCACCATGATGGCGCGGTAGTCGTCGTGCTGCTTCTCGTACCGCTTGACGAGCTCGTCGGCGCCAAGGCCGCCCGTAACGGCAAACGCGCCGAGGTAGTCGGCGATGCCCGACGATCGCGGCGCGACGAAGTCGGCCAGCGATCGATTCGGTTGTCCGCTCGGCATCGCCTCCTGCTGCCGCAGCATGTTGAAGCGCAGCAGCTCGCTCGTCCGCGCATCATCCGCGTAGAGAATGATGTCGTCCCCGTCGCTGTTCGCGGGCCAGAAGCCGTACGAGCCGCGCGCGCGCAGCAGTTTGCTCTCGATGATGCGGCCGAGCAGCTCCTGCGCGTGCTCGTAAAGTTCGGTCGCGGCGGGTCCGTACTTCGGGTGCGTCAGAATCGCCGGGAAACGATCCCTTCAACTCCCACGTCGAGAAGAAGAGCGTCCAGTCGATGTACTTCGCGATGTCGGCGAGCGGCTCGTCATCCAGAAAACGCCGGCCGGTAAACGACGGCGCCGGCACGTCGGTCCAATCCAGCTTGGGCGCATTCGCGCGCGCGTCGCGGTATGGAGAGCAGCGGGCGCCGCGCGCGGCTCGCGTACTGCTCGCGGATGCCGGTCTGATTCTTCTTGTTCTCGACGTCGAAGGCGGCGATCTTGTCAGGGTTCAGCAGCGTCGACACCACGTCAACCGCGCGCGATGCGTCGAGCACGTGCACGGTCGCATTCCCGTACGCGGGCGCGATCTTCACCGCCGTGTGCTGCTTGCTGGTCGTCGCTCCGCCGATCAGCAGCGGCAGCTTGAAGCCGCGGCGTTCCATCTCGCTCGCCACGAACACCATTTCATCGAGCGAGGGGGTAATGAGCCCGCTCAGGCCCACCATGTCGACCTTCTCGTCGATCGCGGTCTGCAGGATCTTGTCGGTCGGCACCATGACGCCCAGGTCGATCACCTCGTAGTTGTTGCAGCCGAGCACGACCCCGACGATGTTCTTGCCGATGTCGTGCACGTCTCCCTTGACGGTGGCCATCAGAATCTTGCCCTGCGCACGCGTGACGGTGCCGGCTTTCAACGCGCGCGCTTTCTCCTCTTCCATGTAGGGCATCAGGAACGCGACCGCCTTCTTCATCGCGCGGGCGCTCTTCACCACCTGCGGCAGGAACATCTTGCCGGCGCCGAACGAGATCGCCGACCACTTTCATCCCGTCCATCAGCGGGCCTTCGATAATCTCGAGCGGCCGCGCGTACTTCTGGCGGGCCTCCTCGAGATCTGGCTCCAGGAAATCGAGCACGCCGTGCACCAGCGCGTGCGACAGGCGCGCCTCGACGGTGTTGTCGCGCCACTTCAGATCGATCTCGCGCTTGGTCGCCGAGCCCTTCACGGTTTCCGCGAACTGTCACCATGCGCTCGGTCGCATCCGGCCGGCGGTTGAAGATGATGTCTTCGACGTGCTCGAGGAGATCTTTCGGAATGTCCTCGTACACGATCAGCTGGCCGGCGTTCACGATGCCCATGTTCAGGCCGGCTTTGATCGCATGGAAGAGAAACGCCGAGTGAATCGCCTCCCGCACGACGTCGTTGCCTCGGAACGAGAACGACAGGTTGCTGACGCCGCCGCTGAAATTGACGCCTGGGCACGCTGCTTTGATCTGCCCGCATGCCTCGATGAAATTGATGGCGTATTCGTTGTGCTCTTCGAGTCCCGTCGCAATCGCCAGGATGTTCGGGATCGAAGATGATGTCGGTCGGGTCGAAGTCGAGCTTCTCGGTCAGCAGCTTGTACGCGCGTGAGCAAATCTCGACCTTGCGCGCGACAGTGTCGGCCTGGCCCGTTTCGTCGAACGCCATCACGACCACGCCGGCGCCGTACTGCTGTACACGCCGCGCCTTCTTCAGGAAGTCGTCTTCCCCTTCCTTCAGGCTGATGGAATTGACGACAGGCTTTCCCTGCACGCACTTCAGCCCGGCCTCGAGCACCGTCCACTTCGAGCTGTCGATCATGATCGGCAGCCTGGAGATTTCCGGCTCGGTCGCAATCAGGTTGAGGAAGTGCGTCATGGCCTGCTCCGAGTCGAGCAGACCTTCGTCCATGTTGACGTCGATCAGGTTTGCGCCGCCGCGCACCTGTTCGAGCGCCACGTCCACCGCCTCGCCGAATTTGCCGTCCTTGATGAGCCGTTGAAATTTCTTCGAGCCGGTGACGTTCGTGCGCTCGCCGATCATCTGGAAGTTGCTGTCGCCGCGCACGCGCGAGCACTTCGAGACCGGCGAACTGCGTGTGCGCCGACTTGAACGACGGACGTCCGTCGGCCGTCGGAATTTTCCGCGCGGGAGCGCCGCGAACACCTGCTCGGCAATCGCGCGGATGTGATCGGGGTCGTGCCGCAGCAGCCGCCGACGATGTTCACGAAGCCGCTGACGGCGAAATCCTTGATCGAGCTCGCCGGTTTCCGGCGCGTGCTGGTCGTACTGCCCGAATGCGTTCGGCAGCCCCGCGTTCGGATAGCAGCTGACGTACGTCGTCGCCGCGCGCGACAGTTCGGCAAGGTACGGCCTCATCTCGCGCGCACCGAGCGCGCAGTTGATGCCGACGGCGAGCGGCCTGGCGTGCATCACCGACACCCAGAACGCGTCGATGGTCTGTCCGGACAACGTGCGGCCGCTGCGATCCGTGATGGTTGCCGAGAGGATGATCGGCACGTTCCCGTCGGGATCGACTTCTGCCGCCGCCAGGAGCGCCGCCTTGGCGCTCAGCGTGTCGATGATCGTTTCGATGAGCAGCACGTCGACGCCGCCGTCGATGAGCCCGCGCACCTGTTCGGCGAACGCGTCCTTCATCTGGTCGAAGGTGACCGCGCGGAACGCCGGATCGTTGACGTCGGGCGAAATCGACAGCGTCTTGTTGGTCGGCCCCATCGCGCCTGCGACGAAGCGCGGCTTGTCCGGGGTCGTCCATTTGTCGGCGGCCTGCTTCGCGAGCTTCGCGGCTTCGACATTCAGTTCGTACACGAACGGCTCGAGCGCGTAATCGGATTGCGCGATCGTCGTCCCGCTGAACGAATTCGTCTCGATGATGTCGGCGCCTGCCTCGAGATACTGTTCGTGAATCCCGAGAATGATGTCGGGACGCGTCAGCACGAGCATGTCGTTGTTGCCGCGCAGCTCTTTCGAGTGTGATGTAAAAGCGCTCCCCGCGGAAGTCGGCTTCGGTCAGCGTGTGGCGCTGGATCATCGTGCCCATGGCGCCATCCAGTACGAGGATGCGCTGGGCCAGCAGGCGTTCGAGTCGGGTTCGAATACTCATAAGTCGAGAGTCCAACGTCCAGAGTCCAAAGTCATTTCACGCCGCTTGCAATCAGCACGGCAAATGGATCGCCCGGCGACCGCGATCCGACGCGGACCTTCACGTCCGTCAGGCCCGCGCCGGTCAGGAAGCGCTCGAGATCCTCATCTTTGAAGCCGAGCCAGCGATCGCCGACGCGATCGCGTACCCATTCTTGATCGTGTTCGCGCAGATCGAGCGCCAGCACACGGCCACCGGGCCGCAGAACGCGCGCCGCTTCCGACATGGCGCGCGCGGGATTCGCCGCGTGGTGCAGCGCCTGCGAGAGCAGGGCGATGTCGACCGACGCGTCTTCGAGCGGCAGCTTTTCCATGTCGCCGCGCTTCCAGGTGATGTTCTTCACGCCCCGCCGTTCGGCGAGCGCCTTGGCGCGCTTCAGCACGTCGGGCGACCTGTCGATGCCGACGACGCGCCTCGCCCACTGCGCGGATTCCACAGACAAGTATCCTTCGCCGCAGGCGATGTCGGCCACTTCGACCGGCGGCAGCAGCAGGCCGAGCGTGCGCGACCACGCAGCCCAGCTTCGGCCCGGCACGAACTGTCCGCGGTCGGTGCCGTGGACCTCGAAATTTTCCTTCCGGAGGCGTATCACTTCCTGCAGCCGGGAGTCGTCGCCCCGCACGGCCGCGGTGTGCGCCGCCTCGGCGAATTGCGTCTGAAGCGCCGGCCACACGCCCGCGAACCCGCCGTCGAGCAGGGCAGGGGAGAGGCGATAGAACGAGAAGCCGCCACCGCGCTCTTCGACGACAAGACCCGCTTCTTTCAGAAGACGCAAATGGCGCGACACGCCCGACTGCGCGATGCCCAGCACGGCCGTCAGCTCCGAGACGTTCAGCCGTCCATGCTTCCCGGCAAGAACCCGCAGCAACCTGAGCCGCACTTCATCGCCAAGCAGCCGATACAGCTCGCCAGCCTGTTTCACATACATGAATATACATTTATGTATATGAGCAAGGCAAGTCAGGGTGGGTCGGTTGGTGGTTCATGGTGCTGAACTCGCGTCACCGAACCACCAACTCTAAACCACCAACCAGCTATAATCCCCTCCGTGCTGACCGGTTCGATGCTCGCGCTCGGTTTCCTTCACGGCCTCGGCGCCGATCACCTCATGGCGATAGCCGCCCTCTCGCTCGCGACGCCGCTCGGTCCGGCGCGATACGCGCGCGCGTTTGGGCTCGCGGTGCGGTTTGCCGTCGGCCACGCGGTGCTGCTTGCCCTGGGCGCCGGCCTGGTGTTGTTTTTCGGCTGGCAGATACCCGCGCGATTCGAGCAGGGCGGGGAATTCATCGGAGGCTGCCTGCTGATCGGGCTCGGGCTCGTCGTGGGCTGGCTGACATTCTCCGGACGACTCTACGTGCATTCACACGTGCACGAGGCGGGCGGGCACGGCGCGCACCGTCACTGGCATCTGCACTTTACGTGGTGGGGCCGCCAGCATTCGCACCGGCCGTCCATTCACACGGTGCTGCCGGGTGTGCTCGGCGCGGTGTTCGCCGTGAGCGGGCTGCGCGCGCTCGTCCTTTCGCTGCCGCTGTGGAACGCAGCGGGCAGCGGGCATCATTTCTGGTCGCTGCTCTTTCTCGTGACCATCTTCGCGCTCGGTATCCTCATGTCGATGTCGCTCTTCGGCATCGTCCTGGCCCACACGCTCGCGGATCGGCGCATGACCGGCCATGTTGCCCGTTTCTCGGCAGCCGCGACCGCCATCGGTTCGCTGGCGCTCGGGATTTACTGGATCATCGGCCTCGCTCTAATTTCCTCCGAGCCGTTTCAGCCGTTCGGCGGCCTGACTCTTATACAGATCGTCGTTGGGCTCGACGAGCGGGGCCGACGCAATCCACAGGTACAGTTCACGCGCGCGTTTCCTGTCGCCTCGATCCGCATAGATCCCGGCCAGGTCGAGCCGATGGACGATGCGGCGCGGATCGTGCTGCACCGATGCTTCCAGCAGGCGTTGCGCTTCGTCCCAGCTCGCCAGACCGAAGACCTCTGCCCCCAGAAACCTGCGCGCGATAAGGCGCGACAGCCCGTTGACGCGCATGATCTCGGCGTTCCACATGCCGAGGACGTGCAGCGCGCCCGGGTGCGTGCTGTTGATTTTCAGGGCTGCGAGCGCAGCGTCGCGAATCATCTTGGAAAAACGGATGCGGTCCCGCACTCCGACTGACAGCGCGCGGCGTCCGGCTGCCCGCGCGAGCGAAAAGTGTCCTTCGGCATCAGCCGGCTGCACGCGAACGGCTGCCTCAGCGTGACGCTGGCCTGCCGCGAGCAGCGCGTCCAGAGCCGGTCGATTGGGGGCGATCTCGGCAAGGTCTATCTCGGACCGCGATGCTTTCCAAAGCGCTTCGTAGTTGTTCGCGTCGGCGTCGATGGCCCGTACGAAGGAGTCGAGGGCGTCTTTCTGGCGGCGTGCCTTGTAGGCGGCATCGCCCAGCGCAATGAGCTCGGCAGACGATTGAGCCGCTACCGTCGGGGCCACGGCGGTGAGGGCCACCGCGAGACCAGCCAGCTCCAACGTTTCATGATTACAGGGCTCTGATTTCTTTTGTCTTCATCAGGAAATACACGCTCACCGCGAGCAGCGCCACGCCGTTGAACGCGATGACGTTCGGCGCGGAGCTGATGCTCGCGAAATAGCCGCTCACCAGGCTGCCGAGCGGCATGCCGCCGCGAAACGCCACCAGGTAAATGCTCATCACGCGCCCGCGCATCTCGTTGGGGGCGATGAGCTGCACCAGCGACATCAGGCACGAGACCACGATCATCAGCGTCACCCCGCTTGCGAACAGCAGGAGGTAGGTCAGGTAGAGCGACGGGCTCAACGCGACAAGCGCGATCAACACCCCAAAGCACGCCTGCACGAGCAGCGTGGTGAGCCCCATGTGCGGAAAGCGGCCAAGCCATGCCACGACCATCGCGCCGGCCACTGCGCCCGCACCCGAAAACGACAGCAGCACGCTGTAGCCTTCGACGCCGGACCCGAACACATCCCTCGCAAACACGGGCAGCAGTGTCAGCATCGGGATGCCGAAAAACGCCGTCGCCGCACCGAGCACCATGAGCGCCATGATGCTGCGCTGTTCGTGCACGTATGCGAGCCCCTGCTTCAGCTCGCCGAACATGTTGTGCGTGCGCGCCGCGGACAGGTGTTTGATGTGCAGCGACATCAGCGACAGGATCACCGCGAGAAACGACAGCGCGTTCAGGCCGAAGCAGATCGCGAGCGCCGTCATGTCGGCGACGCCCCAGCGTTTCAGGACGACGAGCGTGCCGCCGGCCAGGAGCGGCCCGAGCATGCGCGCGACGTTGAACTGGATCGAGTTCAACGCGATGGCGTTGGTCAGATCCTGTTTGCTGACGAGCGACGGAATCAGCGATTGGTATGCGGGTCCGCCAAACGCCTGCGCGGTGCCTGTAATAAAGGAGAGCAGCAGGATGTGCCAGACCTCGACGACCCCGAAATAGACCAGCCCCGCGAGAACGGCCGCGGTGGAGAGCTGCACCCACTGCGAAGCCATCAGGGTGAGGCGGCGATCGTACCGATCGGCGACGACCCCGCCGATGAGGGTGAACAGCATGATCGGCAGCTGCTGCAGGAACGCGTCGAGACCGAGGTAAAAGGCCGACGCCGTCAGCGACAGCACCAGCCAGTTCTCGGCGAGGCTCTGCATCCAGGTGCCGATGCTCGAGAAACAGGCGCCAAACCAGAGGACGCGGAAGTCGCGGTGGTGCAGGGCGGCCGCAAGGCGCTGAATGCCCTTGCGTGGAACCGGGGCCTCGACCGGGGAGAGGGGAGGGGCCTGAGCCAACGTTGTTCTGGAGGGCGTATCGTACCCGAATTCCGGCTACAGCATGACCCGAATGATGTCCGATCGTGTGATGATGAACGTCTTCTCGGTTTTGAAGTCGCGCACGAGCACCGCGGGGTTCTCCAGTGTGATCATCGTCGACAGCAGGACCACGGGCGTCGAGATGTCGACGAAGGGGAACGCCGGCTGCATGATCTCCTCGACCGCCTTGTGCTTCAGGTGCGGGTCGCGGATGAACTCCTTGTAGAGGTGCGTTTCGTTCAGCGACCCGACGACGCGCCCGTCCCGGGTCACGGAGATCTGCGAGAAGTCGTGCTCGCTCATCACCTTCACGGCCTCTTCGACCGGATGCGCGGCCTCGACGGCGTAGAGCTCGCCCGACACGTGGAGCGCGACGAGATCGCGCGCGGTCATGCCCGTCACCTCGAGGAAGCCCTTCTCGCGCATCCACTCGTCGTTGTACATCTTGGCGAGGTAGCGCGAGCCGTGGTCGTGGAAGACCACGACAATCATGTCGTCGCGTGTGAAGCGGTCGGCAAGCTGCAGCAGCCCGGCCATCGCCGCGCCGGCCGAGTTCCCCGCGAAGATCCCCTCCTCGCGAGCCAGGCGGCGCGTCATGATCGCGGCGTCCTTGTCGGTGACCTTCTCGAAGTGATCGATGACGCTGAAGTCGACGTTCTTGGGCAGGAAGTCCTCGCCGATCCCTTCGGTGATGTAGGGGTAGATCTCGTTCTTGTCGAAGATGCCGGTCTCTTTGTACTTCTTGAAGACGGACCCGTAGGTGTCGATCCCCCACACGCGAATCGCCGGGTTGCGCTCCTTGAGGTAGCGTCCGACGCCGCTGGCGGTGCCGCCGGTCCCGACGCCGACGACGAGCTGCGTCACGCGGCCGTCGGTCTGATCCCAGATCTCGGGCGCCGTCCATTCGTAGTGCGCCGCGCGTATTCGACAGGTTGTCGTACTGGTTGGCCTTCCAGGCGTTGGGGACCTCGTGCTCGAGCCGCGACGATACGGAGTAGTACGACCGCGGGTCCTCGGGATCCACGTCGGTCGGGCAGACGATCACCTCGGCGCCAAACGCCTTGAGCGCGTCGGCCTTCTCCTTCGACTGCTTGTCGGTCGTCGTGAAGATGCACTTGTAGCCCTTCACGACCGCCGCGATCGCCAGGCCCATCCCCGTGTTGCCCGACGTGCCTTCGATGATCGTGCCGCCCGGGCTTGAGCTGCGCCGCTGCGCTCGGCGTCTTCGATCATCCGCACGGCCATCCGGTCCTTGATCGAGTTGCCGGGATTGAAGGTCTCGATTTTGGCGAGGACCGTCGCGTCCGTCACGCCGCGGGTGATGCGGTTGATGCGCACCAGGGGCGTATTGCCGATGGTGTCGAGGATGGTGTTGCTGATTTTCGTGCCGGGATGATTCGCCACGTCTGGTTTGTACCCCCACGACCCGCAGGTCTTCTTCGATGTGACTCAACCCAGCGCGTCGTTCAATTCCGCGATCAGATCGTCCACCGATTCCACGCCGACCGACAGTCGCACGAGACTGTCGCTGATGCCCAGCTTCGCGCGCATGGCAGCGGGCAGCGAGGCGTGCGTCATGATGCCGGGATGCTCGATGAGACTTTCCACGCCGCCGAGACTCTCCGCGAGCGCGAAGAGATGACAACGCTCGAGGAAGCGGCGAGCGTCTTCGAGCCCGCCGCGCAGCTCGGCACTGATGATGCCCCCGAAGCCGCCGTGCATCTGGCGCTTCGCCAGTTCGTGATGCGGATGGTCCGGCAGACCCGGATAGATCACATGCTCGACCTTCGGATGCTTCTCCAGAAACTGCGCGATGGCGAGCGCGTTGGCGCAGTGGCGCTCCATGCGCAGAGCCAGCGTCTTGATGCCGCGCAGCGTCAGGAAGGAATCGAAAGGCCCGGGCACGCCGCCCACGGCGTTCTGCAGGTAGGCAAGCTTCTCGCGGAGCTCATCTGCGCCGTGCCGGATGACCGCCGCGCCGCCGATCGCATCCGAATGACCGTTCAGGTACTTGGTCGTCGAGTGCATGACGAGATCGAACCCGTGTTGCAGCGGGTTCTGCAGGTAAGGCGTCGCGAACGTGTTGTCGCAGACGGTCATGATGCCGCGGCTTTGCGCGACGGCCGCGACGGCACTGAGGTCGACGATCTTGAGGAGCGGATTGGTCGGCGTTTCCACCCAGATCATGCGCGTGTTGGGCCGCAGCGCCGCCTCGAGTGCGCCCATGTCTGTGAGGTCGACGAACGACACCTGAAGCCCCGCCGAGCGCTTGCGCACGTTCTCGAACAGGCGGTAGCTGCCGCCGTAGAGATCGTTCATGGCGACGATGTGCGAGCCGCTGTCGAGCAGATCCAGAATCGTGGCGGTGGCCGCGAGCCCCGAGGCAAACGCGAAGCCGGCTGCGCCGCCCTCGAGATCCGCGAGGCTGTTCTGAAGCGCGTCACGGGTAGGATTCGCCGTGCGCGAGTAATCGTACCCCTTGTGCACTCCGGGGCTCGACTGCACGTACGTGGAGGTTGCGTAGATCGGCGGGACAACCGCGCCGGTCAGCGGATCGGGTTTCTGCCCCCCATGGATCACTCGTGTGCCGAATTGGTGTGTCTTCTTGTCGCTCATTCATTCCCTGCCGGAACCGGATCGTACCATCGCTTCCCAGTTGCTGATCACGTTCAGCGTGGGTTCAGCGTCGCTTGTCACCGCGTTCACGAGAAATCGTTGCCCGTCTGACGAGGGGCTGTATTGAAAGATGTTGCTTTGCGGAACGATGTTGTTGATTCTCACGTCGAAGAGCGCCATCTCGGCCCCGAGGCGCAGTTCGAGGGCGCTCGTCTCGACCGGCACGGCCATCATCTTGTAACGGTCGGATGTTCCCGACAGGTAGTACAACTCGCGGCCGTCGCGCCGCCAGCGCGCCTCGCGGCCGAGGCCCGGAGAGATTCGCCTGGTTTCGCCGGCTATTGGAAAGCGACTGACATAGACCGCAAATCCTCCCGACTCGTTCGAGGCGTAGGCGACCCATCGGCCGTCGGGTGAGATCTGCGCCTGGCTTTCCTGGAACGGCGTGACGAGATACGGCGTCGTCTTTCGCGCGTTCGAGGCACTCAACGGATCGGCGAGCACCCAGATGTCGGCCAGCGTCTTGGGGTGCACTTCGGAGTACACAGCGAATCGACCGTCACGCGACCAGTCAGACATGTTTTTGATCGAACCCGCCGGGACCAGTTCTGCGTCTTTGCCCGTGGCGATGTGCCTGCCGATCACCTTGCCGTCGCGGCTGCTGGTGATGATAGATGTGGCATCGGCCGACCACACGCCAGAGCCTAAGTGTTCGGAAAACGGCGTGTCGATGTCGCGGTTCAGCTCGCGGAGCCACATTTTGCGATCACGGCCGAACAGCACATGTTGGTCATTCGGGGAGAGCGCGACGCCGCTGCTGGCACTCTCGGCACCTTCCGAGCCCAGCACTTTGCCATGTCGATCGATCCAGGTCAGCTGCGACGCCGTCGATCGGCCCGCCAGGTACACGAGCAGCCCATCGGCGGATACGCTTGCCGCAACCTGTGGCGGAGTGGCGCTGACCGAGGCGCCCGTGACGACGGGAACGACATCGCCGGTCGTCTGGAACGTGTCGGGATCGAACGGCTGTGCCATCAGCGTCCCTTCGCGCAGGAACAAGAGATGTCCGCCTCCGTGAGAACTGGGCGAGCGGGAGAACATCACGCTCGAGAAGTCGGACATCAGTTTGCGGCCCGATGGATCGGTGAGCGACGCGATGTACACGCCGCGCCCGGCCGGATCGCTATCGGTGGAGACATACAGGAAATGTTCCCCGTCCGGTAGGAACTCCGGGAAGGCATGACGTGCATCGACAGCTTTGGTCACATCAGTGCACGAACCGTTGCCGGATGCGTCCACGCGCCGGATGGCGCTCGCATTGCTCACAACGATTCCAAAGAGAATGACGCCGTCTCGATTCCAGGAACCTCCGCTTCCCAGCCCGGCGCTCTCACACAATTCCCGTGGAGGACCACCGGTTGCCGGAACCACCTTCAGTTTGCCGTCAGCAAAAAATCCGATCGAGCGGCTGTCGGGCGACCAGAACGGACTGCGCGCACCGGCCGTTCCAGCCAATGGTTGAAGGTCAGGCGTGTCGAGCGATCGCAGCCACATCAGACCGTCGCCCTGGGCTGGCAACGTCAGCGCCAGCCGGCGGCCGTTTGGCGACAGCGCCAGATGTCCCACGCTCGCGCCTTCGGGAATCGCCACGGAAAGACGGCGCAGCGGCTCTGGGGCGGCCGCCGGGCGAAGAGACAAATACGCGGCGGTGCTTGCGGCCAGGACGAACAGCGCCGCCCAGACGACGCGCTCGCGATTCAATCGGCGCGGCGCCGCGACCTGCGCCGGTGCGGCCGGCGGGTTGATGATCGCCGGCTCATTCAGAACGAAGCGCGCCGCGGCGATATCGGCCACGCGATTCCGGCGATCCTTCTCGAGGCATCGTTTCAGCAGGACGACAAGCCCGGCAGGTACATGGGCCGGCAGGCGATTCCAGTCTGGTTCGCCACGCAGAATCGCCGCAAGCGTGTCGGAGACATCATCTCCGTCGAACGCGCGCGTGCCCGTCAGCATCTCGTACAAAACGCAGCCGAAGGCCCACACGTCGGTGCGCTTGTCGACAAGCTTGCCTTTCGCCTGCTCCGGGCTCATGTAGGCCGCGGTGCCGAGAATGACGCCCGCATGCGTCGCCATCGCCGGCGACGTGATCGTCGGCGAGTGTGACAGTACGTAGGCCGGGTCTTGCACATAGGCCGGGTCTTGCTTTTTGGACCCGGCGGAAGGTTCATCAGATCGATCAAGCGCCTTCGCCAGTCCAAAATCCAGCACCTTCACGTTGCCGTCGGCCGTCAATTTGATGTTGGCGGGCTTCAGGTCGCGATGGACGATGTCGTGTTCGTGTGCGGCTTCGAGCGCCTCCGCGATCTGTCTGGCAATCGGGAGTGCTTCGTCGAGCGAAATCGGACCTTTCGCGATCAGATCGGCGAGCGTCGGACCGTCCACCAGCTCGAGGATGAGCGCTTTGTTCGCGCCCACCTCTTCGAGCCCATGAATGTGCGCGATGTGGGGGTGATTGAGCGACGCCAGCACCTGGGCTTCGCGCTGGAAGCGCGCGACACGATCGCCATCGGTCGCAAAAGGCTCCGGAAGAATCTTGATCGCGACGTCGCGGTTCAATCGGGTATCGCGTGCGCGATAGACCTCGCCCATCCCGCCGGCGCCGATGGCGGAGGTAATGACATACGGTCCGAGTCGGGCGCCGGGTGTGAGCGACAAGACGTGTAGAAAGAAGCGGCCCCTATTATGCCCGGGCCGGCGGCTCGTGCCCTACGGCAAAGCATCCCTGGCAGTGAGCCCATGTCGGGACTAGGGATTAGGGCGGCGCGACGCTATACTTCGCGCACTCCTCGATGTCGTCCGGCGTACGACGTGGCGCCGGCGAAATAGTTTTCGCTCTCCGAAGAAGTGAATGGCATGTCGGTACACGGCGATGAGCTATCGGCGCTCAAGTTCCTCGATCGCCTGCAGGGTTACCTGAAGCACGTCCGCGAGCCCCAGAATGCGTTCCGCTACGCGCTGCGGGAGACGCACGGGTTCTTCGGAGCGTCGCAGGGGGGCATCGCGAGACTCCAACCCGGCCGGCCGCAGGCCGAGATTCTCTTCAGCATTCCCAGGGGCTGGCTCTGGGACGTGGACGACCTGACGCTGTATATCGAGCGCAAGCATCCTCCGGTGCGGCCGGGTGTCATGATGGCGCCGCTGAAACGGCGAGGAGGTGCGTGGGGCGCACTGGCATTGAGCCGGCCGCGGCGTCCGTTCCGCCGCTACGAGCGGGAGTTGGTCGCACGGGTGGGCGAAACGCTGTCAGACGCAATCGCACGCATCGACAACGACCGTATGGTCGGCGTGCGTGCGCGTATCGATCGAAAGATCATGGAGCAGATCGATCCCAAAGACCTGTTCTATCAGATCCTCGACGGCCTCCGTTCGCTCACTCAGTACGACCACTCGTCGGCGCTGTTGATTCGAAAGGAAGACGACCCCGCGCTCGTGCTGGTCGCAGAGCAGATTGCGTGGGCGAAGGCGAAAAGCCATCGGATTGGCCTGCGCCTTCCAATTGCCCAGGAAACCGCGACGCTGTTGTTGTCGGAGCAGGTTTACGGCTTCGATCGCTACGACGACCGGTGGCATGAGTGGCAGGGGCGGTCCGCCGGCGATCTTGCAGCGCTCCTCGACTACAACGTCGACGGCGATGGCGACGAGGGTGGCCTCCGCGAAGCCTCGATGTTGTGTGCGCCTCTGATCACACGAGAGGGACTGATTGGAGTGCTGAAGATCGCGGCGCGCTATCCCACACAGCTCAAGCCCTACGATGGGGCACTAGTGGAGCATTTCCGTTCTCAGGCCGCCGTCGCGATCCAGAACCTGCACCGGACGGCGTCGCTCCGCGCACGCGTGGTCACTGCAGAACGAAAACACGCCATGGCCGAGCTCGCGCGCAGCGTGTCCCACGACGTGAACAACGCGCTGGGGTCGATGCTGCCGCTGGTGCAGCAGATGCAGGAGGACGTGCGCTCCGGCATCCGGAATCCCGGTATCCTTTTCGAAGATCTCGAGCAGGTTCAGAAATCGCTGCAGGTCTGCCGCCGTATTTTTGGCGGCATGCTCTCGTTCTCACGCGGCGGAGCCCGGCGAACCCAGCATGGACACGTGCGGCGGGCGTTCGAGACGACATCTGCGATCCTGAAATACGGAATGAGTCGCAGAGGCATCCAGCTCGACACGGAAATTCCCGAAGATGCGCCGCCGGTGGCGTGCGGTCAGAGCGATCTGGAGCAGATTTTTCTCAATGTCATGACGAATGCGCGCGAAGCGACGCCGCCCGGAGGACGGATCGCCGTTGCCGCGGAGCCGGGGCCGGACATCATGCGGATTTCGATCCGTGATACCGGATGCGGGATCGAGCCGCAGGATCTGCCGAGGGTCATGGAACCCTTTTTTACGACGAGACCTCACGGCAATGGACTTGGCCTGCCGATCTGCCGCGCAATTCTCTGGGAAGTCGGCGGCACCATCACGCTCGACAGCCAGCCTGGGGTCGGGACACGAGTCGATCTGATGTTTCCCCTGGCAGGGCGGCAATCTCCGATTCAGGCGTCATGACGGGATCGCGGATTCTCGTGGTCGACGACGAGCCGGGGATCCTTCGAGCGGTGGAACGGGTCCTCGGCGACATTCATCACGTGTGCGGCACGAGCTCATCGAAAGACGCCGTCGCGCTCGCCGCAGAATTTCTACCTGCGCTGGCGATTGTCGACATCAGAATGCCCGAAGTCGACGGCTTCGAGCTGATGGCGAGACTGAAGACGCGTCTTCCGCAAGTGGACGTCATCCTGATGACGGGCAGCGTCGATGACCTCGACGAGAAGTTGATCCGGGCGATCAAGAGTCCTGCGTTCTACTTCATTCAAAAACCATTCGATCGTGAAGTGTTGAAGACGCTTGTCGAGCGATGTCTGGAGTTGCAATGGCGGCGCGAAGCCCATCGCCGCCATCTCCAGCGTCTCGAGGACGAGCGTTCGCAGGCTCGCGCTTTTCAGCAGAGTCTGTTGCCGTCGCGCGCGGCCACGCTCAACGGGCTGTCGGTGTGTAGTCAGTACCTCCCGTGCTCCGGCATCGGCGGCGATTTATACGACTACGCGGCGGCGGATTCGGGACAAACAGCGCTGCTCGTCGCCGACGTCTCGGGACACGGGTTGTCGGCTGCGATGATGACCAGCGTGGTGAAGAGTGCGTTCCACGCTTCGCGCGTCGATGGGTACGACCCGCTCACCGTGGTCCATCGCGTGTGGGGCAGTCTGGCGGCATTCGGTCCTGAGAAATTCGTGACCCTGTTCGCGGCCTTGATCGCGCCGGAAGACAGCCGCCTGCGCTATGTCAGTGCTGGCCATCCGCCGGGCGTGTTGTGGAAGGATGCACGCGATCCTGTGTGGCTGGCGAGCACGGGCCCGCTGATCTCTCCAGCGCTTTCGGCCTCGACGTGGGCGATCGAATCGCTGGCGATGCGGGCAGGCGATCAACTGCTGCTGTATACGGATGGCGTCACTGAAGCGCTCGGATCCGATGATGATCTAGCGCCGTCACAGATCCTCAACGCGATTCATCGCGAAGCTGGTGGGGGTATGCCGTTATTGGATGTGATTCTCGCTGAGATTCAGCAGAAGCTCGGCGGAAGCCCGCAGCCCGATGACGTCACCCTGATGACAGCGAGGGTGTTGCCCTAGTCCAAAGTCCATAGTCCAGGGTCTTGCATCCAGAACCCATTCGATCTAGCATGGCGAAAGTTAAGCGAAAGTAGAGGATTGCCATGCCGGCTGCAGCTATCGATTACCTCGAATCGCTCCTTCGCGAGCGCAAGCTCGACCATACGCTGACCCACGAGCTCTGAGCCAGCCGACCGATGGGTGATACCAACGGGGATGGCCGAGCTCGATGCGCGACTCGAGGGGGGCATCCCCCGCGGTCATGTGTCTGAAGTCGTGGGCCCGCGATCGTCCGGGCGTCTGGCCATTCTCGTGTCGGCGCTGGCCGCGGCGACGTCGCGCGGCGAAGCGGTGGCGCTTATCGACCCGCTCGATATGTTCGATCCGGTGTCGGCATCGGCGTGCGGCCTCGATTTCCAGCGAATGCTGTGGATTCGCGGCGAGGCATCGAGCTCGGCGCGCGTCAGTCTGTCGTGCGAGTACGGCACGCTGCAGAAGAGCCTCGACCGCGCGGTCAAGGCGCTCAACATCGTCCTGCAGGCGGGCGGATTCGGCGTGGTGGTGCTCGATCTGGGCGAGGTCGCGGCGCAGACGATCAAGCGATTGCCGTATACCACCTGGCTGCGTTTGCATCGCGTCATCGAAGGCAGCGAAACCGCGTGCGTGTTGATTGGCAGCGAGCCGATTGCGCGGAGCGCCGGCGGCGTTACGGTGCAGTTGACGCCGGGCTGGGCTCCCGGCTTTGGGCTTGAACGCGCGTGTCATCCGAGCCCGAAAAGTGGAGAGCGACCAGCATGTTCGCGTGCCTTTATCTGCCGCCGCCTGTTAACTCGATGCACGTCAGGGCAGAGGCAGAGTCGGCCAGATGGGCAATGGGAACATCGCCCGACGCGCCGCGCGACGACCGATCGCGCGACCCACGATCCACGCGCCCTCGTGCAGATCGCGCGCGATTTTTCGCCGCGCGTCGAGACGCATGGGGACCGCACGGTCACGCTCGACATCAGCGGGCTCGGCAGCCTCATTGGCTCGCCGCGATCGATTGGCGAAGAGCTGCGCCGCACGGCGGCCGATGCGGGATTGTGCGTGCACATCGCAGTGGCATCGACGTCGACCACCGCCATCCTGCTCGCGCACGCGCGCGCCGGAGTGACGGTGGTGGCTCCGGCGAACAGAAGCGGCGGTGCTCGCGCCGTTGCCGCTTGAGGGTACTGACGCAGCTGGACTTCAGACTTCAGACTGCTGACTCCCGGTCTGGCCCGCAGCCCAAAGCCGGAAGCCTGGAGCCCGAAGTCGAGCAACTCGCTCGGTGGGGCTTGCGCACCTTGGGCGACCTGGGTGCGCTCCCGTCTGCCGAGCTTTCAGCTCGACTCGGTCAGGCCGGCCTTCGCTGGCAGCGATGGGCGCGCGGCGAAGAGATACGGCCGCTCGTGCCGGCCGGAGTGGCGGAGCAATTCGAGGCGTCCCTCGATCTCGAATGGCCCATCGATGGTCTCGAGCCATTGTCGTTCGTGCTGGCGCGCCTGCTGGATCCATTGTGCGAGCGGCTCGAGCGCAGCGACCGCGGCGCCGTCGTCCTGCGGATCACCTTGACGCTGGTGACGTCCGCCTCCGCGCGAAGCGAAGCGCTGCGGGCGCGAGCGGCACGAGCGCGTGGTCGAGTTACCGGCGCCGATGCGCGACGCGCGAGTGCTGCGCACGCTGGCGTTGCTCGATCTCGAGTCGAATCCGCCGCCGGCGGCGATCGATCGAGTGACGGTGGAGGTAGACGTCACCGAAGGGCGTGTGCTGCAGTTCGGGTTGTTTGCGCGCGCGTTGCCGAGCGACAAGCTTGCGACGCTTCTCGCGCGGCTGGGCGCGCTCATGGGCAGCGACCGGGTCGGCGCCCCGTCGCTGGTGGACACATATCGTCCCGGCGCCTTCGCGATGGCGAAGTTCGACCCGCCGCGCGTTTTTGCTAATCCCCAATCCCTAATCCCTAATCCCCGCCTCTGCGCGCCTGAATCGGGCGCGCTACGGCGGGGCTCGCCGGAGCCTTCGGCGGAGGCGGCCCAAGCGGCAGCGCCGCCGAGTGTCTTGCGGCGGTTCCGTTCACCTATTCCGGCGCGCGTCATGGTCGAACAGGGGCGCCCCGTCCGCGTCACGACCGATCGCCGCGGCGTTGCCGGCGGCCGTGTCGAGCGCTGCGAGGGTCCGTGGCGGTCTTCAGGTGACTGGTGGAAGAACGGATGGAATTGTGACGAATGGGATGTGGGATTAAGTGATGGAACGACATATCGAATCTCACACGCGCACGATGCGGGCGCGTGGTTTATCGATGGAATGGTGGACTGACGCTGAATTGGTAGATTGGCAGATTGAGAGAGTGTTGTCGGATTGATGAGTGACGATTGCGTGACTAATTGAGGGGACGTGCAGACGCTGCGATTACGAGGTGCATGAATCGACGAATCAACAATCTTCAATCTGACAACAATCTTCCAATCTACCAATCTTCAATCTGCCAATGGTCAACGTTATGTACCTCGAGCTCCACACCTCGTCAGCGTTCAGTTTTCTGGAAGCGGCCTCATTACCTGAAACATTGATCGCCCAGGCCGCGCGCTACGGCTATCCCGCCATCGCGCTCCTCGACCGCGATGGCGTGTACGGCGCGCCGCGCTTCCATCGCGCCGCCACTGCCGCCGGCATCAAAGCCATCATCGGCGCCGAACTGACGATCGACCTACCCGCAACCTCACCCTTCGAACCCTTCGAGTGCCGGTTCTGGTTGAGTCTGCCGAAGGGTATCGAAACCTCTGCCGGCTGATTACGCGCATGAAAATGCGCGCGCCGAAAGGCGAAGGCGCGCTGACGCTCGACGAGCTCGACGGCCAGACGCGCGGCCTCATCGCGCTCGCGGGACGCGACTTGCTGGGTTTTCAGAAATACGGCGTCGGCGGATTGATCGATCCGCTCGTCGGCGTGTTCGGACGCGGCAACGTGTATGTCGAGATTCAGCGTCATCTCCTGCGCGACGAAGAGGCCGACAACCGGACGCTGGTCGATGTTGCCGGCACGTTTCATGTGCCGATTGTCGCGACCAACGGCGTGCGCTTCGCCGATCCGGCCGAGCGGCCGTTGTTCGACGTGCTCACCTGCATCCACCACAAGACCACGCTCGCGCAGGCAGGGAAGAAGCTTGCGCGCAATGCCGAGCGGTATTTGAAGCCGCCCGAAGAGATGGCGCGGCTGTTTCGCGATCTGCCCGCGGCGCTCGCCTCGACCGAGGCGCTCGGCGAGCGGCTCGACTACACGATGGCCGATCTCGGTTATCGCTTTCCCGACTATCCGGTGCCGCCGGGGGAGACGCACAGCTCGTTTCTCCGCAAGCTGACCGACCTGGGCGCGCGCGAGCGTTATCGTCCGTATCACGATCGGGCCCGCGCGCAGATTATCCGCGAGCTCGATCTCATCGAGCGTCTCGATCTCGCCGGCTACTTCCTCATCGTCTGGGACATCGTCAATTTCTGCCGCCATCACGACATCCTCGTGCAGGGGCGCGGCTCGGCCGCCAACAGCGCCGTCTGCTACAGCCTGGGCATCACGGCGGTCGATCCGGTCGGCATGGATCTGCTGTTCGAGCGTTTTCTCTCGGAAGAGCGCGGCGAATGGCCCGACATCGATCTCGATCTGCCGAGCGGCGATCGCCGCGAGCAGGTGATTCAGCACGTGTACGAGAAGTACGGGCGGCTCGGCGCGGCGATGACGGCGAACGTCATCACCTATCGCGGCAAAAGCGCCGCGCGCGAAGTCGGAAAGACGCTCGGCATCGACGCAGTGCAGGTCGATCGCCTGGCCAAGGTGATGAATCAGTTCGAGTTCGTCGATCCGGCCGACACGCTGCGCAAGCGGATGGTCGAGGTCGGCTGCGATCTCGATCATCCGACATTCCGCTGGTTCGCCGAGCTGTGGAATCGCATGCAGGATTTGCCGCGGCATCTCGGGCAGCATTCCGGCGGCATGGTGATCTGCCAGGGGCAGCTCGACAGCGTCGTGCCGCTCGAGAACGCCAGCATGCCCGGCCGCGTCGTGCTGCAGTGGGACAAGGACGATTGCGCCGACATGGGGCTCGTCAAAGTCGATCTGCTCGGCCTCGGCATGATGGCTGTGCTGCAGGACGCCATTACGCTGGTGAACCAGCCGGGCAGAGAGCAGAGAGCAGAGAGCAGAGAGCCGATTGTCGATTTGGCGCATCTGCCGCCGACGATCCGGCGGTGTACAAAATGCTGCAGGAGGCCGACACCATCGGCGTCTTTCAGGTGGAATCGCGCGCGCAGATGGCCACGCTGCCGCGGCTGCGGCCGGAGCGTTTCTACGATCTCGTCGTCGAAGTGGCCATCATCCGTCCCGGCCCCATCGTCGGCAACATGGTGCATCCGTATTTGAACCGCCGGGCAGGGCGCGAGCCCGTGGCGTACGCGCATCCTTCTTTGGAGCCGATTCTCGCGCGCACGCTCGGCGTGCCGCTGTTTCAGGAACAGCTGCTGCGGATGGCGATGGTGACCGCCGGCTTCACCGGCGGGCAGGCCGAAGATCTGCGGCGCGCGCTCGGCTTCAAGCGATCCGAGAAGCGGATGAAGGAGGTCGAGGTGAAACTGCGCGCGGGTATGGCGAAAAACGGCATCACAGGGGACGTTGCCGAGCAGATCATTTCGTCGATCACGGCTTTTGCGTTGTATGGATTTCCCGAGTCCCACGCAGCGAGCTTTGCGCTTCTCGCGTACGCCAGCGCGTATTTGAAGGCGCACTTTCCAGCGGCGTTCTACACCGCGCTGCTCAACAACCAGCCGATGGGGTTTTATCATCCGGCTACGCTCGTCAAAGATGCGCAGCGCCGGGGCGTGCGCTTTACCGGCGTCGACGTGCAGCACTCCGACTGGCTGTGCCGGGTCGATGCGGACGGCTCGGTGCGACTTGGGCTGCGCTATGCGAGCGGGCTGCGCGAGGAAGTCGGGCGCGCCATTGAAAGAGCGAAGAGCAGAGAGCAGAGAGCGACAAAAAATCTGCCCGAAATGTGGCTGCGATGACGAATCGATGATTGAGACGGTAAAGCCGGCCTCATATTTCTGTAACACGTGCTCGCACGACTGGAGCACGAACCCGAACCGCGCGAACCTCACGAACCCGCACGAACCCTACGAACCAACTCAAGCTACCAATCGATCCGCCACCGAGGTTTACGTCCGTGGACGATTTAGTCACCCGTACCGGCATTCGCCGCGAAGAACTGCAGACGCTGGCCGACATCGGCGCCTTCGCGTCGTTCGGCTACGAGCGCCGCGAAGCACTCTGGCAGGTGGAGAAGGCCATACGCCCTGCTGGTGAGTTATTTCAGGGCATTGAACCCGAAGAGGGATTCGGGACGCAGCCCCAATCCCTAATCCCCAATCCCCAATCCCTGGAAGAACAGTGTCCGCTGCCACCAATGTCTGCGGAAGAGAGATTGGTCGCCGACTATGCCGGAACTCATTTGACGATCGGTCCGCACCCGATGGCCATGCGCCGATCGGAGCTGGCGATGCGCGGCGTGCTGCGGGCGGTGGATCTTTCGCGTGCGCGCGACGGGCGGCGTATCCGCGTGGCCGGCAGCGTCATCACGCGGCAGCGGCCGGGCACCGCCAAGGGGTTCGTGTTTCTCACGCTCGAAGACGAGACCGGCATTGCGAACATCATCATCCGGCCCGATCTCTTCGATCGCGAGCGATTCAAAATTCTGGACGAGCCCTTCCTGCTCGTCGACGGCATCCTGCAGAATCAGGACGGCGTGACGTCCGTCAAAGCCGAACGTTTACATGCGCTTGGCGGCGCTGCGATCGAAATCGACTCGCACGACTTTCATTAAACCCGCGCGGGCGCTGTGGTAATCTAAACGCCTAACTATGAAAAATTCAGCTCTGGTGCTGTTCGTCGTGTGGATGGCCACGCTGGCGTCGCCCGTGCTCGCACAAACTCCAGCCGCCGATCGCCGCATCGACATCACAGTGCTCGACGAGCAGGGCCTGGCCGTCCTTGGCGCGCGCGTCACCGCGACATTGCGTGCCGGCAATCTCAGCCGCACGGTCTCGAGCTCGAACGAGCGGTTCTCGCTGGTGAATCTGATACCGGGCGCATACACGCTGCGCGTGTCGGCGTCGGGCTTCCAGGTGCAGGACGTCGCCGTGGATGTGA
This sequence comes from Vicinamibacterales bacterium, assembly GCA_963787755.1. Taxonomy (GTDB): domain Bacteria; phylum Acidobacteriota; class Vicinamibacteria; order Vicinamibacterales; family JAMQPK01; genus JAMQPK01. The sequence goes on from CAWBEG010000019.1 coordinate 47,248, forward strand.
CGACCGAGATGACGCAGACCGTTGAAGTCCGGCTCCGGCCCGCAGGCTACGCCGAGCAGCTCGTCGTCACGGCGACGCGCTCGGAACAGTTGATCACCGACGTGCCGGCCAGCGTCAACATCGTGTCCAACGACCAGATCGAACGGTCTCCTGCAGTCGTCGCAGACGACGTGCTGCGGCAGGTGCCGACGTTCAGCCTGTTCCGGCGAACCAGCAGCATTGCGGCGAATCCGACGGCGCAGGGCGTGTCGCTGCGCGGCATCGGACCGAGCGGCGTCAGCCGCACCCTCGTGCTGCTCGACGACGTTCCGTTCAACGATCCGTTCGGCGGCTGGGTCTATTGGACGCGCGTGCCGATGATGAATGCGGAGCGCATCGAAATCATCGACGGCGCCACGTCGAGTCTTTACGGCAACTACGCGATGGGCGGGGTCATCAACATCGTGACGAACCGCCCGACGCCCCGGTCGCTCATTTTCAAACCGCAGTACGGCAATCGCTCGACGCCGAAAATGGATCTGTTCGCCAGCGATGTGTGGGGCAAGGTCGGCGTCACGTTCGACGCGACCAGTCTGCAGACCGATGGCTACATGATTGTGGCCGAAGAAGAACGCGGGACGATCGACAACGAAGCGAACGTCGGGTATCAGAACTTCAGCGCGAAACTCGACTACAACCCGACCGATCGCGTGAACCTTTTCTCGCGCATGGGCGTGTTCGACGAGGAACGCAACAACGGCAAGATCGGCGAGGTCAACGACACGAATTGGAAGTACGGCAACGGAGGCGCGCGGCTGAGGTTCTCGGAGGGCAGCAACGTCGAGGCGCGCGTGTTCTTCGACAACGAGGACTTCTTCCAGAATACGTTCGCGGTGCCGGCGGCGACGCCGCCGCGCAGCCAGAGCAATCTGTCGCTCGAGAAAACGGTGCCGACCAATGCCTTCGGATCGATGGTGCAGTGGTCGCGTCCATTCCAGCTCGGTTCGCGCTCGCACGTCGTATCGGCCGGAACTGATTTCCGGTGGATCGACGGCGACAGCGACGAGCTCACGTACGCCCTCGCGACCGGGACGACGCCGCTCATCCATCGCGTGGCGGGCGGCACGCAGCGGTTCGTGGGTGTGTTCGCGCAGGATCTGATCGAGGTGACGCCGAAGCTGCAGTTGACGGTGAGCGCGCGTGTCGACAGCTGGGATAATTACGACGCCCACAATCTCGAGACGACGGTCGCGACCAATATGCCGACGCCGGCGAACCGCGAGTCGCTGCCCGACAAGTCCGATACGACCGTCAGCCCGCGATTGGCCGCGCTCTATCGCGCGACCGACCGCGTATCGGTGTGGGGCAGCTTCAGCAAAGGTTTTCGCGCGCCGACGCTCAAAGAGCTGTACAGCCCGTTCCGCGTGGGACAGGTGCTGACGCTGGCGAACGAGACGCTGGGCCCCGAGCGGCTGACCGGCGAGGAGCTCGGCGTCAGCGTCGCTGCGACGAACCGCGTGACGGTTCGCGGGACGTTCTTCAACAACCGTGTGAACAACCCGATCGCCAACGTCACCGTGGCGACCAATAACGTGCCTGTCACACCGGGTTGCGCGGGCGTACCGACGTGCCGCCAGCTCCAGAATCTCGGCAGCACGAACATCGCGGGATTTCAGACCGACGTGTCGTATCGCGTGAACGGGCATTGGGGCATGTCAGGCGGGTACGTGTTCGACATCGCGAAAGTGCATGAATCGACGGTAGATGCTGCCGGCAACGACCTGACGGGCAAATATCTCGCCGAAGTGCCGAAGCACCGCGTGTCGTTCCAGGTGAACTACACGAATCCGCGCTACCTCAATGTGGCGATCGACAATCAGTTCGTCGGTCACCAGTTTGACGACGACCTGAACACAGCCGCGATCTTTCCGGGGATTCCTGAGCAGCGCGAGGTGGGCTTGCCGAAGTACAACGTGACGAACCTGACCCTTGCGCGAACGATCAATCGCAACCTTGACGTGTTTTTCGGCGTGCAGAACGTGTTCGGGACGACCTACTACGTAGGCACCAACCCGACGACCATCGGCACGCCGCGCCTGGTGAATGGTGGAATCAGACTGAGCGTGGGGCGGTAGTCCACAAAAAACAGAAGACAGAAGATCAGGAGGTCAGAAGAGTTCTTCTTCAAAAAGAATTCTCCTGATCTTCTGATCTTCTGTTCAAAAGTCTTATCTGACCGCGAAACTCTCTCGTACCGCTCTCACACGATTCCCGATCTCGAAGGACGCGTCGAACAACTTCCCGACCTGAATGCCGCCCGGCAGTTTGTGACGGCCGACCGCCGCCAGCGCCGCAGATGCAAGGCACCCGCAATTTGCGCAGTCGGGGTTGCCGCCGAACTGGCAGGGCGTGATCGGTTTCTCGAAATTCGCCGACACGCAGGCCGTCGTCTTTGCGAAGATGCAGTCATCCGGGGAGTGCGGAGGCAGCAGGTATGAGTCGAGCATCCCTTTCGGTGTGCGAAGTTTCGGGATATGTCGCGCGAATCTCGAGCATGTCGGCGACCACCTTCTGACGATCGGCCTGCGTCAGACGCTCCGCAGAGATCTCGCCGACCTGCGGCGTATACAGACTAATCCAGATCTGCGAGACGGCAGGGTTGGCCGACCAGAACTTCGTAAACTCCTCGAGGTAGCCCGCACGCCGCACCTGCTGGCGCGTCACTGTGCAGTGGACGCGGATGTCGTGTCCCTCGATGTGCTTCAGGATGCGCTCGTAGGTTGCGGGCTTACGTCGCTCATCGTGCTCGGGCTGCAGGCCGTCGATCGACACGACAAGGTGCAGGCGGCGGAGGCCCGCCCATTCGATCGGGATCGGGCGTACGGCGCTCGTGACGAGCTGCGTGTAGATGCCCATGTCGGCCATCCGTGGCAGAATCTCGCCGAGCTCGCGGTAGCGGACCAGCGGCTCGCCGCCGACGATCGACACGTGGAGCGGCTTGAACTTGTCGAGCAGCGCGAACATCGCGTCGACCAGTTGCTGCCCCTTGAAATCCTGCAGCTCGCGCAGCGTGACATCGCCGCCGAGATGGTCGCCGCCGTACGCGTAACAGCCCGGACACGTCAGCGGGCACTCCCGCGTAATCTCAATTGAAAGACTCGGCTGATAACCCGCCAGGATCTTGCCCCACGCCCGGATGATGCCTTCCATTCAGCTCCTTACCGTAGCCGCACACGCCGGCGGAGTTAACACTGTACCAGAACGAGCGCAAACGAGCGAAGGTTGTCTGCCCTCGCACGCGGAGGAGGATGGCATAATGAGCGTTTTGAACGGGAGCCCATGATCACACGTCGTCGCTCGAAACTGCACGGTTGGGGCGTGTTCGCCACCGAACGCATTCCGAAGAACAAGCGGATCATCGACTATGCGGGGCAGAAGATCTCGCATCAGGAGAGCCTGACACGCGAGAACCGCTACATGAAGCTCGGCACGATCTGGTGCTTTCAGATCAACCGGCGCTGGGTGCGCGATGCGGCCGTCGGCGGCAACATCGCACGCTTCATCAATCATTCGTGCCGCGGAAACTGCTACGTGCACATCGTCGGCGACATCATCTGGATTCGCGCGTCGCGCACGATCCGCAAGGGTGAGGAGCTGACCTACGATTACAGGACGGATGGCGAAGGCAAGATCGAGTGCCGCTGCCGGCCGGGGTGTCAGAGGCTGTTGTAGCTGATAGACATGAGACTTTGAACAGAAGGTCAAAAGATCAGGAGAATTTCTTTTTAAGAAGAATTCTTCTGATCTCCTGATCTCCTGATCTTCTGTTTGTTTTCGTGGACTAGCTACGAGCGAAGCTCGAGAAACCGCGCCGTCTCCCGCCAGATAAAGTCGAGGCTGTTTTTCAGTTGATGGGTGTCGTCGAGCATCTGAAGCGTGGCCTCGGGCTGTTGCTGCGAGAAACGCTCGACAATCTCGGGGCTGACCGATTCATCCTGTCGACCCTGGAATATGAGCATCGGTAACGGCAAACGCCGGGATGCCGGGTGATACCGCACCGCATCCTCATAGAAGGCAAACTCGAGCCGCTCGGGCCGGTCCAGCGCATAGTGGAAGACTTCGATATTGCCGGCCTTCCGCCAGGCCTCAACGCCGCCTGGCCCGACTTCCGCCCAGCGATCCCACTCGAGCTCGACCCCAGGTGCGAGCAGGATGAGACGCGCGATCCGGTGTCGCGCCTCGCCAACCTGGCGCGCGGCGGCCTCGACGGCCACGAATCCGCCGAGGCTCGAGCCGATCAGCACGATCTCGCCAGGCGGCAGCGATGAGATCCGTTTCTCGAGCTGCTGGAGCATCCGCGAGACAGTGAGCGTCGAGAACGCGGGCAGGTTCAGATCGGGGCAGAGAAACTTGATGCCCGCGGCGGCAAACCCCTCGGCGAAGAACGTCGCTTTCGAGGATTGCGGCGATGACGCGAAGCCGTGCAGGTAAATAACGACCATTCAGCGAGAGAATACCTTAGCCCTTACCCCCTACCCCTCACCCCTTACCCCTATAATTGAGTCATGCTCCTCAGAAAATCGCCGGACATCAAATCGTCGGAAATCACCGACAAGAGCCTCTACCTGCGGCGTCGCGAGTTCATTCGAGCGGCCGCGATGACGACGGTCGGGGCTGCCGCCGGCACGCTCGGCATTGGGCAAGCCGAAGCGCAGTCGTGGCCGCGCGTGAAGATTCCCGGGACGATCCAGAACTCCGGCTGGGGCAAGGGCGAGAAGGTGAACGAATACCAGGACATCGCCACCTACAACAATTTTTACGAGTTCGGCACCGAAAAGGGCGATCCCGCAGTGAACGCGCATTCGCTGAAGACGACGCCGTGGAAGGTGAAGATTGACGGGCTCGTCGCCAAGCCCGCCGACTACAACCTCGAGGACATCGTCAAACCGGAAGCGCTCGAGGAGCGCATCTATCGCCTGCGCTGCGTCGAGCGATGGTCGATGGTCATTCCGTGGATCGGATTTCCGCTGGCGAGCCTGCTGAAACGCATCGAGCCGAAGTCGACGGCGAAGTACGTCGAGTTCACGACGTTGCTCAACCCGCAGCAGATGCCCGGCCAGCGCCGCCAGGTGCTCGAGTGGCCGTATACCGAAGGGCTTCGGCTCGACGAGGCGATGCACCCGCTCACGATTCTTGCCGTCGGGCTGTACGGCGAGTACCTCCGAACCAGAACGGCGCGCCGATCAGGCTGGTTGTGCCCTGGAAGTACGGCTTCAAGAGCATCAAGTCGATCGTGCGCATCCGGCTCACCGATCGCGAGCCGATGAACAGCTGGCAGTTGAGCGCGCCCGACGAGTACGGGTTCTATTCCAACGTCAACCCGCAGCGCGATCATCCCCGGTGGTCGCAGGAGCGCGAGCGGCGCATCGGCGAGTTCCTCATGCGGCCCACGCTGATGTTCAACGGATACGGCGATCAGGTGGCGTCGCTGTACACCGGCTTGCCGAAGTAGAGGCCGCTGGTGAGCTCGCGGAGGATCAGGCAGTCCACGCCCTGGAGCAGCTCCGGCTTGAGCGGCGAGGCGTCGATGAGCTGCGGCTTGACGGTGATCGGGCGCAGGTTCGCGTACAGCCCGAGCCCGCCGCGGAGCGCGAACAGCGCCTGCTCGGGCCGGACCGTGGCGTCGGGGTCGTCCAGCGCGGGCCGCCGACCGCGCCCAGCAGCACGGCGTCGGCGCGCGGCACGCCTCTACGTCCTCGCGCCGCAGGCCGTCCCGTACGCATCGATGGCCGCGCCGCCGAGCGTGAGCTCCAGCCACTCGAAGTCGAACCCTCCGGTCGCCGACGGCGTCGAGGACGTGACCGCCGCGGCGATGACCTCCGGCCCGACGCCGTCACCGGGGACGACGCGATCCGGAACGTCGGCGGTCCCGCTGCCGTCGGCCGCGCCCGGAGTGGCCGCGAGGCCGGTCTCCGCACGGCAGCTCCTCGGCGGTCCGACGGCCGACGAATGCGACCGGACCCCGGTGGTCGCGCCGTGGAGCTTGTTGATCGCGATCAGATAGCCCTCGATGGACGCCTCGATGATGTTGGTGCTCAACCCATGGCCGGACACGATGAGCGCGCCCGGGCCCTCGTCGACGAGCGGCGGCAGCGCACCAGCACCCGGCCCTGGGCGTCTTCGCCCCCGGACACGGCCTTGATCTCGTAGTCGGTCGAGCACCGGTGCCAACCGAACCGGGCTGGACCGCCGCGTCCACGGCCTTGAACAGCGCGTCGACCGGCCCGTTGCCGATCTCATTGGCGGCCTTCGCGTCGCCCACGGACAGCGAGACGCTGCCCACGCGCGTGGCCGCCGTGGGACGAGGTCACGTTCCAGCCCAGGAGCTCGACCGATCGCGGCACGTCGGCGACTGCGCTGCTCGACGAGCGCGAGAGGTCGTCGTCGGTGACCTCCTTCTTCTCGTCCGCGAGGGCGATCGCCGCGCGGTAGATCGCGTCGAGCGCCTCGCCCTCGAGGTCGTACCCCAGCTCGGCGAGCTTGCCCTGGAGGCCGCGCCGGCCGGACAGCTTGCCGATCGACAGCGAGGTGCCCGGGAGGCCGACCGACTGCGGGGTCATGATCTCGTAGGTCAGCGGGTTCTTGAGTACGCCGTCCTGGTGGATCCCCGATTCGTGCGCGAACGCGTTGCCGCCGACGATCGCCTTGTTGGGCTGGATCGCGAAGCCGGTGAGGTAGCTGACGAGGCGGCTGGCCGCGGTGATGCTGCTCGGTCTGGACGCCGGCCGCCAGCTGCCGGGAACTGGGTGGGGCGCGTCCGCAGGGCCATCACGACCTCCTCGAGGGAGGCGTTGCCCGCGCGCTCGCCGAGGCCGTTGATCGTGACCTCGACCTGGCGCGCGCCGGCCTGGACCGCCGCGAGGGTGTTGGCGGTCGCGAGCCCGAGGTCGTTGTGGCAGTGGACCGAGATCGTCGCCCGGCTCCCGAGCAGCTCCACCGCCCGGCCCACGAGCGCCCCGAACTCCGAGGGGATCGCGTAGCCGACCGTGTCGGGGATGTTGAGCGTCGACGCGCCGGCCTCGACGACGGCCTCGTAGACGTCGAGCAGGAAATCGTGGTCGGTCCGCGACGCGTCCTCGGCGGAGAACTCGATCTCGGCGTCGCGGCCCAGCGGCTCGCGGGCCCACGTGACCCAGCGGACGGCCTCCGCGAGGGCCTCGTCGCGGTCGATGCGCAGCTTGTGCTTGAGGTGGATGTCGCTGGTGGCGATGAAGAGGTGGAGGTGCGGCCGCTCGGCGAGCTGATCGCCTCGACCGCCCGCTGCGGGTCGCCGTCCGGCAGCGCGCGAGCGCCGCGACCGCGATCCCGCCCTTCGTCTCCTGGGCGATCCGCGGACCGCCTCGAAGTCGCCGGGCGACGCCGCCGGGAAGCCCGCCTCGATGACGTCGACCTTGAGCCGCGCGAGCTGCCGCGCGACCTCGAGCTTCTCCGCGGCGGTCAGGCCGGCGCCCGGGGCCTGCTCGCCGTCCCGGAGGGTCGTGTCGAAGATACGGACCCGGCCCGGACGCGACGCCGCCGCCGGACCGGGGCGCGATGGCCTCGAACGTCATCGCGGTCGACCGCCCGCGGCGTACCGCGGTCGGCCACCGCCTGGGCCTGGCCGGCGTGGACGACGACCGGGTTGAGGAACGGCATCTGGGCCCGGAGGTCGGCGCCGACCTGCTCGATCTGGTGGTCGCGGTCCTGCTCGCGCAGCGCGCGGAACTCGCTCGCCGCCGGCCTCCTGGACGGCGATCCAGCGGTTCGCGAACGCGCCGCACTGGATGTCCGTGAGGACGTCCTTCATCGCGGCCTTGACGCCCTCGGTGACGCGCGGCCGGAGACGTAGTCGCCGTACTCGGCGGTGTCGCTGCACGCTGAAGCGCATGAAGTTGAGGCCGCCGCGGTACATCAGGTCCACGATCAGCTTCAGCTCGTGCATCGTCTCGAAGTACGCGAGCTCCGGCTGGTAGCCGGCCTCGACGAGCGTCTCGAAGGCCGCCTTGACGAGCGCCGAGACGCCGCCGCACAGGAGCGCCTGCTCCCCGAAGAGGTCGGTCTCGGTCTCCTCCTTGAACGTCGTCTCGAGGACGCCGGCCCGCGTGGAGCCGAGGCCCGGGCGTAGGCGAGCGTCCGCGCCCGGCGCCGTGCCGGACGGGTCCTGCTCGACCGCGAACAGCGCGGGCACGCCGCCGCCCGGCACGTACACGCTGCGCAGCAGGTGGCCGGGGCCCTTGGGCGCGACCATCCCGACGTCGATCGGCTCCGGCGGCTTGATCCGGCCGAACCGGATGTTGAAGCCGTGGGCGAACATCAGCAGCTGCCCGGGCCGGAGGTTCGGCTCGATCTCGGCGTCGTAGACGGACTTCTGGAGCCGTGTCGGGGACGAGGATCATGATCACGTCGGCCTGCTTCACGGCCTCGGCGACGGTCGCGACCCGAAGCCCGCGGCCTCCGCGAGCGAGCCGGCTCTTCGAGCCGTCCGCGAGGCCGACGACACGTCGACCCCCGAGTCGCGCAGGTTCTGCGCGTGGGCGTGGCCCTGGCTGCCGTAGCCGATGACGGCGACCGTCTGGCCCTCGAGCGCCGCGAGGTCGGCGTCGTCGTCGTAGTACATCGTCGCGGTCACAGGGTCCGGCCCTTTGAGTCGATGACGGGGTCGGTGACGAATGGTCGATGACGGCAGGCGATGGGCGTCGCCCGTGGGCCGGCGCGGGCCCTACAGCTTCACTGCCTCCTCGATGCTGGCCGAGCCGCGGACCATGACGACGGCCCCGGTACGGACCAGCTCCTTGATGCCGAAGCCGCGGAGGAGCGCGACGAGCGCGTCGATCTCCGCCTCGGTGCCGGTGGCCTCGACGATGACGCGTCGGGCGAGACGTCGAGCACGCGGCCCTTGTAGAGCTCGACGAGCTTGAGCACCTCGGCGCGGTTGCCGTCGGTCGACGCGGACCTTGATCGAGCGCGAGCTCGTGCTCCACGACCGGCTCGGCGGTCACGTCCTGGACCTTGAGCACGTCGATCAGCCGGTAGAGCTGCTTGGCGGCCTGCTCGACCGCGACGTCGTCGCCGTGAAGGGTGATCGTCATCCGGCTGATGTGGGCCGGTCGGTCCGGCTGACCGCCAGCGAGTCGATGTTGAAGTTGCGGGCGCGCATCAGGCTGGCGACGCGGTTCAGGACGCCCGGCCGGTCGATGACGATCACGACGAGGACGTGGCGGCGCGTCTGGCCGCCGCCCGGCAGGTCGCGCGGCGGCGGCGGCGTCGTGGCGTGGCGCCGGTGCGGCGCCGAGCCGTTGGCGCTCGGGGTCGGTCGTCGGCGCTCATTTCGGCGCCCCCCACGTCTCGATGAGGTCGGACAGGCCCTTGCCGGCCGGCATCATCGGGAAGACGTTCTGCTCCTCGGCGATCTCGAACCAGACGAGCGCCGGCCCGTCGTGTGCCTGCGCCGGCGGATCGACGTCATCGACCTCCTCGGGCGTCGACGCCTTGAACGACGGGACGCCGTAGGCCTCGGCGAGCTTGACGTAATCCGGGCCGGGCAGGTGGGCCGAGTGGTAGTTGCCGGCGTAGATGATCTCCTGCCACTGGCGGATCATCCCGAGCTTCTTGTTGTCGAAGAGCGCGATCTTCACCGGGATCTCGTCCTCGGCGAGGGTCATCAGCTCCTGGCTGGTCATCTGGAAGCCGCCGTCGCCGGCGATCGCCCAGGTCTCGTCGTCGGGTCGCCGAGCGCCGCGCCCATCGCCGCGGGCACGGCGTAGCCCATCGTGCCGAGGCCGCCCGAGCTGAGGTGGCTGTTCGGGCGGCGGAAGCCGGCGTAGCGGGCGAGCCACATCTGGTTCTGGCCGACGTCGGCGACGTAGGTCGCCGTCGTGGTCGGTCAGCTCGCCGATGCGCTCGACGACGTAGTCGGCCGACAGCAGGCCGTCGCGCCACGCGCCGGAGCCGTGCCAGGGCGCCCTCCGAGTCGCGCCGCCATTCGGCGAGCTGCGCGAAGTAGTCGGCGCGCGGTCGCCGGATCGACCTCGGGGACGAGGCGGGTGAGCGCCTGCAGGACGCGCTCGCGTCGCCGACGATCGGCACCTCGACCGCGACGTTCTTGCCGATCTCCGCCGGGTCGATGTCGACATGGATGATGCGGGCGTACGGCGCGTACGTGCGGACGTTGCCCGTGACGCGGTCGTCGAAGCGCATCCCGAGCGCGATGAGCAGGTCGGCCGACTGGATCGCGCGGTTGACGTGCTTCCAGCCGTGCATGCCCATGTAGCCGTAGGCCAGCGGGTCGCGCTCGTCGATCGCGCCGATGCCGAGCAGCGTCCACGCGACCGGGATCTGGGTCTTCTCGGCGAAGGCCATGAGCTCGTCCCTCGCCTCGGCGATGAGGATGCCGTGGCCGGCGAGGATCACCGGCCGCTGGGCCTGCGGCGATCTCGGCGGCGGCGAGCTTGAGCTGCTTGGGGTGGCCCTCCATCGTCGGCCTGAAGCCCGGCAGGCCGGCGATCGACGTCGTCGTGGGAGGGTGCTCGGCGCGCGTCTCCTGCTGCAGCGCGTCCTTCGTGATGTCGACGTGGACCGGGCCCGGGCGGCCGGTGCGCGCGATGTGGAAGGCCTCGGCGATGACGCGCGGGATGTCGTCGGCGTTGCGGACCAGGTAGTTGTGCTTCGTCATCGGCAGCGTGATGCCGCTGATGTCGATCTCCTGGAACGCGTCCTTGCCGATGAGCGCGCCGGGCACGTTGCCGGTGATCGCGACCATCGGGATCGAGTCGAGCTGCGCGGTGCCGATGCCGGTCACGAGGTTCGTCGCCCCGGGCCGCTGGTGCCCATGCAGACGCCGACCCGGCCGCTCGCCCGGGCGTAGCCGTCGGCCGCGTGCGCCGCCGCCCTGCTCGTGACGGACGAGGACGTGGCGGATCTCCGGGTAGTCGCCCAGGACGTCGTAGAGCGGCAGGATGACGCCGCCCGGGTAGCTGAAGATGACGTCGACGCCCTGGCGGAGGAGCGCCTCGCAGAGCGCGTCGGCGCCGATCCGCGTCCGCTTCCGCGGTCGGACCTCGTGGAGCATCGCCTTGCGCGCCCGCTCGACCGCGGCCGCGCTGCCGTGCCCGCGTTGGGCACGTGGCTGCGACGCGTGGCGCGTCGCGGGCGTTGCGGTCGCGGCGGACTCGCCGGTCCTCGCCCCTCGTCACGTCATCGTGCCGTCCCTCCGTCCGGTCGGCCCCGCGACCTCCCGAACATTCAAAACCCTCGCCTCCCGGCGAGGGTCCCTTCGGTCTTCGGTGATCGGCGCCCGTGGCGCTCGTTCTCCGCGTTCCTCCGTTTCCCGCCGGAGCCGGTAATGAGGCCAAGAAGGCTCGTCAAGGCCAGCAAGGAGCGAGCGAATAAGGCCGAGGAGCGATACGTCCTCGGACGAGGTCGCGAGGGGCACGGTGACGCGGCGGCCGTCGTCGTCACGACGACGGCGACGCGGTTCCGGCTGTGACCCTGGAAGAAATCCAAGCGACCCAACTCCTGTACACCCGCTGGGAGCGGGGTCCGCGGAGT
>CAWBEG010000020.1:0-122110 GCA_963787755.1 Vicinamibacterales bacterium
CATTCATGAGATAAGTCTCCGTTCTGCGTTGACTGTACTAAAGGCCGGCGCGAGAAACTGTGCTGTTGGGTACAGCTTGAAGCACGCGGGTTGGGCAGCTCCTGCGCGAAGCGCGCATCCCCAAAATGATGATCGTGCGCGACGGACTTCTGGGCGGTTACGTTGAATGGATTGATCGCTACGAGACGGTGATTCTGACCATCGGACGCATCTTCCTCACATCGAACCGTTAAACATCGTTCGGCTTTGCCGGTTCGATCGTCTGGCCGTTCTCGTCGTGGTGATTGTCGATGATCCGCTGAATCGCCGTGTCCCGCGCGACGTCGTGCTTGTCGTGCAGCGACGCGTCTCGGTCGATAATCCATGCAGCCAAACCTTGGTGCGATTCGCCGAGGAATTGTGGCCGCGGCCAGAACAGAAAAGGACGGTTGAAATCGGATATCATGGGCAATCGTCTGCGCTCTTACGGACGTGCGCAACCCTGGAACCGTTAAGGGCGGAGGCCCGGATCGGCTGCATTGAGAAACTTGGTGAGCTTGCGGTTTTCCGGGAAGTCCCGCGCAAGCTTTCGTGCGATCGTCGTGGCTTCGGGCAGGTTCCGCTCACGCACCAGCATCTCCCAGAGCGCGAACTCGGCTTCAACCCGGACGAAGAATTCCGACTCGGCGTTTGCCGCTTCGCGCGCTCCAATGAACGCGCGCTTCTTGCTGCCGCCGCCGAGCAGCCAGCGCGTGCCTCTCGCCATTTTTGTGTCAACGATGTAGTCGATCCAGGCTCGCGCGACACGAGCTCGACTGTGCTGCGGATCGCCTTTGAGAACGGCGTCCAGCGATCTCCTGGCTTCCCAGTACTCAGTCCAGCCAGTCTTCCGGCCGAGGGTTTCCACGTGCAGCCACACGTAGATCAGGTTGAGCTTCCCGAGAAAGAACAGCGCCTCAGCATCACTCGGGTTCATCAGCAGTCGCTCACGGGCGACAGCCTGCCCCTGAGTGGTCCCGCTCAGAAAGGCGGTCAGCAGATCGGGGCACGCCAGGCACTGCTTGAACGCTTTCCCTTTGTCGGCGTGATCGCCGAGCGCGTCTCGTAGCTGGAAGTGAAGCGCAGACGCGCGGACCTCATGAGCGGCCAGGTCGGACGCATCCGAAGGTTGCAGGGCGAGGGCCAGATCAGCAGCCGCCTGGTAGTGTGCGTTGAAGAACGCGCGTTGAGCGTCCGCCAATGACGGGCCGGCGCCGTGTGCAGGCCTCGACGAGGCCGTCGCCAGAGCGATGACCACCAGGACCAACGAAACCATTCGAATCATACATACAGAAGGTTACGCGGAACCCGCCGGCTGGGCTGTGCGAAACGGCACAGGTGGTCCAGTGTGCGTTTCTGAACAGCGTTTCGTAATTAATGCGGCCATGCTTATCAACAGATATAAAAACCATCTCGTTGGCCGGCATTGCGCTCATCGGCTTGGCTTGGCAGCACTTGCTTACCAGGGAATTACCTATACGAGCCGAGAAACAGTCTTGGATCTCGGGCCAATCCATGCGACGGCGGAGCGAGAGAAGACATTCCCGCTTCCCCCGGTGCTGGGTATCGTCGCCGTGGCCGGTGGCGTGGCGTTGGTTGTCGCCGGCGTTCGCAAGCACGCGTAGAGACGAGTCCGCAACAGTCCGCTCCCCCTGAACATCCGTCGACCAGAGACGGCGCATTCTCTAGAGGAACCGCAACGGTAGTTGTAGAGGATTTATGCTGCATGAATTCATCTCGATGAACCGCGAAGAGATTATCAGGCGGTGCAGGGAAAAGGTCGCGATGAGGTCGGTTCCCCCGCCGACCGAAGCCGAAATCGACCACGGCGTACCGGTGTTCCTGGATCAACTGACGGACGCCCTGCGCTTGGGGCTGACAACGACCCCTGAGATTGGCAGGAGCGCAATTCAGCACGGGCATGACCTGCTGCTTCAAGGGTTCACCGTGTCGCAAGTCGTGCACGATTATGGTGACGTCTGTCAGGCCGTCACCGACCTCGCCGTTGAACTGAACGCGCCCATCAGCACGGATGACTTTCGCACATTGAACCGCTGCCTGGACGAGGCGATCGCGGGCGCCGTGACCGAGTACGGACGTGAACAAAATCAGTCGACCCTCGACGGGGAGAGCGCGCGCGGGAGCGAACGCCTCGGATTCCTCGCTCATGAACTGCGGAACCTGACCAACACCGCGATCTTTGCATTCGAGGTGCTCAAGACGGGGAATGTGGGAGTCGCGGGAAGCACGGGGACCGTCCTCCATCGCAGCCTTATGGGATTGCGCGCGCTGATTGGCCGCTCGCTCGCCGAGTCGCGCTTTACTCAGGCCAGCCAGCATCCTGAGCCGTTCCTGGTGTCCGGACTCGTCGAAGAACTTTCGGCCGCAGCAACCTTGGAGGCAAATGCTCGCGGCATCAGGTTGATCGTCATGCCCGTTGAAGAGGGAGTGACGATCGAAGGCGATCGACAAGTCCTCGCCGCGGTGGCGGGAAACCTGTTGCAGAACGCATTCAAGTTTACCCGGCCTCGCACCACCGTGACTCTGCGGGTGGTCGCCAGCGCCGAGCGAGTGCTCATCGAGATCCAGGACGAATGCGGCGGCCTCCCGACTGGCAACGTGAACGAACTGTTCCGCCCGTTCGAGCAGCGAGGCACCAATCGAACCGGCGTGGGCCTCGGGCTCGCATTCAGCCGATGGGGTGTCGAGGCGAACAATGGCCGGATCTATGCGCGCAACCTGCCTGATAAGGGATGCGTCTTCACTATCGATCTGCCGCGGCTCCCAGTTCGTGTGGTTGCGATCGTCGAGTCTTGATGCTCGCGCGCATGAGTGAGACGCGCTTCCACCAGACGTTTCTGCTCTTGCTCGTCGCGGCGATAACGGTCGCATTCGTGGCGATGATCCGTGACTTCCTCCCTGACCATCCTGCTCGCATCGGTGCTGAACGTGTCGGATCGAACGCGTTCGAACATATTAGGACCGGTCGCGGTCATCAGTCGCGGCCCGCCGTTTGTCATGCCGCTCTCGAGGAATTGCAGTAGCTGCAATTGCATCGGGACGGTGAGCTCCTCGATTCCGTCAATGAGGAGGGTGCCGTGCTGCGCCTGGGGCACCGACTCCGCAAAGCCCCGATGACTCGCAATGACGAATGGGGCGGTGCGGCGGTGGCTTCGTTGGTGGATAACATGGGCCACGAATTTCTTCCCGGTGCCGCGCTCACCTGAAATCATGACGCGGCCGTCGAAGCGGATCGCACACGCGATCTCATCCTCGAGCTCGCGTATGGCTGTGCGACTCATCATGGTCATCTCGATCACTCCTCGGGAGCGCTAGTGGACAGACGTGAGGCCGCGTCCGGATCGAAATGTTTCCAGGTACTCGAGGGTCGCGAGCTCGTCCGAGGTGTACCAGAGATCGCCACCTTTGCCTTCGGCCAGTCTTGCACCCCGTGCCACTGCGTACTGAACGTTCCAGCCGTTGCCGCGGTAGATGAGGGACATCTGATCGTTCGGCATGGCCGTAACGATCAAAAGGTGATGGCCATCCTCGACCTTCGACACGACAACGTCATTCAGCTTTAGCTCACTTCGAGTCGCCAAGCCTCGCCTCCTTCTGATCCTTCACTTATGCGGGCCTGACGTTCTCGCCTCTGGGACCCTTGGGACCATTTCCTACGTCAAATGTCACCGCCTGCCCTTCGCGAAGCTGGTCGAACGAGGTCTGCTGGCAAGCTGATTGGTGGAAGAAATACTCAGGCCCGTCGCCTGCTGTGATGAACCCGAACCCTTTGTCGCTGACGAGCCGTTTGATCGTGCCGTTTGTTGCCATTGTGCTTCCTTGTTTCTGTGCGTTGATTCGCCGGTGAAACGCGTAAACAACAACGATACGCGGAACCGAACGTGGTCGCTGTGCTGAATTGCACAGAAGGGCGGAAGCCTAGTCGTGCAGGACGACGCTCAGGAGAGCCGTGTTGATCTTGAGGCCCCCGTTGTATTCGATGAAACCGAGCTTTCTGAACTTGTTCATGAAGAAATTTACGCGCGATCGCGTCGTTCCGATCATTTCTGCGAGCATCTCTTGCGAAAGCTTGGGGAGGATCCCCTGCGGTTTGTCGGCCATCCCGTACCGGGCGAGCAGCATCAGCGTGCGAGCCAGCCGTTTCTCACTGGAATTGAACAGCTGATCGATGAGATCCTCCTCGATGCGGATGTTGCGGGACAACATGAACGCGATGAATCGATTCGAGAATTCAGGCTCGTCGTGCAGCAACTGAATCATCTGCTTTTTCGGGGACGATCAGAACCGTCGTCGTCGAGACCGCCCTCGCAGTGGCCATCCGCACGCGCTGCGCTGCAAGCGCACCCTCGCCGAGCAAGTCGCCTGGGCCCAGGGTCGCCACGATCGCCTCTTTCCCCGAGTGGGACAGCACCGACAGCCTGATCGCGCCCTTTTGAATGTACATGATGCTGTCGGCCGGATCCCCTTGAGAAAAGACCACCGACAGGGGCCGTTAGTTGATTATTTTCTTGGTGATACCTGGTGAATTGAGATACGCCTGAGCGTCAAAGGCGAGCGCGATCGGCGTCGTGCCGATCTGTTTCCTGGGTCGTGGCATACGGGCGCTGGAGCGCTAATCGTATCGCAATCGGGCGCCGCTAGAGCAGCCGGATTCTCGAGCGCAATCGATCGAATTGCAGTTGAATCTCTGCCATGCGTGTCAATTGTTCGTCCATCTGAAGATAAAGATCGTCGATCTGTCGCCCGACGTGCGCCGCCAGCCGTGGCTGCTGCCGAGGTGCGCGAGATCTGCGAGCGGCTCCTGCGGCCATGGTCGTGCGACGCGTGGATCGGTGTTTCATGCGGTGATCATAGATGTGACGTGTGCGTCCCCGCTGTTCAGAACGAAACACACGCGATGTGCTGTTCAGCACAGCACGCGGCGCGCCGCACAGCGTAGCGTGTTCTCAGAGCTTTCTTACATTCATCTGGAGAGAAGTCACATGATGTCGACTCGACTGATTTACAGCAGTATGGTCGTGTGGTTCGCGATGGTTACGGCTCTGGTGGGTGTTGCTGTGTTTGCCGGCGTGCGCATAACTGTGGCGACATGCGCCGTTGCACTGGCGGTCGGACTCATGCCTCCGGCGATGATGCTCAGATTGCGCGTACCTGCAGAGGGAAGACCATGAGCCTCGTGTCGTACAGCGAGTTCCAGGAGCACCGCGAGCGCCGGCGAACGAAGGTCTTAGTACTCGGCGACCTTACGCCCTACGATGATGCGAGGGAGCATCATGCCGATGGCCATGGCAAGAAACACATGGATGAAGCCCCCTACGGTGAAGGAGCTGATGGATCCGAGGAGCCAGAGCACGACGAAGATCAGGGCGAACGTTGACACGACCTACCTCCATCGCTTGAAAGATCGAGTGCGCACGTCCACAAGCGCAACGCCGGATTCGTCTGGTTGGCCGGAGCGGCTCCTCACGCGAGAGGCTGATAACTTCCAGCGATGCCTGGGGAGCCTCATCCGTCAATCGGCTGCCGCCCATCAGGTGTCTGTCGCTGAAGTCGTCACAGCATTACCGAAAGCCGAATAGATGGCGGATAGCCCGCGCTGTGCTGTTCAGTACAGAGGCCAGAAGACCGTGTGGCATACGATGATTTTCATGAAGAATTTCTTGACCGCTTTCTGCACCTGCTTACTCACCCTGGGCGCGCAGGTAGTCGATGCACAAGATCGGTTGCGCTACCGAGAGTTTCAGCTTGGCAGCGACGTCGCGTCGATCGTGAAGCTGATTGGAACCGCCGCTTCGGATATCAAGGTCATTCGCCAACGTCCAGCCGTGATGCAGGATCTCGAATGGCGGCCGCGATACGTCTCGCGAAGCGCCTCGGCACAGACCGATCCGGTCGATCTGATTTTGTTGCGGTTCGTGGACGATCAGCTGTTCAGGGTGGTTGTCGATTACGCCCGCGATCGAACGGAGGGGATGACGGAAGCAGACATGATCGAGGCGATCGCGGCGACATATGGGCCGGCTTCGAAGGTGTTGGCTACGTCAAGTCGCGTCCCAACGTTGGACTATGGGGGAGTGGACGCGCCAATCGCGATCTGGGCAGACAAAGAGTCCTCCATAACTTTGTTTCGCGTCGCCTATCCCGTGTCGTTCAGGCTCGTGGTTGCCCTCACGCGCCTCGACACCCTCGCACGAACAGCAACTGCTGAAGCGGTCAGGCTCGATGCCAAGGAAGCGCCACAGCGCGAAATCGCGCGTCGGAAGAAGGAAGATGAAGAGGCTCTTCTCGCGTTGAGGAAAGCGAAGATGGAGAACAAAGCGGTGTTCAGGCCATGACGATCATCATCGTCGTGTCAGTGGGCGCCTCGCTCCTATGGGCCTCGCGGTGGTTTCATCACAGCGAGGATCTGGGCTACGTAAGCGCTCAGTGGCTGTCGGAGTATCGACAGAATCACGAATTGTAGGCGGGCGTTGACTACTGAAGAGCTGAGATATGACGATCTTCATTGTCGTTGCTGTGCTGGTGTTGATGGCCTGGTGGGAATGGCGGCACGGAGGGAAGTATTTCAAGATGCTCTGGCCCCGTCGACTGCGGATGTCGCGCAACCATTCTCGCGTGCTTCGACCCTCGATCAGACGGCGACCCGTGGGACGCCCGACCAAATCCTGACCATTGGTATTTCGCGGTTTCCGATCTCGAGGACTATCTCGCCCCCATTCGGGCGCAGACCGGTAGCGTGGTCCACCGCGAGCTCGAGACGCAGCCATGGGGCGAGCGCAGCTTCTATTGCAGCGACCCTTTCGGGAACAAACTGTGCTTCGTCGACAATCTAACGCTATTCACCGCCGATCTACTGTGGCCAGCGTCTTCGAACGACCGGTGTTTGCTCGTGCGCGGCGGCTATGTCTAGCGTTTCCGGAAACCGCTGAAACATCATCGTGGAGCCATCCAAACTTTCGGGCAGGGCGTAAGACATTCTGCACCTTCGAGACAGTGAACGGTCGTCCATCGATCGCGTTCAGACTCGCTCCGGTCGATGTCGCTGCTGCGCTTCGGCGAAAGGACGTTTTTGCGACGCCGTACGGCCGTGGTTTGTGGGCAAGCGCATGGGTGGACGGAACTGTCGACTGGAAGTTGATTCGCTCGCTACTCGAACGCAGCTATCGACTCGTGGCGAGCAAACGACTACTGACCGCCCTCGACACCAAGCGTTGGATGTGATGCAGAACCGCGAACGGTATCGGATGCCCGTCGATTACTTCGCGCTGGCGCGTGGTGCGACGGCGCCGGTCCACGTCCAAACAGGAAGCCGAGAAGGCCTGGGAACCGAAGTTTCATCGCGGAGATCGTCTCCGGTAAAGGATCGCCGCGTGCCGATCGAACGCGAGACAACGTTCGAACGACCGACAACGGTGGGGCAGCTACTCGCCGGTCACGCCAGTATCACCACGACCCAGCGGTGCATGAATCCTATTCGCGAACACGGATTGCATCATGAGCGGCCTGTTGCAGGAGAGCAGCGAGCGCTGGCGAAAGCGCGTTGTCGATCAGGAACCTCATTCGCCGGCGGCGAGGGGCAACGCTCGTTCGCGGACGGCTTCGGCCGCAAAGAGAAGCGCCTCGCGGACGTCGTCAGCCTCGAGGTCGGGGTACAGCGCGAGAATACCCTCTGTGGTTTGCCCTTCAGCCACGAGTGCAACGACAGTCGCAACGGGAATCCGAAGACCGCGAAGACACGGAACTCCCCCCATCCGGCGGGGATTGGTCGTGATCCTCCTGAACTCCATATTGACAGTGTAGCCCGGAGGCCGCTGATCTGTGAAAATCGCACTCCGGCAGTCGTGTTCGTCAAGCCACAATGCGAGGACCCGGGCGCCTACCAGACCGTAAGCGATGTCATTCATTGCCTCGCCGTACGAATTTGAGAGGCTCGACCTGTGCTTCTGACTGGCGACGCCGCGCAAGCGCCCTCACAATCGCATCGAGCACAGCATCCAGGTCTTTGCCTACGTCCTCGGCAAGAAAGCGCAGCACGAAGTAGCCGTTCTCCTGCAGCAACTGGTCCTTCCGTCTTATCGCGACGATACGCGACCGGATCCGCGAGGTGCTGTCCGCCATCGAGTTCGATGGCAACGCGCGCGTCGGCGCACAGCAGGTCTACTTCAAGAGTTCCGAAGCCGAACGGGATCGGCAGCGCCACGCCGATTGGGAAGTTCTTCATCAAAGAAAGGTCCCACTGATGACGTTTACCTGTTCGACAGGTCAATGTATCATCTCGGCGTTCCGGCGGAACGGTCGATAACGAGCAGGTCCTTCTTTTGGAGCTGCGTATTCAGCTGAAGGATGACGTTACTGAATCCGCGCGATGATCTGCTCCGGGCGCCCTTCCGCTATGGCTTCCCGCATAGCTCGCAATCCATCTCAAAGGTTCCTCGATGGCACGCGCGATGATGTTGACCCCAACCTGCATCCCCAAAATGATGATCGTGCGCGACGGACTTCTGGGCGGTTACGTTGAATGGATTGATCGCTACGAGGCGGCGATTCTGACCATCGCCGTGCCTAGTTCGTAATACTCGGTCACCCCGCACCCCGTGCAGGTCACCCGCCAGCCTCGGGTCGACCGTTCCGGCGCCTTCGGGGCGGTCGTGGATCGATGAACGGCGAGCGGTGCGCCGCATTCATTGCACACGAAGCCCACCCACGCTTCTTGGCTCACAGTCGCAGAAGAATGCGTGTTGTCGCGCATGACCTGATCAAGCATCGTCCTCGTCGAACCCTTAAACATCGTTCGGCTTTGCCGCTTCGATCGTCCGGCCGTTCTCGTCGTGGTGATTGTCGATGATTCGCTGAATCGCCGTGTCCCGCGCGACGTCGTGCTTGTCGTGCAGCGACGCGTCTCGGTCGATAATCCATGCAGCCAAACCTTGGTGCGATTCGCCGAGGAATTGTGGCCGCGGCCAGAACGAAAAGGACGGTTGAAATCGGATCATGGGCAATCGTCTCGGTACTCGCAACCCTGGAACCGTTAAGGGCGGAGGCCCGGATCGGCTGCATTGAGAAACTTGGTGAGCTTGCGGTTTTCCGGGAAGTCCCGCGCAAGCTTTCGTGCGATCGTCGTGGCTTCGGGCAGGTTCCGCTCACGCACCAGCATCTCCCAGAGCGCGAACTCGGCTTCAACCCGGACGAAGAATTCCGACTCGGCGTTTGCCGCTTCGCGCGCTCCAATGAACGCGCGCTTCTTGCTGCCGCCGCCGAGCAGCCAGCGCGTGCCTCTCGCCATTTTTGTGTCAACGATGTAGTCGATCCAGGCTCGCGCGACACGAGCTCGACTGTGCTGCGGATCGCCTTTGAGAACGGCGTCCAGCGATCTCCTGGCTTCCCAGTACTCAGTCCAGCCAGTCTTCCGGCCGAGGGTTTCCACGTGCAGCCACACGTAGATCAGGTTGAGCTTCCCGAGAAAGAACAGCGCCTCAGCATCACTCGGGTTTATCAGCAGTCGCTCACGGGCGACAGCCTGCCCCTGAGTGGTCCCGCTCAGAAAGGCGGTCAGCAGATCGGGGCACGCCAGGCACTGCTTGAACGCTTTCCCTTTGTCGGCGTGATCGCCGAGCGCGTCTCGTAGCTGGAAGTGAAGCGCAGACGCGCGGACCTCATGAGCGGCCAGGTCGGACGCATCCGAAGGTTGCAGGGCGAGGGCCAGATCAGCAGCCGCCTGGTAGTGTGCGTTGAAGAACGCGCGTTGAGCGTCAGCCAATGACGGGCCGGCGCCGTGTGCGGGCCTTGACGAGGCCGTCGCCAGAGCGATAACCACCAGGACCAACAAAACCATTCGAATCATACATACAGGTTACGCGGAACCCGCCGGCTGGGCTGTGCGAAACGGGACAGGTGGTCTCGTGTGCGCTACTGAACAGCGTTTTCGTAACGAACGCTGCCATGCTTTGTTGAAAACGCTCATGGAAACAACACGTTCTTCGTCGACGGAAAACGATGGGCACAAGGTAATGACTATTCAGAAGGTTTCATGACAGCTGCGAGAGGCGATTCTAAAACTTGCACCCGCGATGGGTGCCCAGGCAGGTAAGAATATTTCGCTAGCTGGCGTTCGCAAGCGCGCGCAGAAAGACGAGTCCGCAACAGTCCGCTCCCCCCGGTCAGGTTCGCCGACGAGAAAGGGCGCATTCTCTGGAGGAACCGCAATCGCAGATAGAAGGAGATTCATGCCGCATGAATTCATCGCGATGAACCGCGAAGAGATCATCAGGCGGTGCAGGGCCAAAGTCGCCAAGAGGTCGGTTCCCCCACCGACCGAAGCCGAAATCAACCACGGCGTGCCGGTGTTCCTGGATCAACTGACGGACGCGCTGCACTTGGGGCTGACGTCCACGCCTGATATTGGCAGGAACGCGATTCAGCACGGGCATGACCTGCTGCTTCGAGGATTCACCGTGTCGCAGGTTGTGCACGGCGTCGTCTTCATGACGACCGTTGCCAGCGGGTAACCGTCTCGCCGCTGTAAGGCTGCAGGCCGAACGCTATGCTAATGGACGGACGTGAGGCCGCGTCCGGATCGGAATGTTTCCAGGTACTCAAGGGTCGCGAGCTCGTCCGAGGTGTACCAGAGATCGCCACCTTTGCCTTCGGCCAGTCTTGCACCCCGTGCCACTGCGTACTGAACGTTCCAGCCGTTGCCGCGGTAGATGAGGGACATCTGATCGTTCGGCATGGCCGTAACGATCAAAAGGTGATGGCCATCCTCGACCTTCGACACGACAACGTCATTCAGCTTGAGCTCACTTCGAGTCGCCACGCCTCGCCTCCTTCTGATCTTTCACTTATGCGAGCCTGACGTTCTCGCCCCTGGGACCCTTGGGACCATTTCCTACGTCAAATGTCACCGCCTGCCCTTCTCGAAGCTGATCGAACGAGGTCTGCTGGCAAGCTGATTGGTGGAAGAAATACTCAGGCCCGTCGCCTGCTGCGATGAACCCGAACCCTTTGTCGCTGACGAGCCGTTTGATCGTGCCGTTTGTTGCCATTGTGCTTCCTTGTTTCTGTGCGTTGATTCGCCGGTGAAACGCGTAAACAACAACGATACGCGGAACCGAAAGTGGTCGCTGTGCTGAATTGCACAGAAGGGCGGAAGCCTAGTCGTGCAGGACGACGCTCAGGAGAGCCGTGTTGATCTTGAGGCCACCGTTATATTCGATGTGCGGGTTCCGAAAATTCTGACCAAATCCTTTCCGGAAATTCTGACCACCTGCCGGTAGCCCTACCGGGTCAGAGAATCGTCGGAAATTCGGCTTCCGACGAGGGAAAGGATGATCGACATGCTCAAGCGACACGAGATTCAGGTTCTGCGCCGCGCGGAGCACACGTGGAGCGAGATCGCGGCGCTCAGCGGCGTCTCCGAGAAGACGGCCCGGCGGATCGCGGCAGAAGACCCAGTCACACCGTCGATAACGCGGCCGAGCGCGCGCGCCGCCAGGTCGGGCCGGCCGTCGAAGGCCGAGGCGTATCGCGACGTCCTGGTGCAGGCGCTGACGGAGGACCCGGCGTTGCGGTCCGTCGAGTTGCTGCATCGCGCGCGTCTGGCGGGCTACACCGGCGGGAAGAGCGCCGTGTATGCGTTGGCGCAGACGCTGCGGGTGCGGACGGTCACGCCGTTGGTGCGGTTCGAAGGGCTGCCCGGCGAGTTTTCGCAGCACGATTTCGGCGAGGTGTGGGTCACGTATCAGGACGGCACCGAGACGAAGGTGCACTTCTTCGCCTCGCGGCTTGAAGTACTCGCGGTGGGTCGAGGTCTCGCTGGTGCCCGATGAGCGCGTCGAAACGCTGGTCCGCGCGCTGGTCGAGCATCTCGCCGCCTTCGGCGGCATTCCCCTGGTCACCGTGTTTGATCGACCGAAGACGATCGCGCTCAAGTGGGGACGCGACGGCGTGGTCACGGAGTGGAATCCGACGTTTGCCGGCGTGGCGCTCGATCTCGGCATCGGCGTCGAGGTGTGCTGGCCGTATCGGCCGCAGGAGAAAGGCAGCGTCGAGAATCTCGTCGGCTGGGTCAAAGGCTCGTTCTTCAAGCAGCGGCGCTTCCTCGACCGCGCCGATCTCGAGCGGCAGCTGCGCGAGTGGCTCACCGAGGCCAATACGATCCGGCCGTCGCGCGCGACGGGCGTGCCGCCGGCCGCGCGGATCGCGGAGGATCGCGCGCGGCTGCGTCCGCTGAAGGTCGCGCCGGCGGATTTGGCGCTGCGGATTCCGGTGAGCGTCAGTCCGACGGGCGTCGTGATCCACGACGGCCATCCGTACTCGATGCCGCCCGACGCGATCGGCTTGCCGGGCACGCTGTATCTCTATCGCGATCGCGTGCGGATCATCGCCGGCCGGTTTCAGTGCCGACCATGCGCGGCAATTCCAGCCGGGCGACAGCTCGATCCTGCCCGAGCACCGCGCCCAGCGCGTCGCGGCCGTCTCCGGGAAGCGCGCGCGGCGCTACCTCCAGCGCCAGCATCTGATCGATCTCGGCGCCGCGGCCCTCGCGTATCTGACCGAGCTGACGCATCGACGTCCGCGGACGTGGATTCACGAGGTCGAGCGCTTGCACGAGCTCCTGCAGACGCACGGCGACGCGGCGCTGCGCACGGCCTTCGAGCGCGGGCTCGCCGAGCAGGCGATCGGCGCCGAGTACATCGCGCACTATCTCGGCACGACGATGCCGCCGCTGCCGTTCGAGGACGCGGACCGGCCGTCGACGCTAACCGCCTACTCGCTGCCGCGCGCAGGCCGGGTCCAGGCCGCCGAAGGCGCCCGCAGGGCCGGAGCGCAGCGGAGGGCCTGGACGCGGCCGAGCACGGCGGCATCCTCTCGCCGCGTCGGAGGCCGGTCATGATCGCCGCCGATACGGATCTCGATGCGCTCTTCAAACGGCTGCACCTCGCGAATGCGCGACGCGTCTGGCGCGATCTCGTCGACCGCGCCGAGCGCGAGCGCTGGTCCTACCGGGACTTCCTCACGCTGCTCGCGACCGAAGAGATCGCGCATCGGCAGCAGACGCGGCTCGCCCGACTGACGCGCCGGGCGCACTTTCCCTTTCTCGAAGACGATCGACGATTTCAATTTCACCTATCAATCGTCGCTGCGCCTGCAGATGCTCGGCTCGGCGCTTGACCGCCGATTTCGTCACCGAAGGCCGCTCGCTGATCCTCGCCGGCAAACCCGGCCGCGGCAAGACCCACCTGGCGATCGCGATCGCGTACCGCGCGATTCAGAACGGCTTCGACGCGTTCTTCACGACCGCCGCCGCGCTCATCGACGATCTCTCGGCCGCGTTTCGCGCCGGCGAGCTGGCCCACGCGCTGCCGACGTACACGCATCCGGCCGTCCTCGTCGTCGACGAAGTGGGCTATCTCACGTACGGCACCGATGCGGCCAACATGCTCTTCCACGTCGTCAACGAGCGCCATCGCCGGCATCGGCCGATGATCTTCACGACCAACAAATCGCTGAAAGCCTGGGGACGCGTCCTGCACGACGAGGATCTCGCGCAAGCCATCATCGATCGCGTGCTCGAGCGCGGGCGTCTGCTGCGGCTCGATGGGCCCTCCGTGCGCACCCTGCACGTCAACCTTGACGACGCGATGAAAGAGGATTCAGATCAGGAGGCCGACCTGGTCAGAATTTCCGGAAAAAGGTGGTCAGAATTTCCGGAACCCACACGATGAAACCGAGTTTTCTGAACTTGTTCATGAAGAAATTCACGCGCGATGTCGGTGCTGTCCCACTCAGGCAAAGAAGCGATTGTGGCTTCACAAGGTGCCGGCGATAGCGGTGCTCCCAGGTGTTCATCGCATCCTCGTTGACCGTTGGCGACCGGGAGCAGCGACTCACAGGCGGCCAGAATGCGTGACGAAGTGTCACACCTGTGCCACACGGAGATCGAAAATGTGGCGCGCCCGGCAGGTCTCGAACCTGCGACCCCCGGCTTAGAAGGCCGTGGGTATGAGACAGCCGGGGGCAGCGTGGAGCCGCTGCCCCCGTTTTTGTTGACGTTTTCACACGCCCGAGGGCACTCGACCCAACCCCGAGCCGCTACCGATTGTCAGTCATTTGTCAGTCGTCTAGCGGCACGAGGCCTCACGACCGCTATTCGTCGTCTAGCAGCGCTTCGAGATCGCGGCTGCCTCGGGCGACACGAACGATTACCACGTCGGCACGCTCGATGCGGTACAGAACCACGTAGTCGCTCACAGGAAAACCGCGGATACCGGGCCGGAGATCGTCACGAGCGCGGCCAGCGCGCGGGTACGCATCAAGCAAGTCGAAGCGCTCCGCTATCGACTGGATCACACGATCGGCGATTTCGAGACTGCCGCTCTCGAGAAAGATGTAGAACGCGATGTCCTCGAGATCCGCTTCGGCTTGCGGTGCGAGGCGGTACGCCATCAGCGCGAGGTGTCGGAACGTTCGGCGGCGATTCGGCGACGAAGGCGCTGCTTGATTTCATCAACGAGCACCGGTGTCGATTCTTTCGTGAACACCCGCCCTTCGCCGCGCGCGAGAGAGGCGTCCGCTTCGTCGATCATCGCGATGATCTCAAGGCGCCTGCGCTCACGCTTCTCCCACAGAGCCAAAGCCTCCTGAACGGCCTCTTCCTCGCGGCTAAACCTTCCGCTCTCGATGGCCTTTTGGACGAAGGCGCGCTGATCGGCTGTCAACTCGACGTTCATCGGGTCACCTCGTCACGGTGTCGGGCTCGTTGGCGCACAGCGGGCTTCATTCCTTTCGCCGCAGCTCCTCGAGAAACTGCACCATCGGCGTCGTGCCGCTGCGACGGCACTGCGCGATTGCTTCGAGCAGCATCTCCTCTGTTTCCGAGTCTGCTGTTTCCGAGTCTGCCTCGAAGGTGCCGTCGCCTTCCATCACGAGCACACTCACAGATGCGCCTTCCGGCAGGTCGGCATCGACCTCAACGCGACCGTTGGTCACCTTCCCGAAGGCAATGAGCATATCGACATTGTAAAGGGGATTCACCGGAGGGCAGCATGTTCGATTTTGACCCTCGCGACTACGACTCGCGCGACGACGAGCGGCACGAAAACACGCCGAATCGCGGGAACCGTGATGCCTCTGACGACCGCAATCGCGATGACGACTGGAGGCAACGCGACTTCCGAGCGCGTGACCGCGATGACAAGGATGCCCGGACGCTCGGCCGAGGTCCAGGAAGCGATCGGCAAGCCTCTGATGAGCATGGCCGAGATCGTCGTGATGATGCACGTTGGGCCGGGCGCGACCGCGACGGTCGTGAGCGCGATCGGGAGCCACGGGCCATGTTCGCGCGGCACGTCCACCTGCCGCGCGGATTGGAGCGTGAGATCGTTCGCCATCGCGACCGTGATTACTCCTTACGCGGCTCGGAGTCGCGTACGCTGGCGACTGTTGGCGCATTTCGAGTGGTCTCCAGTCGTGATCTCCGAGACCACCACGATCGACCTGCCGATCCGAGGTCTGCCGACCTACGGCATCTCCGCGAACAACGGCTGATCGAGACCGTCCGCGTCCCTGGTTATCGCGACCAAGCGGTCGTGCTGACGAAGGAGGGCCGGAGCCTCTTGGAGAGCCACCGAGACCGCGACCACGGGCAGCAGCAGACGTTCTACGCGGGCCTCAAACGCGAACGGGAACTAGAGCACGACGTCCAGGTCTATCGCGCCTATGAGCGTGAAGCCGAACGCCTTCACGAGCGCGGCGCGCGCGTCGATCGCGTGTTGCTCGACTACGAGCTTAAGCGCGACTACCAGAAGTGGCTCCACGAGCGGGATCGGGACCGAAACGACTACGACGGTCATCCCGATCGCACAGCGGAAGAGATCCGTGACTGGGCACTCGAACACGACCTCCCGTACCTCGATGAGGAGGTCCATTTCCCGGACCTCCGCATTGAGTACCAGGAACCGGATGGCCGATGGGACCACGACGACATCGAAGTAACGACGGAGCACTACCGCGGCGCGCACGCCGCGAGCGTGGCTCGCTCGGGCTTCTCGTGCTACGGGGGATCGAGCCTCCGGATCGGTGGGCGCAGCGGCGGGGGCCGGGGTGGTGGTGGCCGCCACGGCGGACTTGCTGAGGAGTTCTGGTAGTGACTCTCGACGAACGGATCCAGGCGGTCGTCGATTTCCGCTTCACGGAGCGCCAGGCGCGCTTCCTCGTGCTCGTGATGCGGCACGCCGGCGTGTGCGTCCCGCGGCAATACGCGAGCTTCGCCGGGATCGCGAACGGCGGCAGGAGATGCAATGCTTTCTTCGACAGGCTCGTCAGACGAGGGTACGCGGTCGCCAGCAACTGCGTCCACAACCGCGCGCGGCTGTACCACCTGCATTCCAAGCGGCTCTATTACGCGATCGGTGAACCGAAAAGCCGGTATCGTCGGCCGGTGCCGGCACGCGGCGCCGTGCAGCGTCTGATGCTGCTCGATGCGGTGCTCGCGAGTCCCGATCTCAATTGGCTGACAAGCGCCTCTGAGACCCTCACGTACCAGCCAACCCTGACCGGATCCACGCCAGCGGGACACGCACAGAACTTGGCCGAACCTATGTCTGAACGCCGCTGCGTCGGGTCTGACAGGTTCCCCATCGGTATCGATTCCAATGGTCAAGCCGTGCTCGTGTACCTCGCCACGGAGCCGTCGACCGACGGTCTCCGAACGTTCCTGCAGGACAACGCCAAACTCCTCCGCGCGGTCTCAGCTTGGACTATTCGGCTCGTCTTTCCACGACCGCTCGACCGCTTCTACGACGGCTATCAGACCGTCATCCGCGAGGAACTCGAGAGCCCAGTTCATCCCGCGACGATCAACGAGCTCAAGTGGTACTTTGACAATCGCCGGAAAGCGAGCCAGGGACCTGTCCACCCGCAGACTCAGGGATTCCTGGACGTCGGCGCGAAGGTGTTCGGAAGCCCGCGGTTCACGTTGCTGTATCGACGTTGGTTGAAGTACGGCGACGCCGTCTTCGAGGCGGTCTTCTCATCCGTAATCGCCGACGCGCTGGCGGCTGGAACGGGCCGCGTCGAATGCATCATCCTCCCTCACAACTATCGACATCTCTCCCCCTTGGTTACCCAGCCGTCCGTCACTGTGGGGGTTGAGAAGGGGGCCACAAGGGGGGACACAAGCCTCGCACGTCCTCAACCCCCGTCCTTAACCCCTTCATCTCTATTCGGAAGCTCAGGACTTCTCTAGCCTGCGAGAGGAGTCGCCTGTCTCCAACTCACTACCGCTGGAGGGATTTGCGGTCGGAAGCCGCGCGCCAAGTGGGGCGGCGTTCTTTGCCGCCCTGTCTGCGGTTCAAGTTGAGGTCGGTACGGAACCGAGACGTGAACGACCCCGTGTGGCGCTCACGATGGCGTCCCCGCGCCCTTTCAAGGGTCGTTCACGTCTCGGTTCTGCGTGCTCAGTTCCACCGTGCGTGTTAGGGCGGTTGCTGGTCAAATCTGCGGAGCGTCGCGCGGCGTGAGCGCATGCCCTTGACAGCGCCGGACTCAATGGCTGACGGCTGTCGCTTGTGTCGGTCAGCTTCTTTGCGTACGCTGGTGTCATGTTTGCGGCAGCCGACGTTGAAGGCAAGGTCGTCCGGTTCAAGCTCACTCCGGCGCTGGCGCGAGCACACCGCCAGAACCACGGCATGACGATGACCGAGACAGAAGCGGTTGCGTTCGTCGAAGCTAAGCGACGCGCGCGGGCACTGCGACGCGCCAGACCATACCTTGCGAGTCGTCCTTGACACCTGCATTCTGAAGCTCGCGACCTTCCCGGCCGAGAACAACGCGTCGGCGCTCATCTTCGAACTTGCGCGCCTTCCTGGCCATTTTGATCGGAAGCGGTATCACGCGGTGAGCGTGATGAGGCCCGGCGAATTCCTCAACCTCCGGGAAGTTGGGCGGCTGGTTAAGAAGCTCAGTCGGGGCTGAAGCAGCCGTCGCTCCGCCGATCCATTCTGCGGGAGCGCTTGGGCGCGTCAAGGGTCCGCTCGCTGCGCTCGCCGCTGCCGCGCCCTTGACCCGCCCAGCGCGCTCCCTGTCGATCGGCATTTGCCGGAGCGACTATCCCAGCCTGTTGAAGATTGAGGCTCACGATTGGAACTCTTGGCAGCGACGACTGCTCGATGCGCCGGCCGGTACACGGTACGCGCGGTCGGCACGATTGACCCTCAAGTGCCCTTTCCGTTCGAGAATCCGCATCATCGTCATGACCGTCGTATAGGCAATTTGCCGCTTCGTGCGCAGGGTTTCGTACACATCGCGAACCGTGGCCGTCTCACGGTTCCACACGACTTTCATGATTTTGAGCTGCTGCTCGGTGAGCACGGGACAGTGGCGGGCCATTTGACCACTAATCAGTTAGTACTAAGTCCAGTTGAAGTCCTCAACCTTTTTTCGGCGGAATGTTGGCGATCAGGAACTCGAACCTGGCACCAGGCAACTGCGCGACCATCTCCTCGAGGGTCAGGGCCAAGGGACTACGTGAACGGAACCACCTTTAGTTGGCTGAAGCGACACCATCCCGCCTTCACGCCACGCTCCGGTTAGGCCTCCGCCGTGAAATTGCCCTTTGCTGATCAATCTGCGTTCTCATGTCGACCGAAGCGTGTCTGCCACATCAACCGTCGTCGCGTGGCGCGCTGGCGGTAACGCTGCAATGAAAGAAACACTGGCCAGGCCGATCACCGCGAGCGCCCAACTCACGGAATCGAACGGTTCCACACCGACGAGACGATTCTCCAGGATCCTACTCAACGCTGCCGCCCCGCCGAGCCCGAGCACGATGCCGACGCCGACGATCGTGGCGGCCGTACGCAAAGCCAAACGCCGAATCTCTCCCGCCGTTGCACCCAGCGCCATGCGAATGCCGAACTCGCGTTGCCGTGCCGCAACGCCGAATGCCACGACACCGTACAGCCCACACGCGGCAAGAAAGCTAGCAACCGCCGCAACGAAACCGATCAACTTCGCCAGGGCGTCCCACTCGGCTCTGGCGTTTTTCACGGCGACGGTCAATGGGATCACGTCCGCGATTGGCAGCGATGCATTCAGTGATGCAGCCACTGCTCTGACTTCCGCGGTCATATCTCGCGGGGCAGGCGTTCGGATCAGCATCATCGCGCTGGTCGGGATGGGCTCCTTTGAGCCCCGGAGAACGTAGACGAGTTGGGGTGGATCCTCCGCAATGTCGAACTGGTGGACATCGTCGACCACGCCAATCACTTCATGGCGCTGGTCTTTGCGTGCAAGGGTCGGAAACTCGACAGACTCGCCGATCACCTCAATCGTGCCAAAGAGGCTGAGCGCCAGCGATTCGCTGAGCACGACGACCGGGGCGGCGGCGCGGCCGGGAGCGCCCATGTCCGCTTGA
This sequence comes from Vicinamibacterales bacterium, assembly GCA_963787755.1. GTDB lineage: Bacteria > Acidobacteriota > Vicinamibacteria > Vicinamibacterales > JAMQPK01 > JAMQPK01. Next base: position 19,454 of record CAWBEG010000020.1, read on the forward strand.
GAGAAATCACGGCCACGAACGAGGCGAATGCTCAGCGTTTCGAAGTACGCCGGTGAAAGGACGAGATGCTCGTACGGCGCGTGGAGCGATTGATCGGTGAAATCGCCGTATCGTCTGAGACGCGTTGTCAAGCGCGTGGCCATGAAAAGCGGACCGGAGCTCGCCATCGCCATCGACGCAACCCCGGCGTTCCGTGAAAGCCGATTGCTGAATTCCTGGTAGTAAGCGAAGGCTCTTTCCTCGGAGTATCCAACGCTGCCTGGCGTGACTTCGAACGCCCATACATTGGAGGGCACGAAGCCGAGATCGACCGCGGCCAAATGCCGCAGCGTGGCCACGAGTAGCACAGCGCCGACGAGGAGCGTCAGCGAGGCCGACAATTGAAAGACGGCCAGCACGATTCCCGTTGTGAACGTCGGGCGGCTCATTGTCGGGCTGGTATTTCGTAGCGTGTCCGCGGGTTCGGCGCGAAGTGTCCGAAGCGCCGGTAAAACCGAGAACAATAGCCCACACGACAGTGACACGCCGGTCGAAAACACGACCACCCGCCAGTCCAACGCGATGTCGGCTTCCCGAATGCGCAGCCATGGAATGGGCGTACCAGCAACCAGTCGGCTCGCTCCCCACACCAACAGAATCGCCACCGCGCCGCCAGCGAGCCACAACACCACCCCTTCGATGAGATGTTGTTGCAATTGCCTCCAGTTGCCGCCGCCCAGTACCTTGCGAAGCGCAACTTCGTGTGCCCGACCCATACCCCTCGTCATCAGTAAGCCGGCGACATTCGCACACGCGATGAGCATCACGAGCGCGCTGATCCCCATCATCACTCCCGTCAGCGTGACCAGGCGCTGCCGACCGGAAAAGAACGAGGCCCCGAGACGTCCGACCAGATGGAAGCCGGAAGTCTTGAAGAGTTCGTTCTCCTTCGGATATTGCGCCGCAAGCCAGGGGCCAAATGATTGCAGCTCGGATTCCACTTGCTGCCAAGTCGCACCTGGCGACAATCGAACGACAAACTGGTACAGGAAGCCGCGGTTGCGTTCGGCGAAGGTGAGCTTGTGCTGATTGACGAGCGGATAGGTAGCACCCGGCAACCAAACGTCGTTTTGTGCGACCCGGTCGAGTCCACGAAATCCGCCTCCCGTTACACCGATGATCGTAAAGGGATGGCCGTTGATGCGTAACGACTGCCCGAGCACTGCAGGATCGCGATTGAACGCGGATGCCCAGAGCCGTTCGCTAATCACGACGACAGGGGTCACCGCACCTGGGATGTCCTCCTGGGATGTGAACGGCCGTCCGGCAGCCATTCTGACCCCTAAGACCTCGAAGAAGGACGCCGTAACGAATTGCCCGCTCATCTGCCGCGGGCCATGGCCCTCTCGCATGACGATCAGGGTCTCTGGTTGATATCCGCCAATCGCGGCGGATTTGAGACGAGTGGCAATGTCGCGATAGTTCGGGTACAGACGCCCGTGACGCGCAGAGATCCGTTCGCCATCCATGTGCCAACCCCTACGATCGAGACGTTGTCTGGGTCGGTCAAACCAGGTATCGGTCGCAACAGGACCCAGTTAGCAATGGCAAAAATCGCAATTGTGAGACTGAGACCAATGGCTAGCGTGAGAACTGCGGTGACGGCAAACGTTGGCGAACGCCGCGCTAACCGCAGAGCATTGCGGACATCTTGTCGAAGCTGATCCAGCCACACGGGAATCCACACTGCACGTGTCTCCTCGCTGGCCAATGTGACATTGCCGAACTTCCGCAAGGCCGCGGACCGTGCCTCCTCAGGCGACATCCCTCGCTCAATGTTGTCCTGCGTCTCCCGCTCGATGTGATCGCGGATGTCGGCGTCAAGATCAGAGAGCGGATGTTGCTTCTTCATGCGGGTCTCAGCACGCGAGCCATTGCCCGGACGAACTTCTCCCACTTAGATGTTTCGAGCGCGAGCTGCTTCTTGCCTTTGGGCGTGAGCCGATAGAACTTTGCCTTTCGATTGTTCTCCGAGATGCCCCCCTCGAAGACGACCCACCCGCGCTTGATCAGGCGATGAAGAGCTGGGTAAAGCGATCCCTCCTCGACGAGCAACACATCCTCGGAGCTGTGTTCGATCGCCTTGGCGATGGCGTGACCGTGAGCCGGTCCGAACTGCAGGGTGCGGAGGATCAGGAGATCCAAGGTGCCTTGGAGCAGTTCGACGCGATCTTCAGTAGACATTCTAGGCGGAGCCTAAGACCACTCACATAGAATGTCAAGGTGAATTGGTGCGAACAATGCCCGCTACTATGAAGGACCGTCGTCTCGTCCCAAGTTGTGAAACCCGCGGTCGCGGCTGAATCGCATTTAGCGTTCTAGAATCGAGCGCAGGCAACCTCTCGACTTCGGTGCGAAATAGCCTCTTGACACGTCCTTACCGACGGGCGTAAGTTCGGTTTATCTCGCGTGGCGATCAATCGCCACTCCTCCATGACGGCCTTAGGTTACGTGGAGCGTCTTTCGAACTGCTCGCCCTCAGGGCACAGCAAGGAGCAACACCGAAACGGTTGTTTAGGATCGCAGCCGAATAGAAAACCCGAGACGGTCTGAGGACACTCGAGGCAACGGCACACAACGCGACTTCGCGCTCGTTACTGCGGTTCGGCAAAGGGCCTGCCGCACTGAAGCGCAACCGACCGAAGACCGGACACCCATAAAGCGGCGTCTGCGCGCGCCATCCTCGCCACGAGCTGTCGCCAGCATTGCCATTCGGAGGCTCGATGCGCTCGCGACCATCGCAACGCACCGACATCCGTTCAGCGGCTGATCGGACCGGACGCTCAGCGCTTCCGGCCTGAGTCCCCACCCACCGAGCTGGCTTCGACGGTGATCGTCTTCAGGGCGATCACCCCGCGGCAATCACCAGCTCGAGATGTCAACACGAAGAATCCGGCGTCGGAACCCGTTTCGGCGCCACAGCTGCGTGGAGGAATGGGCATGGGAAAACAGGTCTACCGGGAGTCGGAGCATACTTCGAGCAACTCGCAATTCGTCGCAGATGCCACGTCGGCGACAGGCGGGCTGCCGAATCACCTAATGACTGCGCTCGAGGTTGCCGAGTTTATCGGCTGCCACGAAGAGACGGTACGCCGCGCGTACTTGCGCGGTCTGCTGATCTCACAACGGTTTGGCGTAAGAGGAAGGAGGTTTCATCCCAGCGATGTGCTGGACTGGATTCGACGAGGAGTACCGACGAGAGTCTCGTAAACGAAGAGGAGGATCGAATGGCCGTTAGAAAAATCTGTCAGCAAAAGGGCTGTCGAGCCTGCCCGCGGTGCGAACACCCTTGGTGGTTCGATGTGATGCATGAACGCAAGCGCTGGCGCATGCGGGTAGATGATTTCGCGCTGGCGCGAGGTGCCACAGACGCGGTCACGGTGAAGCAGACTGCGGAGAAGCTCTGGGAGCCGAAGTTTCTCGCGGAGATCATCGGCGGACGCGATCCGCGCATACCGCCGAACGTACCGAGGGCTGCGGTTGGTCTGACCATCGCCGACTTCCTCGACCTCTACTACACCAACTACGTCGAGGCCGAAGGATTGCGAGATCCGGCGACGATCAGAGGCCGACTAAAGGCAATCAAGGCGGTGTTGGGCGATCTACCGGTCACCGCACTGGAGAAGCCGAGCGACATCCTTCGATTCAAGGCGGCGTATCGCAAAGGACGGGAGGTCGCAACCGTGAATCGTGCCTTGAGCACACTGCGTGCGGCGATCAACTGGGGCCGGTTCCAGGATCCACCGTACCTGACGACGACGCCGTTCCACCGATTCGGCGTGAACATCAAGACAAAGGAGGAAACGAAACGCGACCGTCGAATCGGACTCCAGGAGGAGCAGGCGCTTCTGGCCGCATGCGGAGAGATGAGCAACGCCGAGCACAAATACGTCGGCTCATCCATGCACGATCGCGTCATCGGCGCGCTTGAGACCTGCTGTCGTCAGGGCGAGATGCTACGTATCCAGAACAGGCACGTGGACTGGGAGCGGCACCAGATCGCCATTCCTGGCCGCCACGCGAAAGATGCGGAGAACCGCCGTATTCCGTTCGACCCGCAAGGACGCCTGACACCGATCCTCAAACGCCGCACGACCCTCGGCCCAAGTGCGTTCGTGTTCGGCTCGCCCGCCGGCGAGTTCGTGGCCAGCTTCAAGACAGCGTGGGAATCCCTGCTCCTGCTCGCCAACGGCCATGACACCAAGCGCACGAAACCCGGTGCTCGCGTCGATCGCGTCAGGCTACGGCAAATCGACCTGCACTGGCACGACCTCCGTCACGAAGGCGCATGTCGGCTCCTGAGCGACGGAGTGGACATCCGCACGATCCAACTGATGCTCGGCCACGCCGACATCAAGCAGACGCAGCGGTACCTGAACATCACGGACGAAGAACTGCGGAAAGCCATGACCGGCGTGTGGGAACGCCGCCGCCAGCTCCGGGCGGTCAGCCAGTAGGGGCCAGTAAGTGAACTTGAGGCGCTACCGATTGTCAGTCATTTGTCAGTCGGCACTTAAAAAAGTGGCGCGCCCGGCAGGTCTCGAACCTGCGACCCCCGGCTTAGAAGGCCGGTGCTCTATCCACTGAGCTACGGGCGCGTTGGACGTGGAAGTGCTAGTGTAACAAGTCTTTCTGCTCTGCTTGCTCCGCGGCGTTGCCGGAAGGCCGATGCTCTGCGGCTGATTCGTTTGCAACAGGATTGCAACGAACGGCATCGAATCGCCTAATTGAGTCGTGCAGAGCCATGCGACCGGCGTTCAGGTAAGTGTCTGTCTGGCTTATGTTGGCATGGCGGGAACAGTTATTCAGTACAACGCCAGTGAAGTTCGAGGCCTTTTCTCGCTCTATCGACCTCTGGATCCGTTAATGTGGCGCAATGCTCGGCGCAATCGCAGGCGACATCATCGGCTCGGTTCACGAGCATGCGGGGACGAAAACGAAAGATTTTCCTCTCTTTACCCCTCGCAGCCGTTTTACCGACGACACCGTCATGACGGTTGCCGTAGCTGACGCGCTGTTGCGCGGAGGCGACTATATCGATTGCTTCCACGAGTATTTCAGCGAATATCCCGACGCCGTATATGGAGCGGGGTTCATGCAGTGGGCGCGCCGGCGCAGCCGAGTGCCGTATAACAGCTATGGCAATGGCTCGGCCATGCGTGTAAGCCCAGTTTCGTATGCGTTCCAGACGCTGGGCGAGGTGCTGTGCGAAGCCGAACGATCTGCAGGCGTGACACATAGTCACCCTGAGGGAATCAAGGGTGCAAAGGCAGTAGCGGGAGCTGTATTTCTTGCTCGCACCGGTGGCGACAAACCAGCGATCAAGACTTTCGTTGCAGATACATTCGGCTACGACCTGACGCGCGACCTCAACTCAATCCGCACCACATACGCCTTCGACGTGACGTGCCAAGGCACCGTGCCGGAGGCGATCACTGCGTTTCTGGAATCCGACGACTTCGAGGACGCGATTCGCAACGCAATCTCGCTCGGTGGAGACGCCGACACGCTGGCGTGCATCACGGGGGCGATTGCTGAGCCTTTTTATGGTGGAGTTCCTGGGCATGTCACCGAAGGCGTCGCAGCCAGACTAGATGTTCGGTTTCAAGAAGTGCTCGATCAGTTCGCGGTCCGGTTCGCCGCTGCGACCAGGCCTAGACGTCTGCCTTGAACCCCCAGTCTGGCGGCAGGCACACGGAACCGCGGAACACAACCTCCACGACCGCGCCTACAGGAAAATCGCAGCTGCTGGAAGTCTGAAATGTGTTCGGCCCTACGTCTCCCTTTGACGCACCTCGGCGCACCTGAGTTGAATTTGCAGAACAGCGGCTCGGTTGATGAATTCTCGGCAAACAGCGAGGCTGTCGGCACAGCGATGATTACTGGCCGTTGGGCTGCATATCTGGCGAAGTAGCGCAGAGCGGCGTCAACTCGCTTTGTTACCGTTCCCGGCCAGAAGAATACGTGCTGGTTCAGGTGTTCGACTAGATTCTCAAATTACCAGCCATCTCCAAGACTGACGTTACCTTGGTGCAGGCGAGTCTGAGATCCGTGATGACGGTGGGTTCGCCATCGATAGTGACCGGGAGGGCATGGGCACGACGGCGGCGCGCCACGTCTAGACGTTGTGCCTTGGTGAGCAGGACGCCCGCCGACTCAAACAGCGACGTGCGCTTGATCCGTTCCACGTTCTGCCAATGGGTGACATGGTAGAGATGCGAGCGCAAGTGAGAGAACCGTTGGAGCGAGAACGGCATGGGTCGGTCGGATCGTAGCATTCACTTTGAACCTGCTCTCAGCTGTGATTCAAAAAAAATAGAAAATCTTTGCCTTTCATGCTGAGGGCAGTGGGCCTACCCGGGGCCACTCAATGGGTATGCGGTGGGGGTGTTTGCAAGAATTTGCAACGGCCGGCGGGAAACGGCACTAAACGAGGCCACACGAGGCCAAGGTGAAAGATAACCGACCGCGATATTCTGCGGTCGGCCGTCATCGACTTCGTTCCTGTTCGGCTTAGAAGGTCTATCCACTGAGCTACGGGCGCGTGCGCTCAGATCATTACACAATCCGGGATCGCCGGCGGAAGCAATCAGCGCAGCACTCGGGCTTCCGATGCTGCCGCCCTTACGATCGATAATGGCCGCTGGATGTCGAAGCTAACACCGCCCCCGGCCGAAGCGTACCTCGCCGCAATCGTGTCGTCGTCCGAGGACGCCATCGTCGCGCACGACCTCGACGGCACGATCACGTTGTGGAACACCGCGGCGGAACGGCTGTTCGGATACTCGGCCGCCGAGGCGGTCGGCCATTCCACGCTCATGCTGTTCCCTCCCGACAGGCGTGATGAGGAGATTGCCACCCTGAAGCGCGTGTGGCAGGGCCAGGACATTTCCCATTTCGAAACGGTGGTGGCCGCGAAAGACGGAAGCCTTATCGATGTGTCGTTGACGATTTCGCCGATCCTCAACACATCTGGCCAGGTCATCGGCGCATCGATAATTGTGCGCGATATTCGCGAACGCACGATGGCGGAGCTCGCCCAGCTGCGCCTCGCGGCCATCGTGCAGTCTTCCGACGATCCCATCATCAGCAAAGATCTCAATGGCATCGTCACGTCGTGGAACCCTGCGGCGGAGCGTGTGTTCGGCTATTCCGCCAAGGAGATCGTCGGCCGGTCGATTACCGTGATCATTCCAGCCTCGCGTCTGGACGAAGAGAAATATGTCCTCGACCGGATCCGCGCAGGGCTCTCGGTCGAGCACTTCGAAACGGTTCGCCAGACCAAGGACGGCGAGCTCATCGACATCTCGCTCACGGTGTCGCCCATCCGCAACGCAGCGGGCAGGCTGATTGGCGCATCGAAGATCGCGCGCGACATCCGCGAGCGGAAGCAATCCGACATGGCGGCACTCCGGCTCGGTGCAATCGTGGAGTCGTCCGACGATGCCATTGTCAGCAAGGATTTGAACGGCATCGTCACGTCGTGGAACGCCGCAGCCGAGCGGATGTTCGGCTACACGGCCGACGAGATGATCGGACAATCGATCACCCGCGTCATTCCGCCGGAGCGGCTCAGTGAAGAAACCTACGTGCTCGGCAGGATACGCGCGGGCTTGCGCGTGGAACATTTCGAAACGATCCGCCACGACAAATGGGGCCGCCCCATGGACATTTCGCTGACCGTCTCCCCCATTCGCGCGCCGGACGGCAGAGTCATCGGGGCCTCGAAGATTGCGCGCGACATCACGAAGCACAAGCTCCTGCTGGAGTCGCAGCGCGACGCGCAGGCTCGTGAAGAGGCGGCACGCCGCCAGGTGCTCGAAATCGAAAACCGCCGCATCCAGGAAGGCAGCCGCCTGAAGGGAGAGTTCGTCGCGAACATGTCGCACGAGCTGCGCACGCCGCTCAATTCGATCATCGGATTCGCCGAGATGATGGCCGACGAGCGGCTCGGGCCGATGCCGCCGAAATATGCCCGGTTCAGCTCGCTCATTTTGAAGAGCGCAGGACATCTGCTGCAACTGATCAACGACATCCTCGATCTCGCGAAGGTGGAATCAGGAAAGATCGATCTGAAGCCGGAGCGCGTTCAGCTCGCAGCCGTCGTCGAGGACGTCGCGTCGATCGCCGGCGGGCTCGCGCGTCAGCGCGACATCCGTATTGAGACGGTCGGTCGCACCGGACATCGGCGATGTGCACCTCGATCCGAACCGGCTCAAGCAGGTGCTCTACAACTACCTTTCGAACGCCATCAAGTTCTCACGCGAACACGGCCGCGTCGAAGTGCGGGTCCGCGCCGACGGGGCCGATCATTTCAGCGTCGAAGTCGAAGATTGGGGCATCGGCATCAAGGAGGAAGATCTCAACCGCCTGTTCGTCGAGTTTCAGCAGCTCGATGCGAGCACGGCGAAACAGCACAAGGGAACAGGACTGGGCCTGGCACTCACGAAGCGGATCGTGGAGGCGCAGGGTGGATCCGTTGGCGTCCACACGGAGCTTGGAGCGGGCAGCACGTTTTACGCAAAGCTGCCGAGACACGTCACCGCCCGCACGGCCGACGTGACGTCGAGCGAAGCGCGTGTCGAATAGGAAGCGTTAGAGTCCGAGGTGCTTGCGAATAATCGACGGGAGCTCGCGGGTGCTTACAGGCTTGGCGACGAACTCCACGAAACCGACTTCGCGCGCGCGCTCGGCGTCGCCCTGCGTGCCGTAGGCGGTCACGGCGATGACGGGAATGTGGCTGGTCGCGATATTTTTCTTCAGGCGCCGCGTCAACTCCCACCCGTCCATTCCTGGCAGCTGAATGTCCATCAGGATGAGCGCGGGATCCACGTCCTTCAGTACGTCGAAGGTGGACATCGCGTCGACCGCCGTGACGACGGCGAATCCGTCGGCCTCGAGCATCGCTCGCGCCAGCGTGAGGTTCGTTTCGTCATCGTCGACCACGAGGATCGTCAATGTCTTCTTGTCAGTGCCGCTGCCGTTGCGGACGCGCGCCCGAGGAACTGCATCGCGATCGTCAGAAGACGAATTCGAATTTCTCAACACATCTGCAGTCTAACACGCACAAAATCAGAATCATGACGTCGTATCCGAGTATCTTTGCGTGACCAACTTTTGGTCATGTCGTTATTCACGGCAGTGCGAAACCCTTGACCGTCGCACCCGCAGCGATCACGACCCACTGGCGGCCATCGAGCATGTATGTCATTGCGGCGGCGCCTGCGGGTGATGCGCCGAGCGACGTCTGCCACAACACTCGTCCATCGTCGGCGCTGACGGCTCTGAAATTTCCTTCGTCATCGGACGCGAACACAAGTCCCGCAGCCGTCGAGAGGACGCCTCCACCAAACGCGAGCATACGGGTCGATGGCAATAGGTTGTACTTGATCTCCCACTTCTTCTCGCCTGAGGACACGTCGATCGCGCGCAACACCAGATAGCTGTCGATGTCGCTCACACGCTGCGGACCTCTCCCCATCGTCATCGTGACTTTGCCCGGCGGCGGCTCGGTCGGCGGACCCGGCATATAAGTCGCACAGGTTTCACGCGCCGTGACGAAGAAGAGCCCGCGAACCGGGTCGTACCGACGGCGGCGGAAAGTTGGTTGCGCCTCTGTGATCGGGAATGCAGGCGTCGGGCGTGCCCAGATCCTTCAGTACGACCGGGCGCCCGTCGGCAGCGATCTCTTTCGCCCAGGCGGTCTGCACGAAGGGACGCGCCAGCAACACTTTTCCAGTGGCGCGATCGAGGACGTAGAAGAAGCCGTTGCGATTGGCTGCCATGACGACCCTGGTCATCCCTTGCTTCAGAGCGACCGTCGCGAGAACCGGGACCTGCGCGGCATCCCAATCATGCAGGTCATGGGGCGTGAATTGATAATGCCACCGCAGCCGTCCCGTGTCGGCGTCGAGCGCAACGAGCGAGCTCGTATAGAGGTTGTCGCCCAGACGGTCCTGTCCGTAGTACGCAGGATTGGGATTGCCGGTGCCATAGAAAACGAGATTCAGATCGGGGTCGTAACTCCCCGCCACCCACACACCGCCACCGCCCTTCGCCATGGCTTCAGCCGTCGGCCAGGTGTCGCTGCCTGGCTCTCCAGGCCCCGGGACGGTGTAAAAACGCCACTCGCGGGCTCCGGTTCTGGCGTTGTAGGCATCGATGAATCCCCGTGTGGGGAACTCCGATCCGCTGATGCCCACGATCACTTTGTCTTTCACGACGAGCGGCGCCATCGTCACCGAATATCCCTTCGAGCCGTCCGCTATCGGCGACTCCCAGATGACGGAGCCGTCCTTCACACTCAACGCGATCAGCCGCGCGTCCACCGTGCCCATGTAAAGCACCTCTCCCAGCGCAGCGAACCCGCGATTGATCGCGCCGCAGCAGTTGAGCATCCCCGAGGGAGACTCGCGCCGGTATGTCCATAAGGGTTGACCGGTTCGTGCATCCAACGCCCACGCGTGGCCGGCGAGCCCGGTCACGTAGAGGCGCCCGTCGAAGAACAGGGGCGTCGCCTCCGTTCCGCGGTTCCCGACCGGCAGGCGAGAGTCGAACGCCCACTGCTCTTTCAGCGCACCAACATTGGATGGCGTGATCTGCGTGAGCGGACTGTGTCGTTGTCCTGAGTAGTCGCCAGAGAATGTGACCCATCGTTCCGGGTTCGTGAGTCCGGCGAGAAGGTCGGCTGGCGCAATCGTCCCGGCTCCCTTCTGTGCACGCGCCGGTCCGCACAACACGAGAAATACGAACAAGACGGCAGGAAGTACCACGGCAGTCAGCTTTCGCATGGCAATATCATCTATCCATGTCACTTCAGGGCAAAGCCGCCATCATCACCGGAGCCAGTCGAGGGATTGGACGTGCCATCGCCCGCGCGCTTGCTAAGGAGGGCGCCTCGTGCGTGCTGTGCGCGCGCGACGAGCAACGCCTCGCCTCGGTGGAGCGTGAGATCGCAGATGCGGGTGGTGGGGCCTGCGCCATTTCACTCGATCTCCGAGCACCGGATGCACCGTCCCGGCTCGCCGATTTCACGGTGGCTCGGTATGGCCGCATCGATATCGTCATCAACAACGCCGGTGCAACCAGGCGCGGAGAATTTCTCGAACTGTCCGACGAAGATTTCGTCGACGGCTTCGCGCTCAAGTACTTTGGCGCCGTTCGGCTACTCCGAGCGGCATGGCCGTGGCTCCGCGATGCGGGCGGCTCGGTCGTCAACATCGCCGGCGTGGGCGGCAGAACGCCTGGCGCGTCGTTCGCGGTCGGAGGTTCGGTGAATGCCGCTCTCCTGTCGCTGACGAAGTCGCTTGCCGCGGCCGGACTCGGCGCCGGTATCCAGGTCAACGCCGTCAATCCCGGCGCCATCAGAACGGAACGGCTGGAGAAACGTCTCGCCGCACTCGCGCTGGAACGTAACATCCCGCTCGAGGCGGCCGCGAGATTATTCATCGAGACCGAGCAAGTCACCCGGATCGGCGAGCCCGAAGACATCGCGAATCTGATCGTCTTCGTCGTGAGCCCGGAAGGCCGTTTCCTGCACGGAGTCTCTCATCGACGCAGACGGCGGCGCAACGAAAACGATTTAGCCGCGTCAGTGAACGCTAACCGAACAGGATCCAGCAGAGTAAGGCGCCCACGACCGACATCGACAGCCCCCAGATGAGCAGTCCATTGAATAGCGCTTTCACGTCTGTGCCGGGCGCGGCGCCCGCGATGTACAGGGCGCCGACGGTAGACAACGACGACAGGTCTACAAGGCTGGCGCTGACATTCATCGACCAGGCGATGCTCAGTGGATCGATGTCTCCGAGCCGCTGCGCGAGCTCCGGCACCATCGGCAGGAACGCTGGCAGCACCACGCCCGACGTGCTGCTATAGACAGACACGAGACCGGTGCCGAACGCCACGATTGGTTCGACCGTCTCCGGAGTTGACGCGTGTGCGATGCCGCTCGTGATCAAGGCGAGCCCCTGAGTTTCCTGCATCATCGAGACGAGCACAGTAACGCCGGTCACCATCAGAATGACGCCCCACGGCATCCGTTGGATTGCCTCGGCCTCGTTCACGACCCTGAGCAGGATGAGCGCCGTCGCAATGATGAGCGCCATCATCCCCACGTTCATGCCAAGCCCGGCTACGGTTCCAATAAGCACGGCGATGCCCGCGGACGTTATCAAGTGGCGCCGTTCCATCGAACCGGCATCCGCGTCGTCTGCCTCGGGAGATTCGTCGCGGCGCAGAAAAAGGCGCCAGCCGCCAAGCAGCAGAAAGCCACCAATCCCGACGACGGTATGGGCCAGGGCGTTGTAGCCAAACGTCTGCCACTCGACGCCACCCAAACCAATGCGCTGCATCACACCGTTGGCCACGATCCCGGTCGGCGCGAACGGCGACAGCGTGCCCGCAAGTGCGCCATTACCGGTCATGATGGCCATCAGCAGCGGGGGGACGCCTGCCCGGGCGGCGACCGCCATCGCGGGCGGCGCCAGCAGCGCACTCGCGGGGGTGGCGCCTGCGCCGATGGTCGCCACGACGAAGCCAATGGCGAAGAACATGATCGGCAGCACACCCGCATGCCCGCGGCACACGCGCGTGGCACGCCCCGTCAACCGCGCGAGCGTGCCGTTACATTCCGCGATCGAGAAAAGCAGTGTCACGCCGATGAGCGTGACCATCAGGTCGGTCGGAAACCCTTCGAGCACGGCGTTGGGCGTCATGCCGCCCAGAAACACGCCGACAATCAGCGCCATCGCCATCGACAGGATGCCGACGTTGATCGTGGTCGTGCAGCTCAACGTCACCGCGAGCACCAGCGCGCCGACCGAAATCCACGCCAGGCCCATCAGCTTCCGGCCGTGATTGGCGGGGCTGTGCCGGCGAGCACGCGCACGAGCTCGCCGATGTCGGGCAGTTCCTCCAATGAATCGACCATCGCGAACGTCTCGGCCACCAGCGACTCGGGCAGCACGAGGGACGCACAGTCGCTGAACTTCTCGAACAGCTCCTCCCGCGTGAACGGCAGGTCGGGGCCGCCGCGGTAGCGCTCGTCGGCATGTTCGACGAGCGTGCGGCCGTCAAGGAGGTCGACCTCCACGGTGCTTCGAATCTTTTCCCACCCCTTCTCCTCGATCTCCGGGTCGAGCACGCGCTCAACCTTCCGCATCATCGCCTGCACCGGGGCACTCTGGACGAACGCGTCGCTGAACTCCTGGATTCCCGCCTTACGGCGAAGCGCAATCGCGCTCACCATGAACGCCGGGCAGAATTTGGCTTCGAGCTCGTTGCCGGCAATCGAGTAGCGCAAAGGGTTCAGGATGTTCGAGCCTGCGCGCACGCGGATCGCCGCGATCTGTTCGGGCCGGACGTCGTTGCCGATCACCAGCCGCCGCATCGCGTCCATCGTTGGATGGCCCAGCACGCCGCAGGGATATGGCTTGATCGAAACACCCGGCGACACGATCGTGTGCGGGTTGCCGAGTTTGCCGACGATGCGAGTCTGCATCGAAATGGTCGCCGTGCCCGAATACCTGCAGAAAGCCCCAGGGGGGATCCAACGCGCCCTTACCGCCAGTGAAACCCCTTGCGGCCAGCTCGGCGGCCACTATGCCGTTTTGCGCGGCGCGGCCCACGTGGAGCGGCTTCGTCATCGTCCCGAAGTTCACGCGAATGCCGGAGGCTGTGCTCGCGGCGATTGCCAACGCGTGCGCCGTCTTTTCCGCATTGAGCCCCATCAGCCTGGCCGCGGCCGCCGCCGCTCCAAAGGTCCCGGCCGTGCCGGACGTGTGAAACCCTTTCTTGTAGTGACTGGGATGAATCGCCTCGGCGATCTTGCATTCGACCTCGAAGCCGATCAGGAAAGCCTCGAGAAATTCGCGGCCCGGTACGCGCTGGCGCTCGCCGATGGCGAGCGCGGCCGCGAGCGGCGGCACCGTTGGGTGCGTCAGCAGGCCGAAGATCCGATCTGCGCTCGTCGCCAGTTGGGTATCGTCCCAGTCGAGCGCGTGGCCGCTCGTGCCGTTCAGCAGCGCGGCCGACGCCGCCCCGGTACGGAATGCCGTGGGACCGAATGCCGTGGCCTCGGCGTGGCCGTCCGTCTCGTGCACATATGCGCGCAGGATACGGCCTGCCTCCTGCGTGGAGCCGGCCAGCATCACCCCAAGGCCGTCGATGATGCAGCGCTTTCCGACGTCAACGGCCTCGGCAGGAAGAGCGGCGAATGACGTGGAGACAATGAACTCCACGACAGCATCGGTGACGCGTGCCTGCACCACTAGAACCTCGAAGTGCGAATCCAGGTGTCGGCGCGCGACCAGCTCTTCGCAAAGTCGGCGTCGATCTCCGCTGACGTGGCGCCGCGGCCGGCGAGCGCTTTCTGCAGCCCTATTAACGACCAGCCGTTGTGCGGGTGATCGTCAAGCTCTTCGCGAAACACGCGCTCGGCATCGGCGTAGCGATTCGCTTCGAGCAGCGCCGCACCCAGCCAATGGCGCGCGGCGAACGGCAGCGCCTCGGGTTCGTCGTAGGCGAGGCCGTCTTCAACCTTCGACGCCCGCTCGAACGCCGCAATCGCCCCGGGAAGATCGCCGCCGCTCCACAGAATCTCCCCTTCCAGAATGCTCGCGACGGTTCCAAGCAGATCCTTCGCCGAATGGAACCGGAACATCGCCTTCGACGTATCCGCGGTTTTCCTGACTCGCTCGAGATACACCTTCGCGAAATCGGCGTTGCCGGTTTTCAGCTGCGCGTAGCCCTGGGCGAAGTCCCACAAGCCGCCGAGGATGTCGTCCTTCGGACGGCTCTTCACCTCGAGCACTTCGTCGAAGCGGCCGAACCGTATCATCGTGAGGACCTGATAGAACGAATCTCCTGTCAGCTTTGCGTAATCCTTTCCCGCCTGCATCGCAATGGCGCCCTGGCCGTCCATCGACGCCGCGTAGAGCAGCATGTGCAGGTTATGAGACGGGTAGATCGCGAACCCCTCGCCGATCGCCGCTTTCTGATCGGAATGCCACGCTTCGAGGTTCGCGCGCACGGAGTCGCCCCACCGCCCTACTTCGTTCCATGTGTGCGATGGCATGTGGTTGATGTGGCTCGCGCCCGGTATCGATTTGCCCAAGAACTCTGCGCACGCCGTTGCGCGCTCGGGCACGACGGTCGACTCGGTGGCGTGGACGTACAGATGACACGCGCCTGGATGATGGACGTCCTTCGCGAGAATCCGTTCGAGCACGCGGTGCAGACGCTGGACGCTCGGGCTCTTCACGTCGCGCGTCCCGCGCCGCGGCTCGAGCAGGAACAGCGCGTCGGCATGCAGCGTCGCCGCTTCGAGATCGTCCGGGTAGGCGTCCGCAACCCGCCCCATCGCTTCGGCGTACGCCTTGTCCTGATCGACGCGCTTCTCGGGATCGAATTTCTCGACGTACCGCACCGCCATCGCATCGATGAAGGCCCGCTCTTTTGCGGATGCCTGCTTGTCCTTCAGCGTCAGCGCCTTCTGGATCGCGGCATACGCGTGCGGCGCCTCATCAGCACTCATCGGGCCGTTCAAATACGATCCCCACGCCCACGCTTCGCCCCAATAGCAGATGGCGCAGTTGGGATCGCGCTTCCAGGACTCGCGGAACGAGCGGATAGCCTCGGGCTTCGCGAAGGCGTACATCATCTGGAAGCCCTGGTCGAAGAACGCCTGCGCCTCCTTGTTCGATGACGATATCGGGCGCGTGAAGGTACCGAGGCCCGATCTTGTAAAGCTCGATGGGCTGCGTGTTGCGCTCGAACACCGTCTTCGGCGCCGGCGCCTGCGCGCCCTGCTCCTGCGCATTGGATGACGGCATGGATAGAACGAGGAGAAGTCCGAGCAGCGCAGTGCGATTTCCCATGTGCCCTCCGGCCGTGCCGATGGTATCACCGGCCGATACTAGCGATAATGGCTTCATTGCGCTTCTGCCTGCCGCTCGCCCTCGTCCTGCTCGTGAACGTGCCGGCCGCCGCCCAGAAACCCGATCTTGCGCCGCTCGAGACCACCCTCAAGCGGATCGCCGGCGCAGCCCGCGGACGCATCGGCTTCGCGCTGATCCATCTCGAATCCGGCGCCACACTCCACGTTCGAGGGGACGAACGGTTTCCGATGGCCAGCGTCGTGAAGCTGCCGATCGCCATCGAGGTCCTGAAGCAGGTTGCAGAACGCGCGCTGACGCTCGATCGCGCGGTCTGGCTCGGCGCGAGCGATATCCGGCCGTGCTGCACCATCGAGCGGCGCCATCCAAAAGGGGGCGTCTCGCGGACAGTACGGGAGCTGCTCGAGCTGGCGATGCTCGAGAGCGACAACACGGCCGCCGACGCGCTGCTGAAACTCGTCGGGGGCCCCGACGTCGTCGAGCGGCGCCTGCGTGCGATGGGCTTTCAAACTATCAACGTCGATCGATCGGAAGGCCAGCTGCTGATGGACATGGCCGGTGTCACCAGCGCACCGCCGCCGGAGCAATGGACGATCGAGCTTCAGCGGCAGCTGGTGGCGGAAGTCGATCGCGAATCGTTGAGCAAGGGGCGCGCACGCTATCTTACCGACCAGCGCGACACGGCAACGCCGGACGAAACGGCTCAGCTCGTCGGCCGGCTGCAGCTCGGCGACCTGTTGCCGCAAGCAGAAACGGAGCTCTTGCTGGGACATATGCAACAAACGACGACCGGAATGCGACGCATCAAGGGACGCCTTCCACCGGACACGCTCGTCGCCCACAAGACCGGCACGACGGCGGTCGTCATCAACGATGCCGGCATCATCACGCTGCCGGCGGACAGCAAAATCGCAGGACGTCTTGCCCTCGTCGCGTTTGTCGCCGACGGATCGAGCATCGCTCGGATGGAGCGATCGGTGGCGCAGATGAGCGCAGCAGCCTTTGAATTCTTCACTGGACGGACGATTCCACAACGTCCGGCCCAGCGGCGGCGGCGATAGTAACGCGCTAGTTGATGCGCTTTCGCGCGACGGCGGGTTCGGTACGCGAGGCCACGATGTGCGTATGCTCGCGGCAGATATAACAGCGCAAAGCCGTACCGCTGCGCCAACCTGTTCCACAGCATCTCGAGGCGAATCGCGGCGTTGGAGCACCAACGCGCCTTCGCGTATCCCCCTTTTGCACGGCGGGCCTTGAGTGAGCACTGTCAAGAATCAATACAGACCTGGGACAGATGCCTACTTATCGAAATGCCCCCGTCAATTCTGCGAGTCCGACGCCGAGCGTGGCGCCGGCGATACGGTCGAGATCGGCTTCGGGACCGACGAGATGGAACGTGCGGTGCACGTGCGTATGCTCCTCAGCCGGCGACAGGCCAAGCGCCGGGGAGGACGTTTCCAGTTCGTAGAATGGGCCGAGCGGCGGTTTGCCCGGCGCTGGCGGACCGTCGTTATAGCTATTGATGACGTCCCCTTTAAAGGGCTCGCGTTGAATTTCCCACATCGAGTTCACGTAAGCGCCGGCGTCCGACGGGCGCGTGAACTGAACCAGCGTCAGAACACGGCGCTTTCCATCGTAGCTTCCTGCAACCGATCGCGCGCGCAGGGGCGAGAGCCCGATCTTGCTGCGATGCTGCCCGTCGCCGCGGAAGAAGACAACCGATTCTCTCAACCGCAGTCGATCGCCCGGAACCTTGCCGAAATACGCATCGTTGACGATCGGGCCGTGCGTCGATTCGGAACCAGCCACGAACGGAATCGCAATCGTCGTCTCGGGTGATGGCGTGAACATGCCGAGGATCCACACCGAGACGAGCCCCGATTTCGGCAGCCAGGCGTGCGCGGCCGACATTCTTCACCGTATTTGAGGATTCGAACGCCACCATGCGAACGCCGCTTCCGAGCGGCTCGCCGAGATAGGGCGGTGAAGTCATCGGCCGTAAGCAACCGGATAGTGCGATCGACCTCCATCTCAAACGGCGTGCCCGTGTAGTTGGAGAGCGAGATGCGTTTGCGGAAGCGCACGGCGTTGGCCGACCGGTTGTCGACATCCCACTTCCCCCAATCGATCGCGTCAGGCACTTGCCAGTGATCGAGATCGAAGGGATCGCCCTGCTTGAAGTACAAAGAGAACTGTCCGCCTTCGGGGCCAAGCCAGAAGCGGTCTTCCCCGCCGAAAACATTGATGTGTGGCTGCCTCTGGCGCGACGCGATCGCCGCACGGCCAATCCATCCAAAGCTCGGTGCGTCGGCGCCGCCTGTCGTGCTCGTCATCACGCGACCCTGATACTCCGGCGCAACCACGACCTGAGCCGCGCCCGAGGCATCGGACAGCACCACGACCTCCGTGTTTTGCCGGAGAAACGCCAGGTCGGACTCAAACTGGCTCGTCGCCGGGGGCGGCGCCACCTGTTGCGCACCGCCGCATCCGGGCAGCACACAGCAAAGCACTCCAAGGGCGAGCGATGGTGTATAACGGACGCTGTACATGCCGTTGTATGAGTATAAATGCTTGGGATGCGGCAATCAGTTCGAACTGCTCATCCTCAAGGCGTCACAGCGAGTCGCGTGCCCCTCTTGCGCCAGCGAATCGGTCGAGCGGCTGCTCTCGATGTTTGCGGTCAGCTCAGACGCGTCGCGACAGGCTACCACCGCGTCAGCCTACAAGTACAACAACAAACTGAACGCGAAGCAGGAGCCGGACAAGCAGAGAATTCAAATTGAACATAAGCACCAGCATTAGGCTTCTGCTCGCCGTCGTCGCCGCTGGCGCAGATCGTTCTCCAGACCGTCGCCGCGCAGCCGTCGTTCTCGTTCCGCGTCGTCACCAGCGGGCTGAGCGCGCCGTGGGAAGTCATATGGGGGCCAGACGATCAACTCTGGGTCACCGAACGCACGGGCCGCCGGTTGATTCGAGTCAATCCGGCGACGGGCGCTGTTACTCCGGCGCTCACCATCGACGAAAGCTACGATCCAGGTGAGAGCTGGCACGAAGGTGTCCTGGGCCTCGCCCTTCATCCCGATCTCCTCAAAGGCGCCGGCCGCGATTACGTGTACGTCGCATACACGTACGACGTGGATGCAGGACCTGCGCTCTCGCGCAGGTTGAAGGTGCGTCGATACACGTACGACACGGCGAAGTCCGCGCTGACCAACCCGCTCGACCTGATTACAGATCTCCCTGCGCACGATGATCACGGCGGAGGCCGGCTGGTATTCGGTCCGGATCAGAAGCTGTACCTGACGCGCGGCGACAACGGCGGCAACTGGCTTGCGAATTACTGCACGCCGAACAAGGCGCAGGACCTGCCCACGACGGCTCAGGTCACCGCGCACGATTGGTCGACGTACATCGGAAAAATTCTTCGGCTCAACCTCGACGGTTCGATTCCAGCCGACAACCCGTCGATTAACGGCGTCCGCAGCCACATCTATACGTACGGCCATCGCAATCCGCAGGGTCTGGAATTCGGCCCAACGGGATTGCTGTATTCGTCGGAACATGGCCCGGGCACAGACGACGAGCTCAACCTGATTGTCGCGGGCAGTAACTACGGATGGCCGCACATCGCGGGGTACCGCGACGATCGCGGTTACATCTACTCGAACTGGTCGCAGTCGAAAGACGTGCCGTGCGCCTCGCTGCAATTCGACGAGTTCGGCGCGTCCGCCATCAGTCCCGCGCCAGCGCGAAAGCGAATGGAACGGCACGTTCGTGCCGCCGATGCGCACGTTCTTCACAGTGCCCGAAAACTACGACTTCCAGAAGTCCGGCGGCGCGACGATCGCCGCGGGCGGCCTCAGCATCTACTCCACCAACGGCATCGCTGGCTGGGCGAATTCGGTGCTCCAGACCGGCATGACGATGGGGCGCGTATATCGGGTGAAGTTGAGCGAAGACGGACGCTCGGCTGTCGGGGAGAACGAGGAGCTCTTCAGAACCGCCAACCGCTATCGGGATATCGCCATCGGCCGCGACCAGCGAACGTTTTATCTGGTCACCGACAACGACGGGCTCGGACGGACGACGGATCCGTCGGGCGCGCGCGTCATCACGTTCGCGAACCCCGGATCCGTTCTCGAGTTCAGATACAACTAGAGATCTATGGATCTAGGTCTCCAGATCTCAGATCCGTAGATCTAATTACACCCGCGCAACAGGAAAATCAGAAACAGCACTGTCGCGGGCACACCCATCAGCCACATCAGGATGTAGCCGATCGCTCCCTTTTCCTTGTTCATGACGCCTCCCTGGTGGCGAAGTTGAGCAAAGGAAATGCCAGAGCGGCAGCCTGCAGTCTCCGCGGTGTTTGGACGATAACTCCCTTGGAAACGTTGCTGTTGGCGGAGCGTGCCGTTCCGTTTACAATGCGATCACACCCGATTTTCCACCAGGATCGACATGAAACAGTTGTTCGTCCGGGTGATGCTGATTTGCATCACCACGGCTACCAGTGTCTTCGCCGACTCCCTCGACGCCGCTCTTGGCGTCGACCGCAGCAGCCTGTCTGTCGAGCAAATCGCCGCCCGATCGGACCGCCTCGAAGCGAGCACGAGCTTTTCGCTGCTGCGCTTTCCGGAAGCACTGGGCGCGCCGCGACGCATTTTCAGTCCCGACATCTGGCGCTACATCGAAGCCGCTGCGGGCGCGCACGACCTCGATCCGATGATCCTCGCGGGAATGATCTTCATCGAGAGCTATGGCGATCCGCAGGCGAAAAGCCCGACTGGGCCGGCGGGCATCGCGCAGATGACCAAGGGGTCGGCTCGAGAGCTCGGACTCTCGACCGGAAAGAAAGGTGCGTGTCGGATCGAAGGCTGTCAAGAAAACGCGATGGGTTGGCACGGGCAAGAACCGGCGCAAGGTCGTGCAGACGATCCAGCAGCCGATTTACAAGACGATCGACGAGCGCTACGTTCCCGAGCGCGCAATCTGGGCGATGGCGCGACGCGTGAGCAATCGCCGGTCCTGGCTCGGCGGCCATGTCGATTTCGCGATAGCCGAGTACCACATGGGCGCCGGCCGGATGGCGAAGCTGCTGTCGGCGTACTTCGGGCGCACGATCCCCGTTCGTGACGTGCCGGCAGAAATGCGTGGCGCCAATCTCTCGTACCCCGAGCTGTTCTGGACGAACACTCCGTACTTCCGTCCCGCGGTCTACCAGGCACTCGACGAGCTCAATCGCGTCGACTACTCGCCGACGTATTACTTCCGAGTACGGCAGGCGATGCGGTTGCTTGCAATCTATCGCCAGTCGCCCGCACGCGTACGCAGAGCTTGCATCAGCGTACCAAGGGCGCTTCGGCTGGACTGTGCTGCCGAGTTGGCAGTGGAGCTTTGTCAAGGGCGCGCTGCCCGAGGCGCCGGCCGCCGGTGTGCTGCATCAGGATGTCAGCGAGCGCTTTGTGCTGCTGCCGGAAATCGCATCCGTCTTCGGCGTCCGTTCCGCCGCGAGCCAGATGTCGGCCGAGCGCTCGACGATTGGTTCGGCTCTATTCGTCGCGCACCACCTCAAGCGGCTTCAGGGCGAGCGCTACTCCGGCTTCGAAATCACGCGCATGCTCGCCGCCTTCGCCAGCTGCGCTGGCTTCGGCGTGGCAGGCGCCCGGACGAGACTGAAGACGAGGCGTCGGATCCACTGCACGCGCTCGGTTGGGCGTTCGACGTGCCGTCGGTTGGGCTGTCCAAGACCGAGCAGCGCGATCTCAAGTTCATTCTGACCGACCTTCGGCAGGCCGGCTTGCTGGCCTACGTCGAAGACGGCAGGGCCCCGACCTACCACGTCGTCCGCCATCCCGATCACGCCGCGCGATTCGAACAGTTCTACTGGGATGCGATGGCGGGCAATGTGCCCGCTGAGCCACCTCGCCTCGCGTCCGCAACCGTCAAGGGCCAACGGGGAGAATTGACAGGCAAACTCGATAAGGCGTAGTGTCCTTGTATTGCCTAAGTTCCGCGCCACACGCGGAACACGGGGGACCCAAGGAGGCGCTAAAAGGCCTCAGGGGCGAATTGGCGCAAACGCCATAGGACACTTCCGAGTCCGAGCCCGGCAGCTAACCCCGTCGGCGCTTAACGGAAGCGCACTTACTGGTTGAAAGCCGCAGCGCGCTGCGGCTTTTTGTATTTCGGGCGACCAGAAGGCGTCTTCTCGAGGCCCGATCGTGCCTGTAGAAGGGTTACTCGGCCAGATCAAGCGGTTCGTCGTCGGCGAACCGATACCGTCGCACCTCGCGCATCACGAACGCCTCTCCCGCGTCACCGGCCTGGCGGTCCTTTCGTCAGATCCGCTGTCCTCCGTCGCGTACGCGACCGAAGAGATTCTGCGGGTCCTCATCCTCGTCAATGTCAGCGCGCTGGCGTTTGCCAGCCCGATCGCCGCTCATCATCGCCAGCGATTCTCGCGCATCGTCGTCTTCTCGTACCGCCAGACCATCCATGCCTATCCGAGCGGCGGCGGCGCGTACATCGTCGCGACGCGAAAATCTCGGCGAGATGCCCGCCTTGATCGCGGCATCCGCGCTGCTGATCGATTACATCCTCACCGTCGCGGTGAGCATCGCCGCGGGCGTCGCGGCGCTGACGTCGGCATTTCCGCAGTGGATCGATCATCGGGTCGCCATGGCGCTCGCATTCGTGTTCATCCTCACGCTGGGCAATCTGCGCGGCATCCGCGAATCCGGAAATATTTTCGCGGCGCCGACCTACTTCTTCATCGTCAGCCTTCTCGCGCTGATCGCGGTCGGAGCCTGGCGCGCCATGACGGGCACCGTGCAGCCGGTCGAGCCGGCGGAGCCGATGGCATCGCTCGGGCAGCCGCTCACGCTCTTTCTCCTCCTGAGGGCGTTCTCGAACGGCTGCACGGCCATGACAGGCGTGGAGGCCGTCTCGAATGGCGTACCGGCCTTCAGGCCGCCTGAGGCGAGAAACGCCGCGGCAACCATGATGATCATGGCCGTCCTGTCCATCACGATGTTCGTGGGCATCACGTTGCTGGCGCAGACCTACGGCATCCTTCCCAGCGAACACGAAACGGTCGTCTCACAACTCGCGCGTGGCGTGTTTGGCGGACGCGGCGTTCCCTACTACCTGGTCCAGGCGGCGACGATGCTGATCCTGGTGCTGGCGGCCAACACGGCCTACGCGGATTTTCCGCGACTCGCGTCGATCCTTGCGCGCGACCGCTATCTGCCGCGCCAATTCATGAACCAGGGCGACCGGCTCGCGTTTTCGAACGGCATTCTCGGGCTCAGCGCATTTGCGGCCCTGCTGCTCGTGCTCTTCGGCGGCGACACGCATGCGCTTGATCCCGCTGTACATGATCGGCGTCTTCCTGTCGTTCACGTTGTCGCAGGGCGGCATGGTGATGCACTGGCGGAAGCTTCGCGGTCCCGGCTGGCGAACCAGCGCGGCCATCAGCGGCGTCGGCGCGCTGGTCACGGGCGTGGTGCTGCTGGTGGTCGCGGTGACGAAGGCGCACGAAGGCGCCTGGATCATCATGCTGCTGATTCCAATTCAGGTGGTGCTCTTCCGGATGACGAAGACGCATTACAGCGCCGTCGCGGCGCAATTGACCTTGACCGACTGGCAGCCGGAAGAGCGGCACAGCAACCGGGTGATCGTCCCGATCAGCGGCGTTCAGCGGGCGGTGGTCAGCGCGCTCGATTACGCGCGCACGCTGTCTTCCGACGTGCGCGCGGTGTACATCGACGTCGATCCGGCCGCAACGACGCAAATCCGGAAAGACTGGGACAAGTGGGGGCGTGGCGTGCCGCTCGTGGTGCTGGCGTCGCCGTTTCGATCGTTGATGGAGCCGCTGCTCGAATACATCGAGCAGCTCGACGCAGAGCATCCGGACGATTACGTGACAGTCGTGCTGCCGGAGTTCGTGCCTGCGCGCTGGTGGCATCACCTTTTTCACAATCAGCGCGCGCTGCTCATCAAGGGCGCGCTGCTGTTCAAGCCCAACACGGTCGTCACGAGCGTGCCTTTTCACCTGGAGCGGTAACTCATGGACACTCGCACTCGCGCGTCAATCGTGGCCATCAGGGTGGCGGCCCTCATCGTCATGATTGCGAGCGTGGCCGCACTCTGGAATTTCATGCTGTGGCTGCCCTGGCAGGTTGACTGCGCCGCTGGCCACGGCGGCGGCCTTCGCGTTCGCGTACAAATTCGAGCGCGAGGAATCGCATTGATGCAAGACGGCGTGACCAGGCGAACCGCCAGCGATTCCGCGACTGGTTTTTTCAGGGGATGCGGCAGCCCGTCGAAGGGCCGCATGCGGCACCCATTCATCACGGCGCCGTGGTGGAAGGTGATGTGCCTCACCGGCGTCGACTACTTCTCGACGCTCGGGTATCAGCCGGGCATCGCGTTTCTCGCGGCCGGCGCGCTCGCGCCTATCGCGACGCTGATTCTCGTCGTCCTCACGCTCGTCGGCGCGCTTCCGGTTTACAGCCGGGTCGCCGCCGCCAGCCCGAACGGCCAGGGCAGCATCTCGATGCTCGAAGACCTGCTGCCGCGCTGGCGCGGCAAGGCGTTCGTGCTCGTGCTGCTCGGATTCGCCGCGACCGACTTCGTCATCACCATCACGCTGTCGGCGGCCGACGCGACCGAGCACATCATCCACAACCCGTTCGTGCCGGCCGCGTTCGATCACCCGGTTGCCGTGACGATCGTGCTGCTGACCGGCGCTCGGCGCGGTCTTCCTGAAGGGCTTCAAGGAAGCCATCGGGCTCGCTGTGGTGATCGTGGCCGTCTATCTCGCGCTGAACGTCGTCGTGATCGCCGTCGGCATCCGCGAGCTGCTCGCGCATCCCGAGTACCTGCCGCGCTGGACGAACGCGCTCTATACCCAGCACGCCAATCCGATGGCGATGCTGCTCGTCGCGTTTCTGCTCTTTCCGAAGCTGGCGCTCGGGCCTGTCCGGGTTCGAAACCGGCGTCGCGGTGATGCCGCTCGTCCAGGGCGACCCCGGCGACTCGCCGGAACTGCCGGCCGGACGCATTCGAAACACGCAAGAAGCTGCTTCGCACCGCCGCGCTCATCATGAGCGTGCTGCTCATCGGCAGCTCATTCGTGACGACGCTGCTCATTCCGCCGGAAGCGTTTCGCGAAGGCGGCGAGGCGTCGGGACGCGCGCTCGCGTATCTCGCGCACCACTATCTCGGCGACCTGTTCGGGACCATCTACGACGTCAGCACGATCGCGATTCTCTGGTTTGCGGGGGCATCGGCGATGGCGGGCCTCCTGAATCTCGTGCCGCGCTACCTGCCGCGGTACGGCATGGCGCCCGAATGGACGCGCGCCACACGTCCGCTCGTCACGCTGTTCACCGGCATCACGTTCCTCATCACGATCATCTTCAACGCCGACGTCGAGGCGCAGGGAGGCGCCTATGCGACCGGCGTGCTCGTGCTGATGACGTCGGCCGCGTTGGCGGTGACGCTGGGGCTGCAAGCACAGACATCAGCGAAGCTGGATGGCGTTCGCGGCGATCACGCTCATCTTCGTCTACACGACGATTACCAACGTCATCGAGCGGCCCGACGGCGTGCAGATCGCGAGCTGGTTCATCGTCACGATCATCGTGACCTCGCTGATCTCGCGCGTGCTGCGATCGACGGAGCTGCGCGTGCAGGGCGTCACGGCCGATCCGATGGCCGAGGCAGTTCCTTCGCGAGGCGGCGAACGTGCCGATCCGCATCATCGCAAACCGGCCGGACACGGGACTGCCCGAGGAGTACGCGCGGAAGCTGCGCGATGCGCAGGAATCGCATCATCTGCCGCCGGACGCGCGCGTACTGTTCGTCGAGGTGCAGCCGTCGGATGCGTCGCTGTTCAGCGAAGTGCTCGCGGTCGAAGGCGCGAACGTCGGCGGACATCGCGTGCTGCGGTGCGCGAGCCCGGCCATTCCGAACGCCATCGCCGCGCTGCTGCTCTTCATCCGCGACCAGACGCGCAACATTCCGCACGCGTACTTCGGGTGGACGGAAGGAAACCCGATTGTCTATCTGTTGAAGTTTCTGGCGTTCGGCGAAGGGGACACAGCGCCCGTGACGCGCGAGGTGCTCAGGCAGGCGGAGCCTGATCCGGAGCTTCGCCCCCGGATACATGTGGGCTAGGAGAATGCAGCATTGGGAGATTGGCAGATTGGAAGATTCGCAGAGTGTTGTGAGATTGCAGAATCGGACCTGCTCGATCCAACAACATTCTGACAATCTTCCAATCTGCCAATCTTGCAAGGGTGTGATGTACCGATCCGCTCCAGGTGATGGTGAGCTTGATGGCTAGAGGACCTGCTGATGATGGCGACGAGGTGACGTGTCCGGCTGCAACGAGGGCCGGCGGATGGTGTGGCGATGTCAACCTCGAGCGGATCGGGGTGCCGTTCGACGAACTCGCGGAGAACACGTTCCGGATCGAGCCCGACGGCCACGGCGTACGACCTGACGAAAGATTTTCTGAAGATTCCTGATGGCCAGCGCGACACGTCGTCCCGCTCCAGGCCCTCGAGAAGCGTGATGCCAATCTTGGTGCTTTCGGCGATCGATTTGAGTGCGATCTGCCGGCGCTCGCGCTCGTAGCGGAGCCGGCCGCCAAAGCTATCCATGGGGTTCTCCGGGACTCTTGGATGGGCCAAAATAATGGCAGGGGCACCAAGTAAACTTGGTGCCCCTGCCTGCGTTGCCGGCCCAGCTCCCCCAGCTCACGGACCTGCCGTGTTTTTGATTAAGCCGGCCACGCGTCGCGTGTTATGGCAAAGCGCGTGCCGACGGAAAACCCCTGAAAATGCAGGTTTTTGGATGTGTCGCCATGTAATTTTTTCTCTCTCTCTGAACTTTTTTCCGCGTCGAGCCCCCACCCAATGAAGGCACCGATCTGTGGAAACCAAGGCCAAAAAAACGCGGCACGGATCCTGCTCTGTATCCCAGCGAGACTGAATTTGAGAAGTGAGGCGGAGGTCGCCTCACAATACGAAGGGAGATAGGCGTTATGCAGGTCCGTCGAATCGCCAACATGCTCGCAATCGGCACTATCGTCGTCGGCACCACCACTGCCTGTGCGACTAAGAAGTTCGTGCGAACCGAGGTCGAAACGGTCGGCACGCGGGTCGAGACCCTTTCGCAGTCCCTCGAGGCGACCCAGGAGGCGACCCGGCAGAATGGGACGCAAATCAAAGCGGTAGATGCAAAGGCCGACCAGGTCGGCATCTGGGCCAAAGAGGCCCAGACCTCAGCCGCCACTGCCAATAGCGCAGTCGCAGCAGTTGATGCGAAGCTCGGAACGAAGATCGACGCCGTCGAGGCTTCGAACAAGCGGCTCGTCTATGAAGTGGTGATCAGCGAAGATCAGGGTCAGTTCAAGTTTGGATCGGCCGCACTGCCAGAGGCGGTCCAGGCTGCGGATCGACCAGATGGTCGCGGAGCTCAAGGCCAATCCGCGCGGCAACTTCGTCGAAATCGAAGGTCACACGGATTCCAGCGGCGACAAGCTCACCAATCAGCGCATCGGTGAAGCGCGCGCCGAGGCCGTGAAGCGCTATCTCTACGAGGCGCACCAGGTACCACTTCACAAGATGAACGTCATCAGCTGGGGCGAAGATAAGCCCGTGAGCCCGAACAATACGCGCGACGGACGCGCACAGAACCGCCGAGTGGTTATTCGAATACTCGCGTAGTAACAGGGCAAGAGGGCAGGGAGCAATTGCTCCCTGCCTCTTTGCTTACCCCTTACCCCTTACCTCTTACTCCTCAGCTCAGCCCTCAGCCCTCACCCCTTTCAGTAGTATCCTGACAGCAAATGCGTGTCCTTATTGTCGAAGACGATGCCTCGGCCCGGCGTGGGCTGACAGAGCTGGTGCGTGCCTGGGGTCACGAAGCCGAGGGGGCCGCAGACGGCCAGGAAGGGCTCGAGAAAATCACCACGTATCGACCGTCGGCCGTGCTCGCCGACATGGTGATGCCCCGCATGGACGGTCTCGAGCTGCTTCGGCGCGTCAAGGAACAGCTTGCCGATATCACGTTCGTCCTGATTACCGCTCAAGGCAGCGTTGACACGGCGGTCTCGGCGATGAAGGAAGGCGCGTACGACTACCTGACGAAGCCGGTCGATCCACAGCGTCTGCGCACGCTGCTCACGCATGTGGCTGAACGCGAGAACGCGCTGCGCGACGTGGCAAGCCTGCGGCGCCAGTTGCAGGACCACGGCCGGTTCGGTGGGATGGTCGGCAACGCTCCGGCGTTGCGATCGGTCTACCGCGTCATCGAGCAGGCCGCGCCGACCGCGGCGTCGGTGCTCATCTATGGGGAATCCGGAACCGGAAAGGAACTCGTCGCCAAAACCATCCATCAACTGAGCGGGCGAAGCAAGCATCCGTTTATGGCGATCAACTGCGCCGCGATTCCTGAGTCGCTGCTCGAAAACGAGATCTTCGGACACGAGCGCGGCGCGTTTACGGGCGCTGTCGATCGGCGTCCCGGCTGCTTCGAGCTTGCGCATACCGGTACGCTCTTCCTCGACGAAATCGCCGAGATATCCCCGGGGATCCAGGCCAAGCTGCTGCGCGTGCTCCAGGAGCGGACGATCAGGCGGCTCGGCGGCCAGAAGGAACAGGCGGTCGACGTGCGGCTCATCGCCGCAACCAACATCGATCCCGCGAAGGCGGTGCAGCAAGGCAAGCTGCGGGAGGATCTTTACTATCGGATCAACGTGATCGGGATCCTGGTGCCGCCGCTGCGCGACAGGACCGAGGACATCCCGCTGCTCGTCGAGTCGTTCATCTCGGAATTCAACGCCCGCAACGACAAGTCCGTTCAAGCGCTCGCGCCGGACGCGATGCGCCTGCTTCAACGATACTCGTGGCCGGGCAACATCCGAGAGCTTCGGAACGTCATCGAGCGCGCGGTCATCCTGAGTCCGGGAGAATTCGTCGAAGCCGACTATCTTCCGGGCGATCTGTCAGGGCCGCCGCCGCCGTCGATTCAGTCGGTCGGCCTGACACCCGGCATGACGGTCGACGAAGCCGAGCGCCGCCTCATCGAGCTGACGCTCGCGCATACGCGCGACAACAAGACGCGCGCGGCGGAGATTCTCGGGGTAACCGTCAAGACCCTTCACAACAAGCTGAAACGGTTCCGGCAAGAAGCTGAAAAACCCTGACCCGATATGCGCGTCAGCTTACGAGCCAAGCAAACCGCTGCGGTCACGCTGCTGATTGCGCTGGCCATGACGGCGTTGAGCGTTCAGCACCTGGCGAACCTCGCGCGCGTGGGACTCGAAGACAGCAGCGGCATCGGCGTTCTGGTCGGCCGCATGATCTACCAGCGCGCGCGCGAGGCGATCGCCGCCGGCGGCGATCCCGAGGCCGCTCTGCAGACCGACCAGGGCATTCGATCGATCCTGGAGTCGACCGCGGTGTACGGCAACAACGTCACGTACGCCGCCGTCGTCGACAACGATGGCCGCGCCATCGCGCACAGCTTCCCTGCTGCCGAAGGTCAGAAGATTGAGCCCGGGGAAAATCTCGCCGCCGTGCTCGAAGGCAGCATGCTGCTGCAGATTCGCACCATCTACGCTGACCGCGCACTGGAGGTAGCGCTGCCGCTCGAGCTCGGCGACGCGCCATTCGGCGCGATTCGCGTAGGGCTCTCACCCGTCCTGATTCGCGACGATCTCACGAAGGCGCTAAGGCCAATGCTGGTGACGACGGCGCTGCTGTCTGGGGCGGCAATCCTCGTCGGTCTCGTCCTGGCCACCCGCATCCTTCGTCCCATTCACGTCATCAACAGCGGCCTCATGAAGTTGGGGCGCGGCGAAAAGGTCGGCAGCATCGACCTGCCGCCAGACGAGGAGCTCGAGGGAGTCGGGGAATCGTTCCGGGCCATCAGCGAGAAGCTGGCAGCCCGCTCGCTCGGCCGCCTCATGGCCGGGGTAACCCATGAAGTCAGGAACCCGCTCAACGCCATGACCATCCATCTCGAGCTCGTACGCGAGCACCTGCTGCGGCTCCAGCGCAGCACGCGCGCGCCTGTGGGGGCTGTGCTCCGGCTCGACGGGCCGGACGAATCGACGCCCGAGGTGAGCGGCGCGCGTGAGCATCTCGACGTCATCGCATCCGAGATCAAGCGGCTCGACGAAGTCATCACCGGGTTCGTGCGCTTCATCCGCCCCGAGGAGCTTCAGCTCCACCCGGTAAATGTGCCGCTGCTCATCGCCGAAGTTATCGCGCTCGTCGAACCCGACGCGCGGCGCAGCGGTATCGCCTGCCGCGCAGAGGCACCGAGCGGCCTGCCCGAGCTGCACGCCGATCCCGCCCTGATACGGCAGGCGCTGCTCAACCTGGCGCTCAACGGCTGCCAGGCGATGACCGATGGCGGCAGACTGACGATGGGCGCGCGAGTGGAGAAGGATCGGCGGCTCGCCCTGACGGTCGAAGACACCGGCGCAGGGATTTCCGCGGACTCGCTCGATCGCATTTTCGACCTGTACTACACGACCAAACCCGAAGGCAGCGGCATCGGACTATCGATTGTGTACAGAATCGCACAGCTGCACGGCGGCGAGATCGAAGTGCAATCGACAGAGGGGCGCGGAACGACATTCCGCATCTTGCTGCCTTTGGTTTAAGCTAGGGATTACATTGGCAGTTAGGGATTGGGTATAGCTTGAGGTTGCGCACAGCGACGCTCGTGATCTTCATCACAGGCTCGCTCGCTGCCTCGTGCGCGTCGAACCCTGCGCGTTCGTCGGTTACCGTACCGCTCGAGACCCCTGAGCCTCCGCCGCGAGTGGCGATGGACCCAGTCCCCGCGGTCGTCGTCGGGACACAGATAGCGCCCGAGAATCCGGTCGCAGCGCCGGTATCAAAGCCGGCCGGGACACCGCCACCAATCGCGACCGCGGCTGCGACTCCTCCCGCTACTCCGCCGGCACCGCAGGCGCCGCCCGTCGCGCCGACAGAGCCCCCGCGGACGACTCCACCGCCAGAGCTTCGCGCCGCCGGCACGGGCGGCCGCACGCCAACCGCCGCACAAGTGCGCGACCGCCTCGTGCGTACGCGGCAAAAGCTCGACACAATCGACCGTCGCAAGCTCAACACGGGCCAGCTCACCGACTATGATTCGGCGCGGCGCTTCCTCGCGCAGACCGAGGCGGCGGTAAAGGAGAACAATCTCTTGCTGGCGGAATCGTCCGTGGAGAAAGCAGAAACGCTGGCTGATGGGCTGCGGTAATTCACGCATTGGTAGATTGGTAGATTACAGAATCCCTTCACCACGACGGCGCTCTTGATACCGGTTTGTCGGATAATCCGGAACCAGAATTCGCTTTACGTCGGCATGGCGCGATAGTTGCTGCGGATTGCCCAGCAGCTGTCTGCTATTCGGCATCGTGTCGCAGAATCTCACAACAGCTATCGCGAACGCTTCTGTACGAGCTTTCAGTTCTTCGGACTTTTGTGACATGCCCGGACACGGAGCACGTTTGATTCCCGCCAGGCCAGTCGAAAATGTGGAGAAATGAGGCGGGTTTGAAACGGAGTCGGAGGAATCTGCCATGTTCCCCCGACCCCAAGCTCGCAGAATTCTTAATCTCGCAATCTACCAATCTTCCAATCTACCAATTCCGCAGCTGCCTATTTCACAGGCACGCGTACCGATTCTTTTTGAGACATCTGCCACAGACCGCTGGAGTTCTGCGTGTACACCTCGAGCGTCCGCGTGCGATAGGTCTCGCCTTTCCCAGGCGTCACGTCCACGAGGCCCCATAGCACCGCCGTCTTGCCGTAGACGCGCACTCTGGTCTCGCTCGGCTCCATCGCCTTGTAATGCGACGGCCCGCTGAGGACGCTGGCGATGTACTCGGCCTTCGTCTGCGTTTGTCCGCCGCCGTGTGTGTACACGAGGTCGTCGGCGAGATACTTCTGGAGCAGCGCCTTGTCCTGCTTGATCGCGCCCTGTCTCCAGCCCGCGCCGGCTTCCTTCACGCCATCCTCAGGCCCCGCGGCGACGGCCAGCGTCGTGGCCGCCATCACCATAACCATCGTCAGCATTCGTTTCATAAGACTCCTACTCCTCATCCGATCCGTCACCTTCAACGCCGAGCCGCCGAGAACGTCTGGAAAACCCGGCATCCCGGCGTCCCGGCGTTAGTCTTACCAGACAGTTTCAGCGCGACCTGTCCGATTCGTCCAGGATCGCCGTCGCGCGTGGCGGTAATCTGGCCGAAGTTGGTCGCGCTGGCGTTGGTCACCGGCAGGGCGAAGTTCACCTGGTTGAACGCGTTGAACAATTCACCGCGGAACTGCAGGCGCATTCCCTGTGCTTCCAGGAATGCCGAAGAAGCGCGAAACGGCAATGTCGCTCTTCGCCATCGCCGGTCCGCTGATGGCGCTCTTCGGCACATTCCCGTAGATACCGCGCGGCAGCGGGCCTACAGGCGCAAACGCCGACTTGTCGAAAAACGCCGCAATGAAGTCTTCCTGGCTCGAATGGTCGCGCGCGATGTCGTCGACGGTCTTTCCATCCGCCAACTGCGCGAGCTGCCGGCCCGGCCCGCCGTACCGTCGAGCGCCACGTCGGTGCCCATCGTGAAGTTGAGCGGGTTTCCGCTCGACCAGTTGTGCACGCCGCTCACCGTCCAGTCGGTGAGCAGTGCATTGACGAAGCTGTTCTCGAACTGGTGACTCTGCTCCCACATCCACGAGATGCCCACCACATGCCGGCGGTCGAACTGCGAACGGCCTTTTAAGTCGGGAGTCGAACGGATTCGCCACGCCGGCCGTCAGCCCCGCGCCCTGATCGAGAAGCGTGTCGATGCGCCTTCGAGAGCGTGTAGAAGGTCGAGAACATGAACCCGTGGCTCATGCGCTTGGTCGCCTTCAGCTCCAGGCCGTTGTACCAGCTCCGATACCGCGTCTCGAGCACGCGCGACGTGGGACCGATGATGCCGGGTTCATAGAGCACGCGCTCGGGGGCGTTCCCCGCCGAAGGCGCCAGCCCGGTTCTCGGCGAGTTGATGAACTGCGCCGGGTTGAAGTGCCGGTGGCCTTCCAGCTTGTAGCCGAGCCTGCCGACGTACGCGACGTCGACCATGAAATCGTTCGTGAGCTGCCGCTGGAACGACACGTTGAGGTGATGAACGTACGGCGTCGCCATTTCCAGGTCGTTGTAGACGAAATTGAGCGGCAGCGGGTACAGCGGGCAGTTCAGCCCTGGATACGCGCTGGTCGGCACGCATCCGAATTCGCCCGAGATGGGAACGCCAGACGGCGGCAGCTGCGCGGTTGAGCGAACCGAACGGATCTTCGATGCGCCCGTTGAACAACTGCACCGTTCCGGTCCACGGCGCCTCGGCTGCGTGCACCGACGTTCCGCTGATGTGGTTGTAGTAGATCCCATAACCGCCGCGCAGCGACGGTTCTGCCGTTGCCGTTGACGTCCCACGCCGACGCCGATGCGCGGCGCGAAGTTGTTGCAGTCGCCCTCGACCGTCTTGTCGGGAACGTTGGGATCGCCCGGGAACAGGATGCCGCGCGGCGCATCGGATTTCACGGTCGACTGCGTGCCGTACTCCCAGGAGGTATAACGGCCGTATTCCTGCTCCCACGGGAACCACGGCTCATAGCGCAGCCCAACGTTCATCGTGATGCGCGGCGTCAGCTTCCATTCGTCCTGAATGAAGAACTGATGCTTCCAGAGGATCGGGAAGCTATCGGCTGCGCCGAATCCATGGCTCACGTTGTCGAAGGCGCCGAGCATGAAGTCGGCCATCGGATTTCCGGAACGCGTGCCGGTGAACGTGGCGCTGCGAGCGCCGTTTCCTCGAATCAGGTCGAAGTTGACGTATTGCCCTTCATATCCCCATTTGAACGTGTGAGCGCTCCTGACGTGCGTCATCACGTCCTTCCAGTGGAGGTTTCTGTAGACCTGCCGTTCGGGTCCAGTGAATGACAGATTGGGCCCGCCGGACACGTTCAGCGACATGCCGACGCCGAGATACCCTTCGTCGATGTTGATGCCCATGTCGCGAGGCGGAACGCGCTCGGTCGCCGTTCGGAACGAACGAGGTGTCCAGGTACGAAACCGTCAACTCGTTCAGGAACGTCGGGCTGAACGTGTGCGTGTCGGTGATGCCGTAGTTCTTGATGTCGGCGACGTTGCTCTCAGGGACGTAATCGAGGTTGCCCGGCGAGCTGATGCGCTCGTAGTTGTCCTTGAAGAAATGGCCGTACAGGTTGTTCTTGGACGACACCGTGTAATCGACACGAGTCACGAAGTTGTAACGCATCGAGCGGCGACGGGATGAGTTTGACGACGCTGCCCGTTGCCGACCGCGGGATGAACTGATCGAGATAGTTTTTCGCAACCGGGCTGATGCAGCTCGGATTGATGACATTGATCCGCCGTAATGCACAGATTCCCGGACGTGTCTCTAAGCGGCTGGCCCGTAAGACCATCGGTCGGGTTTCGCAACTGCGTCGCGAGTCCGGTGAAATCACCGAGACGCTGGGCGTCGGTCGGCACGGTCGCCACCTGGCCGACCGCCTCGGCGCGGTTCGTCAGCTTCTGATACGAGCCGAAATAGAACAGCTTGTTCGGCACAATGCGGCCGCCTGCCGCCGCGCCCCACTGGTTCTGCGTTCTGATCCGACTTTCGAGGCGCGAAGTAGTTCCGCGCGTTGAGCGCGTCGTTGCGATGGAATTCCCACGCCGACCCATGGAACTGATTGCTGCCGGCCTTGGTGACCATCGTCACCTGCGCGCCGGCGTTGTTGCCGAACTCGGCCGAGAACGACGACGTCTGCACGCGGATTTCCTGCACCGCGTCCGGCGGCGGCGGATTGAAGCCGGCGGTCTGCGAGTAGTTGGTGAAGTTCGCGCCGTTCAGCGTGAAGTTGTTCTGACCTCGAGAGGCGCCGTGCACGATCATCGTCGGCCCGCCGCGCGTGCTGGCCATCTCTTCTGACGCCTGGACGTCCGTAATGCCGGGTAGCGTGCTCGCCAACTCCACGACGTTGCGGCCGTTCAGCGGCAGCTCCTGAACCCGGCGATCGTCGACCAGGCCCGACATGGTCGCGCTCCTGGTTTCGATGAGCGCCGCGGTGCCGGATACCACGACGGTTTCCGATATTTGACCCAGGTTCATCTTGAAATCGACGCGCAGGTTCTCGCCGGACGTCAGCTCTGCCTTCGTCTGCTGCGTCGCGAAGCCGGTGAGCTGCGCGGTGATTTCGTAGGTGCCTCTCGGCATCGCGAGCAGGCTGAAAAATCCCGTTTCGTCCGTAATCGCCGATCGGGTCAACTGCTGGCCGATCATGGTGGCCTTCACGTCGGCGCCCGGAACAACCGCGCCGCTTTCGTCACGCACGATAGCCGCTGATCGTTCCAGCGACCTGGGCGTGCACGTCGAGAGGGATGCCGAGCGCGACGACAAAGAGAGCCAGAAGAATCGCTGATCGCTTAATCACATATCCTCCAACATCATTTAGCCAAGTCAGTTCGCTGAATTTCCCAGTGCTGTCGCCGAGCTTGTCGACCGGGACGCCCACCTTGTCGAGCAGCGTGACGTGCAGGTTGGTCAACGGCGTGCCCTCGGGGTACACGATGTGACGCCCGCCCTTGATACTGCCGGCACCGCCGCCCACGACGACCGTGGGCAGCGGGCTGTGGGTGTGGCGGTCGCTGTTGCTGAGCCCCGCCCCGTAGAGGATGACCGAGTTGTCGAGCAGCGACCCTTCGGCGTCTGGTGTCGCCCGCAGTTTTTCGAGGAATGCCGTGAATAGCGCCGTGTGATGGGTCTGGATCTTCGTGCACTTCTCGAGCTTCTCTGGATCGTTCTGATGGTGCGTCAGCTGATGATGCGGATCCGAGATGCCGAGCTGCGGGTACGTGCGCGCGCTCTGCTCGCGGCCGTACATGAACGTGATGACGCGCGTCAGGTCGCATTGGAACGCAAGCACCTGCAGGTCGTACAGCAGGCGCACATGCTCGTCGAACGCATCGGGAATGCCGACCGGCCGATCCACCTCGGGCAGCTCGCGGGCGCTCTGCTCCTCGGCTTTCAGGATTCGGCGCTCGACGTCGCGCAGCGACTCGAGATAGTCGCTCACCTTCGTGTTGTCTGCCGCGCCGAGCTGGCGCTGAAGCTGCCGCACTCGCGCCGTCACCGAATCGAGAATGCTCCGGTCCTGCCGGAGACGCAGCGCGCGCACGCCAGGATCGGTGCTGTCGCTCGACCCGAACAGGCGCTCGAACACCACACGCGGATCGTTTTCAGACATGAGGGGCAACGTAGGAGTCAGCCACGAAAGCGTGTTGCTGTACGCGCAGCTGTAGCCCACGTCGCACGATCCGACCAGGTTGTTGTTGTCGACGGTGAGCTGCAGCGACGAGAGCTGGGTCTCGCGCTTGAACGCGCCCGCCGCGATCTGATCCATCGATACCGAATTCCCGACGATCGTGTCCGACTTCTTCACATGCACGCCCGTCAGGTAGGAGCCGGATGCGCGTGAGTGATCGCCACCGCCGTCGCCCAGCGCCTCGGCCTGCCGATCAGCGAGACCCGTGATGATGTTGACGCGATCGCGGAACGGTTCGAGCGGCGCGAGCACGGGCGAAAACGTGAAATCGGCGCCGACGCCTGTCGGCAGCCAGTTCTCGTAAACCACGCCGTTGGGGTGATAGACGACCGCCAGGCGGCGCACGGCTTTTGCCGGCGTCTTCTGCGCTGCGGTCAGCGCAGGAATCATCGCGTCGAGAAGAGGCAACGAAACAGCGGCGCCGAAGCCGCGCAGAACAGTGCGCGGGAAATCGCCCTTTCGTAACAATCATGAGCGCGTCCTCATTTAGTCGCGGCGGGGCCCCACCCCCGCCGCCTGTGCCTTCGCCGCTCTGCGCGGCTCGGCTTTGGTTGCATCGATCGATCTGAGCTCTGCCTGACTTAGTGCGGTGCATCTGAAACGGTCCGCTCTTCACCATCGCTGCCTGCGCCACTCTGCGTGGCTCGGCTTTAGTTGGATCATCGATCTGCTTAGTGCGACGCATCTGAAACGGTGTGCTTTTCACAATGGCCAGAATCGTGGACGACCAGCGATGATCGTCGGCCGATGCGGCACGGACGATCGCGCGAATCGCCGGCGCGTCGTGGTGATCGAGCTCGCGGCCCAGCGCGTACAGCAGAAGCTTGCCTGTCACGGCCCTCACGAACTGTTCCTTCTGCCGGAGCAGCGCGCCGCGGAGGGCCACAGGGCCGTCGACCTTCGTGCCATCCATCAAGACGCCGGACGCATCGATCGGCGAATCGCCATCCGTGGTACGCCATTGGCCAATCGAATCGAAATTCTCGAGACTGAAGCCGAGCGGGTCCATGTTGGCGTGGCAGCTCGCGCACGCGGGATTCGCGCGGTGATGCTCGAGCATCTCGCGAACCGACGTGGTTTTCACCGTCTTCCCCTCGTCGAGCGTGGTGTTCACATCGGGAGGTGGAGGCGGAACCGGCGCCGCAAGAATATTCTCGAGCAGCCACTTGCCGCGAATCGTCGGCGACGTGCGGTGCGGATACGACGTCACCGATAGCACGCTGGCCTTGCCGAGCAGACCCCAGCGATTTTGATCCGACAGGACGACGCGGCGGAAGTGACTCCCGTAGACATCGTGAATCCCGTAGTGCCGGGCGAGCTGTTCGTTGAGGTAGGTGTCGTTCGCGGTCAGGAGATCGACCATGCTGCGGTCGTCCCGCAGCTGGCTCTCGAGGAACAGCTCGGTTTCCGTGACGAATGCCGTGCGCAGGTTGTCGTCGAACCAGGGATACCTGCGGCTCGCGTCCGGCGTCAGCAGCCACACGTTGCGCACCTGGAGCCACTGGCTGAAGAAGTTCTGCACGAGCGCCGTCCGCGCGCGCGGCTCGGCGAGCATGCGCCGCACCTGTGCATCGAACACTTTGGCATCGCTCAGCTTCCCGCGGATCGCGAGATCGAGCAGCTCGGCGTCGGGGATGCTGCTCCAGAGAAAAAAGGACAGGCGCGACGCAAGCTCGACGTCGGAGACGCGGTAGGCCGCGCCCGGCGTCACGTTGGCGGGGTCGGCTTCGATGCGGAACAGAAAATCGGGGCTCACGAGCAGCCGCTCCAGCGCCGAGCGGATACCGGTTTCGAAGTCTGCGTTGTTGCGCCCGGCCTTGTAGAAATCGACCAGCGTCTGGACGTCTTCCTTCGTCGCCGGCCGGCGGTACGCGCGCTGCGCCAGGTGAGAGAGAATCTTGGTGGCGCACGCGGTTTCTTCGCGAGTGCCGTCCGCCTGCGCTGAAGCTCCGGCGGGACGCCGCCGATCCGTTTCACGCGGCGGCGGAGAGCACACGAAGATGCGACGCCGGCTGAGCGATTCCTGTGGAACCTGGCCGTTGTACGGCCCGCCGATCAGGAGCACTGAGAAGACGATCGGCGCACGGATGTCGCCGTCATAGTCGTGTCCCCATATCGGGATGCGGTCCGGCCCGAGCCCCTCGGGCTTTGCCGAGTTGGATTTCAGGGCAGTAATCGTGACCTCGTGGAGCCCCGCTTTCAGAGGAACACGCACTTCCAGTCCATCATCCGCAGTGAACAGCGGATTTCCGGTGTCGACATTGTCCGGCGAGGATGCGCGTGCCGCGGCGGCGCTGAATTCAGGCCCGCCGAGCGTGAACTGCCCAACCCGCTTGCCGTCGACGCGAAATTCGATCTCGTTCGGCACGTTCAGACCGCGGACCATGCCCGTATAGGTCTTGTCGAGCCGGGCCTTCAGCACATACTCGCCGTCGACTGGAAAGTAGTGACGCGCGGCGATACCGCCGCGCGACCCCAGCGGAAAATCTTCGCCAAGCCGATCGGTCTGCCACAACCACGTCCGCTCGTTCGAGTTGTTCCTGACTGCCGTATAGCGCTCGAAGGACGGCCGAAGGGTGGGATCTCCCACGGCGAGGCGCGAGATTTTTGCAGCCGCCGTCAGATAGCGATCGAGCAGCGCCGGCACCACCGACAACGCGTCGGCGTTGGTGTCGAAACCGTGCGCCTGCTCATCGGGCGGAAGAATGAGCGTGCCATCAACCTGCACTCCCAGAAGGTCGCGCACGGCGTTGGCATACTCGGCACGATTGAGGCGATGGAGGTCTGCAGGGCGGCCGGGATTCGGGTTCGCTGCGGCCGCGCGATCGAGCTCTGTCTCGAGCCACGCAGACACCGTGTCGTAGGTCGCGTTGTCAGGACGGCGGCTGCGCGGCGGCGGCATCGCGCGGGACCGCAGCTTCAGGACGACCTTTTCCCATGTCTCCGGCGAGTGTGCGATCTGATCGGCCTCCACGGGGTCGAGCACGAAATTGCCGGCCTTCAGTTTCTGATTGTGACAGGAGACACAATACGTCGACACGAGCGCGCGGGCGGGGGAACCAGCGGTTCTCGGTTCTGCGCTCTGAGTTCTGGGTTCCGGTGCTGGGTTCTGGGTTCGCACAGCGCTGAAACGAGCGGCGGCAGCAGGAACCATGAACACCGAACCGGCACCCAGCACCAAGAATCCAGAACCGAGAACCGTGATGAGCACTTTCTGAATCATCGTTCTGTTACCGACACCTCGTCTGCGCCATACACGGTTTGCCAAGCGTTGGATCCGCGCCGAGCTTGACGAGCAGCGCCGCCGTCTCTGTGTTGAAGAGCACGCCGCCCAGTCGATCGCCCTGTCCCGATGCGGCACGCCATGGCGTGGTGCCCGATTTGCTGATCGCGTTCACATCCGTCCCGTGGTCGGCGAGCAGTTGAACCACCGAGCTCCATCCACGATACGCGGCGCCGAACATCGCGTTTTCGCCCGTCGAGACCGCTGGCTTGGGATCGACCCCCAGCTCGATCAGAAATTTGACGACCTCGAACGCCTGAGCCTCGGTGACGTTGCTTTCACCCTGCACGCGGTTGACGCCTGTCGCGGCGGCAATCGCCGTCATGTTGCTCTTCGTCGGTACCTTCGGGTCGGCCCCGGCCGCAAGCAGAAGACGCATCATCTCCATGTCGGACGCGGCGCTGGCCAGCAGGAACGGCGTGGCGCCGATGACATCCGTATGTCCACCGGCGAATCCAGGTGGCCGTTGCGTCATCGGCACGTTCGGATTCGCGCCACGAGCGAGGAGCGCGTTTACGAGCTGGAGCTTCGCCTGGCGTTCGGGAATGCCACTCATCGCATCGGTGAAACCAAACACCGGATTGGCTTCCCCGCTTTCCCAGGTGCCTGCCGCCCAGTGGAGGGGCGTCATGCCAGCATCGCTCGCGTTCGGATCGGCGCCCCGATCGAGCAGGAACAGGGCGAACGGCACTTTTGCCCTCATCGTCGCGACGAGCAGCGGCGTACTCCCGGCAGAGACGGTTGCCTCGTAGCTCGGGCCTCCCGCACGTCCGCCCCGGCCTGCGTAATTGCCTGCGCCACTCACTCCGGTGCCGATGGGTCCACCCCCGCCGTCCGGGCTCTCAACGGCGGGCTGCGACCGGATGTTGATGTCGGTGCCCGCGGCCAGCAGGAGCTGGGCGGATTCGATATCGCCGGCCCGCGCCGCGAAATGCAGGGCGCTGAATCCTCGTCTCGTGCGCGCCTGCAGGTCGGCTCCGTGCGCGATCAGCACGCTCACGACATCAGCATGCCGTTCGGCTGCCGCCCACATCAACGCCGTCTGACTCTGCGATGTTTCCTTCGCATTCACGTCGGCGCCGCGTGCGATCAGCGTGCGGACCGCGTCTGCGTTGCCGGTGTCCGCGCACGTCATGAGCGGCGTTTCGCCTGTCGCAATCGGTGTGTTCGGGTTCGCGCCTGCGCTCACCAGCCGCTCGACGAGCGCGGCATTGGCATTGGTGCACGCCAGCGACAACGCGGTCGTCCGAAGATCGTTGGCCACGTTGACGTCTGCACCCGCCCGGATGAGCAAATCGGCGGTATCGAGATCGTTCCAATGCGCGGCCCACAGCAGCGCGGTCGAGCCGTCATGCGCCCGCACGTTCACGTCGGCGCGCTGCTTCAGCAATGCACGAACTGTTGGTTGATCGTTTTTTCGCGCCGCTTCGACGAGACGCAGGTCTCCATCGGCAGCAGCGACAACCCCAGCCATCAGCAGGGCGAGGGCGCCCGCCTTCGCCGCTAGTGCGGCTTCGGCGCGCAAGCCGGTCGCGAGGACGCGACCGCGGCTCATGCTCATCGCTGAATCACCGTCCGCGCGAGCTTCAATGTCGCGTCCATCGGCGCTTCGAGACCACCGCTCGGCAGGGAGGCAATGCGGAATCCCTGCTTCAGTCTGCTCACGACATCGGCCTCGGTGACCGTTATAGCGGCCGGAATGTTTCTTCTCATGGCTGCGCTCAACACCGTCTGCACCGCCTCGTCATGTTCGGGCGACCCCTGCGGCACTCCGAGCGACCACGACAGATCGTTGGGTCCGACGAACACCACGCCGATGCCTGGCACAGACAAGATCTCTTCGACGTTTTTCACGCCCTCAACCGTTTCGATTTGCAGAAACAGCAGCAACTCACCGTTCGGGTTCGCTGGCCAGACGTCGGCCCGAACCCCGTACTCTGGCCTGCTCAATCCCCAGAACCACGCCGCAGGCATGTTGCCGTTGCCGCGACGGCCGACCGGGTTCGGATATTTCGAGCCCTTGAGTTGCGGATAGCGCGACGCTGAGACCGCTTCGAGGGCCTGAGCCTTGTTCTCAATGGCCGGGAACATAATCCCGAACGCCCCCATGTCGAGCACCTGCTTGACAATCGCTTCGTTCGGCGCGCGGCCGTACGTCGGAATCCGGACGATAGGAGGAACGCGGACCTGCAGATTGCCCTGCTTCGCGATTTCAGCCTTGTTGGTCGTGCCGAGCAGGAACGTTTCCAGGCGCTCGAAGTCGAGGCCGCGGTGCTCCATGTCGATGATGATGAAATCAAGGTCGGACGAGGCGAACTGCGCCGCCGCGTACAGCGAGAAGTCGTACATGATGGCGCCCGCGAGCGACTTGCCGCGCGCGAGCTTGTCGATGGCGCCGTTGATGCGCACCGGCGCGCCCTGCGCGGACACGAGGCCGGCAGCGACCCAAACCGTAAGAAGCAGCGCGGCCAGAACAGGCGCACCGACGCGGAGCCAAGAATGACGCATGGACACAAATCCTTTCAAAAATAAGCGTTTGGCGAAGAGAGAAATTATACCCTGAGGGCAGATTGGCGGATTGTCTCAAGTTGTTGTAGCGCGTGATGTTCGGCTCCAAAAGTTCGGATCGCGGCGCTCCTGTTAAGACCGGATGCAGGACCACAACAGCCCAGAATCGTTCCATATCAAACAGTGGGCGAAATGGTGTCACAGCACAGCCTATTTGATGGACAATCTCCCGCACGCCGGAACAAACCCTCGCGGGGTGAACGATTAGGAGGATGGATGAATATGAAGCTGAAGCCAGCGCGACTCTCGCTGCTCTTCGTCCTGGGTTTTCTACTCTTCCTGTCACCGACCGCGGCCAACGCACAGGTGACCACCGCCGATTTGGTGGGCACGATCAGGGATGGTTCCGGCGGTGTCGTGCCGGGCGTCACGGTCTCGTTGACAAACGAAGCGACCGGTGTCAGCCGCTCGGCCACCACGGGTGACGGCGGCACCTACATCTTCACCTCCCTGCAGCCTGGCCGCTACAAGCTGACGGCGGAAATTCAGGGGTTTCGCAAAGTCGAACGCACAGGCGTGGAACTTCAAGTCAATCAACGCGCGCAGATCGATCTAGCGCTGGAGCTCGGATTGGTCAG
Source organism: Vicinamibacterales bacterium (assembly GCA_963787755.1). Lineage (GTDB taxonomy): Bacteria > Acidobacteriota > Vicinamibacteria > Vicinamibacterales > JAMQPK01 > JAMQPK01. Next base: position 62,238 of record CAWBEG010000020.1, read on the forward strand.
CGAAACCGTGCTGATAGTGGGCACGGCACCGCTGCTCGAAACGCAATCGTCCGTCCTCGGTACCGTGATTGAGGAAAGGCAGGTGCAGGATCTGCCGCTCAGCGGACGAAACTTCGTGCAGCTCGCCACGCTGGCCCCGGGTGTTTCCGGCGCCGGGTCCGGCATGCGCGGCACGATCATGAGCGGAACGCGGCCCGACGATCTGCGACCCGGCACCGAGCTGTTCGTCAACGGCAACAGAGAAAACTCGAACAACTATCTGTACGATGGAATCGACAACAACACCAGGCTGACGCTGGTGACCGTGATGCGCCCGAACGTCGAAGCCATCAAGGAATTCAAGGTTCAAACCAACCTCTACTCCGCCGATCAAGGGCGCAATCCCGGCGGACAAATCAACGTCGTCACCAAATCCGGCAGCAATGCGTTTAACGGCCTGGTCTACGAATTCCTGCGCAACGCCCGGCTCGACGCCAACAACTTCTTTGCCAATCGCGCCGGGCAGGAGAAACCGCCATTCGAGCAGAACCAGTTCGGCGGCGCAATCGGAGGGCCGATTGTCAGGAACAAGACCTTCTTCTTTGCCGACTACGACGGATTTCGCCAGGAGCTGGGACGCGTATTCGTCAACACGGTTCCGACCGCAAAAATGCGACAAGGAGATTTCAGCGAGGTCGCCACAATCTACGACCCGTTGACGACGGTCGCGGTCCCCGGCGGTGCCGTCACGCGCCTGCCCTTCGCCGGCAACGTGATTCCCCAGGACCGTTGGGACCCTGTGACGTCCAAGCTGATGAATGCGTATCCGATGCCGACCAGCTCGGCATTGTCCAGCAACCTGGTCACGACTCCGTCCCGCACGCAGAACTGGAATCAGTTCGACGTGCGCGTCGACCACACGCAAAGCGAAAACAATAACTTCCTCGGCCGGTATTCCTGGTCGAAGACGTCGACGATCAACCCGTACACGTTTGCTCCGGTCCAGCTTCCGGGGTTGTCGAAAGCCGTCGGCCTCGGCAACGAGGACACGTTCGCGGGGCCTTCAGATCTGCTCGCCGAGCACGCCGTCTTCGGTTGGGTGCATGTGTTCTCGTCTCGTCTGCTTCTGGATTCGCGTGCCGGCTATAACCACTTCAATCTCGACTTCACGCAGGCTGATGTCGTCTCAGGAGATCAGCTCGGCGAACAGCTTGGCGTGCCCAACGCCAACCAGCAGCTTGGGCAGGACGGCATCCCAATCTTCAGCCCGGCGAACTATACGGGCATCGGTCACAGCCGCTCGCTGCCGATTTTCCGCCATGAGAGGACTTTTCAGGCTGTGACCAACCTGACGTTTGCCGGCGACAAGCACACGATCAAGACCGGGTTCGACCTGCGGCGCCGCCACATGGGCGAATTTCAGACCAACCGCGGTAACGGCCGCTTCAACTTCTCGCCGAACATCACCAACAACCCCGTGAACAACACTGGCGGCCACGTGATGGCGTCGTTTCTGCTCGGCGCGCCGAGCTTAATCGAGCAGGACTATCTGCTGGCATCCGATGTGGGCATGCGCAGCACCGAGTACAGCGCCTATATCGCCGACGACTGGCGCGCAACGCAACGGCTGACGTTGAATCTCGGGATGCGTTACGAGCTCGACACGCCGTTCACTGAAGTCGACAATTTGTGGGCCAGCTTCGATCCGAACACCGCAACGGTGCTCGTTGCAGGCCGCAATGGCGTGAGCAGAAGCGCGGGCGTCAAGACCTTCACGAAGGGATTCGCGCCGCGTCTTGGCTTTGCGTTCCAGGTCGCGCAGCACACCGTCGTTCGCGGCGGAGCCGGCCTCTTCTGGAACACGCCCGGGAACGGCGGCGCCGCGCTGCGGTTACACCGGCACGTGCCGTTCGGGCCAATCTACAGCTTCAACCCAGGCACCCAATTCGTCACACAGCGTGTCCGGGACGGGTTTCCCACGATTCCGCCGCTCGATCTGGCGCTTGCCGACAATCCCGCCGGCAGCGTCATTGGCGTCGATCCGGACTATCAACCCGGGTATGCGGAACAGTTCAATCTGACCGTCGAACAGGAACTGCCGTCTGCGTTGTTGCTCAAATTCTCGTATGTCGGAAACATCGGGAAGCATCTCGACACCACCTTTAACCTCAACCAGGCGGTGCCGGGAACGGGAGCCGTCAACAACCGCAGGCCGTTCTTTGCCGTCCGTCCCGCGCTGGCCGACGTGAACTGGGCTGTGTCCGACGGCACGGGCTCGTATCACGCGCTTCAATTCAGCGCCCAAAAGCGGTTGACGCACGGATTCAGCGGCCTGCTCTCATACACGTGGGGCCACTCAGTCGATACCGTGGGACAAAGCTTCGGCGGTGGAGCGGACGGGCCGTTGCCGCAAGACCCCCTGAATCGCCTCGCGAGTCAGGGCAGCTCGCCGTTCGACATACGTCATCGTCTGACGTTCGCCTGGAACTATGCGCTGCCGGGCGGCTGGCAGGTCAACGGCATCAATACGTTCCAGACCGGGTTGCCGTTCACGCCGACGCTAAATACAACGACGATCAATACCGGCACAGGCCAGCGTCCAGACCGTATCGCCGACGGTAAGTTGTCGGATCCGACCGTGGATCGCTGGTTCGATACCTCGGCGTTTACGACGCCGGCGCAATTCACATATGGCAATGCCGGCCGAAATATCCTCTACGGGCCGGGCCGCGTGAATTTCGACTTCTCAGTGTTCAAAGAGTTCCACTTCAACGAAGGTTTACGGATCCAGTTTCGCGGCGAAGTCTTCAACGTGCTGAACACCGCGCAATTCGATCTGCCGAATGCATCCATCGGCGCCGCCCAGGCCGGGATGATCACGAGTATCGTCGGTACGCCGCGCCAGATTCAGCTGGGTGCAAAACTGGTCTTCTGATCCCGGGCAGATGCCCTGTATCTGAAATCGAAGCAAGGGCTATAGCAATGTGCTGTAGCCCTTGTCCGACCGCCCTGTCACAAGGGGCCCCGCCATCCGTCTTCGTATCGGAGAATATGGGTCTGAACCAGGCCGGAACGCCGGCATTCCTATTCGAAGCACTGCGCGGGCGGCTCTTTGGCCTCGCCTATCGCATGCTCGGCTCCCGTGCTGATGCCGAGGACGTCGTCCAGGAGGCGTACTTGCGCTGGCACGAAACGCCGCCTGGCAGCATCGACAATCCGGAAGCATGGCTTGTCACAACGACGAGCCGGTTGGCGATCGATCGACTGAGGCGGCTCAAGACCGAACGTGATGCCTACGTCGGCCCATGGCTGCCGGAACCGATCGTGACGCACGCACCACCGCCGGACCACAACCTCGACCTGGCCGCCGATCTTTCCATCGCCTTTCTCACGCTGCTCGAGCGGCTCGCACCCGAGGAGCGGGCGGCCTTCCTGCTGCACGATGTATTCGACGTGGGCTACGGTGGAATCGCATCGGTTCTCGAGAAGAGCGAAGCCGCATGCCGTCAGGTGGTCCACCGCGCACGCGAGCGCGTACGAGGCGAGCGCAAACGCTTCGACGTTCCTGAGTCTGCGAAGGCCGAGATGCTCCAGAAGTTCATGGCCGCCATGGAGGCACGAGACGAACAGGCGCTACTGACGCTCTTTGCGCCTGACGCCACCTGGACGGCTGACGGTGGCGGGAAGGCCGGCGCTGCCCCGGTGCCAATCGTCGGCGCCGACCGCATCGCCAGACTGGTGATCGGTATTCGGGAAAAGTTCTGGACTGCGGACCGCACCATCGAGATCGCCGCCATCAACGGCGAGACCGGCCTTTGTTTCCTCGACGGAAATCGCGTCACGGCCACGATGTCGATTGCAACGGACGGCACGCACATTCAGGCGGTCTACGCCGTGGTCAATCCCGACAAATTGATGTAAAGCCCCCCTGTCACATTCTCCCCCGTTCGCACGTCTTCGCTGTAGATAACAGAGGAGACTGACATGAAACCACGACTGGACGTTACGAAGTATCTCAACTCAGGACTGTTACGCGCGATGTTTACCCTTTCGAGCGAGGTGGAGGCGCGCCTCGAAAAGCCGCTATTCGAGCTCGTCAAGATCCGTGCTTCACAGATCAATGGCTGCGCCTATTGCATCGACATGCATACGAAGGACGCGCGGCTCGCCGGAGAAACGGAGCAGCGTATCTATGCCCTCAACGCCTGGCGCGAGACGCCGTTCTTCAGCGATCGCGAGCGTGCGGCGCTCGAATGGACGGAAGCGGTGACGCGGGTGTCGGACACGCATGTGCCCGACGAGATCCACCAACGTGTCTCCGCACATTTCGACGAGGCGGAGCTTGTGACACTGACCTTTGCGGTCATCGTCATCAATAGCTGGAACCGTCTTGCGGTGTCGTTCCGCGCACCGGCAGGGACGTATACGCCGAAGGCAGCGTAGGCAGAGCGGGTCTGTAGAGTTGCTGAGCGAGGTCGAAGCGCCACGATGAAGCATCCACCGGAATTGCTCGACTTTCTCTACCAGTACGATCGCCCGGTCCAGACACTTGTCCTAGGTCTGCGACAGGTCGTCCACGAGGAAATGGCGCCGTGTCATGAGTACATCTTCGCGATGCGCTCGAAGGTCGTTCTGTTGTATGGCGCGACGGCACGCGTCATCGCCGACGGCATCTGCAACATCAGCGTCTTCACCCGACACGTCACCCTCGGGTTTTCGCGTGGCGCAGAACTGAAAGATCCTGCCGGAGTCCTGCAAGGAACCGGCAAAGGGATGCGTCATATCACCGTGAAAAAACTGTCCGAGTTGGACCGTCCGGAGATACGCACGTTCCTTCGCCAGGCGAGGAAACATGCCGGCCTCACACGACGGAATCCTCGCACGACTGCGGAAGTGCTCACGAGAGTCAAGCCTCGTACGCGGCGCGACCTACTCTTCTGATTGCCGGCTGGTCACGGGTCCGCCGAAGTTTTGAAAACGTCGGCACGGATCTGCAGTCTCCGCCGAGGACGTATCAGCAGAAGGACGCGTAAGAAGAGAGTGTCAGTCCGGCGAGCGCCACTGGTCGCCGATCGCGCGCCACTGGTCGGTGAGGGTGGAAATCTCCCCCAACGTGGCCTTCGCATCGAGGCGCTGGCCGGTGCGCGCCTGGGCCCGCTCTGGGATGAGCGTCTGCGTGACGAAGCGGTCGAGGTCGCTGCGAAGCTGCTGCCCATCGGGCTGCGCGCCCGTGCGAATCCAGCCGGTGACCGCCGCGTTCCAGGCACCGTCGAAATCGCCGGCGCCCCTCGCCGCAACGACCACCCAGTACGCCGTCGGGCGCGAGAGCGGATCGCGCTCGAGCTCAGCGCGCACGGCCAACAGCATGGCGGCGTACGCTTCCCGGCGCGCCGTGCCGGACTGCGATTCCGCGACGCGCGACAAGGTGCTCGCCCACCATTCGAGCAGCTTGTCGAATTCCGCACCGGGCAGCCGCGCGCGCGCGGTCGGCAGCACGGTCGTGAACATGTCGGCGGCCGGGCCGGGCTGATTGTCGAGGAACAGCGCGGTGCCGAGGCCAATCTGCCACTCGATGATTTCCTGCGGCGCGAGGACCCGCGGGTTCAGTGCAGTAAGGTCCTCGCGCGCGGCAGCCAGGTCCTGAGGGTCGTTCTTCTGCCGGAACAGCTCGAGGCGCGCGCGCGCGGCGATGAGCGTCGCCGACGGCGCAGCCACGGTCTTCTTTCTCGCGACCGCCGCCGCGGCGATCGACTCGTCGAACTGGCCGGCGTTGTACAGCGTGCGCGCCCGCTCGAGATCGCTCTGCGCCGCGGCAAGTGACTGGACACACGAGCAGCCACACGACGACCGCCGCACCCGCCTTCGCGGCTGCGCCGCTTCGGCGCGGCAAGCCTCGCACCCATTGCACCTATCGCACCCATCGCACCTCTCGCACCCAGCTAGCTATTGTCGCCATCGATCAAACCACCGATCTTGCCGAGGATCGAACCTTCTTCGCGACTGCCGCGGCCGAGGCCGGGCACGGCTGCGACGATTCTATTCGCGAGCCGGCTGAGCGGCAGCGACTGCAGCCAGATGCGTCCGGGCCCACGCAGCGTCGCGAAGAACAATCCTTCGCCGCCGAACAGCGCCGATTTGATTTTGCCGACGTACTCGATCTCGTAGTTCACCGACGGCTGCAGCGCGACGATGCAGCCAGTGTCGACGCGGATCAGCTCGCCGGACGCGAGCGTACGCTCGTGCAGTGTGCCTCCAGCGTGCACGAAGGCCCAGCCGTCGCCCTGCAGCCGCTGCATGATGAACCCTTCGCCGCCGAACAGCCCCACTCCAAGCTTGCGCTGAAATGCGATGCCGATGCTTACGCCTTTGGCGGCGGCAAGGAACGAGTCTTTCTGCGCCACCAGCTCGCCGCCGACTTCGGACAGGTGAATGGCAATGATCTTCCCTGGATACGGCGCGCCGAACGCCACCTTCTTCTTCTGGCTGCTCCGGTTGTAAAAGACCGTCATGAAGAGCGACTCGCCGGTCAATAGCCGCTTCCCCGCACCCACCAGTGCGCCCATGAAGCCGGTCTGCTGCTGGGATCCGTCGCCGAACACCGTCTCCATTTCGATGCCGTCGTCCATGTACATCATGCCGCCGGCTTCGGCAACGGTCGCTTCGCTCGGGTCGAGCTCGACTTCGACGAACTGCATGTCGTCGCCGTAAATCTTGTAATCAATCTCGTGCATCGCAGCCATGGGACCTCGCTGAATCTGGAAACTAGAATCTGAGATCTAAAAATCTGGAATCTATACGTGAGATCTCAGATTCCGGTTTCCAGATTGTAGTTTCTAGTTTGTAGTTTCCAGATTTTAGTTTCGGATATCACTAATCTCGAGGAAGCCAGCCCGCTGGCACGTCAACGTACGACCGGTTCAGATCGCGGACCGATGCCACTCCCAGCAGCTTCATCGTCCGCACGATGCCGGTGCGAAGGATTTCGACCGCGCGAGCCACACCGGGTTCACCGGCCGCCGCGAGCCCGTATGCGTACGCGCGACCGACGAGCACCCCTTTCGCGCCCAGCGCCAGCGCCTTGACGACGTCGCCGCCGTTGCGAATCCCGCCGTCGACGAGCACTTCAATCTTGTTGCCGGCCGCTGCCACGACCTCTGGCAGCGAGCGGATACTGCCGGGCACGCCGTCGAGCTGCCGTCCTCCATGATTCGAGACGACGAGCGCGTCGCCGCCTTCGGAAATCACGCGCTGCGCGTCCTCCCCTGTGTGCACGCCCTTGACGACGATCTTTCCGTCCCAGAGATCGCGAATCCATTTGAGATCGTCCCAGCAGACGACCGATTCTTCGAGCGTCTTCCCGACGTCTGCATATGGCATCGGTCCGGTCGGCAGCAGCACATTGGGAAACGACATCACGCCGCCGTCCAGGAGCATGCCGGCCACCCATCCCGGGCGCGCAATCATCTGGCCGAGATACGGAATGCCCGCCACGCGGCGCCCGAGGAGCTCTTTGATGCCATTCCGCAAGTCGCGCTCGCGCAAACCCGGTACGCCGGTGTCGATCGTCACGACGAGCGCCGTGAAGCCTGCTTCTTTGGCGCGCTTCAACATGTTGATCGACGCCTGGCGGCCGCCGCAGAGATACACCTGATACCATGCGGGCCCGCTCGTGGCGGCGCGCACCTGCTCCATCGGCGTGCCGGACAACGTCGACAGAATGTATCCGGTGCCTGCCTTCCCTGCCGCGCGCGCCGCCAGCACCTCGCCGTTCGGGTAGAACATGCGGCTGCTGCCGATGGGTGCGAGGATGAATGGCAGCTCGAGCTGCGCGCCAAGGATCGTGGTCTTCAGATCGCACGCGGGAATCGCGACCGCGCCGCGCGGCCGGAACGTCAACTCTTCAAAGGCCTTGACGTTGTCACGCAGCGTCACCTCGGCGTCGGCCCCGCCATCGATGTAATCGAAGACACCACGCGGGGAGCCGCCGTTTGGCGAGCCGCCGAAGATCGCTGATGTTCAGGACGTGAGGAGGAGTTACGCTGCGCGCCATTGAGGGAATTCTAACAGCTAATCGTCCCGGAGGACGACGTTCGGGTCGAGCCGGGACGCGCGCCATGCCGGCAGCCCGCAGGCGACAGCGGCCACGAGCACAATCGTCGCTGTCACAGCGACCAGGGTCGTCGCGTCTGTCGGCTGCACGCCGAACAGCAGCGACGCAATCAACCGATTCAGGCCGAGTGCGCCGGCGAGCCCCACCACGACACCGATGCCGGTGAGCAGGAGGCCCTGTTTCATGATCTGCGCGAGCACCCTCGACCGATCCGCGCCGAGCGACATGCGAATGCCGATCTCGCGACGGCGCTCGGCTACCATGTAGGTGAGCACGCCGTAAGTGCCGATGGCCGCGAGCAGCAGCGCCAGGCCGGCAAACGCGCCGAGCAGATGCGCGAGCAGCCTCGGCCGCCGGATCGATTCAGCGTACACGCTGTCCATGTCGCGAAGCCGCACGATCGGCACGGTGCGATCCGCTTCGCGAACGACGCGCTCGATGGTTTGCGAGAGCGCTGCGGGCGGCCAGCGTGGTGCGCAGCACGATATTCATGGTGCCGGGCGCGATTGCGAGCTGCGACGGAACGCGCGACGTCTGGTCAACAAAGAAGTAGAACTCGCTCCCTGTCTTCTGATCGACTCCGCCCTGCTTGACGTCTTTTGCCACTCCGATGACGGTGAACCAGGGAACCTGATCTCCGCAGCACGGCCGCAGCCGCAGTCCGATTGGGTTGCGCCCCTTCCAGAATGTGTTGACGAGTGTTTCGTTGACGACCGCCACCATTCCGGTGGACGCGGCGTCGGGCGATTGAAAACTGCGACCCTGAACAATCGGAATGCCCATCGTTTCGAAATAGTTGGACATGACGTTCTGGTAATAGTCGACGTTCTCGTATGGTCCTTCCGGCGGAGCCGTGTAGTTGTCGATGTCGGTGTCGTTCGCGTTCACCGGACGATTCGGTGGGAGGCCCGACATCGCAGTCGCCGCCTGCACGCCCGGCACGGCGCGAAGGGTCTCGAGCAGCCTCTGATACATCTGCGCGCGCGCGGAGGGCTGCGGGTAGTTGACGTTGGGCAGCGTCATTGAGAAGGTCACCAGGCGAGATCGATCGAACCCGGCGTCGAGGGTCGTGAGGTTGTACACCGTCCGCAGCAGCAAGCCCGCGCCGATCACGAGGATGACGGCCAACGCCACCTCGGCCATCACGAGCCCGCGGCGGATGTGATGGCGCGCCGATCGCGTGGCTCCTCGCGCACCGCCCTCCTTGAGGGCGGTCACCATGCCCTTCATGCGTATATGCAGAAGTGGCGCGAGCCCGAAGATCACGCCGGTTGCCATCGCCACGGCTAACGTAAACAGCAATACGCGCGAATCGACGGCAACGCCGCTCGTCCGGGGAAGACTTGTCGGATATGCGCGCAGAAGCGCCTGCACGCCCACGCGCGCGAGCAGCAATCCCAAGGCGCCGCCAGCCAGCGACAACAGCACACCTTCGGTCATGAACTGCCGGAGCAGCCGGCCGCGGCCGGCGCCCAGAGCCGTGCGCACGGCAAATTCGCGGTGCCGAGCTTCGGCGCGGGCCAGCAACAGATTGGCGAGATTCGCACACGCGATCAGCAGAACGAATCCAACAGCGACCTGCAACACCCAGATCGCCTGGCTGGCCTCGCCAAGAATCTCGTCGCGCATCGGCTTCATCTGGAGGATGTGGCCGCCGTCCTTCGTCAGCGGAGAAAAGAGGTGGTTCTTGGCGCCGGTGCGCTCACCCCAGTTCCGGATCAGCGCGTCCAGCTCCGTTTGCGCCGCCTGCGGCGTCACTCCGTCCTTCAGGCGGCCGATCAGATAAAGAAAGTGGCTTCCGCGGTTCTGGCGATTGGCTGGATTCAACCCGAGCGGCAGCCAGAGCTCGGTGCGGTTGTCCATGACGTCGGCGCCAGGAGGCATCACGCCAATGACTTCGCGGCGGAGACCGTTTACCTCGACCATCTGTCCGACCATCGGACGTGCGTCGAAAGCGTTCTGCCACAACTCGTGCGACAGAATCACGATGCGCGGCAGCGGCGGTGCGGGCTGTCCTGGTGCGGGCGGCGGGCCGCTGATGTCGGTTTCTCCCTTCGCAAACAAACGTCCGTGGGCCGCTTGTATGCCAAGCGCACTGAGCAAGTGCTCGTCAAGATTTGCCGTACGCACGCGAATCGGTCGATCGCCGGTTATGAGGTTCGCCTCACCCGTAGTGAACGCGCCGACCGATGAAAAGGAGCGGTTGAGCTCGCGGAACTCCATGTATTCCGGCGGCGACACCCAGAACTCCGTGAATCCCATCGAAGGAAACTGCGTCGTCAGGTACATCAGCCGATCCGGTTGCGGATACCCGAGCGGCTGCAGGATGACGCCGTTCACGATCGAAAAAATCGCGGTGTTGGCGCCGATGCCGAGCGCGAGCGTCAGCACGGCCACGGCGGTAAAGCCGGGGCTGCGCCGCAGCATCCGAAGGCCATGACGCACATCGCGCGTCACATCGTCGAGCCACGGGCCGCGGAGGTCGGCAATCGATTCGCGCATACGGCTAATCATCTCTCAACATGAGGGTTGGGTCGAGGCGCGACGCATTGCGTTCAGGGCCTCGGCTTCAATTCAGCGCGCAACGCGATCATCGGGTCGACTCTCGCCGCGAAACGCGCGGGCACCACGCACGCAATCAGGGTCGCGAAGACCAGAATCACGACGACCCCGCCGAATACGAACGGATCGTGAGGACTTACTTGAAAGAGGAACTCACCGAACATCGAACCGCCCAGTTGGATCAACGCGAGCGATCCGGCAATCCCGACGGAGATGCCGAGCGCGAGCTGCAGCGTCCCCTGCCGCAGCACGATTCTCATAATCTGGCTGGCCTGGGCGCCGAGGGCCATGCGAATGCCGAATTCGTGTACGCGCTGGCTGACGGCGAGCGACACCACGCCGTACAGCCCGAGCGCCGCGAGCACCACAGCGACGAGGGCAAAAATCGTAAACATTCCTGCAATGATCCGCCTCGAGAGCAGGGCCTGTTCGAACGATCGTTCCGGTGTCGTCGCGGAGTAGATGGCGAGGTTCGGGTTCAGTCTGGCCGCCGAACGGCGCAACGGCTCGAGCAACTGCAACGGCGGGGCGTGACCGCGTGCTACGACAGTGACGTACTCAGGCGGGAACGCCGCCAGCGGCAGAAACACCCCGGCGCCATCCGATCCTTCCGAATCGACGGGCCCCTCCATGAGCGTGTCAGGCACAACGCCAACAATTGTGGCCGGCGCAGACTTCTGTTGCAGGCCCAACCGCAGGCGTTGACCGATCGGACTTGAGTTTTGAAAGTACTTTCTGGCGAATGGCTCGTTGACGATAGCGACCAACGGCCGATTGTCGCGCGCATCTTCTGGCGCGAACTCCCGGCCCGCGAGCGGATCCAAACCCAGAGTCGCGAAATATCCATCAGACACAATCTCGGCCAGCGCGCGCGGCGGTTCCTCTCCGACGGCGACGGGTCGGCCGTCAATTTCAAACGCGACCCGGCCAGCATCGACGACGTCGCGCCGCGATGTGAGCGCCACGTGTGTCACCCCTGCAGTCGCCCGCAGCGCCGGCAGAAACTGCGGATAAAACGCGCGCAACTCCTCTTGACTGCGAAAATCCGCTTCGAGGTTCATGCGCGCCATCACGATCGCACCGGCATCGTATCCGAGCGACTGGCCCTGACGGTTGATGATGGAGCGCACGAGAAGAAGCGATGCGATCAGGAGCGCGCAGGTCAACGCGATCTGCCCTATCACGAGCGAGCGCATGACCCGGGTCGCCACGCTGCCCGTGTATCCTCGGGCTCCATCGCGCAGGGTTTCAATTGGATTCGTCCGCGAAGCAGACCGGGCGGGCAGCAACCCGGCAACCAGCACCGAGATCGTTGCCGCGCCCAACGTAAACGCGAGCACCGGACCGTTGATCTCGAAGGTCAGCCATGGCGGCGCCTGCATCACGCCCGATGTCGCGGCCGCGCGCACGAGGCTCTGAAGCAGCGCCGTCGTCCAGAATGACGCGAGCAGGCCGACGGCTGCGCCAATGGCAACCAGCAGCAGCGATTCTGTGACGATCTGCAGAGTCAACCGGCCGCGCGAGGCGCCGAGCGCTCCGCGCACGGCTAATTCACGCCGGCGCGCGATCGACCGAGCGAACTGCAGGTTGGTGACATTGACGCAGGCGATTGCCAGCACCCCCGCCACGGCGGCGAGCATGACAAACAACAGGCCGCGCGTTTCGTGATCGACAAACCGGTTGAGAAGCGGCTCGACGCGCACCTCCGTCAACTTCTGATTCGACGCCGGAAAATTGCGCGCAATCCGCTCGACGATGGCGGTCATCTCGGCAACGGCCGTTTCGAGCGAACGGCCGCGCTTGAGCCGGCCGAACACCTGCGCGTTGCCGGTGCCGCGGCGCGTGCCGACGGGATATTCGTTGAACATCGGAATCCACAGCCGATCGCGGGTGAACTGGAACTCGGACGGCATCACGCCAATCACAGTCGCCAGCCGGCCGTTCAATCGAAAGGTTCGGCCGACCACATTCGGATCGCCGCTGAACTCGCTCTCCCACATGGCGTGGCTGAGGATCGTGACACGCTCGGCTTCGGGCCGATTGTCGGCTGCGGTGAAGTCGCGGCCGAGTTTCGGGGCTACACGGAGCAGCGAGAAGAAGTTCTCGGTCACGTGGCCGCCGTCAATGCGCTCGGCGGATCCGCCGCGCACCATAATGAACGATCCGTTCGTGTAGTAGCTCGCGAGACCGTCGAAGCTGGTCTGCTGCCGGTTCCAGTCGACATAATCGGCGCGAGATGGGGGCCTCGCGTCCGCCACCGGCCACGCTTTATCGCGCACCCCCACGGCAACAAGCTGTTCCGGCTCGTCCACTGGCAGTCCGCGGAACAGGAACGCGTGCACCATGCTGAATTGCGTTGTGACCCCGCAGATGCCGATCGCCAGGACCGCCGAAGCCACCACGGTAAATGCCTTTTCCTTCGCGAGCATGCGAAGGGCAACGCGGACGTCCCGGAACAACTGTTCGGTGAGAGGCATATCTGTCGATGATCAAGGCATGTGCCAGTGATCGAGCGCGTGAACGACGTAGGAGCCGGCGTCCAGCGGATCGGTTGTGGGATTGCGCGTCCCAGCGACGGACACATCGGGCAGGTGGTCGTCCTCTGATTCTTCCATCGATGCTCGATCGCCTAATCCCTCATCTCCAATCCCTAATCCCCGGTTCGGGGACTGTTACAATTCGAGCGAATGCCGCCTCCGCTGCACCTCGCCTTTCTCGGCTGCGGGTTCATCACGCAGGTGCACAGCCGTCATTTGAAAGGCTTCCAATCGCAGATCATCTGCAGCTACGCGAGCCGCGATCGCGCCCGGGCCGAGGACTACTGCCGGCGGTACCAGGGCGCGGGCAGCTACGCGGACTACGCGGCGGCGATCGACGATCCACGCATCGACGCGGTGGTTGTGGCCGTTCCGCCGATGTTTCATCTCGACCTGACGCTGCGCGCGCTGCGCGCGGGTAAGCACGTGCTGGTCGAAAAGCCGGCCTTTCCGCGCCTCGATGAGTACCGCGCAGCGATCGATGCGCGCAACCAGGCGAAGCGCGTGGTCCTCGTGGGCGAGAACGATCATTACAAGCCGCTCGCAGTGGTCCTGCGGAAGCTGCTTGCGGAGGGGGCGATCGGCGAGATGGTGTTTGCGCACTTCACCACAATCGCGAAGCGGCTGAAGACCGCAGGCGACTGGCGCAACGACGAGAGCATGGCCGGCGGAGACGCGTTCTTCGAGGAAGGGATTCACTGGCTGCACATGGCCGGAAGCCTCGGTCCGCGGATCGTGTCGATCGACGGGTACCGACCTTCGGTATCGCGCAAAGGCCCGGACACGCGCGCGAAGAGCATGATGGTCGCGTTCCGGTACGACAACGACGCGGTCGGCACGCTCTACTATTCGCGCGAAATACCATCGCTCTTCAGGGGACTGCGATTGTCGAAGCTGTACGGCCGCACAGGCATCATCACGTTCGAGTCGAACGGTCTCTTCGTGCTTGCGCGAGGCAGCGGCGTGCCGCGGCTCGTCTTCCCCGGCTTTCGCGACATTCGTGGCTACCAGGCGATGTATCGCGATTTTCACGCCGCCATCACCGAAGCCCGCGCGCCCGAGATGAGCCTCGAGCGGGCCATCGACGATCAGCGGCTGATGGACGACGTGTACTCGAGTCTTCGACCGACGGCGTGATGCGGACCGAACGCTACGACATCATCATTATTGGCAGCGGCGCGGGGGGCGGCACGATGGCCTACGCGCTCGCCGACAGCCCGGCACGCATCCTGCTCCTCGAGCGCGGCGATTTCGTTCCGCAGGAAGCCGATAACTGGAACCCCGAAGCGGTCTGGAAGCACCTGCGCTATCAGACGAAGGAGCGGTGGATCGACGAGCGCGGCGACGAGTTCCGCCCGTACACCCACTACAACGTCGGCGGCAACACGAAATTCTGGGGCAGCGTGCTGTATCGTCTGCGCCGCGAAGACTTTCAGCCGCTCGAGCACATGGAGGGGGTTTCACCGGGATGGCCGATCGACTACGACACGCTCGCGCCGTACTACGAGCGCGCCGAGCGTCTGTATCACGTGCACGGCGAGCTAGGCACCGATCCGACTGAACCCGAGCGCGGCACGTTTCCGCACGCGCCGATTCCGCACTCCGAAGCGATGGCGACGATCGTCGAGCAGCTGCGCGCGCAAGGGTTGCACCCGTCCCCGCTGCCGCTCGGCATCCGCGACGGCTGCGTGCTCTGCAACACGTGCAACTCGTTCGCGTGCAAGGTACACGCGAAGAGCGAGGCGGACGTCTGCTGCGTGCGCCCCGCGATCGAGCGGCCGAACGTCGACCTGTGGACCAACGCGTACGCGAAGCGACTGCTCACAAGTCCGGCCGGTGACAAGGTCGACGCCGTAGAGGTCGAACTCAACGGCGAAACGGTTCGCGTCGAGGCCTCGGTCGTGATCGTGTCGTGCGGCGCGGTCAACTCCGCGGCGCTGCTGCTGCGATCGGCGAGCGACAAGCACCCCAACGGGCTCGCGAACTCTTCGGGGCTCGTCGGGCGCCGCTACATGGCGCACCTGGCAACCATGATGCAGGGATTTCATCCGTTTCGAAAGAACGCCACAGTGTTTCAAAAGACTGTCGCGATCAACGATTTCTATTTTCACGGGCCGACGACAAGGTATCCGCTCGGCCAGATCCAGTCGCAGGGGCGCACGCACGGGGTGATGGCCCAGACCGTGGTACCGCAGGTCCCGCTGTCATGCTACGAATGGTGGGTGGCGCGCGGCGTCGACTGGCTGGCGATGTCGGAAGATCTGCCGGCTGCGGAAAACCGCGTCACACTCGATTCGAAGGGACGGATTCAGCTGCTGTACCGTCCGAACAACCTGAAGGCGCACCGGATGCTCGTGAAAGAAGCGCGGCGCATTCTCTACAAGCTCGGGTTCTGGGTGGTGATGACGCATTCGCACGGCGCGAAGAACACGACGCATCAGTGCGGCACGGTCGTGTTCGGCGACCATCCGCGAGAGTCTGTGCTCGACATGTATTGCCGCGCGCATGACGTGAAGAACCTGTTCGTCGTCGACGCCTCGTTCTTCCCCTCGTCCGCCGCCGTCAATCCGGCGCTGACGATCGCCGCACAGGCTCTGCGCGTCGCCGATCACATTCGCGAGACAGATCTATGAAAGCTCGATCGTTCAGCCATGCCGGCATTACGGTGTCGGACTTCAACAGGGCCGTGAGGTTCTATTGGGAGGTCTTCGGCTGTCCGCTCGTCGGCGTCGCTGATACGCCGCCCGATCGGGTGCGGACGTTTTTCGGTGTCACGCACGACGCACCGACGTGCAAGATCGGGTGGATTCGCGTGCCGGGCGGCGGCGTCCTCGAGATCTTCGAGTTTCAGCCGCAACAACCGCCCGGGCCCGTGCCCTGGAACGGCGTCGGTCTGACGCATATCTCGTTCAACGTGAAAAATCTGCAGAAATGGCATGACTACCTTCAGTCCAAGGGGGTTGAGATCGTCAGCAAGCCCGAGCGATCGCCCCGCGGACATTCGTTCTTCTTTGTCAGGGACTTCGATGGCAACCTGATCGAGTTGATGGACCTCGGCTACATGTATCACGTGCTCAACTGGCTGGGGCCGCTTGGCGGATGGGTATTCCGGCGGGGCATGTACAAGAAATACTACGAGTCGAAAAGAGTCTAGGGAGTCGGGAGAGTCGGTGGAGTCTATAAGGAGGGTGCTATGCGCGCTGCCGTTCGTTTCTTTGCTGTGGTCCTCATCGCCGCCCCGGTCTTCGCGGCGGACCATCCGGACTTCCGGTTGTGGAAGGCGGATGAGTTGAAGCGGCGCGATGCGGCGCTCTCGAAGAAAGTCGGGGCGGACCATTCCGCGCGCGAAACGCTCGCCGATTTCGGCGACCATCGCGTCCGGTTCCTATATCGTGATGCCGACGGCTTTCCGGAGCAGCACGACAACATCGTGGATCTCGTCTACGTACAAAGCGGCGAAGGCGTCCTGCAGCTCGGCGGAACGGTGATCGACAAGAAGGCGACCGGGAGTCCGGGCGAGTACGTGGGTTCCAGACTGGAAGGCGGCTCGCGCCATCCGCTCGGCGCCGGCGACGTCATTCACATTCCCGCCGCGGTGCCGCACGCGTTCCTCGTGGCAAAGGGGAAACACCTCACATACGTGCTGACGAAATTTCCAGAGCAGTGAGGCGTACTGGAATGACGCCCCGATGATTCCAGCGCCCGAAGCACTACAGCGCCTTCGAGACGGCAACCGTCGCTTCGTTTCCAATGTCCGCAGCCACGAATCGCTGGCAGGTGAAGCGCGCCGCGTAGAGGTCGCCGCGGGCCAGGAGCCGTTCGCCATTATTCTCGGCTGCTCGGATTCGCGTGTGCCTGCGGAAATCGTCTTCGACCAGGGGCTCGGCGATCTGTTCGTCATCCGAGTCGCCGGCAATATCGTCGCACCCTCGCAGATCGGCAGCGTCGAGTTTGCAGCGGAGCGCTACGGAACCCGGCTCGTCGTCGTGCTCGGCCACTCTCAATGCGGAGCCATACTCGCCACCATCGACGAGTTGAAACGGCCGACCGTCAACCAGTCACGCAACCTGCATTCGATTGTCGACCGCGTGCGGCCCGCGGTGGAGCCGCTGCTGCGGACGGGGCTGCAAGACGATCCAGAGGCACTTGTCCGCGATGCCGTGCGCGCAAACGTCTGCATCTCCGCCAGCCATCTTCGCCATGGCTCGGACATCCTGGAACACCTCATCGAGAAGAACGGCCTTATCGTCGTTGGCGCCGAGTATTCGCTCGAAACCGGCCTGGTCGACTTCTTCGACGGCGTGCCCAACGAGCCAATAGGTCTATAATTGCGCCTCTTCTCTTATCTTACAGATGTCCCTGGCGCCCGGCGTTCGACTCGGCGCTTATGAGATCGTCGCCCGCATCGGTGCAGGCGGCATGGGCGAGGTCTATCGCGCGCGCGACATCCGGCTGAATCGCGCCGTCGCCATCAAAATCCTTCCGGAACGGAGCGCTTTCGACGCGGAGTTCAGAGAGCGGTTCGAGCGCGAAGCGCGGGCGATTTCATCACTCGACCATCCGCACATCTGCGCGCTGTACGACGTCGGGGAGCACGATGGCGTGTCATTTTTGGTCATGCAGCATCTCGAAGGCGAGACGCTGGAGGCCCGACTGCAGAGAGGCGCGCTGTCACTTGAGCAATCGGTGCAGTGCGCGATTGAAATCGCCGACGCGCTCGACAACGCTCACCGTCAAGGCATCATTCATCGCGACCTGAAACCCGGCAACATCATGCTGACTAAGTCGGGCGCAAAGTTGCTCGACTTCGGTCTCGCAAAATCGAGTGCTGTACAAGTCGCCGGTGAAATGTCGATGCTCCCAACAACGCCGCCGAACCTGACCGCACAAGGCGCCATTTTCGGGACATTCCAGTACATGGCGCCTGAACAGCTCGAAGGTATTGAAGCGGACACGCGCTCCGATCTGTTCTCGTTCGGTGTAGTGCTGTACGAAATGCTCTCGGGCAAACGGCCGTTCGAAGGAAAGAGCCAGGCGAGTCTCATTGCGTCCATTCTCGAACATGAACCCCGGACGCTTTCGTTGGATCACCCCTCGATTCCGCGGTTTCTCGATCACATCATCGAGCGCTGCCTCGCGAAGAGTCCAGACGCGCGCTGGCAGAGCGCGAGAGATTTGTGCGACGAGCTTCGTTGGGTCGCCCGGGATGCGCTGCAGACGGGGCAGCAGCAGGCCACGGTCGGCGCGCGAACAGGGCGGCGAGCCGTACTGTGGGCTCTTGCCGCGTTGGCAGTCGCTGCATCCACAGCCGCTGTTTTTTATATGCGGCCTGGGGCGCCTGCCGTAGAGATGCGGCTCGACGTCGCCATTCCGATGACGTCCGACCTCGCAGCCTTTTCGCTTTCACCCAATGGCGAGCGTCTCGTTGCCGCCGTTTCTACAGATGGCCAACGGCGTTTGTGGCTCCGATCTATTTCCTCCGGGTCCTGGCGGCCGCTCAACGGTACTGAAGGCGCGTACACGCCATTCTGGTCTCCCGACAGCCTTTCAGTAGGCTTTGTCGCAGGCAACAAGCTGAAGCGGACCGATGTCGATGGCGGCGTTCCGCAGATCCTCAGCGACGCGAGCCCACGCGGCGGCTCATGGAATCGCGACGGCATCATCCTCTTCGCGCCAAACGTCCTCGGCCCGCTGGCACGAGTCGCTGAGCTCGGAGGTGAGCCGGTCCCGGTCACGACACTGGCGCCGCTGCAGACGGCACACACAGCGCCGTTCTTCCTACCCGACAATCGTCGCTTCCTCTACTACGCGCCAGGTCCCATCAACACGCGCGGCGTTTATCTCGCGTCCCTCGACTCACGAGATGCCCAAAAGCTCACCTCGGCCGATAGTGCCGCGGTGTATGTCGCGCCCGGATGGCTGCTGTACATGAGCCAGGCCGTCCTTCGCGCGCGCCGTTTCGACGTTGGTAAAGGGGAACTCACCGGCGGTGAGATCACCGTGGCGAACGCCGTCTCGGGATCCCTGTCCGCGTCCACAACAGGACTGATCGCCTATCGAACCGTAAGCACGAGGCAAACGCAGCTCGTGTGGGCCGACCGATCTGGGAAACAGCTCGAGTTGTTCGGCCCACCAAGTGTGGGAATCCGCACGAATCAGGTGGCGAACACGAGTGCCTCGCTGTCTGCGCCTCGGCTATCACCTGACGCCAAGCGTGTTGCAATGTATGGTGGTGAATACGGCGACATTTTCCTGATCGATCAAACCCGCGTCAGTCGCTTCACGTTCGATGCAGCCGGCGACCGGTATCCAGTCTGGTCTCCGGACGGCCGCAGTGTCGTGTTTGATTCGCGGCGCAAAGAGGGCCGCCAGCTGTTTCAATCGATGGGCCCCGGGGGGAGCAACTGCTGCTAGCGACGGAACAGGACAAAACCGCCAACGACTTTTCGCCCGACGGACAATTTCTTCTGTTTCAGAGCAACGACCCGAAAACGGGCATCGATCTCTGGGTGCTTCCTCTACAGGGCAAGCGCCAGCCGTACGTTTTCCTTCGCACGCCCTTCAACGAACGGCGTGCGGCCTTCTCGCCTGATGGCCGATGGGTGACGTACCTGTCGAATGAGGCTGGCCGCTACGAGGTATATGTGCGCCCGTTCTTCGAGCCGAGCCTGTCCGGGCCGTCCACGCCGGCGGCAGGTGCGTCGAGTGCGAACTGGCAGATCTCGACGCATGGGGGAATCCAGCCGCGATGGAGTCCCGATGGAAAAGACGTGTATTACATCAGCCCCGACGGGAAGTTGATGGCCGTCCCCATCAAGGTGACCAGCGGGACGCTCGAGGCCGGCGCGCCGGTCCCATTGTTCGCTCCCAAAATCTTCGGCGTCGACAGCGTCGACAACGGTCTGCAATACGACGTGTCAAAGGACGGCAGATTCCTGCTCAACACCGTCAGCGACGATGCGTCGCCGATCACCGTCATCGTCAACTGGACGCCGCAGGCTGACCGATAGACGCTCATCGTCCTCAAAACCGGAGACAAGGATGCGCAACGCCGTCATCTCAATCGTGGTTGCGTGCTTCTCTGCATCGCTCGTCGCACAGGACACGCAGAAATTTGAAATCGATCCGCTCTGGCCGAAGCCGCTTCCGGACAAATGGATCATCGGACGCACGGGCAGCATCTGCGCTGACGCGCACGATCACCTCATCGTCACCAACCGGCGCGACATCACAGCGGAGGAAGCCGAGACATCGATACAGGCGCCGTCGGTGCTGATTTTCGATCTCGCCGGCAACCTCGTTCAGTCGTTCGGCGACTCGAATACGGTTCCCGGCGTCATCCATGGCTGCTTCGTCGATCACGAGAACAACATCTGGCTCACCGGCAATGGCGACGGCATCGTCCAGAAGTGGACCCACGACGGAAAGCTGCTGCTGCAAATCGGGAAGCGCGGCGTCTTCGATACGACAGACGGCACCGCCAAGGGGCAGTTGCTCAACGCCGGCCGCACGCAATTCTTCAATCCCGCCGGCGTCGTCGTCGATCCCGCGAATGGAGACGTCTACGTCGCCGACGGATACGGTAACCGGCGCGTGGCGGTGTTCGACCGCAGCGGAACGTTCCTGCGTCAGTGGGGAAAACAGGCGACGCAGCAGGAAACCGAGGCCGGCACGGGCGGAGCGTTCGCGCAGATCGTGCACTGCATCGCGATGAGCCGCGCCGGACTGATTTACGTGTGCGATCGCCAGGGCCAGCGCGTCCAGGTGTTCGACAAAAGCGGCACGTTCGTGCGGAACATCTGGGTCAAGACCGGCACCCCGACGCTGCCCGATCCGCGCGGCACGGTCTGGTGGATCGCGTTCTCACGCGATCCCGAACAGAAGTTCATGTACGTCATGAACGGCCGCAACGAACAGCTGCATGTCCTCGACCATGCAAGCGGAACAATTCTGTCGAGCTTCGGACGTCCCGGGCACTGGCTCGGAAATTTCACGCATGGACACGCCGTTGCCGTCGATTCGCGCGGCAATCTCTACATCGCCGAGACCGATACCGGCCGCCGCATGCAGAAGTTCGCGCTGGTGAAATAGCATCGTAGGCTAACCTCGTCTCCTGTTCGCTTCCCGTCTGGCCCTATGATGGGATTATGCAACCCCCGAAAAGCCCGGGTACCGCTGCCGTGCTCAGCCTGCTGATTCCGGGCGTCGGCCAGTTTTACAACGGCGATTTCTGGCGCGGCGTGTTCTGGCTCATCATCACCCCCGGCTTCTGGATTGGCACCGCAGGCCTGCTCGGATGGATCTGCCACATCATTGCCGCCATCACCGCGTACAAGCGCGCGGAGCTGAAGAACCGCCAGGCCGTTTCGTAGCGATATACTGATTGCACATATGCGCAAGCTTCTTTGTCTTTGTGTCGTTGTGCTCGCGGCCGCCGCGGCGAGCGTGTTTGCCGAATCGGCGGCTGGTGTGCGCTGGACCGCGCCTGCGAGCTGGAAAGCTGAAGCAGCGCGCCCGATGCGCGCGGCCACGTACTCGATCCCGCTGGCTGCCGGCGATCAAGGCATCGCCGAATGCGTGGTGAATTACTTCGGGCCCGGACAGGGCGGCGGTGTCGAGGCCAACATCGAGCGCTGGAAGGGGCAGGTGCTGGGAACCGACGACAAGCCGGCGGTGGCTAAGATCGACAAGCGCACCGGGCGCGGCGTGCCGATTACGATAGTTGATGCATCGGGTACCTACACTGGCATGGGCGGCCCGATGGCGGGCGGCAAACCGGCGCCGGGCTATCGTTTGATCGGCGCGATCGTCGAAGGGCCGGGGGGCAGCGTATTCTTCAAGCTGACGGGACCGGCGAAGACGATCGCCGCGCAGCAGAAAAATTTCGAGCTGCTGCTCGCGTCTATCCAATCAGACAAGTAATCGTGTGGGCGCCGACGCTATTGTCGCGCTGCATTTTACGTTCGTCATCTTCGTGGTGCTTGGCGGCCTGCTTGCGCTCCGCTGGCCGCGCTTTGCCTGGCTCCATGTGCCCGCGGTGATCTGGGGCGCGCTCGTCGAATTCACCGGCTGGATCTGTCCCCTGACGCCCCTGGAGAATCGGCTGCGCCGCGCCAGCGGCGAAGCGAGCTATCAGGGAGATTTCATCGCGCATTACATTCTGCCGGCGCTTTACCCCGACGGCCTCACCCGGCGCGATCAACTCGTGCTCGGCGGCATGGCGATCGCCCTCAACGTCGCCATCTACGCGCTTGTCTTCGTCCGTCATCGCCGATCGGCAGTCAAGCTAGTCGTCGCATGGGCTCGCTGGAGCAGCAGAAGGCTGAGAAACGAAAAGGGAAAACCGAAAAACGAATAAAGCACGCCCGACACGCTGATCTCTATTCGCTTTTCGTTTTTCGCTTTTCGTTATTCATACCCAGCTCCTCGCTGATCGCGACCATCTGCGCGGCAAATGCTTCATAACATATGATCGGCCATCAATGAACTGGAATCTTCAGGGATGGCCGGCGTCGGCGCGAACCGCGGCGTTCTCTCTTCTCGTCATCGCCGGCGCGTATGTCATCGGGCGGGTCGCCAAGCGCATCGTCGCGACCCAACTGGCGTCGCTGGCGCGGCGAACAGGAAACCGGTGGATCGAGCCGATGGCGGGAGCTGTCGCCCAACGGGTCCCGCTCTGGAGCGTCCTCGTCGGCATCTACATCGCCGCGGGGTTCTGGATTCTCCCGGAGAAGATCTCAAACGCGCTCGATAAGGGGCTGTATGTCGTTGCCGCTGCCTCATTGACGTTCCTTGCGTCGGAGGTGCTCGTCAAGTTCATCCGCATCCACGGGCCGGTGATCGATCCCTCGCAGCCGACGACCACCCTCAACGAGAACATCGTACGCATCATCGTCGTGATCCTGGGCTTGCTTGTGATCCTGGCCGGACTCGACCTCGAGATCACTCCGATTCTCACGGCTCTCGGCGTCGGCGGTCTCGCCGTCGCTCTGGCCCTGCAGGACACGCTCGCGAATCTGTTTGCCGGTTTCTATCTGACGGTCGCAAAACACATCCGCATCGGTAACTACATCAAGCTGTCCTCGGGCGAGGAAGGATATCTCGTCGACATCGACTGGCGTGCGAGCCGTCTGCGGCAGTTGACGAACAACACCGTGCTCGTGCCGAACGCCAAGCTTTCGCAGTCGATCATCACCAATTATGACTCGCCCGATCTCGAAATCGTCATCACGATCGAGGCGAGCGTCGACTATGAGAGCGATCTCGATCGCGTGGAACGGATCGCGTCCGAGGTCGCGCTCGACGTGATGCGCACTGTGCAGGGAGGCGTGCCCGGTTTCGACCCGCTCGTGCGGTTCCACACATTCGGCGACCCGGGCGTCGGATTCTCCGTGATTCTCCGCGCGCAGACGTTCGTGGATCAGTACCTGATCAAGCACGAGTTCGTAAAACGGCTGCAGAAACGCTTCCTTTCCGAAGGCATCACGATTCCCATCAAGTCGCTCGTGCAGCGGCACGACGTGCCGTCACCACCGCCGTGAACCACGGCCGATCATGACGCCACGGATCCGCGCGCCGTATTACGGCTGGGTCGTGCTCTTCGTGGCGGCGACAGCGATGGTCGGCACGCTGCCTGGACGCACCCAGGGCCTCGGTCTCATCACCGAACCACTCCTGGCCGATCTCAACATCGGCCGCGTCGATTACGCACAGCTGAATCTCTGGGCGACGCTTATCGGCGCTTCAGGCGCGATCGGCATCGGACGTTTCCTCGATCGATTCGGCAGCAGAGCCGTATTGACCATCGTTGCCGGGGCGCTCGGCATCACCGTGGTGCTGATGAGCCGCGTCACCACATTCTCCGAGCTCGCCATTGCCGTCACGCTGACGCGCGCGCTCGGACAGAGCGCGCTGTCGGTCGTGAGCATCGCCATGGTCGGGCACTGGTTCGTGCGTCGCATCGACATGGCAATGGCGGCTTACAGCGTGGCTCTGAGCGTGGGCTTCATGATGGCGTTTCCGGTTGTCGGATCGCTCGTCCAATCGCGCGGCTGGCGCGTCGCGTGGTTCGCGGTCGGCGCCGCAATTCTGGTGGGGCTGGTGCCGCTGGCGATACTCCTCGCGCGGCGCAATCCCGAATCGATCGGCATCGCGGCGGACGGCGCGGCGGGCGGCGGAGCCGCCGCCGCGCGTTCCGAGTTCCGAGTTCCCAGTTCCGGTTCGAACGTCGAATTCGGAACCAGAACTGGAACTCGGAACCGGAATCTTGGAACCCTCCGGCTACACCCTCCGCGAGGCGTTACGTACACCCGCGTTCTGGATCTTTGCGATCGGTTCTGCGCTGTACGGCCTCGTCGCATCGGGCATCGGATTGTTCAACGAATCGATCCTGGCCGAGCGCGGCTTCGGACCAGGCGTGTACTACCAGACACTTGTTGTCACTGCGATGACGGGTCTGGCTGGAAATTTCATCGGCGGGTGGCTTGCGCGGTTCGTCCCGCTGAACCGATTGATGGCGATCTCGCTCGTCGTGCTGATGGCCGGCCTGCTCGCCCTTCCGCATATCAGCACAATGGCGATGGCGATGGCGTGGGCCGTGATGATGGGGCTTGGCGGCGGACTGGTGATGGTGCTGTTCTTCAGCGTCTGGCCGCGCGTGTACGGGCGGCGCCAGCTCGGCAGCATCCAGGGCGTCGCGCAGGCAATGACCGTGCTCGCGTCGGCGGTTGGACCGTTGCTGCTGGCTGCGTGTGTCGAGATGACGGGCAGCTACGCGGCCATGTTCTACGTGTTGGCGGCCGCTGTTGGCTTCTGCGCAGTCGCTGCGGCCGCGGTGCGGCTGCCTCGCAAAATCAGGGACTAGGGATTGGGGATCCAATCCCAAATCCCCAATCGCTAATCCCTAGAAGGTCAGTCTGGCGCCAAACTGAATATGGCGCGGCGCGCCCGCCGAGAGCACCTGTCCGAAAGTCGGCGATCCGTAGAAATTGTCCGGCAGATCGAAGTTCGCGCGGTTCAGCAGATTGAACGCTTCCGCACGCAGCTGCAGGCTCGTCCGCCCTCGCAGCGGCACTCGCTTGAGAAGCGCGAGATTCACATTCTGATAACCAGGCCCCTCGAGAATGTTGCGGCCGGCGCTTCCAAACGTCCCGAACGCGGGCATCGTGAATGCCCCGGTGTTGAACCACTGGTTCGGTCCGGGATCGCTCGCTGCCGCGCTGCCGCTGACGTTCGGGCGATCGTTGGCGCCGAAGCCGAGCGACGAACGCCCGGTGTTGCTGTTGTCGACTTCGGGCAGCAGCGCAACGGTGAACGGGCGGCCGCTCTGCATCTGGACGATGCCGCTGATCGTGAAGTCGAACGGCAGATCGTACGAGAAGCTGACCGACAGCCGATGGCGCACGTCGAAACTCGACCGCCCCCACTCGGCGTCGGGATTGTTGCTGTCCTGCGGGAAGTTCGGATCGCCCGCGCTCGTAAAGAAGCCCGACGCATCGTCCATCGACTTGCCGAGCGTGTAGGCCACGAGCATCGTGCAGCCGAACGCATAGCGCTGCTGGAAACCGCGCCTGCAGGCTGTCGAACTCCGAGCGGGCGCGCGATTCGATGAGCGTGATGTCGGCAAATCGCGGATCGGGCCGCAGGTTCAGCTGCGCCGTGCTCGGCGCGCGGCTGATTGATGTCTCTCGCGGCAATCAGATTGCGGCCGCGCGATCCGACGTACGCCAGTTCGGCCACGCGCGTCGCTCCAAGCTGACGCTGCAGCGTCACATTGAACTCGTGCAGAAACGGCGTCCGCAAATCGGGCTGAAAGCCGAACGCGGGGTTCGGCGTCGGAATCGGAAAGTTAGCCGGAAAGGGATCGCTCAGCGTCACCAGCCCAAGCGGCGACGTGAAAGAACGCGGAAAAAGTGAAATACGGCGCGCTGAAGTAAAGCCCTTCGCTCGGCGCGAGCGCCGAATGGTTGTAGTGGATGCCGTACGCGCCCCGCAGCACTGTCGTCGCGGCCTCGTCAACCGTCCAGGCAGCGCCGACACGCGGCGCCCAATTGTTGCGATCGGTCTCGTAGCCGGCGCGCGAGAGGCCGCCGGTGCCCCACCTGGGAGAGCGTTCCGGTCTGCGGGTCGTACAGCGTCGCGCGATCGTCGACATCGACCGGCGGCGACGTCAGGTCGTAGCGCAAGCCAGCCGACAGCGTCACGTTCGGGCGGACGCGATAGCTGTCCTGCACGAACCACGCATACGACTCCGTTCGCAGACGCTGCGGGTTGTCGACGCGTGCCAGCGTCGTGAACGTCGGCAGCCCCGACAGCAGATCGACGAGCGGACTTCCGGTGAACGCGCCGGTAAAGGTCAGCGATCCGCGCGCCTGCACGTCGCGGAACGCGTCCTGGCGAATCATGCGGCGCGTCGAATCCTGCCTTGACCAGATGATTGCCGCGCGTCCACGTCATCGTGTCGGCGACATGAATGGTGTTGGTCGTGCCGCTCTGCGGGTTGTTGTACTCGTGCCCGAGCGGCGAGTATCCGGACACGGTGATGAGGCTGAGGCCGGCGTCGCGCGGAGTTGCTCCACGGCTCGGGCAGTCCGACGTTGCGATTGACGGTGCTCCCTTCTTCGGGAAACACGCTGGCAGAGACGCGATTGAAGCCGATGCGCGTTTCGTTCAGCAGATTCGGCGAGAAGATGTGGGTCGCGCTCGCGACGAAATTCTGTCCGCGGCGCGCCACGTCGCTGCCATAGCCTGGCAGGGACGAGAAGCCGGGACCGCTGAACGGCTCGAACAGCCGCCGATCGGCAAAGCTGTAGCGCGCCATCAGATCGAACGCGCCGCCGAAAGCGGTGTCGCTGCGAACGTCGAAATGATCCGTGCGATCGCGCTGTGTCGGAGACGCCACGTAGTTGCCGACCTGCGTGGAACGGTTCGGGATCGGGTACAGCGCCGCAATCGCGCGGCCGACCGGGTGGGTCAGCGACGCAGGAATCGCATTCCTCGCGGCATCGGTCGGGACGGTGCTGATGCGCGTGATGCCTTCGTCGGCTCGCGTGCCCTCGTAGTCGGCAAAGAAGAACGTCCGGTCGCGGACGATCGGACCGCCGATCGAGAATCCCGACTGCGTCCGTTGATACTCGGGATCGGGCTCTCCCTTCGGCGCGAAGTAGTTCGTCGCGTCGAGCGCGCCGTTTCTGATGAACGTATAGGCGGTCCCCTGCAGCTGGTTGGTGCCCGACTTCATCACGACACTGATTTGCGATGCCGCCTGGCGTCCATGCGCGGCCTCTGCGCGTGCTCGTGAGCACCTCGAACTCCTGAATCGCATCGACCGGCGGCCTCACACCAGCGGTGTTCAGCTTCGGATCGATGTTGTCGGCGCCGTCGAGCAGGAAGCTGTTGAAATCTTCGCGGCCACCGTTGACGCTGAACGAGAAGTCGCCGCGCACCGACCCTGCGGATCCCTGCGCCGCGGGCACGGTGCCTGGCGCGAGCAGCGTGAGCTCGAGAAAATTCCGGCCGTCGAGCGGCATGTCGAGGATCTGCCGGTTCTCGACAACTGTGCCGACGGCGGGCGAGTCGCGCCGCACATCGGCCATCGGCGCCGCGACCTCGACGCGATCGGTCAACGCTCCGAGCTGCAGCTGCGCGTCGGCACGCCGCTCCTGATTCACGACGAGCACGACGCGCTGCACGTGCGTCTTATGCCCCGGCGCGCCAATCTCGATACGCCACGTACCGGGCGCGAGCTCCGCGAGCGCGAACGCGCCTGCATCGCCGCTCGCCGTCGTGCGTATTTCGTTGGTCGCCTCGTTCACGGCACTGACCGCGGCGCCGACGACAACAGCTCCTGATGCATCCTGCACGCGTCCACGGATGACACCGCGATGGCTTTGCGCCTGCAGTCCGACGGTCAGCAGCAGCGTCCACGCGAACAGCCGCATCGCCTTGGGAATCATTGCGAATCACCTTTCGTAAGCAAGCTTTTCGCCTGCGACGTATTCAAGTAACATCGAGAATCCTATGCTGAAACAGCTCCTTACGGTCATCGCAGTCTGCTCGAGCCTCGCCGCCCCGGCGTGGGCCCAGGCTCCCTCGACGTCGCCCGGGACAGGTCCCCGTCGCGTTGCGCTGGGCGACTGGCCCGAAGCGCGGGGCGCGAATCGCGACGGCAGCTCGACAGAGACCGGTCTCCCATCTTCATGGGATCTTAAGGGAAGCAATCTGCTGTGGCGCGTGCCGTTCGGCGGCCGCTCGGCGCCCATTGTGATGGGCAATCGCGTCTACGTGCAGAACCCGTCAGGCCGGGGACCGTCGCTGCAGGAGCGCGTGATGGCGCTCGATGTAAACACCGGCAAGGTGATCTGGGAATACAAATTCAACATTTTTCAGAGCGATGTGCCGCCGCATCGCGTCGGATGGGCCTCCCCTGCCGCCGATCCGGACACCGGCAACGTGTACGCGCTGGGCGTCGGCGCCACGCTCGTCGCGCTGGCCGGCGACGGCAAGCCGCTCTGGCAGCGATCGATCGGCGAAGAGTTCGCCGCCTTCACGACCCACGGCGGCCGGACGATGTCCCCGATCATCGACGGCGATCTCGTCATCGTCAGCGCGGCCGTGTCGAACTGGGGCACGCAGGCGGCGCGCTCGCATCGCATCATCGCGCTCAACAAGCGCACGGGCGACATCGTGTATGTGTCGAATCCGGGCGGCCGCCCGTACGACACGGCCTACGCCGCTCCGTACATCGCCACGATCAACGGTACGCGACTGCTGATCGTCGGCCTTGGCGACGGCGGCATTCATGCCATCAAGCCACAGACCGGAGAGAAGGTGTGGAGCTTCGTCGCCGCAAAGCGCGCCATCAACACTGGCGTCGTGGTGAACGGCAGCACGGTCATCATCTCGCACGGCGACGAGAACCTGACCGGCAACGAGATGGGAATGCTCGCAGCGATCGACGGTTCGCAAACGGGCGACATCAAGACGACGAAGTGGGCGCACTACGGCGAGCAGTTCGGCTTTTCGTCTCCGCTCGTCGACGGCCCGCGCATCTATCAGATTGAAAACGGATCGCGCTTGAAGGCGTACGACATCGAGACGGGCAAAGAGCTCTGGACCCAGCCGCTCGGTACATCGCAGAAGGCGCCGCCCGTGATGGCCGACGGGAAAATTTATGTCGGCGCAGAGAACGGCAAGTTCTTCATCGTCCAGCCGCAAGCCGATGGCGCAAAGATTCTGAGCGAAGTCGAGCTGCCGCTCAGCACGAACAGCATCGGCGGGTCGGAGGGCACGGCTGAACAGGTGTTCGCCGGCGCCGCCGATTTCGCGCGGCCGCGTGTTCTTCGTGTCGAGCGATGCGGTTTACGCGATCGGCTCGAAGCAGCAGACGAAGCCGACCGGGTGGGCGGTGAACGAGCCGGCGGTGGCCGGCGAAGGCGAGCCGGCGTACGTGCAGGTATCGCCGACGGAGCTCGTGCTCGAGCCTGGACGCACCGTGAAGCTGACCGCGCGATCGTTCGACAGCCGCGGGCGCTTCCTGCGCGAAGAGAAAGCGACGTGGTCGCTCGATGGACTGAAGGGACCGTGGCTGAAGGAGCGGTCGCAGTCAGGTCAGCGACCGTATCGAACAGGCAGGCCTGATCAAGGCCACCGTCGGCACCCTTACCGGCGAAGCGCGCGCGCGTGTCGTGCGCCCGCTGCCCTGGGAGGAAACGTTCGAAGCGATGCCGGAAAAAAGTGTCCCGGCAGGCTGGGTGAATGCGGGCGGTCCACTTGGACCTTTGTCGGTCGTCGCGCTCGACGGGCAGAAGGTACTGCAGAAGACCCCCACCAACACCCTGTTCAAACGCGGACGCTTCTTCATCGGTCCGGTCGAGTGGTCGAACTACACGATGCAGGCCGACGTGCGCGCGCCGACACGGCGGCGCATGATGGCTGACGTCGGTGTGACGGTGCAGCGCTACAGCCTCGTCCTTTACGGAACGACGCAGCGCCTCAAGCTCGAGCCGTGGGAGCCCGAAACGCAGCGCTCCGCCGTGGTGCCGTTCGAGTGGAAGGCTGACGCGTGGTACACGATCAAGCTGCGCGTGGAGAACCTGCCCAACGGTCAGGTGCGCGCGCGCGGCAAGGCGTGGCCGGCCGGTCAACCCGAACCCGCCGCGTGGCAGATCGACAAGACCGATCCAATCGGCAATCGCCAGGGAGCGCCGGGCTTTTTCATCGACGCCGAGTTCGGCGCCTATATTGACAACTTGAAGCTGACGCCGAATGAGTAACTGGAAGAGCAGAGCAGAGAGCTAGAGCAGAGAGCAGAGAGCAAACAGAGCTGACATGACACATACACGCGCGCTGCGTTTTTCTCGCGGCCCTCGCGATGGCGGTCTGCGGCTCCGCGCATCATCGCCTCCGATCCCGGCACCGGCGACTGGCCGATGTGGGGCGGCACGGCGGATCGCAACATGGTGTCGAATGCGAAAGGGCTTTCGACCGATTGGGACGTCAAGTCGAAGAAGAACATCAAGTGGGTCGCCGATCTCGGCTCGCAGAGCTACGGCAACGCCGGTGGTTGCCGGCGGCATGGTATTCGTCGGCACGAACAACGAGGGGCTGCGCGATCCGAAGCAGCCCGGCGATCGAGGCGTGCTGATGGCCTTCCGCGAGACCGACGGCGAGTTCATGTGGCAGCACACGCACGCGAAGCTCGAGGCCGGACGCGCGAACGACTGGCCCTATCAGGGTGTTGCCTCCTCGCCGCTCGTCGACGGAAAGACGCTCTACTACGTCAGCAATCGCGCCGTGCTGTTTGCCGTCGACATCGAAGGCTTTCGGGACAAGGAAAATGACGGACCCGTCACGGACGAGAAGCTCACCGGCATGAACGACGCCGACGTGATCTGGTCGTTCGACATGATGGAAGAGGTGGGCACCTACCCGCACAACCTGGCCAACTCGTCGCCGGTGATGTGGGGTGATCTGATTTTCGTCAGCACCTCGAACGGGCAGGACGAGAGCCACGTGAACATTCCGTCGCCGCGCGCGCCGTCGCTCATCGCTGTGAACAAGGCGACGCGGCAAGCTCGTGTGGGAGGACAACTCGGTCGAAGATCGCATCCTGCACGGCCAGTGGTCGCCGCCGTCTGTCGGCACCATCGGCGGCGTGGTGCAGGTCGTCTCTGCGCAGGGCGATGGATGGGCGCGCGGATACGAGGCGCAGACCGGCAAGAAGTTGTGGGAGTTCGATACGAACCCCAAAGAGGCGGTGTGGCCGAAGACGCGCAACGAGCTGATCGCGACCCCGGTTATTGTCGGCGACCGTGTGTATCTCGCGAACGGCCAGGACCCGGAGCACG
This sequence comes from Vicinamibacterales bacterium, assembly GCA_963787755.1. GTDB lineage: Bacteria > Acidobacteriota > Vicinamibacteria > Vicinamibacterales > JAMQPK01 > JAMQPK01. The sequence continues at coordinate 93,773 of CAWBEG010000020.1, forward strand.
GCGAGGGTGTCGGCAACTTCTACGCAATCGACGCGACCAAGCGCGGCGACATCACGCAGAGCGGGCGCGTATGGCACTTCACGAAGATCCGGCGATCGATCTCCACCGCCGCCGTCGTCGACGGGCTCGTCTACATCTCCGATTTCAGCGGATTCCTCTACTGCCTTGACGCCGCAACCGGCAAGGAAATCTGGATGCACGATCTCTTCGCCGCGGTGTGGGGATCGCCGTTCGTCGCCGACGGCAAGGTGTACATCGGCGATGAAGACGGAGACGTCACGGTGCTCGCGCACGGCCGCGAGAAGAAGGTGCTGGCCGAGATGAACATGGGCAGCTCCGTCTACGCGACGGTGACGCCGGCCCGCGGGACGATCTTTCTCAACAACCGCAATCAGCTGTTCGCGATCGCGAACAAATAACGAGGTATCTCCGCATGCGATGGCTGGTCTTCGTGCTCGGTGCCGTGCTGTCGTGGGGCGCGTATGGCGTGCTGCTGCATCGTGGCCAGGTGATGCTCGGCAATCCACTCAAAGCGCTGTTGTGCGTCGGAGTGGCGTACTTTCTGATCGGCGTGTTGATCCCGGTCGCCACGCTCGCCTCGCAGGGCAACCTCTCGGGCTTCAATCAGACCGGTTTGATGGTCGCCACGATCGCCGGCGCCCTCGGCGCTATCGGCGCGGGTTGCATCATCTGGGCGTTTCGAAGCGGCGGGCTGCCGGTCTACGTGATGCCTCTCGTCTTCGGCGGCGCGCCCATCGTCAATGTGCTGCTGTCGATGGTGATCCATCCTCCGAAGGTCGCACCGAACCCGATGCTGTACGTGGGATTTGTGCTGGCATCCGTGGGTGCCGGCCTGGTGTTGTACTTCCGCCCCGCGGCGTAACCACGAAGATACGAAGAAATCACAACAAGATGGCGCGATGAGCGCGACGACACGATGACTGGCGCGTTTCGAGTCGCTCTCGTGCTGGCCGGGATTACCGGACTGCTCATCCTGTTCGTGGGAGTGGCTTACGGCATCGCCTGGCTGGTGGGTCTCGGACTTCGGTATGCCCCATTGGTGGGCCGTCGTCACCGAAACGGGCCTTTAGTGGGGCGGCAACCTGTCGAGACTGAATCGTCCAAGCACTGGTCGGAAAGGCGCCCCTAAGTGGAGAGAGCCCATGTCTCACCGCCGAGATACCGGGATGACGCGAAGAATGACCACATCTAGTGTCCGGCTTTAGCCGGACCTGTCAGTAGCGAACTAAACGCTTCGTGGGCCGTTCTCCGCGCGCGGCCACTGCGCCAACGCGACGAACCACAGCAACAGCAGATTCGCCAGCGGCAGGACTGCTAAAACTCCAAGCCACGGCGAAAAGCCAAGCCTGCGGCAAATCCTTGCCGCCGGCCAGACGACCACCAGTGACATTGCGGCGATGGCGCAAATCACGACCAGCTCAGGTACGCCGATTCGACTCATAGCACCTCCATGACCATGAAGACAGAAACCCATGAAGACACGAACAAGCATTCAAACGCGAAGACACGCTGAGCACGATGACCCGAAGAAGATACTACCTGGCAGGGCACTGAAGACCCCGGCCTTGGCTAGATCCGGCAATAAATCGTGGCCATTTCTCTTCACGGCTGGGGTCGTATTCCGGTCGAATGTTTGCAAATACCTCATTGGTCATCGCCAGGCCAGAGAGTTCATCGAGTCTGAACATCTTCCAGCCCTGCGGCGCGCCCGATCTGCTGTAGCCGCCGGCCTGGTACCTGCGCAACAAGTCATGGCCTGCTTCACTCGCACCGTGGCAGTACGGCTCGACCGTCCTGCGCCCGCCATCATAGTAAAACGTGACGACACGTCGATGTCGAATGGCGCTGCAGAGAACTCGATTCATGGCTTGCGACCTGACAGGAACGCATGGAGCAGCACGAAGAGACCTGGAAGCTTCAAACACGAAGACACGATGAGCGCGAAGACACGACGCAAATCAAACGATGACGCAGTAGACCACAAGCTCCAGGAACGCGGGACCGACACCGGTGAGGAACGAATTGACCGCGATATCTTCGCCGTTGCAACCCGGGCACAAGACGCCCCGATTCTGGATGAGAATGCCATCATCGAGCGGCGTCGGCATCCGGCAGCGTCTCGTCAGAGATACTCTGCCTGCATACTTCGACGCACTCGTCACAAATATTCACCGATGAGCCGGCAATCAACTTACGGACATCGCTATCCCTTGGCTTCGTGGTAGACATATCGCTGAGCCATTTCTTCGTGGCGTCGTGTTCTTCGCGTCTTCGCGTTAGATCGTCGCCCCCGTGGTTTATCCACTTCGTGCCTTCATCGTTCGAAAAGCATTTCATCGCGTCATCGCGCTCATCGCGTCTTCGCGGTCACCGCTTGTAGATCCTCCCCTCCCGCATCACGAACGCAACCCGCGTGAGCGCCGTGATATCGGTCGTCGGATCGCCGTCAACCGCGATGATGTCGGCCTGGTACCCTGACGCAAGCCTTCCCACTGACTTGGCCAGATTCAGCGATTCTGCGGCCAACGATGTCGCCGATACAATCGCATCCGTTGGTGTCTGTCTGCCCTGCCTCACGCGCTCGACGAGCTCATCGGCATTACGCCCGTGCGCGCCGGCTACGGCATCGGATCCCATCACCAGCTTGAGTCCGGGCATCGCGACCGCCTTTCGAATCATCACAGCATTCAGCCTCATCGCCTGCTCCATCGACGCGAAGCTGTCTTCGGTGTAGTCCCCGACGCCGAGAAACCTGAGTCTGTTGCGATGGTAGTTCTGCATGACGACGCCGACGTGCGGGTCGAAATAGACGCCGCGCTCCGCCATCAGCTTCAGCGCCCCATCGTCGATGCCGACGCCGTGCTCGATCTGCATGCACCCGGCGTTGACGGCCATCCTGACCGACTCGGTGGTCTGTGCGTGGACCATGGTCCGCAGCCCCTGCGCTTTCGCCTCGCTGCAAAGCGCCTCGAACTGATCGCGTGTCATCGCTTGCTCCACGCCCCCACGACGACCGACGGAATCGATAATCTTGACGACATCGGCTCGCTGCTTCTTGAGCTCACGAACCTTCTGGCGAAGCTCATCCGCCGTTCCGCTGCCCGGCGTGATCTGCACGATCGACGTCAGGATGCGGGGCCCGGGAAGCACGCCACGCGCAATCGCCTCGCGGAGGTCCACATCGCCGGGCTGGCCCGGGCTCTGAATGGTTGTGAAGCCGGCCATCAGCGTGAGAAACGCGTTCTCGGCGGCGTAAAGAATGTCTTGTGACGGGGTTTGCGCTCGGGGTTCAAATCGACCGTTCGATCCGAAGTGCCAGCCGATGTGCGAGTGCACATCGATCAATCCCGGAAGCAGCGTCGATGTCCCGAGGTCTATATCTACTGGCCCAGATCCGGGCTGCTCTATCGCCACGATTCTCGCGCCTCTCACGACGACCGTGGGGTTCGTGAGCATCTGCCCCGTGCCATCGAGCGCACGCGCGGCGCGGATCCGGACGTCCCGCTCCTGCGCGTGAACGCTGGCCGTTGCGGCCAGCACCAGAACGGCCAGCACTTTTCGTGCCTTCGTGGTCATACGGTGGTTACCGCACGGCGCCAGTACCCGATGGTCGTGTTGCCTATCACGTCCGGCTTCTCAGCATAAATCCCGTCGAGACATTCGAGAAATGCAGAGGCACACTGCACGCATCCGAGAAGCGTCAGCGACCGCAGGATTCTGCTGATTCGAAGAAAATTGTGGTTGCCGGCGTGCAGCCACATCTGGCGCCGCTCGTCGAAATTGCGGGCCCTCCTGACGCTGATCGCACCCGCGCCACTCGCATTGGCCAACTCGAGCCCAAAGAAGCTCAGCATCAGCTCGAAGGACTGCAGCAGGCTCTTTCGCAGCGACTCATCGGATTGGAATCGGGCGATGTCGTCGTTCGACAATATAGGGGCCGACGCGCTGGCGCTACTCGGCTCCGGCAGCGGGAACAGCCACTGAATGTAATCGTGATTGAACTCAAGCTCGTGGAAGTCGAACTCGTGGATGTCGCTCAGCGATCGGCCGCGATGATCGCAGCCGTCACCTCGATAGAACGCCACGAGTGTGCTGTCAGCCAGATCTGTGGGCCTATTTGATTCCGATCACCATTGAGTCCGGACCGACGAGCGGCTCGACACGCGTGGAGGAGAATCCTGCCTCCTTCATCCACGCCGAACAGTCAGCCCCGGTGTAGTCGAATCCCGCCGGGGTTTCGATCAGCATGTTCAGGCTCATCAACAACCCAAAGGCATTCTTCGACCGATCGTCGTCGATGATCCCTTCGTAGACGATGACTGCGCCTCCGGCCGGCACGGCGTCGAACGCCTTCTTCAAGAGCATTTTCTTCGTGGCCAGATCCCAGTCGTGCAGAATGTGTCCCATCAGCACCACGTCGGCTTTCGGGAACGCCTCCTCGAAGAAGTCGCCCTTCTGGAACGTGAGCCGGTCACTGACACCCAGAGCCGCGACGTACTCTTCGAAGATCGGCGCAACTTGTCGGGAGATCGAATCCGATGCCTCGGAGGTGTGGATTGGCGAGCGCAATCTGCGCCGCGAGATCGCCTTGTGCCGTGCCCACATCGACATACGTTCGGTAGTTGGCCCACGGGAACGCCCGCGCGATGGTCATGTTGGCGCCATGGCTGATGCCGGTCATGGCGGCGAGGAAGCCCTTCAGGCGCGCTGGATCGGCGTAGAGCACATCGAACACGCCGGGGCCACCGCCTTTGGCCTCGTTCTGAGGCTCTCCGGTCCGAAGCGCCTCGGTGAGGTTTCCCCAGAAACCGTACAGGCGACGGCCTGCCATCTCGAGAATACCGCCTACATACGAGGGTTTGTTGCGGTCGAGAAACAGATCAGTTTCTGGCGTGTTGGCGTAGCGATCCCCGGTTCGCTGCAGAAAGCCGAGCGCCACGAGAGCATCCAGGAAATCGCGCGCCGAGCGAGGATGCAAGCCAAGGCGTTCGCTGATGGATGCGAACGGCTCCGGGCCGCGCGACAGCTCGGTGAAGAGCCCCATCTCGACCGCGCTCAAAAGCGTCTTCGACGCCCAGAACGCCAGCCCCGTTTGCAGAATTTTCTCGGGATTCGGCTGTTGATTCATTCGTTCGTGCCTTCGTAGTCTACTGCTTCGTGGCGCGCTTGCCGATCGCCCACAGCGCACCGGTAGTGCGAATGAAGATCTGCCCCTCGGAAATGGCGGGCGAGCTGAGCGTGTAGTCGTCGAAGCTGTTCTCGGCGAGAATCTCGAACTTTGGCCCCGTGCGCAGGACCGTCGTCAGTCCATCCTCGTTCGTGATGTACAGCTTTCCGTCGGCCATGGCGAATGAGCCGCTGTAGGTGCTCGGTTGCAAGCGTTGCTTGCCGTAGATTTCCTTACCGGTCTTCGCGTCGAGGCACCACATGATGCCGCGATCGTTCACCACATAGACGTAGGTGCCGTCGGTGACAGGCGTGGGCACGTCGGGCCCGTTCTCGAACCGCCACATGATGTGCGAATTGGCGACGTCGCCGCGGCCGCCTGGGCGCATTACCAACATGGGGCGCTCGCGGCTTGGCGCGATAATGAGCTCGCCGTGCACGACCGGCGACGCGACGATGCGATAGGCGCCGTCATTCGTGGGATTCAGCGAGTCCGCGCGCCACAGCTCCTTGCCGGTGTTCACGTCGTGCCCCGTGACGGCGTCGCCGCCGGTAACCACGAGCTCGAGGGCGTTGCCATGCCGCACGATCACGGGCGTCGTGTAGGAGTCCGGTGATTCCTGCCTCGCGATCGTCGGCCGCTCCTGGCGCCAGAGAGTCCGTCCGTTTGCCTTGCTGATGCGCAAAATGTAAGACGGCTCGTCGGTCTTCATACCGTGCAGCACCTGCACGAACAGCGAATCGCCATGGAGCATCGGCGACGACCCGTAGCCCCAGTTCAAGCCGAAGCGCCCGTATTCCTTCTGGATGTCGCGCATCCAGAGCTCTTTGCCGGCGAAGTCGAACGCCTTCAAAATCCCCGTTCCCGTCATCACCCAGACGTTGGTGCCGTCTGTGACCGGCGATGGCGTCGACATATTCTGTTTGCGCTGGCGGTTGTCGCCGTCGCTGAGGTGACGCTTCCAGATCGGCTCGCCCTTCGCGCGGTCCACAGCCCAGAGAAACAGGCTGCCGTTCTCTGCCACGTTCAGGAAGATGCGATCGCCCCAAACGATCGGCGTCGATCCCGACCACGCCGGCATCGGCAGCTTCCACGCAATGTTCTCTGTCGTCGTCCACCGAACAGGCAGGTTCGTTTCGGAGCTGATCCCGTTGGCTGACGGACCGCGCCACTGGGGCCAGTTCTCTGCATACAGATCCATGGTGCCGAACACAACGCAGGTCGCAACGGCGAGAGAGCGCATTGTCTCTATTCCTTTTTCGTTCTTCGTTTTTCGTTATCTCCGGCGTCCCTCAGGCAGAATCAGTTCATTTGCCTTATCCGCAGCCTCTGCCGGCGTCCCCTCGGTCCAATCCTGAATCCGCAACTTCCCAGATCTGTAGAGCGATTCCATCGGACTCCACACCTTGTCGACGCGATCGTCGAAAAGATCGCCGATCAGGAGGTCTGTGACGGTGCCTCGCAGCTCGGGATAGTTCTTGACGAACTCGCCGAAGCTGAAGCCGGCGTAATACTCGCAGACCAGACGCCGCATGCGATCGACGCCGCGGTTGAAGTTGTCGCCCCACGCACCAAGTTGCGCCGCGGAGGTATCACCCTTCGCGAGGCCATCGACGATCGCGTCGGCTGCGAGCTGCCCGGACTTCAGCGCCAGCAGCACTCCAGACGAATACAGCGGATCGAGGAATCCGAACGCGTCGCCCACCAGCACCCAGCCGTTGCCAGCCACCTGCTTCGCGCGATACGAGTAGTCCTTCGTGACGAAGTAGCCGGTTACCCGCTTCGCTTGTGCAAGCCGCTGCTTCACACCGGGCGCGTTCTCCACTTCGTCCTCATAGGTCTTCTCGTGGCTTTCGCGCTCTTTATTGAACAGGTGCTCGAACGGTCCGACCACGCCGACGCTGACGATGTTGTCGTGCTGTGGGATGTACCAGAACCAGCCCTGTTTATCGCCGGTCTGGATGACGAGCGTCGCGCCTTCGTCGCGGCCGGTGTCGCGGTACGCGTTCTCCCAGTACGTCCAGATGGCGCCTTTGTTCAACACAGGATCCCAGAGCCGGAGCTTGAATCGATTCTGCAGCATCGCCGTCTGTCCGCTGGCGTCGACGACGACTTTCGCGAACACCTCGCGATCGTTGTTCTGCTCGTCGCGAATCTTCACGCCCACCGCGCGATCGCCGTCGAAGAGCACCTCGAGCACGCGCACACCTTCAAGTGCCTCGACGCCGTGCTCGCGCGCATTGTCGAGCATCATCCTGTCGAATTCGCTGCGCACGACCTGCCAGGTCTGCGAGCACTCATGCGGCTTGTTGTCCCAGAAGTAAAACGGCGCCGACTCCCGGCCCTTGGAGTTGACGAACTGCACGCTGTACTTCTTGACGAACGGGCTGGCCTGCATCTTCGGCAGCATGTCCAGCCGCTGCAGCACCCAGTACGTTTCGGGAATGAGCGACTCGCCGATATGAAAGCGCGGGAATCGATCGCGCTCGAATAGCTGCACCCGATGTCCGCGCTGCGCGATGAGCGTGGACGTCGTTGACCCGGCGGGCCCTCCGCCTATGACGATGACGTCTGGATTCACTTGGCCCCGAGACTGTAGAGGAAGCGATACCCGCGCATGTACATCTCGCTGTCCACGAGCGCAGGCGATGCGTCGAATCCGTCATCCAGCACGTTTTTGGCCAGCACATCGAACGTGCCGCCGTTACGAATGACGACCGTATTGCCATCGCGGCCGGTGATGTACACGCGTCCGGCTGCCCCGACCGGAGACGCGAACACTTCCGACAGGCCGTCGAGCCGCTGCAGTTGATAGTGCGGCTTGCCTGTCCTGCCGTCGAAGACAGACAGAATCGGCGAGTTGCTTTTCAGCAGATACAGGAACCCGTCGTAGATGACGGGCGACGGGACGTACGGCGTGTCGCGATCGAGCGACCAGACGATCGCTTTCGAGCCGGTCAGATCACCTTTCGCGTCGGCGATGCGGATAGCTTTCAGGTTGTTCCCGCGGAACCCGCTCGTCGCAATGACGATGCCGTCCTCGCCGACCGGCGACGGAATCGGGTTCATCGTCAGACCCTGGCTGTGCCACACGACGGCGCCGGTCTCGAGATCGTAGCTGTGCAGCTTGTTCATGCCGGGCACGATCACCTGCGCGCGGCCGCCGTGCTCGACGACATAAGGGGTTGCCCACGTATCGATCTCGTCACGGCTGACGCGCCACAACTCGTTGCCGGTGTTTTTGTCGAGCGCCGTGATGTACGAACCCTTCGTGTGATCCCACACGACGACGAGGCGGTTGCGGTAGAGCACGGGCGTGCTCCCCTCGCCGAACTCGTTGCGCATCGACTTGTCGCCGAGATCCTTCTGCCAGACGAGCTTGCCGCTCATGTCGTACGCGTAAATGCCGCGCGACTCGAACGACGCGATCACATGCTGGCCGTCGGTCATCGCCGATGCGGATGCCCATGTCCCGTTGTCCTGATGTGAAGCTTCGTGCGGCGCTTCCTCGCGCGCCGTCTGCTGCCAGACGACGCGGCCGTCGCGCCGGTCGAGAGCCATCACGACGTACCGATGGACGCTGCGGGGATTGACGCCGCCGCGCGGTGCGTGCGACTCGGGCACGCTGGCACCGGCCGGTATCGCCGTGAGCACGAACACCCGATCTCCCCAAATGACTGGAGAAGCCGAGCCCCGGCCTGGAATCTCGACTTTCCACCTGACGTTCTTATTTTCAGCCCATTCGATTGGCGGGTTCGCGGTGCGCGATATGCCGTTGGCGAGCGGTCCGCGCCATTGCGGCCAGTAGCGATCCGCCGCGGTCTCCTGGGCGTAAGGCGAAAGCGCGAGTGGAACAGCGACGAGAGCGGCAGCAATGCCGTAAACGATTCGCATTCCTCTAAGAATACTGTGGGTTGAGACTGCGAGTTTACCAAACGACCGCGAAATCGACCGCTGTGCTCGGTGCCCTCGCCTACCAGGAAATGATCCGTTAATGATCGTTAAGCCTTCGTGAAGGGACGGCTTGACGGTCAGCGGGACGGCGAAAAGGGTTGGGGGGAGTTCGCCGATGGGCAGGGTGTTCCCAAGGCTTTTTCAGAAACCGATGTTAACTGGAGCTTGTGCTCCTGACGCTCGGGAGCGCCGATGACGTCGAAGATCTCAGATTCAGCAAACCCCGACGGCAGCTGCGCATGCGCAACGAGTCGATATCGGACACCCTCGACGACCGGCACAGTGACAAGTCCGTTTGGCCCAGGTTCATAGCCAGCGCCACCGTTGTCACGGAGATCAGCAAACATCTTGACGCAGACACCCATGTTTTTCTGTGGTTGTCCGTGCGAGTCAAACGACACGTCAATGCTGCCTTCGCCGAGGCGTGAACTGACGATCCACTCGACCTCGGCATGCTCTCCCTGCCCTACCGCAACGCGCGCCGCTTGTGATGGATCGGTCGTACCGGGAAAGTACGTCGGCCGAAATGGCGAGCTGGCCGTCGGCGGCCGCGAAATGTTGACGCCAAGCAAGTACGTCCCAGGAGAAACCAGGGAGAACTCAAACTCTCCTCGTTCGTTGGTGAACGCGGGAGACGGCATCACGGGATGGTCGCTTGGATCGTCGGGGACGAGGTCAACGGCGCCGCGAAAACCTGCCCCGGTTTCGAGGAGCACCCTGCCGCGAATGCGCCCGTTGACTCTCGCGCGCATGTGAACCGTCATACAGCCACCGCGCGACTGTCCGCCGCGCGGCTGCGGAGGCAGCGTGAGATGGTCAGGAAGCACAGGCTCAATCGTTAACACGCCGTGTGGAACGCCGGAGAGCATGAATGTGCCGTCGGCGGCGGTCGATGTCTCCATGCGCACATCGTCGAGCGAAATACGCAGAACGACACCCCCAAGGGGGCTCGAGCGCGTGTCGTTGAGATTTTCCAGCGTGAGTGAACCGTGCACGAGAGTGCCGGCGTTGTTCGCAACGGCGTCGTGCAAAAAGCGCAAGTCGGCTTCCGCAGATTCCACGTCTTTTGGCCGGGCTGCGAAAATCACGTCGGGCGCGAGCGGCCCCATCGGCCGTTCCGCGTAGAAGAGATACGAGCGAGCCGGATCGAGCTCGGGCTGCCCTCTGTTCATCATAAATAGTTCGGCGGTCGTTATGCCGCGGAACGGCACTTCGACGAGGATGGGCGTCAGCGATAGATCAACCGGCGGAGGATGCATCGCACGGGTCCTGTCGTACTCGTCGCGCGCCTTAACCGCTCGAATTGTCAGGTCTAGATGGCGCCCCTCTCCGATCTCGGGAGGCATCTTCAGCGCCTCGAACGCTTTCAGATCACGCTCGGCTGCGTCGCTGACAACCCGAGCCTTTTCAATTTCTTGCTCGCCCGAGATGCGTCGCGTAATCGGCGCAGATTTGACTCGCCCGACGAAAATCACCTCGGCGGTGGCAAATTCGCGACATGCCTCGGCGACCTGAGCCGCGGCGACGGGAGTCGTCATCGCGAGGATGACAGCTGCGAGGTAGAGAGGGGAAAGACGTGGCATGGGTCAGGGCGTGACCACCACCGCAACCGTCGTGCCAGCGAAATGCCTCGATTGGCTGGAACTGCCCTCCCGTTCTTACGGATAGATGATCGATAATGTCGTGACGATGACGAAAATGCGCAGCCGACTTCTGTTGGTACTCCTGCTGATGTTGAGCACCCGCGCCCATGCTGAGAACTGGCCGCACTGGAGAGGGCCAGGGTCCACGGGCGTCTCCGCTGAAACTGGACTGCCAGAGCGATGGAGCGATACCGAGAACATCGCGTGGAAGGCGCCGGTGCGTGGTCTGGGTATTTCGTCGCCGATCGTTTGGGGCGATCACGTGTTCGTGACATCGCAAATAGGACGCAGCGCGCGGCGCGCCGGCAACCACCCCACGCTCGTGCAGGGTGGCAATCCTGTAGAGGCCGGAGAACGCGCGCTCGGCGGTGGCGCCGCGCCAGCCGCAGGCAAAGTTGTGTTTCTCGTCACGGCGTTGAACCGCGTCGATGGCCGTAAGCTGTGGGAGTACGAGCTGCCGGCTGAAGGACAGCTCGCCGAAGTACACGACAAGCACAATCTCGCGTCTTCCAGCCCGATCACCGATGGGCGCCGCATCTATGCGTGGTTCGGGACAGGCCAGATCGTGTCGCTCGACATGACGGGCAAGCTCGTATGGTCAAGGCACCTTGGCCGAGACTACGCGCCATTCGACATCAACTGGGGCCACAGCAGCTCCCCCGCTATCTTCAACGACTCGCTCATCCTCATCTGCTATCACGACACCGATTCGTACCTGTTGAATCTCGACTCGGCATCGGGCAAAACGAAATGGCGCGTCGACCGGGGCGGCACGTTCAATTCCTACAGCACGCCGCTGGTCGTGCAGGCAGGCGGCACCCACGAAGTGATCGTCAACTCGAGCGAGGGCGTGAGCGGACACAATGCGGCGACGGGCGAGCTCTTGTGGCACATCCAGGAAACGAATCGCTTTCCGATTCCGATGCCGGTGTTTCACGAGGGCACGATCTACACGAGCCGCGGATACCGCAGCGGACCGTATATGGCGATTCGGCCTGGAGGCAAAGGCGATGTCGCCAAGAGCCACGTGCTGTGGCGAACCGACACCGGTGCGCCGTACGTGTCATCGCTCGTGCACTACAACGGCCTGCTCTACATGGCGGGGGACGTGGGAGTGCTCAGCGCGATCGATGCCCGCACCGGCAATCGCGTCTGGCAGGAGCGCACCGGAGGAGTGTTCACCGCATCGCCTGTGGCAGCCGACGGCAAGATTTATCTGCTGAGCGAAGACGGCCAGACGATCGTGCTGGCTGCGGGACCGATGCCTCGCGTTCTCGCGCGCAACCGCCTGAACGCGCGACAGCTCGCCTCGCCTGCGATCTCCGGCGGACGAATTTTCATCCGCACCGATGATGCGGTAATCGCAATCGGGAAATAAATTGGAAAGGAGGTCGGGAGGGGTTTTCGACCCCTTTTCCGATCAGTCGACAGGGCGTCAGCCGGCAACCCCTGCCGCTGCGGTGCCGCACTTCGGACAATAGTGGAAGAAGACGTTGCGGCGCGTCTCACACGTCCTGCACAAATCGAACAGCTTCAACCCGCAGTGCACGCAGTAGTCGGGCTTCACATCGCCGGTCGTCATCACTGCGCGCTCGCAAGCTGGACACACGTTCGTCGCCAGCTTCTTCAGCGCGTGATCGGGTGCGAGCGACTGGCGGCGTTCGGTCTCGGTCTGCTGTTCGACTTCCTGTCGCTTCGCCATGTACCTTCGCATCGCTTTGATGATGTAGTGCCCCGCAATCGCGGTCATCACGATGCCCACCGTATACCTGACGTAGCCTCCATAGCTCGGCAGATATGGGACAAGCTCGACGAAGAACGTGAACACCGCGAACAGCACGAAGCCGCGCATCAAGAGCCAGTAGTCGCTCTTCCGTTTCTTCGCGATCATCCAACCGGCGACCAGGAGCAGCGGAAGCGTCAAGGCCAGCCGCGCGCCGAACACGCGCAGCTCCTGGCGGAACAGTGCTGACTCGTAGGCGTCCTCCGCACTCTCCAGGAGCGCCGTCACGTTTTCACTGCGTGTCGCGGCTGCCTGTCGTGCGTCGAGCAGCTCCTTGTCGAGGCGCTCGACCGCGGCCTGCGCTTCGCGCTCACTCGCTTTCAGCTTGTCGAGCTCGCGCGTGCGCGCCAGCACCTCCGGATCCTGCCTCGGATCCGTCGTGGCCGTGCGGGTCTGAATCCAGTTGGTGTAGCTCGCGCGCGCCGATTGATAGGAGTTGGAGACGGCGGTGAACGTGAGGCCCGCCTGTTCGCGTTGATCGGTCAGCTCCCGCACTCGCGTCTCGAGCTGGCCGATGTCGGCTCGCGCCGATGCCAGCGCCGCCTGGTCGGCAAACTGATCGAGCGCGAGCGGCGTCTCCAACCGCGGCAGGTCGGCGATGATGCGGCCGCCGAGCCCGATCAGAAAACCGGCGAACACCAGGGATACCACCCACATGAGCAGGCGGAAGACCCCTTCAGGGACGCGCAGGCTCTTGAACATACCCCTCCTATCGGCCGATGGCGAACAAGCTGCGATCCGTCCTGATGTACCAGCGGCCGTCGACGAGCGCAGGGGACGCGAGCGTCGTTTCGCCGATTCTGTTCGTTCTGAGCAGCTCGAATGCGGGGCCGGCTTTCAGCACGAATGTCTCACCCTGATCGTTCGTAAAAAACACTTTCCCATCGACCGCGACCGGCGATGCCGAAAACCCTTCGCGCTGGGCCACGCCGAGCCTTCCCTGCCACAGCACTTTGCCAGTTGCCGCCTCGAACGAGGTGACGATGCTCGCCATGTCGTTCACCATGTAGAGCTGTTCCCCGTAGATAATCGGGGACGGCACGAACGGCGACCCCTTCGGGCTGGTCCATGCCAGGTGCGTGCGTGTGACGTTGCCGCGCCCGCCGGGGCGAATCGCCAACGTCGGACCTACGCGCCCCGATGACGCGAACACGAGACCATGGCCGACGACCGGCGTCGGAATCACCTCGAATGAGTTGCCATCGCACACCCACAGTTCGCGGCCGGTGTCGGGATCGTATGCCGTGACCGCTCCCTGGCTGCTGACGATAATCTCGTCGCGCGTGCCTGCGCGAACCGCCACCGGCGTGCCCCACCCCACCGACGCGCGGCGCGGAGTCCGCCACAATTCTTTGCCCGTGCGCGAGTCGAACGCGGCAACGAACGAGCCGCCGTCAAAATCCTGGTAGAGGATGACGCGGTTCTTGTAGAGCAGCGGCGAGCCCGCTGCGCCATGGTAGTTGTCGACGTCGCCAAGGTCCTTGTGCCACGCGAGCTTCCCGTCGAAATCGAACGCAGCAAGACCCCGGCTGCCGAACGAGGCGTACACAAGCGTGCCATCGGTCGACGCTGTCGCGGATGCGTGACCATTCTTGGAGTGCGCGCGACCAGTTCGGCCGTCCGGCGCGAACGCCTCCCACAACTGTGTGCCGTCAGATCGCCGGAATGCGATGAGCGATACGCGGCGTCCACCTTCGTGCGCCGTCGTCAGAAAAATTCTGTCGCCCCACACGATGGGCGACGAGTTGCCGCGCCCTTGGACCGGCTTCTTCCAGGCAACGTTTTCCGTCGCCGACCACGTGTCGGGATAAGACCCCGTGACAAGTCCCTGTCCCGAGGGTCCGCGCCACACGGGCCAGTATTTCGCTCCATCGCCTTCGACGGCGACCATTCGCACGTCCGATTGCTGCGCGAGAGTCAGCGCGCCAGCGATGGCGACACTCGCGACGATGAGACCCACGCGAAAGGATATGCGCGCCATTTACTTGCCCTCCAGGGGAAGATGCATCGCTTTCCATTTTTTCATATGGCCGTCGAGGTACGCGACATTGCTGAATCCGCGCCGCCTCAACGCCGCGCCTGCGATGTACGCGCGGGGCCCGTGGCCGCAGTACACGACGACGGGCAACTCACGCATCGACGCCAGCTTCTGCCACTGTCCGCCTTCGCGCTCCGCGCTTCGGCGCGACAAGGCTCGGCCGACTTGCCAGAACGGCAAATGAATCGCGCCGGGAACGTGTCCGTCGCCATACTCCGCCGCCGATCGCACATCGACGATGACGGGCGCCGTGCCGGCGACAATCTGCTTCACCAGCGTGTCAGGTGTGACTGACCTAAGCCCCAATCCCTAACCCCCAATCCCTAGTCGGAGATCACGAAGCGCCGAGCCTTCATTTCAAAGCGAGGAAGCGTATTGGCCTCGACCACACGCAACGGCACCGTCAGGCCGAGTGATTCGCGAAGCGCCGACGCCACGAGCGTCGCGACGTCCGATCCGCCACCGACGCCGCTGACCAGCTCGATCTCGACCGACAGTTCGCGAAGCGGCCCGGTCGTTGCGACGGTCGCGCGGTACTCCGCCACTTCGCGAAAGCGCCGCACGACCGATTCGACGGCAGACGGATACACGTTGACGCCGCGCACGTTCACCATGTCATCGGTACGCGAGAGGATGCCGCCTTCGATGCGCGCAAAATCTCGTCCGCACGCGCACGTGCCTGAGTGGCGCACCACCACATCACCCGTACGATAGCGGATGAGCGGGCTGGCCGCGCGGCCGAGGTTCGTGACCACGAGCTCGCCGCGCTCGCCGTCGGCGACCGGACGGTCGGAGCCGGACTCGAGAATCTCGCAAATGTATTCGGCTTCGTTCAGATGCAGCGAGCCGGGAGCCTCCCAGCACTCGAAGCTGATCGGCCCGACTTCGGTGAGCCCATGATGATCGATGACGCGCGCTCCCCAGCCCTTCTCGATCCGCTCGCGCGTCGACGGGATGCTTCCGCCCGCCTCGCCCGCCACGATCAGCATGCGTACGGAACTTGCGGACAGATTCGCCCCTCCGCCGCGCGTCTCGCCGGCAACTTCGAGCAATCGGAGCGCGTAGGTCGGCGTGCAGCAGATGACAGTGGGCTGCAGCGTCTCGATCATCGACAGACGCACATGGCTCGACATCCCTCCCGCGGGAATGCATTGCGCACCGATCTGGCAACCTGCCTCGAAGGCCGTCCAGAATCCAAGAAATGGCCCGAACGAAAACGGAAAGAGGATTCCGTCGCGCGCGTCGACCTTCGCGCCCGCGTAAACAGTCTTCCAGCACTCGAGCATCCACTGCCAGCTTTCGTTCGTGTCAAGCCACCGCAGCGGGCTTCCGGTCGTGGACGATGTCTGGTTGTAACGGGTGTATATGTCGAGCGGCTCGCTGAGGTTCGTCCCCCACGGAGGTGACGCTTGCTGATCCGCGATCAGTTCGCGCTTCGTCGTGAGCGGCAGCTTTGACAGATCGCCGGGAAATCTCAGTGACGACGGGTCGATGCCGGCCGCATCGAGCTTGCTCGTATAAAACGGATTCCGGCCGTAGACGTACTGGAGGAGTGCGGAGAGTCGCTCAGCGGACCGAGACGCCAACACCATCCGGCACCTCCGCCGATCCCCGCCACACCCATTCGAACAGTGGCCCTGCCGCCATCGTCGTCACGAGCGTCATCGTGACCATCACCGTGAAGAGCGTCGGCGTGATCAGACCGCGCTGCAAGCCGATGTTGAGGATGATGAGCTCCATCAGCCCGCGAGCGTTCATCAGCGCGCCAATCGCCAGCGCTTCCCGATTCGCGCGGCCGGCCAGCCGCGCAGCGCCCCAGCACCCGATGCCCTTTCCAGCCGATGCGATCAGAATCACGACGAGCGACAGCCACAGCAACTCGGCCGACCAGAGGAGCGCGACATGCGTCGACAAACCGGAGTACGCGAAGAACACCGGCACCAGAAGTCTGGAAGCGACCGGCTCGATGCGACGACTAAGCGCTTCGGTCAGCCGGCCGCGCGGCAGAAGCGCACCGACAACAAACGCGACGAACACCGCGTGCGAGGCAACGAATCGCACGAGATCGAAGCTGCTGTCGACGGTGGTCAACACGATGCCGAGCAGCGTCCACGCGATCATGTCGTCGACAGACCCCGCCGCGAGCGCGAGCGTGCCGAGCGCCGTGCCGCCGATGCCGCGCTCCTGGATGATCCGTGCCAGCACCGGAAACGCCGTCACCGACATCGCAGCGCCGAGATACATCATGCTCTGCCAGCTCGACACGCTGGCGGTGAAGAAACGGCCATCGGCATAAAGGAATGACGCGAGCGCGGCGCCGAGCAGGAACGGCGCGACGACGCCGGCCAGCGAGATCAGCATCGCCCCGCGGTACGCCTGCCTGATGAAGTTCGTGTGCAGCTGCATGCCTACGACGAACATGTAGAGCACCAGGCCGATCTGGCTGACGGCCGAGAGCACGCCGCGCGACTCTGCGGGGAACAGTGCCGCCTGCGCGGACGGCGCGAGCAGGCCGAGCAGCGATGGCCCGAGAAGAATACCGGCGATGATCTCGCCGATCACCTTGGGCTGGCCGATGCGCGGCATCAGCCCGCCGATCGCTCTGCAGGCGATCAGAATGACGGCGAGCTGAAGCAGGAACTGGAGTACGAGCTTGACCGTTCGACATATCAGGCGCGTGGCGCTACCTCGAACAGCGCATCGATGTCGGGTGGAATATCGATCGACTTCATCGGCTCGCCCGGCTTCTTGCTGACGCACTTGACGGCAATCGTCCCGGTCGCGATTTTCTCGTCCCCTTTCGAGATGACGCCTTCATACCGGATCGTGCGCGCGTCCTTTCCGACAATGCGCAGGTGGACTTCGAACTCGTCTTCGAACCTCAAGGGCCTGTGGAACTCGAACGACGCTTCGATCCGCGGCCAACCGATGCCTGCGCCACCAGCAATGCTGAGCCCGGCCTCGCGCCACATCGCATGCTCGGCTTCTTCGAGATACCGGAAGAACCAGCTGAAATGCACGATGCCCGCCATGTCGGTCTCGTAGAACTGCACGCGGCGCTTCAGGCGATATTCAGAAGGCATGCTGCGTCGCTATACCAGTGGCAGCACTTCGACGATGTCGCCGATTTTGGTTCCCTCGTGGATCATTTCAGGTACGCCGCCCATAGAGCGTCTTCGGCTCTCGCATCCAGAAGACGCCCATCATTTCCGGATTGGGTGTCACCGACAAAAAAACCGTCGGACGGCTCTCGTAGTCGACGCCGCCGTCGCGCAGCAGTCGCCCCAGCGGCACATCGTTTTTCAGGATCTGCTTTTGAATGCGCAAGGGAAAGGCCGGAACTCTGATGCGTATGGCGCCCATCTCAACAGGACGTCCCGTGTACTCCTGCGCCAGCAGGACCCGCCTGAAGTACCACGGGCCGTGCAGAAACGTCGCGAGCGGGCGCAGCGCGACGCGGCCGCCGAAGTGGCGCTCGAGCGTCAGCGTCATGTCGGTGCGGTGAACGAGGAGCGATCGATACGGCAACGGGATGTCGTCGGGATCGATCGCCTTCACCTGCGGCAGCTCGACGCCAGACCGCGCGTAAACGAAGTCGAGCGGAAAGAGGATCCCGTTCGGACTAATGCGCTCCGCGCGCTTACGTGTACCGGATGCCCGCATGTTTCGGCTGGAAAAACCGTGGAAGGAGTGAATCGACGCGCAGAAGCCCCGCGCGCGTCAGTGCGACGCTGTCGACCGTGGCCTGCTCAAGAAACCCTTCCTCATTGAGCGAGCGCAACGGCTCTTCGAACTGCTTCAGGATATCGGCACCGTACTTCCCTGCGAAGTACGAAGGGCGCACGCGGCCGAGCTTCAACTGCAGAACGAGCTCGCGAATGAGCTTCTCTTCCTGGTCGGGCCGGTACGCGCGGCTCAGCGGAAGGACCCCGTCGCGAATCCTCCCACTATATGTCTCCCACGTGTCGAGATTCTGCATGTGAACGCCGTTGATGTGGCCGAACGACGCGACGCCGAGCCCGGCAAGATCGGCGCCCTGCCACAGGCGATCGCGATAGATGAACTTCGTGCGCTCGGGATCCCTGACGGCTGTGTAGGCGCTGCCGATCGTGTAGCCCGCCTTCTGCAGCGCCTCGAACGCCTCGTCGACCCAGCGGCGCTTGGTCGACCAGCTCGCCACGTGGTCTTGAAAGCGCCCGGTGCCCTTCAGCACGTCGCTGCTGATTGTCGTGTTGAACGGCAGCTCCATCTGGTACACGGTAACGCTGTCGGGCGCGAGCTCGATGGTCTTCTCGATGCAACGCTGCCAGTTCTCCTCGGTTTCGCCGAGCATGCCCGCAATCAGATCGACGTTGATCTGCGGAAAGCCGAGCGACTGCGCGAACTGATACGCACGGAGGATTTCCGGCGATCGGTGCGCGCGGCCGTTCACCTCGAGAATGTGATCGTCGAAGTTCTCGATGCCGAGACTGAGACGCGTCACCCCCATCTCGCGGATGGCTGCGAGCTTGGGTTCGGTGAGCGTGCCGGGCTCGCACTCGAACGTGATTTCTTCGGCCGTTGTCCATGGCGAGGTCGCCGTCAGCCGCTGCACCAGACCGCTCAACTGCCGCACCGAGAGGAACGACGGCGTGCCGCCGCCGAAGTACACGAAGTTGATCGGGCGGCCGTTGATGGCGGGATAGGTGTGGTACAGCTCCCACTCACGAGCCATCACGTCGAGGTACTCTTCGACTTCCTGCGCGTTCTTATCGGTGTAGACGCGGAAGTAGCAGAAGTGGCAGCGCTTTCGGCAGAACGGCACGTGCAGATACAGGCCGAGCGGCACGGGCGCCGCGTGGCGAGCTCAGCGCAGGCAGCGCGTCGCGCTCGACCGCATCGGCAGTCCATACGGAAAACGGCGGATAGTTGGCAACAAAGTAGCTGCCGACTTCCGTCTCGTCGACCGTCGTCCCGCGCGTATCACCCATGAGTCACTATACCTTGCTCTTGGCTGGCCTAAAGGCCAGCACGACCTTCAGGTCGGCCCTAGTTCAACGTCCACAGCGCGAGCGTCTCGACGTCCTTCACGAAAATGCGATTGCCTGAAATGACGGGCGGCGCCCACGTTGCGCTCGTGGCGACGGTGTAGGTCTTCGTCGGCGTGAAGGCGGCACCCGGAGTCGCTTTGCCCACCATCAGCTCGCCGGTGTCTTTCAGCACGAACAACAGATCGCCCGACCGCGTAATCGCGGCGTTACCCCCCTGTCGTGGCTCCGACAGCCACAGCGTCTTGCCGGTCTTCGCATCGGCCCAGAAAAACTGGCCGCTGTTGAGCGGCGACATCGAAAAGATCGCGTCGCCGATGAGCACGGCATTGCTGAACGACATCTGTATCTCCGGGTTTTCCCACGCGAGATCGGCCACCCATTTGCCGCCTTTGTTCGCGACGATGTACGCCGTCAGCGGCTTGCCCTGGCCGGACACGATGATGGTGTTGCCGCCATAAACGAGAGGGGTGATGGAATTCGTCGTCGAGCGCGCTTCGAAGGGCACACTCCACAGCAGCGCGCCGTTCTCGGGGTCCACGCCGACGAAGTTCCGCTGCGAAAACAGCATCAACTGCCGCGTGCCGCCGATGTCGGCGATGATGGGCGATCCGTATGCGGGACCATCGCCGGTCCAGCTCCATCGGATTTTTCCCGTTGCGGGATCGAACGAATTGAGCGAGCCCTGTTTGTCGCCGCCGAGGTGAAGAATCATCTGACCGCCCTCTACAAACGGCGACATCGCCGTGTGAAACTGCGGCTGAAGGGGTCCCGCCGGAATCCGCCACAACTCCTTGCCTGTAGCGGCATCCCACGCCGTCACAATACTGCTCATGCCCAGGGTGAAGATGCGGCCGTCAGCGTAGGTCGGGGTCGACTTCGGTCCCGGTCCATGACGCTTCGTGCCCGATGTCATCTCGAACGGCGCGGCATAGCTCTTTTCCCAAATCACTTTTCCGCTCGCCGCATCGATGGCGCGGAGGATTTCGTTCTCCCCCTGCCGCGAGAACTGATAGATGCGGTTGTTAACGAGAATGGGCGTTGAATAACCTTCGCCGACCGTGATTTTCCACCGTTGCGTCAGGGTCTCCGGCCACGCTTTCGGCTCGATAAATGCCGTCAGCGTGCCGTCGCGTCGAGGGCCGCGCCATTGAGGCCAGTCCGGTCCGGCATTCTGCGCGGCGACAGCAACGGTAAGTCCACTCAGCAGGAGAGCGCCGACGATGAGTCGATGTGATCTCTTCATGGTTGTCCTCACAACGGTCCGGCTAAAGCCGGACCACCTTAGCCGGACCTACTCCGCGCGTAACGACGACAACAACGGCGATCGAAGGGCGGCGACTGTTGCGCCAATCGACGCGAGCAGCCCCGTTCCCAGCACGCCGAGCAGCAGCAAGCCCACCGTACCTATTGGCAACCGACCTCCGCGATCGAGAAACATCGGAGCGATCGCGACGAGCGCGCAGAACGTGCCGATAATCAGGCCGCCGACCAGCAACAACACGTTCTCGGCCACCACCATCGTCAAGAAGTCCGGCTGCGTGTAGCCCAGCGCGCGAAGCAGCGCAAGCTCTTGACGCCGTTCGAGCACATTCCGCAGCAGGATCGCGCCGAGCCCGAGCGTTCCCAGCACCAGCACCGCGGTTTTCACCCTCGTGTCGTCGGTGGCGCTGTCGCGCTCGAACTCCTGATCGCGTTCGGCTCTCACGACTTCGCCCGGGGTGGCGACCACGGTGCCGGTCTTCTTCGTCCGGTCGTCCAGCCGTCGCAGCGCCTTGAGTATGGCCCCGATTTCGTGCCGGGCCAGGCGCGAGCGCGCCGAAAGCGAAAACTGGCGCTCGACATCCTCGACGGCGAACAGCAGCACGCAATTCGGCATGCGCGCGATCGCGGCCCGCTCGCCCGGCTTCCTGCAGGTAATTCTCTAATGATCCTGGGATGTCGCGACGCACTACGAGCCGAATATCGGGCTTGTCGATCCCCATGCCAAAAGCGTTGTCGCGGCGATGATCCGCAGCTCGCCGATGCGAAATCGTTCCTGGATGTCGCGCTTTTCCTCGGGCGTCAGCCCGGCGTGGAACCGTTCCGCCGACAGACCCTGCTGCTTGAGGAAATCGGCGACGCGTTGCGTCTCGCTGCGGGTGGCGCAATAGACTACCGCACCCGAAGCGCCGTCCTGTGGCAGTTTGGCCTCAATCACGTCGAGGATATCGGCCAGCTTGGTGCCGCGCTGCGTCGGCCGGACCTCAAAGCTGAGATTGGTGCGCACCGCGCCGCCGTCCAGCAGCATCAGTTCGCGCTCCAGACGTGACTGGAAATGGTCGCGGATGTCGCGGACCACTTCGGGCTTGGCGGTGGCGGTCAGGCAAAGCACCGGAGCAGGCGCTTCATCGCCCGAGGATTCCTTTGATGAAGCGGCTGATATAACGGTAGTCGGGCCGGAAATCGTGGCCCCATTTCGACACGCAATGCGCCTCGTCCAGCACCCAAAGCCCGATCTCACGCTGTGCCAGTGCCGAGCGGACCGAGTTGCTGCGCAATTGCTCGGGCGAGATCAGAAGCATCGCCGCCTCTCCCATACGCACGCGGTCCAGCGCATCCTGCCGCTCGGGCATCGACAGCATTCCATTGACGGTGACGGCCGAGGAAATTCCTGCCCGCGCCATGCCCTGCACCTGATCGGCCATCAGCGCGACCAGCGGCGAGATCACCACAGTCAGCGCCCCGGTCTTGTCGAACTTCGACAGGGCGGGGATTTGGTAGCAGACCGATTTGCCGGTGCCGGTCGGCAGAATGCCGAGGACGCTCGCCCCGCGCATCGCCTCATCGACGATCCGCTCCTGCAGGGGGCGGCCCATGTCGTCCACCGGCTGCGCGCGGAAGGCATCGAACCCGAACCAGCGCGACAGCGCGCGGACCGGGTCGTTCTTCTCGCTGCACCAGGCGCAATCCGGGCTTTCGCAATTGGTGTCGCGCAGGTGCCGCACGATCAGTGCCGCCTCGCGGAACTGCGCCCGTACCCAGGGCGGCATGACGGAATCCCCGCCCGCGACCAGGATCCAGGACAAAGCATAGGCCATGGGCCATCCGAGCTGCGGGCTCGAAAGGCGGTTCAGCGTCTGCTCGACCCGCCTCTCGCAGGCGCGCCCCGCCAGCAGCCGGGAAATCGCTTCTCTCGCCGCAAAAGGACCGGGCGCAGGAGCTCCCCGAACCTCCTGGAACACTGCGTCGAACCCGCCTGGGTTTTCCATTCTCGTGGTAAGGAAATGAAAGGCTGCCACGGCATCGGGTTGGTCGGCGTTCTGCTGCGTCAAAGCCGCCAGTTGATTGCGCAGCACCTGAAACACCAGTCGCGCATCCATTTCCGGATCGTTGACATGGCCCGCTTGCAGGCGCCCGTCATGGTAGTGCTTGACCAGGTGATGGTAGGGATTGCGCGGAAATGCGAGCGGATTGAGCCATAGGGTGTCGATCGGCGATCGAAAAATATTCGCCAGCCGGGGCCGCACCGCGACCAGATGAGGCAAGTCATGTCGAATGATGTTGTGGCCGAGCAGATGCTCGGCCTCGGCTGATTCTGCTTCCAGACGGTCAAGGGCCGCCACGAGATCGCGTTTCTTTGCCAGGATCGAGGGACGAGCGTCATCGCGCACCGCCGCAAAAGCGAAGATGGTGGCGGTTGCAGGATCCACTTCCAGATCGACCGAAACGCAACGCTGCAGGAAGGGTTGGAAAGGCTCAGTCATACTGCAACGATGTTATTCACGGGATGAAACGGTCAGCGATCATGGTCGCGCGCTCGACAAAAGGTCAACGTTCAACTTGAGCCACAAGAACTTTGCCCGACAGCCACCTATCCAGCTCAGTCCAATAACGCGACACCATACCTGCGGAGGTTATCGACTAGATCCTGATCATGCGTCACAGAGAGTTCGATGTGCGCAGCGGCAACCATCCGAGAAGCAATATCTGCCCATGCCGAAACCTGGGGGCTATAGCACACGGCGCTTCGATGCCGAGAGGTGCCGCGAAGGGCTGAGGACGCTGAAGGCTCTCGGTTTGAAATTGCTCGCTGCGACTGATGGGATGAAAAGTCGGCGCGAACTTGCTGACTGATTTCCATGATTCACAAGTGCGGACCGTCCGCAATCAGCGCGGAACTTCAGAAAGCGGAAGTAGCGACAGCAGCAGATCGCTCACCTGCCCAACAAACGACGCGCGGTGAGACGGGCGGCACGCCAAACGTGCTGTCAGGGCTGGGCGGAACGCCGCAGAGCGGCGTCCCGTGGCTTCGTTCACAAGTCTAGTTCTTGACCACGTCTTCCAGAAAGAACCGGCCCAGCGGATTTTGGTAGAAGTTCTCGATGTTATTACGCGAGACGTTGATGAACGGGCTGTAGTACAGATCGATCCAGTTGACGTCCTCTTTGGCCATCTTCTGCAGATCGGTGTACATTTGCTCGCGCTTGGCCGGATCCATCTCGATGCGCGCCGCCGCGACCAGCTCCTTGACCTTCTCGTTGTTGTAGCGGGTCATGTAATTCATGTTCGCGTCGTGGCCGAGAACGAAGGTGGTCTTCTGGTCTGGGTCGAGGATGTCGTTGGTCCAGTAGTTGACAGCCGACGTCATAGTCGCCGGCCACCAGCATGTCCCATTCCTGGCTCGGGTCGACCTTCTGGATGTGGACGGTGACTCCGGCTTTGGCGAGCTGCTGCTGCAGCAGCACGGCCGTCTGCTCGACGATCTCGTCGCCGGCCCGCACGACGTAGTTGAGCGTCAGGTCCGAGGCCCCGGCGTCGGCCAGCATCTGCTTGGCCTTTTCCGGATCGTAGGGCCGCTTCAGATTGTCGGCGTAGTAATAGAGCGCGCCCTTCGGGACGTAGGAGTTTGCGACCTCGCCGTAGCCGAACGTCACCGTGTCGACCACAGCCTGCTCGTCGATGGCCATGTCGAGGGCCTGCCGCACCTCCTTCTTCGCCAGCGCGCCATGCTCGTGGTTAATCAGCAGGTGATCCTCGCGGGTCGACGGGTCGAGATGGACGGTGAGGTTGGAATCCTTCTGCAGTTCGGCGACGCGTGAGAACGGCACAAAGATCGCGGTGTCGAGCTGGCCGGCCTGCACGTTCAGCATGCGGGTGTTATCGTCCGGCACGGAGATCCACTCGACGCCGTCGAGGCTGACACGATCGGCCTCCCAGAAATGCGGGTTCTTCGCCAGGATGACACGGTCGCCGCGCCTCCATTCCGTGATGGTGAAGGCGCCAGAGCCGATGGGTGTTTCGGCATATTTCTCCGGACCGAGCGTCTCGAAGCCCTTCTTGGAAAGAACCGAGGCGATCGGGAAGGCCAGCGTTGCCAGGAACGGCGCGGTCGCCTGCTTGAGTTTGATCGTGACGGTCTTTGGATCGGTTGCCTCGACCGTATCCATCACCTTGAAAGGATCCGCCCAGAGCGAGCCCTCGTCATCCCTGATGCGGGTGAGGCTGAACACCACGTCGTCGGCCGTCAGGTCGGAGCCGTCCGAGAACTTCGCGTCGCGCAGCTTGAGCGTATAGGTGAGGCCGTCCGGGCTGACCTCCCAACTCTCGGCGAGACCGGGCTCCAGCTTGGTGCCCGTCTTGTCGACGCGGATCAGCACGTCATAGACGTTGGCGAACACCCACAGGTCGATGTTCTGGGCGGTCTTGATCGGATCGAAGGTGGTCGAGTCTTCGCGCCGGCCAATCGTGAGTACGCCGGCGGCTTCTGCGAGCGTCGCCCCCAGGGACAGGCTGGTCATAACGGTGACCAAGCCGATGCGCATCCATTTGCTTCTTAACATCCGTATTCCCCTTCTGGTTTGCCTTTGGTTTCAGTTTGCGACCCCGTCGGCCTGCGGGGTCGCCATCTTCGAGGGAGCAAGCAGCGGCTTGTCCGGATCGATATTCGGAACGGCGGCAATCAGCGCGGCGGTGTAGGCATGCTTCGGCCGGGAGAACACTTCCTCCGACCGACCTTCCTCGACGATCACGCCGCGGTGCATCACCACAACACGCTGGCAGAGATTGCGAACGATTGCGAGATCGTGGGCGATAAATATCAGCGTGAGCGACATACGTTCCACCAGTTCGCGGAACAACTCCACGATCTGCGCCTGGATGGTGACGTCGAGGGCGGCCACGCACTCGTCCGCAATGATAAGTTTCGGGTCGACGGCGAGCGCGCGAGCTATGCCGGCCCGCTGGCATTGGCCGCCGCTCATCGAGCGCGGCTTGCGGTCGAGGAACGCGCGCCCCAAGCCGACCAGGTCGAGCAGTTCGCCGCAGCGTGCCGGAATTTGCGCGGTCTCGATCTTGCCCTGTACCCGCAGGACCTCCGCCAGCATCTTGCCAACGGTAAGATGAGGATTGAGGGCGTTGTAGGGGTCCTGGAAAACCATGGCGGTTTGACGTCGCAGCATGCCGAGGACTGCGCGACCCGATGCGATGTCCGTACCATCGAACCGTATCGTGCCTGACGAGACCGGCGTAAGTCCAAGGACGGCGCGCGCCAGAGTGCTCTTGCCGCTTCCGGATTCGCCGACAATGCCGACCGTTTCGCCCGGCATGACACGGAGTGTGACCCCATTGACGGCATCAACCGCGCCTCGCCGGAACAGGCCGCCGGTGGCGAAGCGCACGTGCAGCTTCTCGATGTCGACCACCGGCACCGCTCCGGGTGTCCGGAGCTTCTCAGCCTTTGCCGGCATGTCCTCCTCCGGCAGCAAGGGATGACTGGCGATCAGCGAACGGGTGTAGGCATGCGCCGGCGCCGCAAGCAGACCGCGCTTCTCTCCAACCTCCACCAGTCGACCTTGCCACATCACCGCGATGCGGTCGCAGACTTGGGCGACGATGCCGAGATCGTGGGTGACCAGGATCACCGAGAGTCCACGCCTGGCGCGGATGTCCATCAGAAGCCGCAGGATCTGCGCCTGTATCGTCACGTCGAGTGCCGTCGTCGGCTCGTCGGCGATCAGGATCCTGGGATTGCTCGATAGCGCCGCGCCGATCATGGCGCGCTGGCGCATGCCGCCGGAGAATTCGTGCGGGTAGCTATCGTATTGCCGAGCCGGATCCGGAAACCCGACCTGGGCGAGGATATCCACCGCCGCGGCGCGCGCCGCCTTGGCGTCCAGCCGCTGGTGAAAGCGGATGCCCTCGGTGATCTGGTCGCCGATCCTCATGACCGGGTCGAGATGGCTGCTCGGATTCTGAAAGATCATGCCGATTTCACCGCCGCGCACCGCGAGCATCTCGGCTTCCGGCGCGGTCGTCAGCTCACGCCCGGAAAGTGTGATCGAGCCACCGCTGATCCTGAGCCGGCTCGATGGCAGCAGCCTAACGAGTGAGCGGCAGAGCAGGCTCTTGCCCGACCCGCTCTCGCCGACCAGCCCGAGCACTTCTCCCGGGGCGAGATCGAGCGAGACCGCATCAAGCAGGGTACGCTTCCCGCTGTCACCGTCATGGACGACCGTCAGGTCGGTGACCTTGAGCAGCTCCGCGATCACTCGTGAACCCCGAAGAAATTGGCCAGCCCGTCGCCGATCATGCTGAAGGCAAAGGCGAGTGTCACGATCGAAAGGCCGGGAAACAGCGTAATCCACCACGCGGTGGTGACGAAGGGCTGGCCTTCCGCGACCATGACGCCCCATTCGGCGACGGGGGGCTGAACGCCGAGCCCGAGATAGCTAATGGCCGCGCCATTCAGCAGGACGAGCACCGCGTCGGACATCGCGAAGACGACGGAGCCGGCGACTGCATTGGGCAGCAGATGACGGAACATGATGCGCGTCCGGCTGAAGCCGAGGCTGACCGCTGCAACCGCGTAGTCGTGGTTCTTTAGCACCAGCATCTGGGCGCGGATCAGCCGCGCGTAGGACACCCAGCCGACCAGGGCCATGGCGATGTAGAAACTGGCGAGGCCAGGCCCGAGGATCGCAATGATCGACAGCATCAACACCAGGAAGGGGAAAGCCAAGATGATGTCGACCAGCCGCATGAAGATGGCGTCGACTATCCCGCCGAAGAAACCGGCTACCGTACCCAGCGTGGTGCCGATGAGAAAGGGGAAGATCATGCCGATGACGGCGATCTTGAGGTCGATGCGCGTACCCCAGATGACGCGCGAGAGGATGTCGCGGCCGAAATTGTCGGTCCCGAACGGGTGCAGCCAGGACGGCGCCTGGAGCCGTGCTGTCGCGTCCTGGGCGATCGGGTCGTAGGGCGCGATCAGCGGCGCGCCGAGCGCCAGAACGACGAACGCCCCAAGCAGGAAAACGCCGGCCGCCAGCGTACCGCGGCGGCGAAAGCGGCCGTTCCTGCCGAGCGCGGGGGCGGCCAAGGGCTCGCTCACAGCTTCACCCTCGGATCGAGAGCCACCGTGACGATGTCGGCCAGGAAGTCGATCAGCACGGTGGCGCAGGCGAAGAACATCGCAACGCCCTGCACGACCATGTAGTCGCGCGAGAAGATGGCGCGCACCAACAGCTGGCCCATGCCGGGCAGCGCGAAGACGGTCTCCACCACGACGGTGCCGCCTAGCAGCCAACCTATGTTTACGGCGAGAAGGTTGACTGTCGGCACCAACGAATTTGGCAGCACGTGGCGCCAGAACACGATGCTCTCCGGCATGCCGCGCGCGCGCGCGGCAGTCGCCACGTCGGACTTCAAGCCTTCGACCATCG
>CAWBEG010000021.1:0-50142 GCA_963787755.1 Vicinamibacterales bacterium
GCTTAGCAATCGTCTCGCGACGGCGAGGACGAAACGGCGAGCATAGATTCAGCGACTGGTACCAGGCATCGATGCTGGTTATCGCCGTGCGGTATCGCTAAGGCGGATAGCCGCACAAGGCGCTAGGCAATACAAGACGACCACGCCAGATCTAATTACCGACGATCAGAAAGAGCCCGTCTTGCGTGTAGTTGCCAACCCAGACGTTCCGATGTGGTCACCGCTAAGGGTATGCGTGGCACGTCATCTGTTGAGCATGTGGTGTTGCAGGACAAGGCACGAAAAGTATCGATTCAACCGGTCTCGAAGGAACCGTTCAATCTGGCGTCTAGTAACGCTTTAGGCGGGAAGGCGCAGTTCACAGGACTCAATGCTCAGTTTTCACTGACTGAGATGAAGGAAATCCGTGGACCCAAGGGCGATCAGGAGTTTTTCGTTGTAGTCGTAGGTGCGTCTGGAGAAGAGAAACGATTTGAAGTCAAAAGTGGACATTTTGGAAAACTTCCTTGAAGCCGCATAAGAACAGTCGATCAAAGCAGGGTAATTAGGCAAGGTAACGATGCGCCCATATATGCGGAAGGATGCAGCATTGCGCCGACTGGCCGTTTCACTTCTTGTCGGGACGTGTCTCTCCGCCTTCGGTTGCCTCGGATCCCTGAATCTCTCGATCGTTCATGAAAGCAATGCCCTTCATGCTGCCCAGAATCCGGCATCCATTACCGTCTACATCACAAAAACGGGCGAAAAGTATCACCGTAACGGATGCAGATATTTATCCCGGAGCAAAATCGCAACGACGTTGAAGGAAGCTTTGTCGAATGGTTATGGGCCGTGTTCTATCTGTAAGCCTCCGACGGCGAAGTGAGCTACGGGAGGGTTGGGGAAGGGGAAGCGTAAGGAGTCGAGCTTTGATCGGCCTTAGATCGAGTCCTAGACCGATCGAACAGGGGAGCTGGAGGCTAGTCGTCGTCTTGGCGTTGTCGCTTCGCCGTGAGCACGTCCTTCCCATCTCGGCACTCAGGCGTCTCGCGTAGAAACGTCCACCATCGCCACAGACGTGCCTGCGTTTCGAGCGATCATCAACAAGTTCGGGGAAGGGGCACCCCGGAGCACCGCAAAGCTGATCGCTGTCGCTCGCAGACTCTTGAAGTTCCGTTCAAAGCCGGAGCGTGGGTCCACATGCAGATCGGCGGCTTTCAGTAGCTCAGTCAATGCCTCTCTGTGGTGAACAGGGAAGAGAAGGGCCTCGGGCTCGAATCCTCAGCTTGCTTCTGCCGTCGCTCGTAAATTTCTACTGCTTCGGACCGACCAACCACGGTGCGCCCGCCGCGCTTGCCCTGCACTTCGCAAATCAGGATCTTCTCTCCCGCCGTGTTCTTCTCAACCCGACAGTCTCGATACCGAAGCGCCAGCATCTCACCCACGCGCATCATGGTTGAATCATCCACAGCATCTGATCATCCAGGTCAACGCGCTGCTGTTGAAGCGCTGGGATTTCCGTCTGCCGCCTCCACACGCTGCACTTGATATTTCAAACAGATGCTCCCATTCTTGCCGTGTGAGCCAAGGTCGGGGTTCGCCTCGATCGTGCCCACTTTGGGAATCGGAGGAATGGAATCGATATGCTCTTCCTCACGCGCATATTTCAGGAGCTGACGGAAGAAGAATGACATCCTTGTGGAGCGTGTGGTTCTTGAGCTTGGTCCGGTACGTGTAGTGCCTGTCCGACGCCAGCGGTAAAACTCTTTGAAGGTTGAGCGTTGATGTCCGTAACACGGATGGTGCGCCAGTAGGCTTTGATGGGACTCCACTTCATCTGAATCCAGGCCAGCTTCTTGGGAGGCATGGATTCCTTCTCCCACGAGTCGTAGAGCTGGCCCATGGTGGGGATGTCGCCGATGCGCTCGAAGCTTCACCCTGCTCCGTCTGTTTGAGGTCTTGAACCACTCTGCCGACAGCTTCTCAGCCGTGCCAAGATGGTCAGTCTTCATGGACGCTGGTGCTTCCGGCCATTCAGAAACGTGAGCGCTTGCAGGAATTTCGAGTTGGACCGCTCCTGCAGGTAAATGCGGGGGTTCTTCCGATGAGACGTATTGCTGCACTACCTTGGCATGATTGGTGTCCTTTAGTCGGCTATGAGCATAGCACAGGACACCACTTGAGGACACCACTTTGTCTGGCGCTGCTGAAAATGGTGCAATATGCGTATTTTGTTAAGAAAAAGTGCCGGGGGCGGGGATCGAACCCACACGATCCTTTCGGGATCACAGGATTTTAAGTCCTGTGCGTCTGCCAGTTCCGCCACCCCGGCGTGAAGAGCCAAATATTACACGTCAAAGCACTTGCTGTCGTCGTTGCCGAGATCGAGGCGAATCACCGACGACCATGAGGCCTGGCCGTGGCGCAATTCATGCACCTTAATCACGCCAAATGAAAGGAGAGTTCGATGGCTTCGATTCGCAAGGAATTACGACTGAAGGTACCTCCCGAGGACGTATGGGATGCCGTTCGCGATGTCGGTGCAGTCCATAAACGCCTCTGTCCCGGGGTCCTCACGAACGCGCGCCTCGAAGACGACGCGAGAATCGTCACCTTTGCAAATGGCATGACCTTTCGCGAGTTGATCGTGGATATCGATGATGACGCACGTCGTCTCGTGTGGGCGGCTGAGGGAGATCCACTGACACATCACAATGCGTCGATGCAGGTATTTGCGGACGGCGATCGGCACACCCTGCTCGTATGGATTACAGACATCCTGCCAAACGGCATTACCGGCAATATCCAGACGTTCATAAACCAGGGAGCTGATGCGATTCGCCAAACTCTCGAGGGTCAGGCGGTAGCCGGCTGAATAGTATCATGTTCGGCGGCCTATAATAATTCCCCATAGAGGAGATCCCGTGTTCCAATTTCCCATAAACCGCTGGACGGATCTTGCGAACGAGCTCGGAGGCAGCTTCGCGGCTCGCGCAGTAAAACACGACGAGACGGACGGCTTCGTCGCCGAGAACTACGCCGCACTCAAGGAACGCAAGGTCTTCGCCGCGGGGGTTCCGGAGGAGCTCGGCGGCGGCGGCGCCACCGTGGCGGATCTCGCCGGAATGCTGCGTACTCTCGCTCACCACTGCAGTTCGACCGCACTCGCGCTATCGATGCACACGCACCTCGTGGCGACGGCGGCGTGGCGATGGAAGAACCAGAAGGCCCCGGTCGACGGTCTGCTCAAGCGCGTCGCGACCGAGGATCTGGTGCTCGTCTCGACCGGCGGGGCCGACTGGCTCCTGGGGTCGGGCAAGGCCACCAAAGTCGACGGCGGCTATCGTGTGACAGGGCGAAAGATCTTCTGCAGCGGCGCGCCGGCGGGCGGCCTCATGATGACGACCGCGGTGATCGACGATCCGGCGGACGGCCCGACAGTGCTCCAAATCGCCGTTCCGACGAACGCACAAGGCGTGAAGATCGAGAACGATTGGAAGGCGCTGGGCATGCGCGGCACGGGAAGCCACGACATCTCGTTCGATGATGTGTTCGTGCCTGACGCCGCCGTCGCGTTGCGCCGCCCGAGTGGAAAGTGGCATCCGCTGATTCATGTCGTCGCGATGGTTGCGTTGCCGGTGTTCAATGCCGTCTACGTGGGCGTCGCTGAAGCCGCGCGCGGGCTCGCCATCGAGGCAGCCAGGAGACGAAGTGACGACCGGGCCGTGCAGGCGCACGCCGGAGAAATGGAGAACGAGCTCACGTCGGCGCAGCTCGCGCTCGGGCGCATGATCGACATTGCGATGACGCAGAAGCCCGGCGTTGAGACGACGGTAGAAATCATGTGCTGCCGCGCGGTCCTCGGGCGAGGGGCGCGGGCCACGGTCGACAAGGCCATGGACCTCGCCGGTGGCGGCTCGTTCCTCCGCAGGAATGCCCTCGAGCGTTTGTTCCGGGATGTCCAGGGCGTCCGCTACCACCCGCTGCAGGAGAAGCCGCAGAATGTGCTCGCGGGACGTTTCAGCTTCGGATTGCCGCTCGAAGATTGAGTCATGCAACGTATCGTTGTTTCTCTCGCGATCGCCGGCATTGCGACGGTATCCACCACGTGGCTGCGTGCGCAGGATCCGCCAACTCCGACGTTCCGTGCCGGCACGACGTTGATCGAGTTCACGCTCGTCGCGCGTGACAGCCAGGGCAACCCGATCGCGGATCTCACCAAGGACGACAT
Organism: Vicinamibacterales bacterium; assembly: GCA_963787755.1. Classification (GTDB taxonomy): domain Bacteria; phylum Acidobacteriota; class Vicinamibacteria; order Vicinamibacterales; family JAMQPK01; genus JAMQPK01. Next base: position 4,211 of record CAWBEG010000021.1, read on the forward strand.
CGTCGTCACTGAAAACGGCCAGCCGCGCGCGGTCGAGTTTTTTCGTTTCGACGGCGCGCCGCCGCAGCCGTCGCCGAATTCAATCGCGCCGGGTCATTTCACCAACCGATTCGAGACTTCACCGAACGCCGCGCGCCACATCACAGCGGTGCTCGTCGACGCGATGAACATGCCGACAGTGAAAAATACTTTCGAGTTCACTCAGGCCACCGTCCGCAATCAGATCATGGCGTATCTCGACGGGCTTCCACCGCACACACGTGTTGGCCTGTTTCGGCTAGGCCGAGAGGTTATCGACGTGCTGCATGACTTCACAGACGACGTCGCCTCGCTGCGCGCGCAAGTGGCGAAGATGGATTTGGTAAGGCCGGAGGAGTTTGCCGTTGCGGGCTATAGAGATCCCGGGTACACGGCATCGAGCGCGTCCGGTTCGAAAGAACTGGCAGCCGGCAAGGCTGTGGCCATGGCCGCGGATGCAGCGGCGACAGCGTCCTACGACGAAAACGCGCAGACCAAACGCGTCGATCTGACGCTGCCTGGCCTTGAAGCGTTGGGTAATGTCCTTGCGCAATTTCCCGGACGGAAAAACATCGTCTGGGTCGGCAACGGCATGCCGCTCTACATCGGCGCCTCGCGTGCGACGAAAGGGAGAGACTACGAGCCGCGGATGCGCCAGACGGCGGAGCGACTCGCGACGCAGGGCATTGCGGTCTATCCCGTTGCACCCCGGCTTGCTCCGGAAAGCATCAAGGAATCGCTGAACCTGTTCGCGGACACGACGGGCGGCCGCGTGACGTTGACGATGAACGATCCAACCGAGGGATTGAAGACGACCGCGCTCGATCAGCGCGCGATTTATTCCCTGGGTTTCTATGCTGTCGCGGCGCCAGATAACAAATGGCATCCGGTCGCGGTCCAGGTGCGAAGGGCCAACGTCACAGTAACGCATCGCAGGGGATATCTCGCCGAATCCCCGGCGGCCAAGCCGCTCGAGTGGGGCGAAGACCAGTGGCGCACGTCGTTTGCAAATCCGCTCAGCTCGAGCCTTATCCGCCTCGACGGCCAGATAGAATCGGTTGCGGGCGCGCCGCGCACGCTTGATTTCCGGATGCATATTGCGCTCGATGATGTGCACTTTCGCGATGTCGACGGCAACGCTATGGCGGAGGTTGAGATCGGCACGGCCGAGAAGATCGCGAGCGGCGATTTCGCGTTCCGCGTCGAGCGCGCGAGCTTCCGACAGGTCAACGCTGATCCGGGAGCGCTTGCGCCCTATTCGCGCCGCTGGACACTGAGGCCAGACACGACATCGTTCGGGTTATCGTGCGCGACAGATTTACGGGACGGTACGGGACGATGGATATGTCGATGAAGGGCCGTTGAGCCGCAGATTCTGACCAGAATACATTCACCTGCATCCGAAGTGTTTCGCAATCCAGTACCGCAAATTACATTGGCAGATTCCTTGCTGTAGCCACATCGTGTTCGACGCGGTGAGCGAAATTGTGGGTGCACACGAATTTGTGGGTGCACAAACACTGCACGCGCCGGTGAGGATGTTATGAGAAGAAAACATGAAACCGCCAGGAAGGCTGGACGACCTCCTGGAGGAGTGGATGGACAGCGCGTCCGCGACTATCCGCAGGTCAGCATTCGCGTGCCGCCGAAGTTGTACGCGCAGCTTGCGGGGTTGACGCGCACGACAGGGTTATCGCGCCTCGAGATCTTCATTCGTGCAATCGACTGCTACGAACACTCCTTGCGAGTGCAGCGGCGACGGCAGCGTCGTAAGGCCGCCTGATAAGAACAGCGCGCCGGCCCGACCGGCGCGCGCCTGTGGCTTTCCAACCCCCGGTTCTTCCAGTACACTTACCGTTCCGGCCTGACTAACTCGTTCTTGAAGGGACAAACGTGATGAAGAAGGTGCTCGCTCTCGTGGTTGTGGCAGCCTGCGCGCTGCCAGTGTTGGCCGGCGCGCAGCAAGCCGACAACGCGAAAATGCTGCAGGCATTCTCTGCGCAAGGACGCCCTGACTGGGGAAATTTGCAGGTAATCCTGCTGAACGATCGTACGGTCGAAGCGCTCTTTGCAACGTCGCCGGCGAAGGCGGCCTTTCGCACGAAGGCGCGCATGACGACCGTGTTCTTCGTCCAGGGTACAGTGAACAAGGAATTCGAACTCAAGCCCGAAGTGACGGTGACGCAAAAGGGTGAAACGCTGACCGGGAAAGTCACCCCGATGAAGAATTTTGCCGCCGGCAAGGTTGCCAAGGGCGAACAGATTCAGGGGCTGGTCGAGCTGGAGAAAAAACTGGATCTCTACACGCCCTTCAAGGTGATGGTCAGCGGACAGAGCGTCGACTTCAATTTGAGCGACGACGACGTCCGGGACTATGGGAATAGATAGCTGTAACTAGAGATCTATAGATCTAAGATCTATAGATCTAAAGATACACGAAAGGGCCGCGCGGGTATCACCCACGCGGCCCTTCGTGTTTGCGGCCCGTAGTTCGTTTACGGCAAGGTCAGTGCGATCAATTCCGCCGGACGGCCGGCAGCCGCGACGGCGACGACGATGTACTGCTTTTTGTTCACCATGTAAGTCATCGGCACGCCGGTCGTGTTCGCCGGCAGCAGCGTTTCCGACACGATCTCGCCTGTGGCTTTGTCATAGGAACGGAACCAGGATCCCTGCTGACCGTTGACTGTCACGAGCGGGCCGCGCTCGCCGCCAAATAGCAACGTCTTGGTCACCATGATGCCGAGGCGCCCGCCACGTCCCGTTCTGGGGATGGTCACACCCTTCAGTCGCTCGTGATTCTTGATTTCGTCCGGTGTGTCGCCGATCGGCTGCATCCAGACGTGGTCGCCGGTGTTCATGTTGATGGCTGTAACGCGGCCGTACGGGGGCTTGATGAGCGGCAGTCCGAACACCGTAATTGGCGGAAGGGCAGGTCCTCGCGCCGGCGCCGGCGCAGCGCCCGGTGTACCTGCGGCTCCGCGGCCCGCGGCGGGTGCCGGTCCACCCTCATCACCGCCGCGCCCACCGCGTCCGCCACCGCCTCCGCCCTGAATGAAATTCATGTTCGATCGCGACGGATCGTTCACGAGGCTCAGGCGTGTGGGATTGGTCGTCGAAAAGACATAGACGATGCCCGTTTCGGGATCGAACGCGCCGCCCTCCCAGTTCGCGCCGCCTGTGGCATTGGGAAGCATCAGCGTGCCGGCCTTGCCGCCTTCACCGGGAGTGATCGGTGGCGTGAAGATGGGGCCGATCTTGTGGAGGCCGGCAATGCGCAGCGCCTCCGCCTTGAGCTCAGGCGTCCAGTCGATCAGATCAGCTTCAGAAACGCCCTGTCGATCGTATGGCGCAGGTTTCGTAGGAAATGGCTGCGTCGGCGAATACCATTCGCTTGGTACGTTCCCTTTTTCAACAGGCTTCTCGACGATTGGCCACACCGGTTGTCCGGTCATGCGATCGAATGTGTAGATCCAGCCTTGCTTCGACGGCACGCCGATCGCCTTGATGGGTTTTCCGGCGACGGTGATGTCCATCAGGATGCCTGGAGCTGGGAAGTCCCAATCCCAGATGTCGTGATGGATGCTTTGAAAGTACCAGTAGCGCTTGCCTGTGTTGAGGTCGAGGCTGACGATGCAGTCGGTAAACAGGTTGTTGCCCGGCCTGTGACCGCCGTAATAGTCACCGGTTGCCATCTCCGTGGCGAGATATACACGGTTTGCCGCTTCGTCGATCGTGATGGCGCCCCAGTTGCCGGCGTTGCCGGTGTACGACCATGAGTCGTTGAGCCACGTCTCATTGCCTTCCTCGCCCGGCTGCGGAATCGTGTGGAAGATCCAGAGGCGCTTGCCGGTGCGCACGTCATAGCCGCGAACGTAGCCTTTGACGTTTTCCTTCGTGCGGGGCGCGCTGCCCGGCGTGTGTGCGGCGCCGACAACGACGACGTTATTTCCGACGGCCGGCGGCGCGTTGAGGCCGATGTCGGCTGTCGTCAGATCGAGGCCTGGCTGGTCGAGCTCGGTCTTGAGATCGACGATGCCGTTGCGGCCGAACGATGGAACGGGCACCCCGGTCTTCGCGTTCAGCGCCACGAGCTGATACCCCGGCGTTACGGTGAGAATACGTTCGTCGCCTTTGCCGTCGGTCCAGTACGCGACGCCGCGTCCCGATCCCTGGCGCGGAGCGCCTTCGCCGCGCTTGCCTTCGTCCATCCGCCACATCCACAACTGTTCGCCAGTCTCGGGATCGAGCGCCACGACAGCGCGCCGCACGCCGGCCTGCGCGTACATAACGCCGTTCACCATGAGCGGCGTCACTTGCATGTTGTAGTCGGGACGCACGCCGTAATTGTCGGTCTTGAACCGCCACGCGATGCGCAGGTTCTTTACGTTGTCTTTGTTGATCTGGTCGAGCGGGGAATACTTCGTGCTGCCCGGCTCGCCTGCGTACGCTCGCCATTCACCGTTCGTCGTCCCGTACTGGGCGGGGAGCGAGGCTACGGCAACGACGAGCAAACCTGCGAGCGCGAGGAATCTGCGCGCCATGGAAATGCCTCCTGATGTGAGTGTGGGCGGATTATGGCGCGAGAAGGTGGAGAGAGCAAAGAGCAAGAACAAAGAGCAGAGAGATTTGTGCTCTCTGCTCTCGGCTCTATGCTCTGACGTGCGCTATGGCAAGGCCAGCGCCAACAACTCCGCTGGCTTTCCGACCGCCGCCACCGCGACGACGATGTATTGCTTGCCGCCAGACATATACGTCATCGGCACGTTCGTGACGTTGGCGGGAATTTGCATCTCCGATACGATGGCGCCGGTCGATTTGTCATAGGAGCGGAACCATGAGACCGTCTGGCCATCGACGGTGTCGAGCGGGCCGCGCTCGCCGGCGAACAGCAGCGTCTTCGTCACCATGATTCCTGTGCGTCCGGGGCGTCCGGTGCGTGGAACGCTGACCCCCTGGAGCATCTTGTGGTTCTTGATGTTCTCGGGCGTGCCGCCGATCGCTGCCATCCACACGTGATCGCCCGTGTTCATATTGATGGCCGTCACGCGGCCGTATGGCGGTTTGATGAGCGGCAGACCAAACGCGTTCAACGGTGGTGCAGCCTCGGCGGCTCCGCCAGCACGTCCAGGTCCGCCGGCCGCCGCGCCGGCCCCGGCCGCACGACCGGCCGGGCCTGCAGCATCCTCTGCGCCACCCTCGCCTCTGCCCGCACCCCGGCCGCCTCGTCCACCGCCGCCGCCATCGATGTAATTCATGTTCGAGCGCACTGGATCGTTGATGAGCGAGCGCCGATTGAATTCCGTCGACGAGAAGATGTACGCGATCTTCGTCTCAGGATCGAACGCGCCTCCTTCCCAGTTCGTGCCGCCGTTGTTGCCCGGCATCATGAGCATGCCGAACTTGCCGTCCTGCCCCCGGTCGATCGGCGGCTCGAAGAGGTTGTCGCTGTATTTGTGCAGATTCAGCACGCGCAGCGCCTCGGCCTTGATCTCAGGCGTCCAGTCGTTGACGTCGCTTTCGCGGATGCCCTGCATGTCATACGCGGCGGGCTTCGTCGGATACGGCTGTGTCGGTGAATACCATTCGGTCGGCACTTTGCCGCGCGGCACGGGCCGCTCTTCGATCGGCCACACAGGTTGCCCGGTTACGCGATCGAACGTGTAAAGAAACGCCTGTTTCGACGGTACGGCAACGGCCTTGATCGGTTTGCCGTTTACGGTGATGTCCATCAGGATGGGGGCCGTCGGGAAGTCCCAGTCCCAGATGTCGTGATGGATCGCCTGGAAATACCACAGGCGCTTTCCTGTGTTGAGATCGAGACAGACGACGCTGGCCGAGAAGAGATTGTTTCCGGGGCGATGTCCGCCGAAATAGTCGCCCGTGCCGTCCTCCGTCGCGAGATACACGCGGTTCAGCTCTTCATCGATCGAGATAGGACCCCAATTGCCGGCATTGCCTGTGTACGACCATGAATCCTTTTCCCAGGTGTCGTTGCCGAACTCACCCGGTTGCGGAATCGTGTGGAAGATCCACAAACGTTTGCCGGTGCGCACGTCGTAACCGCGGATGTAGCCCTTGATGTTTTCCTTCGTGCGCGGTGCGCCGCCAGGCAGGTGAGCGGCTCCGACGACGATCACGTTGTTGCCGAGCGCCGGTGGCGAGTTGAGGCCGATGTCGGCGGTCTCGAGATCGATACCGGGTTGATCGATTTCCGTTTTGAGATCGACGACCCCGTTCTTCCCGAACGAGGCGACAGGCACTCCTGTTTTCGCGTTGAGCTGGACCATGTGGTAGCCGGGAGTGACGGTGACGATGCGCTCGTCACCCTTGCCGTCGGTCCAGTAGGCGAGCCCTCTGCCCGAGCCTTGCCGCGGCGCCGCCGCGCCGCGCTTGCCCTCGTCCATGCGGAACATCCACAGCATCTCGCCGGTCGCCGGATCGAGTGCGACAACGCTGCGACGGGTGCCGGCCTGCGCGTACATCACGTTGTTGACGACGATCGGCACGGACTGCATGTTGAAGTCGGGGCGCGGGCCGAGGTTATCGGTCTTGAAGCGCCACGCGATGCGCAGGTTCTTGACGTTGTCCTTGTTGATTTGATCGAGCGGCGAGTATTTCGTGCTTCCCGGCTCTGCCGCGTAGGAACGCCATTCGCCATTTTTCGCTCCCGTCTGGGCGAACAGTGTGAGAGTGGCGGAGAGAACAATGCAGACAGTCAAAAGCTTCCGCAACATGCAGGCTCCTTACCGATGGTTCCGATTCCGGGTTCCCGTTCCAAGTTGCGGTTCAGCGTTCCAAGTTCGCCAGTGCCAGAACCTCGAACGAGGAACCAGCACCAGGAACCGGAACTGGAACGAGGAACCAGGTTGAGAGGCAGATTATAGCTCGATATAAAATGGGCCCGGCAAACATGGGAGAACGGACGAAAAAGCGCCTGGTCGTGAAAGTCGGCACGAATACGCTGACTGGAGGCGAGGACCGTCTCTCGCGGCCCGCGATGCTGGGCGTGGCGCGCCAGATCGCGCGGCTCGTGCACGACGGCCATCAGGTGGCGCTCGTCTCGTCGGGCGCGATCGTGGCTGGGCGCCAGGCGTTGTCACTATCGCGAAACGGGCGGGATATTCCGTTCAAGCAGGTACTGGCCGCGGTTGGTCAGACCAGGCTGATGCAGATGTGGGACGAACTGTTTACCAAGGAAGATCTGATCGTCGCGCAGACGCTGCTGACGCGAGCGGATCTGGCCGACCGCCAGGGCTACCTGAACGCGCGCAACACCCTGCTCGCTCTACTCGAGCGAAAGGTTGTTCCGATCATCAACGAAAACGATGTCGTGGCGACTGAGGAAATCAAGATCGGCGACAACGATAATCTGTCGGCATTGGTGGCGAACCTGATCGATGCCGATCTGCTGATCCTGCTAACCGATCAGGCGGGGCTGTACACGGCCGATCCCAGGCGCCACTCGACGGCAAGTCTGATCCCTGAAGTTCCTGTCATCACGGATGAAGTTCTCGCACTGGCAGCAGGCGCAGGTACCCCGCGCGGCACCGGCGGAATGATGACCAAGCTGCAGGCCGCCCGCCTCGCGACCGAGTCGGGCGTGACCGTACTGGTGGCAGGCGGAACGACCGACAATGTGCTAGTAAGGTCCGTGAAAGGGGAGTCGGTCGGCACGCGATTTCCGTCGAATCGCACGCGGGTGGAAAGCCGCAAGCGATGGATCCTCGCAGGGCTCGCCGGGAAGGCGGCAGCGTATATCGATGCCGGGGCGGTGACGGCACTGGGCCGCGGCCGTTCGCTGCTGCCCGCAGGACTGGTCAACGTGAAGGGTCCCTTCGACCGCGGCGACAGCGTCAACATCGTCGGGCCCGAAGGCAAGCCGGTGGGATGCGGTGTGGCGAACTACAGCGCCGCCGATCTCGAGCGGATCAGAGGGTGCCGGTCGGCGGAAATTACGACGATTCTCGGGTACAACTTCGGCGACGAAATAATCCATCGGAATAATCTGGTGATGCTGTAATGCCGGTAACGACAGACGAACTAATCGACAAGGCTGCGGGCGCAAAGGCCGCCTCCATCGTGCTCGCACAAGCACCGACCGATCTCAAGAATAGGGCGCTGCTGGCGATTGCGAACGCGATACGCATGCGCGAGCACGAGATTCTCGCCGCGAATGCACAGGACTGCGCGAACGCGTCGCCGCGAATCGAGATCGACCGCCTGCGCCTGACGTCCGACCGCGTCGCCGGAATGGCACGTGATGTCGACGCGGTTGCGAGCCTTGCGGACCCGGTTGGCGAGAAGTTCGACAAGATCACCAGGCCGAATGGCCTCGCCATCTCGAAACGGCGCGTGCCGCTCGGCGTCGTCGGCGTCGTGTACGAATCGCGTCCGAATGTGACGAGCGACATCGCCGCAATTTGCGTCAAGACCGGCAACGCGGTCGTCCTGCGGGGAGGAAGTGAGGCTCTTGGGAGCAATCGCGTGATTGCGGCAGCCGTTCACGCCGGCCTGAGGGAAGTTGGATTGCCCGAGACCGCGGTGCAGCTGATCACGTCAACCGATCGCGCGCTCGTGCAGCGGATGTTGAAGCTGCGGGAGTATCTCGACGTCATCATTCCGCGCGGCGGCGAGGGGCTCATCAGGGCCACCATCGAGAACGCGACGATTCCGGTTATCGAAACCGGCGCCGGTGTGTGTCATACGTATGTCGATCGAGCGGCCGATCAGGGAATGGCGGTCGGCATCGTGTACAACGCAAAGGTGCGGCGCCCGACGATTTGCAACGCGCTTGACACGCTGCTCGTGCACCGCGACATCGCGCAGTCCTGGCTGCCGAAGATGGCGACCGAATGGAGCAAGGCGGGCGTGGAGATGCGCGCCGACGCCGAGGCATCACGAGTGTTGGGCGCCGCGGGTGCCGCATCGGTGCCGGCGTCGACCGATGATTTCGGCAAAGAGTTTTTGTCGCTTGTGGCGGCCGTGAAGATCGTCGGCAGCCTGGACGAGGCGATCGAGCACATTCGCACGTTTGGGTCCGGCCACTCGGAAGCCATCGTCACCGAGGACCTGCAGGCCGCCTCGCGGTTTCTGAACGAGGTGGACGCTGCTGCGGTATTCGTCAACGCGAGCACGCAGTTTACGGACGGCGGAGAGTTCGGGTTGGGAACAGAGGTGGGCATTTCGACCCAGAAGCTGCACGCGCGCGGGCCGATGGGCCTCCGTGAATTGACCACGTATAAATGGGTGATTGAAGGAACGGGGCAGGTGCGACCGTAGCTAGCTGGTAGGTGGTAGCCGGTAGCTCGTAGGTAGTGTCCGACTTTAGCCGGACCGTGAAGGGCGAAATGGAAAAGATTGCAAACATGGCTGATAAGCGCGCTGCGAACGCGCTCGACGGCAGAACGATCGCGTTCGTTGGCGGCGGGGCGATGGCGGGCGCGATGATTGGCGGTTTGCTGAACTCGCACGCGGTCGATCCAAAGGCGATGACCGCGAGCGATCCGCACGCCGATCGCACGCAGGAGCTCGAGAAGCGCTTCAGCGTGGCGACGACCAGCGACAACCTGAAAGCCGCGAAGAACGCCGACATCGTCATTCTGTCGGTGAAGCCGCAAATGCTGCGCTTTGTGTTTCGGGACCTCTGCGGAAAGCTGCGGAAGGACGCGCTCGTGCTGTCGATCATTGCGGGCGCGCGCGTCGATTCGATGACACAGGGGTTGAAGCATCCGTCCATCGTGCGGTCGATGCCCAATACGCCGGCCCAGGTCGCCGAGGGGATGACCGTATGGACCGCCAGCAGTGCGGTGACATCGTCGCAGCGCGCCGAGGCGCAGGCCATTCTCCGCGCGTTCGGCAAAGAGCTCTACGTGGCCGATGAGGCGTTCCTCGACATGGCCACCGCTATCAGCGGGTCGGGTCCGAGCTACGTGTTTCTGTTCATGGAGGCGCTGATCGACGCAGCGGTCCATCTGGGCTTTTCGCGCGAGGATGCGCGGACACTGGTCACGCAGACGGTGCGCGGGTCGGCGATTTACGCCGAAAACTCGCCGTCGCATCCCGCAGAGATGCGCAATCTCGTCACGTCGCCGGGCGGCACCAGCGCTCACGCACTGTATCAGCTCGAAAAGGGAGGGTTCCGCACGCTGCTGTCGAAGGCCGTGTGGGCCGCCTTCCAGCGCAGCGTGTCGTTATCGGCGCTGAACAGCGCGGTTCAGCCGTTCGAAGAAAAAGACGAGCGAGAAGAGTAGCGCCTCGACACAGAGGCACAGAGAACACTCCAATACAAAAACACGATGACGCGATGAGCACGATGACGCGATGGAAGCGTGATTGCTCTGCGTATGCGCATCGACTTCGCGGGCCGCGTATGCGTGCGCCGTGGGCGCGAAGCCGATGTGCCTCTGTGTCGAGGCTCTACAATCAGCTGCGATCTGAAACAGGCGCCGGATACGCATCTTCGCGCAGAAGCCGCGACGGCTTGATGGGCGGGTGCTTCATCAGCTTGAATTCTTCGATCGCGTGCTTTCGGATGTGCTCGATCGCTTCGTCGAGGCTGTCCGTCACGAGGAACAGTTTCAGATCCGTCACGCTGACTGTGCCCGACTTCACCATGTCCTCGAGCAGAGCCAGAAATCCGCGCCAGTAGGTCGCTCCCATCAGCACGACCGGAAAATGCAGAATCTTTTTCGTCTGGATCAGCGTGAGCGCTTCGTTGAGCTCGTCGAGCGTGCCCAACCCGCCGGGCAGCGCCACGAACGCGTATGAATACTTGAATAGCAACACCTTGCGCACGAAGAAGTACCGGCACGTAACGATGCGATCGCAGTAGCGATTCGGCGCCTGCTCGAACGGCAGGACGATGTTGACTCCGACAGAACGGCCGCCGGCCTCACGCGCCCCACGGTTCGCCGCCTCCATGAGTCCGGGCCCGCCGCCCGTCATCACCGTGAAACCAAGACGCGCCAGCGCTTTCCCCATCTCGATGCCGAGCCGATAGTAGGGATGTCCTTCGCGGATGCGCGCCGAGCCAAACACCGTGACGCACGGCCCGCAGAAATGGAATGCACGGAAGCCCGCGATGAAATCTCTGACGGCGTTCAGCACGAGCCGCGCTTCGCGGAGGCGAGAGTGCGGGCCCTCCAGCAGGATCCGATCCTCAGGCTGCGAAGATGTTTTGACGGGATTCGGTGTTTGTTCGGGTTCGGCGGGGATGTCTGTCATTCAGGCTATACACATCAGAATACAACCTCTTCGGCGAGCTGGAAGAGCAGCGCTCCGAAGAGGGCGGCCGCGACGACTCCGATCAAGCCTGTAACGACGCATACGAGAACTGCGCGCCCAGTGCTCTCGTAGTCGAGTGCCTGCCGGATGGCGATGACCATTGCGACGAGCATCCACGCGGTCGAGATCGCATAAATGGTTCCACCGACAACCGGAACCATGCCGAAGATGCGGAGGATCCCCGGTGAAGCGGCGAACCCTATCGTGCGCAGCAGCTCGCCGACGTCCGTCTGCGTCCGCGGCTCTGGCATCAAATACACGCCGACGATGTAAGTGGAGATTGCCCAGAACACCCACAGCAGCAGATAGAGCAATACGCGGTGCAGGACGGGTGCGTTGTAAAGCCCAGATGATAGACCGATGCCTGCCGCGAGACTCGACAGGACGACGACAATCAGCGCCTGGTCTGTGGCCGTTCGATCGGCTTCGATTTCCTCGAATATCGGAACGTCAAGCCTGGCCGCGCCGATCGCTCTCTGAAGAAAGGTCATCGGTAACCGTCAACTCTCTTCTTTCCGTCGCATAGGCGTCGACGAAGCTGATCGCGGTGGCCATAATCACCGGGCCGAGCACGAGACCGAGCAGCCCGAACGTCGCAATGCCGCCAAGGAGGCTGATGAACACGAGAAGCCCGTTCATCTCCGTGCGGCCGGCCAGCAGCATCGGCCTCAGGAAATTATCAATCAGGCTGATGCCGCCAGCACCGATGGCCATCAGCGCCACGCCACGGCCAATCTCTCCGATAAGCAATAACCACACTGCGACGGGCAGCCACACAATCCATGCGCCAAGCGGTAAGAGCGAGAAAAACGCCATGATGACGCCCCAGAACACCGGAGCGCCGAGCCCGAGGACCGCGAACGTGACGCCCCCGACTGTGCCCTGCACGAGCGCCACGATGATGCCCGAGCTGATGCTGGCTTTGATGAGCTCGGCCGTTTCGCGGATCCGTCCTTCACGGAACGAAGGATCGAATGGCAGGACGCGGCGCAGGCGCGCCATGATGGCGTCACCGTCGCGGAAAAAGAAGAACAGCGCGAACAGCATGATGATCACGTTCACCACCACGACAGCGATGCCGCGCGCGAGCAGGCCCGCGCCTTCGGTGATCCACCCGGCGATCCGCGACGCGCCCATCTTCAGCAGCACATCGAGATTCGGGATGTCCCGCCCGAATCGCTGGCGCTGCACCCAGCTCCACCCTCGCTGCACGCGGGCCAGCCCCCGCGAACCGCCGTCCGCCAGGTCGATAGAGCCCAGCATCTGCCTCGCTTCGTCGATGAACGCCATCGACGATGAGCACGAACGGCACGACGATAATGAGCGCAACGGCGCTGGTGCTGATGGAAGCCGCGGCAGCCCTGCCGAAGCGCGATTCGAGCTGCTTGTGTCGTGAATGGAAAAATGCGCCGAAGATGGCCGCCCACGCCAGAGGCGTCAGGAATGGCTGCGAACAGTTGATAGAGCAGGTAGCCGAGCAGGATGATGCAGCCATAGAACAGCAGCGTGGTGCTTCGCTGCCGCGCGAGTTGATCCGGCATGTGCTACGAATCTGACACCGACCCGGGAGTATTTCAAGTGGCAGTGTTTATCGCGCCGATGAAGCGCGAGCAGCAGGCGAGCGAAGGCGGTTAGAATGTCGCGATGCGACGAACGCTCGCGGCCGTATTCGTGGCCGTGCTTCTGGCTGCGTCTGCGGGCACCGGCGCCAGCCAGCAGGAGGGACTATCAGCTCCACCCTACGCTCCAGAACCGGTCTGACGGATGTTCCAGGGATCAAGGTTGGACAGGTCACGCGTACGGAGCGGCTGACCGGTTGTACCGTGATCCTTGCGGAAGAGGGAGCCGTCGCCGGTGTCGATGTTCGCGGGCTCTGCTCCGGGAACGATTGAAACGGACCTGTTGAATCCGGTGAATCTGGTGCAGCAGGTTCATGCGGTGTTCCTCTCAGGCGGCAGCGCGTTCGGGCTCGATGTCGCGACCGGGATACGCAAGTATCTTTACGAGCGGAAGATTGGATTCGAGACGCGGGTTGCAAAAGTGCCAATCGTGCCGGGCGCGATTATTTTCGATCTTGGTGTAGGCAGCCGGCCCGACATCTGGCCGACGGCCGACTGCGGCTATCGGGCGGCCATGGCCGCAAGCGACGGCGATGTGGCCGAGGGCAACGTTGGCGCTGGTGCAGGCGCCACGGTCGGCAAAATGGGCGGCGGCGGCGATGAAAGGCGGCATAGGCACGGCGTCGATCGCGGTGCCGGCAGGCCCCAACGTCAGCCTTGTTGTGGCGGCGATCGTCGCCGTCAATGCTGTGGGCGATGTCATCGATCCGGGCACCGGCGCGGTAGTGGCGGGAGCGCTCGCGCCCGATGGGAAGGGCTTGGCCGATGCGCGCAAGCTCTTGCGGGCGGGCGTGCGGCGACCGCAAACAAGGTCGGGCAGAACACGACCATCGGCGTCGTTGCCACCAACGCGCGGCTGACGAAAGTGCAGGCGACCAAGGTCGCGCAGATGGCGCATGACGGTCTGGCGCGGGCGATCTATCCCGCGCACACAATGGGCGACGGCGATGTGGTGTTCGCGCTCGCGACCGGCGGCGATCGAAAACAGCGAGGTGTCACGCATCGGCGCGCTGGCGGCCGACGCGATGGCCGAAGCCATCGTCCGCGCCGTTCAGCGCGGCCGAGGGCATTCCCGGATATCCCGCGGCGCGGGACATTCAACAATAACGAAAATCGAATGACGAAAAACGAATAGCGAGGAGCGTACATGGCGGCGACGCACCGCATTGCGGTGATTCCAGGTGATGGTATCGGTCAGGAAGTAATCCCGGCGGCATTGTTGGTGCTCGAGGCGGTCGCCTCACGCAGCGGGTTCACCTTCGATCTCGTGGAGTTTCCTTACGGCTGCGCGTACTACGCGAAGAACGGCCGCATGATGGCGGCGGACGCATTCGATCGCCTCGGCGAGTTTCCGGCGATCTATTTTGGCGCCGTCGGGGATCCGTCGGTGCCCGACCACATCGCCGTGTGGGAGCTGATTCTTCCGCTTCGGCAGCGCTTCGATCAATACGTGAATCTTCGGCCGATGCGCCTGTTTCCAGGCGTGAACTCGCCGCTCGCGAATCGCGGTCCTGCCGACATCGACATGATCTGCGTGCGCGAGAACTCCGAGGGCGAGTACGCGGGCATAGGCGGAAAGATTCACGCTGGGACGCCATTCGAAGCAGTGGAGCAGGCGGGCCTCTTCACGCGCCACGGCATCAGCCGCATCGCGCGCTATGCGTTCGAACTGGCGTCGAAGCGCCCGCGGCGCGAGCTCGCGAGCGCAACGAAATCGAACGCGCTGCAGCACTCAATGGTGCTGTGGGACACGGTGGTCGATGAAGTACGCAAGGACTTTCCCGGCGTCGCGTTCAGGAAGTACCACGTCGATGCGCTCGCGGCGCGCATGGTCACACATCCCCACACGTTGGACGTGATCGTCGCGTCGAACCTTTTCGGCGACATCCTGACGGATCTCGGCGCGGCGATTTCCGGCAGCCTCGGGCTGGCGGCGAGCGGCAACATCAATCCCGAACGGAAGTACCCGTCGATGTTCGAGCCGATTCACGGGTCTGCGCCCGACATCAAAGGGAAAGGGATTGCCAATCCCATTGGCGCGATCTGGGCCGGCGCGCTGATGCTCGACCACCTGGGCGAGCACAAGGCACACGACATGATCGTTGCGGCCATCACGAAGGTGCTGTCGAGCGGAGATACGAAGACGCCGGATATGGGTGGGAAGGCGTCGACGAAGGAGATGGCGGCAGCCATTCAAGCCGCCGTGTGAATCTGATAGTCTACGCCGTCGCTTCAACGCGTTCTGCCGAAGTCTGCGAAGCCAGCGACGGCTCCACCAGAAGCCGCAGCCCATAGCCTTCCGGCGTGCCCGTCGCCTTCTGGAACTTGCCGGCCCGGTAGACGGCCGAAAGGACTTTTCCTGTGCGAAGGGATGCCGGGAGGCCGTTGGCGTTGCGCGCATCGCGCTCGAGCTGGAACGTCACCAGGCGATAAAGCGGAATCGATGTCGACTCGCTCCACTCGATAAAGACCCCCGTGTCGCTCACATCGCGCGTCGTGACGCTGGCAAACCGCGTCGTGCCGCGGGAATCCTTCCATGTGACCCGGCCTGGAAGAACGAGCGGGTGGCGCTGCGAGCTGCGGGCCGTGACGGTCGTCCTCTTCGCTGCGATGCTCAGTGCTGGCATTTGGCCTCCCTTAAGCGACCGATGGGGGACTGTATATCAATCGACAGGCCAACCGGTTAGCCGCCTAGTGCAAACTGAACGTGATGTCTCTAACTGTTAGTGGATTAAAGTCTTACATGAACTCATGCGCTACAGCTAAAGCGAGGCAAAGCGAGGAAAGAGCCTCTATCAGGCATACTTAGTATCCAACAGAGCTAGAAATTGGCTACTTAGTATCCGCAAAAGGCGTCGTTTCAAAGCCCAATCGGCGCAACTTCAAGTACAACCCCCTGCTGGTGAGGCCCAGGGAGCGGGCCGCCTCGGAGATGTTGCCGCTGCTTTGGTGCAGGGTGGCTTCGATAATCTCGCGCTCGAGGCCGTCGACAGCGGCGGCCAAGGATGTGACCGGCAGGCGCGCCGCCGCGCTCGGACCCTGGCCGATGGTGTGCCGGATCGCCGCGGACGTAATTTCCGGCGACAGGTGCTCCGGACCAATCCCCTGGCCGGGGCGGCTGAGCGCCACGAGGCGCTGGATCTCGTTACGCAGCTGACGGACATTGCCCGGCCACCAGTGCTGCGCGAGCAGCTCGAGCGTGTCGGCAGTGAGGAACACGTCGGGCTTGCCGAGCCGCTCCGAAATCTCGCGCATGAACAGGCTCGTAAGGTGGGGTATTTCTTCGCGCCGATCGCGGAGCGGCGCAATCAGAATCCGGATGACCGCCAGCCGGTAGTACAGGTCCTCGCGGAACTTGCCCTCGGCCACGCGCTGCTCCAGGTCGGCATTCGTCGCGGCAATCACGCGAACGTCCACGCGCTGCGGGCGGGTCTCGCCGATCGGCATGATTTCTCCCTGCTCGAGGAAGCGCAGGAGTTTCGGCTGCACGTCGAGCGGCAGGTCGCCGATTTCGTCGAGGAACAGCGTGCCGCCAGTAGCCGTACGCACGAGTCCGAGCTGATCGTCGACGGCGCCCGTGAAGCTGCCGCGTCGGTGACCGAACAGCTGGCTGTCGGCGAGCTCGCGCGTTGTGGTCGTGCAGTTATACGGCAGGAACACGGCCGAGCTGCGCAGCGAGCCGACGTGAATCGCGCGCGCGACGAGTTCTTTGCCGGTGCCGCTTTCGCCGGTGATAAGCACCGTCAGCTCGTTGCCCTGCAGTCGCTGAATCTGTTCGACGACGCGCATCATCGCAGGACTCGCACAGAGAAATCCTGGAAGGAGCGGTTCGAGCGGCTGCTCGTGCGCGATCTCGGTCGGCGCGGCTGGGCGCTGACGAGCGGTGCACAGATCGAATCCCTGCGAGGCGATGGCGGCAATCATCCGCATTCGCCGGCGCAGCGGGTCGGCGATCGGCCGCGGCGAGAGAATCGCGACGAACCGCGGTCCATCGACGTCGCGTCCGGCCTGCTGCGAGACGACCCACCCGGTGCCGTGCGACGGCCGACGGCGCGCATGGCGAGCGATCGGGCGCGGTCGCCGTCGCCTCCCGTCCACGCCACCAGGCGAAGATCGCCCTCCGGCGGCGCGACAAACACCACTGCGCAATCCGCGTCGAGCGTATCGCGGACGGCGGCCGCTGTTTCGTGGCCGAGCAGTTCCGGAAATGCCGCCGCATCGATGAGACGCCGGACCACCGCATCGTCTGCATCGATGGACGAGAAGGGGTCGGTGGCTTCGACCGTCGGCAGTTGCGACGCCGCCTTCTGTGTTTCGGCAAGATCGCGCGCAGCGCCGAGCGATTCGAACATCGACGCCGCAAGCGCGAACTGATGCTCGGCCTGCGAGCGCGCGCCGACGCGGCTGGCGAGACGGCCCAGCGCAAGGTGGCTCAGCGCGCTCTGGTAGCCCTCGCCGATCAACTCGAACACGCTCGCGCTTTGCGCGATATCGTGGTACGCCTCAGAGAGGCGGTCGGCCGATCCGTGCAGCGCTCCGCGAAGACGAAGGAATTCACCCCATGCGCCCGGCATCGCTCGGGCGTCGATTCGTGCGCCCACGTTGCCGAGACGGGTTTCGGCTTCGGGCGCACGGCCGGCGGCGATGAGCGCTTCGGACGCGATGAGATCGGCCTGGATCGCTTCCGTCGGCGGTGCCTTCGCCACGATCTCATTGGCCAGTCTGAGCGCCTCTTCCGTCGCGCCGCGGCGAGCCGCAAGTTTCGCTTCGAGCACGCGGATCGACCACTCGTACCACAGGCCGGTCTGTGCCCCGTAGCTGCCGTAGGCTTCACCGGCCCGCCGCAGGTAATCACCGGCAGACTCATACGCACCACGCATCAGCGCGATCTGCGCGAGGGAGTCGTAGACCGCACCGGTAATTTCGTTGAACTGCGTCTGCCCGCGCGATTCCAAGGCCCGAAGGAGAACCTTCTCGGCGCGCTCGAGCTTGCCCAGGCGCACGAGAATCTGTCCGAGCGTCGCGAGACAGAGTGCGAGCCCGCGGCCGGGCCCGTTCTGTTCCTGCAGCGCTGCGGCCTGCTCAGAAAGCGCGACCGCCTGTTCGTTGCGATGCTGAATCAGCGCCACATTTGCCTGGTTGTTCAGGATGATGCCGAGCACGTCCTGCGCCTGCACCGACGTCGCGAGGCGCTCGGCTTGCTGAAGTGCCGCGATCGCCTCGTCCATGCGGCCGCCTTGCGCGAGCACGATGCCTGAGAGCGAATGAAGGAGAGCGAGGTATCGCCGATTGCCTGCGGCGTGCAGCGCCGGCGCCGCTTTCGCGATGTGCTCGCGGACGATCGCCGCGTCGCCGACCTGCTTGTAGCAGTGTCCGAGCTCATAGTGCGCGAGGCCGATCGCTTCTGAATCGTGCGCCTGCTCGGCATGACGCAACGCCCGGCCGAGCAGTGCGATCGCGCGCGACTGATCGCCTTTGGCAAATGCGATGCGGCCGTGAAGCCGCCACAGCGTCGAGAGAAGTGCGGGCGGAAGGTCGTCGCGAGGAGAGTCGGGCGGCCGGCCAAGCGTGGCAGCGGCCTGCGCGACATCGTCTGCCAACAGCCAGGCCTCGGCGAGCGTGCACCGAAGACCGACTTCGTCTTCGTGTTTGAAGCCCAGACGACTTCATCGCCAGCGTGAGGATGCCGATCGCGTCGGCATGACGGCCGCGCTCCAATGCCGCTCGCGCGCGCGCCAACGCCGGCTGAAAGGCGATGGTGACCACGGTCGGGAGTATACGACAGTAAGATAGAGATGATTGAATCGCGTTCTCCTTTCCCTCGTTGTGCTTGCGGCGATTTCGTGCGGCCGGTCGGAGCACACCTGCTGCGCTCGGAAGAGCCGCGCACCTGTCGCACCCAACGCCCCTGTCGCACCCGAGCGCACCGAAAATCGTTGCGCTCGGCGATAGCCTCACCGCCGGACTCGGCATCCCGCGCGATCAGGCGTATCCGGCCGTGCTGCAGCGGAAGTTGCAAGAGGCCGGCATCACGCTCGAGGTCGTCAACGCCGGCGTGTCGGGAGACACGACGGCCGATGGATTGCGCCGCGCCAACTGGGCGCTCGAAGGGGATGTGCGGCTGCTGATCGTGGCGCTCGGCGCCAACGACGGGCTGCGTGGGCTGCCGCCAAGCCAGATGAAAGGCCAATCTCCAGAGCATCATTCACCGCGCGCGGCAACGCGCGATTCCGGTGCTGCTCGTCGGAATGGAGGCCCCTCCCAACTACGGGGAACAATACGTGGCGTCTTTTCGTCAGGTCTTTCAGGATCTCGCGCGCGAAAACAAGGTGACGTTCGTGCCGTTTCTGCTCGAAGGAGTGGCGGGCATCCCAGATTTGAATCAATCCGATGGCATCCATCCCACCAGCGCCGGCGCCGCTCGCATCGCCGATCACCTGTGGCCCGCTGTGAAGACGATGATCGAAAAATGATCGAGCTGCGCGGGGTGTCGAAGACCGTCACGAGCGGGGACCACCTCCTTACCATCCTTCATCCGGTGGATCTCGCCGTGCCATCAGGGCAGCGGCTGGCCATCGTCGGGCCGTCTGGCAGCGGAAAGTCCACATTGCTCGGCTTGATCGCCGGCCTCGACGCGCCGTCGAGCGGCTCGATTCTGATCGACAACACCGACATCACGCAGCTCGGTGAAGATCGGCTTGCACGGCTGCGAGGGGAGAAAATTGGCTTCGTGTTCCAGTCGTTTCATCTCATTCCATCGCTGACGGCGCTCGAGAACATCCTCGTGCCGATGGAAATCGCGGGACGACGCGATGCGGCCACGCGCGCTCGCAGCTTGCTCGTCGAAGTGGGACTCGCCGATCGCGGGCACCACTATCCGTCGCAGTTGTCGGGCGGCGAGCAGCAGCGCGTCGCGATTGCGCGGGCGCTGTCGAACGAGCCGGTCATCGTGCTCGCGGACGAACCGACCGGCAACCTCGACAGCGCCACCGGTCATCACGTCATCGAGCTGTTGCTCGCCATCAACCAGCAGCGCGGCGTCACGCTCGTCGTCGTGACGCACGATCAGGAGATCGCGGGAATGGCCGATGCGCGCGTGTATCTGCGCGACGGCAGGGTTGCCGAGCGGGTTGGCGTCTGATGCGGTTCGTGCTGATGACCGCGTTGCGCGAGACGCGATCGGCCTGGAAGCGGCTGATCTTCTTCTTCGTCTGTATCGCCATCGGCGTCGGCGCGATCGTCGCCCTGCGGTCTGTCATCCAGAGCGTTCGCCAAGTGCTTGCGACCGAGGCGCGCTCGCTGATGGCTGCCGACATTTTCTTGTCCACGGACCGGCCCTGGCAGAGCGGGACGCCCGCAAAAAATTGCCGCTCGAGTCGCGCGCATTCCGAACGCCGAGCCTGATCGACTCCATAGAAATGGTCACGATGGCGCGGCCGGTGGACGAACGCGCGGGCATTACGAAGGTCGTGGAGCTTCGCGCGGTACAGCCCGGGTTTCCTTTTTATGGCCGCCTGACGCTTCAGGATGGGCGCCCGTACTCCCACTCGTTGCTGCAGAACAACGGGGCTCTGGTGCGCCCGGAGCTTCTCGCGCAGTTCGGGCTCTCCGTTGGCGATGCCATCGCGATCGGCAAGGCGCAGTTCGTCGTTCGCGGAGTCATCGCGCTCGAGCCCGGACGCTCGCTCAGCGCGTTCAGTCTCGGACCGCGCGTCTTCATCGACTACGACGATCTTGCCGAGACGGGGTTGATGACCTTCGGCAGCCGCGTGTCGCGTCAGATGCTGCTTCGAGTGCCCGAGACGGACATCGACAGTCTCACGCGAGAGCTGCAGGCCGAGCTCCGGCCGGAATTCGTGCGCGTTCGCTCGTACAGGGATCGCGAGGAACAGATCGGGGAAGACTTCGAGCGCGCGGAAAATTATCTGAGTCTCGTCGGCCTCGTCATCGTCGTTCTCGGCGGTATCGCCGTGTCGAGTGTCACGCGCGTGTTCGTGCGTCAGAAGATCAAGAGCATCGCGGTCATGAAGTGCGTCGGCGCCACGAGCCGCCAGATTCTCGCGGTGTATCTTCTTCAGTCCCTCGCGCTCGGCATCATCGGCAGCCTCATCGGCGTCGCATTGGCGTGGATCGCCATCGCCGTCATTCCCGACGACATGAACCAGATCGGCACGCTGACGGTAGCCTACGGATTGTCGTGGTCCGCTGCCGCGCAGGGTATTGGCGTGGGCGTGCTCGTGTCGCTGCTCTTCGCGATGGTTCCACTGCTCGAGGTGCGGCAGGTAAAGCCCTCGCTTCTGCTGCGCCATGAGACGACCGGACGGCGTCGCGACTGGTTCCAGATCGGCGCGACGGTGGTTGTCGGAGGCGCGCTCGTCGCGCTCGCGTCATGGCAGGCGGCGTCGATACGAGTGGGCCTTACCGTGTGCGTCGGATTCATCGGGCTGACAGTGGTGCTTCAGGGCGTCGGCTGGCTGCTGACGCGAATGACACAGCCGCTCGCGCGCTCGTCGTGGTTCCCCATGCGGCAGGCTGTGCTGCATTTGAGCCGGCCCGGCAACCAGACACGCGTCATCCTCCTGACAGTCGGCCTCGGCACGTTTTTCATCATGGGCGTGCGCGGCCTGCAGGTGAACCTGCTGAATCAGTTCGCGCTGCAGATCGGCGAGAACACGCCGGACATGTTTCTCGTCGACATTCAGCAGGACCAGGCCGCCGACATGAAGGCGTTTCTCGCCGAGCGCCTGCCGCGGGAATCCCAACCGCTTCTCATTCCCGTGCTGCGCGCGCGCGTCACGGGCAAGGGGATGAATCTCGAGGAAGTGGAAGACCTGCAGGGCCGCGGGCAGGCTGTCGCGCGAATACACGATCACCTATCGCGGCCAGCTCGAGTCGAATGAGACGCTTGTGGAAGGGCACTTCCCGAAGCCCGCTATCCGGGATCCGACCTTCCTGAGGTCTCGATCGAAGAGGGCATCGTCGAGCGTTTCGGCATCGACGTCGGCGACGTCATGCGATTCGATGTGCTCGGGCGCGCGATTCACGCGCGGGTCAGCGGCATCCGTCACGTCGAGTGGCGCGAAGGGCGCAGCGGCGGATTCATGTTTGTGTTCGGGGCGGGCACGTTCGAGGGCGCACCGCACTGGTTTTTCGCGCCCGTCCGCGCCAACCTGGCGGATCCGGCCCAGCGCGGCAAATTCACACACGACCTCGTCGTACGTTTCCCGAACGTCTCGGTCATCGATCTGCGCGAGCTCCTCGAGTCGGTGCGTAAAGTGTTTCAGGTGGTCACTGTGGCCATCGACGTCGTCGGTAGCCTCGTGATTCTGACCGGCGGACTCATCCTTGCCGGCGCCGTGGCCGTCACGAAGTTCCAGCGGGTCTACGAAGCCGCTATTTTCAAGACGCTCGGCGCCAGCTCGCGGGCAATTGCCGCGATGCTGATGGTCGAGTACGGCCTGCTGGGGACTATTGCCGGGGCGGTGGGATCGTTTGGCGCGCTCGCCCTGGGGTGGGGTGTCAGCCGCTACGCGCTCGACATCCCGTGGCGCCCCGTTCTGCACGAAAATCTCATCGGTACGGTCGCAACCTCGCTCCTCATCATGATCATCGGCGTCGCGGCGAGCGCAGATGTCCTGAAGCGCAAGCCGCTTGCGGCGCTGCGTGCCGAATAGTTAAAATGTCTAGTTACCAATGGACGTAACGCCCTTCAAAGAGATGCTGCTGCGGAAACGGGGAGACATCCTCTCGGGGGGTGGCCGCGACCCGCTGACCGTGACGCTCGACACGAACACCCGTCAGGGTGACCTGGCCGATCAGGCGACGGGAAATAACGAAGTCCATATCCAGCTCAAGCTCAAACAGACCGACGCCAAGATTCTGCAGGCCATAGAAGAGGCGCTCGAGCGGATTCAGAAGGGCACCTACGGCGTCTGCCGCGACTGCGGAGAGCCGATCGCCGAGGCCCGGCTGAACGCGATTCCGTGGACGCGCGTCTGTATCACCTGCAAGGCGAAGCAGAATTCGTGAGCCCCGCCGAGCTGCTGAGATTCCTCAACGAGTTTCATCGAGAGACGCTCGAGCTGTTCAAGGCGCGGCAGACCAACGCGCAATCGGTCGCGGCCTACGATGCGAACAACGGGTATCAGCAGGTGCTCGGCCGCCAGGAAGATCCACCTCCAGTGGCTGCGCGATGCGATCGCCGGCGTTGGGCGGCACGGCTGCCGATTCGCTCGATCAGGTGAGCGGCAAGGCGTCGCGCGAGACCGCCAGATCGATCATCGATGCCGACGCAGCCAACCAGAAAGCGTTCGTGGATCGCTGGACTCCGCGGGTGGCCGCCGTCACCAATGCGCGCCATCGCAAAATGCTCGAGCTGATTCTCGGAGAGATGACGGAACACCTGCGCGTCCTGCAGCAGGCGGCCGAAAGCCGCGCAGACCTGCTGGGCCGCCATTCGGACGGGAAAGTCCTCCGCGGATCGGTGATGGCCGCCCGACCGAAGAATTAAAGGCTCCGGGAGCCTTTTTCGAGAGCAGCCATGAAAAAGGCTCCCGGAGCCATTTCCCGCGTCGCCATTGCGCTCGGCAGCAACCTCGGCGATCGCCGCGCGCATCTCGACTACGCGATCGACGCCCTGCAGCTCGACCTCACAGATATCTCGGTTTCATCATTTCAGGAAACTCAGCCCGTCGGCGTCGGTCCCGAGCACGGGCCGTACTTGAACGCGGTGATCGTGGGACGAACGCAGCTGTCGGCGCGTCTCCTGATGGATCGACTGCTCGAGATCGAGGAAGAGCGGGGCAGGGCGCGCCCATACCCGATGGCTCCGCGAACGCTCGATTTGGATTTGGTGCTGTACGGGGACCGAATCATCGAGGAAGACGGACTGTCTGTTCCTCACCCGCGGTTCCGGGAACGCGCGTTCGTCCTGCGCCCGCTCGCCGAGATCGCGCCGGACATGATCGATCCCGGTCACCGGGGCAGACTATCGCAGAACTTTGGAACAGGAGATTAGGAGATAGGGAATCTCCTGTTTTGTTTTTATTCGTAACGCAGCGCGACGATCGGATCCAGCGCAGCGGCTTTGCGAGCCGGATAGAACCCGAAGAAAATTCCCGTAATCGCCGAGAAACCAAACGCCATCACCACGGCGTTGGGCGGAACAGCCGTCGGGAACTCCCAGACGCGCGTCGCAAGCTCGGCCATCCCGAAGCCGAGCGCGATGCCGATGCCTCCACCCAGAAGGCTGATGACGATGGCTTCGACGAGAAACTGAAGCAGCACGTCGCGTCCCTTGGCGCCGATGGCCAGGCGGATGCCGATCTCGCGCGTCCGTTCCGTCACCGAGACCAGCATGATGTTCATGATGCCGATGCCGCCGACGATGAGCGAGACGGCCGCGATGCCGGCCAGCAGTTGAGTAAACGTCTCGATGGACGCCGTCCGGATGTTGGCGATTTCTTCCTGCGTTCGAATCGTAAAGTCGTCAGGGTCTCCGGATATCAGCTTGTGCTGATTTCTGAGCACGACGGCCACCGAATCAGCGACGTCGGACACCGAGTCGGCGCTCGCAGCCGAGAGCGTGATGTTCTGGATGTTCTGCTGCCCCTGCAGCCGCTTTTGCACGGTGGTGTAGGGCGCAAAGATCGTGTCGTCCTGATCGTTGCCCATCGCCGCCTGCCCCTTGGTGTCCATCATGCCGATGATCTTGAAGGGCTGATTGCGGATACGAATCAGCTGACCGGTCGGATCGACGTCAGGGCCGAACAACTGCTCGCTGACCGTTTTTCCCAGCACCGCAACTCTCGACGCGCTGCTCACATCCTGCGGGCTGAAGAACGTGCCGTACTTGACCGGCCACTGGCGGATCAGCGGAAAGTCGACGTCGGTGCCTTCGAGCCGGGTGGACCAGTTCTGGTTGCCGGCGATGACCTGCGCGCGCAGATTGACGCCGGGCGCGATGTACTGCACGTCGGCGACTTCCTTTTTGATCGCGTCAACGTCTTCCGGCTTCAAGCTCGCCGCCGCGCCGGAGCCGCCGCGGACGCCGCCCATCGTGAAGTTGCCCGCCGAGATGGTCACCATGTTCGTGCCGCCGGCTTTGATCTGCGCTTCGATCTGCGCCTGCGCGCCGGTACCGAGCGCCACCAGCGTGATGACCGCCGAGACGCCGATGATCATGCCGAGCATGGTCAGCGCCGTGCGCATTTTGTTGCGCGCCAGCGCTTTCAGAGCGATTCGCGTGGTCATGACAGGGGACATGGGGTGATCCTCGAATCTAAAATCTACGATCTCAAAACTACCAGCTACCAGCTACACCCACCACCACCACCTAGACCACAGCCGGCATCGACGCCAGCTCTGTGTCGGCGTTCCGGCGGTTCGCGACCGGCCTGGTTGCCGACGACCCGGCCATCGCGGAAGGCGACGATCCGCGTCCCGTACTCGGCGATGTCGTGTTCGTGCGTGATCAGCAGCACGGTAATGCCCTGTTCGGCATTCAAGCGCTGAAAGATTCCCATCACCTCGACGCTGGTCCGCGAGTCGAGGTTGCCGGTCGGCTCGTCCGCAAGAATCAGCGACGGCTGGTTGATCAGCGCGCGCGCAATCGCGACGCGCTGCTGCTGCCCGCCCGACAGCTGGTTCGGATGATGGTGCGCGCGCTCGCTGAGGCCGACCGCTTTCAGCGCGGCCATCGCGCGCGCGTGGCGCTCGGACGCCTTCATCGCCTTGTCCGTATAGAGCAGCGGCAGCTCGACATTATCGAGCGCCGAGGTGCGAGCCAGCAGGTTGAACCCCTGAAACACGAACCCGATCTTGTGGTTCCGCACCTCGGCGAGCTCGTTGCGGCTGAGTTTGGCGACGTCGCGGCCGTCGAGAAAATACTGGCCGCTCGTCGGATGATCGAGGCAGCCGAGGATGTGCATCAGCGTCGACTTTCCCGATCCTGACGGCCCGGTAGCGGCAACGAACTCACCAGCCTCGATGTCGAGCGACACGCCGCGAAGCGCGTGCACTTTCACCTCGCCGACATCGTACGTCTTGATGAGATCGCGGACTGAAATGACGGGCACTATTGACCTCATCCGCCGCCTCGGTTGCCGCCGCCACCGCCGGGGAAGCCGCCGCCCTGACGTCCGCCACCCAGTCCAGGGAAACCGCCGCCGCCCCGGGGCGTGGGGACCTGTCGCACCGCGCCGGTAATCACGTTGGTGACGACTTCGGTGCCTTCCTGCAGCTCACCATCCAGGGCCTGAATCAGTTCGGTCTGCTGACCGTCGGTGATGCCGAGGCGCAGCCGCACGCGTTGCAGCTTGCCGCCCGCGTTCAGCCAGGCCTGCCCGAATGACTCGGTCTGCGTCAGAGGGCCAAACAGCGCGTCGAACGTCGTCGCGCCCGATGCCCTCGCGGGGGCTGCTGCGGGCCTCGCAGCCTGTGCCTGGCCCTGCTGGCGGGGTCCCTGACCCCTGCCTCCGCGGGCTGGCGCCGCGGCCGCCGTCTGACCGTCTGCCGGCGGCGTGAAGCCGCGTGCGCGCATGCGTTCCGTGAAACGCTCGCGCTCTTCGGGAGTCATGCTGGCCATGCGTTCTGCGAAATTCCGCGTCCGCCTACGGCGTCCACCACCGCCACCTTCGCCACGCCCCATCTGCGGTGCCGAGCCGTCCGTCTGTGGGGCCGCTTGTGGTGCTTCGCCTTGCTGCGCGGGTTGCACGGCTCGGCGCTGCTGCGCTGGCCGGCCGCTGTTGAATGGCCGGTTGCTGCTGCGCCACCGGCTGCTGTGCCGCGGGCGTTGACGCTGGCTGCGGGTTATTGCGTGTGTCGGGACCGCCGCCGGCGCCGCGTCCGCGGCCGCCCCCCGTCCCGCCAGGCGGGGGAGTCTGTCCCAACGCGGCGAAAGTCTCGGCCGTCGGCCGGAACCGGAGCGCACCGTTCGGCACGCGAAGGACGTTGGTGCGCCGCGCGATCTCGATGTTGACGTTCGCCGTCATACCGGGCTTGAGCTTGAGGCCGGGGTTCGGCACGTCGATGACCGTTTGATACGTCACGACGTTCTGCACCGTCGTAGGCTGCAGGCGAACCTGCGTGACGCTGCCCGTGAACTCCTCGGTCGGAAACGCATCGACGCGGAAACGCACGGCCTGTCCCGGCCGAATACGTCCAACGTCAGATTCGTCGAGGCTGGCCAGTACCTGCATTTTCGTCAGGTCGGCCGCGAGCACGAACAGCGTCGGCGCCGACATGCTCGCCGCAACGGTCTGACCAACGTCGACGTTGCGCGAGATGACGAGTCCGTCGATTGGAGACTCGATGACTGTGTGGGCGAGGTTGACCTGGTTCTGCCTCAGCGACGCTTGCGATTGCGTCACCCCGGCCTCCTGCGAGCGAAGCTGCGCCTCTGCTGAGCGCACGGTGACTTCTGCGGCTTCGAGCTCCGTCTGCGCGATCAGCTTCTTTGCCGACAGCTCACGCGCGCGCGCCAATTTCGTCCGCGAGTCGTCGAGCGCGACGCGAAGCCGTTCGAGGTCGGCTTCCGCGCGAATCAGGTTCGCGCGCGCCTGCTCGATCTGGGACTGAATAAGCGATGGATCCAGGCGGGCGAGCACCTGTCCTTTGTGGACGAGCGAGTTGAAGTCCGCGTTCAGCTCCTGGATAGTGCCGGACACCTGCGTGCCGACTTGCACCGTGGTGACGGCCTGCAGCGCGCCGGTCGCGCCAACCGTTTCAGCGAGGTCGCCGCGGGTGACGCGCGCGGTGGTGATCGTCGGAGCGACTGGCTTCTGCTGTATCGGTAATAGCCGTATCCGCCGGCTCCGATGAGGGCGACGGCAACGACGATTAACAGTGTTTTTCGCATCTATGTATTTATAAGACGTTGGGCGCGCTAAGGTTGTTTAGCGCGCCCGTGTGAAACTTCTGTGACAGGTTAGTGCGCTGCGGCCTGCTGATGAGGGTGCTTCTTCCAGAGTCCCGCCCATCCCTCTTCAAACAGCGTGTACACCGTCGGCACGAACACCAAGGTGATGAAGGTGGAGGTCAAAAGCCCGCCGATGACGACACGCGCCAGCGGAACCTGCAGCTCGCTGCCTTCTCCGATGCCGAGCGCCATCGGCACGAGGCCGAGCATCGTGGCCAGCGAGGTCATCAGAATCGGCCGCAGGCGCGTGCGTCCGGCAACCTCGACTGCTTCGCGCAGCTCCATGCCGTCGCGGCGCCGCAGGATATTCGTGTAGTCCACGAGCAGGATCGCGTTGCTGACGACGATACCGCCAAGCATGATGACGCCGAGATACGCCTGCAGGTTGAACGACGTGCCGGTCAGGTAGAGCGCCAGCACGACGCCGATCGCCGCAGTCGGCACCGAGAACATGATGATGAACGGATCGCGCAGCGACTCGTACTGCGACGCCATGACGGCGTAGACGAGGATGAGCGCAAGGATCAGCACGAGCCGCAGCTCGTTGAAGGTCTTTTCCTGCTGTTCCACCTCGGCGCCAAACCCGATCGAGAAACCCTGCGGGCGGTTGATTTCGGGCAGGCGCGCCGTGACCGCCTTCACCGCTTCGCTGAGCGGAATCTCAGGCTCGGCGCTGACCATCACCATGCGCTCCTGGTTCTTGCGATCGATCTGGCTCGGTCCGAGCTGCGACTGAATGACCATGACATTCCTCACCGGCAGCGACACGCCGCTGGCGGTGTTGACCATCACGTCGTTGACGTCCGACACCAGCTCGCGATCTTCCTGCTTCAGGCGGACGATGATCGGATACTCGTACCCGCCCTGGCGGAACTGCGCCGCGGTGGTGCCCGCGACGTTCGTGCGGATCGTGTTGGCGACCTGCGTCGTGTTCAAGCCGAACAGCGCCGCTTTGGGACGATCGATCTGCACGGCGAGCTCGGGACGCGCTTCATCGCGCGCGAGCCGTGGATCGGCAATGCCCGGCGTGGTCTGGAGCAGGTCCTGAACTTCCTGCGCGAGTCGACGCGCCGGTCCTCGAGATCTTCGCCGCGGATCTCGACGCCCATGCGGCTGTCGTTGCCCTGCCCGCCCGACATCAGGCGGTTGAGCTGGTTGTTGCCGCCGCTCGCGTTCGCGCGGACGATGACGCCCGGAATGCCGGAGAGCTGGCGGCGAAGATCGAACGCGATCTGATCGCTCGAACGCTCGCGCTGATCCTTCGGAACCAGGAACAGCTGGATTCTGCCGCGGCTCGTGCCGCCGCCACCGAAGCCGCCAGCCACCGCCACCGCCCGCGCCGGCGCTCGCGATGAGCGTCTGCGCTTCGGGCACGAACTGCTGCGTCATCTGCTCGAGACGGCTCATGATCGCGTCGGTGCGCTCGATGCGCGTTCCGGCGGCGAGCTCAGCCGACACCTGAACCACGCCTTCGTCGGTCTGCGGTGCGAGCTCGGTATTCAGCAGCGGGAACATCAATACGGCTGCGACGACTGACGCGGCGCCAATCCCCAGCACGATCGGACGATGCACGAGCGCCTTGTGCAGGAATCGCCGATACGCGTCGTCCATTCCTTCGAGAAACATTCTCGCTCCATGTGAACAGGCGCCCGCCAAGGCCGGTGCGCTGCTCGACCGGCGGAGGAAGCCTGAGCAGATTCGCACACAGCACCGGCACCAGCGTGACGGCGACCAGAAGAGACATCAGGAGCGAGAAGATGACGACCACCGACAGCTGCTTGAACAGAATGCTCGAAATACCGGTCAGGAAGAGCAGCGGCACGAAGACGGCGATGTGCGTGAGAATCGAGGCGACGATGGCGCCCCAGACTTCCTCGCTGCCTTCGATCGCAGCCGTCACGCGATCCTTGCCGTGCTCCATGTGCCGGTAGGCGTTCTCGAGCACGACAATCGCCGCGTCGACGACCATGCCTATGCCCAACGCCAGGCCACCGAACGTCATGATGTTCAGCGTGTAGCCCGCGAAGTAGAGCAGGGCGAACGTGCCGACGACCGAAATCGGGATCGACGTGCAGACGATGAGCGTCGAGCGGAAGCTCCGGAGAAACAGGAAGATGATCAGCGTCACGAGGCCGGCGCCGATCATCGCGTGCTCCTGCACAGAGTGGATCGACCTGCTGATGTACACCGAGCTGTCGTCGAGGACGTTCAGCTTGATGTTGGGCATCTCGGCGTTGATGCGTTCGATTTCGGCTTTGATGTTTTGGGCGACCTGAACCGTATTCGTACCCGATTGTTTCTGCACCGAGAGGCGCACGCCGGGACGTCCGTTGATGCGAAGGAGCGACCGCACGTCCTCGGTCGTGTCGACGACTTCCGCGACGTCGCGGACGTAAATCGGCACACCGCCGCGGGTCATCAGCACGAGGTTGCGGATTTCGTCGAGGCTCTGGAACTGTGCCTGGCTGCGCAGCAGATACGTCCGCTCTCCCTGGTTCACTTCGCCCAGCGGCGTGTTCGTGTTCTCCGAGCGGAGCAGTGCAGAAATGCGTTCGACGGGCAGGTCGAGCGCCGCGACTTTCTCTTTCGAAAGCTGCACGTGGATCTGACGACGCAGGCCGCCCTGGGTCGTCACCGCCGCCACGCCTTCAGCGCGCTCGAGGCGGGGGCCGATTTGGTTCTCGGCCATCTCACGCAGCGTCACGCGATCGTAGTCCCCCTCGATGCCGAGACTCATGATCGGCATCGCATTCGAGTCCTGACGGAAGATCTGCATCGGCTCGGCGTCGATCGGCAGGCGGCCGCGCACGCGATCGAGCCGCATGCGCATGTCGTCCATCGCCTCGTTGAGATCCGTGCCCCATGCGAACGACAGCGAGACGCGGCTGCTGCCTTCGGACGAGCTCGAGTTCAGCTGGTCGAGACCCGCCACCGCGCTGACCGTCTGCTCGAGTGGCCGTGTAATGAGCTGCTCGATCTCCTGCGGGCCGACGCCCGGGTATCTGACGAAGACGCTGACCGTCGGATAGGTCACATCCGGCAGCAGGTCGACCGGCAGGCGGGTGACTGAGATGGCGCCCAGAAGGACGATGATCGCGCTGATCATGAACATCGTCACGGGCCGTGCAATCGCTACTCTGGGGATACTCATTTCTGCTCCGCAGTCGTCTATCGTTTGACCGTTAACCGTTTACCGTGTATTTCCTACCGAGCCACCACCTACCACCCCACCACCTACCGCCCTGGCTGTTGTGCCTGATTCGCGTTCACAGTCGGGCGCGGCGGCACCGCCGCCGCGACGCCGCCGCGTCCGCCGCCACCGGCGCGATTACCGCCGGCACGGCCGCCCCGCTGGCCCGGCCAACACAATGCGATCGCCCGGACGCAGCGCGGCCGCACCGGTCGTGATGATGCGCTGGCCTTCTTTCGCGCCACTGGTGATTTCCGTGAAGTCCTGCTGCTCGATGCCGATCGTGACCGGGTTGAACACCGGAGTGTCGCCTTCGTCGGCGGGGATCCAGAGGCCAAGCTTGCCCTGTAGATCGACGACCGCGAGCGTCGGCACCACCAGCGTGTTGTCGTGCTTCTCGACGGTAAATCGCGCGCGCGCGTACATGCCGGGCTTCAGCCGGTAGGTCGAATTCGGAATCTCGATTTCCACCTGCGCCGTACGCGTGGCGGGATCGAGAATCGGCGCCAGGCGCGCGACACGGCCCGATGAAGTTCTCTCCGGGATACGCGTCGACTTCCACTTCGACCGCCGTGCCCTGGTGAATGCGCCGCAGATCTTTCTCGATCACATTGATGACGAGGCGAACCGTGCGGATGTCGACCACCGAAATGAACGACGTGTTCACGCCGACGCTCGCGCCGGGGTCGAGCGTGCGCTTGCCGATGAATCCTTCGACCGGCGCCGTGATGATGGTATTCGCGAGGTTTATCTTCAGCTCGTCGAGGCGCGACCGGGTCTGTTCCATCTGAGCCTGAGAAAGCTCGAGCTGCGCCTGCGCCGCCTGATAGCGCGCATCGGTGTCGTCGAACGTCTGGCGGGGCAACAGGTCACGCTCGAACAGACTCTTCGACCGTTCCATGTTGTTCTGCGCGAGCTTCAGGTCGGCCTGCCGCTGGCGAATGGTCGCCTGCGATACGTTGAACGTCGCCTCTGCCTGCTTGATCTGCTCGACAATCTCGCGATCTTCGATCTTCGCGATAGCCTGGCCTTGGCGAACCGAATCGCCCAGCTTGACATACACCGCGTCGAGCCGCCCCTGTGCGCGAGGCACCGCATCGACGGTCGCGGCGCCAACCAGGTTGCCAACAACCGTGATCGTGTCGATCATGTTCTTGCGGACGACCGGCGTCAGTTCGACCGTCATGGGCGGCCGCGGACCGCGGGCGAACCCGCCGCCAAAGCCGCCGCCACCAAAACCGCCGCCGCCGCCGCCGCCGGCATTCTGACGCCGCTCCGCAGCAGTGGGCTGGTCGCCCTGGGCCGCCGCCGACGTGGAGCGGCCCATGAAGTAATACACCGCAGCTCCGCCTGCCACGACGACGACCAGCAGGATAATTCCGTATTTACGCATATGACTCCGACACCTCTCTCTAGCGCGCGGCTGCGCCTGCGGCTGCGCCTCCGCTTGCGGCTGCGGCTGAGGCTGCGGCTGCGCCTCCACCTCCGCCTGCGCCAGCCTGCTGGACGCGGTCGAACTCGACAAGAGCTTTCCGATAGTTGAGCAGCGCGCGCAGTTCGGAGTTCTGCGCTTCGCGCAGGTCGCGCTGCGATTGCACGACCTGGTAATTGTTCGACATGCCGACCTCGAACCGGCTCATCTCGGCGTCGAGCCTCCGCTGCGACAGATCGCGTGCCGCGCGCGCCGCCGCGAGCGCCTCGGTGCTGTTGGTGACCTGCAGCGCCGCGTTGGTCACTTCGGTGGCTACCGTCAGCTCGCTCGCGCGAATCTGCGCCTGGTTCTGCTGAATCAGGAGCCGCGTCCGCGCAGCCTGTGCCGTCGGAGGAATTGCCGCCGATCGGATAGTTCACGGCGAGCGCAAACTGCCAGTTCGGATAGTCCCGATTGAACAGCGTGCTAAGCGCATTGTTAAAGCCGCCGTCGACGAGGATGCCGTTACGACTTTGCTCGAGTCCGTTTCCGGTGAGGTTCCACTGCACACCGCCAAGGCCGGACGCGCCGTACGTCACGAGCGCGTCGACATCCGGCAGCGACTGGTCGCGCTGGGACTTCAGGAGCACGTTGTTCGCCTCAAACGCATTGCGGGCGATGAGCAGATCGGTGCGCTGCTGAAGCGCAGACCGGACGGCGCCTTCGACATCGATCGACACGGATCTGAAAGTCGGGACGGTCGGTCGGCTCGAGGTGTTGCGACCAGAGCGGGTCGTTCGTGCCGCTGACGATCAATCGCTTGAGCGAGAGCTCCGCCGTGCGCATCGTGGCGGTCGCCGTCGTCAGCGCCTGCTGCCGCGTGGCTTCTTCCGCTTCGGCCTGCACGACGTCCATCGGCGCCATCGTGCCGACCTCGACGCGAATCTTGTTGTCCGACAGCA
Organism: Vicinamibacterales bacterium; assembly: GCA_963787755.1. Classification (GTDB taxonomy): domain Bacteria; phylum Acidobacteriota; class Vicinamibacteria; order Vicinamibacterales; family JAMQPK01; genus JAMQPK01. The sequence goes on from CAWBEG010000021.1 coordinate 37,614, forward strand.
GCTTCGACGCGAGTGCAAGCGACTCGTTCGCCACGGCGACGGCCTGGATCGTAAACACGTAGTCCCAATATGCCGATCGGACGGCAGCGAGGGTGTTGGTGGTGCGTGCCTTCACATTCAGCTCGGCGGTCCCGCGGTTGATCATCGCCGTCTGTATCTGCTGCCGCGTCTGATCGATGCGGAATCCCCGCAGCAATGGCTGTGTGTAGCTGAAGAGGTACGAGCTGTTGAACTGCGGATCGAATCGCGCCAGCTGATCGGTCGGTGACACAACCTTGTTGTTGTTGAACGTCAGCGAGTAGTTGCCGCCGCCCCAACCCACGTTCTGCGTGACGCCCGCGTTGTAGGTCATCGTCGACACGTTCGGGCTGCCCGGATTCAGCAGGTTGGTTGGTGGGCGCACGTTGTCACGGCGACCGACGGTCGAGGTTGCGTTCGGGTGGTAGTTCGCGCGCAACGACGCAAGAGTGAAGTCGAAGGTCTGTGGATTCAGCCGCTCGACAGCCATTTCGAGGTTGTTGTCGATCGCCCGCCGGACGGCGTCCTCGAGCGTGATCGGCACGGACGCTGTTCGTTGGCGGCCAGCGGGTTTTGCACGCGGGACGCTTCGAGGCCGGCGGCATACCGTTCGACCGCCTGCTTGACGAGAGACTCTGTGCGCGCCGCATCGGACGACGCCGTCTGCGCGGAGGCCGCGCCGGAAATCAACAGAACAAAGGACGCCGCCGCGACAAGCTTTCTTCCCAACATCACGAACTCCTAAAGGTGGTGCGCAATCAGCGTTGCGCGTCCGATTGTGAAATTCCTATGGCTTACTTCTGGCGATTCTGCTCGGCCTGGTGCCGCTTCGCGATGGCATCAAGCCCCCTGCGCTGCTCGGGCGTCAGCAGGCTGTGAATGCGCACGCCCATCATCGTCCGTTCCTTTGCGATGGAATACCGCGCCATCTCGAGGCGCTCGGCGGCCTTGAGCAGCTCGCGCTGGTTCGCGGCGGGCCGTTCCATCAACTGGCGGAAGTCGCTGTGTGCGCGGTCGAGGTCTTCCTTATCCGCGGTCATTCGAGCCCGACTGGCCTGAATAATCTGCTCGAGCTCGGCCGATTGCTCGGCTTGTGAGCTTCAGCTCCTGCATGTATCTGGGCGTTTTCCACCAGTCCGGCGGCCGGCGGGGCGCCGGGTGAGCGCTGGGTGGAGCACCCTGCAGCTGCTGTGAGCTGCGAGCCTCGAGGCGAGGGAATAACCCCGCGGTCGCGGCCAAAGCGCTGCATATGAAGACAACGTGAAGAATTATTCGCATGGGGGAAACCTCTAACGACTACTAACTCCAAATACGACGGCGGTATACGGGATGTTTACCCGCCTTCGCGCTGCGCGCTTCGGCGCGGCAGGCACGTTCGCCTTGGCGACAGCGCGGCAGGCCCTTCGGCGCTTGGCGTTTTGGCCCGGCAGGACCCGCCCTTCGCGGGCTTAGGGCGCGCTTGGGCCGCAGAGCTCAGCGAGGCGTCTTACCGTCGTACCGACCAGATTGTCGGGAGTCGAAGCCCCCGACGTAAGCCCCACTGAGAGCTCGCGTCCGGCGGGCAGCCAACCCGTAGCCCGAACCTCGCTCTTGCCGCCAGCCGGCCGATAGCGGATGGCATCGGCCGACTCGAGGCAATCGGGGTCGGCAATATGGAACGTAGGCACCGTTTCCGCGCAAATACGCGCCAGATTACAGGTATTGCTGCTGTTATAGCCGCCGATGACGATCATCAGGTCGACCGGGTTTTCCCTGAGGAGCACAACGACCGCGTCCTGCCGATCCTGCGTGGCGCTGCAAATGGTGTCGAACGCACGGAACCGTGAGGCGACCACCTCGGCTCCGTGCCGGTCGGTCATCGCCTGACGAAAGAGCTCCTGCACTTCGAGCGACTCGGACATCAGCATCGTGGTCTGGTTGGCCAGGCCAATGTGCTCGAGATCGCGATCGGGATCGAAGCCCGGGGACACGGCATCGCGGAAGCGGGCGAGGAATCGATCGCGATCGCCGCCACGGCGGATGTAGTCGCACACGTCGTTGGTCTCGTCGAGATTCAAGACGACGAGGAAGCGGCCGTTGGGGAAGGTGAGCGCCTGGGAGGCGGTCGCCTGGGTCTCCTCGTGCCACACCTTGCCGTGAATGACCGACGTAAACCCGTCCTGCGCGTAACGCTTCACGTTCTTCCAGACGTTCAGCACCGACCCGCAGGTCGTATCCACCATCACGCACCCGATCTCGCCGAAGCGCTGCATCTCGGCCGTGGTGACGCCGAATGCCGGCAGCACGACGACGTCATCGGGTCCCAGCGGCTCGCGGCCGTTTGGCGCGTCGCTGAGAAACTGGATGCCTTTGTTCCGCAGGCGATCGTTGACGTGCGGGTTGTGGATGATTTCGCCCGTCAGAAACACACGGCGGTCGGGAAATCGCTCGCGGGTCTGATAGGCATAGTCGACGGCGCGGTCGACGCCATAGCAGAACCCGAACTCGCGCGCGAGATGGATCGTGAGACGGCCGGAGCGATATTGAAAATCGTCTGCCTTAATCTGCTGAACGAGATCGCTGTAGTAGTTCTGATTCAGCTCTGCTGCGACCGCATCTTTCAGGTCGAGGCCTTTGCGGAACACGAGCGAAGAGGTCATGTTTAGCCGCGCGCTCCTCGCCGCTTCGCTTGCGGGGACCCATTGCCCCGCGCCGCTTAGCGGCTCATTCGCGAACGTAGCTCACTTCGCGGATCTCGAGCGGGGTCGTCATGAGATCGATCGCGCTCAAATCGGGGCGCATTTCGCGCACGCGCGAGCCGATCAGGGCCTCGTCGATATCGATGAAGAACTGGTCATCAGCTCGGCCGCGGCCTGCAGCGCCAGCGAAGTGTCCGACTTCGACTGCTGAACGGCGCTGATCGATCGCCCGAAGATGGCTGCGATCCATCGCGAAGCCGAGGAACACGCCCGCGGCGAGACCGGCAGCCGCAGCGCCCGCGACCCAGCGGCGCGCCGGACCGAGTATGCGATGGACGGCGGGGTGCGACGGCACACGCTGATGCGGAAATGCCACGACCTCGGCCGGGTGGTCGTGACGCTCGATGCGCCGCATGATGCGATCGCGCTGGTCGTGAAGCCGTTCGGCGGTGAACGCGCTGTCGGCTTCGACGACGGCCGCTTCCTGCATCTGCTGCAGCGAGCGCACGAGGTCGTCGAAGCGCGTCTTGCACGGCCGGCAGACGGCGAGATGACGGTTGTCGCCGGCCAGCACATAGGTTTCCATCAGCTGGTCGTCGCTCAAATGTGTGGTCACATGCGTGTCCCCGAAGTTGACGACGCGGTTATTAAATCGCATGGCGCTGTCCTTCCATGGCCGTGCGCAGTTTGCGAATGGCGCGGAACAGGTGAACCCTCACAGTCGACTCGTTCAGGCCGGTCATCTCGGCGACGTCGCGCGTCGAATGATCGGAGTAATGGCAGAGCATGAACACCAGGCGCTGCCGATCTGGCAGCTTGTGGACAGCGGCCATCACCTGGTCGCGCCACTCGCGCGCGATGAGCTGGGCTTCGGGCGATCGATCGCCCGCACGCGTGGCGCGTTCGATGGTGTCCTGATCGCGGCGGCTCGCATCCGCGGCCGGCATCATCCAACGCGCCCGGCGTGTCCGCGCCTTCTGGCGATCGAGGCAGCCGTTAATCAGAATCCGCGTCAGCCAGACCTCGAACGAGAGGTGCCGCTGGAACGATTTGATGTGGGTGTACGCCTTGACGAAAGCATCCTGCACCGCTTCGTCGGCCTCGGCCACATCGCGCAGGTAATGCCATGCGATGCGCGACGCGCGCCGTTGCTGGCGCAATACGATCTGCGCGAACACGTCCCGCGCGCCAGTGATCGTTGCCGTCCGCGAGGAGATCTTGAACTTGTGCGGCGAGAGCCGTTTCGGCTTCGGCGGGGCGAGCCGCTCCCTGCGTGGCGAGAGGAATCTCGCCGCCTGGTCCGTTGACCGGAGCCTGAAGTGCAGAGCCAGCCGCCATCGGATCGTGCCTACTCATGGATACGACTATGCTGGCCTTTCATTTACAAACGGTTACGGGGATTCGCCCGGGAAAGTGATGCATTAGATGATAGCATCACACCCCGTGGGATTTGAACCCGTCATTGGGCTCGAAATACACGCCCGGCTCCTCACCGACACCAAGATTTTCTGCGGCTGCAGCACGCGATTCGGGCATGCGCCGAATACCAGCATATGCCCGGTATGTCTGGGGTTTCCGGGGGCCTTGCCCGTGCTCAACCGCCGGGCGGTCGATTTCGCGGCGAAGGCGGCCCTGGCGCTCAACTGCGCCGTCCACGAACAGTCGATTTTCGCTCGCAAGAACTACTTCTATCCGGATCTCCCGAAGGGCTACCAGATTTCGCAGTACGAACTGCCGCTGGCGACTGCGGGCACCCTGGAGTTCACTGCGGCCGGCGCCGCCAAGCGCGTGCGCATCACGCGCGTGCATATGGAGGAAGACGCGGGCAAGTCGTTGCACGAGGGCTTTGCGGATTCGGAACAGAAGACCTACCTCGATTTCAACCGCAGCGGCACGCCGTTGATTGAAATCGTGACCGAGCCCGACCTCCGGTCGCCAGGCGACGCGGCCGATGCCTTTCGCAAGCTGCGCGAGATGCTCATCGCGCTGGGTGTGAACGACGGCAATATGGAGGAGGGCAGTCTGCGCTGCGACGCCAACGTGTCGGTGCGACCGCAGGGTGCGACGGCGCTCGGGACGAAAACGGAAGTGAAGAACATCAACTCGTTCCGTTATCTCGAAAAGGCGCTGGAGTACGAAATCGCACGGCAAATCGCCGTCGTCGAGCGCGGCGGAACGATAGTGCAGGAAACGCGGCTGTGGGACGCGTCGACGCGCGAGACCTTCTCGATGCGCAGCAAGGAAGACGCCCATGACTATCGCTATTTCCCGGAACCGGACCTGCCGCCCGTGCGGCTCGCGCGCGATCGCATCGAAGAGATTCGCGCATCGATCGTCGAGCTGCCCGAAGCGCGCCGCGGGCGCGTCATGGTGGCATACGCGCTGTCCGAGGCTGAAGTGACGGCGCTCGAGAACACCGAGCTCACGGCCCTCTTCGAAGAGACGGCCAAGGCGTCGGGTCATCCTCGCGCGGCGTTCAACTGGGTGTCGGGAGAAGTGGCGCGGAAGCTGAACGAGCTCGGCGAACGGTTCGATCGGCAGCGGCTGACCGCGGGTGCGCTGGCCGGCTTGATTGCGTTGGTGGAGAAGGGGACGATCAGCGCGTCGATCGGGAAGGGCGTGATTGAGAAGATGTACGACAGCGGCCGCTCTCCCGAGGACATCGTCGCGGAGGACGGGCTTGCGCAGATTGGCGACGAAAGTGCGATTTTGTCGAGCGTGCGCGCGGTGATCGACGCCAACCAGGACGCGGTCGCGCAGATTCGCGGAGGGAAGTCGGGCACCTTCGGCTTCCTCGTCGGCCAGGTCATGAAGGCCACCGGCGGCAAGGCGAACCCGAAACTCGTGAACGACCTCTTGCGCAGGGAACTGAACATTTGATCGAGACGCATAGCCTGTCGAAACTCTACAGCCGGGGCGTGTATGCCCTGCGCGACCTGTCCATGCAGGTCGACAAGGGGGAGTTCGTGTTCCTCACCGGCCCAAGTGGCGCCGGCAAGTCGACGTTCCTGCGCCTGCTGTTGCGCGAGACCCTTCCGAGCGACGGCGCGATTACGGTGGCGGGAAAAAATCTCGCGCAGTTGACGCCGCGGCAGGTGCAGGCATACCGCCGCAGCGTCGGCTTCATCTTCCAGGATTTCAAGTTGATCCCGCGAAAGACCGTGCTCGAAAACGTCGCGATCGTGCCGCGCGTGCTCGGCGCGCCCGTCTCGACGCAGCAGCGCAAGACCTTTCAGGTGTTGAAGTGGGTGGGGCTGCAGCACCGCATGAACGCGTACCCACAGGAACTATCTGGCGGCGAGCAGCAGCGCATCGCCATCGCGCGAGCGCTGGTGAACGACCCGATGTTGATTCTTGCCGATGAGCCGACGGGCAATCTGGATCCGGACCTGTCGCTCGACATCATGAATCTGCTGCGCGAGGTGAACGCGCGGGGTACGACCGTGCTCGTGGCCACACACGATCGCGATTTGATCCGCCGTGTCGGGCGCCGTGTGATCGCGCTCGACCACGGCAAACTGGTCGACAGCGACGAGCGCGCAGAAACGGGATCGAATGCGGGCGCTTAGATACTTCTATGAGGAGGCTGCGGCCAGCCTCTGGCGCGGCTTCAAGACGGCGATCATTGCGACCGCCACCATCACGGTCGCGTTCGTCGTGCTCGGCGGTTTCCTGATTCTCACCTCCAACATGGAGCGTGTGTTTACCCGGTGGCAGGACGCTGCGGAGTTCTCCGTTTACCTGTCCGATTCGGCATCGCCCGAACAGCGCGCGGCCATCGGGAAAACACTCAGCGAGAGCGCGGTGGTTGCGGCCGTCGAGGTCGTGTCGAAAGAAGACGCCCTCCGGCGCTTCAAGCAGAACTTCGCCGTGCTCGCGGAGGCCGCGGGCGACCTCACCGCGAATCCACTGCCGGGGTCGATCGAGGTGCGGCTGCGGCCGAACGCGAATCCCATCGATGTCGCGTCGCTCGCCGAGCACGCGGCAGGACTCGCGGGCGTCGCCGATGTACGGTACGACCGCCAGTGGATTCAACGGCTGATGTACGCGGTCGACATCGTGCGCGCGGGCGGCTTTGTGCTCGCGGCGCTGCTCGTCTTTGCGGCGGCCCTGACGGTGGCCAGCGTCGTCAGGCTTGCATTGTTCGCCAGGCGCGAGGAGATTCACATCATGCAGCTCGTCGGCGCGCCGATTGCCTACATCCGCGGTCCGTTTATCGTCGAAGGGCTTATCCAGGGCGCCCTCGGGGCGATCGCAGCTCTCATCGTGTTGTGGGTCGCATTTTTAACGCTAAGGAGCCGCGCCGACGCATGGTTGGCCGGCGCGATCGAACCGGCCTCACTGGTATTCCTTTCGCTTCCGATCGTGGTCACGCTGCTCGCCGCGGGCGCGGCGGTCGGCGCGCTCGGCGGATTCATCGCGGCGCGCAGCGCACGAGAGATCGCGGAATAGGCCCGCCGCCTGCTGGCTCGGGAGCAGCGGAGGTGCATGATTTTCCGTTGACAGGGACGTGCGCGGTTCGTAGACTGGATTTACCCCTAAATGGCGCAATCGAAAGCGAGGCCCGGGATCAACCGTACCGATTTTTATCGGGAGGAGTTCCTGAAACATCGACGCTGTCTGGAGCAGCAGCGCGAGTATTACTCTGATAGCGCCATCACATCGGTCGAAGCCGCCCTCACCCGCATCATTTCCCAACTCGAACATCTCTCAGCCAAGCAGAACGCCGATCAGGTCGTGAGCAGCCTGCTTCGGAAGTTCAACGTCGTGACGGGGCTGTCGAGTTGGACCGATCCCAAGAACGTTCACTGAGACGTCGCCTCTGTCGCACACTCGCGAGCACTTTCTGACCATCGCCCGCGGCGCCATTGAAGCCGCGTCTCCACACCATCTTATCGAGCGCGCCGTCCAGGATTCGGCGATTGCATCGCGCCTGCACGGCAAACGCGTGCGCGTGATTGCCGTTGGCAAGGCCGCGCCATTCATGGCCGACACGTTCGCCATGATTGCGGGCGATCGGATTCGTGACGGCATCGTCATCGGCACGCACTCGCCGATTGCGCTGCCCGCGCAGCTCGAGTGGATTCCGTCGAGCCATCCGCTGCCTGATGATCGCAGTGTGTGCCGCAGGACGCCGTGCAATCGAGGTTGCGCAGGGGACCGATCCGAGCGACACGCTCGTCGTGCTGCTCTCTGGCGGTGCGTCTGCCCTGATGGCGGTGCCGGCCGGCACTCTGACGCTCGAGGACAAACGGACAGCCGTCAATGCGCTGCTGAAGGGAGGCGCGGATATCACTGCGCTCAATACAATCCGCAAACACCTGTCGGCCGTAAAAGGCGGGCGGCTCGCAGCGGCTGCACCGGGGCCAACTGTCTGTCTCGCGATCTCCGACGTCGTCGGGCGACGATCTCAGCGTCATCGGGTCCGGGCCTACCGTTCCCGATCCGTCGACGTATCGCGACGCATGGAACTATATCGAGCGCTTCGGCGTCGAAGCGCTCCTTACGCAAGCGGCGCGGGATTACCTGCGCGCCGGACTGGAAGGGGACGATCGCGGAGACGCCGAAGGCCGGGGATCCGCGCTTCGAGCGATCGATCACTCGCGTCATCGGCGGCCGCTTCAACGCGATGAACGGTGCTGCCGAGACCGCGCGCTCACTGGGCTACGATGTCATCGTCAGTCGAAGATCCCGTTGTCGGCGACGCGCGGACAATGGGGCCGGTTGTCCTGGAGCGGGCGCGAACGCTGGCTGCCGGCACGAAGCGGCCGGTGGCAGTGATCGCCAGCGGCGAAACCACCGTCAAGGTCGTCGGCGCGGGAAAAGGCGGCCGCAATCAGGAAATTGCGTTGTCGGTCGCAACAGCGTTGGCGAATGAGACCACCGATGTGGCGCTCGGCAGCGTGGGCACCGACGGCATTGACGGTCCGACAGATGCGGCAGGTGCATATTCAGATACCACAACGATCGCGCGGGCTCGGCAACAGTCGCTCGATGCCGATGCCTTTCTTGCCGACAACAACGCCTATGCCTTCTTCCAGAGACTCGGTGATTTGATTATGACCGGCCCTTCCACGACCAACGTGGGCGACTTGCAGATAATCCTCTTTCGCTGAAGGTTCCCAGTTCCGGTTCCGCGTTCGGAACGGGAAAAGGAACCGGATATATTCAGAATGATGCTTTCCAGAGAACAGATATTGAAGTTGATGCGTGAGAAAGTCACGCATCCCGCAACACCGCGCGAGCTGACGAAGGCCCTCAAAGTTCCGCAGGAAGAACGAGCGACATTTCGCCGGCTGTTGAAGTCGCTCGTCACGACCGGCGAGCTCGTGCAGACAAAGGGTGGCCGCGTCGGATTGCCCGACAAGATGGACCTGGTGGTCGGGCGCCTTCAGATGCATGCGGCCGGCTTCGGCTTCGTCATTCCCGACAAGGCCGGCGGCGACGCCCCGGACGTGTACGTGTCGGCGACCAACATCAAAGAGGCGATGCATGGCGACCGCGTGCTCGCGAGGATCGAACGCAGGACGATCGAGAACAGGCTCGAGGGGCGCATCATACGCATCCTCGAGCGAGGCAATTCGACGATCGTCGGGCGCTTCGACGTGGACAGCTCGGGCCTGGGGTTCGTGCAGCCGTTCGATCGGCGTGTCGTGACCGATGTGCATGTGCCGTCCGGTCAGTGGGGAGCGGCCGAGCCTGGCGAGATGGTGGTGGTGGAAATCACGACGTGGCCCACCGCGTCGCGTGGGCCGGTCGGGAAGGTCGCGGAAGTGCTCGGCGATATCAACGAGCAAGGGGTCGACACCGAGATCATCATCCGCAAATACGGCATCCCCGACGTGCACGGCGAAGCAGCCGTCGAGGAGGCGCTCAGCTTCGGTCCTGTCAGCGCCAAGGACATCGAGGGGCGCACCGATTTTCGTCAGACCGTCACGGTCACCATCGACGGCGAGCACGCGCGGGATTTCGACGACGCCATCAGCATCGAGAAGCTGCCGAACGGTCACTACCGGCTCGGCGTCCACATTGCCGACGTGGCCCATTACGTGACCGAGGGCAGCGCGCTCGATCAGGAAGGATACGAGCGGGCGACGTCGGTGTACTTTCCCGAGCGCGCCGTTCACATGTTTCCCTCGGAGCTGGCCACCGGCATCTGCAGCCTCAACCCGCGCGTCGATCGTCTGGTTCAGACGTGCCTGATGGAGGTCGATGCCAACGGCTCGGTGGTGCAGTACCAGTTCCATGATGGCGTCATCAACACTGCGGCGCGGATGACTTATACGGACGTGAATTCGATTCTGACGACCAAGCCGCCGGAGCTGATGCAGAAATACAGCGACCTGGTGTCGAAGTTCGAGCTGATGGAACAGCTGTTCCACATCCTGAACGGACGCCGCAAGCGGCGCGGCTCGATCGACTTCGACCTTCCGGAGGCGGAAGTCATCATTGACGACGCCGGCAAGGTGGAGAGGATCGTCGAGGCGCAACGCAACATCGCGCACAAGCTGATCGAAGAGTTCATGTTGCTCGCGAACGAAACCGTTGCGACCTACGTCGAAGGGCGTGGGATGCCGTGCGTGTACCGCATCCACGAGCAGCCCGACGTGCTGAAAGTCGAGGAGTTCGAGGAGTTCATTTCCGGATTCGGGTATTCGCTGGCGGCGCCGCCGGGAGCGGTCAGGCCGAGGAATTTCCAGCGGCTCCTCGAAAAGCTCCGCGGAAAGCCCGAGGAACGGCCCATCGCGTTTCTCATGCTGCGCACAATGCAGAAGGCACGGTACGCGGAGCGCAATCTCGGCCACTTCGGCCTCGCCGCCGATTCATACACGCACTTCACGTCGCCCATACGCCGCTATCCCGACCTGATCGTGCACCGGATGCTCCGCGAACTTCGGCACAAGGGCATCGACATGGAGCGCGTCGAAGAGCTCGAAGCCGATCTCCCCGATATGGCGCGCCATTGCTCGGACATGGAGCGGCGCGCGGATGATGCCGAGCGCGAGCTGGTGCAGTGGAAGAAAGTGCGGTTCATGGCCGACAAGGTCGGCGACGAGTTCGAGGGCTACATCACCGGCGTGGCAGCGTTCGGCTTGTTCGTGCAGCTGGTCGAGCACTATGTCGAGGGGCTCGTGCACGTCTCGAGCATGGCCGACGATTACTATCGGTATCTCGAGAAGACCCACTCGCTGCGCGGAGAGAACACGCAGAAGGTCTATCAGCTCGGCGACCGCGTCGAAGTGCAGGTCGTTCGCGTCGACATGGACAGGCGTCAGATCGATCTTGGACTGGTGGAGATTCTCGAAACGGTGAGGACAGATGAGCGGCAACGCGGGCCGCGCCATAGTAAGGCGCGCCCGAAACAGGAGCAGCGCCGTGGGACGACACACCGGAAGCAGCGGTCCGGCCGACGCGAGCGGCAGAAAAAACGCGGGCGCCGCTAAGTCTTCTTGATGTCGTTGTCGTCGCCCTCTTTCATCCCGTCCTTGAAGCTGCGAATCGACTTGCCGATTCCGGTGGCGAGCTGTGGCAGGCGGTTCGCCCCAAAGATCAGCACGACGATGAACAGAATGATGAAGAGCTCAGGCAAACCGATCCGACTCATGTCGTAACTCCTTCTTACATTTCGTGGGGTAACGCGACACTCGATATTGTACCAGTAAACGCAGGTCCCAGGAGCATCCGAATTGCGTGCGCGGCGAGCCCAAACTGACGTGTTGCGAGCAGACGCCGCCTGAGACCGCGATACGGTTGAGCGCCACCCACCAGGTCGACGAAGACGTCTCGAATACTCTCGCTCTGGTCGAGCGCCCGCACGAGCAGTGATGAGAACGCAGGGGTGAAAAACAACCGGCTCAGGCGCGCGGCCCGGGCGAGCTCGGGTTGAATGTCGCTCAGCACCCTGCCCGAATACCGGGACGCGGCGCGTGATCTGGACGTCGCAGCGAGAGCATCGGCCGCCCACTGGCCTGACGCCAGCGCGTAGTAGATGCCTTCCCGCGTGAGCGGATCGACCAGCCCGGCCGCGTCTCCGAGCAGCATCCAACCTTCGCCGCCCAGACTGATCTCGCGTCGACCCTGATAGCCGATGCTCGGAATGGGCCACGCGTAGGGCTCCAAGCGCGTGTTCCGATTGAGGCCGTGTGTGTCGATCCATGCCGCCGACTGCGCCCGAAGGTGGCCTGACGTCGTGTGACGATTCGCCAGGGTGCAGATGCCCACCGCAAGATGATCGGTCCGAGGGAATGACCACAGATATCCGGGTTGTTCAGGCGTTGTTTTGACAGCGATGTTCGAGCCGGTCGAGCCGTGGACAAAGAAGCCTGCGGCAACCGAGAGTTGTGCGCGCGCGAACGGGCGTGCGAGTCTCTTGCGTACGACGCTGGCCGCGCCGTCGGCTCCCAACACCTGGTCGAACTCGTACGCACCGCGATCCGTGCGGACGATCATGCGCGGCCCGCGACGGGCGAGATCCAGGACTTTTTCGGGAACAAGGCGCGCGCCGGCTGCTATCGCGGCGTCAGCGAGCGCGCGATCGAACACCGCGCGGCTCACAACGAGGAGAGAACTGTCGGGTGTGGCACCGCGATCAATCAGCGCGACGTGTGCAGTGCGCTCCGAGCCTTCGACCGTCGCGGATTTCACGATGACGTGCGGCAACGAGTGGAGGTCGACAACGTCGCTGACGAGCGCGACTGCACGGCCGGTCAGCCCTCCGCCGCAGGGTTTCTCGCGAGGATGGCTCGGATCGAACAGCGCGACGGACGCGCCGGCGCGCGCGAGACGCACCGCAGCCATGGCGCCCGCCGGTCCCGCGCCGATGATCGCGATTC